>JACKBY010000033.1 GCA_020634335.1 Promineifilum sp. | reverse complement strand
AAGACATAAGGGGTTACATCAACATACGAGCATACCAAGTTCATAGAAAGCTAGGTGAGATTGGCGACTTGGTTACAATTCTTGATCCCGGTGGAGATGCCCGTAGCGAACTCGGCGACCTTTGTCTTACCGTGATTAATCAACTTGAAAGAGCATCACATTCTGGAACATCAAGTCAAGAGGACTTTTGGAGTTTCGTCAATGCCCTAGACGATTTTGATTCCCGTCGAGTGGCCATGCGCAAACAACTCCAAGGATTCGTTGATCCTGCGGAATGAGCGTAGTTAGAGTTGCTATCGACAGATGTCCAATTTGGCTGGCGGCGCTTCCTCCAGCGGGGACAATATCGCCGATTTCACCCGGCGGCCGTCGGGCAACGTCGACATGGCGTAGGGGAGGAGATAGACGAATATCTCGGCCTGGAACCGGGTGGCAAACACCTGCTCAACAACCTCATCATCTTCAAGCTCCATGACCACGGCGCAAGGTTGTGCAAAACTGTTCATACTCCCCCGTTCGCTTTGGTGGGCGGGTGCGGGCTTCGGCCCTGCGGCCCTGGTCGGCATATGGCGGCCAGGGCATCTTATTGTTTCTCGTAACCTTCCACCAATGCGCCTTCCCGCAGCGCCAGGTCACGTATGGCGTCCACGTTATAGCGCGTCGGCCGTGCTTCCGGGTCGTCCGGGTCGGGAAAATCCTCAATGACGACTTGAGATAATGTCGTGTGATTTTTCCAGAATACCTCGACCCACTTCCGAAACTCGCGCCGCACTTCAATCTCGGCCGCTTTCGTCACCATTTAACTTCGCCTCCACCATCCGATAGGCCGGTATCGTAGTCTGCGTACCGTCAATTCGCGTCCACGGCTTGCGGACCACCTCGGCCTGGCCGGCGTCGATCAAGACTCGCAATTGGCGCGTGATATACATCGCGCTCTTGCCGGTGACTTGTATCAATTCCCTGACCGTCAAGGCGGTCGGATCGTCGCCCGGCGCCTGACGAGCATTGAGTAGCTCAACAATCAGTTCGTCCGTCGTAAAGGTCTCAGTCATAGTCTCGCGTACCCCTCCGTCGGCCAATGGCTGTAGTGCTTTGCTACCGTCGCCCGGCCGCGGTCACAGGTCACAATGACGCCCCCCACCGGCAGCGGGTCACCGCCGATGCGATGGCCGAAGCTCGTCGTCAATTGCCAACTGGGCAGGATGAGCGCCCGCACCGAAAAGGCGTCGTAACTGTCACCCGGCCGATGCACATGGCCGCGGATCAGGAAGTGCGGCGGCCGTTCGCCCCGCTCGGCGCACTCGAAGGCGGTCATCGCTGCCAGCCGGTTGGCGAAGTTGCCTCGCGTCCAGGGCACTCGGCCGCCGCCGCCCGGCGGGTGGTGAGCGATGTCGAATCGCACCTCATCGACCTGCATCTTCAATCGCCAGTGGCTATAGATGTTGGCATCTTCGTCGAAGGGCGTGGCGCTGATGTCGTTGGCAAGGGTCTCATCCAGGTGCGCCGACGGGCCGCTGTGGGCCTCCGTGCCGCGGGTCACGAAGACGCGGTCGCCTTCCTGTAGCATGTCCAACATCGGCGTCAGTACCGCAGCCGACAGCTTCAACATATCGGCTGGGTTTCGCGTGACGAGTTGTGTGGTCGGGTGATAGTTGTCGTCGGCCAACTCGCCGTTGAGGACGACGATGAGTGGCCCCCCTGCTCTCTCGCGAGCTTCGGCCGCTTCACGCCAGTAGGCGCTCCACTGCCGCCAAATCCACCGCTGGGCCTTGCTCGCTCGATAAGTACCGCCGTCGTCAAGATTGACCGTCGGCGGGCAAAGGCCGACAGTCGAGTTACAATGCAGATCACTCACTATCGCGACTGTGGTCGCCATAAGCCTGTGCCCGTCCCATCTGGAACGCGGCGATCAGATAGAGTCGCGCCGCGTCCTGAAAAGCTGCAAACGGTTTCTCTGGCTCCATCACCGCGCTCAAGCCTAGAAGTGCCGATAATTTGTCGATGTTACTTTCATGCGACGCTTCCACGCCTGCGCGACTGTACCATTCCGTGACGACGGCCTCGGCCTCGGTCAGGTATTCCCGTAATTCTGTCGGTTGGTCTTCGTATTGCTCCACGATCCCCAGCCTTCAAGCGTATCCGGCGAAGTGCTCTCGCCTCGCCGGATACACACATTCCTACGCCCCGGCAACGGCCGAGACTGTCTTCTGCGCGGTGCGGCCCAACTGGCTCGCGCCCATGCCCAGCACGAAAGCGGCCACGTAGGTCAGCGTGCCTAGCTGCGCCAGAAAATCGGAAGAGGCCAGTAGCGGCAGCGCACCCATAATGCCGACGAGCACCCGGCCGGCGTTCATTCGCCAGTCGAACGGTTCCTGATTCTGAATCCACGCCAGCAGGTACGGCCAGACAATCGACGTAATCAGTCCGCCGAAATAGGCCACGATCAACCAGGTCAAAGTCCAATTACCTTCCATTTCGATCTCCTTTGATTTCCGTTACCATCCCATTTGAATACAGCCGGGTTTCTTGAATGGCTTGTCCGCCCGGCCCTCCAGATCACCAATAAACCAGAATCGCCGCCCGCCATCGCGGAAGGCGACGTTGCCGCGGCCGAGGGCGAAGTCGTACTGCTCGCCGGCGGCCCATTCCAACGTGATAACTGAATCCAATTTGACGCCGCTCTCGCTGTAGGTAACGGTTCTTGGCCCACTCACCAGGCGCAGCCTGTCCGTCACGTCCCCGCCATTCTGCGCCACGCAGCTGGCCTTGAGGTAGTGTTGAACGTATTTCGACGTCTCGTACCATTTGCCGATCTCGGCCAAACGGGGAAACCACGGCGCACCGATCGGTCCGCCTTTACTCAGGTAGTGGGCATAGAATCTCGTAGGCGTTTCGCTGGTGTCCTCGAAGCGGAAAATCCATTCCTGCCCGTTCCACGTGCGCAGCCCCAGCCGCTCGTACTCGCCATTCTCGCCCTTAACGAACAGCCAATCCTTGTTTGACAGATGCCACACCTGCGTCGTCTGCGTGCCGCCGTTGTAGCCCATGTCGAACTGCATCCGGTGTGTGCCGCGCAGGTAGGGCAGCAGATCGATAGCGGCCGGCGGGTTGGGCAGACTCGGTACTTTGTCCAGATACGGCGTCGGGTCGAAAATATTGAATGGCCATTGCGTGCCATTAGAGTCGATGTAGCTGTGCCAAGGACACTTCAGGCCGAAGTGTAGGTGCACGCCGGTTGAATTGCCGGTCGTGCCGGCATAGCCGATAAGCTGCCCGCTTGTCACGGCATCGCCAACTTTGAGTCCGGCGAACTTGTTCAGGTGCGCATAGGTCGTCACCCAGCCGCCGTCATGGGTTATATCGATCCGATTACCGTAATTGCCCGTGGTCGTAATGCGACTCACGCTACCGCCGGTGACTGCCCTCACCGGTGCGTTAAGCGTAGCCCGTAGGTCGATACCCTCATGGCCGGGGAAGCCGTACTGGGCGTAGACTTCCGGACGCGCGCCGAATGCCTGGGTTACCATCCGTGCCCCGTCGACCGGCCAAACGTCGAATTTTACCGATGGCAGCAGTGGAGGATCGTCCAGCACAGATTCCCAGCGGTAGCCGGCTGCCTCAAGCGCCTTAATCGTATCCGGCTGGCGACTTGGGTACATAACCTTTGCATAGCTTTGCTCATTGCCTCCACACAAGACGGTTAGCATGTCATCATGAGAGGCAGTCATCGTGTGTCGGTACGGATAGCAATACTCGGCCGCCGCCAACCACTCCACACCACTCATGTCTTGGGGAAGTTTTAAGACGACGGCTTTGTGGCGTGCGGGTTCGGGTTGCGGTTGTGGCGGCTCCGGCTGGTTCTCCTGAACTCTGACTAGACTCCAGTCGTGGGGCCACAGGTTATTGCTGATGGCCCAATTACAGCGCAGATGGATGGCCAACTCTGCCTCGCCGCCGGGGTGCTCGAAGGTCGTCGTCGTGTCGACCAGACGGCCGGGCGGCAACGCCGTCCAGTTGCGCGCGATCTTCCCATCCACCTTGACCATGATCTGGGTCTGGTCGGCCTCGACATTGTAATCCTTGCTGCCATGCCATCGGAACGTGTCGGTGAAGACGGGCGTGCCCAGCATGTAGCGACCGGGTTCCAGATCGACCGCTGTCTTCATCCGCACCCAGAAGCAGTGGTTAGCGAAAATTTTGTAAGTGACGTCGCCGCTGCCGAAGAAGTCCTCTTCTTCATCGTCAGGTATCTGGCTGCGGAACTTGTGGATGGCCTCGCCGACGCCATAAGGCTGGTCGGGCGCGAACGGGTTCTTGTACTCGTCGCCGCGCGTGACGTTCCAGAGCGTCAGCCACCCCTTCGGGTCCTGAGTGGTCATCGGCCACTCGTCGCTGTCCTTCCACACCCCCTCCCAGGATGGGTTAGGTAGCAGGTTGCCGCTCGCGGTGGGCGGCGGGGCCGGCGGCGGCAATGTAGGGGGTGGTTCCTCGGCGGCCGAATAGCGGACGTGTTCCAGCAGCCGGCTCTCCACGTCGGTTCCGGCGATGTCCCACTTGGCCCACACGCCCACCGAACCGACGGTGAACACCATCGCGCCGGCGACGAAGGGGTCTTCCCCGATCCGGGCGTCGTACCATTGGAGCATGTCGGCGTAGACTTGCTCCGGCTCGCGCCCGCCCGCCCGCCAGTGCGGCGCGTGCTCGCGCCAGGTTCCCACCGGCATCCCCGCCGGCGTGACGCTCTCAACGCTGTCGCAGCCCAGTTCAGTAATGAGCAGCTTCACGTCTCCCAGTCCGGCCGGCGCGAAGTAGGTGTCGTAGATGAGCCTGTAGCGCAGGACGGTCCAGCCGTACGGATAGGACTCATCCGGTCGGCCATCGGCCTGTTTGCGACCGTGCCAGACCCGCAGCGGCCGACGATTGGCGTCGATTTGCTTCCAGCCGACGCCCAGGTCGGCTTCGAAGCCCATGTACTCGTGCAGGGCGATATAATGCCCGTTATCGCGCGCATGGCGGACGGCCGGCAGCAGATGCGGCCAGATGTCCCTCGCGTGACCCGGCCGGATGTCCGGCGTGCCCACGGCGAAGCTGAAGTTGGCTCGCTTGCGGCCGATGCTGTCATACAGCCCCATCATGGCGATGCAGTAGGCTGCATACCAGCGTGCCTCGTCGGACGTGTCGGGGACGACCTCGTTGTCGTCTTCCCACACGTCCACCCGTGGGTTAGCCAGGTAGCGGTCGACCCGCGGCCGGTTCGCGCCGGCATAGACGTTGCGCTGGGCGCTGAAGCGAAGGTCAGCCGCGGCCTGGGGCGTCACGCCCCGGTTCATAAGCGCCTTCCAGTCGGTCAGATTAATGGCCGCGTCTTCCTGATCCAGCTTGCCCACCACCAGCGGGCCGGGCGGGACCTGATGCGATGCGCCCAGTCCGGTCGGGTCGAATTTGAATACCTTCGCCCCGGCCGCTATCCATTTTTCCAGACCGGGCGCGCCGATATAGTGAGGGCCAAGTTTGCTCATACCGCTTCTTCTCCCAGCAGTGACATAAGCTGCCGCAGTTTCTCCTCGGCGTCGGCAATGCCATGCTTCGCTAGAGCCAGGGAGGCGAGGGCGCTATCTGTAAGGCCAACTAACGCGGCCGTGTCGGGCAACGGCGGCTCAACCGGTGGATCGATTGGTGGTGGCTCGACGGGCGGTTCTGTGAGCTCGGTCGCCGCCAGCGCGCCGATATTAGTAGCGGCCAGGACCGAATTTGGCCGCGGGCGGTAGTCGTTGAGGTCGATCCGGCTCTCCACCGACTCCCTGGCGCGCGTAATGGCCGCCGCCGGATTGGTCAGGAACACACCGTACAGGTCATCCTTAGACTGCATCGTCTGCGGCGGCCGAGTCGACCACGCATTACGCTCGAACTTGACCCCCACCCCATCGGAGAACGTCCCGATGTCGGTTCCATTCGGCGCGGCCGAGCAGTCGATGACGTTATCGCGGAACACGCTGCCGGCATGTTTGCGCCCGCGCATGTTCGGCTGGATGATGATCCCGCCCCGCGTCGACGGCCCGCCGACCAGCGTGTTGTAGGCGATCTCGGTGTCGAGAAGTTGAGTGTCGTAACCGCCCTCATCCTTCGTATTGTTGCGAACGTGCAGCAGCACGCCCGTGTTGACCACCACATTGCCGCGGATGATATTGCCCCGCGAGAACGGAAAATTCTTAACCGCGCGGCCGCGCTCGTCGCCGATCACGATCCCCGCGCTCCACTCGCCATCCTTGTTCCTGTATGCCGCGTCTGGCACATGGAACAGGATGTTGCCGATGAATTCGCACTCCTGGCAGCGGTTCAGGTAGCCGAGCACATGGTTGCCCGAATGGAAGATGTTGCCCACTACTCGCACTCGCTTCGATCCGCGACCGAGGTTGAAGATTTCACCCCACCCGTCCGACGCGAAGTTGTTGCGGAATTCCCCGTCCTCGACGGTGTGGAAATTGATGCCACCATTGACTCCCTTCGGTCGCGTCTCCGTCACCCACGATTGACTCATCCGGCTCATGATGCAGCCCTCGACGAGGATGCCGCGAACCGCCGGCCCATCCGACTCTTCCGACTTGTCATCCTTCGTGCCGGGCCCGACGTACAACGCTCCCTGATAGGTATTGTCGATCCGGCAACCGCGAACGGTCACGTTGTCGGCCGTCACGCCAAGGCCCCTTCCAGGGCAGTTACGGATAGTCAGGCCGCGCACGAGCACGCCCGGCGCCTGAACCTGAACCTGAGCTGCGAAGCCGCTCTCAACCGTTTTCCCGTTCCAGCCGCCGTCAATCTCGGGCGTATGCCCGTCGGCCGCTTCCAGAACAATCTTCGGCACGCCGATGTTCACTCGTTCGCGGTACACGCCGTTCAGCACCCGGATCGTGTCGCCCAACTTGGCTGCCTGCAGCGCAGCCCCGATTGTTTTGTAATCGCCCTGTCCACTCTCATCCACGATAAAGATCGTCATTCGAAATCTCCTTCCGGTCTCAAAGAACCCAATAGCTCAACCAGTTCGTCAAGTCGTTCCCGATCCTTCATATAGCTGACCAGCGATCTGGCCCGCGCCCTTTTCGTTGTGCCTGATAACTCGTCCGGCTCAACACCCATCTGAAACGCCAGGTCATTCATCTCCTCCAGGCTGAACTGTTCGACGATCTGCCCTCTCAGGCGGACTATTTCTTGTGGTTGATCTCGGACCCGCTTCGATCTGGCCGCCGTGGGAGGTGTCCACGCCGGCGCTATTTCGGCCGTCTGCAGCTGGTTGGTCAGTACGGCCACACCGCGACGCAGTACGCCTACTTCCTGTCGTAAGTCGTCCATCTCCTGTCGCAGGATTTCCGACTCTGCGAACTCCCGCGCTCGGCTCTTTTCTAGCTCGTCGATGCGCCTGGTTTGGAAACGAATGGTCTGCTGTTGCGAATCGAGCTGCTCTTGCATTTGCCGGCGCAACTTAACCTGAATATCGTATTGAGATTTATCGGTCTCTTCCCTGCGCTTCCAGAGCCAGATGGCAATTAGCCCCGGCACGGCCGCGATTAGTGTTAGAAGAAGTACGAGCAAGGCATCCTGTGTCATGGCCGCCACCCTTTAGCCGGCCACAGGAAGAGCCAGACTCCGCCGAGAATCAAAATGCCGATGTGCAATCCCAGCGCGGCCGACCATAGGCTGAGAATCGTGTAATTGATCACCAATCCGCTCGCCAACACGGCATAATAGATAGCCCCATGCAACGCCCAGGTCGCCGGTGGAATCACCCAAAGCCGGACGTGCGGCCGTTTCACCCAGGCAAGCGCGCACAAGGCCACAATGACCAGTCGCAACCCCAGATTGATCAGCCTTATCGCGTCCACATTACCCATTGCTCTGCCTTGTCCTCTTTCTAGTCAGGAATGACAGCCCTATTGCGTATGGTCAGATCGCGCAGCGTGAGCGCCTGCCCGACTGACACCGACCGCTCGCCCTGTAGGTCCCAGACGAACCATACCTCGCGGTTGGCAACCGTCGGGTTGTCGTCAGTCAGCACGGCGTATCGAGCGCCGCTGCCTGATGCGGGAATCGAGCCGCCGGTAGCCGTCCAGGACACATCGGCTAACTGTAGGTCGACGAAGAAATCGTCGGTGTCTTCGATGAGGGTGTCGAAGTCGACCGAGTCCCGCTCGATCTCCAGCCCGCCGGACGAGTAACCGCTGCCGGTTGCTATCTCTGACAGTCCGGACATCACCGTTGTGGCGCGCGTGGGCGCGGTTGTGGCCTTAACCAACGCCACATAGAAGCTGTCAGGCAGCGCCTCGCCCTGGAATGTTCCTTCCTGTGCACGCCGGATGCCTCGTGTCGTCCAAAATGATGCCATCGCTATACTCCTTGCTCCCGTCTGGCGACCAGAATAGCCAGACTTGGAATAGATGTTTCAGGTTCGGGTTCCAGCTCGTCGGTTGCCGCGTTGTAGCGCGTACTGCCGATCCGAAACGTGCGCAAGTTGTTCAACTCGCCCAGGTCGGGCGGTAGATTGCGCAAGGTCAAATAATCGCCGGCGCGGGCGCGGTACAGGGGGTGCTGCGCGCCCATCTCGTCAAACAAGCCCAGCGTTCGCAGAGTCGCCCGCGGGCGGGTTACGCTGCTGTCGGAGAGGTAAGCGTCGCGATGAACGACGGCCGTACCTGCCGATGTCGTCGTCGTATCGACCGCTTCCATCCTCACGACTTCCGACAAGCCGGACGATGCTTCGGCCGTTCGCCGGTTGCCGCGGCCGTTCTCGCGGTAGACGCCGTAGGCCGTATTGACGACGTCCTGAAAGGATCGCTCTATCTGTAATGACGCTACGTCGACGTACCAGTGATTGGCCCGCTCCCCTTTCGGCGCGAACTGGAGCCGACGGTCTTCCCAAACCGCGGCTGTCCAGGGTTGCGGCACGTCCTGATCATCACCCAGGACCGACAACTGGTTGGCGATGTCGGCCGGCCGCTCGTCCTCATAAATAGCATCCGCCAGCGCCAGGCCCGGCGATTGAATCTGGCTGGTGTCGGCCGATAGCTGTGACGGATTGCGCGTGCTAATCTCCTCGACCAGCACCTTCATGATGTCGTCGGCGTAGACGTCCGTCGCGTCGAAGGCGCTCACCACGAGATTAGTCAGCCGGAAATAATCGTCACCGCTCTCGCCCGTATAGGTGGCGGAGGTACCGTTGTAGAAGAGCGTGAACCGCAAGGCATCGCAGGGACTGACGTCGACGGCATGGCCGGTTCCGCTTTGCAGCGAGCCGTTGCCGGTCAGTGACCAGACGACCGACAGTTCCGACCAGTCCGCGTCGCAGCGGGCCAGCTCTACCTTCCACGGCGAAGGCATATCGAAGGCGAAGTTGAACACCACACGCTCGATCTGTGTCAGGCTGAGGTCGGGCACGCGATAGCCGAAGGAACAATAGGCGGTGGCGCTACTGTATGTCTCATCCTTCTTGGGGGCCGCATACAGCCGGTTGTATTTATCGACCTCGAACCGATCTAGGACCACCCCGGCTACCTCGTCGTCGGTCAAGCTGTACCAGTTGGAGAGGTCGGAATCGGCGAACAGGGCCGACACCCGAAGGTCGGAGAGCGCACGCCAGTAACCAAAGGCGCCAAACGCTACCCCCTGCTCGTCGATGCCGATGTCTTCCAGGCGGCCTTCGTAAACCTTCTTCAAGCCGTCGGTGACGACCAGGTGTGGCGGATCATTCAGATTGTAGAAAGTAAACGCCTGGTAGAGGTTCATCGGGTATCGGCCGCGCAGCTCGGCAAAGCCGTGTTCGTTCGTCCCGAAGGTCACATCCTCGGCCTCCGTCCAGTCGGCCAGGATAGATCCGTCATAAACGTCCATCACGAACATTGCCAAGGGAGGTGACAGGTTGAAAACGGGCGGCAGCAATGCGCCGGAGATCGGCACACTGCCGACCGGCAGGCGGTAGGCCAGCGTGAAGATCGTGCCGGCGAAAAGGAACGGCCGATCTTCATTCGTAACCTGCGTGTTAACCCGTCCAAATAATCGCATGTCGATTCCTACGGATATGTCGCCTGCTGCTGAATTTGCGTCGTGCCGTCGTCGGAGACGGTCTGCGCCGTCAGCACGCCGCTGCTACCGCCCACAGCGTCCTTCTCATAGGTCTTGAGCGTCGTGTCGGTCAACTCCGCGCGCCGGAAGTGGCGGTTGTAGATCATGCGGATCAGGCCGGTAATTGACGTCGGCTCAGACCCTGACGAGACCTCGCCAACCGTCACGGCGTCCAACCCGGTCGCCGCCAGGATGTAGCCGGCCTTGTCATCGGCTCGGGCCTCAAGACTGTCAGTCGTATTGTCGAAGGTATCCCAGTCGGCCGTGCCGCTCTTGGAGGCCAGCTTGGCAATGATGCTGTTGTCGGCCACGTCCGCGCCGGCGACGGACGTGCTCAGCAGATGGTCAAGACCTATCGCTGCCAGCGCGGCAGCGATGGCAGCCTCCACGGCGCTCTGATCGGCCGGGTCGGATGGAAGGTTGTCGGTCTTGGTCTTGATGGCCGCGATCTCGGTATCGACGGCGGCTAGAATTGAAGCCACCTCTGTGTCGATATAGCCGGCTACGGTGCTCAACGAGGAGGCCGTAGCCAGGCCGGACTGGATTTCAGACACTGCGTCCGAGGCCACGGCGTCGGCGTCGATGGCGCCCGTGGCGATGGTTGCTGCCGTGATGAGGCCGGCCGTTATCTCGTCGGTGTGGACTTGCAGCTTATCGCTGCCGCCGACGAGCGAGTCGTAGACGTTGGCAGCCATAATGGTGGCATCGATCCACACCGGCAGCGCACCGGACTTGGAGACAGCGACTCGCAAGCGGCCGAGGGTATTCGTATCCGTCGTGTTAAGCGCGCAGGCGTAGTAGCCGTTCTCCATATGCGAGCAAGACGAGCTTTCGTTTTTCTGCGCGAACGCGCCGCCGTTCTTGCTTAGGCGCACGTCGGCCTGGGCGATAGTCAGTCCGGTTTCGGCCGTCACGCCATCAGTGCCGTCGACGAACGGCCCCAGCACCAGAGTTGCTGCCGTTGATTGTTTCAAAAACATCACACACCTCTCAGTCGCGCGTAGTACATGGCCTTCACCGTCGCCCCGCTGCTGGCCGGCGGGGTATAGTCAATCGTGATCTCTGCCTCCGGGTTTGTGCTATCCCAGGTCGAAACGCGGAACGATGATCCGGAGTTGCCGGCAAATATCACATCCAGGCTGTTTTCGTTCGCCCAGCCGCCGCGGTCGATAACTTCCTGCACGGACGAGGCAAACGACGGCGAAGTCTTGATCCCGGTGCCGATTCCGCCGGCGTTCCATGTCGTAGAGGCCGTCGTCAGCGTTCGGCCGCTGATGTCATTGGTTGTCGCGGTGAGGCCCGCCCCATCGTCGACATCTTCGCAATAGATGGTCACATTTGGATCGTCAAACGAGCCGGAAATGAAATTAAGAGCGAGCGTCGCCGAGTTGATCGTGCTACCCGGCGGGATCGCGACGTCGGTGATCCGCCAAAAGCCGAGCATGGATGGACCGTTGATATTGATGACGTTGCCGGTCACGTCCATCGTGCCGGACGACTCAAAGCCGTCGTCGGCCGATGCGGCTATGGCTTTGGTGAATATAGCCATAAGACTATAAGGGCGTCAGATAGCCCTTCCTCCGTGTAACCGTCAGTCCCAGCTGCTCGACTGCATCAGCCGCGTCGGCAATCGTCCATAACTCGCCCGCCGTCGCCAGCAGGAGCACCGTAATGTTCTGCGCCGACGTGGAAAGATAGAGCCTCCCGTCGCCGCTCACCTGGACGGGCGGGATAGAACCCAAAATGACTTCCGGGTCCACGCCGGAGAACTCGGCTTCGGCCAACAGCCCGTCGAGCGTCGCCGTGCCGATGACGACTTCGGGGTCAATGGCCGAGAGTTCGGCTTCGGCAACCTCTACCGCGCCGTAAAGCGGCACAGCGATTAATGCAGTGAGGTCGTTGTCCGCCCACTCCCACCCCATCGTGTAAGTCGCCGCGGCGTCGGCCACGGCCGATCCGGCGAAAATATTCAGATCAACAAAATCGGCCGTGCCCGTGGAGTACTTAACCAACTGCACCGCGTCGTCTGTGGCCGCCAGACTATCGTAGTTCCCGCTGTCGAGACGCCGCCGAATATGACCGCCGGCCAGAATGATGCCCGGGAACAGTGTGGTCGTGACGTCGACGTCGATGCTGTTGTTGTTGTCGGCCGAATCACTGACGGCCGCGCCACGCTCCACAACCCCCGTGACGATGATGGTCGTCAGCCCGATCAGGTTAACGCTGCGGTTGAACAGGACCGTCAGCGTCTGCGTGGTCGGATTGCCGCCGCCGTCCACAGGATCAATTACTTCGTACAGGTACTCGCGGTATAGTCGGTTGCTCGACGTCTGCGTCAGGCTCGTCACCAGTGACATCGCCTGGCCACCCAACGTGGCCGAGAGAAGGACAAACGACGTGTCCGTCGAACTGGCGCGGCCGGCGTGGACGAAAACGTAGACGCGCGTGCCGCCGTCGGTCGGCAAATCAATTTGAACCGACCGCGAGGTTGCTGCCTTGATCGAGCTGGTGGAAACGGAATAGATTTGCATTATTCGGTCACCGTCTCGATGTAGATAAGTGGCGTCCGGTGCGTCGTTGCCCGATCGGCCACAACCAGCGCGCGCGGGAACGATTCGGCACTGTAGTCGCCGGCCCTGATGGTTACGTGTCTCGTGCTGGGGTCATGCCCGAGGACGACCACATAGTTGACGTCCAGCGTGCCGCTGTTGGCCGAGGCGACAAACTCCAGAGCAACGTTGATGTGCGCGCCTGACTGGTTGGCCGGCGTTCCCACGTAGATGATGCGCGGATCCTGGCTTAGCGCGTCGATAGTCCGCCAGCCGCCCACGGCTGTCACGTAGCCGGTGCTCTTGGCCCGCACACGCCACGTGGTCGTTGTGCTGTTGTTGCGCACGGCGGCAAAAATGCTAATCCGCGACACCTCAGCATAGATGCCGGGGATAAGGATGGTGCCGGTGGCGTGGGCCGCGGCGTCGATCTGCAGGATGTCATCGAAGTGAGCGTTGTTGGCTGAATCGTCCTCCACGTCAAACTCGGAGCTCGACATCGAAGCTGCGCCGTAGATGCCGATGTTCCGGCCCTGGGAACTCGCTGCCGGCGTGCCGCTAACGAGCAAAAACCCGCCGCCGATCATCGGCGTGCCCGGGCCGAATCCCGTGACGCGCAGCGTCGTCGGTGACAGGCGATTCACTCGCTCGCCCATGTTGACCGTCATCACGGCCGGATTTGTGAGCGCGCTCGATAGCGACCGCTCCACTTCCTCGCCAAGCCACAGCCCGCGCCGCACCAGCCGAATCTCGACGTTGGAAATCTCATAGATTAACAAATCCTGATTGAAAGACGGCTGCAGCATCATCGGCGACTCGTCGCCGGGGCGGCCGAGCACCACCGCCTCCAACGGCTCGTCCAGGCTGCTGCCGAGCATCTGCACGCGCATCAGCACCGGCTCCACAGCGTCGCCCAGCGACCAGGCCTCCGCCTGCTCCAGAACGATGTTGATGTCGTCCAGCGCTTGCAGCGCCTCGGTGACACTCTCGCCGAACACGTTGACGGTCAGCACTTCGGACACGTTCAGGTACGGCGAATAGTTGCCCAGAAGCGAACGGTCGCGCGCCGACACGCTTGGCGCCCACTGCACCAGCGCGTAATTGACGCCGTCCAGCAAGTTGATCGTCAGGTTCTTCCCCACCAGTTCCAGAACGGAGTAGCTCATCGCATCCTCCTGACCGCGTCGGCGCGTCGGCCCTGCTGCGCCATGGCGTCGCTCACGGCCTGCTGCACCTGACGCTTGATGTCGCTCAAGCTATGGTCGCCGCCGTTGATGTTGATCGTCAGATTAAAGTCGCCGCCGCCGGCGGTCACAATTGACCGCCCCGAGCCGGTCTCCGGCATCGGGTAAATGCGAGGCGAGATGCCGCCGGCCAGTGATGCCATGGGCATTGCCACGGGCGCGGCTAGTTGTGATTGGGCCAGGCGATGCGCGGCCACCCCGACCATGCGGGTCATCGACTGGTCGACGGCGCTCACCAGACCGCGCGGATCGCCTAGTGCGCCCGCGGCCGTCTTCATGAAGTTGCCCATCAGGGCCAGCGCCACCTTAGACGGCGACGCGATCCCCAACGCGGCCTTTGCCGCGGCCACGGCCGCGCTGACGGCCGCCTTAATCGCATTCACCAGCCGCGATTGCCCACTGGAGATCGCCCGCACCATTCCGTCGATAATGGCCGACCCGGCGGCCGAGCCGGCCGAATCCAGCGAACTACGCCCGGCGTTGATCTCGGCCAGCGCCGCCCGGATGACCTCTTGCCCGATGCTGCCGGCCTTCTTGGCCTCGTTCAGCCCGGCCGATATAGCCGCGTTCACGACCTGCACCACCGCATTGACCACCGAGTTTTGCCCACTGGACACGCCGGATGTAATTGCTGCAATGAGTGCTATCCCCACGGCCACGCCGCCCTTGGCCACGGTCGTGCCCGCCGAGATGGCCGCGCCGATGACCATCGAAGTGCTGACCGCGGCCGGGGCAGCGCCAGCGACGATCCCCGTCTTGATCGCTTCCGTAAAAGCCGCTGCCAGTTGCTGGCCCGCGCCGGAGAACTGGCCGACCGTGTTACTCATGGCGTTGGCGATGGCTGCCAGCGCTCCGCCGATCGAGCCGCTGGTAGACGTGCCCGCCAGCGCCGCGATCTGGGCCACCGCCCCCTGCACTTCCTGCACCAGTTGGATCAGGTTAAGCCGGAAATTGGCCGCGTAGACCACCGCCGCGCCGATGTCGCCGGCGGCCGAGAAGGAACTGGTTATTTGTTGCGACGATTGGACGATGTAATTGAGCGTCGGCTCGATGGGTGGCGTCGGCAGGCCGGCCAGAGCCACGAGACCGTTCATCGCTGCGTCGACCTCTTTCACGATACCCGTCACGGCCGCGGCGAATGCCTGCGCCGCGGCGATGGCGCCCTGCCCCATCGAGGTCGCCGCCTGATTGAGACCGGTCACCAATGTATTGGCCACAGCGACGAGGTCGTCCGTGAACTGCGCGGCATTGGCCCGGACGTCCGAAGCGGCCGAGTAAGCTGCCAGCGCCTCCAGCGCCTCCAGCGCGGGCACGATGACCTCGAACAGCTTGGAGATGTTTTGCGCCATGATTCCGGCCTGGGCCAGGGCCGTGCCCGCCGCCAGCGCCGATTGCGTCAATCCGGTCACCAGTGCCTGGGTGACGCTTATGAGGTCGGCCGTGAATTGCTGCGTCTTGGCCTGCAGGTTTGCACCGGAGGTGTAATCGGCCAAGGCTGCCAGTGCCTCGACCCCCGGCTTCACGACGTCAAGAATTTGGGTCAGCTTGTCCGCCAGCGCTGCAGCCTCGGTGACGGCCTGATTCGCCGCCAGGCCGGAGGCGGCCAGGCCATTGGCAAGTGCGGTAATGACAGTTACCAGATCGGCAGCAAACTGCTGTGTCCTCTCGCGTACTCCCGATGCGCTCACGTAGCCGGCCAACGCGGACAGAGCCTCAATGCCTGGCTCGACGACGTCGACGATGTCCTTGGCGCTATCAGCAAAGGACGCCGCCTGATCCGCCGCGGCTCCCAGCGCCGTCGATGCCGCGGCGAACGCCGTGCCCAGCGCCTGAACCACGAGAACCAGATCGGCCGCGAATGACTGTACAGCCGCATTGATTCCGGTCGTCGAGACATAGCTCGCCAGCCCCATCAGCGCCTCCAGGCCCGGCTCGACGACGTCCAGAATATCGCCGGCCCGGTCGGCGAACTCGGCGGCTTCAGTTATAGCCGCGCCGGCATTGACGGCGGCGGTGGAAAACGCGCCGGCCAACTCTTGCAACACGGCCACTAGCTGACTGGCGAAGGCCATCGCCTCCAAACGAATCCCGGCGATGGGCACGAAGGTGCTCAGCGCCGCCAGCGCGTCCAGACCCGGCTCGATGACGTCCAGAATGTCGCCGGCCCGGTCGGCGAACTCGGCCGCTTGGGCTATCGCAGCGCCGGCATTGGCGGCCGCGGTCGAGAACTCGCCGGCCAGCTCTCGTAATATGGCCACAAGTTGATAGGCAAAGGCTCGCGCTTCCTCGCGAATCCCGGCGATGGGCACGAAGGTGCTCAGCGCCGCCAGCGCCTCCAGGCCCGGCTCTACCACATCAAGGATGTCCGCGGCCTGGTCGGCAAATTCGGCCGCCTGGTTAATCGCCGCCCCGGCATTGGTGGCCGCCGTGGAGAACGCGCCGGCCAGCTCCTGTAATACGGCCACCAGCTGGTTGGCAAAGGTCATCGCCGCCGTCTGTATTCCGGCGATGGGGGCGAAGGTGCTCAACGCCGCCAGCGCGTCAACGCCAGCCTCCACAACATCCAGCAGCTGACCGACCGAATCGGCCAGCGCCGCTGCCGCCGTAATCGCCGCGCCCGACTGCGCCGAGGCCGCCGCCAGACTGTTCGCCAGCGTGACGACAATCGACACCAGCATTTCGCCCAGCAGCGTCAAACGGCCGGAGATGTCGCCTCCGAATCCGGTGAACCCGGCTACCTGTCCCATGACATCCATCGTCTGCGTCAGAAGATCGAGGATGGACCCGGCCGCGTCGGCCAGGCGAATGACCTCATCGCTCATGAAAGAGAACTCGGCCGCGGCCATAGAGAACTGATTGACGAGTTCCCGGATGACCTTTCGGAAAATTACCATCTGGTTGGCCAGGTGATAATCAGCTACGTACTTCGACAGATCGGCCGAGAACAGCGTAGCGATAGCCGGAAGAGCCTGGTCAATCAAGCCGATGACCGACTCTGCCGCGGCGACGAAACTCTGGACTGCATCACTCATGAAGGCGAACTCGGCCGCGGAGTCGATGAACTGCTTGACCAGCTCCTTGATGACCTTTCGGAAAATGATCATCTGATCGGCCAGGTGGTAGCTGGACACGTACTTCGACAGGTCGGCCGAGAACAGCACCGCGATGACCGGCAGGGCCTGGGCGATGAGGTCTACAATCGAGCTAGCCGCGTCAGTGAAACTCTGAACCGCATCGCTCATGTACGAGAACTCGGCCGCGGAGTCGATGAACTGCTTGACCAGCTCCTTGATCACCTTCCTGAAAATGATCATTTGGTCGGCCAGATGATAGGAGGCCGTGTACTTCGACAAATCGACTGCATATAGGGCGGCGATGGCCGGCAGCGCTTGCTCGATCAAGTCGATGACGCTCGAGGCCGCGTCGGCAAAATCCTTGACGATAGGCGAGAGGGCCGACAGCTCGACCGCGGCCAGGCCGAAACCGGCCACCAGTGAGGCCACGAAATCGCGCAAGCGCGCCAGGTTCTCCAGCATCGCCCCGTTCACGTCGGGCAAGGTGATGGCGGCCAGTTGCGCCATGATGCCCATGGACTGGCCGATCAGGTCGACAATGCTGCTGCCGGCGCTGACGAACTCGCCGACCGCCGCCAGAGCCTCATCGGTCTGGTCGTTTGCGGCCGTGAAGCCGGAGACGATGATGCGCACCAACTCGGCCACCTTGGCCACGGCCGCCGCCAGGCCGGTAGCGTCGCCGGGGTCAAAGGCCAGGATCATGACAATCGCCGCCATCGCCGGGGCCATCGCCTCGGCAATGCTCTTTAGGGCCTCCGTGAATTCCTTGATGCCGGCGATCTCCGTGGAAGTTGCGACTTCCTGGATGGCCGACACGACCAGGCCGGCGCTTTGCGAGATACCGTAGGCCAGACCTTCGCTGATACTGCTGCCGAGAGGGATGAGAGCGGGGGCGGGGGAGTGCGGGTTGCCCAGCGCCGCGCGGACGGCAGCGATGGCACCGGATACGACACCTCCCGCTGCCGCAGCCAGCGCCGCGCCGGCAGCGACAACCCCAGCCACGAGTCCGTCAACAATCGATCGGCCGAGAGCCGTCAATTCAGCCACCTTTCCGCCGATATAGGTGCTAAGGCTCGTAAACCAGCCGGATACTGTCGTCACCGCATTTGTCCAGAAATCAGCGAGGCCCGTTACGATATGAGTGACTATCGCGCGGCCGATAATCACCAAGAGGGCGATACTATTCCCCACCCATTGGGCAAAGGCTGAGAGCCAGGTTTGTAAAGTACTCGCGACCATCGCCGGGAACTCTTGCAGGCCGGT
>JACKBY010000032.1 GCA_020634335.1 Promineifilum sp. | reverse complement strand
TCGGCCGCTCATAGGACGTGTACCGCTGGCCGCAGGCCTCGCAGACCCGCCGGCGGCGCGTGCCGCCTCGGCGGTCGTGGCTGGTATCGATGACGTGCGTTTTCTCGTAGTGACAATAGGGACACCGCATGACCCTGGCCTCCATATGCTGTTCGGGCTGAAATGGCCGGATACGGCATATATTGTGCCAGGCGACCCTTGATCACCCCAATATATGCCGTTTCCTGCCATATTCTACCACGGAGACAACAGAGGACAATGGCTGAATTCATAACCTACTGTCGCTTGCGCAAAAAGGCCGGCACTTCCAGATCGTTGAACCGATACGCATCCTGGTTGCCCGGGCGCGCCTGCTGCGGGCTCTGCGGGCGAGCGTTGGGCGTATTGGCGGCCGGCGCGTTGGCCGGGACCGACTCGCGCGCGGGCGGCCGATTCGGCATCATGCGGCTCGACTGGCTGCCGGCGACCGAAGCCATCTGGCGCATCGGTGTGGTGTGCTCGAAGCCGGTGGCGATTACGGTGATGCGCAGTTTGTTGGTCATCTTTTCGTCGATGACGGCGCCGAAGATCAGGTTGACATCGGGGTGCGCCGTTTCGCGGATGATGGCCGCGGCCTGGTTGATTTCGTACAGCGTCAGATCGGGGCCGCCGGTGACGTTGAACAGGATGCCGCGCGCGCCGTCGATGGATACATCCAGCAAGCGACTCGACAATGCCTGTGTCGCGGCGTCGCGCGCGCGCTCGTCGCCGGAGGCCTCGCCCACGGCCATCAACGCCGCGCCGCCCATCGACATGATCGTCTTGACGTCGGCGAAGTCCAGGTTGATGAGGCCGGGCACGGTGATCAACTCGCTGATGCCCTGGATGCCCTGGCGCAGAATGTCGTCGGCCATCCGGAACGAATCGAGCAGTGACATGCGCTTGTCGGCCGTTTCCAACAGCCGGTCGTTCGGGATAACGATCAGCGTATCGACGTGCTCCTTCAGCTGCTCGATGCCCGCCTCGGCCGATCGCGACCGCTGTGACCCCTCGAACCCAAAGGGGCGGGTGACGACACCGATGGTCAGCGCGCCGGCGTCGCGCGCGGCGCGGGCCACGATGGGCGTGCCGCCCGTGCCCGTGCCGCCGCCCATGCCGGCCGTCACAAAGACCATATCGGACCCTTGCAGCGTTTGGCGCAGCTCCTCGATGGATTCCTCGGCCGCGCGCGCGCCAGTCTCCGGGTCGCCCCCGGAGCCCAGGCCGCGCGTCGTGCGCTCGCCGATGGCGATTCGAATGGGGGCGTTGCTGCCGAGCAGCGCCTGTTGGTCGGTATTGACGGCGATGAACTCCACGCCAACGATGTCTTCGTTGATCATGCGGTTCACGGCATTGCTGCCGCCGCCCCCCACGCCGACGACCCGAATCAGGGCCGAGCCTTCGGTGGCCGGCATTCGCTGTGCATCTCTCCCTCTGTAATCCGCGTTCATATCTCTTAACCCCTCTAACTAAAGATTTCCAATAAACTAAACATTGACATAACTGCCGGCCACTACTCCGGCAGCAAGGTCCTCAGGATGCTGCTCACCCGGCGGCCCCATTGGCTGGGAGCCTGGATGTGCGGTTGATAACGGTGGTGGTCCATGGCGGCCCACCGCAGCAGGCCTACGCTCGTGGCATAGGCCGGGCTGTGTAATGAATCGACCAGGCCGACCAGGTTTTTAGGCGTGGCCACGCGGGTCGGAACATTCAAAACGCGCTCGGCAACGTCGGTGATGCCGCGCAGTAGTGCGGTCCCGCCCGTCAGGACGAGACCCGCCGGCAAATACTCGTCGTAGCCGGTCTGCTGAATATCTTTCAGGATGAGATGGAAGATTTCTTCTACCCGCGCTTCGATGACCTGGGCCAGGTCCTGTCGGCCGACCTGGATTTTCTCGCCCCCGAATGGCTCGACAGTGAAAACGAAATCGGGGTCGATGTCGGCCGGGCGGCAATCGCCATATTGAATCTTTACCTTTTCGGCGACCTCATACGGGGCACGCAAACCAATGGCGATGTCGTTGGTGATGTGGTGGCCGCCGATGGGAATAACCTTGGTGTGCCACACGGTGCCCTGCTTATAGAGTGCCAGATCAGTCGTGCCGCCGCCGATGTCGGCAATGAGTACGCCCATTTCCCGCTCGGCCGGCTCCAGCACAGCCTCGGCCGAGGCCAGGGCGTTGAGCACCATTTCCTCGGCCCGGATGCCCACCGACTCGGTGCAATGCTTCAGATTCAGCAGGGCCGAGGTGGCCCCGGTCACGATGTGGGCCTCGATCTCCAGGCGGAAGCCGTGCATGCCCAATGGCTGGCGCACGCCGGCGTGGTCGTCGATGGTGTAATGGCGCGGGATCAGGTGGATGATCTGGCGATTGCTGGGAATGGGGATGGCCTGGGCCGTCTCCAGTGCGCGGTCGATGTCCTGGGCGGTGACGCCGTCGTCGTTGCGGTTGATAGCCACCAGACCGCTGTTGTTGGTTGAGCTGATGTGTTCGCCGGCGATGCTGACCAAAGCCTGCGATAGCTGGTAGCCGGATGTTTCCTCGGCCGCTTCCACGGCCGCGGCCAGGGCTACCGACGCTGAGGGCACGTCGACGATCATCCCCTTGCGCATGCCGGCCGACGGCTGCATGCCCAGGCCAATGATACGCATTTCCCGATTGCGTACTGCGCCCACCAGCGCACAAATTTTGGTCGTGCCGATGTCAATCCCAAAAACGATGTCTTCCATATCCTGTTCCCCGTTCTACGGAACCAGCCTGTAGTACGGCTTGTACTGGTTGGCCACGCTGATGTATGCCGGTCGAGCGCCGCGTTCCAACAAATTTGCCACGATCGTCTCGTAGACGACCAGCTTTTGGTGCATGTCCCGTCCCGTCCCGAAATAGGCGGTCCAGCCGCGACCATCCTGATAGCCTAATCCATCGGACGGCTTGTAATAGAGTTTGTCGATGTTCGGCCGCAGTTCGCGCAGTTGCAACGCGCCGGCCAGGACATCACGCGGCACAAACGCGGCGCGGCTGGCGACGGTTTCCTCGTCGGTGGTGGTCTCGCTCTCGTCGGTCACGGGCTCGCCGGCTTCCTCTGTGCCAATGATCTTGTCAACCTTCTCCCGGATGGCGTCCGGCGCTGCTGAGTCCGGCGGCGCCTCGGAGATGATGTTCAGCAGGCCGACTGTTTGCGCCCGCGAGGTGGTTAGCTGGCCGTCTTCATCGATCCAGAAGGTCTTGTCCCCTTCTTGCCAGGTCGCCAGCGGTGGTTTCTCGCGGATGCGAATCATAACGTCGTTGGGCCAGTGGAGTGTGACTGTGGCCGTGACGACCCCGCCGATCTCGCTGATCCGGTCGGCGGCTTCCTGTGGGTCGGCGGCAAAGATGTGGCGACCGGCCAGGCCACTTTCGGCGACGATACTGTTGATGTCGATGGTGGATGATCCCTCGACCGGAATATAGTTGAGGTAGAAGCGATCGTCGCCGCCGATGATAAACAGGGCGTAGACGCACAAGGCGGCCACGGCCAGACTGATCCAGCGCGAATTCAGCACCACGCCTCTCACTCCGGCCATGGGGCGGCTGAGGCGTTGCCGGCTGTTGCGCCGTTTGCGTTTGGCGGCCGTCTTGGGCATCTTCAGACCCGGAAGAGGTGTCGAGGAAGCCGAATAGACCCGACGCATACGCGGCTGCTTCCGCAGGCGTTGTTTTTCGTTGGTCTTTCGCGTGCTCATATTAACCCTCGACCGCCCTCAAAGCGGTTGTATCGATTGACGTTGCCAACGCCGCCTTTTCTCGGTGGCGTTCGAGCGCCAGATCGACCAGCCGATCCAGCAGTTCGCTATAACTCATGCCCGTCGCCGCCCACAACTTCGGGTACATCGAGATGGTAGTGAAGCCCGGAATGGTGTTGATTTCGTTCAGATAAATCTGCCCGGTCTGATCATCCAGCAGCATGTCCACCCTGCCCAGCCCGGCGCAGTCGATAGCCTGATAAGCCTGCACGGCTAGATGACGCACGGCCGCGGCCACGTCGGGGGTGAGGTTGGCCGGGATAAGCAGTTCCGACTCGTCCTCAGAACCCGGCTCAGCCACATATTTGGCGACGTAATCGTAGAATTCACGGCGCGGCCGAACCTCGCCCACGACGCTAGCCACCGGTTCCTCGTTGCCCAGAACGGATACCTCCAGCTCGCGCGCCCGATTGATACCCTGCTCGGCGACGAGGCGACGGTCGAAGCGAGCCGCTTCGTCCAGCCCGGCCCGCAATTCGTCGCGATCGTGGCATTTGCTGATGCCGACGCTGGAGCCGAGATTGACCGGCTTGGTGAAGACGGGGTAGGGCAGGGCGGTCTCGACGGCCTCGATAACCGCATCGGGTTTGGCTTGCCACTGACGCCGCGTGCACATCACCCAGGGCAACACCGGCAGCCCACAAGCGATCATGACCTGTTTGAAGATGACCTTGTCCATGCCGACGGCCGATCCGACCACACCCGCACCCACGTATGGCAGCCCGGCCAGCTCCAGCAGTCCCTGCACCGTGCCGTCTTCGCCATAGGGGCCATGTAGAACCGGGAAGACGACGTCCAGTTCGGTGATGACCGACAAGCTGGAGGTGGCCGGGTCATTGGCGGTGGGGTCCACAGCCATCAGGGACGCATCGGACGGCTCCGGCAGCAAGGTGGCCGAGCGCCCACTGCCGGACACCGTGCCGGCGGTCAAGGCTTCGATCCCCGTCGCTACCCAGCGACCTTCCTTGGTGATGCCGATCGGCACGACCTCGTAGCGGGTGGGGTCGAGCGATTCCATCACCGAACGCGCCGAACGAAGCGAGACTTCGTGTTCGCCGGAGCGTCCGCCATAGAGGACGCCGATACGGATTTTGGGCTGGTTGCTAGTCATTGATCGTCGTTAAGCAGTTGGTAGCGATAGATTCTTAATCCCAATTCGTCATTTCTGATTTATTCAAAAGCCCAGTCGCCCACGAGTTCGACTTCCAGTTCCATCTCGATCCCGAACTGTTCGCGGACGCTGTTCCAGGCTTCGGCGATGAGGGCACGAATGTCCTCGGCCGTGGCCTCGCCCGCATTGATGAAAAAGTTGGCGTGTTTTTCCGAGATCAGGGCATCGCCGATACGCAACCCTTTCAGGCCCGCGGTGTCAATCAGGTAGCCGGCATAATAATTTTCGGGGTTCTTGAACATCGAACCCGTGCTGGCCCCACCGGGTTGGCGGTCTTTGCGGTGGGCGTTAAACCCCTCGGCGCGAGCCGACAAGACGTCGACGGCCTCCGGTTTCAGTTGCAATTCGGCAGCCAGGACCACTCGTCGGGGGCGGCCCGCGAGCGCATCGTGTTTAAGTACACTGTCGCGATAGCCGTACTTCATGTCCTCTCGATTGTAAACGAAGACGCCGCGGCCCGGTTCCCAAACGGTGGCCGCCAGCAGTTGGCCGTCGATGTCCGCGCCGTGGGCACCGGCATTGCCGACGACGGCACCGCCGACCGTTCCGGGCACGCCGATGGCCCATTCCAGCCCGCCCAGCCCTTTACTGATGCATTGACGAGCCAGCGCGGAGAGATTGGCGCCCGATTCGGCCGTGCAGACGACACCGGCCCCACTGTGGCGGAAGTTTACGCGTCGCGCCCGGTTCAGGACGACAAGCCCAGTGATCCCGGAATCGGCGATGATAATATTGGAGCCACCGCCGAGAACGAAATAGGAAACCCCGGCACTATAGGCCATTTCGACGGCCGTCAGCAGTTCTTCCGACGTGGTCACTGTCAGGAATAACTCAGCCGACCCGCCCACACGGGCGGTGGTGTAGCGAGCCAGCGCCTCGTTTACGTGCAACTGTTCGCCGAATGTCTGGCGCAACCTTTCTACCGTTTGGACAGTCGTCATGAGTTTCATGTGGCTGATTTTCTCTTGTTTCCTAACTGATCTTGTAACCCTTCCAGAACCCAGTGCCCGATCACGTTGCCATCGCCCGCACCCAACGTCAGCACGACATCGTCGGGACGTAGTCGCTCCAGCAAATAATCGGCCGCGTCCCGCCGGTCGGCGATGTGGACCGCGTTGGGGTGTTCCATTCGCTCCACAACCCCGCCGGTCGTGATGGCCGGATCGACTGGCTCCCGGCTGCCGTAAATATCCAGGGCGACCACTCGATCGGCCTGGGCGAAGCTGGCGGCGAACTCGTCGAGCAGCAAGCGCGTTCGGCTGTAGGTGTGTGGCTGCCAGACGGCCCACAAGCGACGGCCCGGGTAGCGCTGCCGGGCGGCGGCCAGCGTCGCCCTGATCTCAGTCGGGTGATGGGCATAATCGTCGATGATGGTCACGCCGCCCGCCTCACCGATGAGCTGGAAGCGCCGCTGGACGCCGCCAAAGCCGGCCAGGGCGCGACATGCCTGGGCGAAGTCGATGGGCAGTTCGAGGGCCACCACAAAGGCGGCCAGGGCGTTGCGCACATTGTGCAGGCCCGGTAGGCGGATTCGGGCCAGGCCCACCGATTGGCCGGCCACCTCGACGACGAAGTCCGAGCCGCCCATCTGGTTTGGCCGCACATCAAGCGCTTGCATGTCCGGTTGCTTCCCGCTGGGTTGGCCCAGACCGTAGCTGATCACGCGGACGCCGGCCGGCTGGAGGGTGGCCGGCAACTCGGCCGCCCCGGGATCGTCGGCACAAACAATGAGGCGGCCGTCCGGCGGCAGAAGCGCAACAAATTGGTTAAAGGCGTCACGATAGTCGGCTGCTGTCGGGAACATATCGGGATGATCATGCTCGATATTGGTGATCACCGCCATTTGTGGCCGCAGACCCAGAAACATGTGATCGTATTCATCGGCCTCAACCACGAAGTGCGGCCCGTGTCCGAAGCGGCCGTTGCCGCCCAGTTCCGCCAGCGTGCCGCCCAGGATCACCGTTGGGTCGAGCCCACCTTCGATCAGGATGTGGGCGATCATACCGGTGGTCGTCGTCTTGCCGTGCGATCCGGCCACGGCGATGCCGAACGTGCCTTGCATCAACTTGCCCAGCAGATCGGCGCGCTTGAGCACGGGCAGCCCGCGACTGAGCGCGGCGACCCATTCGGGGTTGGTGGCCGGCACGGCTGAAGAGACGACGATAACGTCCGCGCCGTCGACGAATTCGGGCGAGTGGCCGATGTGGATCGTGGCCCCGGCCGCGAGCAGGGCGTCTGTTTGGGCGTTGCCTTGCTGGTCCGAGCCGGATACCTGGAAGCCGCGCCCCAGCAGGACGCGGGCGATGGCCGACATGCCGGCCCCGCCGATGCCCACGATGTGCAAGTGCATTCCAGGTGTGAGATCGAGTCCCACTGATTTTTTCTCGGTCACTATCATTCTGGTCTACAGCATGACGACTAACAGGAAAATGACAAACAGAATTAGCAACAGCAGCAGGATATAGGGCGATTGCGTCAGGAACGGGATCGGCAAATTGTCGACGATGGTCGCCAGTTCGGGAGCAGGGCGGACAATCCGGGTTGGATCAAACGGATAGGGAATGTCGGGCGTGAAGCGAGCCCAGTTGTTGGCCGCTACTAACCTGAACTCCAGAAACGACCACAGCGATCCCACGATGAGCCAGCCGTTGAGGCCGCCGACGAGAAACCCCATCAGCTTGTCTTGCAACTCATCGCGCCGGGCCAGGCGGTCGCCGACGCGGCTGCGAGCCAGGGTCGGCCCCTGGTAGCCGGTAAACGCCAGGATTAACAGGAAGGCGGACATCAGGAAAAATTGCCAGCGGCGAATTTCTTCCGGCTGGATGACGTTGTTGTCCCATCCGATGAAAGCGAACAGCGGGCTCATCAGTTGATTGATGGTGAACAATGCCAGAATGACTGAGGCTGTGGCGACGATTTCCTTGGTCCAGCCGCGCATCATCCCGACGATTGCAAACAAGGATACCAGGACCCAAAATGCGGTCGTTAAACTCAGCATGAGGTCTCCTCCTGAGCCAATGGTGAAGCCGCCTTATCGTCGGGTGTCGCTTCTGCGAGAATTACCCGGGCCAACTCGGTGGCCGCATCCGGTTTGTCGAGTGTGGCCGCGGCGGTGCTCATCAGGGCCAGTTTTTTCGAATCGAACAATAATTTTCGAACTGTGGGCTGGAGTGAATCCGCCAGTGTTTCGTCCGTCAGCTGCACGGCGGCGCCATGCGCGGTGAGGTAGTCTGCGTTGACTTTTTGATAGCGCCAGGCAAAGGTCAGCGGTACGAGGATCGACGGCAAGCCGAACGCCGGGCACTCGCCCAGCATACTGGCTCCGGCGCGCGCCAGGACGAGATCGGCCGCCCGGAATGCCGGCCCCATATCGTCGTGGAGATAGGGGTAGGGTCGGTAATAAGCGCGAAGGCCGGCGGGCAGCGTGGCCGCGTTGGCTTCGACTTCCGGCCAGGTAAGCGTGCCGCTGACATGAATGACCTGTATGTCGGCCAGTAATTGCGGCAAGACGGCCATGAGGGCGCGGTTGATAGTGCGCGCGCCCCGGCTGCCGCCAAAGACGAACAACGTGGGCCGGCCGGGGACAAGATCGAAGCGAGCCAGTGCTTGCTCCTTGGTCAACTGCCGGGCCGCGCGGATGTCGGGGCGGACCGGGTAGCCGGTTACGACCACTTTTTCGGCCGGAACGTAAGCGCGCGAGCCGTCGGTGGTGCAGGCGATGCGGCGTGCCAAGGGCACGGCGAAGCGGATCGAGCTGCCGGGTTCGACGTCGGGCAGGTAGATGACGATGGGAATCTGGTGGCGGCGGGCGGCCACGGCGACCGGCACGGCCACGTAGCCGCCGGTCATTAACATGACGTTTGGCCGGAAGCGGCGCACGTGGTCGGAGGCGGCTCCGATGCCACGCGCCAGCTTCAACGCGTTGCGCGCGCGCATCGACCAGGGCACGCCGACAATTGGCCCGCCGGAAATCGTTTCCAGTCTCAAACCCGCTCTCGTTACCAACGTTTCTTCCATCTCGCCTTTTGTGCCGAGCCACAATACATTTTCATCGACGATACCGTGCGCCTGCAAGGCCTTCACGGCGGCCAATGCCGGATAGATGCCGCCGCCGGTTCCGCCGGCACAGACCAGAACCCGCATCAAAGTCCCGTTAGCCGTTTGTCGGCTGCCGACGGCTCGAATGACGGCCGAGGGCTGCATCGCGAGAGACGTTGAGCAATATGCCGATACCAATCATCGTCATCAGCATCGACGAACCGCCGTAGCTGAGAAACGGCATCGGCATGCCCGTGAAGGGGATGACGGCCGTGATGACGGCGATGTTGATCAAAGCCTGGTAGGCGATCCAGACGGTGACGCCTACGGCCAGGAGAAACCCATAGGTGTCTCGCGCCCGCGTGGCGACCCGGAAGCCGCGCCAGGCCAGGAAGGCCAACAGCAACACAACGCCCACTGAACCCAGCAAGCCGGTTTCCTCGCCAACGATGGCGAATACGCCGTCGGTATGGGCCAACGGTAGTGGGCCGAACTTCTGATCACCTTTGCCCAGACCCACGCCGAAATAGCCGCCGTTTGCCAGAGCGCCGAGGGCTTGCCTCACCTGATAACTCGCCTGTTGCGGATCGCGAAAGCCGGTCATGAAGTCGTCAATTCGCTGGGAGGCATGGGGCAGGGCGAACATCATGATCACGATCACGCCCATCAGCAGCGCCCCGGCGATCATCGCTTGCTTCAGATCGGCTCCGGCCACGAAGAACAGGGTGAAGCTGATCATGACGATCAGGATAGCCGCGCTGAGTGCCGGTTGGAAGACGATCAGGCCGAACATGATGCCAGTGATCGCTGCGAAGGGAAACAGACCATAGTTCAGGGTCTTGATCCGTTCGCCTTTGGAATCCAGCCAATGGGCGATGTAGAGGATCATCGCCAACTTGGCTAATTCCGAAGGCTGATATGAGCCGGCGGACAGCGTGCGAATCGCGCCGTACTCGTCGACTTGCCCGAATATGAGCATCAGGAACAAAATGAGCATCGTCACCAGGATGAGGGGCACTGAGGCGTAGCGCAGGATGTGGTAATCGAACTGGATGAGGACAATGATCACCGCCAGGCCCAGGCCAAACGCGGCCAGCTGGCGCATGACGAAGTAGACCGGATTGGACTCGAAGCGGTCGCCCAGGTCAAAGGTGGTGCTGTAGACCATGAGAAAGCCGATGACCAGCAGGGCGCCTGTCGCCAGCAACAGCCAGTAATCGAAGGCAAACTTGTTGCGCCCCGCCCATAGGGATGTCCCCCGTTTTTTCACGACATTGATAGCTGCCATTGTCGTCTCTCCTCGCGTTACTCCAGATCTCTAACCAATAATCGAAAGTGCTCGCCTCGTTCCACAAAATCGGTGTAGCTGTCGAAGCTGGTGCCGCCGGGCGATAACAGTACTACGTCGCCCGGCGACGCCTTGTCGTGGGCTACGGAGACGGCTTCGGCCAGGGTATCGACGATGATAGGCGATGCCGCCTCTCCGAGGTGGGCGGCCATCGAGGGCGCCAACTCGCCGAACAGGATGACGTGCTTGGCGCGGCGAGCCACGTGCCGCGCCCATCGATCCCAAATCATGTCCTTGTCCCGGCCGCCGGCCAGCAGGATAATCGGTTCTTCGAACGCTCGCATCGCTGCCAGCGCGCGCTCGGGTGCGGTGGCGATGGAATCGTTCACATACAGTATGTCGTTGAGCCGCCGGACGATTTCCAGCCGGTGGGGCACGCCGTCGAACAGGCGAATCCCCTCGACGATGGCCTCGTGGGGCAATCCGGCCGAGTCGGCGGCGGTGACTGCCGCCAGCGTATTCAAAACGTTGTGGGCACCCAGCAGGCGGCCCGTTGAAACCGGGCAAAGCGCCTTTTCGCCGTGGCTGTCCTTGAGCCAGATCTGGTTGTCCCGAACGAAGGCGCCGTCGTCCACGGGGTGATGAGCGCTGAACAGCCGGAGGCGTCCTCGCACCAGTTGGTGCATCGCCATCGAGCCGGGATCGTCGGCCGAGAGGATGGCGATGTCGTCGGGCTTCTGGAAGCGCAAGATGTTACCCTTGGCCGCGGCGTAGTCAGCCATGGTCTTGTGGCGGTCCAAGTGGTTGGGTGTAATGTTCAATATGGCGGCCACCGGCGGGCTGCACTGCGCCCATATCTCCAGTTGGAAACTGGAAAGCTCTTTCACGACCAAGTCGCCGGCGGATATGTGTTCCAAATCCGTGATCAGCGGCCGTCCGATGTTGCCGCCGATCCACGTGCGCCGGTTCGACTTCTGGCCCATTTGGCCCACGAGCGCCGTTGTCGTGGTCTTGCCGGCCGAACCGGTGATGCCGACGACGAGGGCGGGCGTGCGGCGCATGAATTCCAGCGAGTCGTTGGTCAGCGGGATGCCTCGCTTCCGGGCCTCCACGACAATCGGCGCATCGACCGGAACGCCGCCGCTGATAGACAGCACGTCACAGGCATCGAGCAATTCAAATGGATGATGTCCCAGCACAAAATGCAGGCGCTCGGCCGGCAGATCTGCTAATGATTCCAGACCGGCACTCAGTTGGTCGGCCGGGCGCATGTCGGACAGGGTGACAAACGCCCCCACGCCCACGGCAAAGCGCGCCAGGGCTGTGCCCTGACGAGCCATACCGAGAATCACGAGTCTTTTGCCGTTTAGCGGGTCCATTTGCATTAATTCCTGCCAATCCTTAAATCATCTTGCTCGCTGTATTCTTGTCCCGCGGTTTAGACCAGCGCCAAGGCGATGCCGATCATCGCCGTCAACATGGCGATGAGCCACCAGCGTTGGACAATCTGTGTCTCGCTCCAGCCGATCAGCTCGAAATGGTGGTGCAGAGGAGCCATTTTGAACAAACGCCGGCCTCCAGTGGCCTTGAAGTACAGCACTTGAAGGGTGGTCGAGAGTTCCGTCGCCACCGGAATGGCGATGATGATCGGAAAGATGAGCCACTGGTTGGTCATCAGGGCCACGACGCCCAGGGCCGCGCCCAGGGCCTGTGCGCCTACGTCGCCCATGAACATCTGCGCCGGTTTGGCGTTGTACCACAGGAAGCCGAAGGTCGATCCGATCACGATGAAGCTGAATACGACCAGAAACTGCTGATCCTGCAGAAAGGCGATGATGCCATAGGCGACGAAGGCGGTGGCCGCGATGAGTCCTGCCAGCCCGTCGAGGCCGTCGGTCAGATTCACGGCGTTGGCGGACCCCGTGATCAGAATGACGGCCGCCGGGATGTACAGGAGGCCAATATCGACTAGAAGAGGGACCGTCGGCACGGCCACCCAGCCGTGCCGTTCGTTCACTACCCAGTACAACAGGACGGCGGCAACCAATGCGATGGCGAGTTGAATCCAGATCTTGACCCGCGCTCGCATGCCTTCGCCTGGTCTGAGGCGTAACCCCTGGTAGTCGTCGATACCGCCGAGGATAGAGTAGGCTAGCATGACTCCCAGGGGAATGACCAGGCTTTGAGCAAATTCCAGCGCTTGTATGATCTGCACGATACTTACCACCAGGCTGACCAACAAAGTCCAGGCGACGATTAAGATACCTCCCATGGCCGGTGTGCCCATCTTGGCGGCGTGGGTGGCCGGCCCTTCGATGCGTATGCTTTTGCCCAGCCGCAGACGCCGCATGATCTCGATCAAGGGCTTGCCCCAAATGACCGACAACAGGAAGGTGGCCGCGGCGACGGTTAGCGCCCAACCCATTAGTCCAGCCTCCCCAGAGCGGTGACGATCCGATCCATTTTCATGCCCAGCGATCCCTTGATGAGGATCACGTCGCCGGGCTGCACGATCTCTTCGAGAAGGGGCACGGCGTCCGGCGCATCATCAACTGCGTGGGCTTGGTCGGCAGCCATGCCGGAGGAGACTGCCTGGCGGGCAATCGTGCGGGCACGCGAGCCGACGGTGATGAGCGTATCGGCAACGCCGGCGACTCGCCGGCCGATCATCTGGTGGGCCTGGCGCTCGGCGTCGCCCAACTCCAGCATGTCGCCCAGCACCGCGATGCGCCGGCCGTCCAGATCGGCCAAAAGATTCAGCGCAGCCAAAGCGGAGTCGGGGTTCGAGTTATAGGTATCGTCGATGAGCAGGGAGCCGCGGGGGCCGGGGATGACGACCAGGCGAAGCTGTGAGGTCATTGCCCCCAGGCCGGTAATGATGTCGTTCCAGTCGAGACCCTCAACCAGCCCGACGGCGGCGGCGCGCAGGGCGGTGTGGACGCTGTGGCGGCCGAGCAGGGGAACGCGCACGTTCAAGGTTTCTCCACGGTGGTGCAGGGTGAAATGGACGCCGTCCAGGCCCATCGATTCGATCTCGTCGGCCCACAAGTCCGCGTCATTATTCAGTCCATAGGTGAATATGTGCGCGCGTGTGTGTGCGGCCATGCCCATCACCCGCTGATCGTCCATGTTCAGTATAGCCGTGCCGTCTTCGGGTAGCGCCATCACCAGTTCCTGCTTGGCGGCAATGATGGCCTCGATGGATCCCAGCCGCTCCAGATGCGCCGGGCCGATCATGGTGACGACGCCGACGACGGGCCGGGCGAGATCGCAGAGCAGGTCGATTTCTCCCTGGGCATACATGCCCATCTCGATGACGGCGCGTTCGTGATAGGCTCGCATGTTGAGCAGTGTCAACGGGACGCCGATCTCGTTGTTCTTGTTGCCCTCGGATTTTAGTGTCCGATAGCGTTGCGACAGCACGGCGGCGGTCAGTTCCTTGGTCGAGGTCTTGCCGACGCTGCCGGTGATGCCGATGACGCGAACGTCGAACTGCACGCGCCAGTGGGCCGCGATTTGTTGCAAGGCGCGCAAGGTGTTGTCGACAACGATGACGACCGGCAGCCGTTCCGGCCGCGTAACCTGGCTGGTGCGGGTATCGATGGTCGCCCACGCCTGGCCGGGAATGGGACGCTCTACCAGCGCCGCCATGGCCCCGCGGCCGAAGGCATCGGCGACGAACTCGTGCCCGTCGACGTGCTTGCCATGAAAGACGATGAAGACGCTTCCGGCAATGGCCTGGCGGCTGTCCACGACGAATGTGGATACGGCCGGCTCCTCATGGGTCGGTCGATAATCCGTCAGCGCTGCCAGGATGTGGCCCAGGGTGGGGCCGCCTTTCTCGTGTTTCATCGATCTTTATCCACCGCCTCCGGCGGAGGCATTGGCTTGCAAGCGAATTGAGTCAGGAGGGATGTCGAGCATGACGACCAGTTCTTTGGCCAACTTGGCGAAAACAGGCGCGGCCGTCATCGATCCCCAGGGGGCGCTGGTTGGCCGGTCAAGTTTCACGAAAACGATGATTTGCGGGTCATCAGCCGGTAGCCAGCCGATGAAAGAGCCGATTACGTCGGTCGGGTGATAACCGAACGATTCGGCGATCTGTGCTGTGCCTGTTTTGCCGGCCACGGTGTAGCCTTCGACTAGGGCTTCGGTAACTTCTTGCTGAACGGCAATGGTTGCCATAGCCGTCATTTGGTCGGCTGTGGCCTGGCTGATGACTTGACCAACGGGTACAGGCTGGTGGGGGTGGGCGCCGAACTCGTCGCGGACTTCGGCCACGACGTAGGGCTGCATCAAAAGACCATGGTTAGCCAAGGCTGACACGGAGGAGATCATCTGCAGCGGCGTTACGTTTAGCGCTTGCCCATAGGCATTGGTGGCCAGGCGATCTTCGCTCCAGTCGCCGCTGCCGGGGAGGGGCATGAACCCGTCCGCTTCGCTCATGATATCAATATTGGTTTTATGGCCGAAACCGAAGCGCTGGAAATAATCGTAGAAGGTCGTCGGCCCCATCCAGGTGGCGATGGTCGCCGCGCCCACGTTGAGCGAACGTGCCAGCAGGGTGGTCATATCCACGACGCCGTGGGCGCCGCGGTCCCAGTTATAGGAGATGTGGCCGCCGACTTCGATGGCTCCCGTATCGTTATAGGTCGTCTCCGGCGTCACAGTGCCCGAGTCGAGCGCCGCGGCCATGGTGATGAGTTTCATGACCGACCCGGGTTCGTAGGCGGCGCTGATCAGGGGATTAAACGTCGCGCCTTCGGGGATATGGAGAACGTCGTTGGGCGAGTAACACGGCTCGGCGGCCATCGCCAGCAACGCGCCGGTGCGGGGATCCATCACGATGATCGATCCACTGACCGCGCCATGTTCCACCAGGGCCTGCTTCAGGTGTTGCTCGACGAGATATTGCACACTACGGTCGATTGTCAGGACCAGGTCGGAGCCTTCGCGGGCGATGACGGACTTTTGCTCGCGCAGGGGCGAGAAGGGCACGGTGGCGCTGGCCTCTTCGCCCTTCAACTGTTCCTGATACTCTCCCTCAACGCCCGCTCCGCCCACGTTTTCATAGCTGACGTAGCCCAGTACGTGGCACATCAATTGGTCCTGGGGGTAGAAGCGGCGGGGCAGCGGGTCTAGTTGTACCTCGTCGGCGTACTTGATTTCGCGAATGGCATCGGCTACATCGGACGTGACGCGAGGGGCCAACACAACGTACATGTAGGGCGACTCCATGTCATAGAGGAGCTGGCCGCGAGGGATCTGCAGGATAGGGGCCAACGAGTCGGCCAGTGCCTCGGGATCGCTGAGAATGGTGGGCGAAACAGCCACGCGATAATCCCAGCGGTCGACGGCCAGGATCGCTCCATTGCGGTCATAGATGACCCCGCGCTCCGGCTGATCGATGACGGGTGCATCCGTAATCAAATTTTCCTTGAACGTCTCTCCCTGCGTAATCTGGAAGGCGAACAACCGGCCGACAACGATGAGCATGACAACGCCAATGCCGGCCGCCACCACTATCAGGCGTCTGTATTGACTGTTATTCATTGGCTTCTCCACGGGTCAGATCGATCCCCAAATCCCGGATGGTCAGGACGATGGCCTCCCACATGGACTCCGGCGTCTCCGGTTGCTCGACGAAACCTGGTTCCTGGTCGCGTTCGGGAGCAGGTTCGCTGGGATAGTTGGGGATGGCGATGTAATCGGTATCGTCCGGGGTGGAGGGCACGAACCCCAGCCGGCGAGCTTCATCTTCCAGCCGGTCGAGCGCCTGGGCTTCGGCGATCAGGAGTTCCAAATCGGCATTCTGGCGCTTGATTTCGTCGAGTTGGGCCTGCTCACGCTGCACCCGGCGGCCGATGGTGGCCACCTTGCTGATCTGGTTGAGATAAATGACGCCCAGCAATGCGCCCAGGATGATGATCACCGCCCACCCGGCCGCGGCCTGTGCCTGGGTGAGCAATCCAAAGCGTCGAGCCAGCTCCCTGGCCTGACGAGGTTGACGTTTATCTTCCGGCGTTGCCATCATTCTAAATCCCTGTTTTTGCCGCCACTCGCAGCCGAGCACTACGACTGCGTGGGTTGGCCGATATTTCTTCGGCCGTCGCCTGGATGGCTTTCCGCGTAACTAATCGAAGCGCCGGCCGAGCGCCACAGGTGCATACTGGTTGCTCGGGCGGGCACACGCAGTCGCGCGCCGCATCGCGGAAGAAATGCTTCACCAGTCGATCCTCCAGCGAGTGAAAGCTGATGACGGCCAAACGCCCTTCGGGTCTCAGTAATTCGACGGCGGCGCGAATGCCGCGCTCCACTTCGTCCAGTTCGCTGTTGACCGCGATGCGCAAGGCCTGGAACACTTTCGTGGCCGGGTGGCGGCCCGGCTTCCCACGACGCCCTATCTCGCTTTCTATGAGGCGAGCGAGGTCGGTCGTCGAGTGCAGCGGACGGTTGTTGACGATGAGCCGGGCAATGCGCCGGCTTTGTGATTCTTCACCGTACCGCCGGAAAATATCCGCCAGTTCCTCCGCAGATAAATTGTTAATCAAATCGGCGGCTGTTTCCCCCGTTTGGGGATCGAACCGCATATCCAGCGGGCCATCCTTCAGGAAGGAAAACCCGCGATTTCCATCTTCTAGCTGCCGCGACGATAATCCCAGGTCGAGCAGGATGCCGTCAACGGGGTAAAAACCCCGGTCACGTGCGACGGGGCCCATTTCGGCGTAGCTGTGGCCGGCGGGGACGAAACGCTCGCCGAAAGGGGTGAGTCGTCGAGTGGCAAAGGCCAGGGCCGAGGGATCGCGGTCGAAGCCGAGCAGCCGGCCGGTCGGCGCTGTGGCGGCCAGAATGGCCGCCGCGTGCCCGCCGGCGCCCAGCGTGCCGTCGATGAACAAGCCGCCCGGTTGTGGGCCGAGGTAGGCCATAACCTCATGCAGGAGCACCGGTTGGTGGCCGTAGTCGTTTGGCTGTTCATGGTCGACCATGTCATCTTATCGATCCTCGTGGGGCGATTTGTCAAATCACCCTCGCCGGCCCGTTCGCTGCCGGCGTGTGACGGGCTTTTTAAATGCCGAGACTTTCCCAATGCTGTTCGTCGCTTTCGGCTGCATCGCGAACAGGTTCCCAGGCATCGGTATTCCAGATTTCCAAGTGATCCAGCATACCGGTGATGACGACGTCGTTGTCGATGTTGGCAAACTCCCGCAGAAAGGGGGGCAGTAACACCCGCCCCTGCCGATCGGGAACAAGATCGACCGCGCCGGAAAAAACACGCCGGCGAAACTCGCGCGCGCTGGGATCGCTCCAGGGCAGGCTTTTGACGCGAGCGGCTAATTCTTCCCAACCCTCAAGCGAGAACGCCATCAGATTTCGGTCGAAGCCGCGGGTGATCACCATGCCGGCTGCCAGCAGTCCGCGATATTTGGCCGGTATGGTCAATCGCCCTTTCTCGTCAATCGTGTGTCGGTATTCGCCCAGGAACATCTTCAACTCTATAGAACAATTGTTCGCATTGCCCCATTCTGACCGGAAAAATCAGGGTTGCAGCACCTTTTTGTCCCACAATGCCCCACTTTTTCCCACAATTAGCCAAAGTATAGCGCACACGCTCCATAATGTGAAGGCCAAGGCTTGAAATTTTAAGGTTCGATCTGAAATACGACCCTTACGCATTTGTTGTAGTATCCCGCATATAAGTCATTTTGTCTAGGGATATTGCGTAAAAATATTCTTGGGGCGACGTAAAGCCTTTCTCCATATGAAATGGGTTGGCTTGTCCGGCGGACGCTAAACGGCTTGCTCAATTGGCCGGTATACCGGGTGTGCGGATTTTTGTGAGCCGGCGGAGATTGAGGTCCTTGTGGGGAAGAGAGGGAGCGGATGAGAATTGCTTACGATGGGGTCGGGCCGCCGGTGCGCAGGGCATTGAGCAGCTCGGCCAGGCGGTCGCGACGATAGAGGTAGAGCAGCAGGGCGCGCGTCTTGGCTCGTTTGTCGGAACCTTCCAACTGCTCCCAGTCGATCCCCATGTGATCGGCCAGACGTTGAAGTTCTTCAACCGTATAATTAGCCAACAAGTAATGGCGTATGACGGTGCGGGGCGAGTCGACGGCTAATTTTTCGAGGCGGGGAAGGTACTCGGCCGGCGGTGGCGTCAGAATGCGTTCTACGGCCAGGGCTACCGTTGAGGCATGGCCGTCACGGTCGGCCGCGTCCATTACCCGGACGATTAGTTCATCCATGGTCTGCCCCACCGTGGTTACGTCCAGTTCGTTGACGTCGAGGTCGAACATCAGGTCGCTCAGATCGGCGCGGCTGAACCGTTGGCGGATTTCTTCGTAGAGCATTTGCCGGTCATAACCGGATTCGGCGTAATAGTCGACGTGATCGGCCGGCAGGGGGGGCGGCAGCTTGGGTTCGGGAATGGGGGGCGGGGCCTCTGTCCGGGCCGGCGGCATGGGTGACAAAACGGCCGGCGCGGCGCGCGCGGCGGCCGGCGCCGGTTGCGGCGTGGGCGCTGACGCATCGCCCGGTAACCAGGGACGCACGATGCCCCAGAACCAGGCGGCTGCGCCGGCCAGTATCACGCCGCTGATGACATAGAAAAAGAAGCCCATTTCGGCCAATAACTCGTCGCGGTTGAACGTGCCCAGCAGCGTATCCAGCAGCACGGCCGTGGTGACGGTCAGCAAGCCGATGCCCCACACCACGGAGGGGCGACGGATAAACATGATCAGGAAGATCAGGACGACCAGCAACTTCAGGATAACCAGTATCATCGCCGACTGATTTTATGCTTATGGTCATGGGAAGGCAACCAGCGCATGGGAAATTAATGAAGCCGTTGCGACTTTCGGCGCTACATAACGTATAATTATTGTAGTTACTCAGGCAATTAAAGAATATCCCTGATTCAGGGTAGGGTGGTTAACGTGGCGCAAAAAGAAAAATCGATGGCCGAAAATTTGAAGGATGTTGGCTTCCTGGGTGAGTTGTGGCAACAAATTCGCCTCGTCTTTTACTTGATCAAAGACGCCGACGTGCCGATTTATCTGAAGATATTACCGTTTGCGGGGATTCTCTATACGTTGTTCCCCATCGACCTTATTGCTGACGTTGTACCGGTGTTGGGCCAACTGGATGATTTGACCATCTTGCTCATCGGCGCGAAGGTCTTCATCGAGATGGCTCCGCCGCAGGTAGTGGCCCGTTATATGGCGCAGATGAACCCGCAGAAGAGCGCCACCGTCGTCGAAGGCGAAACCGTGGACTTGTCGCCCGAAGTCAAGTTGATCGAGGGTGAAACGGCCGATGATCTAGTGGATCTCAAGAGCGAATCGGGCAAGAAGAAGGGTTTTTTCCGTCGCTAGGGCAGGTAGCCCAACTGCGATAACAGCCAGTCGCCGCCGATAAAATACATAAACAGTGTCGAGCTGCAGCAGCAGGCGAGCAGCGCGATGAGGCAACCGGCCGTGATCAGCATGATCCGGCCGTTTCTGTTTTTCTGGGGTGGGGGCATGGCGGGGAGTGGGCCGTCATGACCGGAGGTGGTTTGGGGCTCCGCCATGACCAATGCCGGTTGCTCGCTGCCCGGGTCAGGTTCGCTCATCCCCACCGGGGGTTCTCCCCATTCCTCCTCGACCGGCGGCTCGTTGTCGTTAGGAGAAAGCAGGGCGGCTTCCGGGGCGTGTGGCTGCTCGCCGGATGTTTCGATGGAGGCGAGCGTTGGCGCATCGGTGGCTAGGGGTTCACTCTGTTGATCATCGTATGGGGCGGTCGTCGCTACAGGCCCCGCCAGGTAAGCGACCGATAGGCGAGACCCCAGCAGAATGACGTCGCCGGGCGAGAGGGCAACCGGCTCCGCGCCGACACGTTGTCCATTGACGTAGGTTCCCGAATCGCTGCCGAGATCGGCGATGCGGTAGGCGGCGGCGCTCCGGGTCAGGACGGCATGGCGGTACGAAACTGTGGGATCGTCGATGACGATGTCGGCCAAAGGATAGCGGCCGAGCGTCAGGCTATCTTTTGTCAGTTCATGGACGCGGCCCGATTCCGGTCCGGATTGTATCTGTAGCCGAAAAGCACTTTCGTTCATGGCCTTCTCCTGTGTCCCGAATCTAGCGCCGCCGCAAGAGCAGGCGCGGCAAGGCGCGCGTTTCCGTAATATTAAGCGCAAAAACGGCCGCTGTGTAGGCCAATACGCCAACAATGCCGCCGGCGATCACCGGTGACAGGCGCATGACCAGTGGCGTAGCGTCGAGTTGGCCGGCCACCAGCCGGGCCGCGCCGTAGGCCGCCAGGCCGGTCAGTAGCGCCGCGGCCAGCGATTTGATGGCGCTGAACAGTACGGGGTTGCCCGCCAGATTACCCAGTTGCCGCCGCAGTATCCACAGCATGATTATGGTGTGGACGACGTGCTTGACGGCATCGGCCACCATCAAGCTCAATAACCCCAGACGACCGAGCAACAGTAGCGCGGTGATCGAATAGATGATAATGCTGACAAAGCCGACCAGCGCCGGCCGCCAGGTATCTTTGCGCGCGTAAGAGGCGAAGACGAGCATCTGGTCGGCTGCGGCGAACGGCATTCCCAGCAGGTAGACGCGCAACACAAGGGCAGTTGTCGCCGTGTCGAGCGCGGTGAAGCGGCCGTGTTCGAAGAGCAGCCCGATGATGAAGGGGGCCAGCGCGAAGAGGCCGGTGGTCGCAGGCAGAATGAGCGCCAATACTAATCGCAAGCCGTCGCCCAATGTCTGCTTGAACTGGATGAGGTCGCCGGCCGCCTGGCGCGACAGCGTGGGCAGGGTGGCGATGGACAGCGCGGTGACGACAAGCCCCAGGGGGAACTGGTAGAGCGTTGTGGCGTAATTCATGTAGTTGAGGCTCTGGTCGCCGGTGCGAATGGCCAGATTGTAGCTGAGCATGATGGCGAGTTGGTTGACGACAAGCCCGGCCAGAATGGGGATGTAGAGCTTGATGATCCGGCGAATGGCCGGATGTTGCAGGTTGAGGGTCCAGCGGAGTTTTGCGTCGCGCAGGGCCGGTAATTGCAGCAGAACCTGGAGCAGCGAACCGAGCAGCAAGCCCCACACCAGGCCGCGAATTTCCTCCGGATTCAACAGGGCGACGATGACAATCGCCCCGTTGAAGGCTGCGCCGACGAAAGCGGGCAAAGTGAAGCGCTTTAGCGCGTAGAGCGCCCCGGTCAGGATGCTGGCAATTCCCAGAAACAGGACGGCCGGTGTCGTCAGGCGAATGAGAGACACGCTGAGCGTCGACAGCTCAGGCTCGGTGAAGTTGACGGTTCCGACCAGCCAGGCGACCTGGGGCGCGAGGGCCAGGACGACGGCGACGACTGCCAGCAAGATCAGGGTGGCGGCGCTGAGCACCATGCTTACGACTTGCCACAGTTCATCGCGCCGCTCGCGCGCCGCGTAGTCGCTGAAGACCGGCACCAGCGATGAGTTGACCATGCCGCCGATGATCAGGTCGAAGAGGCTGGTGGGCACGTAGGCCGCCGCCTGATAGGCGGCCAGCAGCGGCGACGAACCGAACAGGTTGGCTTTGACGATCTCTCGCGCCAGCCCCATGATTCGGCTGGCGACGTTGCCGGCCGCCAGTATGGCAGCCGCGCGCACGATGCTGCTATTCTCACCACTTTCATTCCTGTCTGACGGGGCTTCGAAAGACCCATCAGGCGGGTTGTCTACTACAAGCGGGGGAAATGGTTCCGGCGTCGACGGATCGGGGATTTGCTCCATGTAGGCTGAAGTCTAGCCCAACGGGGGAGGGGTCGCAATGCGGACGGTCGGCGATTGGCCGCCGATTGTCGGGTGATGAACCGGCCACGGCTCAACGACGAAACGGCCGGACTTGATGCCCAAGTCCGGCCGTTTCGTCGTTTGTGTTCGACCGACTGAGAAGTCGGCAACGGAATCAGTTACCAATCGTGCACGAATAGTGGGCGGTCATGCCGACCATCGCCACTGAGTCGCCGATTTGGTCGGGCGATTCGAGGTCGAGGATGATCTGATCCGTGCCGGCCGGGACGTTATTGAGCGTCACCTGGACGAGATTGAGCAGGTCGTTGTTGGTCGGGCCGTTAACCGTTACAGATTGCGAGACGCTACCGGCGGTGATGGTCAATTTAAACGGCCGGTTGTCGCGGTCGTTGTCGACGACGGCCACCGTGACAGCCACATTGACGGACTGCAAGGGAGCAGCCATAGGGATGATCTGCTGCTGCGTGGGCATCCAGCCGTTGGTTGCGTCCCAGTAGACATGATTCTCGCTGCTCACATCGAACAACTCAAATATATTGACATAAGGATTTTCCGTCTCATACGTCGGGTAGAGCAGGAACGCCCGTTGAACAAAGGGCTTGTTGGTCGGCGCGCCGATGAGCCGGGCGCGCCAGTGGGCGGTGTTGGCCGGAGTCAGGTATTCGCCGAACCAAAAGACGGCCGAATTACGATAGGCTGGGCTTTCCTGGGTCTTATCGTTGATGTAACTGCCGTTGGGTCGCAGGAACCGGGCATACTTGTAGGAACGTTGCTCCTTGCCCGCCAACTGGCCGTAGATGGATAGGACGTCGTCAGGGTTGGGGACGACGATCTTGACGACGCCCTTGCCACCGTTGTTGCTGCCCATGCCTTTGCCGAGGATGCTGGTCATTTCGTTGACCGCCGCATTTGGGAGGCAGATGCCGGGAAGTGGGGTATTTGTAGGCGTCGGCGTGGGCGTATCGGTCGGCGCGATCGGTGTATTGGTTGGCGTGGTGGTGGGCGTATCGGTTGGCGCGACCGGTGTATTGGTTGGCGTGGTGGTGGGCGTGTCGGTTGGTGCGACCGGTGTATTGGTCGGCGTGGTGGTGGGCGTGTCGGTTGGTGCGACCGGTGTATTGGTCGGCGTGGTGGTGGGCGTGTCGGTTGGCGGCATCGGTGTGTTGGTCGGTGTCGGCGTGTCGGTTGCAGGGGACAACACACCCAAATATTCATAGGCGCCGCTATCGCACTCGTTGCTACTGGCGGAACTGTTCCCGTCTACATTTCGAGTAGCACCACGTTGATCCACGCCGTTTATCGGCGCGGCGGCGCAGGCGGCTGAAGGGCCAAAGTCAACTGCCGGGCTACCACTTACCAACGCGTGCGTTCGGGTCGAACCGCCGTTGTTGGCCAATGTGGTGTCCAGGATGCTGGTGAGCGCGGTGGGTGTCCCGTTGGTCGTGGCGTTAAAATCGTTTGCGCCCGGCGTAAAGGCGTAAGCGAAAGCGGTAGTATTGCTGAGGCCACTGTGACCGAACACGTTGTAGTTGTTGGCGTTCGTTGTTCCCGAGTAATGGACTAACTCGCTGCCCGAGTAACTGGGAGCTGTATTTCCGGCGATGATGCTGCGGTTCAGATTGACGATCGCGCCGTTGTTCAACAAACCACCACCGGCATTTGTCGAAGTATTGCCGGTAACCGTTACATTGTTAAGGTTTAACGTGCCGCCCTGAGCGTAAATCCCACCACCGCCCGTACCTGCGGACTGGTTGTTGCTGATGGTGGAATTATTGAGGGTGATTGTGCCGCTGATCTGGGCGATCGCGCCGCCGCTGGTGTTGTTGGTAACGTTGTTGTCGAGAACGCTCTGATTGATGGTAACGCTGGCATTGTCGGTCGAATAGAGGGCCCCGCCGCCGCTGCTGTTAGAGGCCTGATTGCCTGTCAGGGTGCTGCGATTAATGACGACGCTGCCGCCCCGGGTGCGAATCGCGCCGCCGCCTTCGCTGCCGCTGGCACTGTTATCGCTGAGCGTGCTGTCGTTAATTGTGACTGACCCCCCATTGTTGTAGATGGCGCCACCGCCGGCATCCGACGGCCGATTGCCATTGCTTAGGGTGAGGGAGTTGAGGGTCAAGACGCCGCTGCTGCTGACGGCCAGCAAGCGAATGGTGCCGCCGGTTCGCGCGATTGTGGAGCCTGACCCATCAATTGTTATGTCAGAGGTGATTTGCGGCAGGCCGGTGTCTCCGCCATAACTGGCGTAACTGGTGGTAAGGTTATAGGTGCTGGCCGGTGGCAGGACGATGGTGTCGGCGCCGGAGCCGGCATTACAGTCCACGTGGGTCTGGGCATCATCGTTAGCGTTGATGATCGCTTCAATTAAAGAACACTGACCGTCGGCCGCGACGGCAACAACCCCTGCCGCCACTGGAATTCCGGCGGCTTGCAAGGGGCGGATGGCAAAGGCTAGGACCAGGGCAATAATACCCAGCAGCGTGACCATCAAACTGTTCTTACCCAGTGAGTGATTGCTCAGCATATATGATTTCATTCTTCTAATAACCTCGGTTACCACCAAAAAAAGAGCAGCCGTCAACGATTAAATGACGAACTGCCCCTTGCACAAAACATTATACAAGCGAGGAAAGAGGAATTCAAGA
>JACKBY010000031.1 GCA_020634335.1 Promineifilum sp. | reverse complement strand
CCGACCGTCCCCACGACCTGGTGGGAAGAGCACATCCACCCCGACGAGCGTGAGGCAGTGAGCCGCGACTTTTATGAGGCCGAGGCCGGGCCGGACACCGAATGGAACGCAACTTACCGCTTCCGGCGCAAGAACGGCAGCTATGCCCATGTGCTGGATCGCGGGCGCTTCTTTCGCGACGCGACGGGCGTGGCCATTCACTCCTTCGGGGCCATGGTCGACATCACCCGGCAGGTGGAGATGCGGGAAGCGGCCACGCGCGCGGCCGTGGAAGAACGCCGGCGGCTGGCCCGCGACCTCCACGACTCGGTGACCCAATCGCTCTATAGCCTTTCGCTGATGGCCGAGACCGCGCGACGCCATGCCAGCGCAGGCGACCGGCAGGCCACGAACGACTACGTCAATCGGCTGGGCGAACTGGCCCAGCATTCGCTCAAGGAGATGCGGCTGCTCGTCCACGAGATGCGGCCGTCATTGCTGGAAAAGGAAGGGCTGGCCGAAGCGCTACAGGCGCGGCTCGACGCCGTGGAACGCCATTCCGGCATTCGCGCCAAGCTGGTGGTCAATATTGAGCGTAATCTGCCCTCTCAGGTACAATTGCAATACTATCGCGTGGCCGAAGAAGCGCTCAACAATGCCCTCAAACACGCCCACGCCTCAGCCGTGTGGGTCACCATCCGCGCGGTCGCCGATTCAGCCACGATGGAAATTACCGACAACGGCCGGGGATTTGACCCGGCCGTGGCGTCTGCTTCCGGTGGATTGGGCCTCACCAGCATTCGTGAGCGCATGGAACACCTGGGCGGCTCGGCCGAAATCGAGACCGCGCCGGGCAAAGGAACGACGATACGAGTACAATCTAGGATGGGGGAATAATAGAATGGAACATGAAATTCGCGTGTTGATATGTGACGATCATGCCGTCGTGCGTGAAGGGCTGCGCGCGCTCATTTCCACCGAGCCGGATCTCATTGTCGTTGGCGAGGCCGCCGACGGAGAAAACGCGGTGTACGCCTATCGGGAGCTAAAGCCCGACGTCACATTACTGGACATGGTTATGCCACGCATGAACGGCGTGGAGGCCGTCCAGGCCATTCTCACCGAGTTTTCCAACGCTCGCATCCTGGTATTGACCTCTTTTTCCGACGATGAACTGGTCTTTCCGGCCATCAAGGCCGGCGCGCTGGGTTATCTGCTCAAGGACTCTTCGCCCGAAGAGCTGGTGCGCGCCATTCGCGACGTCAATCGCGGCGAGGCGTCGCTCCATCCCAGCATCGCCCGCCGCCTGATCCAGGAGCTGAACAGCCCCAGTGTCACCCTGCCGCCCACCCAGGAGCCGCTGACCGAGCGCGAAATGGAAGTGCTGCGGCTGGTAGCCAAGGGTTACTCCAACGAGGAGATCGGCGATGCGCTGGTTGTCAGCGAGCGCACCGCCCGCGGCCACGTCAGCAGCATCCTGGGCAAGCTCCATCTGGCAAACCGCACCCAGGCTGCCCTCTACGCCCTGCGCGAAGGCATCGCCAACATCGATGACGAGGGGACAGCCTGATCGAAGCCTGACCGATAACGACCGATGGATGAATCCATCCATTGCTCCGCCAAACCGAAACTGTTAGGGAAATCTGCCCGCAATGCGACCGATCCTCCAACCAGTTTTGCTTACCGGTCGCGGCGTGATGCCTATTGACAACACAAACGGAAGCGACGGCGGCACAACATCCGGGTTGCCTGTCGTCCGTCCAGAAGGGGATGTCTGGAGCCACAGGCGTATCCATGTAGGTATTTTGTACCACCTGTCCTTACAGGTACGTTCTATTGGGAGGTACTAGACCGGTCATTCGACGGCTGCAGAAGCGGTCTGAATACCGATTACATTTGCGACTGCAGTGGTTACACTCTTGAATAGAGAGGTTCGTTACCCCATGACTGCTACGAACGGAGATTCTACCGTCCTGGCGACCAACTCCAGAACGCTGGCTATTGGCCTGAGCGCGCTGTTGCTGTCGATCCCGCCCATCGCGCGTGTCGATGTGGTCTCCGACGTTGAGTCATTGCTCCGGGTGGTTGTGGAAAACAAGCCCGTGCTGGTCATCGTCGACACGCCGCTACTGGGCCGCCACCTGTATGAGACAACCCGCGAGTTGCGTCTGGCCTCGCCCCATGCGTTGCACGTGCTGCTCAGCGACAGCGTGACGGAGTTTCGCGAATTGGTCTACCACAGCGAGGAACTGGTCATCGTGAAGGGCACCGATCCCGCCCGGTTGGCCCTCTCGCTGGAAATCCTGCTCCACGATCACGTCACGGCCTGAGCGCTCCCCGCCGGCCCCCCAACTCACCCATCCATCGCCGCCGCGACCAGCGACGCGGCCGCGTCGATCTCGTCCTGATTGATGGTGTGGCCCAGTCCGGGATAGATGCGGCTGTCGACCTGCCCGCCCAGCCGCGCCAGCACCTCGGCCGTCTCGCGCACGCGCTCCACCGGGATGTGGGGGTCGCGGTCGCTGCAACCGATGAAAACCGGCGTGGCGGCCAGCGAACCGGCATAGCCGCGCGGCGTGCCTGGCGGGCCAATCAGGCCGCCGCTCAGCACGATTAGGCCGCCGTAGCGCCGGGCGTGGCGGGCCACGAACTCGGCCGCCAGACAAGCCCCCTGCGAGAACCCGCCCACGATCAGCCGCTCTGGTGGAATGCCCGCGGCCTCGGCCCGGGCGACCACGGCCGCCACACGCGCCAGCGCCGCCGACAAATACGGCTCGTTGCGCTCCGTCGGCGACAGAAAGCTGTAGGGATACCAGGTAAAATCGTCGGCCTGGGGGGCCAGAAAGGCCAGGTCGGGATGCGACAGGTACGGAGCCAGCTCCAGGATGCTCTCGGCTGTCGCTCCGCGACCATGCAGCAGGAGTAGCGCGCCGGTGGCGTGCTCCAGCGCCGGCCCTGCCGCTAACAGCGGTCCGTTCTCGTGCGGTTTGGCGTGTGTGCTCATGGGTCGTGGATCCTCCCGGGTGCTAATGGGAAGCGGGCGCTAGCCGGCGGCCAGCCCCAGCTTGCGGCACAGGGCCGCCAACGTCGCCTGTTCGTCGGGCGACAGCGGGGCGAAGGCGTCGACTACTCCGGTCACATGCGCCGGCATGATGGCGGCAATGAGCGCCCGCCCGCCATCGGTCAGGCTGATTTCCACCGTGCGGCGGTCGTTGGCGCGCCGTTCGCGAACCACCAACCCCCGCTTGACCAGATTATCGACCACCAGAGTGAGGTTGGCGCTGCTGCGCAGGATTTTGTCGGCCACCTGCCCCACCGGCAACGGCCCCAGGTGATAGAGCGCTTCCAGCACGCCGAACTGGCTGACGGACAGGTCATAGGCGCGCAGGTGGTCGTTGACGCGCCGGTTGACCGATTCGGCCGCTCGACTGAGCTTGATGAAGGTATCCAGGGCTTGCCTCTCGGCCGCCGTTCCCGCGTAGTGTGTCGCCATGCAAATGCTTCCGCCTAAATTACTTGATATCTGATAGTTTGATATCAATATAATAGCCCGGCGCGGCAGCCGTGTCAAGCCCTTGGTGGAAGTAAACGGTTTACAGAATTCATGCCGGCTTTGACGTATAAAAAAAACCGGGTGTTTCCTGAAAACCCGGTTTCTCGGTGGCGTTGGTTAAGCGCCGGCTGGATGACAGCCGGCAGCAGGTCGATCCAGAGGCCTAATTCTCCGCGTACTTCACCCGCTTGGCTTCCCGGTTGCGCATGTTATGGTCGAGCACCATCTTGCGGATGCGCAGCGACTCCGGCGTCACTTCCAGCAGCTCGTCCTCGTGCAGGTACTCGATGGCCTCGTCGAGCGACAGGATGCGCGGCGGCGACAGGGCCTCGACGATAGCCGTCGGCTTGGCCCGGTGGCCGGTCAGGTTCTTGGTGCGGCAGACGTTGATGACCAGGTCTTCGTCACGGATGTGTTCGCCAACCACCTGCCCGGCGTAGACCTCGTCGATGGACGGCCGCACAAAGAACGTCCCCCGCGCCGTCAGATGTTCCAGCGCATAGCCGCTGACCGGCCCCGTCTCCAGCGACACCAGCGAGCCGAACTCGGTGTGGTCAATGTCGCCGGCATAGGGCAGATAGGCATCGAACAGGGTATGGTAGACGCCTGTGCCGCGCGTGGCCGTCAGGAACGGCTGGCGGAAGCCCAGCACGCCGCGCGTGGGCACGCTGTACTCGCCGTAGACCGTGCCATCCTCGCCGTAGCGGATGTCGAGCAGGCGGCCGCGCCGCCGCCCCAGCATCTCGGCCACGCTGCCCCAATGGTCGTTGAGCGCCTCCACAAACACCTGCTCGAACGGCTCCAGTCGCTCGCCCGCGTCGCCCTCGCGGAAGATCACCTCCGGGCGGCCGACGGCGAATTCGTAGCCCTCGCGGCGCATCGTCTCGATGAGGATGGCCAGGTGCAATTCGCCCCGGCCGGAGACGAGAAACGACGTGGCCTTGTCCATATCCTCCACGCGCAGGGCGACGTTGCTCTCCAGCTCGCGCATGAGGCGGTCGTGCAACTGGCGGCTGGTCACGTACTTGCCCTCGCGCCCGGCGAAAGGGCTGTCGTTGATGCGAAAGACCATCCGCACCGTCGGCTCCTCGACCTTGATCGGCGGCAAGGCGCGCGGATCGTCGGGGTCGGCCAGTGTATCGCCGATGCCCACGTCGGGGATGCCGGCCACGGCCACAATGGTGCCGGCGGCCACCTCGGCCTGCTCCTGCCGTTGCAAGTCGCGGAAGGTATAGAGCTTGGTAACCTTGCCGTTGGTCAACTCGCCGTGGCTGTTGATGTGGGCGATGGTTTGCCCGGCACGCAGCTTGCCGGCCAGCAGGCGGCCGACGGCGATCTTGCCCACGTAGTTGCTGTATTCCAGTGCGGTGACCAGCAGCTGGGTCGGGCCGTCGCCGATGGTCGGCGGCGGGATGTGTTCGAGGATCGTATCAAAGAGAGGAATCAGGTTAGGCCCAAGCTCGGCGGCGCTGAACCCGGCGCGGCCCTCGGTGGCCTTGGCGTAGATGACCGGAAAGAGCGCCTGCTCCTCGGTCGCGCCCAGGTCGATGAACAGATCGAACGTGGCGTTGACGGCGTAGTCGGGGCGGGCGGCCGGGCGGTCGATCTTGTTGACGACCAGGATGACCGGCAGCCGCTTGCCCAGCGCCTGGCGCAGCACGAAGCGCGTCTGGGCCATTGGCCCCTCGACGGCATCGACCAGCAGCAGCACGCCATCGACCATGTTCATGATGCGCTCCACCTCGCCGCCGAAGTCGGCGTGGCCGGGGGTGTCGACGATGTTGATCGTCACGCCGTTGTATTCGATGCTGGTGTTCTTGGCCAGAATGGTGATGCCGCGTTCGCGCTCCAGGTCGTTGGAGTCGAGGACGCGCTCGGCCACGTTCTGATTCTGGCGAAAGGCGTTGGTCTGGCGCAACATGCCGTCGACAAGCGTCGTCTTGCCGTGGTCGACGTGGGCAATGATTGCGATGTTGCGAATGTCGGGTCGTTGATTCATAAGGTTGTCCACAGATTTCGCCGAGTAAGACAGGGGATTGGCGAAAACTGTCCGATTATTTGTATTGTTATTTAGCCGCAGGTTATGCCATTTTTATGGGGCAAAAAAGCCCGGCGGGTGGCCGGGCTTGTCCGTTTGTATAAGGTCTGTCCTTAAACCAACATAATATTCTACACCCACCGCCCGGGAAAATCAAGGCGGGTTTTGGGCAGGCCATGGTTTTTCAGTTGGGCAGGCAAACAGGCATTAATACTTAGCCGCCACATGATCTCCGTCACTGTACAGACCGAACAAACTTCATTATCCTATACAAGGAGTCAATATCCAACGACGATAGAGGGTTGTGCCACCCCACCGGCCCCTGTCGCCCTCCACCGCAGTCTACGATAGTTCACAGCGACAGGTAACCTCCATGACAACACTTTCCGGCACGGCCAACCGGCGCGCCCCCGCCCCATCCTCTCACAGCGCCGACCTGGCTCGCGCCATCACCCGCCGGGCCAGCACCCAGAGCTACGCCACCATCCGCCTCCTGGCCGACCGCGACCGCGCGGCCGACGCCTACCGCGCCTACGCCTACTTCCGCTGGATCGATGACATCATCGACGGGCCGGCGGGGGTGGCGGTTGACCAGCCCGCTTTCCTGCGGCGGCAACAGGCGCTGGTGGAGGCCGGTTACCAGGGCTATATGCCCGGCGGCCTGTGCCCGGAGGAGACACTGCTGGCCGAGCTAATCGCCGGCGACGAGGAGCCGAATAGCGGCCTGCGGACCTACCTGGACAACATGATGGCGGTGATGGCCATCGACCAGGAGCGGCGCGGCCGTCTGATCACGGCGGCCGAGCTTGACAGATACATTGACCTGCTGGCGACGGGCGTCATGGGGGCGCTGCTGCATTTCATCGGCCACGATTGCCCCGCCCCACGCTCGGCGGCGCGCTCCCGGGCCGTGCAGGGCGCGTGCATCATCCACATGCTGCGCGACATGGATGAGGATTGCCGGATTGGCTATTACAACATCCCGGCCGAATACCTGGCCGCCCACGCCATCGGTGTCGATGACCGCGACCACCCGGCCTACCGCAACTGGGTGGCCGCGCGGGTGGCGCTGGCCCGCGACTGCTTCCGCGACGGCCTGGCCTACATCGCCCAGGTGGGCAATGCTCGCTGCCGGCTGGCCGGGTTCGCCTACGTCGCCCGGTTTGAATGGATGGCCCGGCTCATCGAGCGCGACGACTACCGGCTGCGAGCCACATACCCGGAGCGGAAGTCGCCGCAAGCCGGTCTGTGGATGGGCTGGCGAACGGTGTCGTCGCTGGGTTTGGGAAGGGCGGCGGGAAGATAGCCAGAGAACAAGAGGTTGTGAACGGATTGTCGTCATCTCGAATTATGTCTGAGGTATTATGAATAAGAAATCAGTCATCATTATCGGCGCGGGGATGGGCGGCCTCGTCGCGGCGACCCACCTGGCCCAACGTGGGCTGCACGTGACTGTCCTGGAGAAAAACTCCCGGCCCGGCGGCCGCTGCGACCGGATCAGCCGCGAGGGCCACCACTTCGATACCGGCCCGACGCTGTTGATCATGCCCCTGCTCTATGACGCCGAATTCGCTTCCCTCGGCGTGGACATGAACGAATTGCTGGATCTGCGGCGCATTGACCCGACCTATCACCTGGTGTTCGACGACGGCAGCCAGCTCTCCCTGACCTCCAACATGGACGACATGCGCGGCCAGCTGGAGGCCATCGAGCCGGGCGCGTTTGCCGCCTTCCAGCGCTACCTGGCCGAAGGCGACCGCCACTACCACGTCGGCACCGATAAACTGCTGAGCCGCGATTTCCGTTCGTTCGGCGATTTCTTCAATATCGACAACCTGCCCCTCCTCTACCAGTTGAAACCATTCGCCCAGCACTATGACCACATGTCCAATTATTTCGAAAGCCCGCGCCTGAAGGCGGCCTTCACGTTCCAGGACGTCTACATGGGTCTCAGCCCCTTCGAGGCACCGGCCACCTTCTCGATGATGCCCTATACCGAGCTGGCCCACGGGGTGTGGTATCCCCAGGGCGGTATGTACGCCATCATCGAGGCGCTCACGAGCGTGGCGCGCGATGCCGGCGTCGAATTTGCGTTCGAAACGGAAGTGAAACAGATCATCGTCCAGGACGAGCGGACGCGGGGCGTTGAGACGGAAAGCGGCCAGAAGTGGGCGGCCGACGTGGTGCTGGCCAACGCCGACCTGCCCTACGTCTATCAGGAGCTTCTGCCCCATGACGACCTGGCCGAGAAGATTAGCCGCAAGCGCTTTTCCTGCTCGACCATCAGCTTCTTCTGGGGCGTCGATTGCCTGTGCCCCATGCCCCCCCACACGCTCTTCCTGGCCGATGACTATCGCGAAAACTTCGTCAGCATCATCCGCGATCTGTCAATGCCGGCCAACCCCAGCGTCTACATCCACGCGCCGGCGCGACTCGACCCGAGCATGGCCCCGCCGGGCGAGGACACCCTGATCGCCGTCGTGCCGGTCGGTCACCTGTCGGAGACAAAGCCCCAGGATTGGGGGGAGGTGCGCGACCGCGCGCGGGCTCATGTCTTTCGCCGCCTGGCGCTGCTTGGCATCACCGACTTGCAAGAGCATATCAAGTTTGAGACGTCGTTTAACCCGCTTTCGTGGCGCAAGCGCTATAACCTGGTGAGGGGCGCAACCCACGGCCTATGCCACAACCTGACGCAGCTCGGCTACTTCCGGCCCGGCAACCGCCACCCGACCTACGAGAATCTCTACTTCGTCGGGGCCAGCACCCACCCCGGCACGGGATTACCGACGGCAATGGTTTCGGGGCGGCTGGTTGCCAAGCGCATCACGGATGAGCTGGGCATCTATCAGTTCGGGCGGGAAATCGAGCGAAAACAAAAGCCTCTGGCGCAAGCTGTCCAGCTTGCGGGGGAAGACGCAATCTAAAAGATTGCGCTACAGCCTGCCGGGTAGGCCGGTGCATTACGGCGGCGGCAGCGTCGGCCACGGCAGGGGCGGCGGGGCGGTGCGCGTGGGCGCGGCTGTCGCCGTCGGGGCAACCGTCGGCGCGGCGTGGGCTGGCTGGGGCTGTTCGCCGGCGAGCCAGGCGTCGCCGTCGCCTCCCCGGCCGTGGCCGGGGGCGCGGCGGCCGTCGCCACCGGCAACCCGCCTGTGTCCCCATTGATCTCGGCGTAGCCGGCATCGATCCACGGCGACCCGTGGCCGGGATAGCGCACCTGATACCATTCACCCGTGAGGCTGACGGCCAGCAGCTCCAGCCGCGCCCCGGCGCGCAGGGTAGCCACCACGGGAAAGCCCGCGCTTGGCCCCCGCCGCAGATTGGCCCCGCGCGAGCCGACGATGACGATAGAGGCAGTGGCCGGTGCGTCCGTAGGCAGTGGTTCAGTCGGGAGGGCAGAGCGGGCGGTAAACAAGGGGACAGTAGGGGTTGCCGCGGGCGAGGGCAAGCGGGTGGCGGTGGAGGATGCCGGTCGCACAAGCGAGGCGGCCGCCTCGTGGGCATTCATCTTTGCCAACGCCAACAGCGCTGCCCAACCGGCCGCCAGCACGAAAACCAGAAGAGACATACGAGAGACGAAATACGAGAGACGAGCGAAGAGAGACGTATTTCGCCCCGGCAGCGCCGATCTCGCTCTTTTGAGCGCGGCGCGCCGACCTCGCACCTTGTCACTCGGCGCTCGTAATTCGTCACTGTCCCCACTCGTATCCCGTCTATCGTAATTCGTGTCTCCCCACAGTTCCATCACCCGCCCCGCCCGGTTCATCGCCAGCACCAGCTCGCGCGCGCGACCGGATTTGGTCTCGCCGGGCAGTTCGTCGTAGTCCAGACCGAGGCGAAAGCACAATGTGCGCAGGCTGTCGAGGGTGTGGCGGCGGCAGAGGTCGGCGTGGAGCGGGGCCAGGGCGGCCGGCGGCCAGGGCAGCGCCGCCCAGTCGACGGCGGAGTGTGCGGCGGCCAAAGCCTCTGTCAGATCGGCGGCGCGGCCGGCGCGGCCGGTGGCCTCCAGAAGAGCCGCGGCGCGAACCTGTGGAATTTGCTCTCCCTGGGCCGCCGGCCGGTCGAGGCCCAATTCGGCGGCCAGCGCCGCCACTTCGGCCGCGTCACAACAGGCAACAATCGCTTCGTCCAGTCTCATCGTCGTCCGTCCTTGCAGGCGATACGGCTGCCTGCGCGCCGGGCGACCGACTTCCCATCCACTTCCCCAGCCTAGCCAAACACGATTACGACGCGCCTTACGTCGGGCGAGCGTAGACCTGGCGCAGTTTTAGCGGCATTCTCCACAGATTCTATTTTCTTATTTTCGGGAAAACCCCGGGGTCCAATCTCGGCCTGCTCTAGTTGATCGGCCGCATGGCCGTGGGCTGTGCGCCGGGCGTCTCCTCGGGCGGGCGGGCCACGCGCTGCAGGTAGAGGGCCAGCGGGAAGCCCAGCAGCGTCGGAATCCAGAACGAGAAAAGACGATAGCCCAGTGTGGCGACCACAGTCGGGTGGAGCGGCGCGCCCAGGCCGATGAAGATGGCCGTCATCGTGGCTTCGACCACGCCCACCCCGCCCGGAACCAGCGGCAACCGGCCCACCAGCAGCGGCAAACCATAGCCGGCCAGCAGCATGCCCGGCGACACGCGATAGCCGGCGGCGACGAAGAGGATGTAGAGGGTGAAGATGTCGCAGGCGATGTTGAGCGCTCCGCCCGCCACCGGCCCGTGCCAGCCGCGCCGCAGCACAATGCCCGTGTTGACCAGTTTATTTACATAATCAACCACGTCTTCCGGCGCAAACGGCCGCCGCCGCCAGGCATAGTAGCGGGCCAGGATGGGCGTGGCCCGCGCGATCAGCCACGACGGGTGGGCCATGCCGTAGAAGACGACGGCCACCAGCGCCGCCAGCAGAATGAGCATGGCCACGAAGCCGGCCACCTCGACGGCGTTCAGTTGGTGGACCAGCAACAGGTTGATCAGGCCGACCATCGCCACGAGCAGCAAGCCCAACATGATCAGCAGCAGCGGGATCGTGGCGCAAAGGGCCGCGCCCAGCCGCCGCACGCCGCTGCCACGCACCCAGCGATAGGTAATGGCCGTGTTGCCGACCGTGCCGCCGGCCACCAACCCCACGCTGGCCGCGGCGATGGCGATGATCGTGCCGCGCCTGATCGGCAGGCGGCTGTCCACCAGCCCGGCCAGTGTGGTCATCATCACTCCTGTACCCCCGTAGTTGCCCACCTGCCCCAGCGCGGCGATGGCGACCAGCCACACTGGCATAGCCCGAATCGTCGTCACCGCGTCTTCCAGGTCGGCGAACTGGGGCAACAGCAGGCGCACACCCAGGCCGACCATCACCACCATGACAACGAAACGGATCAGGTGGGTGCTGAAGGCGGGAATGCGCGCGGGTTGCAATTCGGTGGGCCGGGTCGGCGTTGGGTCCCTCATTTGGACAATATTGTAGCTCAATCTCCCCGAAACCGGATTTAATGATTACGTGGAAGCCGGCACGTCATTTTACCGGGTATTTATTGTTGGGACTAGAGTGCATCCTGCCCCCGCAGGGCCTTACAGTAATCGGCCGCCCCCGTAACGCCGGTTTCTAAACCGGCTCCGCAGCCCCGCTCGTTTTCAGCCGCCCCGTAACGCCGGTTTCTTAACCGGCTCCGCAGCCCCGCTCGTACTCGGCTGCCTCCCGTAACCGGCTCCGCAGCTCATCTCGTTCTCGGCCGCCCCCCGTAACGCCGGTTTCTAAACCGGCTCCGCAGCTCAGCTCGTTCTCGGCCGCCGGATAAGAATCCGGCGCTACACCAGCACTCGGTCGCCGGATATGAATCCAGCGTTACCCCTCGACAACTCAAAAACCCTGATTACCCCGGTGTGTCGGCTGGGTGACATAGAAATCGTAATGTTCATGGTTATCATGCAGTTATCAAGGTACCCCACCATTTAAAAAAGCGACCGGGATCAGCAGGCCTTTTCCCCCGCGTCAAATGCCGGTAGGTTTCTTTATCAAGGAGGAAATGTGTAGCCAATTATCGCGCCGCCCAACGGGAAAAAGCCCTTCGACCGGGCATCTCTCTCTACCGAGCAACGAATTATCCCTGTAGGAAACCTGACGATCATGAACATTATTCAATTTGTTCACAATCGTACCGGCCGTCTCGCGTGGCCGGCGGCGGCCTTGTCCAAGAAGGTAAATGGGCTGGACGTGGCGGGCGACCTGGACGAATAGGGGACGTATCGCTGTCGTTATTCGCCATCATACGGAAGCTCGAAAGCGATGGCGAAAGCGATGGCGACGAATGTTGAGCCTGTGGCGCAAGCTGGACAGCTTGCGCTACAGGCCGCTGCTACCGTTGCTTAAGGGCCAGCAAGCGCTCGGCCGACAGGTCGACCAGCCCCGACGCGCGCGCTTCCTCGATGAAAGCAGCGTCCACGCCATGATTCCGCAAGTCGATCAAGTCGGCCACGCTTAGCTCGTCGAAGCCAACGGCGCGCAATTCCTCGATGTAGGCCGCATCGACGCCGTGGATGCGCAGGCTCATGAGGTCGTCGGCCGACAGGTGGGCATAGCCGGCGGCCTTCATGTCGGCCGCGAACTCCGGCGTCACGTCGTGGATGCTCATCGCCGTCAGATCATCGGCCGACAGGTCCTCGAAGCCCATCGCGCTCATCATCTCGATGAATTCGGCGTCGACGTTGTGGATGCTCATCGCCACCAGCTCATCAACCGACAAATCGTTGAACCCGGCCTTGGCCAGCATGGCGATCATATCGGCATCGACGTTGTGGATGCTCATCGCCGTCAGATCGTCGGGCGTCAGGTGATCGAAACCCAACTCGCGCATCGCTTGCACAAACTTCGGGTCAACGTTGTGGATGCCAAAGGCCACCACATCGTCGACGGTCAGGTCCAGCCCCAGCGCGCGCATCGCCTGCACATACTCCGGCTGGATGTTGTGGATGCCCAGGGCGATGACTTCCTCGATGGAAACGTCGCCCAGCGTGGCGCGCATCTTGTTCAGATAGTCGGCATTGATACCGTGATTGCGCAGCCGGATGACCTCGTCGATGACGTCGGCGCGCCGGCCGCGGCCGGGTCGCGGCGGGCGCGGCGGACGCGGGACGCGCGGCGGGCGTGGGGGTTTGGGCGCCCAGCCCCGCTCAAACGGCCCGCCCATCCCAAACCCCGCTCCAAAATCGGCCCACCCGCTGCCCATCTGTTCGGCCGCTTTCAACGTCGCTGGGTCGGCCTCGGCCGTCGGGGCTTGGTTGGTCCCCAGGGCGCTCAACAACATGTCCGCCTCGGTCGTGGTCAACTTGCCCGCGGCCAGCATTTCCAGAATCTGCATGCGTTCTGCGTTCATCGTGTTCGATCTCCTCAATTATGATGTCACCAGGCTTAATGGCCATGATTCTCCGAAATTTACGAATGACGAATTAGGAAAAACCTGTTGGCGCGGCCCTCATTCCTAATCCCTAATTCCCGGTTTTTAATTGTTCCGCCGCTTCCTCGGCCGAGATCTCGCCGCGGCGCAGGCGGTCGAGGACAGCTTGCCGGCCGGCGGCGCGGTCGGACGCGGCCGGGCGCTCGCGGGGCGCTTCTTCGCCCTCCGGCTCGCCGCCCGGCTCCAGGCCCATCGAGGCGATAACCTCGTTCAGACGGCCGCGGATGGTCCAGTAGGACACGCCTAACTCTCGTTCCATCTCCTTCACATTGCCGCGATTGCGGACGAAGATGAGCATGAACTCCAGGTCTTCCGGGGCCAGGCGGCAAAACGGACAAGGACTATAACGGCTGCGTACCACCGTATCACACACCGTACACGTCAACTCTGTTACGGCGAATTCACCGCCACAGGTGGGACAGGACTCCAAAATTTTGCGCATAGGTCAATATCTCCAATATGTTTGGTATCTTAACTCACTATTTTGTTGTTGTCAACAACTATTTTGTATATTCACCAAAAGTATTTGGTGGTTGGGCCAATCGCCTCATTTCCAGGAGGCCAGCACCGCCCCCCCGGTGATGAGCGCCGTGGCCGCCAGCAGCACCCACGACGGCTCGGCCAGCCCCAGGCCCACCAGCAGCCCCGTCGACAGCAGCGGCGCGGCATAGGCCAGCGCGCCCAGTGTCTGGATGTCGCCGCGCTTCACGCCATAGTCCCACGTGTAGAAAGCCACACCCACCGGCCCCAGCCCCAGGCCCAGCACCGCCGCCCACTGCCCACCCGACGGCCACACCGTCGGCTCCAGTAGCAGGTGGCAGAGCAGGGCCAGCACGGCCGTGGCCCCGCAGAACGCCCCTACCGCGCTGGTGGGCACGGCCCGCGCCCGCCGCGACAGCACCGAGTAGCTGGCCCAAATGACCCCGGCGGCGACGGCAAAGGCGTAGCCGGGCAGGTATTGTGGATCGACATAGATGCCGCGCCCGCGCGTCACGATTAGGCCCGCCCCGGCGAACCCCAGCAGCGCCCCGGCCACTTGCCGCTTGCGCAGCCGCTCCTCGGGCAGAAAGCCGGCAAAGACGACGATGAGCAGCGGCCAGAGATAATTGAGCAGCCCGGCCTCCACCGGCGGGGCTAGGCGCATGCCCATGAAGTAGGCGAAGTGGTAGCCGAACAACCCATAGATGCCCAGCGCCCACACAGCCGGGGACAAGCGCAACCGCTGTAGCACCGGATTCTTATCCGGTGAATCCGCGTCCGGACTGCCGGTTATGACACTGGTGTTGTGGTCGGAGCCGGTTAAGAAACCGGCGCTACGACGGCCGCGGCGGGCTTCCCACACCCACAGGCCCACGCCCACCAGAAACGCCGGGGTGAAGGTCATCGCCAGCAACTGGAACGGCGGGATGTCGCCGCTGAGCGTCGTCAGGGCGGCCAGCGTCGACCACAACAACACGGCCGTGCTCCCCACCAGTGTGCCGCGGCGGGTATCCGCGCTGGGCGTCACCACCTGCTGGACCACCTGTCGCTCAATATTGACCCGCGCTATACCATGTCCCGCCGGGGCCATAGTAGCTGAGCCCCTCGCCCCAGATGACGTGATTCACGCCATCGCCGTCGACGGACAATTCCATGTAATCGCCATAAGGAAAGCGATAGCCGTCGGTCGAACGGTAGGGCGCGGGCGTGGTGGTGTCCGACAGGCGCAGCGGCTCGGCCCAGGTGCGGCCGCCGTCGGCCGTTTGGCGAAGCCACGTGTTCCACGTGTCCGGCCGGCCGTCGAGGCTGCCCTGCCAGGCCACACGAAAATCGCCCGACCCCGGCCCGGCGGCCACCGCCGGAAAGGCATTGTGCTCCAGCGTCTCGGCCGACAACTGCTGCCGTGGCTCCCAGATCAGGCCGTCGGCGGAGCGCCGCGTGTACATGGGCTGCGGCGCGCGCGGCTCGTCGCCGGTGTGATAGGCGACCACCACTGCCCCGCTATCGTCCACGGCCAGCCCAATCGACCCGCCCAGGAAGCCGAAGTAGCAGCCGGCCGCCCACTCGCAATCAGGCATCCGCGCCGACTGGTCTAGCCGGCTATACTGCCAGGTGAGACCCCCGTCAGTGGAGCGCAGCACGCCGGCGTGGGCCGGGCCGCGATAGTCCTGGCTGAAGTCGAACACGCCGAAGTAGGCCGTGCCGTCGGGGGCCACCGCTCCGGACGAATGAAACCAGTAACGCTGACCGCGATTGGTCATCACCCGCCGCTGCCACGTCTCGCCAAAATCGTGGGAGGCGACGATGTAGCTATCGCTGGCATTATAGGCGACGTAGACGTGCCGGCCGTCTCCGGAAATAGCCAGCACCGGCCGGTCGTTCCAGCGTGGTTTCAGGAACATCTCGGTAAAACGCACCGGCTTGCTCCAGGTGTCGCCGTGGTCGCTCGACTTGCTGAACGAGACGCCGGGCCGGTAGCGCTCCAGCCAGGCGACGTAGATCGTGCCGTCGGTGGCGACCTCGATCATCGGGTCGTTTTGCGAACGGCGGCTGGGCGAGAGGAAGCGATCCGGTTCCCACGTGTTCCCGCCGTCGGCCGAGCGCCTGAAGATGATGGCCGGCAGCGCGCAGCGGCGACAGGCCGCCTCGCCGGAGTAGCGCGTGGTGAGCTGGTAGACGTAGGGCGACGACGGGTCAGCGGCGTTGGCCGGCTCCCAGTCGTCTTCGCCGCTCCACAGGCGCGAGGCGGCAAACCCCGACGCCACCGCCGACGCGCTCGGCCGGGCGGCCGCGTCCACCTGCCCGGCAAACGAGCGGCCGCTGCCGACCTTCTCGGCCTCGCCGATGCCGGTCGGCGCGGGCCGCGACCGGCCGGCCAGCAGCGCCACGCCCGCCGCCGCCCACACCACAACCAGCAACACCCGCCAATAAGGGCGCATAACGACCGGCCCACGACACACGATGCGGGACAACATGGCTAACCTCCAATGACTACACGGTCATATTGACAATTCCCAGAAGGGTAAACCACAGATGACGCCGATCTCGCGGATTAAATCAGGTCGTCTGCGCCATCCGCAAATTCCGCGGATCATGTTGCGTTGGTAACAGTGCATCGCACTCGACCTATGAATTCGCCTCAAAACCATTGTAACATGGAATACCGTTTGCCCGCGTGCCCGAAACCCGGTTTTACCTGATAACAGGATTACCGGGAGGCGCATCTTCTCTTACCCCACATGACTGAAATGGGAGTATCATCGACAGGGAGTTAGTCACCCATCACAATGCTTAACCACATCCGTCATCTGATCATCGGTTCCCCCCTTCCCTCCGAGCGCTCGGGCGAGACCCGCCTGGACAAGGTGCGCGCCCTGGCCTCGCTGTCGCCCGACGCGCTGGCCTCCATCGCCTACGCCAATCAGGAAATCTACCTGGGCCTGCTCGCAGCCGGAGCGGCCGGGCTGGCCCATGCCGTCGACCTGGCCGTCGTCATTACCGGCCTGCTGGTCATCGTGACTTTGTCCTACCGGCAAACCATCGACGCCTATCCATCCGGCGGCGGCTCCTATACCGTCGCCCGCGAGAATCTGGGCGATGTGCCCGGCCTGACGGCCGCCGCAGCCTTGCTAATGTCCTACTTGCTCAACGCGGCCGTCAGTCTGACCGCCGGCGTGGCTGCCATCGCCTCGGCCTATCCGACGCTGTGGCCCTATCGCGTGCCGCTGGCGTTGGCGTTGCTGGTTCTCATCACTCTGATCAACTTGCGCGGCGCGCGCGAGGCGGGCACGGCCATGACCGTGCCGGTTTACCTGTTTCTGGCTGCCTATCTGGGCCTGATCGCCTGGGGCATCGTCGTGGCCCTGCGTGGTGGGGCGGGCACATTCCCGGCCGTCATCCCCGACCCGACCGGCAGCGCCTCCCCGGCTCTGCTCGTGCCGGTGACGCTGGCCCTGCTGCTGCGCACCTTTGCCTCCGGCGCGACAGCGCTGACCGGCGTCGAAGCAATCAGCAACGCCGTACCCGTTTTTGAACCGCCGGAGAGGGCTAACGCCAAGCGAACCATGGTCGTGATGGCGCTGCTGATGGGCGTGCTCTTCATCGGCACCGTCGGCCTGACCCAGTATCTGGCGGTCACCGCCGGGCCGAACGAGACCATCCTCTCCGCGTTGGCCCGGCGTCTGTTCGGAACCGGCCCGCTCTATCTGCTGGTGCAGGTGGCGACGCTGCTGGTGCTCGTCGTCGCCGCCAATACCAGTTACGCCGGCTTCCCGCGCGTCGTCTCCATCATGGCCCAGGACGGATTCATGCCCCGCCAGCTGCGGGCGGTGGGCGACCGGCTGGTGTTTTCCAACGGCATCCTGCTGCTGACCATCCTGACGGCCGGGCTAATCGTCGCCTTTGGCGGCGACACCCACGCCCTTATCCCGCTTTTTGCCGTGGGCGCGTTTCTGGCCTTCACGCTGTCGCAGGCGGGCATGGTGCGCCGCTGGTGGCGCAAGCGCGGCCCGGGTTGGCGAGCCAAGGCGTCGCTCAACGGTCTGGGCGCGCTGACCACCGGCACGGCCTTGCTGGTCATCGGCGCGAGCAAATTCGCCCACGGAGCCTGGATCGTCGTGCTGTTGGTGCCCCTGTTGGTGCTGCTCTTCCTGCGCATTCGCAACCATTATGCCGAAGTTGGCCGGCAGCTACACCTGGACGAGACCGCGCCGCCGGTTGGCTGCACGCGCCCCACCCGCGTCGTCATGCCCATCGCCGGGGTGCATCGCGGCGTCATCGAGGCGCTCAACTACGCCTGTTCCATCGCCGACGAGGTGACGGCCGTCTTCGTCGAGCTGGAGCCGGGCACAGCCGAAATCATGCGCGAGCGCTGGCGGGCGGCCGGTCTCGACGCCGTGGCCAATCTGGTCACCGTGCCGTCGCCCTATCGCTCGCTCATCGGCCCCTTCCTCGAGGCACTGGACCGCATGGACGCCGAGCGCGACGACGACTGGCCGGTCAGCGTCCTCATCCCGGAGTTCGTCCCCGCCCACTGGTGGCAATTTCTGCTGCACAATCAGACCGCGTTGCCGTTGAAGCTGGCTCTGCTCTACCGCCGCCGGATGGGCAAAAGCCGGGCGGTGATCGACGTGCCGTTTTATCTGGATCGGTAACGCGGCCGGCGACTCGATGGGACATAAGAGGCGGCCGAGCCCATTGGCCTCAATCGCCTATCCTGTGTACACTTCTCTCTACGCGATCGTGCCAACAGTTGCCGCGGGTTGCCCGTCAAACTTCGATCGCCCACCCGGTGGAGATTACCATGCACGCGCGCATCTTCCCGCGATTGATCCTGCTAGTCGCCTCATTGCTGTCTCTCGCACTCCTACGGACCCCGCTCCGGTCGCTCGTTGCCCAACCGCCGGTCGCCGATCGCACCCGCGTCGGTACGCTGGCCGTCACCTGGGGCGATCCGCCCGAGGGCGATCCCCTCGTCCGCTACGACCTGCTCGCCGACGACGGCACGACCATTCGCCTGCAACTTGGCGCGACGGCCAAAGCCCAGGCCCTCGCCCTCAACGGCCGCCGGGTCGTCGCCGTCATAAGCGGCCCGGCTCAGGCCGCGCCCGGCGATCCGGTCTGGCTCGTGGATGACCTTCGCCCTGTGGACGGCCGCGCGCCCACGGCCCTGATCGTGTCCGGCGCGCAACCCTTCGTCACGATCCTGTGCAGTTTCCCCGACATCGCCGCCGCCCACAAGCCGGCCGACTATTTCCAGGGCATGTACGGCGCGGACGCGCCCGCCCTCAATCACTATTGGCCGGCGCTGTCCTACGGGGCGATCAGCGTCGACGGCAGCGCCGCCTTCGGACCCTACACGCTGCCGCAGCCGTCGACCCACTACCTGCCCAATGACTCGCCTGATCTGACCGCGCTGGCCAAGGACTGCGCCGCCGCGGCCGACGCCGACGTCGCCTTCCCGGCCTACAGCGGCGTGAACCTCACCTTCAACGCCGACATCGGCTGTTGCGCCTGGGGCGGGTCGCAGTCCCTGACGGCCGACGGCGTGACCCGCGTCTATCGCCTGACCTGGCTACCGCCCTGGGCCTGGAACAACATCAGCGTCGTCATGCACGAGATGGGTCACAGCTTCGGCCTGCCCCACTCGTCCGGCGACTACGGGCAGACCTATGACAGTCCGTGGGACGTGATGAGCAAAGACCGGGCCAACTGCGCCATCACCCGCGATCCGGTCTACAACTGCGTCGGTCAGGGCACAATCGCCTATCACCTGGAACTGTTGGGCTGGCTGCCGCCGGCGCGCCGCTACATCCACGGCGGCGGCGCGCAGACCATCCGCCTGGAGCCACTCGACGCGCCGGGCGACGAGGGCTACATGATGGCCCAGATTCCCATCGACGGCTCCTCCACCCACTTCTACACCGTCGAGGCGCGCCGCCGCGCCGGCTATGACGCCAAGCTGCCCGGCAACGGCCTGGTCATCCACGAGGTCATCACCAACCGCGTCCGGCCCGCCCGCGTGGTGGACCCCGACAACGACGGCGACCCCGGCGACGCGGCCGCCCTGTGGACGGTCGGCGAGACCTTCACCGGGCTGGACAGTGTGGTCGTCACCGTCGATGAGGCCGTGGGCGACGGCTATCGGGTGACCATTTCCACCGTGCGGCCCAGCGACTGGACGGGCACGGCCGTGGGCGTGGGCGCGGCCGGCGACCTGGACGACAACGACGATCTGACCATCAGCGCGTCCGGCGGCGACATCTTCGGCCCGGCCGACAGCTTATTCTTCGCCCACCAGACGGCCGCGGGCAGCCTGGAACTGAAAACGCGCCTGATCGGCTGGGACGCGGCCGGCATCCAGTCGGCCAAAGCGGGGCTGATGATCCGCGCTGCGCTCGACGCCGACGCCCCCCACTTCACTGTCCATGTGACTGGGCCCGACAATGCCGTCAAACTGAAATGGCGCGAGTCAGCCGGAGGGACCACCAAGTCGGCCGACGGCAGCGTCGACCTGACACTGCCGGTGTGGCTGAAGATCGTCAAGACCGGCCGCGCCTTCGCCGCCTTCTACTCGGCCAATGACGTGGACTGGACGCAAATCGCCCCACCACAAACGCTGGCCGATTTCCCCGCCACCTACCGCTATGGCCTGGCCGTCACGTCGAATCAGCCCGGCCAGGCGGTGGGGGCCACCTTCGCGCGCACGGCGGCCGTGCCCTGGGCGGCGACGGCCATCGGCAACGGCTCCGACGGCACAGCCAGCGAAGCGGCCGACGAAGTGACCCTCCAGGCCACCGGCGGCGACATCTACAAGAAAGCCGACAGCCTGTTCTTCCGCTACATGCTCGGCACAGGCGACCTCGACCTGCGGGCGCGGCTGGCCGGCTGGGAGACCAACGACAACAATACGGCCAAGGCCGGGCTGATGATCCGCGGCTCGACGGCGGCCAACGCGCCGGAGTTCACCCTCCACGTCACCGGCCGCAATCGGGCCGTCAAACTCAAATATCGCACCACGACGGGCGGAGCGACGACCAGCATCAACGTGGCCGACGGCGCGCCGCTGCCGATCTGGCTGCGTCTGGTAAAGCAGGGCCAGGCGATCACGGCCTATACCTCGACGGACGGCGTCTATTACGAGCCTGCCGGCCCGCCGGTGACGCTGGGCGGGTTGGGGTCGGAGTACGTCTATGGACTGGCCGCCACCTCAAACCAGCCCGGCAGCTACGTGACAGCCACCTTTCGCGATCTGCGGCTGGGGCCGCTGCCCGTGCCGCCGCAACCAACCGCCACGCCAACCGCGACGCCCAGCCCCACGCCGACCCGCACGCCAACGGCTACCGTCACGCCGACCACCTCCGCGTCGCCAACCGGCACACGGCCGACGACCACCCCAACGGCCACCAGCACCCGCACCCTGACGCCCACACCCACCGGCACGCGCCCAGCGACAACGCCCACCCGAACGACCCCGCCGACTGTGACGCCGACCGGCACGCGGCCGGCGGGGTCGCCCACGGCGACCCTCCACCCGGATGCGCATGGGGTGTGGCTGCCGATAGTAGTAGGGCAATAAGGCGGCGAGATAGTGGGGAGGGCCGTTGCGGGGTGCGCCTCTTAGGTCACCCCGTATGGTGGAATTCGGCGGGATTCTGCTGCTCATATTGGATGCATAAACAGGCTTGGATTCACGCCAGGTTGAGGGCCTATTCGTAACGGTCGAGCTGCGAATGGAGGAAAAGCGGTCGCTGACCATATTACCCCAGTTGTGCGACATCGTGCCGGTAACGGAGCAGGTGTAAATTGGTTTCAATGGGGTGGCAATGCTGTGCAAATCCTGCTCATCCGGGTATTATTAACCTATCGTGCCGGGATTTTGTTCCCCGCCCACAGGAGGCCAACTGCATGACCCCGACGGCATTCGGCCACTATACCGTCATTCGTCCGCTCGGCTCAGGGGGGATGGCCGACGTCTATCTGGCCCACGATCCCACGCTTGACCGGCAAGTAGCGCTCAAGGCCCCGCGCGCCGAATTCTTCTCGGCTGACGGCCGCGCCCGCTTCCAGCGCGAGGCCAAGGCCGCTGCGGCGTTGGAACATGTCGCTATCGTCCCTATCTACGACTACAACGAGCAGAATGGCCTGCCCTACATGGTTATGCGTTATCTGACCGGCGGCACGCTGGAGGAACGTCTGCACCACCGCCGATATACTCCGGCCGAGGCGTTGCCCGTGCTGGCGCGTGTGGCCGCCGCGCTCGACTATGCCCATGGCCGCGGTATCATTCACCGGGACGTCAAGGCAGCCAATATCCTCTTCGACGACAAGGAAAACCCCTATATCGCCGACTTCGGCATCGCCTGGATGGCGACCGCCGGCGAGACCAACCGCCTGACGGTCACCGGCGAGGTGCGAGGCACGTTTGACTACATTAGCCCCGAACAGGCCCGCGGCGATAAGCACATCGACGGCCGTAGCGACCTTTACGCGCTGGGCATCGTCCTGTTCGAGATGCTGACCGGCGACGTGCCCTATCACGCCGAGTCGGCCGTATCGCTGGCTGTCCAGCACATCTCCGCCCCCATCCCCGACATTCGCGCACGGCGGCCCGACCTACCGCCCGCCCTGCAAAACGTGATCATCCGCGCCCTGGCCAAGCGGCCAGACGACCGCTACCCATCCGGCGCAGCGCTGGTGGCCGACCTGCAACGCGCGCTGGCCGGAGGGCGCATCGACACGCCCCAGCCGACACGAACCGCCACCCCCAGCGCGTCCAGCCACGGCCAGGGCAACCGCACCTACCTCTGGTTGGCGGGCGCGGCCGTGGCCGGGGTAGCCGTGGCTTTGTTCCTCCTGCTGCGGCCGACCGCCGGCGTCACAGCCACCAACCCGACCAGCCCAGCGGCAACGCTAGAGGTGGCGGCGAAAGCGGCCACCCCATCGCCGGAGATGGGGCCAACCTCAACCTCGGTTGCCGTCAAGAAGGAACCGCCTCTCCCAGATGACGGCATCACTGTCAACGATCCCGGTATTGCACCCGAACTGCTTACCGCTACTCCGCCGGACGAGATCGTTTTTCAGTCGAATCGCGACGGCGACTTCGAGATCTACATAATGGAGGTCGATGGGAGCAACCTGCGTCAATTGACGGACAATGAGGTTGATGACAATTTCCCGCGCGTTTCGGCCGACGGCCGGCGCATCGCCTTCCAGTCGATGCGCGACGGTAATCTGGAAATCTATGTCATGAACCGCGACGGCGACCAGCAAACACGGCTGACGTTCGACGCCGATGAGGATAAATTTGCCGAATGGTCGCCCGACGGCACGGAGATCGTTTTCGTCTCCAAACGCGACAGTCCGGCCGATCTGTTCGTCATGGCCGCTGACGGCAGTGACGTCCGCCGCATCACCGATTCGCCGGAATTGGAAGGCCGTGTCCGCTGGTCACCGGACGGCCAAAGTCTGGCCTACAATGCCAGCCTCGAGCCCTATTGGCAGATTTACGTCGCCGACGCCGATGGCGCGAGCCGCCGCAAGATCACCAACTCCACTTACGATGAATGGTCGCCGGAGTGGTCGCCCGACGGTGAGTGGCTGCTATTCCATTCGGAGCGCGACAGCCGCACCAACCCCGGCATCTATGTGATGCGGCCCGACGGCAGCGACGCGCGGCTCCTCTACAACGGCCCCTATGAGGAATGGGGCGCGACGTGGTCGGCCGACGGTTCTCAGATCATTTTCGCCATCAACGAGCCGGGCGACGTTGACAATCTCTACATCATGGACGCTGACGGCGGCCGCACGCGCTTACTGGTTGAACGGGCCAGCTACCCTTCGTGGGCGGTGGGTGTTGCGGCAACGGAACCCGCCAACAGCGCCGACGTCGACGGCCAGGCGCTGGCGATCAGTGTCAGTGCCACAGCCACCCGCACCCGCACCGGCCTGACCATCGGTGCGGGGCAATCCGTCGTCATCGAGGTCACCGGCGGCGGCTGGCGGGCCGGCGCGGGGGCCGCCTGGCCGTCGGTGGGCGGCGCGGGCGACCCGCAAGTGGTGTCGAAGGCCGTTTTTCCCCTGCCCGACCGGGCGATCATGACCCTCATCGGCGGCATTGGCGACAGCGCGCCGTTTGCCATAGGCGATCGCCTGGTCTTCACCGCCGACGCGCCGGGTGAGTTGTGGTTGGGGCCGAACGACGACAACCCGGCCGACAACGACGGGGAGCTGCGGGTGCGGGTGACGCTGAACGTAGCCACGGGTGATTCACGCGGCCAACCGATTGCGATAGCCGCCGCGCCGATTCCGCTGACCGGCGACGGCCTGATACGACTGACCTTCGGCGAGCGCGCTCATTATACGGCCGTCTTCGCCCCCGACCAGTCGCGCATCCTGATGTCGGTCGAGATGGCTGACGGCTGGCAGGTGTTCGAGGCCGACCCCAACGGTGGTGGCCTGGGCCGGCAGTTGACACACGGATCAAACAACCATTATCAGGTTGATGTGTCGCCTGACGGCCGCACCTTTCTCACCTCGGCCAACCTCGACGGCGACGGCGACATCTACCTCTTCGACACGGCTACCGGCGAGATGCTGCAACAATTGACCGACCGCCCCGGCGTCGACTACCAGCCGCGCTGGCTCCCGGACGGGGAACACTTTATCTTCTCAACAGACGACGAAGGCATAGGCAACGATGAAATATTCCTGGGCACGCTGGACGGGCAACTGACACAACTGATCGATAACGGTACCTTCGACGGCTTCGCATCGCCTTCGCACGATGGGCAATGGATCACCTTCTATAGCGGCCGCGACGACGATTTCGAGATCTACGTCATGGATATCAACGGCGGCAATCAGCGACGGCTGACGACCAACCCCGGCCGTGACGCCAGTCCGTCTTTCTCACCCGACGGCCGCTGGATCGTCTTCGAGAGCGACCGCGGCGGCAACTACCAACTCTACGCCGTGCCCTTCGAGGGTGGTGAAGCGACGCGACTAACCGACAGCTCCGGCAATAATTTTGTGCCGATTATCTCGCCCGACGGCCAATGGCTGATGTTCCAGTCCGACCGCGGGGGGTATATGGATATTTATCGGCAGCCTTGGAAAAAGTGATGAATTTAGCCACAAAATTCAAGATACGAAATCCGGGTTTTGTGCGCTCTTAATTTGTATCTCGTATTTTGTATCTCGATATAAGGTAAGGGCATGACTTCCACCATCGGCCGCTACACCATCATCCGTCCACTCGGCGCGGGAGGCATGGCCGACGTCTATCTGGCCCACGATCCGGTGCTGGGTCGCGAGGTGGCGATCAAGGCCCCGCGCTTGCGGCCAGAGACGCTGGCCCGCTTCGAGGTGGAAGCCCGCGCCGTGGCCCGGCTGGAACATCCGGCCATCGTGCCGCTCTATGAGTACGGCGAACAGGATGGCCGCCCCTATCTGGTCATGCGCCACATGCGCGGTGGGTCGCTGGCCGACCGCCTGCGCCGCGGCCCGCTGTCGCTGCAACAGACCCTGCCCGTACTCGACCGTATCGCCGCCGCCCTCGACTATGCCCACGGCCGCGGCGTCATCCATCGCGACGTGAAACCGGGCAACATTCTTTTCGACGAGCACGGCCACGCCTTCCTGTCCGATTTCGGCATCGCCCGGCTGGAGGCGCATGGTGACGTCGTCGCGGGGCCGCGCCTGACGGTCGTCGGCGCGATGCCCGGCTCGCCGGCCTATCTAAGTCCCGAACAGGCCCGCGGCGCGCTCGACCTAGATGGACGCAGTGACATCTATTCGCTGGGCATCGTCGTCTACGAGATGCTCAGCGGCAGCCCCCCTTATCCTGTGGGCAGCCTGCGCACCGTTACGCCCGTCCCGTCCATCTTGCAACGTCGTAAGGGCCTACCCGCCGGGGTGCACCCGGTCGTCGAGCGCGCCCTGGCCGTGGAGCCAAGCGGACGCTATCAGCGTGCCACGGCGCTGGCCGCCGACCTACGCCGGGCGGCAGGCGGCGCGGCGCGGCCGGCCGGCCCCTGGCCCTGGCTTGTGGTGGGCGGCGGGCTGGCGCTGTTTTTGCTGGCGCTGATCATTATCTTCGGCGGGGTCGGCGGCAATAAGAAAGATAATACTGCGGATAGGTCACAGCCGGCGACCGTCGCCCCGCAACGCATCGCCGCCGAATCTTCGGTTAAGACACCGTCACCTGCCCCGACCGCTACGGCCGAGACGCCGCCCACCGTCACCCCCTCCCCGGCCGGCGCCCCCTTCACCCTGGGCCAAACTGCCCGCGGCACGCCCATCGAGGCCTACCGCTTCGGCGACGGGCCGCAGAAGCTGCTCTTCGTTGGCGGGTTGACCGGCGGCTACGCGCCCAGCACAGAAGGCATGGCCCGCGCGGCCGTGGCTCATTTCGCCGCCCATCCCGAAGCCGTGCCTGATGGCGTGACGATCTTAATCGTCCCCCTGGTCTCACCAGACACGACTCACGCCCCCGGTGAATTCGCGGGACGGCTTAACGCCAACGGGGTCGACATCAATCGCAATTGGGGCTGCGAATGGATCGTTGATCCGCTATGGGATGGCGAACCCCGACCCGGCAGCGGTGGCGGGGGGCCATTCTCCGAGGCCGAGACCATTCTGTTGCGCGATTTTATCCTGAGCGAAAGCCCGGCGGTGGCAGTCTTCTGGTATGCACGCGCCTATAACGGCCTGGTCTCACCCGGCGGCTGCGGCCCTTCATCGCTGGTCTCCACTGAAGCGGCCGACATCTTCGGCGGCGCATCCGGCTACGTGATACGCGATTTCGGTGCTCTTCCGGGTACGACGGTCAACGGTGATGCCACTAACTGGCTCGATTCCATCGGTATCCCGGCCGTGTCGGTGTTGCTGCCCAGCTTCAACACCGTCGACGAGCAAAACAATCTGAACGGGATTATGGCCATCATCGAGTCCTACGCTGACCGGCCGCCAGCCACGCCCTTGCCGGCCGGCGTCGTGCTCGGCAACCTGCAACCGGCGACGGCGGTGACAGCGGTCGTCTCGGTGGACACGCCGGGGCCGGTCTCTCTCACACCAACTCCCCAGCCGGTCGTCTGTCAAACGTCACCCGGGCCACGCTGGGAGGATACCCTGTGGAGGCTTTACGCGGATCGCCTTGGCTGTGCCATCAGCCAGGAAATTCGCGGCGGCGGGTCAGCGTTCCAATCTTTCCAGCACGGCGTGACTGTCTGGCGGCAAGACCGCGACCGCATCTACGTCCTCTATAATAACGGAACCTTTTCGGCTCATCCCGACGACGCGCCGGACGGTTGGAAGGAGTCCGATCTAGTGAAAGGTGGCTTTGGCTACCTGTGGCGCAATAACCAGGCCGTGCGCGATGGGTTGGGCCAGCCGCGGGGGGCTGAGGCAGGCACGACCGACTTTGCCGTCCAGGATTTCAGCGGCGGGGTCATCTTCTACTTCTACGAGAACGACGCGCGCAACTACGCTCTGTTCACCGATAATAACACGTGGACGTCGATTCAGGAGTGAGCATTTCCATCTCCGAATTCCCGGCGGCAACGTTCGAATCGAGCAGGATCGAGCCGTGCTGTCTTGTGCCCCGCCCGAGGGGGTGTATAATGGAAGCAAGTGCCGTGGCGTGCTCTGTAAAACAGGAGACCTAATTCAGCAAGTAGGCAGGCAGCATGGCCGATACCACTCTCGCTGTTCAGCACCCAGATGAGTATCCGACGCCGGCCGACACCGGCCCCGGTATTCTACTTGTCCTGTTTTTTCTGTCCGGTTCGGCGGCCGTTTATTTCTTCCAGCATAATCAGATCGGTTTGGGTCTGTTCTTTGCGCCATGGCCCGCCGCCTTTTTGTTCTTTCTGCTAAATCAACAGCCAAAGGAGTGGCTCACCGACAATGGTCTGACGCTGGTAGCTACACTGCTGACGGGCTGGTTGTTGATCGCCTGCGGGCTGTGGTTGCTGGTCAATTATGTCTGGGCGGCCGGCGAGCACGCGGCGGCGCGGGTTCACAGCGCTCTGGCTGTCAACGGCGTGGGGCTTACGGCTACGGTTTCTTACCCGCACGTGGCGCTGGTCGACGCGGCCGACAACGATCTGGCGTTCTCGTTTAGCCCCGATATACCTGTTGCCCTGCCGCGAGAAGTCCTGACGGCCACTGTCACCTTGCCCGACACGCTGGCTTTCGGTGTGGCCGGCGGGCCGAGCACGCGGTCGTTCGCCATTCCCATCACGCCGGAGCAGCCCGGAACCCGGCGCATCCGCGTGGTCAACAACGGCGCGTATAGCGGCCGGCGCGGATTGGAAGAGGCCATAACCGTGCAGCTTTGCGCACCCGGCGGGACCTGCGCCGCGGAGATGATTCTGCCTGTGCGCCCGGAGGGTCGGTCGGGCTTTGCCATTCGCCGCTTCGTCAACAGCACCGTCAATCAGTCCAGCCCGCTTATCTTCCTACTGGTATTCATCGTGCCGGGGCTGGCGGCGCTGGCGCAGAAGGCGATTGATCAGCGGCAGGCGGCGTTGAAGGACCAACGAAAGGCCGAGTTCGATCAACTGCTGCAGCAGTTTCGTGATTATTTGTGCGTGAAGGATGTTGAACGTGCCACCGAGATATGGAGAAAACTGAGCAGTAAACGGCTCGAGCTTTTTGGTTACACGGACAAAGAAATGGCCAAGGAGCTCCTCGACTTAGCCCGGCTGGATTACCCATGGCCGAAGAATAGTGTTTGGGAGAAATGGCCCAACGCGAGAATCATAGAGATGGGCCCTCGTTGGCCTCGTGAATTTGTTTTCGCCAGTATATTGGCCCAACAGCGACTGGTTCAGCCGGACCTCGTAGCATTTTACCAGCGTTTACGCAGATCCGATGACAGTCCGGACATAGAAAGTTCCGTTATACCAAGGCTGTCCGCCCATCTGGATCATGCGTGGGCGGTAGCGTTGCGTATCAGGCTTCAGGAGGAAGATCATTTATGCGATGAGCGTGACGCGGCCGACAGGGAACGCATAAATCCCAAATCTTTGCTGCAGCAACGACGGGTTGTATATCCGATGCCTAATCCTAACTATTATAACTTTAGTCGCGAACTGACTACTCCCTTTAGCATGAGTGATGCAACTTCTTCTGGAGAGATAGAGTTCTTGCGCGACGGCCGCGCCTTCTGGGGGCATCATCCGCTGCTATTGAGCGAATTGCAACGTGGTGACCGCAGCCTTATCATACAAGGGTTAGCGGGGAGCGGCCGCACAGCACTGACGCACATGCTGCCTTACCCTTACGTGAACGATCCGGCTGAATTGTTTGTGAAGTTGGACGCCTACCCGAAGCCTGGCGACATTCTTCACGCCACAGCCGATCAATTACTGAGATTTATCCTGGACCAGCCTCTTTTTCTGGCTCGATGTCAACAAGCCCAGAAAGAGGAATTGGGCCGTTTTCTGGGTGCGTGCCTAAACACGGGAACTACCAAATCAGAAATCGCGAAGAGAATCGAGTACTTTGCTGAAAACGCCGAGCGACGCGAGAACCAACTATGCCATGAGCAGTTGACCATGTTTAAGCGATTCGTCAGATCATCAGACAGCAGACTGGAAATAAGTGACGATTTGGGCTGGCATGACACACTCATGGAGAATGTTCGCGCGCTCGAATTCCAGCACGTTATCTTTGTCCTTGATGTCGGCTCACCGCAAAGCCCGGAACACCTTGACTGGTTGTATAAACTACTCGATGATGAAAAGTTTCGCCGCGCCCGTATAAACACCTGGCTATTTGTCGACGATCAGTTTCCACTGCGCAAAACTTCCGGCGTGCTCGGTATGGAACGTCCCTTCCGGCTAGAATGGGACGAGGCGTCCTTGCGTCACATGCTGGAGTGGCGTTTCGAGAAATATCTGGACGCCGCCAATTTGCTCCCACGACGCGAACGGCGGCGCGCGCTTGATCGATGCTTCGCAGACGGCGAAAAGGGAGTAAGGGAACTTCTTGACCATTCCAGGATTAGCGATCAATATAACCCGCGCCGTTTTATGGAATTATGGTGCGCCGCCGCCAAAGGCAAGCTGATCGGCGATCTTATCACCAGGGAAGACTTGAAAGCAGCGACAGAATTGGCAGGATCGACGCGATGATCTCCGACTATGCCGACTGGCCTTTCTGGCCCGAAACCCGCTCCGACGAGCACCAGGCTTTGTGGTGGCGTGACTGCTACGTGACGGCGGCCGCCGATCGGCAGTTGCGCGGTGTCTACCACTGGTTCCTGCTGGCCGGCGGTCCCGGCAGCGGCAAGACTACCGCCCGGATCGCCTGGGAGACGGACCAGGCGGCCGATTCGCTCGTCTTGCCCTATCCGCCGGAGCGTTGGCCCGGATCGCCCACCGCATGGTTCCCCGACAACCCCAGCCACCTGGCTCAAATGATGGCCACGGCCGGGCTGGCCGTGGCCGAGCAGCTCCAGAGCCGGCCGGAACTGATCGCCCAGTTAGATGAGTTCCAGCGCGAATTTCTGCGCGCGCTACTGGAATTTATGGGCGGCGAGCGCCATTATCGCCGGTTTGTAGCCTCATTGCCACAGCCACACGCCAGCCAGTTGGCGGCCGTCACTGTGGCCGACGACCTCTTCAGCGACGGGCGGAGCTGGCGCGGTGTGCAGAGCCAGATCGAGGAATTGAGTCAGCTCTTGCGCGCCCTGGGGCGGCGTCGGGTCGTCTTCGTCATCGACCCGCCCTCCCCGCTCGGCCCCGACCACGCCGCCGGCCTGGCCGACCTGTTCGGATGGCTCGATTTGACCGATAATCCCGGTTTCGCCGTGGCCGCCGTTGTGCCCACCGAATTATTAGAGGCCGGTTCGCTCCTGGCCCGCGCCCGCGGTCGCGCCGGCCTGGTCTACACCAACTGGACGGCGGACGAATGTCACGACGTAGCGGAGCGCCATATTCGCGCGGCCGTGCCCGATATGCCGGTCAAGTCGCTGGCGGCGTTGTTGCCGGGCGGGGCCCTCGAGGACCTTGACGCGCTGGTGGCCGCCGAATGGACCCGGCCCAGCCCAGCGGCCTGGGCAGGCCTGGCCGAGTCGTTACTCTATCTGACCAGGCGCGCGCCCGACCCGCTCTCAATCCCACTACGGCCGGCCGACCTGCCTCGCCTCAAGGCCACTTACTTCAGCCGCCACGTCCGGCTGCGGCTCGATCTGGACCGGCGTGCCGTCTGGCGCGGCCCGCGGCTGATAACCCTGCGCGATCAGCACTTCCGTTTCCTCCAGTTGCTGTTGTTGCGTGGGCGGGCTGTCAACTGGGACGATGAGGGCTTGCGCCTTCTGGCTACCAGCAAGGGCAACGTCCATTCCATCGCCTCACGCACGCGTCAGGTCATCGAGCCGGTGGCCGAATTCGAGGTCTATTTATTCAACCGCAAAGGATATGACGGTGGCTATTGGTTGGAAAATTGTTCATCGATGGCCACTCATGACAGGTTGGAGACAGTTTGAAGTTAGGTTTTCTGTTCCACGTGTCAGTTCCTTAACGTATTCTAAGAACACATGGGAAGAGAGCGGCCCGTGAATCTTAAAATTCCTCCTTTAGGAGTGGGGCGACGGGACGAAGTTGTAGGTATCGTTCGTTCGCCCAGTTGCCTTACTCCTCAAGGTGGGTGTATAAGTATCGCGGCAGACCACATGCCGCCGGCTATGAGCATACGGGAGACTCGCCGGCGGCGTAGTGATTGACAGAGAAAAAATAAGCGTCGAAAACAGTTTGACCGTAGTAGTTTGGGGAATTGCGGTAAAAGCAGCGGTCAGTTCCAGTCGTAAGCGAAATCATATGCCGGCGAGTTGTGGTGATCGTCCGCAATAGCGGGATCGCCTTGCTTTTGAACGACCCGACCAAAGCATAACGATCCATCGTTTCGGTAAAACTGTATTTCGGCGGATAGGAGAGACGCGATGACATCCGCCGCGGATACACCCGTTGTGGGTAATGAGGCGACTAAGAACCTCGGCCAAGCAACCGATACGCTATCTCCCCGACAGGAGTTTTTGAGGTATAGTGGTTTCAAATGGGATGTGCTGGCCCAACCTACGGCCGAGCAAGAGTACGGCTTCACCGACGTAAATACCCTCAGAATTCCCGAGCAGACCGATACGCCCCCCCTCGAACGCCAA
>JACKBY010000030.1 GCA_020634335.1 Promineifilum sp. | reverse complement strand
GGTTGCACCGGCCCTGTTGTGGCTGTCGGCAAGGGGACAAGGGTGGGAACGGCCGTCGCCGTCGGCAGCGGAGTCAACGAGGGCTGGGGGATCGGCACATCTCCGCCCGTCTGGACGCCAGGCGGCAGGAAGATGGATTGCCCGGCCTGCAGATCGAGAGAATCCCGGCAGTTGGCGCGTAAAATCTCGTCGATAGTCGTGCCCCGATTGACAGCCAGAGCGCCCAGCGTATCGCCCGGGCGCACCTGATAGCGCACCCACCACTGCGGCGGCCCACACAAGTTGGCCGACGGCTGTCGCGGCACCAGCAACTGCATGCCGGGCGTCACTTGTCCATCGGTCAGACAGTTGGCGGCCGACAGATCGGCTACAGTCGACTGCGTTCCTGCGGCCAGCGAGGCCAGTGTCTCTCCCGGCTGCACAGTGTAGAGCAGCCAGCCCTCCGGCACCTCGCCGCACACGGTAAAGATGATACCCTCCTCGCTCACGCCGGTGATGAATTCCGGACGCGGATTGAGGTCGTCGGGCACCGGCCCTACAGCCACGGCTTCGCCCGGCGACGCGGGCATTTCAGGATTCAGATCGAGCGGGATGACGTTGCCGACGGCGATGGCCGTCGCCTGAATATTGACGATGGGCAGACCGGAGCGTTCCGTGGCCGCGCGAACTTGCAGCGCATCGAGTTGAGCGAGGATGAGCGCCAGGAAGACGGTGATCAAAACCGCCCCGGTGAAAAGGAAATTTATTTGCCAGCTACGGCGGCGCGCAATAGGGTCGGTGTTCATCGTCCGCTATCCGCCGTCAACTGTCCCGCCCCCCGGCGTGATTGGTTCCGGCTTTACCATGCCCGACTTGGATTTGCCCGCTTCCTGTTTCGTCTTCATCAGTGTCCACGGCCGCACCTCGGCCGCGGGCAAGCGCAAGGTGAATGTCGTCCCCGCGCCTGGCTTGCTTTCGAAGTACATGTCGCCGCCGCCGGCCTGGGCCAGTTTTTGCACCACGGCCAAATTGGCGCTGTTGTCGCCCAGGCCAACGATGGGCCGGCCGCCGGTCAGATAATAGTGCGAATCGAACACGCGCTCTTGGTCCTCGGGCCGGATGCCCGACCCGGCATCCGATACCATCAAGGCAACCGCTCGACCCGTCGCGGGCCCGCTGCCGTTAGCAGCCACCGCCTCGGCGCGAATGAGGATAGTGCCATCTTCCCGGGATGCCCGGCATGAGTTTTCCAGCAAGCTGAGCACCAGTTGCCGCAGAATCGTCTCCTTGACGGCCACCAGCGGCAAATCATCGCGAATGACCATGTCCAGTTTCAAATTCTTCTCCCGCAGCAGAGGCAGGATGACGTTCAACGCCTGATCCACCGCCGGGGCCAGGGCCGATTGGGCGACCTGCGGCCGGGCGGCGGTCGGCTGGCCCGGTTCGCGCTGCTGTAAGAAGACGGCAACCGTCTCGGCCTGACGCGCGCGTTCCTCGACTGTCGTCAGCATTCGCCGGGTCTCGGCCAGTTCCAGCATGAGGCGTTCCTTTTCCGCGTCACCTTCGCCCCCGCGGGGCAGCGTGATGGCCGTGGCCGATAGCGGCGCGAGGTCGGGCCGGTTGCCCGGTTGGGCACTCGCGTCCATTTCCAGGCGGCGGCTATTGGCAACTGCCTGGGCGATGAAAGCCGCCAGGCCGGGAATAACGGCGCGATCGCGTTCCGACCAGTTCTGCGCCGTCGGCGGCGCGGCCAGCAGCAGGAAACCGAGGCATTGATGGGCCACAACCAGCGGCTCGACAAATACCGGACCAAACGCGCCGGCGTTAAACTGCTGCGAGAGTTCGTGGGCCTGCCGCGCGCCCACGCCGCGCGGCAGCAGTTCAATGCCGCGCTGCTGCTCATAGGCCAGGCGAAAGGCGGCGTGATCGGACAGGTTAATCTGACGGCCATAGCCGGTATCGCGCGCGGGCGCGGGACGCAGTTGGCCGAAAACGACCCGCTGTGGGTGCTTCTCGTCGATCAGTCCAATGGCCGCCAGGCGCGTCGGCACCAGGCCGGTGACCATGTCCAGCGCCTGCTCCAGTCGCAGTTCGGGAATGCGGGCGCTGATGACGGCGGTTGCCAGCTGAAGATTGTGCGCCAACTGAATCGATTGCAGACGGCCGACTTCCGTGGGTGTCAACAGGCCGCGGATATTGTCACGGTAGGCCTGCACCGCCCACAACGGAAACGCGACCATATATCCCAAGCGCAACCAGTAAACGACCTCGGTGCCGGAGGGGATGATCTCCGGATAGTTGAAGAAATTAGCCACGTGGGCCAACAGGACGACAGCCACGATGATCGGCCGCAGGGTGAACCGGCTGCCGCGCTCCAGCAGCAGCCAAACCAGCCCGGCGGCCAGGAGCGCCATCTGCAGCACCCCCCACACGTAGGCCTGAATCGTGCCGACGTAGGCCGTTGCTACTCCGGTGGCCGCCACGCGATTTTGCCAGTCCTGGAAGAAAAACAGGAACATGACGGCCACCACCACCAGGCTGACCAGCAAGAGGCCATCAGCCAGGCGCGGCCGGTGCATGGCCAACGCGGCCAGCCCCCACACCAGCAGCAACACCGTCGCCATATCGATGGCTTGCTCCAGTGGCGGCAGAACGATGCGGGCGCGGGCCGGGTCGCCTTCCACCATGAGGCCGACGAACAACAGGATAAGGCGCGCCAACAGGATGCCGCCCGCGGCAAAGGTCATGCGCCGCGCCGACTCATCGTTGGCGTCCCGCTGCCAGCGTGCAAACGAGAGCGCCAACACCACTTGCAGGGCGAAAAGGGTCAACAGATGATAGATGACGCTGCCCGGTGGCCGGCTCAACAATTGGATGATCTGCTGTAGAAAGACCATAATGCAGTCGTCAGTCCGGCGTGGTGTCACAATCGCCACCGGCCGGACATCCTTAAATGGAAGGATAGCAGAAACGAGCCACCATCGCTATGAAAGTTGCGTTAAGCGACGTGAATGGGTCGTGAGAGCGGCCAAGGCAAAGCGGACAAGAGCCAAGGTAGCCCAAATACAAGGGGGACGCCGATGAGGTGGGCCAGGCCCTGATCGCCACCCAGGACGAAGACCCGCAGATGACCATACACCACAACCGATAGTTGGGTGGTCAGCAAAAACCAGAATCCTAGCCGCAAGCGATAATCGGCGGCCGAGGCTGTATCCGTGTGCTCGGCGTGTTGGCCGGCGTCCAGAATGAGCCAGGGGAAGGGCCAGACGGCATACCAGATGCGGAAATTCAGCGCCGTTACCACGTAGCCATAGAAGACATCGGCCGCACCACGCAGAGCCGAGCGGCCGCGTGCGCCCAACCACACCAACCACAGAGCGAAACCCAGGAAGAGCAACCGCAGCACAAGCCCGATGGTTTCGACGGCAACCCGCTGCCCCAGCGCTACGTAGACCCAGACCGCGAGCGAGAAACCGGCCCCGCCGGTGGCTTCGCGGGATAGTCGTGCCCCCAGGTCAGCCGCCGCTTGCAACGGCCCATTCGTGTCCGCCCATGGCCAAAAGGCCAGCCAGGCCAGCAACATCACCCCACCCAGCGCGACCAGGGCAAAATGCCTTCTCGCCCGTCCGGCGGGCAGATCGCGGATGGACTCCAAAAAGAAAAACGGCAGCGCCAGAACAGCCACCGGCTTGGTTAACGCCGCCAGGGCCATCACCAGAAAGCCGGCGGCCGGCCGGCCGCGCCGCGCCATCCAACGCCCCAGCAATAGCCACAACAGCATCAGGGCGTCGTTGTGGCCGTCGAGGATAAATGTCAGCAGCAGCGCCGGGTTCCACGCCCAGAGCAACGTATAGGCGCTGCGCAGGCGGCCGTCCGGCAACAGTTCCCAGATCAGAAACGCGGTGATCAGAAAGCAGGCCAGCGCCAGTCCCTTGAACAACAAGACGCCCAGGAGGAGATTATCGCCGGAGACGGCCGTCAGCCCGGCGGCGATCAGTTCCCACAGCGGTCCGTAGGGGGTGGTGTCGCCGGCCCATTCCCCCACCAGCGGCATGAACGGATCGCCGACGAACGCCGCCGCCGGGGAAGAAAAGGGGCTTTCTCCATAGGCGCTGGTAATTCGGCCACGTATCACGTAGCCGAAAACATCCGTTGCATTGACGGGATAGGCCCAAATCAAGGGCAAGGCCAGCAACACCGTCCCGGCAAGAACAAAACGCAGTGATCCTGGCCCCATCCTGTGGCTGGTCGCCCGGCGAAAGGCCGCCGCCAGCAAGGCGAAAAGAGCCAGCACCAGGGCGGCATAAGCCAACCCGGCCGGCAGTGTCGCCGCAAACGTGCGGATGTCGCCGGGAGGAACCCGCGAAACATTCGGCCCCAAGGGAAACCAGACAGCCATCGCTCCATAGGCGAGGACGCTCAGCAGCAGAAGGGCGAGCAGGAATAACCGGCCGGAGCTCGGCGATGTGGACGATTTATCGACCGGCATTGATCAGTTGCGGCTCGTCTTCCGCCTCTTCCTCATCCGTCTCCATCCCCGCGCCATGCTTGTCCAGGGGGACGACCAGCGTCACTGTGGTGCCCGAGTCGGGGGTGGACTCAACGCGCAAAGAGCCGTCGATGCGTTCAGCGCGCTCGCGCATGTTGACCATGCCCAGGCTGCCGCGTGTGCTGTAGTCGCGATTGATGTCATAGGTGTCAAAGCCGACGCCGTTATCGCGCACCGCTGCCGCAAACAACCCGTCTGTCTGCCACAGCCGAACCTCGATGAGCGTCGCCTTCGAATACTTTCGCGCGTTATTAAGCGCTTCCTCAATGATGGCAAAGGCCACGGTCTGGGCCCGTTTACTCAACAACGCGCCGATCTCGGCGCCGATGAGGTGCATTTCAATGCCGTCGCTCTCGCTATAACGGCGCAACAGGGCATCGACCGCCGGCCCCAGCCCTTGGGCCTCCAGGACAAGCGGCCTCAAGGTGAACAGCATCCCTCGAATTTCGGCCGACGTGCGCTTCGCCAGCGCCTCAACCTTGAGCAGTTCCTCTTTGGCGCGCGCGGGGTCCTGATCGATCATCGTGCGGGCAAAGCCCATGCGCATGGCGATGGCGGCAATGCTCTGCGTCGGGCCGTCGTGGAGATCGCGCGCCAGCTCCTTGCGCGCTTCCTCGTCCGCCTCGATCAGGCGTTGTTTTTCGGCCTCCAGACGCTGGTAAAGTTGCGCGTTTTGCAGGGCGATGACGGCCTGATCGCCAACCGCCTTGAAGAGGTCGATGTGGTCGCGCTCGAAGTGGACGGCGGTGTCGGTGCCGATAATCATGGCCCCGAACAACTGGAAACCGGCGCGCAGGGGCACGCACACGGCCGTCAGGCATTCGCGAAACGCCTCGTATGCCCGCAGCTCAGGGTCGTCTTGCGGATTATTGGTGACGACCGGCTCAGCCTGGTTGAGAGCCGCCCCCACGACGCCTTGTTTGCCGGCAATGACTTGCCGGCTGTCATTGCCCGGAAAACGCCGGCGGGCAATCGGCCGCAAAAAGCCATCTTCATACAGGAAGACAGCGCCGACCAGCGACTCGCGTGGGATGCCCATTTCTTCCAAAGCCAGGCTGCACACGTCCAGTGATTGCTCGACCACCCGCTCAAAACTCAAGGTCGCGCTCAGCGTGGAGGCCATGCGCTGTAAGGATTGTGCCCGATCATTGGCCGATTTCAACTCGCGCAGTTCCTGGCTCACGGCCACCCCAGCATCTTGCACCATAGATAGACGGGCCTGCCCCACCGCATAGAGGGCTGCCGCTCCCAGCAGGAGCGTAAACAAAACCGCCAGCACCAGTTCCGCCAGCCATTCGGCCGCTGCCTGTCCCCCGAAAACGGCAAACAAAAGCAGAAACAGCCCTATTTGCAGGCCCACCAGCACGATGACGCTGATGCCGATGACGCGGGCCGCCCAAACTGTCCGGGTTTGAATAATGTCGCTAAATGAATCGTCCATGCTGATGAGGGACACGGCGGGCTAATGTCGTTTGAGACGTGACAGGCCCACCATAATCGCCGTGAGTACTGTAAATTCGCAACCTTACAGACAGGATAACATTGCACCATACTATACCAAATACTCATGGCAGTTCACCATTCATAGGCAGCACCCAGGGTCTTTACGTGCTCGGCCCATGGGGCACCGGATTCTAATCCGGTTCTGCGGCTCGCCGCTCCACATGCACAACCGGCTTGATCGGCAAATCGGTCGCGCTACGAGTTAGGTGTATGGGTCTACCGCTCCTGCACCGCGGCTGCTCATAGCTTGCCCATAGGTCATTGCCCTGACCATCGCGCCAATCGTGGTTATAATCCGATGAGATGTCAACACAGGGAGGCCATATGAAAGCATTTGTAACTGGTGGAACGGGGTTCATTGGCCGGGCCGTCGTGCGTCGCCTGGTCGAGCGCGGCTATCGGGTGAACGCTCTGGCTCGCTCCGAGACCGGCGCGGCAATGGTACGTGGTCTGGGCGCTGAGGCCATCATGGGCGACGTTACTGATCGGGAGTCCATGCGCGCCGGAATGAACGGGAGCGACGTCGTCTTCCACATCGCGGCCGTCTATGATTTCACTCCCGCAGGTATCGCTCGGGCCGAGACCGTCAACGTCGGCGGAACGCGCAACGTGCTGGAACTGGCCGTTGAGCTGGGCGTGCCGCGCATCGTCTACACCAGCACTGTGGCCGTCTTTGGCGACACGCAGGGCGAAGTTCCCGACGAGACCTATTATGCCGGAGCGCCATTCCTGTCGGAGTATGATCGCACCAAATGGCTGGCCCACTACGAAGTGGCCGAATCACTCATCCTGCAAGGCGCGCCGATCATCATCGTCATGCCCGGTGGGGTCTACGGCCCGGGCGACAATAGCTGGCTGGTCGAGATGATGCGCATGTTCTATCGGGGGTTGCTGCCGGTCTTGCCGGGGCCGGAAACCGTTATCACCTATGCTTACGTCGATGACGTGGCTGAGGGACACATTCTAGCCGCCGAAAAGGGGCGTATCGGCCAGAGCTATATCCTGGCCGGGCCGGCCGTGCCGCTGGGCGAGATGGTGGATTTCTGGGCCCAGCTGACCGGTAAATCCGGCCCCGTGGCGCGTATTCCCGCGCGCCTGGTCCGCGGTCTGGCGCCGGTCGCCGGGCGGGCACAGGCGGCATTTTCGTTGCCTGAATCCTTTAGCGGCGCGCTTTTCCGCACGTTGGGCGCCACCTATGCCGGGCGATCCGACAAGGCCCGCGCCGAACTGGGCTGGCGGCCGCGGCCGATTCAAGCCGGCATGCTGGAGGCATTCGAGTGGATCGCCGCCACAGAGCCGGATGGAGCGGGCGGGCGCGAGAAACAAGTGGCCGGCTTCATCCTGATTGCCGCCCTGGCCTTGTTGATCGGCTGGTTGCTCAGCCGGGGGCAGCGGTCATCCGACACCGAACCACCGCTCAGGAGGTCGTAGCTACGTCGGCTTGTTTCTCGCCGGCCATCATCAGGCCCAATTTCTCCGGCGTCGCCTCCGCGCGGGGCACATCACCCATGATTTTGCCCTGGAAGATCACCAGAATCCGGTCCGACAAGGCCAGGATTTCGTCCAGGTCTTCGGAGATCAGCAGCGTGGCCGTGCCCAATTCGCGTTGTTCCAGCAATCGGGCGTGAACATACTCGGTCGCCCCGATGTCCAGGCCGCGCGTCGGCTGGGCGGCCACAATGACTTGCGGCTTGCGTGACAATTCGCGCGCCAGCACGAGTTTCTGAATATTGCCGCCGGAAAGGTTCTTGACCGGCGTCTCCAGCGAGGGAGTCTTGACGCTGAAATCTTTGACCAGATCCGTCGCATTATGCTGGATGGCGCCGCGATCGAGGAAGCCGTTGCGGGCAAACGGCCGCAAATCGAATTCGCGCAGGATAAGGTTCTCCGAGACGGTGAAATCCTTGATGACCCCGTCGCGCATTCGTTCCTCCGGAATGTAGGATAAGCCCATCTCCATCACGGCCCGGGGCGATTTACCCTGGATCGGCCGCCCCACGAGATCGATGCCCCCGCCAGACACCGGGCGCAAGCCGGCGACCACCTCGGCCAGCTCGCGCTGGCCGTTGCCCGACACGCCGGCCAGGCCAACGATCTCGCCGCCGCGCAAGTCGAAGGAAACGCCGCGCAGCGCCGCATGGTTACGATCACTCTGGGCCTGCACGTCGCGCAGACTCAGGCGAACTTCGCCCACTTCGGTCGCGGCCTTGTGCGGCTGCATCCCCACCGGACGGCCGACCATCATCTCGGCCAATTGTTGCTTGGTGACTCCGGTCGTCGTCTTGGTGCCGATGGCCTGACCATCGCGCAGCACCGTCACCCGGTTACAGAGCTGGAGCACTTCGTGCAACTTGTGGGAGATAAAGATGAGCGCATGGCCGTCTTTTTTCATCTGTTCCAGGGTCACGAAGAACTCATCCACTTCCTGGGGCGTCAGCACGGCCGTCGGCTCGTCGAGAATCAACAGCGCCGCGCCGCGATAAAGCGCCTTGAGGATTTCAACCCGCTGCTGTTGCCCCACGGACAATTGCCAGACCAACGCATCGGGATCGACTTTCAGACCATAGAGGCTTGCCAGTTCGTTGATGCGCGCCGCCACCTTTTCCAGGTCTGTTCGCACCCCCCGCGACGATTTAAGCCCCAGGGCCACATTCTCCGTCACCGTGAGCGTCGGCACGAGCATGAAGTGCTGGTGGATCATGCCGATGCCCAGGTGAATGGCATCCGCCGGGGATTGAATGATCACTTTCTCCCCGTTCAGGCGGATCTCCCCCTCGTCCGGCTGATAGAGGCCGTACAGGATCTTCATCAGTGTGCTTTTGCCCGCGCCGTTCTCGCCCAGCAGGGCATGAACTTCGCCGGACAGCACATCAAAATCGACGTGATTGCTCGCCAAAACACCGGGGAATCGTTTGGTGATGCCGCGCATCTCCATATGGTCAATTCGCGCCGTGCCGGAGGGGAGGAGTTCTGTGGTCATATTGGGTATCCAGTGTCAGTAGGTCAGTAGGACAGGTGAGTGGTCAGTAGGTCAGTAGTCATTACTGGTCTACTGACCTACTGTCCCACTCCCCTACTTACTCGCTCGAACCTTCCATTCCTTCGAGCAACTGCGGCAGGTACCAGATTTCATCGTCGGTTGCGGTCGCGCCGTCGGCGATGTAGGTCGTGCCGTCCTGTAGGTTGATCGGGCCGGCCCAGACGTTGATCTCACCGCTGGCCATGCCGGCGATAAACTCATCGAGAGAAGCGGACATCTCTTCCGTCAGCGCCGGGCCGTTAACCCAGCCGACGTTGGTCAGGGCCGGATCCGACAGGTTGTTCCAATCGGCCGGCAACCAGTCCCAGGATTGCGTCCACGTGCCGTTGGAAACGGCCTGAGCCATCGCCAGATAGGACGGCCCCCAGCTGAAGAAGGGCACACCCAGACATACGTCCGGCGCGATGTCGCACGCGGCCACGAAGTCATACGGGACGGCATGGACGGCGTCGCCCACCTCGGCGCGCTGGCCGGCGATGTCGATGGCTTCCGTCGTGTCGATGCCGCTCAGCACCACGTCCGTGCCCGTGTCGAAGAAGTTGGTCACCACTTCGGTCGGGTCAAGGGTAACACCGGGAATGTTGAACCAGAAACCGATCCAACTGACGGCGAAGCCGAGGTCTTCCGGGGCCATGCCGCGATAGTTCTCGTAGCAATAGCGCGCGCCCAGGTAGGCCGAGGCTGTCAGGCGGCGGGTCTCGAAGTTGATCAGCGGGCCAAGGTAGCCGATGTTGCCGGTCTCGGTCGCCAGCGCGGCGGCGCAACCGGCGATGGCCTTCATGTCTTCCATGCGGCCCATGACGTTGCCCAGGTTGGGCGGCGCTTCGCCGGTCAGGGCATCATCACCGGATACGTTGACAAAGGTCACGTCGGGATACTTCTCAGCCACGCCGAGCGTATCTTCCTCGAACTCATCCGAGGTCGTCAGGATCAGCGTCGCGCCTTCGGCCACCATGTCATCGACCACACCTTCCAGCGTCGCTTCCGGCTTGTCGGCCGGGTTGAGCGATTCAAAAACGATCAGATCGCTGCCGGGCATATTCTCGACGACGAATTCGCCGCCCTCATAATGTGCCTGACTCCAGCCGTGATCATTCTTGGGCCCGACGAGAACCATGCCGATGGTGATCGGTGCGGCTTCCGCGGCCGGCTCTTCGGCCGGGGCGGCCGTCTCGCCGCCGAATACGGAGAGCGTGCCCGCGGCGATGGCCGCCGCAGCTTCGTCGGCCGCGGCCTTGGCTTCGGCCGGAACGTCGAAGTCAGGGTTATAGTCCATCACCAAGCCGCCGTTCTCCAGCGTCAGGGCAAAGGACGTGCCACCCAACTCACCATTCTTCACGTTCTCGATAATCGTGTTCAGGATGCCTGTCCAGTCATATACCTGATTGGCGACGACGACGTCGGGGGCCAATGAGGTCTGGCTCGATTGCGTTCCGAACCACGGCACACCGTTCTCCTCGGCCACGCCAATCGCGCCGACGACCATCTGCGCCGTGCCGGTCAGACCGTCCGCGCCCGCGCCGACTTGGGTGTTAGCCGCTTCGGAGGCCAGGGCGACATCGCTGAAGGAGCCGATGTAGTTGACGTTGACGGTGATGTCGGGGTTGGTCGCCTTCGCACCGGCCACAAAGCCATCGACGTAGAGCTTGGCGTCCCCCGTCTCGATCGGGCCAACCACGCCCAGAATGCCGCTCTCGGACAGGCCGGCGGCCAATACGCCGTTGACATAGCCGCCCTCTTCCGAGCGAGCCTCATAGGCGTAGATGTTGGGGATGCCGAACGTATCGACGGTCGTGCCCCAGGCGAAACTCGTGTCCGGGAAGTCCGGGGCGATCTCCTGCAGCGAGCTGCCGTACTGCGAACCGTGGGCCAGCACCAGATCGTAACCCTGGCTGGCATAGTCGCGAATGGCTGTCGCCGCGTCATCGACCACGAACATGTTCTCGGAATAGGCAAACTCAAAGTTATCCGCGCCCATTTCGTTTTGGACAGCGGTCAGCGCATCGTACATGCTCTGGCTGAAGGCCAGGTCGTTGATCGCGCTGGGCATAACCACGGCCACCCGGAAGGGGCCGGTGGCTTCCTCGGCGGGGGTTTCCTCTTCGACAGCGGCCTCGGTAGGCGCCGTCTCTTCCGAAATAGTCGGTTCTTCAGTCGTCGTCGGCGTGCCCCCGCAGGCCACAACGGCCATCGCGAGGATTAGCAACAGGGCAAGCCAAGCATAACGTTTCATTGTCTTCTTCTCCATTGCAATTAAAGGTTTCCACATGAGAATCTCTTCTCCACAATCAGGTTATCATCGCTGCGAAGCGACGAGGGTCGGCTGATCGACGTTCGATCAGCCCCAAGTCAGGTGAGCAAACACCATCATAGTTTGAGAAAGCATCACCTCCTTGCATGATCTCACGGTGCCTTTTAGCTACCGCGTTCATAAGGCGTACCCAGTGCGGCCGGCGTGCGCACGCGCCCGGCCGAGAAAATCAACACGACAATCGTCAACACGTAGGGCATCATGATCAGTAATTCCGACGCATCGAATGGAATCGGTATGTTGAGCGCCTGGATCCACAATTGCAGGGCGTTGACCATGCTGAACAGGAGCGCCCCGAACAGGACGCCATAGGGCCGCCAGCCGCCGAAATAGACCAGGGCGACGGCGATGAAACCGAGGCCACTGGTCAGGTTCTGTTGGAACACGTTGAGCAAGGCGATGGACAGCGAAGCGCCGGCGATACCGGCCATGATACCGCCCAGGGTGACGGTGGCGTAACGGGTGCGGGCCACGCTGACGCCCAGAGCGTCGGCCGCGGCCGGGTTCTCGCCCGCGGCGCGAATCTTGAGGCCCAGCGTGGTCCGGTACAGGACGAACCAGGCCACCGGCACCAACGCGTAGGCCAGGTAGACCATGATGTTTTGCTGGGCCAGGATCGACGTGATCGACCCGATGATCGGGATGGCAAGCAGAGCGGGCAAGAGGTTGGGGAACTGGGTGGCGAAGAAATCGCCCACCGGCCGGAACCCACGAACCGTCTCGACGGTGCCCAGCATCCGCTGGAACAGCAAGTCGCTCATGCCCAGACCAAAGAGATAGACGCCGATGCCGCTGATACCCTGTTCGGCCCCCAACGTGACGCTGATGAAAGCCATCGCCAGCCCCATCACACCGCCGACAATGACCGCCGCCAGCAGTCCCAGCCAGGGATTGCCGTAGGTCAACGTGACGTAGAAGGCGGCAAAGGCCCCCATGAGCATCATGCCCTCGACGCCCAGATTGAGCACGCCGCTTCGCTGGCCAAACATTTCGCCGATGGAGGCGAACAGGTAAGGAGTCGCCAACCGGATGCCGGATGTCAGGATGCCGATGAGTACCGTAGTCGTAAACAGGTCGCTAATCATTGGGACGCCTCTCCTTCGATACTCAAGGCGGGGGGTAATGTCGACTTGGGCGGCGCGGCCGGCGTCTCTGCGCCTGTCCGTCGGTTGCGGGCCAGACGACGGCTGAAGTAATCGCTGCTGACGACGAAGACGACCACCAGGCCGTTGAGGGCTGTGATCAGCGCCGCGGGCACCTGCATGGCCCGCTGCAAACTGTTGGCGCCGACGATGAGCGCCCCGAAGATAAAGGCTGCCGGTATGGCCCCGATGGGGTTGAGTTTACCGAACAAGGCAACGACGATACCGTTGAAGCCGGCCGAACCCGTAAAGCCGGCCAGTGACCCGTCGGTAAACATGCGATGATGGACGCCATAGACCTGCACCGCTCCGGCCAGCCCGGCGAACGCGCCGCTGAGCAGCAGCGCCAGGACGATATTGCGCTTGACGTTGATGCCGGCATAGCGAGAGGCGTCGGGGTTCAGCCCCACGGCGCGAATCCGATAGCCAATCGTCGTGCGCCACAGAAAAATGTAGACCACGAAGGCCAGGATGACGGCGATGAGCGCGCCCAGGTGCAGCCGTGTCGGGATCCATCGCGGCAGGTCGAAGGCTTGCGCCAGGCGGGCCGTCTGCGGAATTCGCGAGGCCAGTTGCGCCTGGGCGGGATCGATCATCGGCTGGCGCAAGAGATAGTTCATGCCCTGGACGGCAATGATATTGAGCATTATCGTGCTCAATATCTCGTTCACGTTGTAGTAGGCCTTGAGCAGGCCGGGGATGCCGCCCCAGATGGCTCCGCCGATAAATCCAGCCACAAGAGCCAGGGGCACGATCACGATGCCCGGCGCTTCGGGGAACATCAGCCCCACGAGCGTGCCCAGGATCGCCCCGGCGACCAATTGACCTTCGCCGCCGATATTGATCACCCCAGCGCGAAAGGCGATGCAGATGCCCAGCGCGACCAGCAACAGGGGCGTGGCGCGCACGATCGTATCGGCCAGCGCATTCTGGCTGCCGAATGCGCCCTGGAGCAGCGCCCCATACGCGGTGACGGGGTTAGCCCCCAACAGTTGGAGCATAATCGCCCCCACGCCCAGGGCGGCGAGCGTCGCCAGCAACGGCAGGAGCATGTCGAATAATCGGCCAAGTCGCGGGTATTTAACGAAGAAGTCAAGCATAAGTCACCTTGTCGGCGGCGGCGTTACCCTTCGTGGAAAGGTGTCCCCAGGGCCATGGGCGGCGAGACGCGCAGGACGCGCCGTAGCGGGCGCTGCCAGCCTCTGGGCATGGCGTTGATAAATCGCTCCGTATAGTCGCTGCCGACGGCCAGCAGGACCAGGATCATCAGAATCCAGGGAATACTGTTGAAGGCCACAACCGAAACCTCGGGAAAGGCGCGCTGCAAGACCGTGGCCAGGGCTTTGGTCGCGCCGAAGAGCAGCGCGCCGAACGCGCCGCGAATGGGTGACCAGCCGCCGAAGATGACGATTGCCAGCGCGATCCAGCCCGTGCCGCGGATGTGGCCGTCTGACCAGCCGATCTTGACGTCCAGCGAGAAGGCCGCCCCGGCGATGCCCACCAGCGCGCCGCCGAGGATAGTGTACAGGTAGCGCAGCCGGTTGACGTCTACGCCACGGGCAAAGGCGGCCGTCGGCCGTTCGCCGGAGCCGCGCAATTTCAGGCCGGGCTGCGTGCGGTTGAGCCACCACCACGTCACGACGATCAGCGCCATCGCGAAGTAGACCACCACGTCATGGTCAAAGAGAATGGGGCCGACGACCGGGATATCCTTTAGAACCGGAATGCCGTAGTGGGGCACGCTCACACCGCGCATCCGGGTGTAGTTCTGGCCCAGGAATGCGCTGAGATCGTCGCCCAGCAAAGCCAGCACGAAGCCGACGGCGACCTGACTTTGTCCCAGCCGGATGCTGCCGAGGGCGACAATGGCGGCGAAAATAGCGCCGATGACGGCCGCGGCGGCAAAGCCTAGCCAGATGTTGTCGGTCTTCAGACCCACGACGAAGGCGGTCATGGCCGCCATGAGCATCGTGCCGTCGAGCGACAGGTTGACCACGCCGGAGCGTTCGGTCAGGATTTCGCCGCAGACGGCGATGATGAGCGGCGAGGCCTGCAAAATAATCGAGGCCAACACAGCGATCAGTTGGGCGTTCTCCATCAGTCGCCTCCCGGTATATCCGTCGTTATGGCGTCGGCCGGCGTGACATCGGGCAGGTCTGTGCCCGGCGCACCACCTGCGCTCGCCTGCGTACCACCCAACCCCAGCTGCCGCGCAGAGCCGAACAGCAGCACGAACAAGACCATGACGCCGGTCAGGATGCCGCCCAGCGCTGAGTGCAATTGGGTTTTCAATTGCAAGGTGATGCTGCCGTTGAGCACCACTGAGAAGAAGAAGGCAATCAGCGGCACCCACAGAATGCGATAGCCGGCCAGCATAACGATGAGCAGGGCCAGGAAGCCGATACCGCCGGAAATGCTCTGGCGCAGGCTGTCGAACCAACTCAACACGCGCACCGCGCCGCCCAGCCCGGCCAGCGCCCCGCAAAACATCATCGCCAGGATCGTTTCGCGCTCGCTGGAGACGCCCAGCAGGTAAGCCGAGTAGGGGTTTTTGCCCAACGCCTTCAACTTGAGGCCCCAGGTTGTGCCGCGCAGGACGAAATAGACTGCCACCAAGGCGGCCACGGCCAGCAGCAACGACAGCGGGCTGAAGCGGGAATCGAGCAGGCGGGGCCACAGGGCCGCATCCTGAAAGGGCGTCGTGCCGCGGAAGGAGCCGCCCTCCGGCGGCTGCCACGGACCGGAGATGAGGTAGTTGGTCAGGATGATGGCCAGATTGTTGAGGGCCAGGCCGCTGAAAATCTCGTTGACCTTGCCGCGTGTTTTCAGCACGGCCGAAAGCCCGCCCCACAACGCCCCACCCACCATGGCCGCCACGATCTCCAGCGGGATGAGCACCCCGGAAGGAGCGTTCACATTCAGCGCGACCCAGCTGGCGCAGATGGCTCCGAGAATGATTTGCCCCTCGACGCCGATGTTCCAGAGGCCAGCCGTGAAGGTGATGACCAGCCCCGCGGAAGCCAGCAACAGCGGCACCCAGAAGGCCAGGACGCTCAGTATCTTGTCCTGCCCGCCAAACGAACCATCCCACATCGCCCGATACGCCTCGGCCGGGCTGGCATCGAACAGCAGCAACAAAGCGCTGGTGAAAATGAGCGCGGCGCTAATCGGCACGAGCGGCCACAGCTTCCAGAGGCGGCTGCGGTCGCCGGTTGGGGCCTGAATCATGCTTGTCCTCCAATGAGATGCCCTAATTCTTCGGCCGTCGTCGATTGCGTGTCCAGCACGCGCGACATGACGCCGCCGGAGAATACGGCGATCCGGTCACTGTGTTCTATGATCTCATCCAGGTCGGCCGAGATAAACAGGATAGCTGTGCCGTGCTCGCGCCGTTTGTACAATAGCTGCCACGTGTAGTCGGCCGAGCGCACGTCGAGACCGCGCGTGGGGTGCTCCAGCAACAGGAGCTTCAATGGCGTATTGAGCAGCGAGAACAGCAAACGCTGCTGGTTGCCGCCGGACAGGGCGTCGGCCGTCGTCTCCGGCCGGCCCACGATCTGATAGGTCGATATCCGCTCGCCCATCTCCACCTGGTTGGCTTTCCAGTCGACGAAGAACTTTTTATCCGGGCGGGCCAACACCAGGTGTTCCGTCAGGGTTAGCCCGGCCACCAGGCCCTCTTCCAGTCGCCCGGCCGGCACATAGCCCATGCCATCCCTTTGCCTCCGGTGGAAGCTCCAACCGGTCACGTCCTCCCCATTCAGGCGCACCCGGCCACCGGTGGGCGATAATAGGCCGGAGCAGACCTGCATCACCTGGCGTTGGCCGCTTCCCTCCAACCCCGCAAAACCAAAAATCTCCCCGGCGCGTACGGAGAGATTGATGTTGGGTATATTCAGTTGATAGCTCTCGATGCTCACGTCCTGCAATTCTAGGACTGGCTCACCGACGGCGAAGGCCGGACGCCGCGTCCGTTGCGGCACTTGGCCGAACATCATCTCGACCAATGCCTCATTGAGGCAAGGCAACTCTTGCTCGCCTTCCAGTCTGCCCCGCCGCAGGACGTAGGCGTATAAACACAGCTCCTGCACCTCTTCCAGCTTGTGGGAGACGAGGATGACTGTTTTGCCCTCTTCGCGGGTCATCTTGCGCATCGATTCGAAAAGAATCTCTTTCTGCTCGGCGCTGATACCTGTGGTCGGCTCGTCGAGGATGAGCACCTGGGCGCCGCCGGCCAGCAGCCGTACGAGTTCCAGCTGTTGCCGCTCGCCCATCGACAAGGAGTCGATGGTGGCGTTGGGATCAATGTGGAAGTTATAGCGTTGGGCCAGATTCTCCAATTCAGTGCGGGCGTCCTTGTAATTCAGTCGCACCCGGCTGTCGCGGCCAAGCAGGTAATTGTCGATGACCCGAAACGGCGGCATGTCCAGCGGGTCCTGATAGAGCATGCCGACGCCTTTGGCCAGCGCGTCGGCCGGTGAGTGGAATTCTACGGGGCGTCCGTCCAGCAATATTTCGCCGCCGGTCGGCGGTTGATAGCCGGAGAGGATCTTCATCAGGGTGCTTTTGCCGGCTCCGTTTTCCCCTACCAGGGCATAAATCTTACCCGGCTCCAGCACCATACTGATGCCGTCGTTAGCCTTCACATGCCCGAAATATTTCCGAATGTCCCGAAGTTCAACATGCATAGGACCTCGCGCCAGGATGTAGAGTAAGGCGGATATACACGAACAACCGCCGCCGTCGAACCGTTTACCTAGGATAATGGAAGAGTTGTCACAAGAACACTGTCATTGATCCTGAGTTTGATATGACATTCATCGTAAACGCTGCACAAATCGGCCTTTTGCCGGGCCGGAGTTACGCATCGGCTAATCCGCTGCGTTTCGTTCCGGCTGACGAGCCGTTCGGCCGGCGTGTTTGTCGATTAGCTCCCTCTCGTCCCCGTACTTTTGGGCCAGCCCAGCCATCCCCAGTTCGCCCGCGAGGGCCAACGCCCGATCGATCTCCGCGTAAGCGGCCTCATAACGACCCTGTCGCCGGTAAGCCTGACTGAGCAGGTGATGGAGTTCGGCGCGCCGCGCGGGGGGCGTCTGGTCAGGATCGTAATGAGCCGCCGGCATCAGCGCGGCCATCAGTTCCGTCTCGGCCGCCGCCCCTTCGCCGCGTTGCAGGTGATAGAGTCCCCGAAGTTGGTAAGCCAGAGCCACTCTGTCGGCACCCGACAGACCCAAAGACAACGCCTTGCCGGCCGCCTGATAGGTTTCCTTGCGAATGGTTGGCGACCCCTCGGTCGCCTGAATTGCCAATTGCAGATGGCCATCGGCCGATTGCGGGTAGTCCGCCAGAAAGGCATCGAGCGCGCGGCGCGCCTCTTTCCTGGCCCCGCCGCGCCACAGATCAATGATGACCTGCAATCGGGCCGCCGGATCGCCCCTGTCGGCCGCGGTCTGGGTCGCTTCGAAGTGGGCCTGGCCTGCGGCCGAATCGAAGGCCGTCATTTCAAACATCCCGGCGCGGTCGGCCCGCCAAAACAGCAGCAACAACAGGGCATGAACGATGAGTGTGACCCCGCTCAGGATCGGCGTGGCGGCGAAATCGTAGATCATGCGCCAATCGCCAATCGGCAAAAACAGGCTAAAGATCGGGTAATAGAGGAGGGAAAAATAGATCTGGAAGCGAAAGGCCCGCAGGCCGAAGTATTGCAGTGTGCGGCTTTCGTGGCGGCGCAGAACCAGCCACAACAGCGCGCCAAAGCCCAGCGAGCCGAGCGTGCCCACCAGGGCGATGATCCAGTTCTCGAGCGCCGTGAAGCTCCCCTGCGGTACGACATAGCCCCAGAACACACGATAGCCGAACTCGGCCACTTGCCCGCCGAAGGCCAGCACGGCCACGGCGTGAGCCAGTTCGTGTACGAATACCGCCGGCGGGACACCCAGAAAGAATGCCGCCTGTTCGGCCAGGCGCTGCTTTTCCCCGGTCAGTGGCTCCTGCCGCACGACGTTCCAGTTGCGTGCTACCTGGACTGCCAATTGTACGGCGCGGCCAATGTACAACAGGGCAAGGAGATTGAAGAGACCCGTCATTAGTGACATTGGCTGACTTCCACGGCGATCATAGCGGACATCGCACCGTCCGGCAATAATTAAATGGTGTGATCGTCCTACCAATTTTCGTGGATTAGTCACTCACTCTTCGCCATGTTAAAATGGACACGTGACCGACAAGTACGAATTCCTGGCCGAACTGCCTATTTTCGCCAATTTAAGCCCGGCCGCGCTCGACGCTGTCGCGCACATTGCCCGCGAGTATGCCTTTGAAGACGAGGCGGTCATCGCCTATCAACGCGACATCGCCAACCGCCTCTACATCGTCAAAGAAGGTCGCCTCTTCGCCCGTTCGCTCGACGACAACGGCATCGCCCGCGATACCTATCAATATTTGCCCGGCCGCTGGTTCAACGATATATGGCTTTTCGTGCCTGGCGTGCATACGGCCACCATCAAGGGCACGGGGCGGCAGGGCGGCCGTCTCTACATTATCGAAGGCCCCGAGTTCGTCCAATTGCTGAAACGCTATCCGTCCATCATCGACGAGTTGGCTCCCGCCGAGGACGAAGATACCCATTACGGTTTGAGCGACAATGCCTGGATCGAGGCTCAAAAACTGAAACTACGACCGCGCCGCACCAGCTCATCCGTATCCGGAGCCATGTTGCCCGAAGAGCGCATCGAGCTTTTCACTCGCCGCAGCTGGTGGTTTCTGCTAGGGCGGCTGGTATGGCCCGTGCTCCTGGTGCTCATCGCCGCGGCTATCCTGGTCGTCACACCCACCGACACCGGCCTGGAACGCGTGGTCAAAATCGGCCTGCCACTCCTGATGACAGTGATCGGGACTATCACCTTTCTGCTCCGGCTCATCGACTTTCGCGCCGATTATTTCATTATTACCAACAAACACCTGACCCACCACGAGTTCGAGTTGCGCCATTTCCGCATCCAATTGGTAAAAGTGCCTATTGGGCAGGTTCAGACTGTGGAAGTATTGAAGCCCTCTTTTCTGGCCAATACATTCAATATCGGCACGGCGCGCGTGACCACGGCGGCCATCGCCGGCGTCATTCTCTTCGACAACATCGACAACCCCAGCGCCGTCAAGCAAACTCTCGACCGCCTGACCGGCCAATACAAATCGCTTGAGTCGGCCCAAACCCAAGCCGTCATGCGCCAATCCATCGAGAAGCATTTCGGCTTGCGGCCGCAATTGACCTCGACCGAAGACGGAACCGCTCCCCCCACCTATGAGCCGCGCGCGGGCTTTGTTGTCGCCCTGCGCAAACGCTTCGGCTGGCGCGTCGTCGAAGGTGCCACCATCACCTATCGCAAAAGCTTTTTCATCCTGCTGAAGCAGGTCGCCTTGCCGCTGCTCGTCTTCGTCGTTCTGGGCATTTTGGCCGGCGTGGGCATCAGTCTGGACTTCTCGCCTCTGGCCCTGTCACTGATCATCGGCGGCGGCGCGTTTATCAACCTGATCTGGTTCGTGTGGCAACTGGAGGATTGGCGCAATGACATTTTCCAGTTAAACGATCGGTTCGTTATCGACGTCGATCGCCGGCCGTTCGGCTTCGGCGAAAGCCGCAAACAAGCCTCGATCGCCAACATTCAAAACGTTGATGCCTCGCGGCCGGGGTTTCTGCCCACTTTGTTCAACTACGGGTTCGTCAACATCGACACCGCCGGCACGAAATCCGACATCGTGTTCGATTACGTACCCAATCCCGAACTTATCCAGAGCGACATTTTCCAGCGCATCGACGAAATCAACCGCCGGCAACGCATCCAGGACGGCAGTTCGCGCCGCGAGGAATATGCCTTGTTGCTGGACGTCTATCGTCAGGCGATGGAACAGCAACGCATTCCGCAACGAACGCCCACCGAAATTCCCGAACATCCGGAGGACCACGAGGAGATATGAGTGTATTACCAATCGTGACCATTCCCGCCGAGGAATTGCGAGCCAAGACTCGCCCGGTCACCAAATTTGACGCCGATCTGCAGAAACTGATCGACGATATGATCGAAACCATGCGCGAGGCCAACGGCGTCGGCCTGGCCGCGCCGCAAATCGGGCTGCCGCTGAAGCTGGCCGTCATCGAGACCCTGCCCGAAGAGGATGACGACGGTAACGAACTGGAGGACACGCGTGACCTGTACGTGATCATCAATCCAGAGATCTACTGGGTTGCGCGGGAGACGACGAAAGGCATGGAGGGCTGCCTGTCCATTCCCGGTTACCTGGGTGAGGTCGAGCGCGCCGAGTCGATCCGTGTGCGCGGCCTTGACCGCCACGGCCGCAAGTTTCGCATGCGCCTCAACGACTGGGACGCCCGCATCTTCCAGCACGAGGTCGATCACCTCAACGGCGTGCTCTACATCGACAAACTGACTGCGCCGGAAAACATCTGGACCGAGGAGGAATTCGAGAAGATGCGCGAGGAACGGCAGAAAGCCAGGCAACAGACCGAAGCCCATGACCCGATGGTGGGGGATTAAATGAGGAGGCTTACATGTCATTAAGTCGTGCAGACGTTCTTAAAATCGCTAACCTGGCCCGCCTGGCCCTTACCGACAGTGAACTGGAGCATTATGGCGCGCAACTTTCGGCTGTTCTCGACTACGCGGCTCGACTCAACGAGCTGGACCTGAGCGGCCTCGACACGAAACAGGACGGCCAACTAGGCGGGGACACTCGCTATAACGTCATGCGCGACGACGTGATCACCCCTTCTCTGGCCCCGGAAGACTCCATGTTCAACGCTGCCGCCACGGCCGGCCACCAATTTCTAATCCAGTCCGTCCTTGACGAGTAATTTGCATGGAATTGGTATCCCTCACCCTGACCGGACTGCGCGATGCGCTGTATCGCGGCGAAACCACCAGTGTCGCCGCCACACAGGCCATGCTCGACCGCATTGTGGCCCATGACAACACCATCCGCAGCTATCTGACAGTGACCGACGAACTGGCGCTGGAACAGGCCGCCGCCGCCGACCACCGCCGCGCTGCGGGCGAAGACACGCCGCTGCTGGGGTGCCCGTCGCCGTCAAGGATATGCTCTGCCTGGCTGGCGGCTGACCACCGCCGGCAGCAAAATTCTGGAGGGCTTTATCCCCCTATAGCGCCTTCGCCGTCGACCGGCTGGTCGAGGCGGGAGCCGTCATCCTGGGCAAGACCAACACCGACGAATTCGCGATGGGATCCTCGACCGAGAACTCGGCTTACTTCACACCGCAACCCGTGGGACCCGAACGAGTTCCGGCGGCAGCAGTGGCGGCAGCGCCGCGGCCGTGGCCGCTGGGCTGGCCTACGGTGCTCTGGGCACCGACACTGGCGGCAGCGTGCGCCAGCCCGCGTCGTTTTGCGGCCTGGTCGGCCTGCGTCCCACCTACGGCCGCGTGTCGCGCTGGGGCGTCATCGCCTTCGCGTCTTCGCTCGATCAGGTCGGCCCGTTTGGCCGCACCGCGGCCGACGCCGCCGCCCTGCTGGGCGTCGTCGCCGGCTACGACCCGCGCGATTCCACGTCGCTCGACGCCCCCGTGCCCGACTACGAAGCGGCGCTCACCGGCGACATTCGCGGCCTGCGCGTCGGCGTCCCCCGCGAATACTTTATCGAGGGCATCGAGCCGGAAGTGGAGGCGGCTGTGCGGGCCGCGATCGATGATCTGGCCGCGCTGGGGGCGGAGATTATCGACGTCAGTCTGCCCCACACCCGCTATGGACTGCCCGTCTATTACCTCATCGCCCCGGCCGAGGCCAGCGCCAACCTGGCCCGCTACGACGGCACACGCTTTGGGCCGCGCGTGGCCGGGGCCGACATGATCGACACCGTGCGCCAAACGCGCGCGCTTTTCGGCCCGGAGACCAAGCGACGCATTATGCTGGGCACCTATGCCCTGAGTGCCGGATATTACGACGAGTATTACGGGCGCGCGCTGAAAGTTCGCTCGCTCATCCGGGAAGATTTCCGGCGCGTTTTCGAGTCCGTCGACGTCATCGCCGCGCCCACCAGCCCCACGACTGCCTTCAGGATTGGCGACCGGGCGGGCGACCCATTGAGCATGTACCTGGCCGACATCTTCACGCTGCCGCTCAATCTGAGCGCGAGTTGCGGCCTGTCGGTGCCCTGCGGCTTCGATAGCCAAGGGCTGCCGATTGGGCTACAACTCATCGGTGATACGTTGCAAGAAGCACTCATTCTCAACGTAGCCCACGCTTATGAACAAGTAAAGCCCTGGCATCGCCGGCTGCCCGTCGCGCCCGCCGAGGCGCTCGATTAAGACCGGGCAAGGTTAATTGACTCCGAATGGGGACTGGACGAGCGGGATTTTCACGGAAATCATACCCGCCAATCTACCCCTAACCACTACAATGAATAAGCCGTTATCGGAGCCGGGAAGTTCCGGTTCGAGAGAGACAGCTTTCTTGGGGCACCGCAGGGGCCGGGCAAAGGTCTCCGACGGCTGAGGGAAGAGGAACCATGCTTGAGCGGTATGAACCCGTTATCGGCCTGGAAATTCACGCCGAGCTACTGACGCGATCAAAGATGTTTTGCGGCTGTCGGGTCGTCGACAGCGTGGAGGCCGCGCCGAACACGGCCGTCTGCCCCGTGTGCCTGGGCATGCCCGGCATGTTGCCCGTCATCAATCGCCGCGCTGTTGAGTTTGCCCTGCGCGTGGCCCTGGCTCTGGGCTGCGAGATTCAACCCTACAATATCTTCGCCCGCAAAAACTACTTCTATCCCGACCTGCCCAAAGGCTACCAGATCAGCCAGTATGAACTGCCCATCGGCCGAAACGGGGCACTGAACATCACCTTGTCCGACGGCGCGACCAAACGCATCGGCATTCGTCGCGTCCATATGGAAGAGGATACCGGCAAGCTCACCCATCTCGACGGCGGTTCGCTGGTCGACTACAACCGCTCCGGCGTCCCCTTGCTAGAGATCGTCACCGAACCCGACATCCGTTCCGGCGAAGAGGCGCGCGCCTACGCCACACGTATTCGCCAGATACTCCGCTATCTGGGCGTCAACACGGGCGACATGGAAAAAGGTGTCCTGCGCATCGAGCCAAACATCAGCATTCGGCCGCGCGGCAGCAACGAATTTGGAACGCGCATCGAGTTGAAAAACCTCAACAGCTTTCGCGTCCTGGCCGACGGCACGGATTACGAGCTGAGGCGACAGGCTGATCTGCTCGACGCCGGCGGGCATGTCGTACAGGAGACGCGCGGCTGGCACGAAACGCGCCGCGAGACGTTCAGCCAACGCGCCAAGGAAGAGGCCGAAGATTACCGCTACTTCGCCGAACCCGATCTGCCGCCACTGCTCATCGACGAGGCCTGGATCGAGTCGGCGCGGGCCACACTGCCCGAACTGCCGCAAGCAAAAGAGGCGCGCTATCGCGATGAATTCGGCCTGACGCCTTACGAGGCGACGGCATTGGCCGACGACCACGTCGTGGCCGAGTGGTTCGACGCCGCCGTTGTTACTGCGGACGCCGCAGAGGCCGGCGGCAACCCCAAGGTCATAGCCAACTGGATACTCAACGACCTGTTCCGGCTTCTCAACGAGCGCGAGCGGGCCATTAACCAGATCGATTTGTCGCCCTCGTCACTAGTCGATCTGCTATCGCTGGTAGCGCGCGGCGTGATAAACCAGAACACAGCCCGCGAGGTGTTGGCCGAGATGATCGATAGCGGTCGTGCCCCTGCCGCCATCATCGAGGAGCGCGGCCTGGGCCAGATATCCGACGAGCCGGCGCTGGTCGCCCTGATCGACGACCTCATCGCCGCTAACCCGGAGCCGGTCGCCGCCTATCTGGGCGGCAAGGAAAATCTGTTGGGCTGGTTCGTGGGCCAGATCATGCGCGCCACACGCGGCCAGGGCAATCCGGCGATGATCAATAAGCTGTTGCGACAGCGATTAGAGCATCGGCGTTCGATGTAAGCTTGTGTTTGCGTTGCGCCTGGTGGCGGGCGCGACCGCTGCGAGTAAAGGGAAATGGATGGTTTGACCCTGCAATTTACACCCTTTCTGATGCCTATCATCGGCGCGGCCATCGTGCTCAGCTTGCTGGCGGCCTATGCGGCCCGGCGCATACAGACCGCTCCCGGCAGCGACGTATTCTTTGTCCTGCTGCTGCTCTCGGCCTGGTGGTGCTATACCTACGCGCTGGAACTCATCACCACGGATCCGGCGATCATGCTGTTTTGGGTCAAGCTGGAGTGGATCAGCATTGCCTTGCTGCCTGTTGCCTGGCTTTTTTTTGCTCTCACGTATGCGGGTTATTCGCATCGTGTTAATTTGTCGGCCGTCACGCTCCTGTCGGTTGTGCCGGCCGTCATGATCATCCTGGCCTGGACAACGCCTGCCCACTCTTTGCTCTACGCCAATCCCGGCGTGCGCGACGCAGGCAATTTCATCGTCTTTGACACTCAGCGTGGACCGGCATTCTACGTCCATGTTGTTTATTCGTACATGCTGGTTGCCATCGCCACCGTGCTGGTGATTGGCGTCTGGCTGCGTTCGGGCGGCCCACAACGACAATTGGCCCTCGTCATGGCCACCGGCGCGATTCTGCCCATCTTCGGCAACCTGGTTTACCAGATCGGGCTGGCCGCCGACTTGCCCATTTACATCGATCTTACCGTGCCCACCTTTGCCCTCAGCGCCGTGCTGTTCGCTTGGGGTTGGTTCCGACTTCACCTGTTCGATCTGGTTCCCGAACTGGGCGAGCCGATGACGGAGACGGCGCGAATCGACCCGGCCCAGGTGGCGCAAACCACCCAGGAACGCAGCCTTAACCTGATCTCGCTCGGCCTGTCGGTACTGTTTTTCCTGGCCTTGGTACCGATATTAACATTATTGTTGCGCGGTCAGTCGTCAACCCGGCCGCTGGCCGTGGCCTACATCCTGCTCTACTTGTTTCTGCTGAGCGTGACGATCTGGCGCGACGGCGCTTACATCGTGCGCGCCGTGGGTCTGACAGCCGTCTACTTGGGTCTGACCTTGCTCGATCTGCGCGTCAGCGGTCTGTCCCCCGTGGTGGGCCTCTATTTGTTGGCTTTCTGTGCCTTCGCCGCCGTTCTGTTGCCGCCGCGCCTGACCATCCTGATGATCGTCGTGGGCATCGTCGGGCTTGTCGCGGTTGCCCCGGCCGAATCGCCGCCCTTCCAGCAAGATATCTACTCGCTGGTCTATCTATTGCTGAGCCTGACCATGACCGCGGGAATGCTCATCATTGCCCTGGTCGCCACCCGGCGCGACATTCGCACGCTACTGCGCTTTTCGCGCAATCTGGCCCAAGTCCTGGAGGTCGAACGGAAGCAACTGGAATTGCGCGTGGCCGAGCGCACACGCGCCCTGGAGACCAGCGCGACTATCAGCCGCCAGTTATCGACTATCCTCGATCAATCCCGTCTGGTAAACGAAGTCGTTCGGCAATTGCGCGATGCCCTGGCATATTATCATGTCCATATTTACCTGTGGGACGAAGCCGTTAACGCCCTGCGAATGGTCGGCGGCACGGGCGAGGCCGGCCAAGCCATGCTGGTGATGGGCCATACCCTGCTGCCGGATCAGGGGCTGGTTGGCCGCGCCTTCACGACCAACCAGCCGGTCATCGTACCCGATGTCAATACCGACGCCGGCTGGTTGCCGAACCGTCTGCTGCCCGACACGCGCTCCGAACTGGCCGTGCCGATCACTTATGGCGAGCAAGTTCTGGGCGTGCTCGACGCGCAAGACAACGAAGTGGGCGGCCTGGGGGCAGAAGATTCCCAACTCTTACAGACCATCGCCGGCCAATTGGCCGTTGCCCTGCGCAACGCTCGGCTGGTAACCCAGATTCAGCAGGAAGCCGAACAGGCCGCGCTGATCAACGCCATCAATCGCAAGATCGCCCAAACGACCGACATCGACGGCGCGATGCGCACAGCCATCACCGAACTGTCTCGCGCCCTGGAAGCGCGCGAGACGGGCATTCGCCTGGAGATAGACGGGAGTAACGGTTATGATCACTGATCCCGCCACGACCACTGCGCAGACGTCCACATCGCCGGCGCGACGCGGCTTGCTCTACGTCGTATCGATGTCTCTGGTCGTCGGCTCGCTGGTTTCGATTTCCATCGATATGCTGGCCGGTCTGGTGGGCGGGTGGCCCTGGCTCGCTGCCATGCTGCTGTTTCTGGCGGCTGGGCTGGCCGGTCAGATGTTGTCGCGCGCCGGCAACGCAACGGCCGGAGTCGGAGCATTGTTGAGTTTGTTTGCGGCCGGCTACCTGGCGCTGCTCATCTTGCCCGCCTTGGCCGGCCGGCAGAGCGCGTTCGCGGCGCTTTCGGCCGTGGCCTGGTTCGGGGTGCTGGTGTTGGTGATGGGCTGGTTCCTGGGTCGACGCGGCGCGCTGTCGGCGTCGATTGCTGCATTGGGCGTTCTCATCCCCATCTTCGCCCTCAGCGAATGGACCGCCGCTTCGCTCACGTGGGTCGAAATCCTGATCATCGGCGTGGCAACCGCCGTCTTTGCCTATTTGCTCAATTACACCCTGCGGCGGACCGTCGAATTCTACGAGTTAGTCCGGGGCGCGCGCGACGAGCTGGAGCAAACCCGGGTCACGCTGCAACGGCAAATCGAGGAGCGCACGCAGGTGCTGGCCCTGGCGGCGGCCGTCGGCCGGCAGATCACGCGCATCCAGAATTTGGATACAATGTTGTCCGATGCGGTAAACCTCATCCACGACCAGTTTCAGCTCTATCACGTTCAGGTCTATTTGCTCGGGCCAACAACCCAGGAACTAATCCTCCACGCCGCCACGGGCGAGGCCGGAGCCGAGCTGCTGCGGCAGGGGCATCGCCTGCCCATTGGCCCCGGCTCGATCAATGGGGCGGCCGCCGCGGGCCGCCAGCCCATCGTCGTGTCCCACGCGCGCCAAAGCCCGCTTTTCCTGGCCAATACGCTATTGCCGGACACCCAGTCGGAGATCGCCATCCCCATGATCTTCGAGGACAACGTCATCGGCACACTCAACCTGCAAAGCGACGTGCCGGACGGTCTGGCGACACAGAGCCTGGAAGCCTTTAGCTTGCTGGCCGCGCAGCTGGCAACGGCTGTGGAGAACGCACGTCTGTTCACCGAAATCACCCATACCCGCGAGCAGATGTCGCGGCAAGCCCAGGCCCAGACGCGTGACGGCTGGAGCCGGTTCATCGCTGAACACCCGGTAGAACCATCTGCGTTCGAGTCGTCGCCCGTCGTGCGCCAACCCATCCCCGTCCACGGGACAACCATCGGTTATCTGGAAATGGGTCTGGTGACAGCCGATTCCCCGCGGGCGCGCGAGCTGGTGACGGCCGTCGCCGGCCAGCTGGGCGCCCATCTGGAGAACTTGCGCCTGACCCGGCAAGCGGAAGAAGCGCTGAGAGAGGCCCAGCAGCGCGAGGAAGAACTAGGCCTCATCAATCGTATCGTCTCGGCCATTGCCGCCTCAACGGACCTGACGACCAGCCTGCAACTCGTCGTCAATCAATTAGCCGTGGCGACATCGATCCAGCAGGTCGGAATCGCCATCCTCAACGAGGAGCGCAGCGGCCTGACAGTGGTCGCCGACCGCTCCGGCAGCCTCAACACCGACAGCGCGGTCGGATTCTTCATCCCCGTGGAAAACAACCCGGCCACCCAGATGGCTATCGCCGAACGGCGGCCCATCGTCGTGCCCCAGGCCACGGAGAACCCGCTGACGGCCTCGGCCCATGAAGTGTTGCGCCAGCGCGGCGTGAAGACGATCCTTATTTTGCCGCTGGTGGTGGAAAACGAAGTCATCGGCACTGTTGGGCTTGACGTCGTTGAAGAGGGCATCGAACTGACCGATGACCAGTTGCGTCTGGCACAAACAATCGTCTATCAGGCGGCCACGGCCATCCAGCGCGCGCGCCTGTTTAACCAGACCGAAGAAGCCCGGCGCGACGCCGAACAACTATTCACGCTGAGTGCGGCGCTGAATGCCGCACAGAGTGCGAGTGACATTGTCCAGGCCATTGTCAACTCCGGGCTGGCCGAGAAGCCGTCCCTGGTCTCGCTGTCGGCAGTCGAAAGCGACGAAGACCAGCGGCCGCGCTGGTCGACAGTCGCCGCCACGTGGAATGACCCGACCCGCAATCATGCTACCGGCGGCTACCGACCGGGCGAACGGTTCCATCTGCCCGACATCGACATCGCCGGTGCCTGGGCCGCCGGCCGAAGCGAGCCGATTCTCATCGAAGAAGCCGACGCCGATGAACGTGTCACCGGTATGCTGCAAGCGCTCTATGAGTCAATGGGCGTACAGGCGGCGGTCCTGCTGCCGCTGCGCCTGCGCGACAGCTGGGTTGGCCTGGTGGAATTGGCCTGGCCCGAACCGCGCCGGTTCATGACCCACGACCGGCGGATTTTCCAGTCGATGGCTACCCAATTGGCCGTGACGCTGTCTAACCAGCAATTGGTGGAAGAAGTGCGGACGCGTTCCCGGCAACTGGAGATTCTCTCCCGCGTCGAGGCCGACCTCTCGCTGGCAACCACCGAAGACGAGATTCTCCTGTCCTTGGCCGGCGGCGTGCCCTGGAGCGAACCACCCGAGTTGGAACTCGCCTATTTATCGGCTCAGCCCGACGGCGCGTGGCTGGCGGAGCGTGCCGGGCGCGTGCGCGACGGACAAGCCGAGCCGCTCACCGATGCCAAACCATTGCCGCTGGAACTGATGCCCATCAGCGCATTGTGGCTGGACAAACCGCGCGAATTGCTCACAATCGAAAGCGCCCGACGCGACAACCGCCTGAATCAGGCCATGCGCGCCCAAATGGAGCGCGAAGGCCGCCGCGCCGCCGTCGTCATGCCCCTGCGGCGGGCCGGCCGGTGGCAGGGTATCCTCACGCTGGGTTGGCCCGATTCCCACGAGCTGACGGCCGACGAAGCATTCATCTTGCGTCGATTGCACGAACCGCTGGCGGCGACCGTCGCCGGACGACGCGCCTATCTGGCCCAGCAAGCGGCGCTGGCACGCACCGAAGCGGCCCTGGCCGCCCAGGCGCGCCTGTCGGCCGAGCTGCGCGCCGTCTCTGACGTCAGCCTGGCAACGGCGGCCACGCTTGATGTGGATCGCCTGCTGGCCGCCGCCGCCGATCTGACCAAAGAGAATTTCGGCCTTTACCACAGCCATATCTATCTGCTCGACGACGACAAGACCTTGCTCACCCTGCGGGCCGGGGCCGGGGAGGTCGGGCGGCAGATGGCGCGCGAGGGGCGACAAATCCCCATCAGCGCGCGTTCCATCGTGGCCCGGGCGGCCCGCGAGCGCGACGTCATCCTTGTGCGCGATACGCGGCGCTCGACTGACTTCTTGCCCCACGTCCTCCTGCCGGATACGCGCTCCGAGATGGCAATTCCGCTCATTATCGGCGACCGGCTGCTGGGCGTGCTCGACGTGCAATCCGACGAAGTCGGCCGTTTCCAGCCCGATGACCGGCAAGTGTACAAGATTCTGGCCGCCCAGCTGGCCGTAGCCACTCAAAACGCGCTGTACTTTGCCGAGCAACTGGAGATGGCCGAGAAGCTGCGCGAGGTTGATCGGCTGAAGACTGACTTTCTGGCCCGCATGAGCCACGAATTACGCACGCCATTGAACTCGATCATCGGCTTTGCCGACGTGCTGCTGATGGGCCTGGACGGCGATCTGACCGAGCGCATGATCGAGGACTTGCAACTCATCCGCAGCGGCGGCTACCACTTGCGCGACATCATCGGCGACATCCTGGATATGTCCAAGATCGAGGCCGGACGACTGGAATTGATCTACGAGGCGTTCGACGTGCGGCGCGTGGCGGCGGAACTCATGGCGACGGCCGCGCCTCTGGCCGATCAAAAGGGCCTTGATCTGCGGTTGGAGATCGCCGACGGAATCGCGCCGCTGACGGCCGACCGCACCCGCATCCGCCAGGTGCTGTGGAACATCATCGGCAACGCCATTAAGTTCACCGACCACGGCGGCATCACCGTCAGCATTCAACCCGACGCCGACAACGTGCTGTTCTGCGTGGCCGATACCGGTATCGGCATTACGCCGGAAAATCAGACGCGCATATTCGAATACTTCAGCCAGATCGATGCCGGCCGGCGCGAATCGATCAGCGGCACAGGGCTGGGTCTGTCGATTAGCAAGAGCCTGGTCGAATATCACGGCGGTCGTATTTGGGTGGAGAGCCGCTCCGGCAGCGGCAGCACGTTCCGCTTCACGATTCCGACCCAGCCACACGGGGCGACTGAGGCACTCAACGCTGTAATTTAGTCCGTAACGATAACCGGCCATATTATCATTAAAATGGAAATGCAGTTCAAGGAGTAAGGCAGATGGCGCGCAAGCGGATTCTGTGCATCGAAGACAACGACAGTAATATGCGGTTGGTATCGCGCATCGTCGAGGGGGAGAAGCACGACTTCACGGCGGCGGCCGACGGCATGACGGCCCTGGCAATGGTCCAGCGCGATCCGCCCGATCTGATCCTGCTCGACATCAACATTCCCGGTCTCAACGGGCTGGAATTGGCCCGGCGCTTGAAAAGCGACGCGTCGCTGGCCTCCATCCCGTTGATCGCCACCACGGCCAACGTGCTGCTTGGTGACCGCGAGCGCTGCCTGGAAGCGGGCTGCGATGAATATTTAGCCAAGCCCCTCGACGTGCGCGAACTGCAATCCATCCTGCGCACCTACCTGACTTAAGTACCCCTTTTCCGCAGTTGCGCTACAATATCGCCTGTTCGACGACCCGTTAAGCGGGTCGAATCTTGTGGCAACAGAGCGAGGGACTATGCGCGTCGCGGTATTGGCGAACTTGCAGAAAAACGCACCCACCTGGCCGGGGATGCCCGCCGACCGCTGGGACGATCTGGACTCTGAGGAGACCATCCAGGCCATCATCGACGCTCTGGCGTCGGGTGGTCACGAGGCCACCTTTCTGGAGGGCGACCTCACACTTTTCGAGACGCTGCCCAAGCTGAAACCCGACATCTGTTTCAACATCTGCGAGGGGCACTGGGGCGACTCACGCGAGGCGCAGGTGCCGGCCATTCTGGAGATGCTGCGCGTCCCCTACACCGCGTCAGGGCCACTGACGCTGGCGCTGGCCCTCGACAAGCCGATGACCAAGCGCGTGCTGTGGTATCACAGTCTGCCGACGCCGGTCTTCCAGACCTTCGAGCGCGCCCATGAGCCGCTAGACCCCGACATGGCGTTCCCCCTATTCGTGAAACCGAGCCGAGAGGGGACAGGCATGGGTGTGACGGCCGACTCTATCGTCCACAACGAGGCGCAGCTCCGTGCTCAGTTGCACCGCCAATTCGAGATCTATGACCAGCCCATCCTCGTGGAACATTTCATCGAGGGGCGCGAAGTCACCGTGGGAATGGTGGGCAACCTTACCACGCCGGTCGCCCGGCGGCTGCCCGATGATCGCGAAGCGCGGCGCATCTCGCGCGGTCTACACTTCTTTCCACCGCTGGAAGTCGACATGAGCCGCTACCCAGCCGAGGAGGGCGGCATCTACACCAGCCGCATCAAGACCGAGCTTGTCCACACTTTTCATTATCTCTGCCCGGCCCCCCTGCCAGAGGAAACAGTGCAGGCGTTGAACTGGCTGGCCGCGGCCACGTTCCGCGTCACGGGTTGCTTCGACGTCGGCCGCATCGACTTTCGCCTCGATGCCCATGATAATAACAAGCCCTACATCCTGGAGATCAACCCCCTGCCGGGGTTGAATCCCGGTTATTCCGATCTGCCGCTGGAGGCGCAGGCCGACGGCTGGTCGTTTGAGCAACTGATTATTCGCATTCTGGAAGAGGCGATCGAGCGCTACGACCTCGAAGAGAGTGACCCCCGTCCGGCCTGAGGCCCGCCAACCAAGGAGACATGTCCATGCCCGAAAAAGACCCCTCTCTCATGGTGCGTTGTCTGGAATGCGACTCGCGCATCTACTTTGAACGCAAGCCCGATATGGGGCAGATCATTGTCTGTCCGGAGTGCGATACCAGCCTGGAAGTCATTCGCACCTCCCCGATAAAGCTCGGCTGGCCCGACGACGCCGGCGCGGGCAACAGCGCCGGCGGGCCAGTCGATCTGAACGAGTTTTTTAACGCCCTCGCTGAAGAAGAAGCCGACCACGACGATTACGGCTTTGATGACGACGATGATGGCGCCTATTAGCTGCTCAGCCGGGTAAAGTTGATATCGCTCATGACGCGCCGGTTATCGCGTGGACGCTAACCCTGTTTACACCATCGGCTATGGCACGCGCGAAGTCGATGAACTCATCGCTGTCTTACGACGCTATGGCATCGCCTTCCTGATTGACGTACGCTCCAAACCTTATTCGCGCTATAAGCCCGATTTTTCCAGGGAACCACTCGAAGCTCATCTGCAACGCGCCGGCATTCGTTACGTCTTCATGGGCGACACGCTGGGGGGACGGCCGGACGCACCCGCTTGCTACGATAGCAAAGGTAAGGTGGACTATACGAAGCTAAGCAGCCAGGATTTCTATCAGCGCGGAATCGACAGGCTAATGAAAGCTCATGCGCAAGGTTTGGCCGTTATCATCATGTGCAGCGAGGGTAAGCCGGAAAATTGCCATCGCAGCAAGCTTATCGGCAAATCATTGGCGCAGACTGGTATTCCCGTGGCCCATATCGACGAGAGCGACGAAATCATCGGCCAAGCAGACGTATTGTTGCGGCTGACGGGCGGCCAGCCTTCCCTCTTCGGCGATGAACTGTTGCCCGGCACCTCGCGCAAGCGCTATGACCCAACAGGAGGCAAACCGGAAGATGAGCCGGATGCATAAGATCGTCACCATCGGCGCTATTGGTTATTCGGCCGAATCGTTCTTTGAGGCGCTGCGAGAGGCCGAGGTCGATACGTTCGTCGACGTCCGGCGACGGCGAGCCGTGCGCGGGGCCGATTACGCCTTCGCCAATAGCCAGCGGCTGCAAGCCCGTCTGGCCGAGATGGGCATTCGCTACCTCCATCGCGTCGATCTGTCTCCGCCCCATGCCGCGCGCGAACGACAGGCCGCGGCCGACAAGACCGCCGGCATCGCCCGACGCAAGCGCACGGAACTTAGCCCAACTTTCATTGACATCTACGAACGCGAGGTGCTGTCCGGCTTCGAGCCGCAATCCCTGCGCGACCAGTTGCCGGACGACGCCCGCGTCATCGCTCTCATGTGCGTCGAGCGCGAGCCGGCCGCCTGTCACCGCTCGCTCCTGGCCGCCAGACTGGGGGCCGCCTGGGGTGTGGAGATAGAGCACTTGACGCCGTAAGGTGAAGTGAATCGCCGATATCTTCTTACACCTGCGTCATCTGCGGGAGCCTGTTCCCTTTGACACCGGATAATCAAGAAATGATCGTCACTATCGTAGCCAAGACAAGGATGGGCAAAGGGGCCTGCATCGGCGGCATCACCGCCGACGGCCGCTCCGTGCGCCTCATCGCCCCCGACATGACCTTCAATGAACGCTTCAATCTCGATTACAGGATCGGCGAGACGTG
>JACKBY010000003.1 GCA_020634335.1 Promineifilum sp. | reverse complement strand
TAAACGACTTACTCGAAGCGCCAGACGATCTCGAATGGTCCCCCACTTTCGGGCGAACCGATCCATACCTCGTGGGGCGGCCCAGCATGACGAAAGCCATGACTGACGATCCAGTCGTAGCCCGCATCATAAGCCTCGATGATCTTGGGGAAGTTCACATATTCATCGCGTACCTCGACCACGGCCGCCCGTCCGCTCGCCAATTCGCGAACGGCCACACTGCCCACGGCACGAAAAGCGCCATCAGCGGGCAGACATACCTCGATTGGCCCATCATCCTCCTGGTTGATCTGCCCGTGAAATATGCCTAAAGGTGGGCCGCTGATCTTGCCGCCTTGAGCTTCAACGAACGCCTCCAGTTCTCTGAGGCTTCGACTTATCACATCGTCCAAGTCCTTTACTAGTACGTGGGCCACGATGCTCACGATCTGTTGCGGGGCCAAACTTCGCTCTTCAACCTGCATTGTCATTTCGCTCTCCTCATATCGCATGATTTGGATCAACCGACGGCGGGTATGACGAACCTGCTCCAGACGTTCGCTAAAGGCACGCTCGTATTCGGCTACGAGTTGTTCAGCCTCCTGCGGCTCGGCAGCCAACACGTGGCGGATATCACGTAACGGCATCTCCATCTCCCGCATAAGCCGGATGAGGCGCGCTGATCCCAACTGCTCGCGATCGTAGTAACGGTAGCTAGTGAATCGATCAACGTGGGCCGGGACCAACAATCCCAACTCGGCATAAAGCCGCAAGGCTTTGTGGGATAGTCCCGACTCGCGAGCGAATGGGCCGATGCTAAGCAGGTCGTCTTCGCGTGGTTGTTCCATACAGCAAGGATAAAGCCTGCCCATAGGTCAGAGTCAAGAGGAAGATTCAGTCAAACTTGAGGCGAGGTTGAATTTCACCAATGCAGTCTGCCAGACCATATATACTCAACCGAAAAATCAGCCGTCATCCCGCTCGATGATGACGTTGGTCATCGACGCGATTTCCTCTAGACTCATGGCCCGCGCTCGCTCCAGCCGGGCCACGCGCTTCTGGAATTGGGCCAGAGCATAATCGGTGAAATCCTCCTCTACCAGGTCGAACGGAACGGGATCGTAGGCGGCGAAGACGTCGCCAATGACGCCTAGTGCGGCCGGCAGCAACTCGTTCATTCGATCCTCCAGCACGTCCCACAGCGCGCCTTCCTCGGCCACCAGGCGCGACAGCAGATAAATGCCATAGGCGATGTGGCGCGATTCGTCCTGCTTGAGCAGCGCGATGCCCCGGCGCGTGCCCGGCATCAACTCGCTGCGCTCCAGAACGGTGAAGTAGGCGTGATAGCCTGTCTCGGCCAGCATCCCCTCGACGATCATGTTGTAGGTGACCGAAGCGCGAACCTGGGCCGCGGCCGACGGATCATCGCGCAACGCCCCCAGCGCCTCGGGCAATTGGCGATAGAACAGTTGGCGATAGCTGGGTGTATGGTAATGGCTCAGATCGCCGTCGACGCCGGCCACGGCCGTCAGGAACCGGTTAAAGAAATCGGTGTGCTTGGCTTCCTCGAAGAGGAAGGTCGTCAAAAACAGCTCCTCTTCCACGCGCCCCTCGGCGGCAATCGTCATGATCAGGGGTAAAAGATCCAGCGTTACTGCTTCCTCGCCGGCCTGGAACATGGCCGTCAGGCGCAAGAGAATATCCTGTTCTTCGGCCGCCAACGATAGCCAGTGTTCGCGGTCAGCCCGCAAGTCGATGTCGCTGGGGTTCCAGATGCCCAACCGTTTGGCTTTTTCGAAAAGGCGCATGGCCGGCAGATCGCGTCGCAGTCCGTGGGTTGTCGTCGTGAATTGAGTGTGAGGGATCATGGGCGAATTGTAGCACGAGACGGCCGCGTCTAATTGTGATTGCGCCGGCAGCAACGTGATTTCATAAAAGGCGACATCTCGGCCTTAATGACTGGATTAGAAAATGAGGGAGGCATTGCCCCGACTGCGAGCGCATTTTACAATGTTGACAACGCGGCCTCCTATCCCCGGCATTGTTGCCCGGCCGCGCTATCCTATCCCCACTCACCGGAGGAACTATTCGTGAAAGTTTTGCCCTTCACCCGAACCCTCTTTATTCTGATACTGCTGGTTGCTGGAGCCGCCTGTCGCTCCGAAGAGCCCGCGCCGACGGCCGAACCGACCCTCCTCGCCACGGCCACCGAGGTGGCGGCGATGTCGCTTCCGACACCAACCCTGGCTCCCATCGTCGAGGCGACGGCGACCGACGAGCCAACAGACTCCCCGCCGGCATCACCCACACCGCCCCCCTCGGTCACGCCGCGCCCAGCAACGCCCACCCGCGACGCCACGGCCACGCCGGAGGAAACGCCGACCGACGCGGCAACCGACACGCCGACGCCTGCCCCCACCCTGCCCCCAGCGACGGCCGGCCCCACGCGACCACCCGCCACGGCCGCGCCGCCGACCCTCCTGCCCGATCCCGTGCTGGGCGAAAACCTGCTGCCCAATCCTTCCTTCGAAGGCGGGCACTACCTCCAGAACAACGTTGCCGAGTTGCAACTACCGGAAGGCTGGCGAGCCGATTACCAGGAAGGCCCCACCGGCTTCGGCGGCCAGGCCTGGGACGTTTACGTGCGACCGGAGATCCGTGTGTTGTCGATGAGTTTTCTGCCGCCCCAAGAACACGGCCTCTATATCTTCGACGGCTCGCAAACGGTCAAAATATTCAAGGATGCCGGCGCGGTCAGCGCGCGCCTGATGACCGACGTTGATCTGCAACCGGGGACCTACGTGCTGGAAGTCCCGTTCTTTGCCGATGTCTTCGAGAGCATCTCCAACGGCCAAAAATTTGCGCCCAACGACCCCAATGCCGGCGAGGCCATGCTCTTTGCCGGCAACACCGGCACAGGGTGGATCGCCAACGCTTACAACACGCGCAACGTACTGACGCACACCTTCACGATTGACACGGCGCAGCGCCTGACCGTTGGCGTGGGCTTCCGCGGCCGCTATGCCATCCAGAACAACGGCTGGTTCGTGGATAACCTGTCGTTGCGTCGCTGGCAGTGATGCAACTTCACAGCCGTCAATTCCGTATTGGAAGAGTAAGCAGAGTGAATCGTGTCTGCTCCTTGTTTCGATCATTCGCAGGGAGCAAGGCAGATAGTTACAAAGATAGGAGCATTTTGCCATGAGCGACGAGAAACCGATTATCGACCAGTTGAAGGACGAAGAGCGCATCAAGATCGACATCCCGGTCGAGGAAGACGCGGCCGGCGCCAAAGCCGGCACGACCGACGTCGTCGAGGAATTCAAGCGGCTTGGTCGCCAGTTTGCCGATACGCTGGAAGGCATCTTCAACAGCGCAGAGGCCCGACGCATGGAGACCGAGGTGCGAGCCGGCATGAAGAGCTTCGCCGACGAAGTAGAGAAGGTGTTCAACCAGGCCAAGGAAAGTCCGGCGGCCAGCCGTGTCAAGGAAGAAGCCGTGGACGTGAAAGAGCGGGTGGAGACAGGCGAGATCGGCCGCAAGGCCCAGGAAGGCATGGTCGGCGGCCTGCGCTGGCTCAGCACCGAGCTGGAAAAGCTCGCCAATCAGTTCACCCCGGCCGACAAGGACGAACCCGTAGCCGAGAAATCGCCGACGGAATAAGCTATATAACACGAGTGGGACACAGATCGGACAGATTCAACGGATTGAACCCGTAAATTTCAATCCGTTGAATCCGTTAAAATCCGTGTTTAATTCTTCAGAACGGCCGCGGCCAGCGCTTCCAGGCCGTCCAGGTCATCCAGGTCGAGCCACTGGAGCATGATGCGTTGCACGCCGGCCCCGGTCCAGGCTTCGAGTTGGGCGGCGATCTCCGGCGCTGTACCCGCCGCCACCCCCCGTTCGTGCATCTGGGCTGCGGTGCGGTTGCGCCCGGCCAATTTGCGCGTCAGATCGGCCGTGTCCCGGCCAAATAGGCAGCCGGCCATCAGCGACCGCCGGACCGATTCGCGCGCGCGCCCTTCGGCTGCCAACAACTCATCCAGCCGCTCGCTCAATTCCCTAAAACGCCCCGGGTTCACGTACACCGCATTCCACTCATCAGCATAGCGCGCCGCGAGCGGCAAGGTGCGCTTCGGTCCGTTGCCGCCGATGAGGATAGGCGGGCCGCCGGGCCGCGCTGGCCGCGGCAGCAACACAGCTTCGTGCAAGTGATAGTATACGCCCTCAAAATCAAGCGGCGCGTCGTCGTGGAGCAGATGGGCGATGATGCGTAATCCTTCCTCGAAGCGGGCAAAACGCTCCGGCACGTCGAGCAATTCCCAGCCGTAGTTGGTGTGCTCGCGTTCCTGCCAGCCCGCGCCCAGGCCCAATGTCAGACGACCGCCGGAGAGATCATCCACGGCCGCGGCCATACGCGCCGTCATCGTCGGCTGGCGAAAGGAAACGGGCGATACCAGCGGGCCGAATTCAATGCGTCGCGTGTGGCTCGCTAGCCAGGTTAGCGAAACCCATAGTTCCAGTGATTCGATGTCGGGCGGATTGGCGTTGGTATAGTGGTCGGAGCGGTAAAGCCCGGCGAAACCCAGGTCTTCGACCGCCGCGGCCAGGCGCTGCCAGCGCGGCCAGTTCAGGCCGTTCTGGCCCTCGATCATGATGGCGACTTCCATTTGGCACTGCTCCTGAAACCTCAGAGGCCTTCCGAAACTTAGGTTAAAGCTAAGCTAAACAAAAAGAGCGCCGCTTAATGCGACGCTCTCGATTTTCAATTCGGCTCGATTAGGCCGCGGCCTTTTCGAGGTGCGGCAGCACCTGAGCCAGAATGCGTTCCTTGGGCTGCGCGCCGACAATGCGCTCGACCACCTGACCACCCTTGAAGAGCATCAGAGTCGGAATGCCCACGATGGCATAGCGGCCGGGCACGGCCGGATTGTCATCGACATCCACCTTGGCGACCTTGAGGGCGCCCTCTTGCTCCGCCGCGATTTCCTTCACGAACGGGGCGATAAACCGGCACGGGCCGCACCAGTCGGCCCAAAAGTCGACCAGGACGGGGACATCAGACTCCAGTACTTCCTTTTGGAAGGTGGAATCGGTAACTTCGAGTGGCTTTGCCATTATAAATTATCTCCTTCAGAGTTATGGTTCGTATTGCCTACAAGCTAGTAGACGCGACGATTCTATTTATTCTTACCCGGTTACATTGGAACGACGTAAGTGTAAGGCAAATTATACAAAACCGGCGGTAATTTTGCACCCATCGCCCATCAACGATTCACCTATGAGAGTGGCGCGCGCCGCCACAGCCGCTAAAATAACGTCCATGACCGACTTGCTCATCCTCAACGGCCGCCTGGTGACCTGGAATACACCCAATGAAATTCTCGACGATTGCGCCCTGTTGCTACGCGACGGCCGCATCGCCGCTATGGGGCCGTCTGCGCGCTTGCGAGAGCAGCACCCCAACACCGAGCAGATGGACGCGCGCGGCCAACTGGTGATGCCCGGCAATATTTGCGCCCATACCCACTTTTACGGCGCGTTCGCCCGCGGCATGGCTATCCCCGGTCCCGCACCCAAGGACTTCCCCGACATCCTGGAGCGGCTCTGGTGGCGGCTCGACCGGGCCTTGCTGGATGTGGATGTGGAGTATAGCGCCCTCGTCTCGCTGCTGGACGCCATCAAGCACGGCACGACGACGCTCATCGACCATCACGCCAGCCCCAACGCCATCGACAGCTCGCTCGATCAGATCGCCGACGCGGTGGAGCGAGCCGGCGTGCGCGCCGCCCTGTGCTACGAGGTGAGTGACCGCAACGGCCTCGACGAGGCCCAGGCGGGCATCAGCGAGAACGTGCGCTTCCTCCATGCGGTCAAGGAGCGGGACACCGACCTGCTGGCCGCCACCTTCGGGCTGCATGCGTCTCTGTCCTTGAGCGACCGGACGCTGGCGAAGTGCGTCGCCGCGGCCAAGGGTCTGGACACCGGTTTTCACATCCACGTGGCTGAACACGAAGTGGATGAATATGACTCGCGCGAGAAGTATGGGATGCGCGTTGTCGACCGGTTGGCTGCCGCGGGCGTCCTGGGGCCGAAGAGCATCGTGGCCCACGCCATCCACATCGACGCTCGCGAAATGGAACTGTTGCGCGACACGGGCACATGGGTGACCCATCAGCCGCGCAGCAATATGAACAACGCCGTCGGCGCGGCCCCCGTCGAGAGCATGATGCGGCTGGGCATTCCTGTGTGTCTGGGCAACGACGGCATGGGCAACGCCATGTGGGGCGAATGGAAAGAAGCCTATTTCCTCCACAAGCTGGCCCACCGCGACCCGCGCCGCGGCAACGGCATGGACGTGGTGCAAATGGCGGTCTATAACAACGCCGCCCTGGCCCAGGTCTTCTGGCCGGAGTTGCCGCTGGGCCGGCTGGCCGTGGGCGCGGCGGCCGACGTCATCCTGGTCGACTACCAGGCCATCACGCCGTTGAGTGCCGGGAATTTGCCCTGGCACATTATCTTCGGTTTCGAGAGCAGCATGGTGACGACGACCATCGTCGGCGGCCGGGTGCTCATGCGCGACCGGCAGCTATTGACGCTCGACGAGGCGGCCATCACTGCTCGCAGCCGCGAACTGGCGGCCGAGGTGTGGGAGCGATATAACGCGCTTGGTTCGTAATCGTTGACAGATTTCAGTAGGGTAGCAGATCAGTATTCAGTAGGGCCGTAGAGCAGTGTTCAGTAATGCACTACGTCCCCACTGACCTACTGACTCACTGATCCAACGCCCCACTGATCACTAACAAGGGAAGTAACCTATGAAAATCGCGATTTTGGGCGGAACTGGCAAGGAAGGTTCCGGGTTGGGCTACCGGTGGGCGGCCGCCGGACACGAAATCATCATCGGCTCGCGCACGGCCGAAAAGGGCGAGCGCGCCGCCGAGGAAATGCAGTCCGAGTTGCCGCTCGCGACGATAAGCGGCGCGGACAATGCTTCGGCCGCCGCCGAGGCCGAACTGATCGTCCTCTCCGTGCCCTATGAGGCGCAAGAGAAAACGCTGGCCGACGTCCGCGACGCCGCACAGGGCAAGTTGCTGATCACCGTCGTCGCCCCGTTGGGCCAACCCAAGGCCCGCGTCTGGCGGCTGCCCAGTGGCCTTTCGGCGGCTGAGGAAGCCCAGCAACAGCTCGGCGAGGGCGTCGCCGTAGTGGCCGCCTTCCAGAATATCTCCGCCGGCCATCTGCGCGATCTGGACTATGAGCTCGATTGCGACGTGCTCATTTGTGGCGATAAGGCGGCCGACAAGGAAGTCGCCGCCGGGTTGTGCCGCGACGCGGGGATGCGCGGCATCAACGCCGGCGCGCTGGCGAATGCGGCTATTGCCGAGGGCCTGACGGCCGTGCTGCTAGGCATCAACATCCGCCACAAGATCACGGGGGCGGGCATTCGCATTACCGGCTTGCCGGAAGATTAGTGGGGAGTGGTCAGTGGTCAATAATTGACCACTGACCACTGACCACTGGACACTGTCCCCTGACCACTACCCACCTCTCCCTCACCGCGCTGCCCGGACTGCCCGACGTGATCGCCGGCGACGATATCGGGAGCTTGCTGCTGGGCGCGCTCGACCAAGCCGGATTAGGTCTGCAGGCCGGTGACGTGCTGGCCATCGCCCAAAAGATCGTCAGCAAGGCCGAGGGGCGTCTGGTCGACCTGGCTGACGTGGAACCCGGTGAGTATGCGGCCCGGCTGGCCGAGCAGGTGGGTAAAGACCCGCGACTGATGGAACTAATCCTGCGCGAGAGCGAAGAGGTCTCGCGTCTACGGCCGGGCGTCGTCATCGTCCGCCACCGCCTGGGCTTCACCAGCGCCAACGCCGGCATCGACCGCTCCAACGTTGGGCCGGACGGAGAAGAACGCGTGCTGCTGCTGCCGCTCGACCCCGACGCCTCGGCCCGCCATATCCGCGAAACCATCGCCGCCGCGCGAGGCGTGGACGTGGGAGTCGTCATCACCGACAGCCACGGCCGCCCCTTCCGTCTGGGAACGGTCGGCGTCGCCATCGGCGTGGCCGGGCTGCCTGCCTTGTGGGACCGGCGCGGCGAGATTGACCGCTACGGTTACCGCCTGCAACACACCGACGTCGGTGTGGCCGACGAGATCGCCGCCGCCGCCGGGCTTCTTATGGGCCAGGCGGCCGAGGGGTTGCCGGCCGTCCTGCTACGTGGTCTGCGCCTGCCCCCCGCCGACGGCCGCGCCACTGACCTCGTCCGGCCCAAGGACCTGGATCTGTATCGTTGATCTCGAAGAGGCCGAACAATAAATCATCCGCAGTTTTGGCAGACTACATGGAAAGGACCTAGATTCTTCTTAATCTGCGAAATCCGCGGATAATACCTCTTATGCCCGACCTGACATTGACTCTGACCGATATGGCCCATGGCGGGCTGGCGCTCGGCCGCGACAAGGGCGGGCGGGCCATCTTCGTTCCCTATGCCATCCCCGGCGAGACGGTGCGCGTCCACGTGCCCGACGACCGGCGCGGCTTCGCCCGCGCCGAATTGCTGGAAGTGCTCCAGCCGTCGTCCGACCGGGTAACCCCGCGCTGCCGCCATTTCGGCATCTGTGGCAACTGTCACTTCCAGCACATGACCTACGCGGCCCAACTGCGAGCCAAGGACGACGCCACCCGTGATCAGTTGACCCGCGTCGGCGGCCTGAAAAATCCGCCACTGCGGCCCATCCTGCCCGCGCCGGAAGTATATGGCTATCGCGCGGAGACGGCGCTCTTCCCGGCCGACGAAGGCGGGTTGGGCTACTGGTCGCCAGTCGAGCGGCGCATCTTTCGCGTCGCAGAGTGCCCTATTCTGGCTCCAGCGCTGGAAGCGGCCTTGCCCGATCTGGACGTAGACTTGCCCGGCCTGCGGCGGTTGTCGCTGCGGCTGGGCGACGATGAGGAGCTGCTGGCCGCCCTGGAAATCGAGGACGTGGAACCGCCGGAATTGCTCGTCGATTTCCCCGTCTCGGTGTCCATCGTCCTGCCCGACCACACGGCCGCCTCGCTCATCGGCGACCCATACCTGCTGCGCACGATAGGCGGTCGGGAATTTCGCTTCTCGCCCGGTGTACCCTATCCCGTTAATCCGGCCGCGGCGGAATTGTGGGCCGGGATCATCTTGGAATTGTCCGAGCTTGCGCCAGACGATACGGTGCTGGAAAACCCCGGCGGAGCCGGCTGGCTGACGGCGACGCTGGCCGCGCGTGCGGCCCAGGTCATCGCCATCGAAGCCAACCCCGATGCCGTGGCCGACGCGGCCGACAACCTCGACGCCTTCGACAACGTCGCAATCTATCAGGGCACGGAAGAGGAAGTATTTCCCGCGCTGGATGCTGAGCCGGATGTGGTGCTCTTGCGGACGGGGCTTTATCGTCTGGAGGAAGGTCTATCACCGGCGGCGTTCCGGCTGCTGGAGCGCTTGCGCCCGCGCCGGCGCGTGGTGATCACTGGGGAGGTTGGAGCGCTGGCGAAGGATGCCAAGCGGTTGGTGAAGATTGGCTATCGGCCGGTAGCGTTTCAGCCGGTGGATCTAACGCCACAGGGGTTTTGGGTTGAAGTGGTTTCGGTTTGGCGGAAGTAAATCGTCGTTGGGAAACGACGCACCCGACACACTTAAATCTCCAGCAGCAAGCGTAAGACAGCCTCGACACGCTTCATCGTCTTGTCCGTCACGCTGCCCCAAGGTTTAGAGGTCAACCTATCCGTTGAGATCGACCGCAAGCCGTCACAAAGGATAAAGCTGGCAGCCGTAACGCCCCCCTCGGGTGGGTTGACGGGAACATGGATTGGAATGCCTCGATCGGTTCTGGTAAGGGGCAAAACAAAAACCAAATCGGCCGGCCCATGATTGAAGGCATCCGTCGATACGATCAGCACCGGCCGCCTGCCCGTTTGCTCATGTCCACGAATGGGATTCAGGTCCGCCAGCCAAATTTCCCCACGATTGGGCGAGACAGTCATTTAGACTCCGCCAAGCGCGTCGTCAAGTGTCATATCCCAAACAGCCCGCTCTTCCAGCATTTCGTTCCGGGCTTCTGGATCATTCTTCAGGGCGGCATAAGCGGCATTCGTTGCTTCGAGCAGTCGTTGCCTTTGATAAGCCGCAATAGCTCTATCCATTATATCTTGCATAGTCATGCCTGTGTCTTTGGACAGTTCCTGAAGGGTGTTTCGGGTCTTCTGAGAGACGCGCATCGTTGTTGTGGACATGCTCGTATCCTTGCTCTTAACAGAGCGTGCCGGTCTACATTATAAGCTACAATTTAGTAAATTATAAGGTATCTAAAGTGGTGAGCAAGTACGTCACGCATGGTGTATTCAGGTTTTTACGCCTTCACCGTTACTACTCAGTTAAGGCGGTTGTTTTTCACAATCTCTATATGTCGCCTAATAAGCCCCCGACCTTGTCCGGCCGCGTGCCTTCCACCCCATGCAAAAAACCCACGAAGACAAGCTCTTCGTCCAAAGCCCGAACCATGTGATTCTCGCCTTCGTCAAAGATCAAGACGGAGTCCGGCCCGAATTCCTGTTCAACCCCGTCGGCTCCGGCAAAAACACCGTGGCCTTTAATCACGACGACGTAGAATGGAGAACTGGGCGCGTTATGTTCGCTGATGGATTGGCCCGGCTTGAGCATGAAACGAATCACGCGGCCGTTTTTATCAACGTACAGGGGCTGAGCATAAGGATGGTCGTGATGATATTCCAGATCGTCCAATAAATTGGTTGAGCGCATTTGATTTTTCTCCTTTTAAGATAGTCAGTAGCCATTCCTGAGCTTGGTAATGAGTAGCCAGAAAAGCACGGCAAGACAGGTTCGCCGAATCGTTAGCTAACGCAGGATAACTGAAGAGGCAACCTAAATTCTATTATCGGGCAACGTCCCGGAGCGACAAGGGAAAAAACGACGTACTCTCTGGGTATTATGACGGGGTGGTAACGCTAGTCCCACACCACGTCGCCATCCGTTGCATTGGTTTTGAACACCCACAACTCAAACGCCTCTTCCCCAGGGTTAAACAGTTCGTGAACATCCCCCGGCTCCATGAGCATCACGTCGCCCGGCCGCATCTCGTGCCGCGCGCCGTTGACAGTCAACTCGCACACGCCGCGCCGGACGACGTAGACCTCCACCGACGTGCGATGGCTGTGCGGCGGCACGTGAGCGCCGGCAGGGATGGCGACGATCTGCAGCAACGTGCCCGGCTGCCGCAGGGCCTCGGCCGGCAACAGGCGGTTCTTGCGATAGCCGCGCCCTTCCTCCCAGCTATCCGGGTCAAGTTGTACGATTTTCATGAGGAAGATTTCACGCCCAGAACATCTCGCCCGGCTGCTCGACCATCACGACCTCTTTCAGCAACGCGATGGCTTTCGCCAACCCCTCGTCGTTGCTCATCAGCGCGTCCTCGTGCTCGATGGAGATGACGTAATCGTAGCCCACCAACCGCAGGGCGCTGAGCAGTTCCTTCCACACCGCCGCGTCGTGGCCATAGCCGATGGTGCGGAAAGTCCAGGCCCGCTCCAGGATGTGGTCATAGGGCTTGTGGTCATTGCAGCCGTTAACGCGAACGTTGATCGGATCGACGTAGCAATCCTTGCCGTGGACGTGGAAGATCGCCTCGCCCAGCGCGCGCACGGCCGCCGCCGCGTCGACGCCGTTCCACCACAAGTGGCTGGGATCGAAGTTGCAGCCCAGCGCCGGGCCGGTCGCCGCCCGCAGGCGCAACATTGTTTCGACGTTGTAGACCAACATGCCGGGGTGCATCTCGAAGGCTATCTTGACCCCATGCTCGGCGGCGTACGGTTCCAGTTCGCGCCAATAGGGAACGGCGACCTCGTTCCACTGATAATCGAGCATTTGCAGGAACTCCGGCGGCCAGGGGCAGGTGACCCAGTTGGGCATTGTGTCGCCCGGCGCGCCTGCCGGCAGCCCGGAGAAGCCGTTGACGACCGGCACGCCCAGCCCTTGGGCCAGCCGAATGGCCCGGCACAGGTCCTCGTCGGCCTGCCGAGCCACGGCCGCGTCGGGGTGGAGCGGGTTGTTGTGGACGCTGAGGGCGCTGAGCAGCAGACCGCGCGATTGGATGGCATCCAGAAAGGCGCGCCGCTCGCCCGCGCCGGCCAACAGGTCATCGACACGGCAATGTTGGCTACCGGGATAGCCGCCGACGCCGATCTCCACCGCCGACACGCCCGCGGCAACCGCCTTGTCGAGCGCCTCCTCGAAATCAAATTGCTGATACAGAGCCGTAAACACGCCGATGCGCATAGATCAACCTCCTACTTTTGAATAATGCCTGATGGATCGTCGGCCCACAGGGCATCCTGTTGGCGACGCCAGCGGACAACCGCGCTACTCTCGTCCAGCGCCACGTCATCCCAGGTCACGATGTCGCCGGCGGCCACCGGCCGCCTCATCACCGCGCCGGGAGCCAGGCCCACGGGCAACCCACCCAGCGCAAAGACCTCCGCCACCCGATCCATGACTCCATGGTAGTCGTAGCCGCCGAAGCCGTCCAGTCGTTGGCCGGGGTTCAGGGCCCGCTTGGCGACGGTCATGATGTCGGCTATGGGACGCTCCAGCGGCGTCAACGTTGCCTCGCGGAACAGACAGGCCCGGGCGATGGAGATGGGGGCCTCGATGAACCACAGGTGATAGGGTCGGAAGAAGGTAAAATATTGCCCTCGGCCCACCTTCAGATATTCCAGATCGGCCCGCAGCCGCGGATCAGTGACGCGGACAGTGACGAAGACACCGCCGGCCATGGCGTTGCCCTGCACAAAATCGACCGCGCCGGGAAACTCGGTCAACCCGCCGTCTTCCTTCAGGGCGAACACCCGCGATACGGTCTCCAGCGTCGCCTCCGGCCCGATCATCCCCCGTCGCATCGGGACGCAGCCGGTGGCGTTGGCGGCGCAGGTCATCTCGAACATCGTCTTCGTGCCGTCTACGTAGGAGGCCACCTGATAGGGGTCCTTATCCACCCGCCGGGCCGACTCGGCCACCGTGTCCGGCGTAGCCGTCGGGTCCAGCGGATTATTCTTGCCCTTGCCGATGACGATGATCTCCATCCCCAGACTGGTGACGAAGTTGTAAAGCTCCATCAGGCAGCCCGGCTCGTCGCCCGACGATACCGTGTAGAGCACGCCCGCCTCGACCGCCCGGCGATGCAGAATGTGACCGACGGTCACATCGGCCTCGATGTTCACCAGAACGATGTCCTTGCCGTGGCGGATGCAGGCCTCGGCCGTCTGCGCGCCTGTGGCCGGCGAGAAGGTCACATCGGCCACGATGTCGACGGTGGCCAGTTGCGCCGCCAGCCCGACATCGCCGGTGACGACGCGCTTCCCGGCCCGAATGGCGTCGGTCGCCGGGCCGGCCGCGCTCGCTTCAACGATGTCGCCGGCGGCGACGCCCGTCCGCAAAAAGGCATCACGCGCGGCAGCGATGTCGTCGTGGGCCAGCACCGCCACGACCATACCGGGCACGTGGGCCATTTGAGCCACAAAGCCGCTGCCCATCCAGTCCGCCCCCGTGGCGCCGACCCGGATCGGGCGGCCCTCGGCCTGTCGCTGTTGTAAGGCTTGTCGAACGTTCATCGTTCCCGGCCGTTGCCCGCGTCGTGCTTGGCGGCATAGGCTTCTCGCGCGGCCTGGGCGATGTCGGCCGCCGTCAGATGATACTTGCGCAGCAAATCATCGGGGTCGCCGGAGTCGGTATAGGTATCGGCCAAACCAACAAAACGCATCGGCACCGGATGATGCGAAGCCACGATACGGGCGACGTTGCTACCCATGCCGCCGGTCAACAGATGCTCCTCGGCCGTCACGATGGCCCCCGTCTCCCTGGCCGCGGCGACGATGGCCGTCGTATCCATCGGCCGCAGGGTCAGCATATCCAGCACGCGGGCCTCGATGCCCTCGCGGGACAGCACGGCAGCGGCGTCCAGCGCGGCGGCCACCATGATGCCGCAGGCGATGATCGTCAGGTCATCCCCCTGGTGAACGATGTTGGCCTGCCCAATCTCGAACGGGCACTCGCCCATCGGGTAAATCTGCGGTAGCGCCACGCGGCTGGAGCGCAACCAGACCGGGCCGACGTACTCCGTGGCCGCCCGCACGGCGGCGTGCATCGACGCCGGATCGCTGGGCACCAGCATGACGAAGGTCGGCATACCGCCCACCAGCGCCAGGTCTTCGATGCCCATTTGTGTCGGACCGTCCTTGCCCAGGGTGATGCCGCCGTGGCTGCCCAACACTTTGGCGTTGATGTTGGACATGGCGACGGCCAGCCGCAATTGATCATAGGCATTGCAGAGCAGAAATGAGGAAAAGCTGGTGATCCAGGGGATGAGACCGCAAGCAGCCAGCCCCGCGCCCACGCCCACCAGATTGCTTTCGGCGATGCCCAGATTGAAAAACCGCTTGGGGAAGGCGTGGCGGACGGTCTCGGCTTTGGTCGAGTTGCCCAGGTCGCCGTCCAGCACGACCACGCGGGGGTTTTCCGTGGCGACGGCCAGCAGCGCGTCGCCGAATACATTGCGCAACGGCGCTTGATGGGGTGTCAGCCCCGCATCATGACCGAGCGACATGGCTAAGCTCCTCCCGCGCGGCGGCGGCTTGCTCGGCCGACAGGGCGCGGCCGTGGAAAGTGAAATCGCTTTCGACAAAGGAAACACCCTTACCCTTGACGGTGTGGGCGATAATGATCGACGGTTGCCCCGTCACGCGCTGGGTCTCGTCCAGCACGGCCATCAGGCTGTCGAAGTCGTGGCCGTCGGCCTCGGCCACGTACCAGCCGAAGCTGCGCCACTTGGCGGCCAGCGGCTCCAGGGCCATCTCACGGCTGATGGGGCCGGTCTCCTGATACTTGTTGTAGTCGAGGATGGCGGTCAACCTGTCGGCCCTGAAGTGGGCGGCGGCCATGGCCGCTTCCCAGACCTGCCCGGCCTCGCATTCGCCGTCACCCAAGAGGACGTAAACGCGGTAATCGAGCTGGTTCAGCCGGCCGCCAAGCACGTGGCCCAGGCCGACCGACAACCCCTGGCCCAGCGAGCCGGTTGTGGCCTCGACGCCGGGCATCAGTCCCTGGATCGGGTGACCCTGCACCGGGCTATTGACCTCGCGCAGGTGGCTCAACATTTCCCGATCAAAGTACCCGGCGTGGGCCAGGGCAGCATAAAGCAGGGGCGCGGCGTGGCCCTTGCTCATGATGAAACGGTCGCGCGCCGGCCAGTCGGGCTCTTCGGGCCGGTAGCGCAACACGCCGCCGAAGAACAGCGTCGCCACGATCTCCACCGCCGACCAGGAACTGGACGGGTGTCCCGATCCGGCCCGCGTGGTCGCTTCGAGAATGTCTAAACGGAGCGCTCGCGCCTTGTCCTGCAGGGCGGGGACGGACACCGTTGGTGTCAATTTAATTGACATAAATGTCTCCTTCGCTAATCAAATCGATGGTCGTAATGCGAATGACATGTCACGCTATCGAGACCTCAAGAACGCTTCCACCTGGATCGCCGTTGGGAGCGCAGGAATGACGCCGCGCCGCAGCGCCGTCAGCGCCCCCACGGCAGCGGCATAGCGCAAGCTGCGGCGCAAATACGGCTCGTTGAGCCGTTCAAGCGGGTCGCCCGACTCATCCCTGGTGGTCAGGCGGACCAGCAATCCAGCCATAAACGCATCACCACAGCCAATTGCATCGACCGCTTCGACCGGGAAGGCGGGTATGAACGCCACAGTCCAGTCAGGTTCCTGCCAAACGCAAAAGGCACTGCCCTGCGGCCCCCGCGTGATGACGCAGGCGCGCGTCTGGCCGTTGATCAGCGTCTCGCCGGCGACCAGGGGATCATGGCTCCCCGCCAACAGGAGCGCCTCGGCCTCGTTGAGCTTGACCAGATGAGCTAGAGGCAACGCGTAGCGGATGGCATCGACGGCCGACTCAGCGTTGGGCCACAAGCTAGGCCGGTAATTGACGTCAAAAGAGATGAGCGCCCCCGCCCGTCCAGCCAGTTCGATGGCCCGCAGCGTCGCGCTGCGGCTCGGCTCGGCGATCAGGCTGATGGAACCGAAATGCAGAGCGCGCGCCCGGCGCAGCAGCGTCTCATCCAGTTCGTCCGGCCGCAGCATCATGTCCGCGCCGGGGTTGCGATAGAAAACGAACTCGGCCGATGCCGCGTCGGGCATGGCGATGAAGGCCAGCGTCGTGCGGGCATCCGGATCGACCCGCATTCCCCGGGTCTCGACACCCTCGGCGCGCAGCGTGTCGATCAGCAGTTGCCCGAAGGCGTCATTGCCCACCTTGCCGATAAACGCTGACGTGGCTCCCAGGCGTTGGGCGGCTACGGCCACGTTGGCCGGCGCGCCCCCCGGCATCGGGCGGAAGGCCGACACGTCAACCAGCCGCCGTCCCACTTCGGCCGGGAACATATCGATCAGCATCTCACCCAAGCAAACGACGTCGATGATCTACCTCTCCCGCCGACCCATGGATAAAGTGACTGGGAATGTCACAAACTTCCCGGATGCGCATCCGCGAAATCCGTGTCATCTGTGAAATCTGCGGATGCTTCCTCTATCAGGCCCGCAACTCGTTGTACAGCACGTATCTGTCGCCACGCTGATAGATCTGTAAAAACTCGACCGGGATGCCACCCTGTCGGAACGATACCCGCTCGATGAAAAACAACGGCGCTGCCACCGCCACCGAAAGCAGGCTCGCCCTTGTCTTGTCAGCGGCCACGGCGTGGATGGCCTGCTGTGCCCGCGCCAGGCGAATGCCGTAGACTTCCAGCAATGCGATATGGAGCGGGGTCTGTACGTAGTCGCCTTCCAGCACGCCGGGGCATAACCGATGGACCAGGTGCGAGCGCTCCACGCTCATGGGCAGGCCGTCGGCCAGGCGCAACCGTTCCAGCACGGCCAGTTCTTCTCCGGGCGCGATGTCGAGCCGGCGGGCAACGTCGGCCGAGGCAGGCTCCAGCTTCGCCGCGATCAGGCGCGTATCGGGGTGCAAACCACGCCGCTGCATGTCATCGGTGAAGCTGATAATGCGATTGAGCCCGTGCTCGATGAGCGGAATGGTGACGTATGTGCCGCTGCCCCGCCGCCGGTAGACAAGGCCGTCGTTGACCAGCAGTTCGAACGCCTGCCGGACTGTGATGCGGCTGACCCCGTAGATGGTGATCAACTCCGCTTCAGACGGCATGCGCTCCCCCGGTTTCCACGTGCCGCGGGCTAACTCCTGGCGCAAAATGGTATAGAGTTGCTGATAATAAGAAACTGGACTATCCGTGAGTAGAGCCTTCATATTACCTCTACCAAACCACCTATCAACGAGTTGCTGAAGACCGCTTCAGCCCGTCGCTTGTTTACGATTGCCGTTCTCATCGGTGTGGCTCCCCGACGACAGAGCGGGATGTATGAGGAGAAAGACTGCCAGGATATTTGTTATAACCAGTACATTATACTTTAATGGTTATCGACCGCTTCGTCAAGAGAGAAATTCGTCATGCCACTAAAATGATCGCTCATAGAGCCGGAAACCCAGCCGGGGCACGGCCGCGTACTGCTCCAGGAACACCACAGCGGGCGGCGGCGCGCCTGGAGGTTGCCAAATGGGGCCAATCGTCAGCGTCCCCCACCCGCGCTCACGTGCCGCAGCCAGCGCCCGCCGCCATAACTGAGTGCCGATGCCCTGTCGTCGCCGGTCGGGCAGCACGGCGGCAAAGAAAACGCGACCGCTATTGTCCCGCCCTTTGCCGCCCACCCAGTCCGCAGTGGCATACATTCCACGCCGCCAAAGAGAACGACCGCCGTGGGTGATCCGCGCGCGGGCCGCCCTGTCCGGCCCCAGCAGCACGAATCCTGCCGGACGGTCGTCCACCTCAGCCAGATAGCCGATCAGCGAGTCCGGCCCCAGCGACCGCAGCAGGAAGGCCGCCTCGACCGCGTCCGGCGGCGCAAAGCCGGCCGTCGGATTCGCAGTGGCCGCCGCCAGTAAGGGCAGCAAGTCGCCCGCCAGTCGCTGTGGCTCGAACGGCCGGATCGTCGCCGGCCCGGTGGGATCGGTGACCGGCGGTCGGGGTACGGCAGCCTGGTATAGCCAACCATCCTGCAAAGGATTCAGCCGCGTCTCCACCAACTCGGGCACGTAGGGCGGGTTATAAGGTGTGTGAAGCGCCGGCCACTCATCCCACCCGTCGATCTGCCAGCCGGAGCCGAGGTGGGGCGAAAGGCCAACCGGCGCGATCAGCCGGTGATAGCCGTGGGCCGACAGGGATTCGACGAGATGGTAATAGAGGTTGTCAAAAGCTTCCTTGTCGCGGCCGAGATGGGGCAGCGCCAAATAGGCTGACTTACCCTTGAGCCGGGGGTCAATAACCGACAGGGACGCGGCCAGCGGCCGTTCGATGACGCTGACCAGCGGGATTTCCTGCTGGTCGGTGCGCGAGCTCCGGACGCCGGTGCGATGGAGCGCGTCGACGTGGATGAGTGTCGCCTCCAGCCGGGCCAGATGCTCGTTACGCCGTGGGTCGAGTTCGCGCCGCAGACGAGCGAACTCAGGCGGCGTCCAGCGATTGTCATCCCCGTAGAGGCTCCACCAGGCATTGAGAAACGTCCGCCGCTCCCAACGGGACGCGGCCCCGGCCTGGACCACGTGGACGCGATAATTGAAGTAAGGCATGGCGAATTACGAATGACGAATGACGAATGACGAAAAACCCCACTGGCTGCTATCCACTGTCTCTATCCACTGATCACTGCCCACTGTTTCCTGTCCTACTGTTTACTGTTTCACTGCTTACTGTTCCACTGCTTGCTGCCCCGCGGCCGACGGACAAACATCATTCAGCGGACAATCCGGACAGGCCGGCTTGCGGGCGGTGCAGACGCGGCGGCCGTGCCAGATCAGCAAATGGGCGATCTCGATCCAGCTGTCGCGCGGGATGATCGCCATCAGGTCGCGCTCGACCTTCACCGGGTCGGTCTCGGCCGTCAGCCCCAGGCGCGCCGCCAGCCGCTTCACGTGCGTGTCCACCGTGATGCCATCGGCCAGCCCGAAAACCTCGCCGCGCACGACGTTGGCCGTCTTGCGGGCCACGCCGGGCAGCGTCAGCAGCTCGTCCATCGCCGGCGGCACCTCGCCGCCATAGGCCGCCAGCAATCGCGCCGCTGACTCACGAATGTAACGCGTCTTCTGGTGATAGAAGCCTGTCGGCCGCACCAGTTCTTCTATTTCCAGAGGCTCGGCCGCGGCCAGCGCCTCCACCGTCGGGTAGCGGGCAAAGAGCGCCGGCGTCGTCAGGTTCACGCGCTCGTCGGTGCACTGCGCCGACAGGATCGTGGCCACGAGCAACTGCACCGGCGTCTCATAATCAAGGGCGCAGTGGGCATCGGGATGGGCGGCTCGCAGTCGGGCGATGAGTTCGACTACATGAGCGGCCGAACCGGGGCTCAATTCTTCGTTCAAACGCGTCTCCTCATTGGCTTTCCTTCCATGCTACACAGGAAAGGCCCGTTTACCAAGCCTAACTGTGCAACATGCAGGGTTTTCAGTAGCCGGCCGCCTTTTTGTAGCGCGGTTTCTTAAACGGCTCCGCAGCCTGACCGAAGCATCTGGCCTCTGCCGCCGGATAAGAATCCGGCGCTACATTTTTCTAAGATGTTCACGCGCCAGGTGTGCGCCGGGCTTATTTCTGGCTATAGTTGGCTCCCTATTGGGCGACGGGCATCGGCAAAGATCATATCGCTGACCCACCGCCCTATACAGGGAGTTACAGGTATGATACTAGATTTCGGCCGCGAGGTTTGCGGCGATCTCGCCGTGGCGATGAAACGGGAGTGGCTGGTCACCAACGGCATCGGCGGCTACGCTTCCGGCACCGTCGCCACCATGCTCACGCGACGCTATCACGGCTTGCTGATGGCCGCACTCAAGCCGCCGCTCGGCCGCACGCTACTGCTGGCCAAGCTCGACGAAACGGCCGAGTACGACGGCGTCTACCCCGACAGTGGGCGCTACTATCCACTGTTCACCAATCGTTGGGAAGACGGCAACGTCGAAGGCCACGGTCATCACTACATCGACCGCTTTCATCTGGAGGGGACAACGCCCGTCTGGACTTACGCGCTCGCCAACGCCCTCCTGGAAAAGCGCATCTGGATGCAGCCAGGGGCCAATACCACTTACGTCCAATACCGGCTGGCCCGCGCCACCGGCCCGCTCTGCCTGTCGATCAAGGCGCTGGTCAACTATCGTGATTATCACGCCACGACCATCATGAATGACTGGGATCCGGCCATCGACGACGCGCCCGTCGCCGGAGGCAGTGGGTTGCGCATTCGCATGTTCGACGAGGCGACGCCTTTCTACCTGTTCAGCGACCGGGCCGAGATCACTCCCCAGTTCGACTGGTACGAGGACCTCTATCTGCCCGTCGAGGAGCAGCGCGGCCAGCGCGACGTGAGCGAGGATCACCTCTATGCGGCCCAGCTACAAATTCTGCTTCGCCCCGGCGAATCGTTTGCCGTCGTTGCCGGCACGGAGCCTGCGCCTAATCTCGACCACACGGCCGCCTACGGTGAACGGCGCGCCTACGAGCAAGCGCTTCTGGCGCGCGCCGTCCATCTGCGCGCACCGGCCAGCCATCATGGCCGGGCCACAACCGAACTCCCCCGGCTGCTCAAACAGCTGGTATTGGCCGCTGACCAGTTCATTGTCGACCGGCCGACAGCCGCCGACCCTCGCGGCAAATCGATCATTGCCGGCTACCATTGGTTCGGCGACTGGGGCCGCGACACCATGATCGCCCTACCCGGCCTGACATTGACCACCGGCCGGCCGGAGGTGGCCGCCGGCGTGTTGCGCACCTACGCCCAATTCGTCGACCAGGGCATGTTGCCCAATCGCTTCCCCGACGTTGGGGAAACGCCGGAATATAACACGGTGGACGCGACGCTATGGTACTTCATCGCCTTACGCGAATACGTGGGGGCTACCGGCGACAACGTGCTGCTGCGCGAGTTGTTCCCCATCCTGGCTGACATCATCGACCGGCACATAAAGGGCACGCGCTATAACATCCACATGGCCCCCGACGACGCCCTGCTATACGCGGGCGAGCCGAGCGTGCAACTGACGTGGATGGACGCCAAGGTCGAAGAGTGGGTGGTGACGCCGCGCATCGGCAAGCCGGTGGAGATCAATGCCCTGTGGTTCAACGCGCTGCGCATCATGGAAGACTTCGCCGCACACCTGGGCCAAGACCCTACCCCATATGGCACGTTGGCCGGACGCGTTCGCGCGGGATTCGCCCGCTTCTGGGACGCGCCGATGGGCTATTGCTTCGACGTGATCGATGGGCCGGACGGCAACGACCTCAGCCTGCGGCCCAACCAGTTGCTGGCCGTATCGCTGCCCCACTGCCCGCTGTCGGCCGAGCAGCAGCGTTCGGTTGTCGACACCTGCGCCCGGCACCTACTGACCGCGCATGGGCTACGCTCCCTGTCTCCCGACGACCAGGCATTCATCGGCCACTACACCGGCGACCGCCGCAAGCGGGATGGAGCCTACCATCAGGGTACGGTCTGGGCCTGGCTCATCGGCCCGTTCATCAGCGCCCATCTGCGCGTTTACCAGGACATGGCCGCCGCCCGCGCCTATTTGGAACCGCTGCTGCGCCACCTGGTCGATCACGGCGTCGGCAGCATCAGCGAAATTTTCGAGGGCGACGCGCCGTTCGCACCACGCGGCTGCATCGCCCAGGCCTGGAGCGTGGCCGAGGTCTTGCGAGCCTGGCAAATGACGGAGACACGGGAATAATGGCGACAGGTATCGAACAACTTAAACAACAGGCGGCCGAGCGGGCCGTCGACTTTATTCAATCGGGCATGGTCGTCGGCCTGGGTACGGGCAGCACGGCCGTCTTTGCCGTGCGTCGCATCGGGGCGTTGCTGGCCGAGGGGCGCTTGCAGCGCATCGTCGGCATCCCCACGTCTAACGCCACGGCCCGCGAAGCGCAGCGCGCCGGCATCCCCCTAGGCTCGCTGGACGATCATCCCGTGGTCGACGTCACCGTCGATGGCGCGGATGAAATCGACCCACAGCTAAACCTCATCAAGGGATTGGGCGGAGCGCTGCTGCGCGAAAAGATCGTGGCCGTCGCCTCGCGCCGCCTCGTCATCGTCGCCGACGATGGCAAGCGCGTGGAACAACTGGGCGTGCGGGGGCCGGTGCCGGTAGAGGTTGTGGGCTTTGCTGTGCGCCCGGCGGCCATGTACCTGGCATCGCTGGGCGCGCGCGTCGTGGAAAGGCACAAGGATGGCCGGCCGTTCGTCACCGACGAGGGCAACCGCATCCTCGACTGCCACTTTGCCGGGCTGCCCAATCCCCAGGAAATAGCTCAACTGATCCGCGCCCAGCCGGGCGTCGTGGAACACGGCCTGTTTCTGGGGATGGCAACAGAGGCTGTCGTCGCCGGGGAGCGCGGCATGGTCGTGCTGGAGCGATAATAGCGCCAACAAAAAACGGCTGCCGGGCCGCCGAATGCTCTCGTGCATCCGGCGGCCCACAGACCGTTTCCCTGGGCTCTGCTGTTCGTTTGTCGTGGGCGCTTTAGCTGCGTGCTCTCAGGACGAGCCTAAAGCGCCTTGATTGTGAATCACTTACGGCGCGCAATAGATCGCCGTCTGGTTATCGAAGTAGTTGTAGCTGTAGAACGGCCCGCCCACTTCCTCGGCGCGAATCTGTATCTGGTCCAGCCCCAGCAGCCCGGACGGGATGGCATACGTTGCCGTCGTTACGCCTGTCGGGCCAGTATTGAAGCCGCCGACTACGTAGCCGTCGGTTCCCAGCGTGCCCATGTAGTTCATCATCACTGTGAAGTTTCGATTGGGCAGGAAGGTCGGATCGGTGCGAATGACCACGATGTCATCGCGAATCACGCCGCAGACCACGAACGTCGGCGTCGGCAGCGGTTCCGTCTGATTGTCGAACCAGTTATAGGAAAAGAAGGGATTGCCCTGGGTGCGAATAGAGATGCGCTCCAGCCCCTTCAGCAGGACCGGGATGGGGAAGGTGGCCGTCATTTCGCCGCCCGGCCCGGAGTAGAGCGTGCCCACGGGTGTGCCGTCGATACCCAGCGTGCCCATGTGGCCCATCGTCACCAGGAAAGTCATATCCGGCGGGAAGTTGTGCGTGCGGATCGTGACGGTCTCGTTGACGATGACGGAATCGATGGAGATCGTCGGGGTGGGCGGCGGCGCGGGTACGGTCAGATTGTTCCAGAACCAGTTATAGCTGTAATAACCCTGCGGGCTTTGCAGCCGGATGGCGATCTGGCGTTCGCCGACCAGGTTGGGCGGGATGGGGTAGGTGGCCGAAAACGCCCCGAACAAGCCCGAATTGGTGATGGCGACCGGTGTGCCATTGATGCCCAGCGTGCCGATTGGTCCCATGGTGACGACGAAATCCTGATGGGGCGGAAAATTTTGACCCAGCACCGACACGCTTCCGTCAACGACGACATTCTCAATGGTGAAGGTCGGCACAATGTCGTCCTGGGCGGCAACGCTGCCTAGAGCGATCAGGAATATGGCCAACAATGCCAGCAGGACGATGACCTGCGACCGCGCCCGGCGGCTCTCAATTCGTTCGACAATGGTTCTCATGATGTAATTACCCCTCCGCAATATTGTATTCCGGCCCAAGCCGGAAAATGTGACAAGTTCAGGAGCATGGCCGCCGATCATGGCCGCCCGGCTCAAGAGTCGCCGCGCCGCCGGCAAACAAGCAAGGGTCGCCAGCAATTGCGCAGACGACCCTCACCGGCAATCATGCCACAGTCAAGAGACACTTCACATAAACCGCGCGTGAAAAACAAGCGGATTGGGGCGGAAAACGGAGAATATCAGAGGTACAAAAGTACTAGGGCAGGATCCAGCGGATGTCTTCGGCCGGCGGCGGCGGGCCAAGGTAGTAGACGTCGACAGTGCCGCGCCAAGACTGGAATGTCCCTTCATCATAGCCAAGGTCGATAAATCGTCCCTTAATGCCGCCGCCCGTGTCTCCGGCAAAGGCCACTCCGTACCCCGGCACGTAGACGTAGCTGCGAAACGGGATGACCGTCGGATCGACGGCGATGACGCCCGTGCCGGCCTGCACGCCGCTGGCGGTGATGCCGTAACCCGGCTCGCCCGGCTTTTTGCCGGCGCTGGTGGCCGTGTAGGACGTGACGCGCATATTGACCACCCGCCAGTATTCGACTGGCCCGCTCGGTGTATCGATGGTGCGCATGACGATCTGCGTGCCGTAGCGCAGGACACGATTGACCGGCGCGATGATGAGGCTTTCGCCGTCCGGTGTTCGCGAGACCTCGACGCCGTTTTCCAACCGGACGCGGGTGCGGCGCTGGAGCGTCCCGTTGCTGCCCGGCGAGGCCTCCACCAGCGTGTCGATCTCCATGTCGGCTGCCGCCTCATAGACCGTTTCGAACGGCACGGCCACGTCCTCGGTGTCAATACGTTCGGTGACACGCACGACCTCGATGGTGTCGCCGGGGCGGACAGCGGCGTCGGCCGCCGGTCGCGTGTAGTCCAGCGGCCCCAAAGCGATGCCATTGTCGGCCAATATGTCGAACACGGTAGTCGAATCGCTGAACACGTCCACCGTTTGGCCGTCGGCGACGACCACGTAGGGCGCGGCCCGCTGGATGCGAATACCCATGTCGGGAGTCAAGGCAGTTTCGCGCGACGGCGCAACGGCGTCCAGCGCGCCCAGGACGACGCCCGACTCAACCAGCGCCTCGCCAACCGTCAGGGCCGTCGTGCGCAGCGCCCACCGCTCGTCGCCGTCGGTAATGATCACGCGCTTGTAGGGGTCAAAGATAATGCGACCGGGCAGGGGCGTCTGATTGGCGTCATTGGCGTCTAGCGGCTCGCCGTCGGCCAGCAGCCGCGCCCCCGGCGGCACAGCCAGCCCGGCCTCGGCCAGGAAACCGCCCAGCGTCGCCTGCTGCGTGCGGTAGGTCATCACGCTGTCCTGGTCGATCACCGTCACCTCGGCCGCGCGGTCGATGACAATGGGGGTGGTCGGGTCGGCCACGGCGTCGCGGCCGGGCAGGATAGCGTCATCGGGCGCAAGTATCGACCCGCCGGCCGCCAACACCTCGCCCACCGTCTGGTAGCGACCCGTCACGGACACGCTCTTGCCGCCGTCGACGATGGTATAGGTTGCCTCGGCGGGACGGCAGGCGACAACCGTGAGCATTATTCCCAAAATCAGTGTGTGGATAAGGGGCTTGTGGCGCGAAAGCAAGAGGAGAATACCAGTTACAAGGGGAATAATCAGTTACCCGTCAGCGCGATGAGCGACAAAATGCGCCCATGAACCCGGTGACCAACCAGGTGATCCTGGGCACCCGGAAGAGACATCTTAGTGCTGCTTCCTTCCGGACCTGACACGATTCGACGGCTTCCGCCGCCAGGGACCCAGTGGTCACCGGGTTCATGGGCGCATTCATGTTAACCGGGCAATCATAGCCGATCGCCGCGCCGGGGTCAACGACGGCACGAATCGGACGGCGTCCCCCTTACCCGCCGCTCATACGGCACGCGGTTTGTAGGGAGCGACTGAGGTTGTTCCTCCCCAAGCGCGCCGCCGAGGCGGCAACCCACGAACGAAGCTCAATTCCAGACACCCAGCACTTCCGGCCCGCGATCCAGCTCCCAGGGATAGATGATGTAGGCATCACTGACGGCCGCGTAGTAGGTCGGCGCATAGCCGGGATAGAGTGAGTACGACGGCTTGTAGTGCAGCACGCACATCTCCGGGATGCCGCCGGCGGCGTCGATACGATTGGCGACGGTCACGCTGTTGCGCCCCTTTGTCCACACGTCGTCGACGACCAGCACGCGGCGGCCGCGCAACACTTCTTCGTCGGGAAACTGGATGAACTCCGGGATGGCGTACTTGACCATTTCGGGCTGCATCCCCGGGAAGTCGGACGGAAACCGCACCGAGGCCGTCAGAATATAGGTGATGTCCAGCGCCTCGGCCAGCATCCCACCGGGCACAATGCCCCCGCGGGTGATGATCACCATGGAATCGAACCGCCCCCGAATTTGCGGCACGAGATAATCGATAAGTTTATCGACGTCAGACCACGTTAAGACTTCGCGTCGCATTGTCCACTCCTCATCGTGACCGGCTATCGTATCCTCTTGCCGGAATCGTGTCAATCTCAGAAGATAATCCACAGATTTCACAGATGCGCTTGCCTCGCCGGGCAGGTCGTAGGTCGTTTAACTACTCACGACCCTCGGTGTGCCTCTCCTCATCTGTGAAATCTGTGCGATCTGTGGATTCGTTACTTCTTCCGCTCCGGGAAGCGCGTCAACACCACTGCTGCATCGGGCATAGGCAGGCGGCTGCCCACATCGGTGCGGTCAACGGCCTTGATCGGCCGCGTGCCGCCGCCCAGTTGATATACCCCCAGCGCCGTGCCCGGCTCGCTCATGCTCAGCGGCAGGATGGCCTGGCCCAGCAAATAGCCGTCGGCGTCGATGGCGCAACTGGTGACGTGGCCGATGACCTTGCCGCGCCGGTCGAGCACCGGGTCGCCCGTCTCTGGCCGGCGCACGCCCTTTTCGTTCATCCGGAAGCGCACGATCACGCGGTCGCGGTTCTCCTCATGGTCGATAAAGGCCCGGCGGCCGATGAAAAACGGCTTCCACAGTTTAACAAAGCTGCCGAAACCCGCGTCGGCCGGGTTCAGGTCGTGCGCCCCGGCCATCTCGTGGCCGTAGAGCGGCAGACCGGCCTCCGTGCGCGTGCTGTCCCGCGCCGCCAGGCCACAGGGCTTCATGCCCAATGGCTCGCCCGCCGCCATCAGGGCGTTCCACAGATCGACGGCGCGATCAGGATGGACGAACAGCTCATAGGCCACACGCTCACCGGTGTAGCCGGTGCGCGAGATGATCAGGTCGAAGCCGCCGGGGTTGCCGCGCATGACGCCGGCCCAGGGCATGGCCTTCAGCCGTTTGGCGAATACCGCGTCGCTGCCGGAGAGGGCAATCAGGATGTCGGCCGCGCGCGGCCCTTGCAAGGCGATATCAACTCGTCCATCGGCCCCGTGCTTGGGGTCGCGCAGGTCGCGCAGTTCGGCCGGATGCTGCACGCGCGCCCACGGCCGGTCGGCATCGATCAGCACGCGGCCCTCGTTCACGGCGTTGAGCCAGGCCCAATCCTTGTCGTTGTTGGAGGCGTTAACAACCACCAGATACGTCTCGTCTTCCACCCGGTAGACCATCAGGTCATCGATGACGGAACCGTCGGGCATCAAAAATTGGCTGTATTGCGACTCGCCGACGGCCAACGCGGCCACGTCGTTACCCGTGACCGTATTGAGGAATTCCAGCGCGTGCGGCCCGCGGGCATCCAGCACGCCCATGTGCGTCACGTCGAACAGACCGGCCGTCTGCCGGACGGCGGCATGTTCCTCGCTGACGCTTGTATACCATACCGGCATATCGTATCCCGCAAAGGGCACCATGCGCGCGCCCAGCGCCTTGTGAGTCTCGTGCAGGCGTGTGGTCAGCAATGGTGGATCGGACGGTTCCTCCCACGTGAAAGGCGGCAGCGGCTCGCCCGCACTGGGACGCCGCTCGCGGCCGATGAAATACGGCTTGCTGTCGGCAAAGGCGGCTTCCGGCGCGGCGTCGTCAACCCGACGCAGCGCGGCCACCGCCCCGGCCACGCGCGATAGTGTCGACCCGACAACGTCGCCCAAATCGGCCGGGATCACCTGCGCCACCACCGGACCGGGCAGCCGGGCATAGACGTCGTCGAACTGAGCGTAGCCGTCGGACAGCGCCTGCAGCCACTCCGCTGCTTCGGCGGCGTCCGCATTGTTGTCAAAGTGGAGCGCAAAATGTCCAGCGTCGATCCGTTGCAGCGTTGCGGCAAGGTCGATGTCGGGACCAAAGAGGTGGGATGGTTGCGAATCGCCGTCGCCCAGTGCGGCCACGTCGCTGGTCAGGGCGTAGTTGAGAAATGCCGGTGCGTCGTCGCCGCGCACGGCGACGACCATGCCCGCCGGCGGCTCCGGCACATGGCGCAATTGCCGGACGATCTCCCGGCTGCGCTTCAACGCCCGGTAATCGACCCGCGCCCGTAATTCGCGCTTGCCGCCGGTGCCGGTATGGATGTATGGCCGCGACCCCTTGAGCACGCCGGCGATGGCCTCGGCCAGCAAATCTATCTCCTCGGGGCCAAAGCCCAACTGGCTGATCCACACGGTTCCGATGCGAATGCCCGTAGGCGACAGCGCGCCCTTGTCGCCGGGAATTGTGTTGCGGTTGGCGACGATGCCGGCCACGTCGAGGATGCGCGACCCCATGTCGCCGGTTAGGTGCACGCCGTCGTGGGTGACCGACTTCGTGTCGATCAGTAACAGGTGATTCTCGCAACCGCCGCCGACGACGCGGATACCGTGCTGTTGGAACTGCTGTGCCAGCCGGTCGGCGTTGTCGACGATGCGCTGCTGCAAGGCGCGAAACTGCTCGGTGCGGGCCAGCTTGAGGGCCACGGCCAGCGCGGCGATGGTATTGACGTGCGGGCCACCCTGTTCGCCGGGAAAGACGGCGCGGTCGAGCTTGCGGGCCAGGTCGCGCCGGTGGGTCATCAGCATGGCCCCGCGCGGCCCGCACAGGCTCTTGTGCGTGGTGGTCGAGACGACGTCGGCGATGCCGATGGGGCTGGGGTGGACGCCCGCGGCCACCAGGCCGGAAATGTGGGCGATGTCGGCCAGCAGATAGGCCCCCACCTTGTCGGCGATCTCCCGGAAACGCTTCCAGTCGATGATCTTCGGGTAGGCCGAATAGCCGGCGACGATGATTTGCGGCTTGATCTCCAGCGCCTTCCGCTCGATAGCATCGTAGTCCAGTTCCTCCGTTTCGGCATCGACGAAGTAGGGCACACCCTTGTAGACTTTGCCGGAACGGTTGACCGGCGACCCATGAGTCAGATGGCCGCCGTCGTTGAGATTGAGACCCAGGATCGTATCGCCGGGCTGCAACAGCGCGGTGTAGACCGCGCTGTTGGCCGGTGCGCCGCTCAGAGGCTGGACGTTGACGTAGAGGTTGTCGGCGCTGATGCCGTTGGCGGCGAAAAGCTCGGCCGCGCGCCGCCGGGCCAGCGCCTCGATGATGTCGGCATTTTCCACGCCCTTGTAGTAGCGCGGGTCGCTATAGCGCCGGTAGTGGGCCAGCTCCATATCGATGTCGGTGATCTCGGCCTCGGTTTGCCGACGGCTCTCCTCACGCGGGTAGCCCTCAGCGTAGATGTTGCCGAAGCTGCTGGCTAATGCCTCGGTGACGGCTTCCGGAGCCTCGCTCTCGCTGGCGATCAGGATGATCGTCTCCGCCTGGCGGGCGTCTTCGCGGTCAATAATCTCCTTGACTGCTTCATCCAGTTCAGCCATCGACCCACGAAAAATAAAATCATCACTCATTGTTGTACCTCCACCGGCCACCGTGTCGCGGAAGGTGCGACCCGCTAGGGCCTGTAGTCCTTTACGTTTTGCGCAATCGCTGTTAAGGGGAAATGCTGGGTTTTATGAGGTGGAACCGCCGGAGAAACCGATGAGCAACCCGGCGAGCAGCCGCCCATATGGGAACGAATTGTAACACATGGTTGCCCAGCGACAATTTACACAACCTTCGTTATAATGCCGGGCAGATATGACGCCAAAAGACGACGCGGTCAGAAATTCCCTCATCGACCTTCGTGTCGGCATTGTCGGCCTGGGACTGATGGGCGGGTCGCTGGCGCTGGCTTTGCGCGGCCGCGTCGCCCGGCTCACAGCCATCGAGCGGCAAGCTGATGTCCGACAACTGGCGCTGCGCGAGGGCATCGTTAGCGATGCCACGGAGTCGCTGACGCCCACCCCACCATCGGTCGATCTGCTCGTTCTGGCCACCCCGGTACGCGCCATTGTGGACACGTGCCACAGCCTTCCCGATTTATACCCGGACGGGTGCGCCGTTATGGATCTCGGCAGCACCAAACGCGAGATAGTCGCCGCCATGGACGCGCTGCCGCCTCGATTTGCTGCCATTGGTGGACATCCGATGTGTGGCAAGGAAACGGCCGGGCTGGCTTCGGCCACGGCCGATCTCTACCGCGATCAAACCTTTCTTCTTTGCCCCTCGCAACGAACGACGGCCGCCGTCGAAACTGTGGCCTTGTCACTCATCGACGCGATTGGCGCGCATCCGCTGCGGATCGCTGCCGCCGACCACGACACGGCCGTGGCCGCCGTCAGTCATTTACCGGCTCTCTTGTCGGCGGCGCTCATGCGCGTGGCCGCCGACGAACGCCTGTGGCCGCTGGGCGCCTCCGGCTTCCGCGACACTTCCCGGCTGGCCGGTTCCGACGCGCGCATGATGCTGGATATCCTGCTGACGAACCGGAAGGCTGTTCTCGAAGCGTTGCGCGATTATGAAACCGAATTGGCGGCCGTCCGTCTGGCGCTGGAGGACGGTGACGAAGCGGCCCTGGCTGAGTGGCTGGCGGCTGCCCAGGTGAACTACGCCGCCTATCGCCGCTTCAAGTCGGCCGAACGCCTGGCGACCGCGCCACCCCATTTCGCTGAGAATAAACCAGGTAAAATTGCCTGATTGACGGGCCCTCGTTATAATGCCGCCTGCACGTACCATTGGGGTGGTGTTTTATGTCTAGTGACTCGCGTGGACCTCGTCGCAACTCCGGCCTACGACTGCCGGGGTGGGCCTTAGTACTGCTACTCGTACTGGGTCTTTTGTTGTTGACGCTCAGCTCGGTCTGGCTTTTTCGGACGGTGCGCGGGCTGGCGGCCGTGCCCGACGGCACAGGCCCCGATTTCAACCCTATCCCCGGCCAGGCAGCCCCCGGCCAAACCGCGCCGGAAGTCTCGGCGGGGACAATTGCCGCCCCCAGTGGCCAGACATCGCCCGACACCATTCCCGAATGGGCAGGGACGGAGCGCGTGAACATCTTGCTGCTCGGCGTCGATCTGCGGTGTGATGAGGAAGGCCCCACCCACAGCGACACTATCATTGTTGCCACCATCGATCCCGTCAGCCAATCGGCCGCGCTCTTGTCGCTGCCGCGCGACTTGTGGGTCGAGATTCCCAACTTCGGCGCCAATCGCATCAACCAGGCCTACTTTCTGGGTCAGGCCTATGAGCTGCCGGGCGGCGGCGCGGGGCTGGCCGTGGAGACGGTCGAAGCCTTTCTGGGTATCCCCATTGATTATTACCTCGCCGTCGATTTCAAGGCATTCGTCGATTTCGTCGACATGATGGACGGCGTCGTGATCGATGTGCCGGAACGCATTGAGGATCCAAATTACCCCGACAATTGCTACGGATACGACCCGTTCACCATCGACGCCGGTCAACAACGGCTCGACGGTGCTACTGCCCTCAAATACGCGCGTACGCGCGTCACCTTCGGCGGCGACGTCGACCGCGCCGGCCGACAGCAACAGGTCATCCTGGCCGTTCGCGAACAGGCTACCCAATTGAACTCGCTACCGCAGCTTCTCTTCAATGCCCCGCAACTGTGGCGATCATTCCAGGACAACGTCGATACCGATTTGAAACTGGACGAGGCACTGCAGCTGGCCAATCTGGTGCGCAACATCCCCCGCGACAGCATCCATAACAGGGTACTCGATTACAACTACGTCTACAACGACACAACGTTCGACGGCCAACAGGTGCTGGTGCCCCTGCGCGACGAGGTGCGTCTGTTGCGCGATGAACTGTTCGCGCCGCCGGCGGTGCCCACGCCGGTCATCGAGGCGCTGCCGACCGTCGTCACGGTCGAGGATGCGCGCGTGGCGATCTTCAACGGCACATCCACTTTTGGCCTGGCGGCCGAAACCCAGCAGTACCTGCTGCGGCAAAATGTGACCGTAACTGAGGTCGGCAATGCCGACTCATCTACCTATTCGACCACCCAAATCATCGACTACGGTTCCCACCCCGGCACGGTGCAATATCTTGTGCGGCTGATGAATGTTCCCCCACTCAACGTCAGCACCGGCACAAACCCGACGGGAGACTTCGACGTTCTGGTGATATTGGGCGAAGACTGGCATATCCCCTAGGCAGCCCGCCCGATGCAGAAGCGCGATGTGCCTTATCTGGTTCTGGGCTTCCTGATCACTGCCGTCGCCTGCCGCTCGTCTCCTGAAAATGACCTGTCCACCCTTGAACAGGAGTGGCTGGAGACGAGCACCCCAATCAACGCGGCCAACGGCCAGGCCGCTGCCACGGACGCCCCTGCGCCGGCCGATGAACCGCCTCTCCCGTCTCCCCCACTCGCCGCAGGTGACTGGCTGACCCTGGGCAGCCCGCGTGCCGGGTTGTCCCTGGTTGTTCCCGCGGACTGGGTCAATCTGAGCGACCAGGGCAGTGCTCCGGCGATGGGCAACCGCCTGGGCATCGAACTCATCCTGGCAGCGGATTCGGAGCGAACAGGCCGCAGCCTCCTGGTGGGCAAGGCTTTCACAGATGGAGCATATATATCCGGCCTCACCGTTGCCGCGCCTGCGGGCGTGGCCGACCCGGCGGCCGCGCTCGTCGAACTGCTGGCGACGGCCGCCCCTTCGGCCGTCCGTCTCACGACCGTCGCTCCGCTCCAATCGGCCAACGGGGTCGAGGGTCTGGCGGTCGACGTAGCCGACGGGCCGGTCGGCCTTACCATTTCCGACGCCAACGAACTGCGCACGCGCGTGGTGCTCTTCATGCCGCCGGCCGCCCGCGAAGCGGCCCAAACGTGGATCATCCTGCTGCTCAGCGCCACGACCGAGCGGTGGGACCAATATACCGATCTGTTCGACCACGTTCTCCAGTCGGTTGAGGTCTACGACGTGGCCTCCGGCGAGACGGCGCAGGCGGGTCATGTCGTCGTCCGGGGCGAACTGACCGGCGAACGGGACGAAGTCAGAGCCCATTTGGAACGCGGCGTCCATGACGTATGGACTTTCTCGTCCATGGGCAACAGGTATGTGTCTCTACGTCTGCGGCCCGACGAACCGCACCTGGACCTGACGCTGACGCTGCTGGGGCCCGACCGGCAAACGGTGGCGCGAATCGAGAACGGCTATGAAGGTATGATGGAGTCGACGGCCGACTTGTGGCTGCCGCAATCCGGCGTTTACATCGTCGAGATCAGCGACTTCGCCCAAGCGGCGGGTCGCTACAGTCTGGCACTCCAGCTATCCGGCCAACCCGCGCACAGTGAGGGCGGAACGCTGGCCTTTGGCCAGGCGTTGCAGACACAGCTGCCGGCTAATGCACAGCACAATTGGGTCTTTTCCGCCGCTGCTCGTCAGCACGTCAGCATCGTCGTCGAACCCGAGACGCAAACGTTCGACGCCATTCTGGAACTGTACGATCCTGATGGCACGCAATTGCTCGTCCTGGACGAAGGGTTCAGCGGCGACCCGGAGCTTATCTCCGGCTATGAATTGCCCGTTGCCGGGGAATACGCCATCGTGGTGCGCAGTTTTTCGCCCCAGGGGGGCCCCTACACGGTTTCGCTCGACGAGGGCGACCGGCCGATAGAAAACTTCTATGACGCGGGCGATCTGGTCTACGGCAATGTGCGCCAGGAGTCGCTGCAACGGCAGGAAGCCCAGGCCTGGTTCATACAGGGCAAAGCCGGCGATCACGTCCTCATCCGCGTGGCGCCGCTGGACGGCAATCTCGACCTCACCCTCTGGCTGCTTGATGATCGCGTCGAACGCATCGCCGCCGTCGATGAATTCACCGCCGGCGAACCAGAGACGATTGAACTGACACTGAGCGCCGACGGCCAGTATATCGCGCTGGTGCGAGACTTCAACAGCCGGCCGGGCGCATACGAGATCATGCTGGGTGCAGCGCCGGTCGCCACACCGGAAAACGCGGGCACGCTCAGCTATGGTGATACGGTCATGAGCACCCTCAGGCCCGGCACGACCGCTGCCTGGACGTTCAACGCGGAAGCGGGAGACGTGATCGACATCGACGTCGATGCCACAAGCCCCGACAGCGACATCGTCTTGCAGTTGCAAGGGCCGGACGGGCTAACCATACAGGAAGTCGATCAGAATTCAGCCGGCGGAGATGAAGTAATCCGTGCCCTCGTCGTGCCCGTCGCCGGTTCGTGGCACATCGTCCTGCGCGAATACTTCGGCGACATGGCCGGTTACCGTCTGGAACTGAGCCGGACACAGTGATGACGAGATTCGAGATACGAGTTATGAAGCGACAGACCAACCTACTGACCACCGACCACTAACTATGCCCACACTGACCGCCATCATACTGACCAAAAACGAGGCCCGCCACATCGTCGAATGCATCGACAGCCTGCGTTGGGCCGACCGGATCGTCGTCTTTGACTCTTACAGTGATGATGATACGGTCGCTTTGGCGGCGGCGGCCGGGGCAGAGGTGTTTCAGCGTTCTTTCGACAACTACGCGGCCCAGCGTAACGCGGCGCTGGAGGCAGTCGCCGCGACCGACGGCGCGGACAGCTGGGTGTTCTTCGTCGACGCCGACGAGCGCGGAACCCCGGCGCTGGCGGCCGAGATCCGCCGGGTCACCCACGAGCGGATGGAAAACGGCTGGTACGTGCCCCGCCACAATTATATTTTCGGCCACGTGACGCTGGGCGCGGGCTGGTATCCGGACTATCAGTTCCGGCTGCTGCGCCACGGCCGCGCCCGCTACGTACGACCGGTGCACGAACTCGGCGAGGTGGACGGGGCCGTCGGCTACCTGGAACAGCCGCTTATCCACTACAATTATCGCGATCCGGCCCACTTCCACGCCAAGCAGCGCTTCTACGTAGAGCACGATGCCGCCATTCTGAAGGAGCAAGGCGTGCGACCAAAGCCGCGCAACTACGTGCTTCAGCCGTTGCGTCAATTCTGGTGGCGCTTCGTGACCCTGAAGGGCTATCGCGATGGGCGGCACGGGCTACGGCTCAGCCTCTACATGACCTACTACGAATGGCGCAAGTATCGGCGGCTGGCCGATTTGTGGCGCGGCGATACGGCGCAAGCCAGGAGACCGAACGATGCCGGTTGAAGTCGATTGCACTTTTGATGAAGACGGCCGCGTGCGCGTGCGGCGCATCCGGCTCTCGCGGCCGTGGCAGATCGTCGAGCAGGGCCGCCAGTGGGCCGATGCCGAGGGGCGGCACGTGCTGCTCATGTTGCCGAACGGGGCACACGAGTTGCTGCTGCGGGCCGAGACGTTGACGTGGGAATTGCGCGAGTTGCCGGGGATGCGTCGCCTGATGTAATCGGAAGTTCTTAACCCGTGGCTCGATCTTGCCGGTTAAGAAACCGGCACCACATTTCCTGAAACACCGGTCGTGCCCTGCCGCCATTGAGCGAGACCGACGCCGCGTGGTTGCTGGAACGGGTGGAGCAGTGGAACAGTAGAGCAGCGAAGCAGCAGGTTGGTGAGTCAGCCCGGCGCCAGCCCCGGCAGAATCCGCCACAGGGCATAGAGCGACACCCCCCCCAACAGTATCGCCACCCCAAACGGAAGTAAATAGGCTGCCCACGCCCCACGCCGGACGAGCGGCCGCAGCCAATACCCCAGCCCGGCTGTGAAACCCACCGCAATGGGAATCAGGGCCGGAAACAAATAGCGCCCCTGATGCTGAACGAACGTCAGGTTGTAGAAGACGTGGAGCGCCAGCGTCAGCAGAAACGTGAGGCCCAATACCAGGACATGAAGATTTTTCTGACCACTGACCACGGATCGCCGTCCAGCATCCATTGCCGCGAACCACAGGCCAGCCATTGCCGCCAACGTCAACCCTGCCATCAGCCCCACCATCCAGCCCGGTAGCGGCGCAGCCATCCAGCCAAACTGGCCCCAGAAGCTGGTGAACGTCGTTTGCAGGAAGCGGGAAAGCGTGCCGCCCAGGCCGTACTGGGCGATCCACTCGGCCGTGCGCGGCTGGCCGACAACCACGGCATCATGGGCTTCCTTGCCAATCACATCCAGCCCACCATAAACGGCCACGTTGCGCCCCCACCACAGCAAGCCGAGCAACAAAGCCGGGACAAAAACGAGTAGCAACGACCTGACAAGACCTGAGAGGTCGACGGCACCAGGGCTTGTCAGCGGTAGATCGCCGGCCGCCGGCCTGTCGGGTCTGGGCCAATAGCGGGCCAGCAGGAACACACCAACCACCGGGGCCATCAGATAGGCCGTCCCCTTGGTCAAAAAGGCCAGCCCCAGCAGCAAACCCAGCCCCAGGAGTCGCCCCGGCGACGGCCGGTTGGGCCAGGGCAGCACCAGCAGCGCTAAAATGGCGGCAATGAGCAGCTCGGCCAGGCTATCGTTATTGACCGACCCCAGGATAGCCAGATGTTGCGGCAGGAAAGCGACGAAGGCGGCCACGGCCAGCGCCAACGGCACTCGACCGTCAAATACGACACGGCCGATCAAATAGGCCAGCGCGACGACCCCGGCCCCCAGCACAATCGACAGCGATCTCATGACCGGCAACGAGCCGCCGCTGAGCCGGTAGACCGGGGCTTGTAGCAGGTAATAGAGCGGCGGCTGCCAGTCTTCGTAGGTCAGGCCATCGACCGGGTAGGCCGGGTCGAATTCCGCGCCGACGACTTCGCTCAGATAGGCCTGATCCCAGTCACCCGGCTCGATCACCGGCAGCTCGCCGCCAACGAGTTGGCGGACGTAGTTGTAGTGAGCCGGTTCGTCCGGGGCTTGCCAGGCGGGCGTGCGCACGGCGAACAACGTGCCGAGGGCCAGATAGGCCAACAGCAACAATCCCAGCAGCGCGTATTCCGTCCGGCTTATAGGCACTCGCATCGGTGGCGGCGACAAGGGTTGCGTGTTTTCTTCTGAAATCTGCGCAATCTGTGAAATCTGTGGTTTCCCCTTCTTACGCCGCGGCCGCCGCCCCACCGCGCCGGTTGTCCCCGGCGGCGTAGAGCCGGCTGTCCGGCCCACGGGCCACGCTGTGTGCCCCGCCGAAATAGATGCTGCGCGCCGTCCAGCGATTGACCCGGTAACCCATCTCCTCCAGTTCATCGACTGCTCGCGGGTCATAGCCCGCCTCGCAGTGCAGCACGCCGTTGTCAAGGTGGACGCGGGCCAGGTTGACCGCTTCGTCCAGCGGTAGCTGGTAGTCGAGCAGATTGCTGAGCGTCTGCAAGATGGCGCTGCGGATGCGAATGCTGCCGCCGCTGCCGACGACCAGCCGCGGCCGACCATGCTCCAGCACGACGACCGGGGCCATCATTGTCGGAATGCGCTGCCCGGCCGGACGGCTATGAAAACCTTTGGGATGCAGATCTTCCTCGCCCAGCATGTTATTGGGGATGTAGCCCGTTCCACCCACGATGTAGCCGGCCGACTCGCCGGCCGTCGTCGTCAACCCCACGCACAGCCCGTCGCCGTCCATCACGCTCAGATGGCTGGTGTTGGACGGGCCGGGCCGTTCGGCGGCGATGGGCGAAGGCGCTTGGCCAGACAACATGTCGCGCAATTCCTCGCGGTGGCGACCCACGAAGGCATCACCCAATAGCTGAGCCGTTGCTTCTTCACCCGAACACCTTTCCATCAGGTCGTCCCACTCGACGCGGGCGCGCGTCGTGGCGGCCATCACTTCGGCCAGCAAGCGCAGGTGGGCGGCCGAGCCATGAGGCAGCACGGCCACGTCGAACCCCGACAGCAGCCGCAACGTGAACGCCGTCAACACGCCGCCCGCCGAGCAAAGCGGCGGCAACAACACTTCGTAGCCTCGATAATCCACACGGATCGGCGCGGGGCACAGAACTTCGTACCGATCCAGATCGGTCGCGGTCAGCAACCCGCCTTTCGCCGCCTGATCGGCCAACAGTGCCTGAGCCAGCCGGCCGGTGCGGGCGTAGGTTTCCCCTTCGCGGGCCAGCGCGGCCAGTGTCGCCGCCAAATCGGGGATGAACAACCTCTCCCCGGGCTGGATGACGTGGCCGTTGGGGGCGAAAACGTGCCGGATGCTCTCGGTGTGCGTGTAAAGCGGGGCCAGCAGGTGACATGTGTCGGCCTGAAAGGCGGCCAAGGTCACGCCGTCGCGAGCGAGACGCAGGGCCGGTTCCAGCAGTACCGTCAGAGGCAGACGGCCGTAATCGGAGGCCAGCCGGCACAAGCCGGCGATATTGCCCGGCACGGCCACCGAGCCGCGACCCAGATAGAAACGCTGCGTGGCCGAGCCAAAGTCGATAGTCACTTCCGCAAAGTCGATCTCACCCGGCACTCCCCCTAGTCCCGGCACGACGCTGAAGAAATCGTAGACGCGGGAAAAGCCTGTCCGCGCGTCATAGAGTTGGGCGATGCCGCTACCGCCCAGGTGGACGACGCCCGCCTCGGCGATGAACGACACGAAGGCGGCGGCCACGGCGGCATCGACGGCATTGCCTCCCTGGCGCAATATTTCGGCCCCGGCGGCGGCCGTCTCTCTGTCTCCGGCGGCAATCACTCCTGCGGTCATTCAAACCTTCCCGGTCAGTGTGCTAACAAGGGGGAAGTGTAGCGCAAGACGGCCGGACAGACATCCCATACTATTCATCCAACACGCGCATGGCCTGGTTCCACAATTGATCGGGGGCAGCAAAAGCTTTGGTCATTTCTTCGTACTTGGCACGACCAATGACATTGGTTTCATTACCCTCGACTATTGCTTGTCGGCAACTGTTGGTCCAGTCGGCGGCGGCCAGATCGAACAGCCGGACGGCTTCGATGGCTACGGACCGAGCGTTCTGGACTGCCGGGCCGGAGTTGCTCACGTCGAATGAAAAGAGTGATAGGATATGGTCGTGGGCGCCGACAATGGGTTGGCAGCGAACGACAGCGGACGGTTTCATCATTCTTCTTGAATCGAGAAAATCTTCAAAGAGTGTCCAATGGTAGTTGTTCAATTCTGACACGGCGGCGGCCAGGTCACCGAGCAGCATAGTTCTGGTGTCGCCGTCCGTGACAGCAGGTTGGGTCGCCGGCAGAGACGTGGGCAAAGGAACCGGTTCGGACGTGGAGGTCGGCGGGGATGTAGGCGTCGGCGACGACGTGGAGGTTGGCAGCGACGTAGACGTCGGGGATGACGTAGATGTAAGGGAAGGCGTGGATGTAGGAGACGACGTAGACGTTTCAGAAGGACGAGAGGTGACCGTGGACTCCGAGATCGATGTTGCCACCGACTCAGGCGTGGACGTGCGCGACGGCGTGGCATCCATAGTTAAGGGGGTAGAATCAGCAGCGACGGCGGGGTGATCCGACAAATTACCAGCACAACCCACCAGCGACCACACAGCCACCAGACATAGGAAAAAGATATGAGGTTGCATAAAGCTGGCTCCTAAGTGATATGAGGCGCTAGAGAACGTACAACAGGAAGCGGCTCGATGATAGTTTAACGATTGCAATAACAGTGGTCAATTACTGCCATGAAGGGTTTTGTCGCCGCAAGAAACGGTTTTTCGGAGAACCCGGTTTCTTTGTCTATACTCCCACCATGAGCCACAGTCAACTTTTACTCAATCATTTCTCGCAGCAACGCCACGACATGGTCGCCCTCTTGGCCGATCTGGTGGCCGCCGAATCACCTTCCGACGCGCCGGAGACGCAGGCCGGGCCGATCGGCATCCTCTACGAACAGTTCGAGCGGCTGGGTTACCACGTGCGCCACACGCCGGGCACGCGGACCGGCGGCTATCTGCTCGCCCGCCACCCGGCGGCCGATACCCGGCCGCGCCAACTCCTGCTCGGCCACTGCGACACCGTCTGGCCCGCCGGCACGCTGGCCAAGATGCCGCTGGAGGTCGAGGGAGACATCCTGCGCGGCCCCGGCAGCTTCGACATGAAAGGCGGGCTAGTCATCGGCGTATTCGCCCTGCGCGCGCTGCACGACCTGGGGCTGGAACCGCCGCTCGCGCCCGTATTTCTGGTCAACACCGACGAGGAAATCGGCAGCATCGAGTCGCGGCCGATGATCGAGCAACTGGCCGCCGACTCGGCCCGCGCGCTCATCCTGGAGCCGGCCGCCGGGCCAAGCGGGGCGCTCAAGACAGCGCGCAAGGGCATCGGCGACTTCGAGATCGTCGTGCGCGGCCGGGCGGCCCATGCCGGACTGGAGCCGGAGAAAGGAGTCAATGCCATCGTCGGCATGGCTGAGATCGTGCGCGCCCTGGCGGCGCTCAACGACTATCCGCGAGGCGTGTCGGCCAGCGTCGGCCTCATCAACGGCGGCGTGCGCTCCAACGTGGTCCCCGCCGAGTGTCGCGCCGTGGTCGATGTGCGGGCGGCCACCGTGGCCGACGCCGAACGGCTGGAACAAGCCGTGCGCGAGCTGACACTGCCGCTGGAGGGCGCGACGCTGGAGATCAGCGGCGGTTTCGACCGCCCGCCGCTGGAGCGCACGCCGCGCAACGCCGCCTTGTGGGAGCTGGCGCGGGAGGCCGGCGTGGAGATGGGGCTGGCGTTGGAAGAAACGGCCGTTGGCGGCGGCTCCGACGGCAACCTGACCAGCCTCCACACGGCCACCCTCGACGGCCTCGGGCCGGTGGGCGACGGCGCCCACGCCCTTCACGAGCACGTGATCCTCTCCAGGATGGTCGAGCGCGCCGCGCTTCTGGCCGCCCTGCTGATGAAATCCTGAGTACATCTGTATGCCCTGTGGATATTCCTTCCATCGCTCTGCCCAATCGGCCGAATCCGCGGATAATACGTCTCTATGATCCGACTCACCTGGGAACCCATTACACTCCAACTGCGCAATCCCTTCCGCATCAGCCACGGCACGAGCGACACGCGCACGGCCCACTGGCTACGACTGTCCGCCGATGAGGGCTGGGGCGAAGGCACTATCCCGCCCTACTATGGCATCGCCGCCACCGACATGGCCGCCTGGTGGAACGCCGCCGCCCGGCGCACGGATCCCTTCCCCGAGGACCCGGCCGACATCCCGACCTACGTGGGCGCAGACGGCCCGGCCCCGGCCCGTGCCGCGCTGGACCTGGCCCTCCACGACCGCCTGGGGCGCCTCCATGCCCAACCGCTCTACGGTCTGCTCGGTCTGCCCGCGCCCCAGCCGTTGCCCACTTCCTTCACCCTGGCCATTGACGAGCCGGAGGCGATGGGTCGCAGTGCGGCGGCGCTGACCGGCTGCTCGGTCATCAAGCTGAAGCTGGGCGGGAATGACGGCCTTGACGTGGCGCGCGTGGCCGCCGTGCGCGCCGCCCGCCCCGACGTCACCCTCTACGTCGATGCCAACGCCGGCTGGACGGCCGACGAGGCCATCGGCCAGATCGACCGAATGATGGCCCACGGCGTCGCTCTGGTCGAGCAGCCCGTCGCCAAAGCCGACTTCGAGGGCATGGGACGGGTGCAAGCCCATAGCCCTGTCCCGGTGGTGGCCGACGAATCGGTGCAGACCCTGGCCGACGTGGAGCAACTGGCCGCCGCCGGCGTAGGCGGCATTAATCTGAAGCTGATGAAGGTCGGCGGGCTGGGGCCGGGGCTGGCAATCTTGCGGCGGGCGCGTGAACTGGGCCTGGGCATCATGCTCGGCTGCATGGTCGAGACATCCATCGGGGCCACAGCCATGGCCCACCTGATGGGGCTGGCCGATTGGCTCGATCTCGACGCGCCGTGGCTCGTCGCCAACGATCCCTTCGATGGGCTGACCTATGACGACGACGGTCATGTCCACATACCGGCGCGACCCGGCATCGGTGTGGCTCGCCGCTCATCGCCGGGTGCGTAGTCAGGCGCTTTAGTGCCGCCGGCGGGCATGAACCCGCCGCAAGCGCGCAACAAAAGTTGCCGACTACAGAACGGAAGTCGATCTTATTGGGTGATCTGCGGATAATATCTTCATGAACGAACAACTCGTCAACGCGCTGGCCGAAGCGCAACAACCGTTTGCCGATACCCGTTTCAACGTCTGCCGCCTGGAGATCGTGGAGAGCGACGATCACTATCGCCTGGAAGGCGCGGTGCTCGATGAAACAACGCTGACCGCCGTGCTGGATCAGCTGCGCCGCCGTCTGCCCGATGCCGACTGGAGAAGTGACGAGGTTCAGGTGTTGCGTCAGGCGCAGCCGCGCCTGATGGCCGTGACGACCAACCTGACCGGCCTGCAACGTGACCCGTCCTGGCTGGGCGAACAGCAGAGCCAGGTGCTCAATGGCGCAATAGCGGAAGTGATGGAGGCGGGCGAGCGCTGGTCGTTCGTCCGGCTGGAAGACGGCTATCTGGGCTGGATGTTTACTGGTTACCTTGGCGCGTCAAGCGGCGCGGCCCAACCAACCCACATGGTCGGTGCGCCGGTCGCGCTGCTGCGCCGCGAGCCGGACGCCGGCGCGCCCCTGGTCGGGCGAGTCTTCGCCGGGACGCGGGTCGCGGCCGTCCCTCGCCCTGGCGGGTGGACTGAGGTGACGTTGCTCGGCGGCCTGTGCGGCTACGCGGCCGCGGCCGATCTGCGACCGCTGACCGATGAGATCCCGGCCAGTCACCGTCGCACGAAACTCGTCGGTAATGCCCTGCCCTATATCGGCGTGCCCTATCTGTGGGGGGGAACAACGGCCCACGGCATCGACTGCTCCGGTTTCGCCCAGTTGATGCACAAGCTGGTGGGGGTTACGATCCCGCGCGACGCCGATGTGCAGTTCGACGCGGGGCAGCCGGTCGAACCACCGTATGCCGCCGGCGACCTGCTCTACTTCGGAGGGTCGGGCGGTCATCGCACCGTCAGCCACGTCGGCATCAGCCTCGGTGCGGAGTATGATCCCGACGGGTGGATGATGATCCACTCCGGCCGGTCACGCAACGGGGTATATATCGATGACATACAGGCGGTTGGGTCGTTGAGGGAAAGTTTTCTAGGGGGGCGGCGGTTTATCTCATGACAGGTAGGCGCTGACTACCGCTCGTACGGATCTAACAGCGCATTCAACCCATCCCCCAGCAAATTCCATCCGATCCCGAAAAAGATAAGTGCCAACGAGACCGGAACGAATGTCCACCAGTAGGCGAACGGGTTGCCGCTGAGGCCGATCACGTAGTCGCGGCTGGTGACGAGGATGATGCCCCAGGCCACGTTGCCGCCGAAGCCAATGAAAATGAAGGCGCAGGCCAGCACAACGACGCCACCGACATCGCGCGCGGCCAACACGACGGCTGGGGCAATCGTATTCGGCAGCAAATGGCGCCAAATGACTCGTGACCCAGGCGCGCCCATCGACCGCGCCGCCAGAATGTAATCGCTTGTCATCGCCCCCCGCACCTGGGCGTTCATCAACCGCGCGTAGGGCATCCACAGAAACAGGATAAACGCGAGCATAATCGGGTCGATCTTTAGCCCGGTAATGATCCGCTCCCACCAGGTCAACGTGGCCGGATCGATGAAGATGTTGAAGACATTGCCGAATAACGTGCGCTGGATCACCCATAGCCCGGCGATCACCGGGAAGGCCAGAAAGGCATCGGTGATACGCATGATGATCAGGCTGAACCAGCCGCCGACGTAGCCGCTGATGAGACCGAGAAACACGCCGATCGCCGCCGTCGCCACCGTCACCATTAACCCAAAGCGCAACGCCGAGCGCGTGCCCCATACCAGTGTGTGGTAGACATCCCACTGATAGGCCGCATCCTGGCCCGGCGCGATGCCGAAGAGCGGCAGGATTCGAATCTGCGGCGTCGTGCCCAAGGGGATGCCGGGGCCAGGCGACAACGGCTCGCGGGAGAATGATTGGGACACGTTTTTGAAAGGAGAGGGGTTATCGGGATCAACGGGCGGGGCCAGGCGTGGCGCGAAGATAGCGATCACCACGAAAAACATGACCAGCCCCATCCCTATCAGGTTAGACTTCCGCCTGAAGAACCGTCGCCAATGTATCATCTTACAGATCAACCCCGCCTTCTCGCAAGCGAGGATCGACCCAAACCCTTAGCAAGTCGAAAACAAGCATGATGGGTAACACCAGCAACACGCTAAAAATGGCAAACCCCATCACCAGGGCCGCGTCGCCGCCATACAGAAACCCTTTGGTAATCACCTCCGACAAGCCCTTGAAGTCGAAGATCACCTCCACGACGTAGACACCCGTCACCAACCCCGCGGCCGAGAGCACCATCGCCGTCATGGCCGGCAGCGCCGCATTGCGAAAAGCATGGCCCCATTCCAACTGGCGATCCCTTAACCCCCGCGCCCGCGCCGCGTCCAGATACTCTTTGTTCTTTTCTTCGATCATCGCCACCCGCGTCACCCGGCTAATGGTAGCCCAATAGAGCAGACTGAGCGTGAAAACCGGCAAGACCAGCCGCCGCAGCGCGTCAGTGACCACGTCCGGCCGGCCGTTGAGAACGCCGTCGAACGTCAAAAAGCCGGTGATTGTCCGAAAGTCGCTTGTCGTCAGGGTCAGAGAGTAGATGCCGGTGCGGCCGGGCGGAAACCAGTTGAGACCGACGTAGAAGATCGACAGCAGCAACAACCCCAGGATGAAGGGCGGAACAGATGTGGCGATGAAGGCCGTCAGGCGAAAGCCGCGGTCAAAGGGACGATAGGCCCGCCAGCCGGCCAGCACGCCCGACGCCAGCGCCACCGGGATCAGCGCCAGGATGGAATAGAAGGTTAGCTCCGCTGTCACGGGCAACCGGCGCTTCAATAGCACCAGCACGTCCTCCTTGTACACCGGGCTCCAACCCCAGTCGCCGCGCAGTAAATTGCCCAACCAATGCGCGTACTGCACCGGATAAGGATCATTCAGGCCGTGCTCGGCGATCAGCCGATCCAGCACCTTCTGCATGTCCTCTTGCGTCATGGGCGGCAGGCGCGGCGGCAGGTAGAGCGATGCCCGCTCCTCGGCCGGGGCCAGCATGATGATGCCGTACAACGCGGCCGTGATGATGAGCAACGTCAAGGGGATTGACAGCAACCGCAAGCCGATCTGTTTGAGAAAATCCATCTTTGCAAACACCTTCACAAGCCGTCGCCGGCATTCAAATCATCATCACTGCCGTCTATTGATTACTGACCAATTACGGATAAAAACCCACTACCCACGCCCTTATCCAGCCACCTCCCGACATCCCGTAACCTGGATCGGGGCTACGCCCTCGATCCAGCACTCGATGGCGTAGCCGTCGTCGCCGGTGACGCTCATCAGCACGTGGCTACCCTCCTGGGCCACACGCTCAATGATCGGACTATTGCCCAGCCGGTCGCGACGCTGGGCCAACCAGACGCTTACCTCGTCGAGCGATTGTAACCCGCACCCCCGGCAGCCATCCGGCAGCGGTTCACCCGTGACCAACGAGCGCAACCCGCGCGTATAGGCCGGCGATGCATCGTCGCAAAAGGTCAACTGGCCGTTAATGACACGGCAATAGACCCAGCCCCCCTCCGAAAATTCCGCCCGGACGACCACGGTCGAATTGAGCGGATTAACGTCGACGATGCTCAGCGTGTAGTCGCCGTCGATCATCCCCTGCACCGGCCGCAAGGCAATATAACTGATGCCGTCACCCAGATCGAGATCGCGCAGATCGCCGTCGTAGCTCTGGGCCACCGGAATGGCCCGATTGACGATCTCCACGGCCGGCGCGGTCGGATTCGCCATCACGCTCTGTGTCACCAGGCCGGCTAAAAAAACCAGCGGCAATGGAACCAGCAGCGATACCCATCCCCGGCGGCTCAGTCGGCCCTTGTGGTTAACTTCTGAGGTGATATTCTCCAAGCGGTAGCTCTGCAGCAGCCCCAGCACCGCCAGGACCAGGATGATCAGCAGACCACCCAGGACAAGACCGGTGGAGCTGCCCTCCAGCACATAGGGGTAGACGTCTCGGCCGCGGAAGCGCCAATCGGCCACCCAGGCCATGAGGGTGCGGCCATAGTAGGGCGTATAGCCCATGATCAGGATGCCCAGCACCCCGGTCAAGGCCCACAGGACGACCGCAACCGGCGTCAGCGCGATCCGGCTGGTCAGCCATCCGACGAATCCGCCCAGGATAATCATCAGTCCCAGGCCCAGCAACAACGACGGCATGTAACCCCGCACCGGCAGTTGGCTGACGCGCCATGCCTCCAGCCCCCACGCCCCCAGCCCCAGCGCCAGACCGATGAGCAGGCCATTGAGTAATCCCATGCGGCGATAGGCGGGCAGTTTTTCGGTTTCATCCGCGGACAAATCGAGGTTGAACGGATCTACCGAGCGTGTTTGCGCCATAAGATGACACCTCCGATAGTCAAGATCGTGACCACAGCCAACAGGCCAATGAACGCGGTATCGAATGAAACGGGCCGGGAAACAGAGTTGGACGCGGCGGTCACCGTTGGCGCGGCGGCCGGCGGAATCAGGTGGCCGCCGGTGGTGTCCGGGGTGGGCGCGCCGGCGGCCGGCCGCAGCCGGTAGCGCCCCAGGTTGGCGGTCGTCAGCGTCTCGCCGTCCCACAGCCCATTCTCGCGGGCCATGAAAGCCGTGATCGCCAGATACTCTTCCTGTGTCAGGTCGCCGGGGAAGAAATAAGGCATCGCCACACTGACATAGCGGTAAACCGCATCCATCGTGTCAAATTTCTGCAACACCTGAAGGTCCTGGCCCGACGGCGCGGCATCGATGACCGCGGGAACGCGGGTCGGCAGCGCGAAGGCCTCATCATAAGGTTGGTTGCCGTGACAACCGCTCTCCCAGCAATATTCTTCTTCGGGCGGGTACTGCGCGCGCCACTCGTCGGTCAGGCCTTGCCCGCGGTCGCCGTGGCAGGGCTGGCAGTGGAGCCAAAAGAGCTGCGCCCCCTCGTCGGCCTGGGTCGGCGAGGGCACGGTCGGCGGCGGGGCCAGCCGATCAGGCGTCGGCGTTGTGCCTGGCGACAACGTGGGCGGGACAGGTGTGCGGGTCGGGGCCGGGCCTCCGCGTTCGATCTGGGCCTGGGCCGGGGCATACAGCAGCAGCCACAGGCCACCGCCCAACAACGCGATCGCGACAGAGGCTATCATACGTCGTGACATGATAACATTGTAGCGTGAGCTTCTTGTCGTCATACGCAACTCAGGAAAGTTGCGTTACAAAAGAGAAGGCGGGCACATGCTTGTCGCCCGCCTTCCAGTTATCCTGCTCTCAGAAACCCGGTTTTTGGAAAGGTTGGGTTTCCGAATTTCACTACGCCTTCTTGCCGCGCAGCTTCGGGTCGAGGATGTCGCGCAGCGCGTCGCCGATCAGGTTCCAGCCCAACCCGTAGAGCAGCAGCGCGATTCCGGGGAAGATGATGATGTACCAGTATTGGTCGAGCGTCAGAATCCACGACCGCGCAAAGCTGACCACCTGACCCCAGTCAGCATAGCCTTCGGGCAGGCCGATGCCCAGGAAGCTGAGCGCCGCGAACGACAGGACAACCGCGCCCATGTTCAGCGAGATACGCACCAGCGTGGGGAACATGGCGTTGGGAATGACGTGCTGCAACATCAAGTGGCTGTCTTTCGCGCCGCTGGCCCGCGCCGCCAGTACATAGTCCCTTTCCTTGGTCGTCAGGATATCGCCGCGAAGCTGTCGCGCATATCCTGTCCAGCCAAAGATGATCAGGGCGATTGTCGCCGGCCACACACTTCGGCCAAAAAGGGGTGTCAGGAGCGAGGCCAGGATCAGCGCGCCGGTAATGAAGGGAAAGGCGTAGAATATTTCCACGACACGCATCAACGCTTCATCGATCCATCCCCCATAGAAGCCGGCCAGCGCACCGACAATAACGCCCAAAAGCGTGGTGGCGAACGTCACCACGAAACTGGCGAAGAACGCCGTGCGCGCGCCCCAGACGACGCCGTACCAGATGTCGTATTGACCGCTGGTCGTGCCCATCAGATGAACCCATTCCTCTTGCCGCGGCCAGATATTGCGGTACCACCACGGCACCGTCATCGGCGAGTTCTTGTTCCACTCACTCATGGGTGGTTGCGGTTCCGCGCGGAAGCCGTCGCGCGGAATCTGCATGGGATTCCACATTTCATTGGGCGGCGGGGCCAGGATGGGGGCAAAGATAGCGGCCAACGCGAACAGCACGATCAGCACGATGCCGGTCACCGACAGCGGGTTGGTGACAATGCCCTTGAGCAGTCGGGCCCACTCCGGGCCAAGTGCTTTCTCCAGACGTGTCAATTCGCGAAGCTCGCCGGCATCACTGGCGCCGGGCCGCAGGACTACAGGTTCACTTGCTGCCGTCATGTTTTCGTCTCCTTTAGCAACAGCATCCACAGATGACACAACTCATTGGTAGTTCATGTGTGCCATCTGTGTACTCTGTAGGCACTTTTTATCTTTAGCTTAGCCGCACACGGGGATCGAGGACGGCATACATGACATCGACGATGAGGTTGGCAATTACCAGCAGCACGGCCGTGAAGAGCGCGTAGCCGAGCATCGACAAGACATCCAGGCTGACCGCCGCGGCGGCGGCCCACGAACCGATGCCCGGATAGTTGAAGACCGTCTCGGTGATCACTACGCCGCCCATCAGACCTGCCAGTGTCAGGCCGGCCACGGTGATGACCGGGATCAGGGCGTTACGCCGGATGTGGCGATTGACGACCATTTTCTCCGGCAGTCCCTTGGCGCGAGCCGTCGTCACGTAGTCCTGGCGCATTTCTTCCAGCATCGACGAGCGCGTGATCTTCAGCAACAACGCCACTTCGATGACCATCAACGTCGTCACCGGCATGATCAGATGGCGCAGGGAGTCGAGGAAGATATCGAAACGCAAGTTGAGCAGCGAGTCGATGGTCATCATGTGTGTATACTGGGTGAAGCCCGGCTGCAATACCTCTTGCGAGAATTGGGTCGATAGCTGGCCGGGCTGGAACCAGTCCAGTTTGGCATAGAAGACCAGCAGCATCAGCAGGGCGAAAACGAATGTGGGGAACGACCAGCCCAGGATAGCCAGAACGCGCGCCACCTGGTCGAACGGCTTGTTGTGGTTGAGGGCCGCCTTGGCCCCTATCCAGATGCCGAGACCGATGACGGGCACCATGGCCCAGGCAGCCAACTCCAGGGTAGCCGGGAAACGGCGCAGCAACACATCGATGACCGGCTCGCGACCGGTGCGCGAGTAGCCCAGGTCACCGCGCAGCACGCCGCCGACGCGCTCGCCTGTGGCGCCGTCTACCGTGCCCACCAGCCAGTTCCAGTACTGGACGTAGAACGGTTTGTCCAGCCCGTAGCGGGTGATGATCGCGTCGACCTGGTGCTCGTTCTTGGGGATGTCGCGCACGTATAAAGCCGAGCGTTCGACCGGCCCCAGCACCTGGAGCATGCCGAAAATCAAAATCGTCACGCCGATCAGGATGATCGGCAGGATCAAGAGACGACGAATAATATAAGCGGCCATAATTCGGTTTTCTCCTTCTTTGAACAGATGCTTCCGGCGTTGGTAATGTTCCCTCGCCGTCTCCTAAGGAACGCCACTGTGGTGGCTGACTACGAACGATCGGTAAATTCGTTGCAGCAGGCGGCTCAAGGCTCGCGCCATAACCATTGAGCGCTGAGGCGCTCGCTCCAACGGGCCGTCTTGCCGGGGCGGATTTGGGGCCGCCCCGGCAAGGGGCGAACTATCCGGTGGGGGCGGGTTTGGAAACCCGCCCCCACGGAATACTGAGATAAAGTGCGGTTTATTCGCCGGTCAACGACATACCGTAGTAGTACGTGCCGGGCAGAGCCGCGTTATAGAACCAGCCATTGACCCAGCGCTGCTCATAGCGGGCGCCGGTGGCCTGGGCCAGGATGACGCTGATGGCGTCATCGTAGAATTGTTGTTGAATGTCGAAGTACATTTGCTCGCGGACGGCCGGATCGCTCTCGGTCACAGCAGCCGACGCCAGGTCCTGATACTTGGCAATGATGTCGTCCGGCAGACCCTGACGGCCGCCGAAGGTGCCGTAGGTGTACGGCTGGATCCAGTTGTGCGGGTCGTGGATGTCCTCAACCCAGCCGCTGACGGCGATGGGCAGTTGCGATGCGCGGAAGGCGTTCAGGAACGTGGGCCACGGCAAGCCGATGGTCTCGACCTGGTACAGCGGGTTGATGGCCGCCAATTCGCTCTGCCAGATTTCACCAATGGTCTGGCGCACGGTGTTGCCCGTGTTGAAGGCCGTCTGGAAGCGGAAGCCGGTCTCCGGCAACGCACCGTCCCAAGCCTGCTCGAAGTACGAGGCACATTCCTCAGGATTGTATTCGTACATCGGGCCGTCGGGGTTGTAGCCGAGCATGTCGAGGATGATCGGGCCGTTGTTGCGGACGCCTTCGCCAATGAGCGCTTCGTTGATGTAGGTATCGTAATCGAAGCAGGTGGCCATGGCCTTGCGGGTGTTGATGTCGCTGAAGAAGTTCGGCGGGATGCCGTTGCCGTCCAGCTGACCGGAGCCGATGTAGGGCGAGTCCGCGGCGACGTTCCAGGTCAGGAAGGCGTCGGTGCGGCTCGTGCTGGCCAGGTTTTCCCACTTGCGCAGGGTGCCGTCGGGGTTATCGCTCGGCGCGCAGGTGCCGTCACCTTGGCAAACTTCGCCCACCAGCGGGTCAACCTGCGAACGTTGGTCGATGTTGACGGTCACGTTGGCCGCGTCGCCGGCCTGCAAGGAGGCAAAGCGGGTGCCGAACTCATCGACGAGACGGACGATAATCGTCTGCAACGGCGCGGTGCCGGACGGGCCGCCTTCCCACATCGGATCGCCTTCGGCGCGCCAGTAGTTGGGGTTGGCAACAAGGACATGCTCTTCGCCGGGGGTCCAGTGATCGAGCATGTAGGGGCCGGTGCCGTTGGTCACGGCCGTGATCGGGTCGTTCTCCGTGCCGGGCGCGTAGTAGTTCTGCCAGGTGGCGCAGTCGCCGTCCCAGTCACCTTGCGCGGCGGTCCAATCCTGATCGAGCACGGAACCCCAGGTGCCGGCCAGAGTAGCCAGCAGCGGGCCCCACGGCTGCGCCAGGTTGATGGTCACGGTGCCGGCGTCGTCGTCGGCGACGATGGCGGCCTTGACCTTCTCACAGGTTGCCATCAGTTCTTCGGGCGTGGCGCCGGCCTTCAGGCCTTCGGGATCGCCGGCAAAGGCGCCGTCCTGAATTTCCTCGGTCACGTCACCGGAAACATAGCCCAGGATCGGCTCCAGCAGCAGCCATTGCGGGCCGTTGGGGTCGCTCTGCAGCAAACCGCGCTGGTAGCTGTAGGCTACGTCGCTGGGGGTCAGGTCCGCGCCGTCATGGAAGGTGACGCCCTCGCGAATATTAAAGGTATAGGTCAGGCCATCTTCGGAGATGCCGCCGTTCTCGACCGAAGGAACTTCCGTCGCCAGCAAGGGGACGTAGGTCGTCGGGTCGGGGCCGTTGTACCAAATCAGCGTCTCATAGATGTTCTGGATGGGTGTGTTGCTGGCCGTGTCGTAGCCCAGCGCCGGGTCCAGAGTGCCGATATCACCAAAGGTCATTTGCACAAAGGTGTTGGGGTCCGGCGCAACCATGGAGACTTCCTCCACCGGTTCCGGAGTCGCCGTGACAACGACTTCCTCAACCTCTGTGACGACCGAGGTGACGACCACTTCCTGGCCTTCCTCAGTAATCGTCTCGGTGACGATGCGCGTCACTTCGACAACTTGCGATTGCGGCTGGCAGGCGACAAGTCCGAGCGCCAATACCAGTAGGGCGGCCAATACGAGGCCGATGCGATTCTTCGTAAACATGTTTCGTGTCTCCTCCATCTTCAAATGGGTTTTCTACGTTTTCCGAATGTGTGCGCCAGCAACGCACATATCCTGCTAAACTCTCAAATCTAATCTTCTCTCCACGTCGAACTTCTAGACACCACCTCCTCAAAGCGAATTACGAATGACGAATCAGGAATTATGAATCGGGAACTCCCGAACGATTTGATTGTCTTAAATCCTGATTCGTTATTCTTAATTCCTGGTTAATCACAAGAACTTTTCCGCGTGGTGGCAGGCCACCATATGGGGCACAGAGGCTGTGCCGAGATTGCGGAATTCCGGGTCTACTTCACGACATACATCGGTGGCATAGGCGCACCGCGGGTGAAAACGACAACCCACCGGCGGGTTGGCCGGGCTGGGCACGTCACCTTCCAGAATAATTCGTTGCCGCCGGCCTTCTTTGTCGGGATCAGGCACGGGAATGGCGGACAGCAACGCCTGTGTGTAGGGATGCAACGGATGATCATAGACCTCATCGCGGCTGCTCAGCTCGACGATGCGGCCCAGATACATCACCGCCACCCGGTCGCTGATGTAGCGCACCATCGACAGGTCATGGGCGATGAACAAATAGGTCAGCCCCAGCTCCTGCTTCAGGTCGTCGAGCATGTTGACAACCTGGGCCTGGATCGAGACGTCCAGGGCCGAGATCGGCTCGTCGGCGACGATGAACGACGGGTTGGTTGCCAGCGCGCGGGCCACGCCGATGCGCTGCCGCTGGCCGCCGGAAAACTCGTGGGGGTAGCGATTGACGAAATAGGGATTGAGGCCGACGACGCGCAGCAATTCCTGGACGCGCGCCTTGCGGCTGGCCGAATCGCCAATGCCGTGGATAACCAGCGGCTCGCTGACGATATTACCCACGGTCATGCGCGGGTTGAGCGAAGCGTAGGGGTCCTGGAAAATCATCTGCATATGACGCCGGGAGCGCCGCAGATCGGTCTTGTTCATGGTGGTCAATTCGCGGTCGGCGAATTGGACCGTTCCGGCCGTTGGCTCTTCCAGTTGCAGGATCGAGCGCCCGGCGGTCGATTTGCCGCAGCCGCTTTCGCCCACTAAGCCCAGCGTTTCGCCCTTGTAGATCTTGAAGCTGACGCCGTCGACGGCCTTGATGTGGCCCACCGTGCGGCGCATGACGCCGCGCTTGATGGGAAAATACTTTTTGAGGTCTCGAACGTCGATGAGCACCTGGTCGAATACTTTGGGAGGAGTCGGGCTGTCGGTGACGCCCGGAGCTTGAACATTGACGTTGGTGACGACATTGTCAGTCATTATTCCACCTCCGCCAAAGCAGCGACGGCCGCCGCGTCTACCACCGCGAGCTGTTCCATATCATGGATGCGCAGGCCGGCATAGACTTCTTCGGCCCGCCAACAGGCCGAGTAATGATCCGGGGCAATGGCCCGCAGGGGCGGGTTTTCCTCCCAGCAGCGTTCGACATTGTAGGGACAACGGGGTGCGAACGGGCAGCGCATCGGTTCTTTCAGCAAGTCCGGCGGCAAGCCCTTGATGGGAATCAGCCGCTCCTTGCGCTTGGCATCGATTTTGGGCAGCGACTCCAGCAGACCGACGGTGTAGGGGTGGGCCGTCTCTTTGTATAGGGCGCGCACGGGCGAATTCTCGACAATGAACCCGGCATACATGACGATGATGCGGTCGACCATGCCGGCGATGACGCCCAGGTCATGGGTGATCCAGATGATGGCCATGCCCAGTTGCTGCTTCAGCCGCAGGACAAGGTCCACGATTTGAGCCTGGATGGTGACGTCAAGAGCGGTGGTGGGTTCATCGGCGATCAGGAGAGAGGGATTACACGACAGGGCCATGGCAATGCCGATGCGTTGCCGCTGGCCGCCGGAGAACTGGTGGGGGTAATCCTTCAGGCGGTCGGCGGGATTGGCAACGCCGACGAGGGCCAGCAGCTCGGCCGCGCGTTCGTCGGCCTGCTCCTGCTTCATGCCCAGATGGAGCAAGAGCGCTTCGGTCATCTGTGCCCCGACGGTCAGCACAGGGTTGAGCGATGTCATGGGGTCCTGGAAGATCATCGCCATTTCCCGACCGCGCACGCGCCGCAACTCTTCGGCAGAGAGCTTGAGCAGGTCGCGACCGTTAAACATGACCTGGCCGTCTTCCACACGCCCCGGCGGGCTGGGGATAATCCCCATCATCGACTTCATCGACACCGACTTGCCGGAGCCGCTTTCGCCGACGATAGCCATCGATTCGCCCTCGTCCAGTTCAAATGAGATCCCGTTCACCGCGTGGACAATGCCGTCCTCGGTGTAAAACCGGGTGGTCAGGTTACTAACTTCCAATAATTTAGCCATCGGTCCCCCGCGTGCGTTTGAAAAGTCCAGGATTCATAGCCATCTCCTCTTGGCAGCCAGGCAGCTTGCGTCGACAAACTCTGCCCACAGTATTAGAGCTTGCTAAATATAACGCAAAACCATACATTGCCAAGAAATTTCGGCCCATATCGGAAAAGAACAGATCACACGCGCGCATCAGAATAATGGCCTGATGGGTACGTTCATAGAGTATAGATTATAACACGGTAATTTTCAGGTGACAAGATGGTGGCAAAAGAATGGCAGTAACAAATGATGACTGTCGAGTGACGAGTGACGAAGCTACGGCTTCACCCGTGGCTCCTAGCTCGTCAACCGTGCTTTTTACAACAAAGCCCACTCCCCTGTGCTGGCAAGGGAGTGGGCCCGGCGGTGCTGCGTTAATAAGTGCTGATTATCACGCAGTCACCATTTGAAGAGGAGGACAAACAAACGGGTTTATTCCGCTGCCGTCAAGGAATAAGCGTAGTAATCGCGGCCGAACATGCCGACCCGATAGTAATAGCCGTTGACCCAGCGCTGGGTATACCAGGGCGCATCGCGTTGCAGCAGGATGACCTGTGGAACGGTGTCGTAGAACAACGCTTGCAGGTCGAAGTAGATTTGCTCGCGCTCGGCCGGGTCGGAAGCCAGGACACCAGCGTTGACCAATTCACGGTACTGATCCATCAACTCGGCGGGGATGTTCTGCCGCGCGCCATAGGTGCCGATCAGATAGGGCTGCACCCAGTTGTGCGGGTCGTGGATGTCTTCCTGCCAGCCGTTGACGGCCACCGGCAACTGCGAAGCACGCTGGGCGGCCAGGAATGTCGGCCACGGCAACCCCAGGGTTTCGATCTGGTACAACGGGTTGAGCGCGCCGAATTCGCCTTGCAGGATTTCGCCGATGGTCTGGCGGGTTGTATTACCGGTGTTGAAGGCGATCTGGAAGCGGAAGCCGGTCTCCGGCAGTTGGCCGCCCCAGGCCTCGGCGATGTAAGCGTCACAAGCTTCCGGGTCATAATCATATGTCTGGCCGTCGGGGTTGTAGCCCAACATACCACTGATGATAGGCCCATTGTTGCGCACGCCCTGTCCCAGCAAGACTTCCTGATTATAGAGATCATAGTTGAAGCAGGTCGCCAAAGCCTTGCGCATGTTGATGTCGTTGAAGAAATCCAGCGGGATGCCGTTGCCGTCCAACTGGCCGCTGCCCACGTAGGACGAGCCGTCGGCCACGAAGAAGGTCGGGAAGATGTCGGTACGGTTCACACCCGGGCGATTGACATATTTGCGGAAGATGCCTTCCGGATTCTCCGGGTTCGGCTGGCATTCGCCGGTTTGCGCATCACAAATCTCGCCCACCAGCGGGTCGATCTGCACTTCCTGCTCCGGGTTCACTGTGGAATACTCGGCATCGCCGGCTTGCATCATGGAGAAACGCGTACCCCACTCGTCTACAACGGAGTAGATGACCGTCTTGAGCGCCGCGGGGCCATAGGGGCCGCCTTCCCACTTCGGCGTCTCTTCCGTGCGCCAGTAGCCTTCGTAGGCCGTCAGTACCAATTCTTCGCCGGGCGTCCAATGGTCGAGCATGTAAGGGCCGGTGCCGTTGATAATGGGCGACAGCTCGGAATTCTCGGCTCCGGGCGCGTACCAGTTCTGCCATGTGGCGCAATCGCCGTCCCAGCCGCCTTGCTCAACAGTCCATTCCTGATCGAGGATCGATCCCCAGGTTGCGGAGATGGTCGCCAGAAACGGCCCCCAGGGCAGGGCAAGGTTGAAGGTAACCGTGCCGGCCTCGTCGTCGGCAACGATGGCCGACTTGACCAGCTCACAGGTAGCGGCCAGTTCCTCGGCCGTCGCCCCGGCCAGCAGCCCGTCCCGGTCGCCGGCAAAAGCGCCTTCCTGGATGCCCTCGGTCACGTCGCCGGAGGTATAGCCCAGGATCGGCTCCAGCAGGAGCCACTGCGGTCCGTTGGGGTCGCTCTGCAGCAGGCCGCGCTGGAAGGTGTAGGCCACGTCATGAGGCTCCAGCGTGCCGCCGGCGTGGAAGGTGACGCCTTCGCGAATGTTGAACGTGTAGGTCTGGCCGTCTTCGGAGATGCCGCCGTTATCAACGGTAGGCACTTCGACGGCCAGAGCCGGCACAAAGTCGGTCGGGCTGACGTGGTCGTAAATAACCAGCGGCTCCATGACGTTCTGAATGACATTGCCGCCGGAGGTCTCATAGTCGAGCGCCGGATCGAGCGTGTCCGGCTCGCCGAAGGATACCTCGCGCCAGGTCGTTGGGTCGGCCGCGCCGGCGGGGACTTGCACGTCCGGTTCGGGGGTAGCCACCACTTCTTGCACTTCGGTGACCACACGCGTCACTTCGATCGGCTGGCCTTCCTCGACAATCGTTTCCGTGACTACACGAGTCACTTCGACGACTTGGGCCTGCGGCTGGCAGGCGACCAGCGCGAGGGCGACTACCAACAACAAGGCCAGGATCGGGCCACTTTTCTTGAATCGTAACATCTTGAATCTCCTCAATTAATAATCTACCGGTATTTCAGCGGGTATTCGGCGTTGCTTGTGGTAAAGTAGTAGAAGTTTTACGAAATATGACACCTCCCGATCTTTCGGCGCTCTACCTCAGAAACTATCCCCTTCTTTCGGCGATCGGATAGGACATTTCGGGGGGGCAGAGCAAGTCAGTCGCTGTTGAGCACGGTTCATGTGTTCGTTACTTGCGCAACAGTATACTACGGTGTCAGTACGGTGTCAATAAGGTGACATTATAATGTCATTTTAGGGTCTAAAGTGGTTTTCTACCACTGAGGTGTTCTCTATGAAACAAATTCTGGTTATCCATAACGGCGAGGGCGGCGAAACGAGCAACTACTCTTTCATGGGCCAGGCCCTCCTGGTGCGACGGGCCGGCTGTGGCGGCAATGCGGAACGCGCCCGCGCCCTGATTCAGACCAACGACGGCCAGGTGGATGCAATCGCCCTGGAAGGGATGCCCGTCACGCTGGAGCTGGGCGGCGCGCGACGGCCGCACGAACTTGGCGCGACTCTGCCTCCGGTGGCCGAGCGCACACCTGTTGTCGACGGCTCCGGCCTCCGCGCCGGGCTGGAGCGCTGGGGCGTCATCCTGGCCGACCGCGCCCAACCGGGCATCTTCGCCCAAAAGCACGTCCTCATGGTCCCCGGCCTGAACCACAACGGGCTGGCCCAGGCCCTCGGCCGCCGCGCCGCCGACCTGCGCTACGCCGATCCGATTGTCTACTTCAATCTGCCGGCCGTGCCCCTCGTCGGCAGCCGAGGCACGCTCGACCAGGCCTCAGGCCCCACGCTTGACCAGCTCAAGGACGCCGCTTTTGACCGCCTGCAACCGTTGCCCGGCAGCCCGCCCGAACCCCGCGATGCCAGCGCTTTCGCCTGGGCCGACGTTCTGGCCGGCGACATCGGCGTCATTCGCCGTCACGCCCCGGCCGACCTCAAGCACAAGACGATTGTCGCCGAATGGGCCACCGATGAAGACCTGGCCGACCTGCGCGAGCGGGGCGTCAATATCCTGATTACCATGATGCCGGCGCTCGACGGTCGCGGCGAGCTGGGTCGCTGGTCGGCGGCAACTATCGAGGCCATCATGGTCGCCCTGCGCCCCGACCCCACCGCCCCCCTCAGCGAGGACACCTATCTGGACCTGATGGCCAACCTCGACTGGACACCCGCCGTTCGCTATCTGCAACCGGGCGAGGCGGGCATTAATCGCTTCGCCTTCGTCATCCACCCCCTTAGCATCAAGTTCATCCACAACGACAAACGCTTTCGCTGGACAAAAGCACTGCCCGACGGCCTGGTCGAGTCCTTTTCGGCCCGCATACCACCTTTCTACCTGTCCCGCATCACCGGCGGAGTCTCGCCGACGACCGGCCAGCGCATCGAGGGCCATCTCATCTCGTTGGGAGCCACGCCCCGGCAGATGATGAACCACGGCGAGCGCTTCACCTATGACAAGCTTAATCAGGCGGCTCGCATCGCCGAACGCAAGGGCGCGCGCATCATGGGTCTGGGCGCGTTCACCAGCGTTGTCGGCGACGCGGGCATCACCGTGGCCCACGAGGCCGACATCGCCATCACCAGCGGCAACAGCCTGACCGTCGCCGCCACACTGGAGGCGGCCAAGCAGGCGGTCATCAAGATGGGAGCCACCGACCTGACGCAAGGCAAGGTCATGATCATTGGTGCCACCGGCTCCATCGGCGCGGTTTGCTCACGGCTGTTGGCCCAGGCTATCTACGACGTCGTCCTGGTATCAATTGAGCCGGAGCGACTGATCGAGTTGAAGCGCACCATTCAGGAAGAGACGCCGGGAGCCACCGTCGCCATCGCCACACGGGCCGACGACTACCTCGGTGAATGTGATTTGATCGTCACCGCCACCTCGGCTTTCGGCCAGCGCATCGTCGACATCACCAAGTGCAAGCCGGGCACAGTCATCTGCGACGTCGCCCGCCCGCCCGACATCAGCAAAGAGGAAGCGGCGCTGCGACCCGACGTGCTGGTCATCGAGAGCGGCGAGGTGCTCATCCCCGGCGACATCGACTTCGGTTACGACATCGGCCTGCCACCCAAGACGGCCTACGCCTGCCTGGCCGAGACGGCCCTGCTGGCGATGGAAGGTCGCTTCGAAGACTATACCCTCGGCCGCAACATCACGATGGAGCGCGTCAAGGAGATCTATCGCCTCTTCAAGAAGCACCAGTTCCAGATCGCCGGACTGCGCTCCCACGATGAGTACGTGACCGACGAGATGGTGGCCGAAAAGCGCGTGCTGGCCGATCAACTTCGCGCCGACCCGGCTCTCTTCGCCCGCGTGCAGAGCGAGTCGGCGGCCAAGCTGGCGACGATACCGGTCTCATCCAAGGGCGTGAAGGCCGGACGAAATCGCGGCGCGTTGCCCTGGGTGGGCGCGGTGGCCGCGGCCGGGGCCGCCGGGGCGCTGCTGCTGCGCCGCCGCAAGTAGGACTGATGCATCCTCGCCAGATTCTCGACCGCTACGGCATCACCCCCAAGCAAAGCCTGGGTCAGAATTTTCTGTATGACGAAGGCTTGCTGGGGCGCATCGTGGCCGCGGCCGAGCTGTCGCCCGGCGACGCCGTGCTGGAAGTTGGGCCCGGCCTGGGGGCGCTAACGCGCCAGTTGGCCCAGGTCGCCGGTCGCGTCGTGGCTGTCGAACTGGACGACCGGCTGCTGCCCGTGTTGCGCTACGAGTTGAGCCCGTTCTCCCACGTCGCCATCGTCCATGCCGACATCCTGTCCTTCGACCCGGCGGCCTGGTTCGACGCGCCGTTCGTCGTCGTCGCCAATGTGCCTTACTACATCACCGGGGCCATCCTGCGGCATTTACTGGAGGGCCGGCCCCGGCCGCGCCGGTTGGTACTGACCGTTCAGCGGGAGGTGGCCGAACGGCTGGCCGCCACGCCGCCGAAGATGAGCCTGCTGGCCGTCAGCGTGCAGTACTATGGAAGTGTGAAGGTGGCCGGCGCGGTCAAAGCGGGTGCGTTCTGGCCGCGGCCGGAGGTGGATTCGGCGGTAATCCGGGTGGACGTGGAGGAGCGGTTCTTGAGCCGGGAGGCCGGGGAGCAGGAGAGCAGAGGTAATGAAGAAGCGTTCTTCCGCGTCGTTCGCGCCGGGTTCAGCCAGAAGCGCAAGCAGTTGAAGAACAATCTGCGGCGGCTGGGGTTGAGCGATGAGGTGATTGCGGCGGCGCTGGGGGAGGCGGGGATCGATGGGAGACGGAGGGCGGAGACGTTGACGGTGGAGGAGTGGGAACAATTGACCCAACGGTTGGAAAATAAAGTGTAGAGTGGGCATCACCTACGTGTTGGAATGGAACACGGTAGGTAGCTTGTTCGAGCTCTCATTAGGAAGGCCCAAGATGGCCGCCAAATGTCGTGCTGCCGTTCATCCAGCTGTCGGCCTTTGGATTAGCTCTTTGTTACTGCTGCATGATGGATCATGAGACACACACTTTTCACTTGATGCACTCCACGTCAGATCACATTTAGGCGAGCGCCAGATCAGTCTGCGGAAAATCATCCCCGACACACAGCAACGGTATCTCGGCCGCCCTAGCCGTGGCATAAGAGAGACAATCCCCGAAATTAAGCGCTGCTGGATGGCGCCCCTTGCCATACTTCAACCAGGCCGTTACCGCAATACTATAGTGGCCTTCCGTAAACGGGATCGTGATAATTTGATTCTCCTCGATGAAGCGAGCCAGGCTGCCGCGCATATCCCGGTTCAATCGCGCCGACAAAACAATCGCCGTCTCCACCAGAGTCGCCGCGCCGACGCCTATGACCTGAGCTTCGACGATCTTGTGGCGCACCAAATCGTGTCCGGGTGCCTTAAGGAAAATGGTGACGATGGCCGAGGAATCGAGAATCATACTCCTGCAGCTCCATAGCCCAGGATGGCCTCTTCCTCTTCCTTTGTTAATGGTTGACCGAGTAGCTCCAGCGGAATTTGGGACCAGATTTCATCTTCAAGAAAGGCCAATAGACGTGCCTCGTTACGCGGAGTGACAGTTTGGGCCAATAACCGCCGGCGGCGCTCATCCAGTGCTTTGCGGATCGCCTCAGTCTTGGATTCGCCGGTCAGGCGCACAACCTCATCGAGCAAGCTTTCTACGTCGCGGTTCTTGATATTCAAGGACATTTGTATGCCTCCACGGCAGAAAGTATACTCAAACTCTTTAATTCATCAATTTTTCTTTAACACCATACTTCGCTGCTCTCTCGCTATGCTCCCACATTTCGCCACCCCCGCGCCGCCTCCCACGGATCATACACCGACTGTCCCCCCGTCGCCGGCCCGGCGTTCATTGCGCTGAGGATCTCATAAGCCGCCGCGGCGATCCACTCATCCTCGCTCGCCTCGACCGGTGGCTGCCGGCCGGCCATATGCTCGGCCAAAAAGTTGGTGCTGGTGTGCCCGGCGATGAAGGCCGGCTGGGCCAGGATGTCGCGCAGGTAGTCGATGTTGGTCGTCACGCCCAGCACGGCCGTCTCCCTTAGCGCGCGTTCCATCTTGCGGATGGCCTCTCGCCGCTCCGCGCCCCAGGTGATGACCTTGGCCAGCATCGGGTCATAGTAGGGCGACACGGCCGAGCCGCTCTCGATACCGTCGTCGACGCGCAGGCCGGGGCCGGTCGGGCGGCCATAGTAGACGATCTCGCCGATAGACGGCAGGAAGCCCGTCGCCGGATCTTCGGCGTAGACACGGCACTCGATGGCGTGGCCGCGCCGCCGGACATCGTGCTGCGCGAACGACAACGGCTCTCCGGCGGCGACGCGCAGTTGCCACGTCACCAGGTCGATGCCGGTCACGCTCTCCGTTACCGGGTGTTCCACTTGCAGCCGCGTGTTCATCTCCAGGAAATAGAAACCGCCCGTGCTGTCGACGATGAACTCCACCGTGCCGGCGCTGCTGTAGCCCGCGGCGCGGGCCAGGCGCACGGCCGCAGCGGTGATGGCTTCGCGCAGGGTCTCGTCATCGCCGACTACCGGCGAGGGGCTTTCTTCGATGATCTTCTGGTGGCGGCGCTGAATCGAGCATTCGCGCTCGTAGAGGTGCAGCAAGTTGCCGTGGGCGTCGCCCAACACCTGCACCTCGACGTGGTGGATCTGGGTGAAGTACTTCTCCAACAGCACATGGGGGTCGCCGAAGGCGGATTGAGCCTCCTGACGGGCAGCCCGCAGCGCGTCACTCAGCTCGCCCGAATCGTCAACCACACGCATGCCTTTGCCGCCGCCGCCGGCGCTGGCCTTGATGAGCACCGGATAGCCGATGGCCTGGGCCGCGTCGGCCAGCTCGTCGTCGCTCCGCCCCGCCCCGTCGACGCCGGGCACGACGGGCACGTCATGAGCCTGAGCCAGGGCGCGGGCCGCCGCCTTGCTGCCCAGCGCGTGCATGGCCTCCGGCGGCGGCCCGACGAACACCAGGCCGCGCCGGGCACAGGCGGCAGCAAAGTCGGCGTTCTCGCTCAGGAAGCCGTAGCCGGGATGGATGGCATCGACACCGTGATTGACCGCGATGTTCAGGATTTTTTCGCTGTTGAGATACGTGTCGGCCGCGGTACTGCCGTGCAGCGGGTAAGCCTCATCAGCCTCCCATACCCACGGCGCGTCCTTGTCCACGTCGGAGTAGACGGCGACCGCGCTCGCGCCCAACTCGTGGCAGGCGCTGATAATCCGGCGGGCGATCTCGCCTCGGTTAGCGATTAGAACTTTGCGCAACACAGGGAAGGTCATGGCGGTGATTATCGGTCAGCCGCCGGCCATCAGCAACGTTTCCCGTAATTTTCCCAGCTCCTCATCCGTCAATCCCGCTCGTCGTAAATACGCTGCCACTGAGCCGTAGCGCCGCTGCAGATGGGCCAGCGCACCGTCCAGTGTTGGCGCCTCGGCCAGCAGGAACGGCCGCAGCCGCTCCTCGCTGAAACCGAAAGCATAGAGCATCTCCAGTTCCGGCCGCATACGTTCGGCCAGGACGCCGAAGGCGCGGTTGCTGAGGGTGTAATCGGCGATGACCGTCTCCCGTGGCACGCCCAACGACAACAGCAGCAGCGCCACGACCAGCCCTGTGCGATCCTTGCCCGCTGTGCAATGGACGACCAGCGGCAAGTTGGCCGGATCGGCGGCGACACGCAGGACCCCGGCCAGCAAGGGGCCGTTCTGATCGAGCATGATGACGTAGACCTGCTGCAACATTTTCTGGATGCGGTGGCGCAGGCGAAACAGGGTGACGAGGCGACGCAGACGGCCGACTTCGGCGGCGATGGGCGTGGAACGGGCGACCGCCCCCGGCGGCAGGCGGTCGGGGTGATTCTCCATCTCGGCAGGTGAGCGTAAATCGCAGGACAGGCGCAGCCCCAGACGCCCTAAATAAGCGACGTCTGCCTCGGTCAGTTCGGCCAGGGACCCGGCGCGATAGACCCGCCCCCAGCGCACCGTGTGGCCGTCGGCCGTTCGGTAGCCGCCCACATCGCGGAAGTTGGACTCGCCGGTCAATGGCAACGTCCGCTCGGCGATGATGTGGCGATGGCCGTCAAGCTCCAGCAGAAAGTAGGGGCGCACGGCCGACGATGGCCCACCGACCGCAGCGTCTATGGCCAAATTCGGCACTCGCAATTCGTTATTCGCCGCTCGCTCCACGGTCAGGGGCCAGCCGCCGGTCGTCACGTCAGGATCATCGCTCGCGTAAACGGCGACGTGTCCCGCCGGTTGCCGCCAGCGAATAAGCCAATCGCCACCCGCCAGGCGTTCGACCCAGGCCTCTTCGGGGGGGAGGATGACGTAGGGATCAGCGGAAAAAGGGGACGACATATCTTGCGAACTGAACGATTCGGCTATGGATAGAAATGAAAGGTCGTGCTAATCTAGCACTCTCAGTGAGAGTTTAGTTCACCGAGCCGAAAATGTCACCCGCTACGCATGATAACTCCGCCCCATCCAACCCCGCCCCGCCCATCATCGGCATCGTCGGCGGCGTCGGCCCGTTCGCCGGTCTGGACTTGCAGCGCAAGGTACTCGAGGAAACCATGGCCGCCCGTGACCAGGATCACCTGCCGGTCATCACCATCTCCTGGCCTCGGGCCATCCCCGATCGGACGGAGTATCTTCTCGGTCAAATCACCGAAAATCCCGCCGACGCCATCGTCGCCCAACTGCGCTTGCTGGCCGGCATGGGCGCGGCCGTGGCCGGCATCCCCTGTAACACCGCCCACGCCCCGGCCATTTTCAACGTCATTCGGGCGAGGGTGGCCGCGTTTCAGCGACCGCTACGCCTGTTACACATGATCGACGAAACGGTTGCCCATCTGGCGGATCATCACCCGACGCGCCGGACGATAGGCATTCTGTCGACAACGGGCGCGTGGCAGGTACGGCTCTATCCGGCGGCGCTGGAACCGCTCGGCTATCACACAGTCGCTCCGGATGAAACCATGCAAGTAGCGACCATTCACCGGGCTATCTACGATCCCGGCTACGGCATCAAAGCCGCCGGCGGCGTGACGGCGCGAGCGCGAGCCGGTTTAGAACAAGGAGCCGCCTATGTGTGCCAAAGGGGGGCCGAGGCTATCATCCTGGGTTGCACGGAGATGCCGCTGGCCTTCACGGAGCCGGAATTTGATGGGCGGCCGCTAATCGACCCGACGCGGGTTCTGGCCCGGGCACTTATTCGGGCCGTGGCCCCCCACCAACTCAAGGCATGATGACGTGCCCCGTCCGCGCTCGTTGCTATCCTCGATTGTTCGTCCTGCTGGCATTGCTGGCGACCTTTACCGCCGCCTGTGCCCGGCCCGGCGCGACCCCGGTTGAGACATCCTCGGCGACGGAAACTCAGCTATCGGGCGATACAGGTGTCACCGGCACACCCACCCGGCCGCCCTCAGCCCATGATCCGCTGAACGGCCCTCTGGTGGGCTTCTACGTGGAAGACTTAAACGAGGATGTTTACTTCGCGATCTTCGACGCGGCGACCGGCGTCCTGCGCTTGCTCAGCGGCGTCTCTATCTACGTCGGTGAAGCGCAATGGATCGATGGCGGCTGCCGGCTTCTCGTCAATGGTCAGTTGACAGATTTGCGGGGCGTGCCGCAAGAGTCGATTCCGCCGGAAGCGGTCGCCCACGTCGATAATCTGACGACCGCCCGCCTCTCGCCCAATCACGAAGCGCTGGCCTATGTGGTCTCCTCCGGCGTTCGCACCGGCTCGGCCGCGCCCACCGCCGACGTGGAGATAATCTCCCTGTCGCCGCCGTTCGCCGTCGCCCGGCTAACGACACGCGGCGGGGGCGAACCGCGAGCCTTGGCCTGGTCAGCCGACGGGGCGTGGCTCTACTTCACCGATTACGATGCGGCCGGCGTCTTGCAAGTCTTCCGCGCCGCACCCGACGGATCGTCATCCCAACAAGTGACTGACCACGCCGGGCCGCTCGGCGCAATCAACGACGTGGCTCCTTCGCCTGATGGGCGGTATCTGGCCTACAGCGTTCAGAATCTGCTGCAAGCCACGCACCCCTATACTTATCGGGCGGTCGATGAGGGCTGGGTGGGCATCGTCGATTGGACGGCGGGGGCGGGTGTCATGGTACACCTCACGAAATTCGCCGCCGCCGAGCCGGGGCGCGGGCTGGTCTGGGACGCCGCGAGCCAAAACCTGCTCATCATTGGCGATAGCCTGCCCGTGGCCGAGGACGATCCCGTCGCCGGTCGCCAGGTCCATTGGGTCACGGCGACGGGCGAGGTGACGCACTCCTTCGTCTCGGCCGATAGCCCCGACGGCCACCTCGGCTGGATCGCGCCGCTGGGCGACATTGCTACCCTGCTGGTCAGTGGTCGGGACGGGTTTTATGCCTACACCGGCGACCAGTTCCGGCGGCTGACGGGGGTGGAAGCACCGCCGGTGGGGGAGGAAACGGGTCTGCGGCCGATCGGCATTTTACCCGCACCGCCGGGGTTCCCTGGGGAAGCGGCGTGCCAATCATGAAGCAAAGATGTACACCAAAAATAATGAAGAGATGAAAATATAGATTGTGCGGCAATCGTCTTCAGACAATATGGCTTGAATCAAGCATCCATCCACATTATTGTTTAAGCCCGGAAGCGATGCTTTATCCCAAAGTTATCCCAAATTTGGGTTTGGGATAACTTTGGGAAACACCGCTAAATCCCAATTGGCTTATGAGTTTCACTACGCCCGTCGTTTTGCTCCTGTTGTTGCTGATGCCGCTCATGGCGTGGCTGGTGTGGCCGCGCCGGACGAGCGTGTGGCCGCGCCGGACAAGCGTGTGGCTGCGCCGGACGAGCGCGGGGCCGCGCCGGATGGCCGCGCGGCCGCTCTCTGGCCGGTTGGGACTGGTTTTGCGGTTGCTCATCGTCGCCTTCGTCATCCTCAGTCTGGCCGGGGCGCAACTCGTGCGCGCGGTCGACGATTTGGCCGTCATCTTCCTGATCGACGTCTCCGACTCGATGGGCAACGCCAACGTCGCCGCGGCTGAACAGTTCGTCCGCGCCGCGGTGGCCGGGATGGCGCCGAACGACCGCGCCGGGATCATCCTCTTTGGCGGCAACGCCCTGGTCGAGCAGCCGTTGCGATCATCCGATGCGCTGGCCGGCCTGCCGCCCTTTGCTTCACAGCCGACGCGCATCGCCACCGATCTGGCTGAGGCCATTCGGCTGGGTCTGGCGCTACTGCCACCCGACGCCGCTCGGCGTCTGGTCATCCTGAGCGACGGCGCGGCTACCACCGGCGACGCGGCAGAGGCCGCGCGGCTGGCGGCGGCCTCCGGCGTCTCCATCGACACGATTCATTTGCCCCGCCCGGCAGCCGACGGCGAGATCAGCTTGCGCGATGTCGTCGCCCCAGCTCGCGTCGGCCAGGGCGAGACCTTCCGGCTGGAGGTGAGCGCCGACAGCACGGCCACGACCGACGCTATTCTGCGCGTCCTGGGCGACGGAGCAGTCATCTACGAAGCGCCCGTCCGCCTGCAACCGGGGACGAACAATCTCACCATCCGCTTGCAGGCGGGAGCGCCGGCCTTCGCCCGCTACCGCGTGCAACTCTCGCCGCTGGGCGCGGCCGACACCTATCCGCAAAACAACGAGCTGGCAGCCTTCACCGAAGTGGTCGGCCAGCCGCGCGTGCTGGTCGTGGCCGCGGACGTGGGCGAAGAAGGGGCAACGGTCGACGAGGCCGCGCAACTGGCCGAGGCGCTGGTCGCGTCGGGCTTGTCCATCGACCGGGCGACACCCTTTACCCTATCATCGAGCCTGGCCGATCTGGCCGATTACGCCGCCGTCGTGCTGGTCAATGTCAACGCCCGCGATCTCTCGCCGCGCAAGATGGCGACGTTGCAGGCCTACACTCGCGACCTGGGCGGCGGGCTGGTGGCCGTGGGCGGGCCGGACAGCTTCGGCGTGGGCGGCTACTTCGATACGCCGCTGGAGGAAGTGCTGCCGGTCAACATGCAGATCGACGACCAGGAGCGCTTCCCCGCGGTCAGCATGGCGCTGGTCATCGACCGTTCGGGCAGCATGGCCGCCACCGAGGGGGGTGTCACGAAGATTCAGTTGGCCGCCGAGGGGGCGATCCGGGCGCTGGAGTTGCTCAACGACTTCGACGAGATGACCCTCATCCCGGTGGACGAAGCGCCGGACGAGATCATCGGCCCCATCACCGCCGCCAACCGCGAGGAGGCCATCGACCGCCTTCGCCTGCTGGGCGCGGGCGGGGGTGGCATCTTTGTGCGCACCGGATTGGAAGCGGCGGCCGGGGTGCTGGCCGCGAGCGACAACGAGGTCAAGCACATCATCGTCCTGGCCGACGGGGCGGACGCCGAGCAACAGGAAGGGGTGGAAGAACTCATCGAGGAGCTAACGGCCGAGGGCATCACCGTATCGATGGTCAGCATCGGCGTCGGGCCGGACACGCCCTGGCTGCAAGCGATGGCCGAGTTGGGCGGCGGGCGTTTCCACCTGACCGATCAGGCGGCCAACCTGCCGCAGATCTTCACCCAGGAGACGCTGGCCATCCAGCGCAACTACGTCATCGAGGAACGTTTCTTCCCGACACAGACCGGCGATCATCCTATCCTGACCGGCATCACGGCCACGCCGCCGCTCTATGGCTACGTCGGCGCGAGCGCCAAAGCCACGGCGCAGACGCCGCTGGTGACGCATCTGGGCGACCCGTTGCTGGCGACCTGGCAGTATGGCCTGGGCCGCAGCGTCGCCTGGACCTCCGACGCCACCGGCCGCTGGGGGCGTGACTGGGTGCGCTGGAGCGGATTCGGCGCGTTCTGGAACCAGGCCGTGCGCTGGTCGTTTGGGGCGCGCGGAGCCGAGGGGCTGTCGGCCTCGGTGCAGCTCGACGGGGAGACGGCGCGGCTGGTCGTCGACGCGCAGGCCGACGGCCGCTTTCTCAACAACCTGGCGCTAACGGCCAACGTCGTCGATCCTGCCGGGGAAGTGCGGGAGGTAGAGCTGCGGCAAGTGACTCCGGGCCGCTATGAGGGCGCGTTTACTCCCACGACTGAGGGTGCCTACTTTATCGGCGTCGGATCGGCCGACGGCAGCCTTCAAACCACCGCCGGCTGGGTGCTGGGCTATTCGCCGGAATACGCTGCTCTGGATGACGACCCGGCGCTGCTGGCCGCCCTGGCCGAGACAACGGGCGGCCGGGCGCTCGTCGGCGATGGGGCCGGCGCGGCGGCCGTCTTCGATCACAACCTGCCGGCGGCCGACGCCTTGCAGCCCATCTGGCCCTGGCTGACGCTGGCCGCCGCCTTGCTGCTGCCACTGGACGTGGCCGCGCGGCGGCTGACGCTGACACGCCAGGATTGGGCGCGAGCGTGGGGGGAAATCAGGCATTCCGGATCGGGCATGAGGAACGAAGCGGGTAGCGGGAAGCCGGAGCGGGCAGAAGGGCTGGCCCAGTTGTTGCGGGCCAAGGCAAGGAAGAGGGAGGAATTAGAAATCAAGAGCGGCGAAGAGCCTTCGGGGAGCGGCTTGACGACCGCAGAGGGCGGTTCGGCTGAAGCATCGGGCATGGTCGATTCGTCGCCGGATGCGTCGAGCGCGGCCGAGGAACCGCTGGCGGCGCGATTGCGGAAGCGACGGAATCTGTAGATACGCTGGTTCGCACTCTTCGGTACAGCGGGGACGGTCTATCACATCGATCACGCCTTGTTACGACCGGTTAACAACCCGTACTAACAACACCACATTTGTCGGGCTTAACGAGTGGAACGAAACTGAGGCCTACCCGACTATATCCCCACCAGCCGCCACACCTGCGCCACCACGAACGTCACGATGAGTCCCATCGCCAGAGGCAGCAGCGCGGCCACGGCCGTCCACTTCTTGCTGCCCGACTCCTTGTAGATGGTGTAGATCGTCGTTGAGCACGGGTTATGGAGCAGACTGAAGAGCATCAGGTTGACGCCCGTCAGCAGCGTCCAGCCGCCCGCACCCAGCACGCTCAGGATCGTCGCGTTCGAGTTCGTCTGCACCAGCACGCCCGCGCCGCTATCAATGCCGCTCGCGCCGGTCAGCAGCACCGTCAGCATGAGGACGGTGGGGATGACGATCTCGTTGGCCGGGATGGCGACGACGTAGGCCAGCAAGATGACGCCGTTGAGGCCGAGCAGCAGGCCGAAGGGATTCAGGAAGTTGACCAGGTAGACGGCAATAGGCTGCCCGGCGATGGTGACGTTGGCGATGAGCCAGATGACCGCGCCGGCCGGCGCGGCGAAGACGACCGCCCGCCACAGGACGTAGATCGTACGGTCGATCAGCGACGTGACGATGGTTTGCCGGATGCGCGGCGGCCGATAGGGCGGCAGCTCCAGGCTGAACGTCGAGACCTCGCCGCGCAACATCGTCCGCGACAGAAACCACGACACGCCAAACGTGAACGCCACGCCCAGCACGGCGATGCTGACGACGGCCGCAGCCGACACGAACCCGGCCAGCCAGGCCGGCACCAGACCGCCGATGAAGATCGTGGCGATGAGGATTTGCGTCGGCCAGCGGCCGTTGCACAGGGCGAAATTATTGGTGATCATGGCGATGATTCGCTCACGGGGACTGTCGATGACCCGCGTGGCAACGACTCCGGCAGCGTTGCAGCCGAAGCCCATCATCATGCTCAATGCCTGTTTGCCGTGCGCCCCGGACTTGCGAAAGGCGTTGTCCAGGTTGAAAGCCACCCGCGGCAGATAGCCGAAATCCTCCAGCAGGGTGAACAGCGGAAAGAAGATCGCCATCGGCGGCAACATGACGCTGACGACCCAGGCCGTCGCCAGATAGACGCCATCGATGAGCAAGCCCGACAGCCACCCGGGCACACCGATGGCAGCCGCCGCGCTGTTGAGCCACGGATAGACGACACCGATCAGCAGGGACGACAGCCACTGCGACGGGATGTTGGCCCCGGCGATGGTGATCCAGAAAACGAGGGTAAACAGCAGGATCATCAGGGGGAAACCCCATAGGCGGCTGGTGACGATGCGGTCGATGGCCCGGTCGAGGTCGAAGCGCTGTGCCTCGCCCGGCTGAGTTACGGCCCGACCGGCCAGTTGGGCGGCGTCGGCGTACATATCGGCCATGAGTTGTTCGTGGAAGCCCTGGCCCACCTCGCGGCGCAGCCGGGCGGCGGTCTGGAGAATATCGTCGGGGGTGACCCGCGGACCGTCGGTCACAAGACGTCGTTCATCGCCCGTGCTCAATTGCCGGCCGTCCGTCGCCAAAACGCTCATCGCACCACCTCCAGCATGATCTGCTCCTGATGTCCCAACTCGCCCAACTCGCCGGAGCGGACGGCGCGAATGATGCTCTCGTCGCCGTCCAGCAGCCGCAGTGCCACCCAACGAGCGTTGGGCAGGCCGGGGAAGGCGGTCGCCAGTTGGGCCGTCAGTTCGTCCACGGCGCGGCCGACGCCGGCGGCCTGCGACTGGACGCGGTGGGGGCGGCCGACAAAGCGACCGGTGGCGACCTCATTGACGGCCGCCAGCAGTTCGTCCAGCCCCCGGTTTTGCCGCGCTGCCGTCGGCACAACGGGCACGCCCAGGTCGCGGGCCAACCGCCGGTCGTCGACGAGCAGCCCGCTGCGTTCAGCCTCGTCTACCAGATTGAGGCAGATGACGGCGCGGTCGGTGATCGCCAGCACTTGCAAGGCCAGGTTGAGATTGCGCTCCAGCCGGGTGGCGTCGACGACGACGATGGTGACGTCGGGGCGGCCGAAGAGGATGAAATCGCGGGCCACCTGTTCGTCGAGGCTGGTGGAGAGCAGTGAATAGGTGCCGGGCAGATCGACGATCTTGTAGCGCGCGCCGTCATAGACGAAGCCGCCCTCGGCCCGCGTCACCGTCTTGCCCGGCCAATTGCCGGTGTGCTGCCGCAGTCCGGTCAGGGCGTTGAAGACCGTGCTCTTGCCGACGTTGGGGTTGCCTGCCAGCGCGATCACATAGTCCCAATCAGTCATGTCCACGCCCAGCCGTTGCAGTTGGCCGGGGTTGTGCATCGGGCAGCCGGCGCAAGCGGAGGCATCGATCATCGGCGGTTGTCTGTCACTAGTTGTCGGCGTCATTTGTTACTCCTGAGGGGGAGGAAGGGGCAGGGGTGAAGGGGTGCTGGGGTGCTGGGGTGAATGCTTTCCCTCTCTCCCTTACTCCCCTACGCCCCTCCTCGCCCGTTACGCGAATCTGCCGCGCTTGCTCCGCTCGCAGGGCGATGGTGGCCCCGCGGATGAGATAGGCGGTCGGGTCGCCGCCGGGGCTGCGCAGTTCGGGCGTCACCACTGTGCCGGGCAGCAGGCCCAGGTCGAGCAGGCGGCGGCGCTCCTGGCCGCGCAAGCCGGCGGCCAGGGCCACCACGCAGGCGCTCTCGCCGAGCGGCAGGTCGGTCAGTGGCCGGCCCACCACGGCCGTGGCGGCCTCGTCGCCGGGCAGCGGTGTGACGAAAATATTGGCGGCCACGATGGGAGCCAGAACGTGCTCGTCGCCGTTGGTCCAGAAGTGAACACGCTCCGGCGTCCGGGTCACATTGCGGACAATCTGCCCCGGCGACAGCCCTTCGGCCACGAGTTGGGCATAGAGGATGGCCGGCTCATCTTCCAGATGGACGATGCGCCCGGCCTGATCGGCGGTCAGGCCGGCCAGTGGCGTGCCGCCGTGCGGCTCCAGCGCGCCGTCGGGTGGGGGAATGGGGTCGCCGTGGGGGTCGTGGGTGGGGTAGCCCAGGCGGGCAGCCAGCGTGTCCAGCTCGGCGGGAGTCAGCTCGTGTTCGCGCGCTTCGGCCCGGCCGTGCCAGTCCTCCTCGGCGAAGCCGGTTTCCTCGGCCAGGTAGCGCTCCCAGAGGCGATGGGCGCGGATGATGTGGAGGGCGGAGTCGCGCCCGATCGCGGTCAGGCGGGGCGTGCCGTCGCTGTCGACCAGCAGCCCGGCGGTTTGCATGTTGCCGAGGAGGCGGGCGGCCTCGTCCAGAGTAAGGCCCAGCGCGCCGGCGACGCCCTCCAGCGTGGGCCGGCGGCCCTTGGCTTCGGTCTTGTGAATGTACTTGAGAGCGTCCTCGCGGTCGATGCGCGCGCGCCTCTCGCGTGCGCGCTGCCGGCGAGACAACCAGCCGCCCAGGGGGCGGAGCCGGTCGAGAAAAGAAAGGGTCGATTCATCCATAATTTGACCAGTCTAAATTATTGTTTAGCTGTTACTATTATATACGGAATCGTGCGGCTAACAAGTGCCAAATGTCACGCTTGTTATCGGGGAAACCGAGTTTTTCGGAAAAAGCATCACAAAAGCATGCAGGATTGGAACGGCCGCCAGGGGGTTGGCGCGGCCGGTATCGGCCTGCCTGCGGGGCCACACCGCATCACGTTCACGTTCGTTCAGGGATCAACAAGCCTGAATGGTCGGCATGCAAATTCAGTCGCCCTGTTTTGTAGGTGAGTAGTCGATAGGAGGCAGGCCGCACATGCGAAGCCGGGCAGCCTATCCAATAGTATTATTACCGACCCGGTCAACCGGCGGGGAGGCAGTCATGAATACGCATTATGGGTTCGGGCAACGGCCGTGGTGAGGTCATTCAAACGTCTGGTCCCTACCGGCCCTTGAACGCCAACAACCGCATCCCGTTCAGCGACACCAGCACAGTGCCGCCCTCATGGCCGATAACAGCCAGCGGCAGCGGTAAATTGCGGACGAAAATGGCAGTCAGCATCAGGGCGATCATGAACAGGGCAAAGCCCAGGTTGACGATCAGCGTCCGGCGCGTGGCCCGGCTCAGCCGGATGACGTAGGGGATGTTCTTCAGATCGTCGGCCATGAGGACAATATCGGCGGTCTCCAGGGCCACGTCGGTGCCCGCCGCGCCCATAGCCAGGCCGATGGTGGCCGCGGCCAGGGCCGGAGCGTCGTTAACGCCGTCGCCGACCATCGCTACCGGGCCGTAGGTGTCGCGAATGTGGCGCACGGCAGCCACCTTGTCCTCCGGCAGCAGCTCGGCGAAGACCTCATCGACCCCGGCGGCGGCGGCGATGCGCTCGGCTACGCGCTGGTTGTCGCCGGTCAGCATGATCACCCGCTCGACACCGGCGGCCTTCAGTTCGGCCACGACGGCCGCGGCGTCGGCCCGCAGGGCGTCGGCCAGGCCGATGATGCCCAGATAGCGCGCGACCCTTCCCTGGGCCATCTGGGCCACGATGATGCTCGTCTGTCCTTCCGCCTCCAGCTCGTTGACGATGGCCGTCATCTCTTCCAGCCGGGTATTATCCTCGAAGGCGGCGAAGTAGCGCGGGTTGCCGATGTGGATCTCCGTGTGTCCGTAGATGGGGTCAACCACCATGCCGCGCACGCCTTGCCCGGCGATGGACTGGAAGTCGACCACTTCCGGCACGTTGATGCCGCGTTTTTCTGCCTCGGCGACCACCGCCCGCGCCAGCGGGTGCTCGCTGCGGGCCTCCACCGCCGCGGCCAGCCGCAGCAGATCGACCGCCGGCAACCGTGCACTGTCCTCTCCGTCCATCACTTGCAGTTCGTCACTCGTCACACGTACCGTCGTCACCTCCGGCTTGCCGGCCGTCAGCGTGCCGGTCTTATCGAAGGCCAGGACCTTGACCGTGGCCGCATTCTCCACGTGGATGCCGCCCTTGAACAGTACGCCGCGCCGCGCGCCGTTGCCAATGGCTGACAGCACAGTAGCCGGGGTGCTGATGACGATGGCGCAGGGCGAGGCGGCTACCATGACCGTCATGGCCGTGTAGAAGGCGGCGTTGAACGCCTGCCCCATGAACAGCACCGGCACGGCAGCCACCAGGGCTGTGAAGACGATGACGCCGACCGCGTAATACTGCTCAAACTTGTCGATGAAGCGCTGCGTCTCGGCCTTTTCGCTCTGGGCTTCCTCCACCATTTGAATCAGCCGGGCGATAGTCGAATCCTTGGCCAGCTTGGTGACGCCGATCTCCAGGCTGCCGTCCTGGTTGATTGTCCCGGCGAAACAGGGATCGCCTTCCTGCTTGTAGACAGGCATAGACTCGCCAGTCAGTGAGGCCTGGTCGACGCTGCCGGAACCGGCCAGCACCACGCCGTCGAGGGCAATGCGGTCGCCGGGCTTCACCCGCATGCGGTCGCCGACGCGCACCTGCTCGATGGGCAGCGTCACCAGCCGGTCGCCTTGATAGATCTCGGCCTGGGTCGGCCGGAGCTTCATCAGGGCGCGGATGGCGTTGCGCGTCCGGTCCATGGCGAAGTCTTGCAACGTGTTGGACAGCGAGAAGAGGAAGAGCAACATGGCCCCCTCGAACGGCTGCCCGACAATGGCCGCGCCCAGAGCAGCCAGGATCATCAGCAAATCGATGTCGATGGTGCGGGCCATGAGCGATTCGATGCCGCCCTTCAGACCAAAGGCCCCACCAGCTACATAGGCGACCACAAAGAACACCGCCGAAACCGCGGTGGCCCCGCCCGCAGAGCGCTCGAGCAGCCAACCAGCCATCATCGCCAGAAAAGTGATGGCGGTCAGGATGGCCTGCAGCTTTTGCGGCGTCAGCCACTCGCGGGCGCGGCCCAGACCGCCGGCGGGCGCTTCTTCGATGGCGGGTACGGCCGCGGCCGATGGCGCGATGCTCACGCCCAACCCCTCCACGCGACGGTGGATGTCGTTGACCGAGATGAGCGCGTCGTCGTAATGGACGCTCATGACCCCGCCGGCAAAGCTGGCCGTGGCGCGGCGCACGCCGGGCAGTTGGCCCACTTGCCGCTCCAGGGCCAACGCGCAGGACTCGCAGGCGCGACCGCCGCGCTTCTCCAGGCGCATGGTGCAGGTTTGCCAGCGGTTTTGCAGGATGGGGGCGACGTCGTGGGCCAGCCGGGCGATGTCGCCTTCGGCCACCCGGCGTGGGTCATAGGCGAAAGTCACCGTCTCGCCGGCCGTGTCCAGGGCGACATCAACGATGCCATCCCGCCCGGCCACGGTTTCGTCGAGCAGTTCGAGGCAGCTAAGGTCTTCGGTTGGAGGCAATGCCGCCGGCACTCGGTCTCGCATAAGGTCGTTCTCCGCTAGGTGGCTAATGAGTAGCCTGGCTCCTTGTCATGATTGTAGATCGCCCGGCCCGGCCGCCGCCAGTGTCTTTCGGCACGTGTGGAGTATGACAAAGAGTAATAATTTTATTAATTACTGTTAGTGTTGAATTTAACAGTGGTTAAATTTTAGCTGGAAGGCAGGGGACTGTCAACTTGGAGGGGGACAATTCGAGCGATTGGGAAGCACTTCTCATGTTGGAGGAAATTGAGATAAGGAAAGAGTTTCAAATGTCCCCTGCGATTGCGACCTATTCCCGCCATAAAAGCCTATGGATTCATCTATAGGTGGCGAAGAAGGTTTCCAACAGGTTTACGTACGATTTCTTAGTTCTTGTTTCCTGGCCCCAACCTCTGTACAATGCACTCCTAGCACATTTGTTTGCATTGACCCATGTCCACCCTCCCCGCCCTCCTCGACCACCTGCGCGCCAACCGCGACTTCGTCGCCAATGTCGTCGCCTGGGAGCGCATTCCGGCGCGGCCGGGTCGCTACGCGCCGCTGCCGGACTCGGTCGATCCACGGCTGGCGGCCGCCTTGCGAGAGCGCGACATCGACCAACTCTACAGCCATCAGGCGGCGGCCATCGAAGCCGTGGAGCGCGGGCAGAACGTCGTCGTCGCCACAGCCACAGCCAGCGGCAAATCGCTTGTCTACACGCTGCCCGTCCTGTCCCGGCTGGCGGCCGACCCGGCGGCGCGCGCCCTCTACCTCTTCCCCACCAAGGCGCTGGCCCACGATCAGGAAGCGGAGACGGCCGCGATCATCGCCGCCGCCCGGCTGCCGGTGGCCGTCCATACTTACGACGGCGACACGCCGCGCGGCAAGCGGTCGAGCATCCGCGCCGGCGGCGGTATCCTCATCACCAACCCCGACATGCTCCACGCCGGCATCCTGCCCTTCCATCCTTCGTGGCGGTCGCTGTTCGGGCGGTTAGAGTACGTCGTCGTCGATGAGATCCACACCTATCGCGGCGTCTTCGGCAGCCACGTCGCCAATGTCCTGCGCCGGCTACAGCGGTTGTGTCGCTTCTACGGCAGCGATCCGCTGTTCATCTGCGCCTCGGCCACCATCGCCAACCCGCGGGAACACGCCGAACGATTGATCGAACGGTCGTTCATGCTTGTGGACGAGTCGCACAACGGTGCGCCGCAAGGGCGCAAGGACTTCATCCTCTATAACCCGCCCATCATTGACGAGGAACTGGGGCTGCGGTCGAGCACTGTCCTGGCGGCCAAGGACGCGGCCCTGACCTTTTTGGCTCAGGACATCCAGACCATCGTCTTCGCCCGCGCCCGCCAGACGGTGGAGCTGCTGCTGACCTATTTGCGCGACGAACTGGCCTTCCGGGGCCGCGAGAGGGGCAGCGACGACGCGCCGCCGGTAGTGATGGGTTATCGCGGCGGCTATCTGCCGCTGGAACGGCGGGCCATCGAGGCCGGGCTGCGCGACGGCGCGGTGCGCGGCGTGGTGGCGACCAACGCCCTGGAACTGGGCATCGACATCGGCGCGCTGGACGCGGCCGTGCTGACCGGCTACCCCGGCACCATCGCCGGGACCTGGCAGCAGGTCGGCCGGGCCGGTCGCCGGGCTGCCCGCTCGGCGGCGGTGCTGGTGGCCGGCAACGGCGCGCTCGATCAATACCTGTGCCTTCACCCGCGCTACCTGTTCGGCCGCTCGCCGGAGCACGCACTGACCAACCCCGATAATCTGCCCATCCTGACCCGCCACCTGCTATGCGCCGCCTTCGAGTTGCCCTTCACCGCCGACGAGGCCTTCGGCGGCTTCGACCCGGTGCAGCCGGTGCTCGACGACCTGGCGCGCGCCGGCGACCTGCACGCCACGCGAAATCAATACCATTACGTGGGCGACGGCGCGCCCTCCTCGGCTGTCTCGCTGCGCACCGGCGGCGACGACACGGTGGTCATCCAGGATATCAGCGGCGACCAACCTAACGTCATTGGCCAGGTCGAGCTGGCCGGGGCGGCGATGATGGTCCACGAGGGGGCGATCTACAGCCATCAGGCCCAGACCTACCTGGTGGAGCGACTCGACTGGGAAGGTCGCCTGGCCGACGTGCGGCCGGTGGACGTCGATTACTTCACCTGGGCCGCCTCCGGCAGCAACATCCGCCGATTAGAGGCCGTGGCCGAGCGGGAGCAAGGCGGGCTGACGGTCGCCTTCGGCGAGGCGACGATCATCACCCAGGCCACCGGCTACCGCAAGGTACGGCGCTATACCAACGAGACGCTGGGCTTTGGCTCCATCGACCTGCCGGCCCTGACGCTGGAGACGACCGGCTACTGGCTGGTCTTCAATGAGGCGCTAACCGACCGGCTATATGACCTGGGCATCCTGCTGCGGCCCAACGACTACGGGCCGAACTGGCAAGCGCAGCGCAAGCTGGCGCTGGAGCGCGACGGTCGTCGTTGCCGTACCTGCGGCGCGAGCGGCGACGACATCACCCTCCACATCCACCACATCCGCCCCTTCCGCGAATACGGTTATGTGCCCGGCGTGAACGAGAACTACCGCGTCGCCAACCAGCTCGACAATCTGGTGACACTGTGTCCCAGCTGCCACCGCCGGGCCGAGTTGGGCCAGCAGACGCGCTCGGCGCTGGCCGGGCTGGGCTACGCGCTGGGCAATTTGGCCCCGTTGTTCCTGATGTGCGACCCCGGCGATATCAGCGTATCGGCCGAATCGCTCAGTCCGGTAACGCGCGCGCCGACGCTGGTGGTCTACGAGCGCGTGCCGGCCGGGGTGGGCTTCAGCGAGCGGCTCTACGAGCTACACGACACGCTGCTGGCCGCGGCGCTGGAACTGGTGGGCGATTGCCGCTGCACGGCCGGCTGCCCGGCCTGCGTCGGCCCGCCGGGCGACATCGGCCCGGACACGAAGGATGTGACGCGGCGGTTGTTGGGGATATTGACAGATAAGGTTCATGCCAGATAGGTAATTGCTCGGTTGGCCCCGTTGACGCGCTCCTGATAGCCACGACGCTGGCATTGAGGGAACGGCGTGAGTAAACACTGACGGCGCTTGCCCGGCTCGCGTCGTTGATCGACGTGATTGTTTTGGAAGATTATCCCCAGACCCAGAAACCAGTTTGTGGGAAGAAGCTCGGCCTCTCATACCCACCAACACGATTGTATCTACACATGTGTAGATGTATAATTCATCACGAGGTGGCGCATGGGCAACTTATATCGCACGCAAATATTATTGGAACGCCGGCAGCACCAGGATTTGTCCGAGCTGGCCAAAGCGGAAGGACGCAGTATGTCGGAAATAGTCCGCGAGGCGGTGGCCGAATATCTAGTCGAGCGCGAAGAGGAGAGACGGCGTTTAGACTGGAAGGAAAGACTGGTCGAACTGGCAAAAATTCGGGAGGCGATTCGCGCGGAATCTGGAGAATTTCCAGAGGAATTTATACTGAACGACCGCGCCGAGCGAGAGGAAGAGCTTGCTCAAAAAGTATGGGGTGGCGAGTGACCATCGTCGTGGATTCCAACCTGGTGGTAGCCCTGGCATTACCCTTACCCTATGATGCCTTGGCAGTCCAAGCGTTTAGTTTATGGAGCAGGCAGGGTGAATGGCTTATCGCGCCCCTACTTTTCGAATACGAACTAACGTCTCTTGTCAGGAAAGGTGTGGCTCTCCGACAGTTGCGAGAGGAAAGAGCGCTGCCTGTACTCCACCAACTACAGCAATCCGGCGTCGAAACGATAGCGCCTACACCGGAGTTGCATCGGCTGGCGCTCCGGCTGGCCGAACGCGTCGGCCAAAGCAAGGCGTATGACGCACAATACCTGGCCCTGGCCTCGCGGGAGAACGCGCCCTTCTGGACGGCCGACCGCCGCCTGGCCCGCGCCGCCCAATCCGCCGGGCTGGCCTGGGTCCACTGGATCGGCGAACTAACCACTGACCACTACCCCCTATGATTCCCTACGACGACTTCGGCGGCCACGGCCCCGTGCTCCACTTTTCCCACCCCAACGCCTACACGCCGCGCTGCTTCCGGCGCTTTTTGATGCCGTTTACGGCACACTATCACGTCATGGCCGCCCACCACCGGGCGCTGTGGTATCTGTCGCCCGGCGCGCCGGATGTGGCTCCGGCCGATGCTTTCGACGACTGGAATCTCATCGCCGACGATCTCCTGCGCTTCCTCGACCAGCAGCGGCTGGAGGGCATCATCGGCGTCGGCCACTCGCTGGGCGCGGTGGCGACGATGAAGGCCGCCCTGCGCGAGCCGCAGCGCTTTCGCGCCCTGGTGCTCATCGAGCCGGTCTTCCTGCCCCCGGCCGTGCTCGACGCCGCCCGCGCCCACCCGCAAGCCGCGGCCGAGCGGCCCTTTGTCCTGGCCGCGCGCCGCCGCCGCGACCGCTGGCCGGATCGGCAGGCGGCCTTTGACCGCTACCGGGAGAAACGTGTCTTCGCCAATTTTCCCGACGAAACGCTGTGGGACTACGTCAACGAGGGGCTGCACGACGACGCGACCACCGGCGAAGTGGTACTCAGCTTTCCGCGCGCGTGGGAAGCCGCCTTCTACGCCCACCCGCCGCTGGACGTGTGGGACGAGATTCCCCGACTCAGCCTGCCGACGCTGGCTGTGCGCGGCGCGGCGTCGGACACGCTCTTCCCCGACGCCTGGGCGCTGTGGCAGACCTTACAGCCCTCGGCTGCGTTCCTGGAGATGAGCGACGCCGGCCACATGCTGACGCTGGAAGCGCCGGACGATGCGGCCGCGGTGGTACTGCATTGGCTGGAGGATCAGAACCTTTCGGTTAGCGGCTAGGACAAAGCGCCGGCAACAGACCCGGAGTGCATAACGATCTCGAATATCTTCCTTGAAAGGTCCCGTTTAATTGCTTACCAACGGCAGCCAACCCAGCCAGCCGCGCCGCAACACATAGGCTCGCGGCCCCTGGTCCGCAACGCGCCCCAGCCCCAGCTCCATCTCCGGCGATCCGTCCACCTGCCCGAAAGCCACGGCCGTGGCGTAGTAACCGCCGGGCCACTCCGCGCCGCCGCCCCACAACAGGCCGAAGGCGGGCCGTGGGCCGCCCGGCGCGCCATCGTCGTGGACGAAGACGCGCGGGTTGATCGTGGCCACGCGGGAAAAGGCGATTTCGTCGCGGCCGTCGCCGTCCACGTCGCCAAAGGCGATGCCGGTGGCCCAGGCATTGGCCGCCCAATCGTCGCCGAACCTTTGCCGCGAGGCGAAGCCGGCCGCCGCGTCGTCGAAGACGTAGGCCCGTTCGTTAAGGCTGGCCCGGCGTGTCAGGCCGATCTCCTCGGCCGGGTCGTCGTCGATATTGCCAAAGGCCACCCCCGTGGCAAAGGAACCCGGCCCCCAACCCTCGCCGAAATGCCACAGCAGCCCAAAGCCGGGCGGCGTCGTGACGGCGTCGTCATAGAGGAAGACACGGGCGTTGATGTTGTGATTGCGGGTCACAGCCAGTTCGTCTAAGCCGTCGCCGTCGGGGTCGCCAAAGGCGATAGCGGTGGCCGTGGCGATGACACCCCAACTCGTGTCGCCGGCCCACAAGGACGCAAACGCCTCCGTTGCATCATCGCGGACGAAGATGCGCTCGCCATCGGCGGCGTCGGTGATGTAGCCCAGTTCATCGCGGCCGTCGCCGTCCACGTCGCCCAGGGCCACACCCACAGCCGAAATGGTCGAGGGCCAATTTTCCCCGTAACGTACCAGCGCGACGAAGTCCGCCGCCGCGTCATCGACCACCCACACGCGTTCGTTGACGGCCGCCGTGCGCGTGAAGGCCAACTCCTCGGCCGGGTCGTCGTCAACGTTGCCGAAAGCCAGCCCGGTCGTCCACGAGGCCACGCCCCAGCCCTCGCCGAAGCTCCACAGCGGGGCGAAACCGGCCGCCGCGTCGTCGTAGATGAAGACGCGCGGCCCGGTGGTGGAGCGTCGGCCGACGGCCACTTCGTCCAGGCCGTCGCCGTCGATGTCGCCGAAGGCAACGGCCGAGGCGTATTCGTCGGCCGCCCAGTCGGCGCCGGTTTCGTGAATGGGCACGAAGGTGGAAGGCGGCGGCGCGGCCGGCTCGGCGGTAGCCGTGGAAATTCCGGCGGCAACGGCCAGGAACAGAAGCAGCGCGATGAGGTAGCGGGTGGGTCGGTTCATGGGATTAAGTCAAAAGCGTCACAGTGCCGAGGGCGAAAGTGGCGAAAGTGGTGTTGATCAAAGGTGAGAATTCACACGAAGCCCAGCCGTTCGACAATATTGTAGACGCTCTTCGGGCAACAGGGCAGTTAGCTCATCATGCGGGGTTTTCAATTCGAACGTCATGCGACCTATTGTAACAGAAACGCGGCATAGTGCGGTTTATAAAGAGAAAAATAACGGTTCGCGAACCACGCCCCCGAAAGCCAACTTTTTATCTCCCTTTCAGCCCCTCCATCATCGGCACCTTCACCCCCCGCTCCTTTGCCACTTCTACCGCCCGCTCATAGCCTGCGTCCACATGGCGGGCCACGCCCATCCCCGGATCGACGGTCAGCACGCGCTCCAGGCGGCGGGCCGCGGCCGGCGTGCCGTCAGCCACGATCACCTGCCCGGCGTGGAGGCTGTAGCCGATGCCCACGCCGCCGCCGTGGTGGAAGCTGACCCACGTCGCTCCGGCGGCGGTGTTGATCAGGGCGTTGAGGATGGCCCAGTCGGCGATGGCGTCGCTGCCGTCGAGCATCCCCTCCGTCTCGCGGTTGGGGCTGGCGACGGAACCGGCGTCGAGATGGTCGCGGCCGATGACGATGGGGGCGCTCACCGCGCCGGAAGCCACCAGTTCGTTGAAGCGCCGCCCGGCCCGCGCCCGCTCGCCATAGCCCAGCCAGCAGATGCGCGCCGGGAGGCCCTGGAACTGCACGCGCTCCTGGGCCATGCGGATCCAGCGGTGCAAATGGGCGTCGTCGGGGAACAGTTCCAGCACGGCCTCGTCGGTGGTGCGGATGTCGGCCGGATCGCCGCTGAGGGCTACCCAGCGGAACGGCCCCTTGCCCTCGCAGAACAGCGGCCGGACGTAGGCAGGCACAAAGCCGGGGTAGCTGAAGGCGTCGCTCACCCCCGCGTCGTAGGCCCGCTGGCGCAGATTGTTGCCGTAGTCGAAGACGATGGAACCGCGCCGCTGGAATTCGACCATGGCCGCGCAGTGGCGAGCCATGGACGCCGCCGACAGCCGGGCGAACTCGGCCGGGTCGCGCTCGCGCAGGGCGCGACCGTCCTCGAAGCTCATATCGTCGGGGAAGTAGGCCAGGAAGTCGTGGGCCGAGGTCTGGTCGGTGACGAGATCGGGCACGATGTCGCGGGCCAGCAAGTCGGGGAAGACGGTCGCCGCGTTGCCGATCAGGCCGATGGAGCGGGCCTCGCCCGCCTCGGTGTAGTGCTGCACCCGGCGCAGCGCATCCTCCGTGTCCTCGCTCACCTCATCGATGTAGCGGTGCTCCAGTTGGCGGCGGGCGCGGGCCTCGTCGACCTCGACGACCAGGGCCACGCCGTCGTTCATGGTGACGGCCAGCGGCTGGGCCCCGCCCATCTCGCCCAGCCCGGCGGTCAACACCCATTTGCCGCGCAGCGACGGCCAGCCCGCCTGCCGCCCGGCCTCGGCGAAAGTCTCGAACGTGCCCTGCAGGATACCCTGCGTGCCGATGTAGATCCAGCTGCCGGCCGTCATCTGGCCGTACATGATCAACCCCTCGGCCTCCCAGCGGTCGAAGTTCTCCTGTGTGGCCCAGTGGGGGACGATGTTGGAGTTGGCGATGAGCACGCGCGGCGCGTCGGCGTGGGTGCGGAAGACGGCCACCGGCTTACCGCTTTGCACCAGCAGCGTCTCGTCGTCTTCCAGTTCGCGCAGACTGCGCAGGATGGCGTCGAAGGCGTCCCAGTTGCGGGCCGCCCGGCCGCGGCCGCCATAGACGATGAGGTGCTCCGGATCATAGGCCACGTCCGGGTCGAGGTTGTTCTGGATCATGCGGTAGGCGGCCTCTTGCAACCAGCCTTTGCAGTGCAGGGTTGTGCCGTGGGGGGCGCGAATGGTGTGGGTCATAGCGATTTAAGGGAGGTGAATTTTGTAGCGCGGGTATTGTATCCTGTGCGGCGGGTTGCCCACCCGCCCTACAACAACGGATGGGCCAACATATCAAAACGAAGGGGCAGTGTGCTGCCAAAGCTCAGACAATGGTAAAGTCTGGCCGCTCAATACGTCGGCCCATCCCTGCCGGAAAGAGTCGGCCGCAGGCCCAAGCGTTGCGCTCTGACGATATACGCGAACGATTGACAGGCGTGCGGGAAGGCATTCGCCCGGCGTCGCCTCAATTTCGGCCTGCAACTGTTCTTTATAGGCTAGTTCGAATGCAACGGTCATGACCCACCACCGACAAACGATGGAGACATTATAGCAGACTGGCGGGAGGAGTGGCATGATTACCACATGATTCACAGGGTGTCTTGGCAGGCAAAGGCGGGCACGACAATAATCGAGGAGCTACAAGGGATGCTTAGAAAATCAGGCGGATTCAGGTAGGGATTATTCAAATTTGTCCGGCACGGAGCGGACATCTCTCCGTACCGAACAAGGGTCAAAGACGCGGCTGTCGGGTATCGCCGGTCACCGTCTACAAGAGGCCAAGTTGTCGCATCAGCGTACCCGTGTCCCAATAGGCGCGCAACGTCTTGATTTTTCCGTCGCGCAGTTCAAAGAACTCGGCGAACTTCAACTCTAGCGTTTTCCCGGTCGGCGGAATGACGCCGGCGGGCGTGCCCAGTGGACCGGTATGCGTGCCACCCCCGGTGTGCTCCGTCACCACGATATCGCCTTCGGCTATGATGGAGTCCAGACGGATGCGAGCGTCGGGCATTGAGGTGGCCCAGTTCTGTACCCACTCCCCCCACCCCTGGGGACCGCGCCAGGTCATTCCCAGCGCTACGTCCACCAGCTCAAAATCTTCCGCCACGAGGCCCAGTAGCGTGGGCATATCCCCGATATTGAAAGCATCGTAAACAGCGCGCACGGTTGCTAGAGATTGTTCATTCGACATGGGTAATTCCTTCTTTGACTTGAATTGGTATGAAACAGCATTCAAGGTAAAGTATATAGAGTCGAAAAACAGGCAACAGAGCAAAAGGTGCTCATTTCCTGTTCAATCCGTGCAAAAACTGCCGTCAGCTCGCCGAAGTGGCCTGCAAAATCAGAGGCAACGGTTGTAAAAGCCATAAGATGACGAGCCTGGATAACCCATACTCTTATCGTAGCCCGCCGACAGGATCATAAGCTGCCGTCCGCGCTGTTGGAAATCAACACGCTGCCCTGGCCCATAGTCAATATGTGGTTGCAGGATTATTGCCGCGCAATAAACTCCTCCCATATCGGATAATCACTCCCCGCCCAGATCTGCGCCCGGAACGCCTCCCCTTGCTCCTTCGTCCAGCCCAAATGCTTGCGGGCATAGAGTGAGTAGAAGGCCGTCACGCGGAAGTTGGCCGCGCAATGGATGAGCAGCGTGTCACCGGCCGTGGCCTGCATCGCCGCCTCGAAGGCGGCGAAATCGGCGTCGGTCGGGTTGTTCCACTGGACGGGGATGTAGTGGTAGGCCATGCCCAGCGACTGAACCAGCCCGGCCTCGTCCGCTGGCGTATAGGGCGGGTTCACCGGGGCCAGGTTGATGATGGCCGTGAAGCCGTCGGCGGCCAGAGCGCGCAACTGATCCTCGGTCGGCTGCCCGGCGGTGCTCAGCCGGTCGTTGACTTTGACGTAATTGAACATTTGTTAAATGCTCATTATTATTGTGGCTCACGCAGAGAAAAAATCGTCCAGCGCGTCCTGATCTTTTGTAAAACCCCAGCCTTCGACGATCTGTCCAGCGGCGTTTAGCCGCATGATGTGAGCGCCGCGCAGGGCCACCTGTTTGCCTTTGCGCTCACCTTTAACACTAAAGGTTGCGACGACGTGATCACCGTTGACCATCACGTCCTCGAGTTCAAAATCCCAGCGCGATAACGGGGCCATGCGCGCCGGCAACAGGTGGGTATATTCGTCGAATCCCCGGTACTCCCCGGAAACGGGGTTATGGCCGGGCACGTGCCAGACGATATTGGGGGCGATTTGCGCCCGTTCGGCTTCGTCGCCGCTATACATGAGTCGAACTACTCGAATATTGCGTTCATCCTGCTCGGTCATCGCATGCTCTCCTGAAACGACAATCTGTATTTTTTACTTCAGAAACTGAGTTTCCGTGAGTAACTCGGTTTCTAACTGCCGAACATCCGTGTTGGTCGGTGGATGAATAGATAGTATATCGCCAGCAGCCCGCTATAAACCATCACAATGGTATAGACGATCAACCCCGTGCGAAACTCCGGGGCCACGCGGGGCAGCGCCCGCAGAAAAGGCACGATCAACACCAGGTCAGTGGCCAGGAAGCTGCACAGTTGCCCCGCGGCGTTGCTCCAGTCGACGGGGATGTGAACGTAGTCAATGCCCAGCGATCGTGCCAGCCCGGCCTCGTCTTCCGGAGTGTAGGGCGGGTTCACGGGAGCAAGGTTGATGATCGCCGTAAAACCCTCGGCCGCGGACTCTCGCAGTTACTCCTCGGTCGGCTAACCGGCTGTGACAACACGCTCGTCGATTTGTAGATGGTTGAAGATCTCGGCACTGCTCACGATGATACCTCCAGCCTGATGCTCGCGTTCTTTAGCTGTTCAATCGGCCAACTTCTTGACCATATGAAGGTTGGTGATCTCGTAACCCGCTGCCTGATAGAGGGCGATGGCGGCGCGATTGTGACCGAACACGTGGAGCGAGATCGAATCCAGGCCTAGTGACCTGGCTTTTTCCTCCAATACGCTGAAGGCTTGCCGGCCATAGCCTTTCCTTCTAAATTGCTCGTCAATCGAAAAGTCATAGACGAACGCATAAGGATGTGATCCCTTGTGTTGCACGGCAAACCATAGCATGCCCACTTTCGCGCCGGTGGCGTCATCCACGATGGCAAACAAGTGTTGGTCCGGGGACGCTACGCCTTGCGGGAGCAACTGCTGGAATTCCTGTTCGGACTTTTGCAGCGCCTCCGCGGGATCCCAATTCCCGGCCCTGACGTGTTCCTGGGCATACTCTTCAACAGCCGATTTGAGGTAATCCTTGAATTCATTTTCGGGCATCGGGATCAATTGCACCATGATTTCACTCGTTTAATGCGATTTTCAGGCAACCCACTGGTCGAAGCGCCATTATAGCATCATCATAAAGAACGGGCCGCTCATGGGAGCGGCCCGTTCTGATCAGGTCGACCGGGAATGCAATACGTTTTGCCCTTGTCCGGCGTCACGTAGGAATGAACCCAGGTGACGCCGTCCTGGGCATTATTGCCGACCACTGCCAGGCAGGACTCGGCCCCTTGGTCGTCCATGGGATTGGCCAGACTGCCGGGAAAGGTACGTTCGATCAAATAGCGTGGCATAGAATTTTCTCCTTGTCAGTGAATTGCTCGCTTTCAGATTAGTAGCGGGCTACATCTATACCTTAACCTGTCAAAGGCCGGATCGAATCGGGGAAAACTGTACAAACCAATGGCCGATACTCCTACAAATCGCCCTAAAAAAACCCGCCGGCAATTGCGCAATCGCCGGCGGGTTCATTCCGCATTCAAGATAGAGATGGTTTTGGGCGCTGCTTTCTATGCAGCTCCATCGCGTCCGTCTGCATCGACATCGACCAGGTCGCAATTTGCACACGCGAATCGAAACCGGGCTTAGCGAGAATACGTGTTACGTAGGTCTCGGCCGTCTTCTCGCTCACGATCATGGCTTCGGCGATGTCGTGATTCGACTTGCCCTGAGCGATCAAAAGCGCCGTCTCACGTTCGCGATCAGCCAGCCGAATCTCGCTTTGTCGGCCGCGGCGCTCGGAATAAACCCGGTTTCCGGGAATCACACCATCTGAAAGATCGACCGTCAGTTCAACTTCAGCTCCGCCAGCAGCTCGTCTAACCGCTGGTTCGATTCTTCCGCACCTTCCTCCATGCCGGATTCGATCATGCCGTCGCGGTCGGCCGCCGACTGGAAAGCTCCACCGACGACCACGCGCGTCTTGCCGCCCATGTCCTCGAAGACAACCGTCTCCAGCATAACGTGGCCCGGCATTCCTTCATACTCGAAGGTATAGACCAATCGCTCGGGCGCGGTCACATCGTGATAGACGCCGTGGAAGGCATGGATGCCTCCGTCCGGGGCGCGCTGGACAAACCGCCACGACCCGCCCGAACGCGCCTCCAGTTTATCAACTGTCGTCGTCAGGTAGCGCGGCCCCCACCAGCGGGGAACGAGAGTCGCATCGGTATAGGCTTTGAAAACCAACTCGCGCGGCGCATCGAACACGCGCGCCATCTCCAACTGGGCTTCACCTGGTTTAGCCACAACGTTCAACGTAGACATGCCATTTCTCCTTCAAGTAAAGTTTGTGGGTGCTTGACCCTGAGTGCATAAACTCGATTACGCTCCGAGGCCATCCTCGTTTGGCTGGGTCTGCAACTCGTCGAGCAGTTCGTCCAGGCGCTCGAACCGCTCGCGCCAGGTTTGCTCATACGGACTGACCCACTCATAAATCGGCCGCAAGGCTTCACTGTTCAGTGTGTAAAACTGCTGCCGGCCTTCGCCGCGCGCGCGCACCAGCCCTACTTCGCGCAACACCCTCAGATGCTTCGAGACCTGCGGCTGCCGCATTTGGAGGGCCGCGGCAATGTCGTTGACCGACTGCTCGCCGTGGGCCAGGAGGTCGATGATCCGCCGTCGCTGCGGCTCGGCCACGGCGTTGAAAGCATCTGATGTCGTGGGCGTTCGCGCCATGAGTTATATTATATTCCTATATGGGAATATGTCAAGACCCAAAATCGGGTTTCTCGGCCACTCAGGAGAAACCCGATTTTATCCTTCCAATGCTCAGAGCTACAGGCGGGCGGCGAGGAAACGGCGGAGGGCAGCGACGGACACGCCGGTCAGGATCAGCGGCGTGGTAAGCCCGACAATAATGATCCGCGATTCGCTCAGGAAATGACCATATTGCCCGGCGCGGCTGAAGCCAATCACGTAGAGGCCGGCGACGACCAAGGAAACCAGCAGCCCAGCCAGCGCGCCGCCGAAACTACCCAGCTTGCCCAGACCGACGGCCGCGCCGACGATACCGCCCAGGAAGCCGCCGACAACAGCCACGACAAGGCTAAAGCCCAAGGCCTCGGCCGGTCTGGTCCCGTCGAGGAGCGCCCGCACCCCAAACAGCCCAGCGCACAATACAGCGCCGATCAGAACGCCCAACAAAAAGCCTACAAGCAGTCGTCGCGCCATGCCACCCCAACCTCTCCACATAGATGGAATGGCTCCCGGCCAAACGATGAATTATCGCCGGCCGATTCATCCATCAGGCACGCCCCTGTACCAGATTCTCGACCGCTTTGGTAATGCGCCGGCGGCGCGTCTCGTCCGTCTTGGCGCTCTCGATTGACAGCACAATCCCGCGCCTGTTGCTGTAGGACAGGCCGTCGAAGGCGACCCGCGCCGCGGCGTCGGCATCCAGGGCGGCGGCCAGATCGGGCGGCACGGTCACCGTGCGCGGCTCGGTGTCCAGCGCCAATGAGACCTCGACCTTGTCCCCGGCGGCGATGCCTGCCCCGTGGCGGACTTCGGCGCTGACCGGCAGCATAAAGTCGCCGCCGTATACGGCAATGGTGCTGCGGTAGGTATAGCCGTTGATGGTGACGCGTACGGCCGGTTTTTTGCCGGAGCCCAGAGCCTCGACAAACTCCGACGGCACGCGAATACCTGTGGCGGTCTTACCGTTGAGTTCCAGCGTGGCACGAAAGGTCACCAGGCCATCTCCTACAAACAGATTATACTTCGCGCACGTCGAGCACTTCGGTGACGACCGGTTTGAGCGCGGCGACCAGCGCGTCGCGCTCCACGTCTCTCACCTTGAGCACCACCTCGGCCGTATCGCCGTAAGACCCCAGGATACCCTTCATCCCCAGGCCTACGATGTCGCCGCCGGCGTCAAAGATGGCCGTGGTAATCTTGGACAACACACCCTTAACGGCGGGCACGGCCACGGCGATGCGCACGCCCGACCGCCGGCCGCCCAGCAGCTCCAGCAGGCTCTTGAACAGGTCGGTCTCGGTGATAATGCCGACGAGGTCCGGCCCTTGCATGACAGGCAGGCCGCCGATCTTCTTGTCGGCCATGATGCGCGCCGCTTCCTCCAGCGGCGTCTTCTCGGACACTGTGATGACGTCGCGAGTCATCACTTTCTCGACCTTGAGCTTCGCCAGCAATTCGGGGATCTCCCACACGGCCAGCGTGGTGGCTGGGGAGGGTGAGGCATAGAGCAGGTCTTTGTCGGAGACGATGCCGGCGAGACGGCCGTGGGCATCGACGACCGGCAGGCGGCGCACCTTGTGCTCGCGCATCAGGTGCAGGGCATCGGGCACCGGCGTATCCGGCCGGATGGTGATGGGGTTGGGGGTCATGAGTTCGCGGACAAGCATGGGAACCTCCTGATGATGGGAGAGACTATTTAGAAAGAGAAGATCGTGGTCCATCTCTTGATTTAACGGCTCAGTCGCGCGCTCATTATATCATAGCCACGCGACTCCGCCGCATTACGTTGGCCCCAATCGGTCACACGGATTGGTGTAATTCATCGGCAATATCGGCCGCTCGCTTCCCCAACAAGGCCGCACCAGCCCAGTCAACTGCTCGCTTCATCAAACAGGCGCGAGCGTCCCTGTGAAGATCAACCACGCCAGCACGGTCTTGGCCGACAGGCTGAGGATGATATAGACACGCTCGCCGAACAGGTAATCTTTCCAGGGCCCAACCTTTTTGTATTGCAGCACCATGTTAATGGCGAAGATGTTAAAGAAGACGAACAGAGTCGGCACGATAGCGTACACGAAGGCCGGCGGCTTCGCGTCGCCGGAATTCACCGCGCCGATGAAGTACAACATAATGACAATCCACGGCACGATCCCGGCGATACAGCCATAGATGAAGGCCGTCCAGTCCGTGCGCTTGGTGTGCTGGTTGTGCAGCTCCATCATGATGCCGAACAAATTCATCGTCGCATTCAGGGTGAAGATCAGGATGATGGCACCCAGGTCCCACAGACCGATCAGCATGCCGATCAGGACGATCATCAGCGAGGAGCTAAGGGCGTACTCATAGAAACGGATGGGGTTCATCCCCTTCTTCAGGTTCGCCACATAGCGCGAATAGCCGATGGTCCCCAGGAAAAAGTGGGCCACGGCCGAGATCAGCAAAAAGGCGGCCACCGCCGGCCCAAAGCGCAACTCGTAAAACAATTGCGAGTTGGGCGTCAGCGAGAAGGTGGCGGGATCGAAATTCAGATAGTTGGTGAAGATCGGATAGGTCGTGTCATTGCTGACGACGATCATGAAGATGCCCTGGACAAGATGCAGAAATCCCATGATCAGGTTGAAACGGCGAAGTCCAGCAAATTTCTTTTCCATTTCGGCGTTGCTGAGGGCCGGGGCAGATTTACTTTTGGACATGTGACTCTCCCATAAATGTGCATTTCCTGGTGACAGTTGCACCAATTAATCTTTCATTTTCTTACAAAAGGGGGGCAAATGCACTATATTGCCCAAAGTTCGTCCAGGGGAGTTGTCAACGGCTTCGAAATCAATCTGCACATTGGCTCCAGGTAGCATATCAGGTGTCATTTGGCGCACTCGCGGCTATCATCCAGGGTTGGAGCCGAGAGATATTATGCTGTGCATCATCCGACACGAAACCGACCCTTATTTCAATCTGGCGGCCGAAGAGTACGTCATGGAACACTTCGACCGCGACTGCTTCATGCTATGGCGCAACGCGCCGGCCGTCATCGTCGGCCGCCATCAGAACACGCTGGCCGAGATCAATGCCGAGTACGTGCGCGAACACAACATCCCCGTGGTGCGGCGAATGTCCGGCGGCGGCGCGGTCTTCCACGACCTGGGCAACCTCAATTTCACCTTTGTGGTCCGGGGCGACCACAACACCGATCTCGATTTCCGGCGCTTCACCCGGCCGATCCTGGCTACCTTGCAGGGCCTGGGCGTCGACGCCCGCTTCGAGGGACGCAACGACCTGACCATCGACGGCCGCAAGTTCTCCGGCAACGCCGAGTATATTCGTCACGGTCGCGTACTCCATCACGGGACGCTGCTGTTTTCGGCGCAGATGGCGGATGTGGCCGAGGCGCTGCGGCCCGACCCGGCCAAGTTTGCCGACAAGGCGGTTAAGTCGGTGCGCGGCCGGGTGACCAACATCAGCGAGCACCTGCCGCGGCCAATGACCGTGCTGGAATTTCGCGATTGCCTCCTGGATAACGTCATGATGGCCACGCCCGACGCCGAACGCTACCCCTTCAACGACGACGACCGCGCGGCCATCGAGCGCCTGCGGGACGCCAAGTATGCCACCTGGGAGTGGAATTACGGCCGTTCGCCGGCCTATAACTTCAGCAAGCGGGTGCGCACGCCCGGCGGCACCGTCGAGGCCGCGCTGGAAGTGGACGCCGGCATCATTCGCGCCGCCCGCTTCTATGGCGACTTCTTCACCCGCCGCGACCCGGCCGACGTGGAAACAGCCCTGGTCGGCGCGCCCCACCGCCAGGATGAGTTGCGCGCGCGATTGGCCGTCGCGCCCGTGGCCGAGACCTTTGTCAACGTGAACGCCGAAGAGTTACTGAGCGTTTTACACTGATTCTTCTACAACCCTAACTCGCTAGCGCCCCGGCTGGTGCAGCCCTTTCTCAATCGCCCAGGTAGCGATTTGCACCCGCGACGAAAAGCCGAGCTTGTTGAGGATGCGTGTATAGCAGTAGCAGTTCACGGTGATGAAGATACTCGATCAGGGATGCGCTCAGGGATTGCCCGGGCTGTTCGCGCACGCCCAGGACAGCGGCCAGCGCCTGGGAGACCAGCTCATCGTCGGCCAGCGGCGCGAACTCTACCAGCCAGACACTGTCCGGGTAACGTTCCTGTAATCCGCCGGCCACTTGCAAGGCCAGGCGCGTCTTGCCACAGCCGCCCGCGCCGGTCAGGGTCAGCAGCCGGTATTCGGCCAGCAGGCCTTCGACTTCGGCCATTTCCCGTTGGCGACCAATAAACGAACTGAGCGCGCCGGGCAGGTTGCCGCGCTGGGGGTAGGGAGCCATCAAGGGCCATTATAAACACCCTCAGCGCAGAATGGAACCGGGACCGGGATCGCTATCGCAATCATAGTCGTTAGCGGAATCGAAATGAGCAGATCGATTGTGATTGCGACAACGATTACGCTAGCGACAGCGATGAGGGCTGCTATACTTCACAATTATGAAATTAGGCATTATCGGTCTGCCCTCGTCGGGCAAGACCACCATCTTCAACGCCCTGACCCTGGGCAATGCTCCCACCGGTCAGAGCATGGGCGGCCGCTTCGACGTGGTGACGGCCGTGGTCGACGTGCGCGATCCGCGCGTCGACGTGCTCAGCCGCATGTTTAACCCCAAGAAGACGACCTACGCCCGCATCACCTACAGCGACGTGGCCGGCTTGCAGAAGAGCGACGACGACGCGGGCGGGCTTAGCCCGCAATTGCTCAATCACCTTTCCGGGCTGGAAGGTTTCGTCCACGTCGTGCGCGCCTTCGAGAATGCCAGCGTGCCCCATCCCGACGGCCGCGTTGACCCCGCCCGCGATCTGGCCGCGCTGGACACGGAGTTCCTGATCAACGATCTGGGAACCGTCGAGCGGCGCATCGAGAAAATCCAGGAAGGGCTGAAGAAAGGCGCGTCGAAAGACAAGGCCGCCGCCCAGGCCGAGCTGGCGCTCTTCGAGGAGATGAACGCCACGCTGTCGGCCGACCGGCCGCTGCGTACGCTCGACCTGACCGAGGAGCAGCTCAAAGGGTTGCGCGGCTACGGGCTGCTGACGCTGAAGCCGAAGATCGTTCTCATCAATCTGGGCGACGATCAGCCTGAACCGGCGCTGACCTATGAGCAGCCGGGGACGATCCTGGCCTATATTCGCGGTCGCCTGGAAATGGAGTTGGCCCAGCTGAGCGCCGCCGGGGATGATGAATCGCTGGCGATGTTCATGGAGGAGTATGGCGTGTCCGAGCTAAGCCTTGACCGCGTTATCCGCCTCAGCTATGACCTGATGGGCTTGCAGTCGTTCTTTACGGTCGGCGAGGACGAGGTGCGGGCCTGGGAAGTGAAGCGCGGGGCCAGTGCCGTCGATGCCGCGGGCACTATCCACAGCGACCTGGCGAAAGGCTTTATCCGGGCTGAAGTCGTTCACTACGATGATCTGGTGGGGTTGGGCGGCATGGCCGGGGCGCGCACGGCCGGCAAGCTGCGGCAGGAAGGCAAGACTTATACCGTGGTCGATGGCGACGTGCTGAATATCAAGTTCAATTTGTGATCCCCGGTCGTTGCAAGCCACTTTAGTGGCGTTCTTGCACGGCTCGCAAAAAAGGGACGCCACTAAAACGGCTAACTCCGAACCCGGGGAACTTTCGGCGACCACTTGGCGTCTACTTACCAGAAAGAATCTAGTAGCCGCCGGTCAAACCCGCCCATAGCTTTCCTCGCCCCCACGACGTGACCGGCCTAATAACCGATATGTCTATGTTTATGAACACCGATAAATTCACCGGCCGGAAGGTGTGGGCGGTCGTCCTTCTGGCTTTGGTTTTGATCCTTGCCGCCTGTGGCGGCGATGAAGCGCCCGATCTGGTGATCCCCACGCCGGCCGTCACCGTCCCCATCCCCACGGCCGACGCCGGGCAGCCGACCGTCGCGCCGTCGACGATTGCGCCTACGCCCACGCTGGCCGGGCTGCAACCGACGGCCACGCTGCCCCCGCCGCCGACCGTCGCGCCCCCCTTGCCGACCACCGACGGCGGCCAACCGACCGCTGCGCCGACATCCACCCCTATTCCCGCCGCCACGGCCACACCGGTGGCGACCTTCGCGCCCGCCGCCGACGCCGGCTATCGCGTGGCTTTTGTGAGCGCCGACGACACGCTCAATGTGCGCCGCCGCCCCGACCCCGATGCGGCTGTCGTTGCCGAGCTGCTGCCCGGCACGACCGGCATCCAGGTTATCGACGAAGGGCAATCGATTCGCGGTGGCGGATTCTGGCTGCCGGTGGAGACGGCCGCCGGTGACGGTTGGGTGAACAGCCGCTTCCTGACCGAAGACGTGAGCCATGAAACGTTCTGCGGCGACCCGGCCGTGACCGACCTGCTCAATCAATTGCAGAAAGCCCTCGCCGAAGAGAACGGCAGGCTGATGCGCGATCTCGTCCATCCCGACCGCGGGTTGCGCGTCCGCGTCAACTGGTGGAATCCGGAAGTGACTTTCGCCGGGGAAGACATACAGACGATCTTCCGCGCCCAAAAGAAGTACGACTGGGGCACGGAAGACGGTAGCGGCAAGTCCATCCGCGGCACATTTGCCGATGTCGTGCTGCCGCAACTGGAGAGCGACTTGCTGGCAGCCGGCGATTGGCGTTGCGATGAGGGCGTGTTTGGGCCGACGGCGGGGCTGACTATTCTGCCCCAAGGCTACGAGGCCGTGCGTTTCTACAGCGCCCACCGACCCGCCCCGGCCGACCAGGAATTCGATTGGGGCACCTGGCTTGTCGGCATTGAGCGCTGGGAAGGTCGCTACTACGTCAGCTATCTCGTTCACTACCGTTGGGAGATTTAATGTAGCGCCGGTTTCCTAACCGGCGGCCAACCACACGGGGCGAGACAACCGGCGAACAATGGCTATTGTGAACAGAGGAGGCCTCTCGCCGGTTGTCCCGCCCCTACGCGTGAAGGCGCGCAATGACGCGGTGAACGGTAGGCGCTCACAACGTTGCCGCAAGCAGGAGAATGATCGAACTAGCCATTCTTCATATCTGCCGCGTTCAAGTCATCAATTAGGCCGGCGGCCTCCACCTGCTGCCACAGGTCGGTGACTTCCTGCTCCAGCCGCGCCCGCGCCGCCTCCAGGTCGCGGCGCACGGCCGTCCACCAGTCTTCATTCTTGTCGTCCAGCGTGCGGGCCTTGCGCCACAGGCGGGCTGTCTTGTCCTCGCGCAGCGCCTGGAGCCGGCGGCCCACCTTGCGACGGCGACGGCGACATTGCAGAATGCGTTCGCGCAATTGGCGCAACTCGCGGGTCTCGATGCCCGCCAACTCGCGAATCTCGCCCGGCTCCAGTTCGCCGGCCAGGTCGTAGAGTGCCTGGATATCGCCCGCGGTGTAGGCACTGTTGACGGCCGTCATCACCGACGTGCGATAGGCCAGCTCGGCCGCGCCCTCGGCCAGGTCGGGATGAAAACGGCGAGCCAGTTCGCGGTAGAGGCGCTTCTCGGCCGCCTTGTCGCGCGGCGTGGCCGTCGGCAGCAGGTCGAGCGCCTCATCGTCGTCGGCCGGAACGGGGTCAGCATCGGGGCCGAGCGGATTGTCATCGCCGGCCTGCCGCTGCAATTCCAGCCGGGTCAACAACGACTGTTTTTCGGCCAGCAGGGCTGCAATAGCGTCGGTCAGATCATCGAGCATCAGACGGGCGTGCATGCGGAAGGCATTGACGGCCGCCTGTTCCTCGGCTAATTCAGCCTCGGCCGCGCGTAGCTCTTCCTGGGCAGCTCGCAGCTCGGCGGCCAGTTCCTCCGCCTGACGATGAGGCGAACCAATCGATTGAAGTTGGTTGTTCATGCGTCTTGATTCACTGATACGAACCGATTGTCGCTGGTGGCCCGCACCTTCAGTTTATCCCGCCTCCGGGAAGTGACTGGAGCTTTCCGTGGACACGCCATCGCCGGCAAGCAGATCACCCAGAATGTCGATCTCCTGTTCGGCCAGATCGACGGCTGCCAGCAGTGTCATGGCCCGGCCGGTACTCCACTCCCGCCGGTAATCGGCTTCGTCCATGGCCCGGCGAATTTCTTGCCTCATCTCCGACTCGCCTTCAACATCTGTGGCCTGAACCTTGACCGCCGTTTCCTCATACCAGGCGTCGGCCGCGCCGATCAGGCGTGCCGCGCTGAGATGCCGGTCATACCACGCGGCAACAACGGCCGTGGAGATGAGAAACAGGGCCACCGTCTCCTCCACGCGGTATTCAAGGCTCAGCGGAAAGGCGAGTCGGGCATAGTAAAGCATGGTCTCCGGTTCGCGCCGCTCATACGCGATCATGCAGAGATTGGCATATTGGAATATCACCCGCCGGTAGTCGCCGATTCGGAGAGCAAGCGGGATGATTTCCCGGTAGATCGCCTCCGCCTCCTCAAACTCACCGGCCGAACGCAGGAGTTCCCCATAAATATTCATACCCTGGGATAAACCCGGCAGGTAGTCAATCGTCCGGAAGACCTCAATGGCTTCCCGGGTTCGTTGCAGCGCGAGTGGGTGATTCGGGTTGTCGCGGCCAAACATCGCCATGCTCCACCAGATCTTCGCCCAGGCCAGCAAACGCGGGTCATTTTCATCCTGCGCGATGGCAATCGCCTCTTCGAACGAACGGTTCGCCTCGCTAAACTTTGAACGATAGGTGGCCATCATGCCGGCCGTGATCATCAGGTCGGCTCGTGCCGGGCGCGGGATACCAGCCTTCAAGCTGCTGGCGCGGGCAATCCATCGCTCGCCTTCAATGTGCCGGTAGCTGTACAGCCAGAAGTCACGCAGGGCGGCCGTCAGTTGAACGCCCTTCCCGATATCAGCGCCCCCCAGATAATGAGTGAGCGCCGTTCGCAAGTTATCCCATTCCAGATCGAGGCGATTGAGCCATTTCATTTGGTTGAAACCGCGCAATTCATCGGCGGCGGCAATCCCCAGATCGTAAAAGTAGTCGGCGTGTCGCCGCCGCAGTTCTTCCCCCTCGTCGCTTTCCTCCAGCGAAGCAGCCGCATACTCGTGGATGGTCTCCAGCATTGTGAAGCGCGGCGATTCAGACGATCCCGGCGTCCGGCGAACCAAGCTCTTGTTGAGAAGCGACTCCAGACCTGCGAGCACATCAATGGTCAGCCCCGCGCAACATACCGCCTCGGCCGCGTCCAGGCTCCATCCCCCGCTAAACACGGACAGCCGGGAAAACAATTTCTTTTCGGGGCCGTCCAGCAAATCGTAGCTCCAATCGATCATTGCCCGCAGCGTTCGTTGTCTGGCTGGCGCGTTGCGCGGGCCGTCGCCGAGCGCCTGCAGCCGGTTGTCCAGGCGGTCCAGGAGCGCCTGGGGCGAGAACAGGCGGGTGCGGGCGGCGGCCAGCTCGATGGCCAGCGGCAAGCCATCGAGTCGCACGCAAATTTCGGCCACCACGCGCACATTATGGTCATCCAGGACAAAGTCGCGGCGGTTAGCCCTGACCCGTTCCACAAACAGGGCGACCGACTCGAACCGAAGCGCTTCGCCGGCCGTAAACGGTTGGCCGAGTTGGGGCAAGGTGAGCGGCAGCACAGCGTATTCATATTCACCCGCCACCCGCAGCAACTCGCGGCTGGTGACCAAAATTTCAAGCTTGGGTGCGGCCGCCAGGAGATCGGCCGCCAATGGCGCGGCGTCGATAACCTGCTCAAAATTGTCCAGCACCAGTAACAGTTGTCGCGATCCCAGATACTTCTTGAGGGTTTCGAACGGGCTTTCCTGTCCCCGCATGGCGATACCCAGCACGTTGGCGATGGCCGGCGCGACCCCGTCCGGCAGGGTGACGGGTGACAGATCGACGAAATGAACACCATGTTCAAATTCGTCCGCTTGTTCGGCCGCCACTTGCAGCGCCAGGCGCGTCTTGCCCGTCCCACCGATACCCGTGAGCGTGACCAGCCGCACGTCCGGGTCACGCAACAAATCCATGATTTCATCGACCTCCCGCCGCCGGCCAATGAGGGATGTCGCCTGTAACGGGAGATTGTTGCGCCCGGCATCCAGGGTCCGCAGCGGCGGAAAGTCACGCGGCAGATCGTCGGCCACAAGCTGATAGATAATTTCGCCCTCGGTCAGGTCTTTCAGGCGGTGATACCCCAGGTCCACGAGCGATACAGTCGGCGGGAGCCCGTCGCGCACCAGACCCGCAGTCACGGCCGACAACAACACCTGGCCGCCATGTCCGGCGGCGAGCAGGCGGGCGATCCGGTTCAGCGTCGGGCCGAAGTAGTCGCCGTCACGCTCGTCGGCCGTGCCGGTGTGCAGGGCCATGCGCACGCGCAATGCGCCGATATCCGCCGGCCACGGTTCTCTCGCCAGGGTTCGCTGGGCCGCCAGCGCAGCCGCCAGGCCCTGCTGTGCAGCAGGAAAGGCGCAGCAAAACGCGTCGCCAACGGTCTTGAAAATATAGCCTTCGTGCCCCGTCATCACCTCGCGCAGCAACTGGTCGTGGCGGCGCAAGACGTGTGCCATACTACCCGGCTGGGCTTGCCACAAGCGCGTGCTGCCTTCAATATCGGTGAACAGGAATGTGATCGTGCCGGTTGGAGGAGGCGAGGTCATTATTTAATTATACAGGGAAGAAACGAGGGACAAATTTCGCGGTTCGCCAGTCTACTCGGACGCCAATGGCTCGACCGGCGAGGGGGTTTCCCGCGCCGCCAGCCGCCGCTTGATGTCGTCGGCCGTCATCGTGAACTGGTCGTCGAGGCGCGGATAGATCAACCAGACGATGCTGAAGCCCATGAGTGCCCCGGTCAGGCTGCGCAACAGCGGCGAACTTTCGCGCAGGGGCAGCAGCCTCATCAGGCTCTCGGCCCCCAGGCCGATGAAAAGTTGGCTGAAGAGCTGGCTAAAGCCGTCGAGGGCGATTGGGCCCAAACCGATGATCAGGAACAACCAGAAAGGCAACGGCCGCACCGGACCGCGCCGCCGCACCACGCCGTAGATCAGCCCACCGATCAGGATCGACAGGTAGATGCTGATGTCCCGCTCACACAGGGCCATCTTGTAGCCCATCTGCTCGTTGCCGCGGAAGGCGCGCGCCGGCAACAGGAATGTGCCCCATTGCGCCGGGTCGGGCGAGGCCCCGGCGAATTCGGGGATGCCCGGCATATAGGCCTCGATGGGCGTGAGGTCGCTCCCGGCGATGGCCCGCGGGTAGGCCGGTTGTTCGCCAAACAGGAAGAAGGAACGCGAGGCCAGCTGGTGGCACATGGGGCTATAGGCGCGATAGATGAGATTGGCCGGGCCGGTCAAACCCCCGTGCAGGAGCACCGGAGCCAGCATGGGTAAGCCGACATAGAGGGCCACCAAAAGATTGAGAAACAGCAGCCAGCGGCGGGACAGGGTGTAAAAAATGCGGTCGATCATCAGGAGCCTTGGGTGGGGGACATGTCGACCAGATAGCCGTCCAGTTGGTCACGCGAGATCATGCCGCGATGGATGGCCGTTACCGTGCCGTCCGCCCCGATGATGACTGTCGTGGGCAGGAAGAACGCGCCGTAGGTCACGCCCACATCGCCGTCGCCATCCAGCAGCGCCGCCAGCGTTAGGTCTACCTCGGCGAAGAACTCGTCCACGCGCTCGGCTGAATCGCCCTGATTAATGGTCAGGATGATAGGGCCATCGGCCTCCGCCGCGTCGAATTCCGCCTGCGCTCGTTGCAGCTCGGGCATCTCCAGCCGGCAAGGGGCGCACCAGGTGGCCCAGAAGTTGAGGATAACCGGCCGCCCGCGATAGTCGCTCAGGCGCAGCGTCGCGCCGTCGCGCGTGGGCAACTCGAAGTCGGGGGCTGGGTCGCCCGCCTGCGGCAAATCGTCGGCCAGGCCACCCACGCCGGCCACGCCGCTTTCGGCCGTGCCGCTGAAAGCGGGAATCGATTGCAGGGCGGCCGTCTCATCTCCTGCCGCGCGGTCGCTGAAACGACCGTAAGCATAGACCAGCAGCGCGCCGGCCAGGGCCAGCGCGGCCAGGCCAAAGACGAGCAACAGCACCCGCGGCACGGGTGCGTCGCCGGACGGCGGCGACGATTGGGTGTCCTGAGGCTCCGTCATCAGGGTTTACCGGCTGAGGGCGGTCAGGAGCCAGTCCTGAAAAGCCAGCGTCCTTTCGTCGATGACGGCCGACCAGCGCACCAGCACGCCGTTGATCAGGCCCATTTGCCCTTCCAGCATCAGGAGGCCGAGCAGGATGAACAGCGCGCCGCTGATGAGTTGGGTCGAGTGCAGATGCACAGTGGTATGGCGCGACTCGCTACCGGTGACCGTCCACAGGACTGCCCCGATGAGCAGCAGGCCCAGGATACCGAACTCGATGGCCGGCGTGTAGGTCAGTCCGTCGAGGAAGCCGACCTGCCGGATGGCGTATTCGACAAAGGCGGCCACGATGCGCCACAGGGCCAGCACCCAGATGAGGGCGACGACGAAGACGTGGGTATCCCACGTCCAACCCTTGCCGCGCAGGACCCGCCAGAAGGCGCTCTGGCGGCTCATGCGGCCGAAGAAGGTCGAGACGACCAACAGCGGCAGGCCCAGCCCCAGCGTATAGATAAACAACAGCATCATGCCGTGCCAGACGGTGGCCGTCTGCAGGGCCAGGGTCAGGATGACGCCCAGGATGGGGCCGACGCAGGCCGACCAGCCGATGGCGAAGGTCAGGCCAAAGAGATAGGAGCTGCGCATGTCGGGGCTGCGCTCCTGATTGGCCAGGCCCGTGGCCCCGGTGAAGCCGCGGCCGAGCAGGCTCATGACGCCGAAGATGACGATGGCTGCTCCACCGATGAGCATGATGAAGCCCTGATTCTGACCCAGGACGCGGCCCAGCGCGAAACCAGTCGCGCCCAGCAGGGAGAAGGTCGTTGCCAGGCCCAGCATGAAAGCCAGTGTGTTGGCGGCGATGCGCTGCCGGTCGCTCTGGAAGGCGAAGGCGAAGTAGGCGGTCAGGATGGGCAGGGTGCAGGGCGAGACAAAGCTGAGCAGCCCACCCAGGAAGGCCAGCACAGCCAGCGCGGCGAACGGCTGCTGTTGCACGCCGAAGACGAGTTGCTCGCTCGTATCCGGCCGGATGATCGAGCCGATGATCAGGAAGACGACCAGAAGGGCGCCGACCCCGATGAGCACCAGCTGGATGGTCGATAATTTGCGCGGCGACGGCGCGGGCGCTTTCAGATCAGACATAGGGGATATTCTCTCGGCTGGACATAGTAAGGATTCCGGTATAGGCAATGGGTGGGACAGCCTTGCCGAGCCGTCGTGAGCCCGGCTTACCGCCCGCACTCTTCTGCCAATTGGACAACATTCACATCATCTTTCTTACGCCGGAAGTATACCACACGCCCATCCCCATTCAGCGGTGCGCCGGGCTAGCGCCGCGGTCGTTTATCTTCCTGTAACAATTGCGCCAGCAGAGCGATGTCTTTCTGCAGATTGCGCTGGCGGACATAGAGGTAGAGCATGTAGAACAGGCACAGGCCCGACATGATGGTGTAGCCGCCAATGAGATACTGGTTAAAGCTGTTGGGATTCTCGATCTGCGGCTGGAACAGGGGCAGGGTGAGCACAAGGCCGTTGATCATCGCCGGGCCGCTGAGGGGGCGGCCGCTCAGGTAGGCCGACGCGCGGGCCTTCAACGTGTCGGCATAGTCGATCAGGTTTTGCAGGCGGATGCGAATGAGGATCCAGGCCGTGCCCAGCAGCGAAAAGGCGATGACGTTGATGAGCAGGGTGATGCCCATCTTGGCCGAGTCGAGGCCGCTGAACTCCTGCAAGCCCTGGGACGCACCGGCGGCGGCTTCGGTCGTGCCGCCGACCACGACCGGATGAATGTCGCGGAAAATGCGGATGCTGAGGTAGGTCAGGATGATGGTGGCGAAGGAAATGATGGCATAGATGGCGGCATAGCGGGCGCGCTTGTGGGGGTCTTCGATGGCCCCGCGCAGCATAAAGTAGGCGGCATAGACCAGCCAGGCCACGGTGATCAGCGTCAGGCGCGGGCTCCAGATCCACCACGTGTTCCAGGCCGGCTTGCCCCAGAACGAGCCGCCGACGATGGTCATGGTCAGGAAGACCAACCCCACCTCGATGGACGCCATCGAGAGCACATCGTACAGACGATTGGCGCGCCGCAGGTAGAGCAGGCCACACACCAGGGCCACGCCAAACACCACCGCACCAACCCAGGCCGCGCCGACGTGGAAGTAGAACAGGCGCTGCACGTTGCCCATGGTGTTTTCGGTGGGCGCAAAGAAGAAGTTGGCACCGATGGCGATGACCATGCCGATCACCGCCAGGACATTCATGACGCGAATCGCGCGATCAAGCCGCGGGTTGGACAATGTTAGGGTAGACATCTGACATACGCTCCACGCAAATTTGACGGACGAGCCAACGAACTATTGGGCCCAGTCACGCTCTTCATTCGTAATTCGTAATTCGTAATTCGTAATTCTCTATGACTCTACCACAAATTGGTATGCAAATAAACCGACACCGAGCATGAGCAGGTCATAGGCGATGACCAGCAAGACCGGCGCTTGCACCAAGGCCCAGGAGGCCTCGCCGCTCATGGCCGAGGCGATGTAGGTGGCCGTCGCCATGGCCGCCGGCAGCACCAGCGGCAGCGACACCGGCAGCAGCAGCACCGGCAGCAACACTTCGCGGGTGCGGCTCTGGATGGTCATGGAGGTGATGAGTACGCCGACGATGACGTAGCCGACCGTGCCCAGCACCACCACCAATAGCACTACCGGCAGATAGAACGGCTGATTGAAAAAGACGGTGAACAGGACAACCAGAATTGCGTCCAGCAGCAGGGTAAAGAGAGTGACGCTGATCACCTTGCCCACATAGAGGGCGGTGCGAGGGATAGGGGCGATGAGCAGGGCATCGAAGACCTGATTTTCGCGGTCGAGAGCCAGCGAGCGGTTGAGGCCCAGGATGGCCGCCAGCAGGACGATGGCCCAGAACAGGGCCGGGGCCACGTCTCGCCCGGCGCTCAGGTTGACATTGACGGCCATGCCCAGCGCGAAGTTGAACATGATGATCGTCGCCAGCGAGAACATCACCATGACGCTTACGGTCTGGCGCGTTCGTCCTTCGATTTGCAGGTCTTTCCAGACCACGGCCCAGACGGCCGCCCAAAATTCGTTCATAGTCTAAAGATTAAGCCGGACGAGGAACGGATGAAGGTTTTTATCTGCATTAGGCAGATTCCGCAGATAATAAAGATACGTTTCTTCAATCTGCTTCATCGGCTTGATCGGCGGATTATTCCTCTTCATACGGATATCATTCGCCCATCGTCACGTCGGTATAGAGATCGTACACGGCCGCCGGGTTGATGTCGTCTCGTTTGGTTTCGCGGGCGATGCGGCCACCGTAAAGGATGGCCAGGCGGTCGGCCAACCCCAGACCATGGGCCAGATCATGGGTAATCATCAGAATCGTGCGCCCGCGGGCCGTCTCGGCGCGCAGCAGGTCGTCGAGCAGCGCCGTCGCTTCCTGATCCAGCCCCGTATAAGGCTCATCGAGCAGCAGCACGTCCGGCTCGTGGAGCGTGGCGCGGGCAATGGTCAGGCGCTGGATCATGCCGCGCGAGAACGTGCCCACGGGGTCGCGCTGGCGGGCCAGAAGCCCGACCTGGCGCAGCGCGCCGGCCACCCGGTCATCGGCGTCGTCCAGTCGATAGAGGCGGGCGAAGAAGGCCAGGTTCTCGGCCGCCGTCAGGTCACGGTAGAGCAGGGAGTGGTGGGACACCAAGCCGATGTGGCGGCGGACGCGTGCGGCTTGTTCCGGCAGCCGCCAACCGCCGACAGTCACCTCACCCGACGACGGTCGCAGGAGTGTGGCAATGATGCTCAGCAGCGTGCTCTTGCCGGCCCCATTCGGCCCCACCAGGGTGACGAACTCCCCTTGCTCGACCGCCAGATCGACGCCACGTAACACAGGATTGAGGCCATACTGCTTGACGACTGCATTGAGACGGATCATGGGGATGGATTGTAGGCGAATGCTGGGGGTGGACAAGTTAGAACAAGGCGCACATTCCATGCTGCAATTCAGATGGGAACGATCAATGACCGATTTAAGCATCACTCCTGACGATCTGGCCGTCTGCCGTCGCAGTGCGCAACGTTTGCGTGAGCAAGATCGCGAAGCCGAGGTCGCACGACGGGCGGAAACATGGCGCCTGGCGTGTGTCGCTGCCGGCTTGCTCAGAGAGCGATTTGACGCCACCCGCGTCGTCGTTTTCGGCTCGCTCGCCGACCAGGAGCGCAGCTTTACGCGCTGGTCCGACGTCGATATCGCCGCTTGGGGCATCTCACCGGCCGACACGTTTCGGGCTTTAGGCGCCGTGATGGACATCAGTGACGCGCCGCTGGTCAACCTCGTCGACGTCAACACATGCACGGCTTCCCTTCTGGAAACAATCGAGCGAGATGGGATCGATGTATGAACGCCGATTTTCTCGTCCTGGCCGGTCGAATTCGCCAGGAAACCCTCTCGTCCTTTCTAGAGCGGGCGGGGCAAGCGTGACAAAAGCGCTCTATTTTTCCGCCACATAGCTCACCCACTCGGCCGCGTCATACAACGGCAGTCCGTCCCAAGTCGGATAACTTGTCACGTTGCTGAATCCGGCGGCCCGCATCATGGCCGTCATCTCTTCGACTTCGTAGGCCTGGTCGCACAGCACGATCTCGTCCACGAGCCCCGTCTCCAGGTGCAGGATGGTGTAGCGCTCGACCGACGCCCGCTCGGCCGCGTCCCAGCGCCGCTCGCCCAGATGCAGAAACGGCCGCTCGCCCCATAGCCCCGCGTCGTCGGTGAACCACCACGAGCTATCCTTTTTGTCCACCCGCGCCGGGTCGAGCAGTTCCACGGCCAGGCGACCGCCGGGTCGCAGCGACGAGGCCACCTTGCGCAGCAGCGTCGCGGCCTCGTCCCGCGGAAAAACGGCCAGTTGGCCGTAGAGGAACAGTGTCGCGTCATAGGCTTCCGGCTCCGGCTGGTAATCGCGCACGTCACCCTCGATGAATTCACAGCGCTCGGCCACACCCCGTTCCCCGGCCAACCGTCGGGCATAAGCGACAGACGCCGGGCTGAAGTCGACGCCGGTGACGCGCAGCCCACGCTCGGCCAGAGCCACGGCATAGAGGCCGGGGCCGCAAGTCATGTCGAGCAGCCGGTGGCCCGGCCCCAGCGCCAGTCGCGTCCACAGCCAGTCGAGTTGCGCCGCGCGCTCGGCCGCCTGTCGCGTGGCCGCCCCATGCGACTCGTCCAGATGCTCGCGCAACATCCGCGCCGAAAAGTCGGGGTCGTTCCAGGGCAGATTGCCGCCGCCCTGCCACAGCGCCGGGTCAGGACGATTGTAAATGCGCCATAGAGCACGGTTAAGATTGTCTGGATCGGTGTTCATCTGTGAAATCCGCCTCATTGGGTCCCGTTTTATCGCCAAATTCATTATAACCCCGGTCGCACTGCGGGTATAATGACCTTGTTCCGTCGCCCTCGCGGACACTCAACTCAATAAATACTGGCGGACAGGCAGAATGAACGAGCAGGAGCGTCACAATCGAGCGGTCATGTTGCGCCGGGTGCGCAGCGTCTGGCTGGAAGGCGTCCTCGAAGAGTCGCTCCACGGCGGCCAGATCATCGATCTCGGCTTCGCCCACCGACCGGCGGCGCTGGGCAACAGCGGCGTACCCAGCTGGCAACAGGCCCCGGAGTACGATTTGCTGCTACCGGTGGGCACAAAGATCGAAGACGTCTTCGCCGCCGCCGGGCGCGTGTTGCTGGTTCTGGGCGAGCCGGGCGCGGGCAAAACAACCATGCTGCTGCAACTTGTCAGCCACCTGATGGCCGCGGCCGAGGCCGACGAGACGTGCCCCATGCCGGCCGTGTTCAGTCTGGCCGCCTATACCAACGGCCGCAGCCTGACCCAATGGCTGGTGGAGCAACTCGCCAACAACTACGAAGTGCCCCGCAAGCTGGGCGAGCGGTGGATCGACGCCGGGCAGTTCATTCCCCTGCTCGACGGTCTCGACGAGGTCGACCCGGCCCACCGCCCGGCCTGCGCCGAAGCCATCAACGAGTTTCGCGCCCGCCACCCCAATGTCGCGCTGCTGGTGACGGCTCGCAACCGCGACTATCAGGCCCTGGCGACCCGCTTGCACATGGATAAGGCCATCATCCTGCAACCGCTGTCGCCGGAGCAGATCGACACCTATCTGGCACGGCGGGGCAAGAAGCTCGACGGGCTGCGCGCCTCGCTGGCCGCCGACCGCACCCTGCGTGAGCTGGCCCAGACGCCGCTGATGCTGTCGATCATGACCCTGGCCGCCAACCGGCCGCCGGAGAGCGGCTCGGCCGCCCTGGGCGACGGCTTGCTCAGCCGCAGCCACCTCTTTGATGTCTACGTCGAGCGCATGGCCCGCTACCGGGGCAAGAACATGAGTTACTCGCCCAGCGACACTATCAGCTGGTTATCGTGGCTGGCAAAGCAGATGACGCGGGCGCTCAAGCCGACCTTCTTTTTGGAGGACATGCAGCCGTCGTGGCTGCCGGCCGACGCCGGCCGGCGCTTCGCCCGCAGCTCGCGTTGGATGGTCTTCGGCTTGTTAGCCGCCGCGGCGCTGCCGCCGGTCTTCATCTTGCTGCTGTTTGGCCGCTGGGGGGCGGCCGGTGCGCTGCTGCTCATCGGCCTGTTGGCCGCGGCCGTCCCGACGCTCAGTGGGCGCTTCCTGCTGCGCGGGCGACTGCCCTTCGGCCGCATCGAGACCGTCGAGTCGCTCGGCTGGTCATGGCCGTGGGCGGCGCTGGGCTTCGGCATCGGGGCGCTTGTGGGGCTGGGTCTGGGCGCGTTGGCGGCCTGGCTCGACCGCTGGACGAATACGCCCTGGTTGGCGCTGCTGCCCGTGGCCGGGGCCACGCTGACGATGATCGAGAATGCCCTGCTGCGCGGTGAGCTGCGGCTGCGCACGACGCCGGGCCAGGGCGTGGCCCAATCGCGCCGCAACGGATTGATGGTGCTGGGAATGGTGGCGGCCGTGGTGCTCGTCTTGGGGGGGGCGGCCGTCGCTGTGGCGGCCGTTGTCGGGCGGGGAGCGCTTGTGCCCGCCGCGGCCTGGCTGCTGTGGCTGTCCCTTTACCTGGGCGTGGGCAGCGGGTTGTCGTTCGGGCTGCTGGCCTATTTGCAGCACCGCCGACTGCGCGCCATTCTCCATGATCGGGGCAGCTTCCCGGCCGACGCGGCCGGCTTCCTGAACCTGGCCGCCGAGCGCAACCTGCTACGCAAGGTGGGCGGCGGCTACACCTTCGTCCATGCCCTGCTGCTGGACTACTTCAACGAGCGCCCCTGAATGTTGTGGCGGGAAAATAAACAGGGTGAGGAGAATTCTCCTCACCCTGTTGCGTCTTGTAGCCGGAGGAACGCTGCCGTTCATCCGGCGGTCTTCACGCCCTAGAAGCCGACCAGTGACTGGAACTTCATCACCGAATTCAAATCACCGTCAACCTTAATCTTGCCGGTCATGAAGGCCATCATCGGGTTGAGGCTGCCGGAAGACATGGCCTTGAAATCCTCGGCAGTCATGTTGACGGTGGCGTTGGGGGAGGCCGCGGGCGCGCCCTCGCTCACGTCGAGCTTGCCGTCGTTGATGTTGACGAAATACTGGCCGCCGTCGTCGCCGCTCAGGTTGAAGAGGATGCCCATGTCGGCTCCGGCCGCTTTGTCGGCCTGGAAACGGCTCGGCATGCTGTTGAACAGTTCGGATACGCTCATCTTGAAATCTTCTCTCCTTTAATTTTCGCTACCCCCACCAGCGGGCATGGTATCGAATACGGAATAACCCCCGACGACGATGACACAAGATACGATGAACGGTCGCCGGTGGCGCACATTATCTTGAAAATGAGTATAGCAACGCCCTTACCTCTGTCAAGCGCACCTGGAAACCGAATTTTCCCGCAAAACCCCGGCCTCTGCCGCCAAGTGCCCCCTTCTTAGGTTAACCTTTTATCAATGTAAGCCCTATGAAACGCCTATGCGGCCCGCGGGGGGTTGCCCACGGGCCGCCATGTGCTAGAATGCACACTGTTTAACCGGAATATGAAAGGGTGGGCGGCTGCGTTATGGGGCCGCCTTTTTTCCATCCCTGATAAACCTGACTACGCTCAGATAAATATTTTTCCGGGAAGGGGCTTAAGATTCATGGAAGAAAACGAAACCAGTACGGGCAAGCGTCTGTCGTGGCCGATTATCGCCGGCTTCATCGTCGTCCTTGCTCTCATTCTAGTGGGACTATTTCTCCCGCCCATCTCCCTGGGCACGCGCCTGGGGCTGGGTGGGGGACAGGAAACAGCCGACGCCACGGCCGAGGCGACGGCCGCCATTGCGACCGCTCTGCCGGAAGGCGTCACCCTGACGACAAGTGACGGCGCGGCTGTCGGCGTCAGCCGTGTGGCCGCCGCCGAGCTGGGAACGACCGCCGACGGCGCTCTGGCCGCCGCGGCCGCGGCGCTGCCGGCCGGGTCGGTGGTGGGCGATGCCTACGTCCTCAGCTTTAGCGGCGACGCGCCCACCGGGCAGATCGCCGTGCCGCTGCCGGGCGGGCTGGACGACGCCGACATCGCGGATATCGACCTGCGCGGCTGGGACGGCAACGCCTGGGGCCACGTGCCCGGCCTGATCGATGCCGACGCCGGGCAGGTTACGGCCATCGAGGGCGCGTTGCCGCAAGCACTGGTGCTTGTTCGCACCAGCCCCAACGCGCAGCCCATGATTGGCATCGAACTCGCGCCGGACGCAACCACGCCCGACGACGTGACCGCGTTGCTGGACGAGGTATCGGCCGGGGCGCTGGTGCTCGACGAGACCGGCAGCCTGTCCGGCGAGGTAGCCGCTGCACCGGAAGGGGCGGCGAGCTATTTGCGCGTCACCAATCGCGGCGCGGTTACCGACCAGGCGGCCATTACCGCTTTCCTCAACGATACGGCCATGCAGGACGCCCAGATCAGCAGGCTGGTTGGGCAAGCCAAGGCCGAGGGATATAGCGGCGTCCACGTCGACTACCAGGGTATTCCCGGACCTATGTCGGCCGCTTTTACCGATGTGGTGACGCGGCTGGCCGACGCGCTGCACGCCGAAGGCATGCAACTGGCGCTCACGCTGGGCACGCCGGCCCCCATCGGCAATGGGTGGGACACGGGCGGCCAGAATTGGGCGGCGCTGGGCCACACGGCCGACATCGTCCACATCCAGATGCCGCTCGATCCGACGGCCTACGTCGCAAACGGCCCGGCCGAACGCCTCGTAGCCTGGACCGTGGGCCAGATCGACCGCAGCAAAGTCAACCTGCTGCTGACCGCCGGGGCCATTAACCGCGTCGGCGACACCTACACCGAGCTGCCGTCGGAGCAAGCATTGGCTCATCTGGGCCAACTGGCCGTGGCCGGCGGCGCGGTCGAGGTCGATCCCGGTGCGGCCGTCGATCTGGTTCTTGAAGGCTCGGCCACGCCCCTGGAATGGGACGGCGACGCGCTGGCCTACAAGTATACTTTCGAGCAGGCCGGGCAGGAACAGACGGTCTGGTTCGTCAGCGAGGCGGCGCTCGTCGACCGCCTGCAATTGGCGGCCGACTACAATCTGCGCGGCGTGACGGTGCGCGGGCTGGCGTTGGGCAGCGGCCCGGCCTATGCCGCGGCACTGAACAGCTATCTGGGTCAGGGCGACGCACCCCAGCCCGGCGGCGCGGCCATCGCCTGGACGGTGCGCGACGCCAACGACAGCGTCATCGCCAGCGAGACCGGCAGCGATCTGGACTATACCTGGACGGCGGCCGAGAATCCCGGCACCTATGTGGTGGAAGCCGATCTGGTGTTGGGCGAGGCCACGGCCGACCTGGGCCAGATCGAGGTTATCGTCGGCGCGCCGGAAGTAGCCGAAGCGCCGGCCGAGACCCCCGAAGCGACAGCCACCACGCCGGCCACCAGCGGCGCGGGCGTCCAGCCGGCCGCCCCAGCCCCCACCGCCAACCTCGGCGCGCCGGGCGACGCCACGGCCGTGGTCAACTCTCCGGCCAACGTGCGCACCGGCCCCGGCATCTCCTACGGGACGATTGCCGGCGGGGCGGGCGCGGGCACGGTGGTCAACCTCATCGGCCGCAACGACCAGGGGAACTGGTACAACATCACCCTGCCCAACGGCAGCGAGGGCTGGATTTTGGGCGAGCTGGTGTCGGTCAATGCCGGTTTCAGCACGGTGAGCCTGCCGGTCGTCGAGGCGCCGCCGCCGGCGGCGGCATCGGGCGGAACGCCGGCCAGCGGCGCGGCGGCCGCGCCGATCGTGGCCCCGCCGCCCGTGGCCGCAGTCGGCAACGTGGGCAACTTCGAGCTAGGCGGCCAGGCGGCCGGCATGCCGGCGGGCACGATGCAGTACGCGGGCATGAAGTGGGTAAAGAAGCAACACAAATGGGGCCCCGGCGACACGCCGGACGCCGTGGCCGGGCTAATCGCCGAGGCCCACGGCGCGGGAATGAAGATTTTGCTCAGCATTCCCGGCCAACTCTACCCCAGCAGCATCGATTTCGAGGCGTACACCAACTTCCTGGGCGGCGTGGCTGCGCTGGGGCCGGATGCCATCGAGGTCTGGAACGAGATGAACATCGAGCGCGAATGGCCCATCGGCCAGATCGACCCGACGTCGTACGTCAACAACATGCTGCGCCCGGCCTACCAGAAGATCAAGGCTTCCAATCCTAACGTGATGGTGATCACCGGCGCGCCCGCGCCCACGGGCTTCTTCGGCGGGTGCAGCGGCGCGGGCTGCGACGATGCGCCCTACGTGGCGGGCATGATGGCCGCCGGGGCGGGCAGCGCTTCGGACTGCATCGGCGTCCACTACAACGAGGGCATAATGCCGCCGAGCGCCACCAGCGGCGACCCGCGCGGCGCGGGCGGCCACTACACCCGCTACTTCCAGGGCATGATCAACGCCTATACAAACGCGGGGGCGGGCGCTCTGTGCTTCACCGAGTTGGGCTATCTGAGCGGCGAAGAGTGGGGTTCGCTACCGGCGGGCTTCCTGTGGCGAGCGCCATATAACCTGACTGTGGCCGAACACGCCCAGTACCTGGCCGAGGCCGTGCGCGTCGGCGTCCAGAGCGGCCGCGTGCGCATGATCATCGTCTTCAACGTCGACTTCAAAACGTTTGGCGATGACCCGCAAGCCGGCTACGCCATGATCCGGCCCAACGGCAGCTGCCCGGCCTGCGAGACGCTGCGACAGGCGATGGGTGGATAATCAAATCAATGGGTAAAGGGCGGGTATACAACCCGCCCTTTACATCTTTGACAGCCATCCTTACAACAAAGAACCTTGTGGGGACGGGTTTGAAACCCGCCCCTGCGTGAGACAGAGGAGGAGGTACCTATGCCGCGACATCCCAAAATGATCCCCTGGTTGACGACGATCCTTGTCGTGTTGCTGGCGGCGCTGGCGGCCTGCGGCGGTGAAGAGGCCGCCCCGGAGCCGGCCGCACCGCTGGAACAGACCGCGGCCACCGAACCGGCCGAACCGGCCGAGGCGGCCGTCGCCACGCTGCCGCCGCCGGTCATCGCCGGCGAAATCCTGCCCACGCCGACGCTGGCCGTGGCCGAGGGCGAACCGCTGCTGGAAGCCGCACCGCCCGCCACGCCGGCAATCAGCGGCCCCTTCTCGCCGGATTCGTTCGGCTACGGCATCCAGGTTCACGGCAACGCCACAGTGGGCAACCCGGCCGACACGATGGCCGCCGTCCACGATCAGTTGGGCATGAACTGGGTTAAAGCCCAGATTCAGTGGTGGCTGGTGGAGCCGGACCCGACCGGCGACGACCAGTGGTTCTTCTATGACGCGGTGATCGACGAGGCTCACAACAAAGGCTTGCGGTTGATGCTCAGCGTGGTCGGCGCGCCGGCCTGGACGCGCGCCGCGGGCGGCGAGAACGGCCCGCCGGACGAATACAACGAGTACGCGCGCTTCCTGGGCGAGATGATCGACCGCCATCCGGGCCAGATCGACGCCATCGAAGTCTGGAACGAGGAGAATCTCGACCGCGAATGGACCAGCGCCAACGGCATCAGCCCGGAAGATTATGTGCGCTTCCTGCAGGTGGCCCACGACGCCATCAAGGCCAAGGACCCCAACATCATCGTCATCAGCGGCGCGCTGTCGCCGACGGGCGCGGGCGACTGGGTGCGATGGGCCGATGACTTCGAGTATCTGGATCGCGCCCTGGCGGCGGGAATGCTCAACTACGCCGACTGTGTGGGCGCGCATCACAACGGCTACAACATCGGGCCGGATGTGGCCTATGACGCCGCCGGTGCCACGGCCAAGGCGGCCACGGCCACCTTCCGTGGCCCGTTCGACAACCCGCATCACTCGTGGAGCTTTTACACGACGCTCAACACCTATGCCGACAAGGTTCAGGCCATTGACCCGAATAAAAAGCTGTGCGTGACCGAGTTCGGCTGGGCCACCTCCGAGGGCTACGCGGAATTCCCGCTTGGCTTCGAGTTTGCCCAGGACAACACGCTGCAAGATCAGGCCGGCTACATCGTTCAGGCGTTCACGCAGATGAACGAGTCCGGCGACGTGTGGCTGGCGTTCCTGTTCAACTTCGACTTCGGCAACAAGGGCAACGGCCCGACCGACGACCCCGTGCCCTATAGCATCATCGACACCCAAGGCATCCCGCGGCCAGCCTATGGCGCGCTGGCCGATATGCCGAAGAATCCCTAAGCAGTAGATAAATAGGTCAGTGGTCAGTAGGCTCGTCTACTGCCACTGACCAGCTGCCCCATGCGTCGCCTCTTGCTACTCCTGCCGCTTCTCGCCCTCTTTCTCGCCGGCTGTGCGCCGGGTGGGGACGAGCCGGCGCTCATGGGCGATGAGCCGGTGGTGATGTCTTTCCCGTCGCCCGACTATGGCATCCACGCCTTTCTGTGGTGGAAACCGGACACGGCGCTGCGCGATCTGGGCCTCATCAACGACATGGGCTTCACCTGGGTCAAGCAGAAGTTCCCCTGGCGCGAGATCGAGGGCATCGAGAAGGGCCAATTCGACTGGTATCGCACCGACTACATCGTCGAGCAGGTGGAGAAGGCGGGGCTGAAACTGCTGGTGCGGCTCGACCGCCAGCCTTTCTGGTCGGAGCCGCTCGACAACCAGTGGCAGGACAACGGCCCGCCGGGCGATCCGGCCGACTTCGGGGACTTCTGCGGCGCGGTGGCCGGGCGCTATCGCGGCCGCATCGGGGCCTATCAGGTGTGGAACGAGCCGAACCTCGACCGCGAGTGGGGGCTGCGGCCGCCCGACCCGGCCGGCTACACCGAGCTGCTGAAGGCGTGCTACACGGCCATCAAGGCCGCCGACCCGGCAGCCATCGTCATCTCCGCCGGGCTGGCCCCCACGGGCACCGACAGCACCGAGGCTATGCCCGACCAGAAGTTCCTACAGGGGATGTACGATGCGGGCGCGGCCGACTATTTCGACGTGCTGGGCGTCAACGCGCCGGGCTACAAGGCCCCGCCGGAACTGGCCCCGGCCGAGGCCGAGGCCGAGGAGTACGGCGGCGGGCGCTGGTTCGCCTTCCGCCACGTCGAGGATAGTCGCGCCCTCATGGTCGCCAACGGCGACGGCCGCAAGCAGGTCGCCATCCTGGAGATGGGCTGGACACTGGACGAGGTGAACCCCGAATATGCCTGGCACCGGGTAGACGAGGCAACGCAGGCCGCCTACCTGGTGCGGGCCTACCAGTATGCCGCCGAACACTGGCAACCCTGGATGGGGCTGATGGTGACGATCTACATCGCCGACTGGGAGTGGACGCCGGACAACGAGCAATGGTGGTGGTCGATCGTGCTGCCCGACGGCACGCCGCGCCCGGCCTATGAGGCGCTCAAGGAGATGGAAAAGACGTCTATAGAAAGATGAAGAGGGAGAATCTGATGTTGTTTCAATTTGTGAAATCTGTGGATGCTCTTTTCCGGTGAAATCATGACGTTCTGGGTACTTGTTGCTTCTTATTGGGTTCATCTGCTGGCGACGGTCATCTGGCTGGGCGGCATCGCCCTGATGGCTTTCATCGCTTGGCCGGCGCTGCGGCAGGGGGCGCTGTCGGCCAACCAATGGTTCCAGTTGCAGAAGCGCTTCCTGCCGTGGGTCAACGCCGCGCTGGTCGTCTTGCTCATCACCGGCTTTATCCAGATGACCAACGACGAGAACTACAGTGGTTTTTTGGCGATTGATAGTCTGTGGGCGTGGGCCATCCTGCTGAAGCACGTGGCCTATGGCGGCATGGTGGTGCTGACGGGCTACCTGCAATTCAGCCTCTATCCGGCCATGAACCGGCTGGCGCTGCTGGCCGAGGCCAACCCGGAGACGGCCGCCGCCGAGCGCGACAAGCTGGCCGCGCGCGAGATCCGTTATTTGCGGCTGAATGTGCTGGCGGCTTCGGCCGTGCTGCTGTGCACGGCCATCGCCACAGCCGTGTAGAGCCGTGAAAAAGTCGTTAGTTTTCCGTAAGGTTTTTCGTAAGCGAGGCCCTCTACACTATCCCTAGGCGATTAGGACTGCTTGCCGCCGCGCGAGCGTCGAGGACATAGGGATAAGAAATGTTTCGGGCACCAGCAACCAACACCGTTAATACTCTGCCAACCCTCAACATGGGGTGGATGAACCGTTGGCTCAAGCTCGGCCTGGACTATGCTCTGACCCTCCCCACGCTACTGCTCATCGCCCCGCTGCTGATGGTCATCGCTGCGCTGATCAAGCTCGACTCCCCCGGCCCGGTGTTCTACCGCCGCCGCGTGGTGGGTCGTCACGGCCGCGAGTTCGACGCCTTCAAATTTCGCACTATGTACATCGACGGTAACGACCGGCTGATCGCCGACCGCGAGTCGTGGATGGAAGTGCTGCAAGGCTGCATCGATAACGACCCGCGCCTGACCCGTGTCGGCCGTTTCCTGCGCCGCTATGGGTTGGACGAATTGCCGCGGCTGTTCAACGTTCTCAATCGCACCATGTCGCTGGTCGGCCCGCGCATGATGACCCGCCCCGAACTGCTCAAGTTCGGCCACCGCGTCAACGGCTACACCAGTGTGCTGCCCGGCATGACCGGCCTGTGGCAGGTCAGCGGCCACAGCCGCGCCGTCGACGACCGCGTCGAGCTGGAGTCGCGCTACATCCGCAACTGGTCGATTCTGCTCGACGTGCAGATTCTCATCCAGTCGGTGGTCGTCGCCTTCACGGTTCACGCTTGAGTCGTTGCCGGCGTTCCTTCCGTTAACTTCAGGCCCCACCACCCGGTGGGGCTTTTTTGATGTTTCTTGTGAAAGAGCACCCCTTGCTTCATAATCTGCCCACACCTTTGGGCAATGAGGGAGATGTGAGCAACAAGTGGTGGACAGTGCTGTCGATTGCCGTGGCCGAATTGCTCGTGCTGGGACTATGGTTTTCGGCCTCGGCCGTCGCGCCGGTGTTGACCATCGAATGGAATCTGAGCGCGGCGGAGGCAGCCTGGTTGACCATGTCGGTGCAGATCGGCTTCGTTGCCGGCGCATTTCTCAGCGCGCTGTTGACCCTGGCCGACATTTACCCGCCGCGTATCCTCTTTGCGCTGGCAGCGTTGGCGGGAGCGGCGGCCACGGCGGCAATTCCCGCCTTCGCCGGCGGGTTTGGGGCGGCCGTTGCCCTGCGCTTCGTCACTGGCTTTGCTTTGGCGGGAGTCTATCCAGTCGGCATGAAGATTATGGCGACGTGGATGAAGGAAGATCGTGGCTTGGGCCTGGGCTTGCTGGTTGGCGCGCTGACCGTCGGCTCGGCCTCGCCGCATCTGTTGCGGGCGTTGAATGGCGCGGATGATTGGCGGCGCGTCCTCTACGTGGCAGCGGTACTGGGCATGGCCGGAGGGCTGCTTGGTCTGGTTTGCGGCCGCCTTGGCCCCTATCGCGGCGCGCCGGCTGTCTTTCGCTGGCGCTACGCCGGCCGGGTGCTGCGCGACCGTGGCGTGCGGCTGGCGACCTTCGGTTATCTCGGCCACATGTGGGAACTTTATGCCATGTGGACGTGGATCCCCTTGTTCTTGCTGGAATCCTTTCGCGCCGGCGGCTCCATGCTCCCCGGCGTCTCCCGCCCGGTAGCTGCTTCCCTCGCGGCCTTTCTGGTCATTGCCATTGGTGGAGTGGGCAGTCTGGCGGCCGGATGGCTGGCCGACCGCTGGGGTCGCAGTCGCACGACCATCCTGAGCCTGTTGATCAGCGGCAGTTGCGCTTTAATCATCGGTTTTCTGTTTGGCGAAAACCCGCGCCTCATCGTGCTCATCGCCCTGATCTGGGGCTTCGCCGTCGTCGCCGACTCGGCCCAGTTCAGCGCCGCCATCAGCGAGTTGGCCGAACCGGACTACATGGGGACGACGCTCACATTGCAAACGAGCCTGGGGTTTTTGCTGACGCTGGTCAGTATCCGGCTCGTGCCGGTCTTGGTCGCCCGGGTCGGGTGGGGGTGGGCATTCGCCGTCCTGGCGCTGGGGCCGGCCTTCGGCATGGGGGCCATGGGGGCATTGCAACGCTCGCCCGACGCGGTGAAGTTGGCCGGCGGGCGAGGCTAACCGACGCCATGCTCCACATCGACGGCCGCCTGGGCGAAGGCGGGGGCCAGGTTCTGCGCACCAGCCTCAGTTTGTCGGCGCTGACCGGGCGCTCGTTTCGCCTCACTCACATTCGCGCCAACCGCGGCAAGCCGGGCCTGCGGCCGCAACACCTGACCGCCGTGCGCGCTGCGGCCCGGACGTGCGGCGCGGCGCTGGCCGGCGATGCCATCGATTCGCGAACGCTGGAGTTTCGTCCGGCCATGCCGCCTCAGCCGGGTGACTACCATTTCGACGTCAGCGACGCCGCGCAGGGTGGCTCGGCCGGGGCGGTGACGCTCATTTTCCAGGCCATCCTGTGGCCGTTGCTGTTCGCGGGCGGCCGCTCGCGGGTAACGATGCGTGGCGGGACGCACGTGCCCATGAGTCCGCCGTGGCACTACGTGGCCCACGTGCTGCGGCCGGCCTTCGCGCGAATAGGCGCGAATTTTGACACAGTCCTCGAAGCCTGGGGCTGGTATCCGGTTGGCGGCGGCGTCATGACGGCGACCATCGAACCGGCGGCCCGGCTGGACGCGCCCGTGTTCGAGCATGTCCCGGCCGCGCGGGTCGAGGGCGTGGCCGCCGTCACCAATCTCCCGGCCGACATCCCGCAGCGAATGGCCGGACGGGCGACCAATCTGCTGGCCGCGGCCGGTCTGCGGCCGCGCATCGAACCGCGGCGCGAGAAGGGGGCCGGGCCGGGAGCGGGCATCTTTCTGTGGCTGCCGGGCGGCGGGTTCGGGGCCATCGGCCGTCGGGGATGGCCGGCCGACCAGGTGGCCGAGGCGGCGGTTGCGGAAACACTGGCTTTCGTGGACAATACCGCCATGGTCGACAGGTATCTGGCCGACCAGTTGTTGTTGCCGCTGGCGCTGGCCCACGGCCGCACTCGCTACACGACCAACCATCTGACCTTGCACACCGTCACCAATGCCGACCTGCTGCGGCTGTGGCTGGACACGAGGATCGACATCGCCGGCGATCTGAACGGCCCGGCGGCGATCAGCGTGACCGGGGCGGGATTCACAATCGATTAGCCAATTGGGATTTTATGTTCGAAGTGATATTTCTGGGCACCTCGTCGTCGGCGCCGACGACTACGCGGGGCCTGTCGAGCCACATTATTTTGCACCGTCACTACCGCTTCCTGCTGGATTGCGGCGAGGGCACACAGCGCCAGATTTTGCGCAGCGGCCTCGGTTTCAAGCGCCTCGATACGGTGCTGCTGACCCACGGCCATCTGGATCACATCCTGGGCCTGGGCGGATTGGCCTCGACGCTGGCCCGCTGGGAGAATCTGGACCATATCGACATCTATGGCGGGCGGGCGGCGCTGAATCGCGTCCACGACTTGTTGTTCAAAGTGGTGTTCGCCGGGCACCGGCCGCCCATCGACGTGAGCCTGCATCCGACCCGGCCGGGGGATGTGATCTGCACCGACGACAAGTTCACGCTAACGGCCTTCGAGGTGAGCCATCGCGGGCCGGACAACCTGGGCTATGTGTTCGAGGAGAAGCCCCACCGGCCGTTCCTGGCCGAGCGGGCCGACGCGCTGGGGGTGCCCTTCGGGCCGGAGCGGTCGCTGCTGGTTCGCGGCGAGGCGGTGACGCTGGGCGACGGCCGCGTGGTGCAGCCCGATGATGTGCTGGGTCCGGCGCTGCCCGGCACCAAGTACGTCCACATCGGCGACGTGGGGCGCACCGACAACCTGGTCGAGATCGTACGCGGGGCCGACGCGCTGGTGATGGAGGCGACCTACACGGAAGAGGAAGCGGAGATGGCCGCCGATTTCGGTCATATGACGGCGGCACGGGCGGCGGCGTTGGCCCGCACCGCGGACGTGAAGCACCTCATCCTGACTCACCTGAGCCGCCGCTACGCCGAGCGCGAGATTCGTACCGAGGCCCGTGCCATCTTCCCCACCACCTTCGTAGCCCGCGATTTTGATCATTTCCAGATCACGCGGGAGGGGGTGGTGCGGTTGAAGAAAGAGGAAGGATAAAGCGTATGTTTGCCCACCTCCTGCATCCGACTAACTTCTTTGACCTCTCCAACCCCGATACCGCCGCCTTCTTCGACGGCTGCGAGTATGTCTGGGAAGCGCTATCGCAGATCAAGCACCACGTGACCCGGCTGACGGCCGGCGGGCGGCGCATCGACGGTACGGTGATGGATGGCGCGTGGCTGGGCGACGCGGCCATCGTCATCGAGGCCGGGGCGGTGGTGGAGCCGGGGGCCTATATCATCGGCCCGGCCTACATCGCTGCGGGGGCGGTGGTGCGCCACGGGGCCTACGTGCGCGAGAACGTCATCTTGCTGGCGGGCAGCACGCTGGGCCACGCCAGCGAGGCCAAGAATGCGCTCCTCCTGCCTGGAGCGGCCGCCCCCCACTTCGCCTACGTCGGCGACTCGCTACTCGGCCACCGCGTCAACCTGGGCGCGGGAACGAAGCTGAGCAACCTGGGCATCCTGAGTGCCAAGGACAGGACCACGGGCAGGCGACCGACGATCAAACTAACGATTGAGGATCAGGAATACGACACGGGCCTGACCAAGATGGGAGCCATTCTGGGCGACGATGTACAGACCGGCTGCAACGCGGTGCTCAATCCCGGCTGCCTCATCGGGCCGCGCACGCTGGTTTATGCCAATACCAGCCTCCGCAAGGGGTATCACCCGGCCGACAGCATTCTCAAGCTGCGGCAGAATGTGCGCGTGATGGGGAGAGAGTGATCGGGGGACAGTGACTGTTTACTGTCCGCTGTGGACCAGACCCATCACCAGGGCGGCCGTTTCTTCCGGCAAGGCGGCCGCGGAGAGCGTGTGGACATCAATCCCCAGCGGCCCGTATTCCCGCGCGCAGGCTCGACCGAACGCCGGCAACGCTGCCTGAGTGATCGCGTAGGCTGCCTGGCCCACCCCTTCCGGCTCCGCGCCGGCCAGGTTGATCATCAGGCCGCGCGCGCCGTCGATCCGATGGCGGTCGGCCATCACCCGGCCCACAAGCTGGCACATGAAGAAAACCCCTTTCAGATTCACGTCAAGCACCCGCATCAGCTCCCACTCGTCCATCTTAAGGACCGGGGCGCTCGGCGCGATGGCGGCGCAGTTGACCAGCAGATCGATGCGCCCCCACTCGGCGCGGGTCGTCTCGATGAGGTGGACGCACTGGAAGCGGTTGCTGACATCGGCCATGATGCCCCGCGCCGCGCCGCCGCTTTCCGCCAATTCGGCCGCCACGCGATAAGCGCGGTCGGGATTGATGTCGTTGACGGCCACGCGCGCGCCAGCCGCGGCCAGCGCCGCAGCCACCGCCCGGCCTGCGCCGTGGCCCGCGCCGGTGACGATGGCAACTTTGCCGGGGAGATCGGGTGCTTTCATAAGCCACGATCATAACCTTAAACAGACCCCGCGGCGACTTTTAGAGCGATTGTAATCCCGCCGGCACGCGGATCGTGTGGAAACCCCTTGACAACTGTTTTATTTTATAGTACCTTTCTATACAAAGGTAGCATGGTAATTACAAATACGGACAAATTCAGCGCCCTGCGCAAGGGACTGCTCGAGTTCCTGATTCTCAGCATCGTGTCTTCCAACAAGGTGTATGCGGCCGACATCCTGCAACGCCTGAGGGAGACCGATTTTGCGACTCAGGAAGGAACGCTTTACCCGCTTCTAAGCCGGATGCGACGCGAAGACCTGCTGGATTACGAATGGCAGGAATCTGAGCTGGGGCCACCGCGCAAGTACTATAAGCTAACGGTGGCGGGGTACAAGCAGTTGGTCGAGTTCCGGGCGTACTGGGAATCCCTGACTATACTCATTGATCAATTAGGAGAAGAATGATGCAGCAAGTAATACAAATCAGCCTGAGCGGCCATCCCACCAAGTTTAATCTGGATGCTGATGCCTACGATGAACTCCGGCAGTACCTGGATCGCGCCCGCATAGGCCTGAAAGCCGACCCGGACCACGAAGAAGTGATGCGCGATCTGGAGCAATCGATTGGCGAAAGACTGGCCGACTTGCTCCCCGCGGACGAACACATTATTAACCTTACCGACATGACCGAGGTTCTGGCGGCGGTCGGTCCGGTGGACACGGGCCACGAAGAACTCATCATTGCGAAAGGAATTCCGCGCGGCGGCCGCCGCCGCCTCGTTCGAATTCAGGAAGGGCAAGACATCTTTGGCGTCTGCCAAGGGCTGGCGGTCTATGCTCATATGGACGTGGATTGGGTGCGCACGATCTTTTTTATGCTCGCGTTAGTCACCGGTGGCGTGGTGGGCCTCGTCTATCTGGCAATGGCCTTTATTCTGCCGGTTGTGCCCACACTTGATGAATACATCGCCCTCGAGACTGCTTAGCGGCACCGTTCGTCGTTGGCAATGTTCCCACCGGTCTGGCCGAACCCAGAGGACGGTCAGCGGGCCGGCGGCGGCTCCATAGAAAGCGCGACACGCGCCACAAGAGACTCATGGCGCGTGTCGCAGCAACACAGTAGAGGAGGAGAGGGTTTCGCCGAATTACTCGGCCGACGGAATCAGCACGCCATCGATGACGTGGATAATGCCGTTGGAGGCCATAATGTCGGTGGCAGTGACGCGCACGGTGTCGTTGAGGATCACGTTTCCATCTACCACCGCAATGCTTATATCGCTCCCTTGCAGTGTCTCGGCCGACGTCAAGTTGACCACATCGGCCGCCTCAACTCGCATGCCCAGCACGTGGTAGAGCAAAATTTGCGTCAGGTCGCCGGACGGGTCGGCCAGCAAGGCATCGACGGTGCCTTCCGGCAGGGCGGCGAAGGCGTCGTTGGTCGGGGCAAAGACGGTGAATTGACCCTCGCCGGCCAGCGTGTCGACCAGGCCGGCGGCGTCGAGCGCGGCGACCAGGGTGCTGAAGTTCGGATCGCCGGCGGCGATCTCGGCGATGGAGGCGGTCGGCTCGGCCGCGGGCGGCAGCAAGACGCCGTCGATAACATGGATGACGCCGTTGGAAGCCTCGATGTCGGTGGTGACGACGTTGACGCTATCGTTCAACTTGACGGCCCCATCAACCACGGCGATAGCGATAGGCGCGCCGTTCAGGGTCGTCGCCTCGGTCATGTTGACCACATCGGCGGCGCGAGCCACGCCGTCCACCACATGGTAGAGCAAAATTTGCGTCAGGTCGCCGGACGGGTCGGCCAGCAAGGCATCGACGGTGCCTTCCGGCAGGGCGGCGAAGGCGTCGTTGGTCGGGGCAAAGACGGTGAATTGACCCTCGCCGGCCAGCGTGTCGACCAGGCCGGCAGCGTCGAGCGCGGCGACCAGGGTGCTGAAGTTCGGATCGCCGGCGGCGATCTCGGCGATGGAGGGCAGAGCTTCGGCAGTCGGCTCAGCCGTCGGCATCGGCTCGTCGGTCGGGATCGGTTCCACTGTCGGCGCGGGGGCCTCTGTGCCACCACAGGCCGCCAGTACACCGGTCAGGATAATCAATAGCAAAAGGGACATAGAGCGTTTCATCTTCATTTCTCCATTTAACTTTCGTCTTGAGCGGCCCAATGCCACCCGTGTGAAAAGGAGAATAAGATGATGCACAACATTTGTCCATGTTTACCCAAGGTTTGCTCAGATTTGTCTAATATTCGTCCAGATATTGTTTGGTTAGCACGAATTAGCCTATGGTTGACAAAAAATACGAGTGGAGCGCCCTGCTCCACTCGTATAAGGTATCTCGGCCGGTCGATAAACCCGTCACCACTTACAATTACGGTCGCGCCCCATTGATAATCCCGGCGAATGTCTCGTAGGGTTGTGATCCCAGCAGGCGCTGCCCATTCACGTCGAACGTCGGCCGCTGGCGCACACCCGCCTCACGCCGTGTCGCGTCCAGCTCCGCCAGCAGCGTCCGCATCGCGCCGCCGTCGAAACACGTCTCGAACGCCGGGCCGTCCAGGCCCAATGCCGCGGCCGTCTGCACGAAATAATCTCGCCGGGCCAGGTAGACGGTGCGCTGATCCTCGAACAGTGTCTGGTGGAATTCCCAGAACTTGGCCGGGTCTTGCTCTCCGGCGCAGAACGCGGCCGCGGCCGCATTCTCGCTATTCGGGCCCAGGTCAAGCATCGGCCAGAAAACCATCTTCACCTGCCCCATCAACACATGGTTGTTCACGATGTCCTTTTCGGCGCCCAACACGTGGGCGCGGCAGGTCGGTCAGAGAAAGTCGGAGTAGTCGATGAATGTGACCGGCGCGTCGGGCGCGCCGTGGAAGAACGTACCATCATCGTTGCGGCCAAAGACAACGGCCGACGACTGAGCGTCGACCACGGCCGGTTGACCAGTCGCCGGCGCTTCGGCTTGCGCCGGCGGAGCATCGACGACGGTCGTGGCGGCGGTGGATGGTGGCAGCGTGGCGGCCTCATCACCCGGTGCGGCCGAAGAGCAGGCCGCCAATAGCATGATCAAGAATAGCGATAGAAAGCGATAGGTCATAACAGGTTGGTTGCCTCTCACGGCGATGATAGAGCGGCGTCGATGGCCGCCTGGAAAACCTCGTAGCGTTGCAGCCCGGCGAACACCTGGCCCTCCACGTCGAACGTCGGCTGGCCGAAGATGCCGCGCTGTAAACGTGCGTCGTTCAGCGCCATCACCTGGGCCAGCCCCTCGCCGCCGTCGTAGCAGGCCTCGAACGCCGCCGAGTCTGCGCCCAGACTTTCGACCAGGGTAACGTAATAGTCGCGATCGGCCGACCACAGTTCGTCCTGCTTCTCGAACAACACCCCGTGGGCCGCCCAGAACAGGGCCGGGTCTTGTTGCCCGGCACATTCGGCGGCCAGCGTGCTGTAGACGCTGGGGTTGCCGTGATTGAGCACGGGCCAAAAGACGATCTTCACCCGGCCGGTTGTCACATAATCGGCGACCAGTTGCGGCTCTGTGCCCAGCACGTAGGCACGGCAGGTCGGTCAGAGGAAGTCGGAGTAGTCGATGAGCGTCACCGGCGCGTCGGCCGCGCCGTGGAAGTAGGCCCCGTCGTCGGTGCGGCCATATGTGACAACGGACGAGGACTGATCCTCGGTCGCCGGCGTGGCTGTAACGGCAATGGTAGCAGCCGGGGCGACGGTAGCCGGTTCCGTGGTCGCGGGGAGACTCGTGGCGGTGATTACCTCCGGCGGCGGCGCGGTGGCGGTCAGGGGAACAAAAGTTGCCGTGACCTCGACCGTAGCGACGTCGGCCGTGGGTTCGACAGACGCTTGCGGCGAACAGGCAGCCGGCAGGATTAACCCGCACAACAGAAACAGGAGCGTGAACTTCATTAACCTGATTGTAGTCACTACGGGGCGTTCTGTCGCTTACAATTCGATTACAGTCAGGGATTTTCAGTAATCGATCGCTCTCCGTAGCGCCGGTTTCTTAACCGGCTCCGCAGCCCAGCTCGTTCTCGGCCGCCGGGTAATAATCCGGCGCTACCCCTCGACAACTGAAAAACCCTGCGATTACAGCCGGTTTAATCCGTTTGATACGTGACCTGTCCGGGCTCAATTTATCGGCTTCGTTCCCACGTGAACGCCGATAGTGCCAAACATGAACAGGCGGTAGGCCACGTCGACAAATCCGGCGGCGCGCATCGTCGCCGCCAATTGCTGCGGCCCCTGGAAGGCCTGGGTGCTGTCCGGCAGGTAACGATAGGCGTCGGCGTTGCCGGTCACCAGGCGGCCGAGCGTGGGGATGACGGTGTTGAGGTGCAGCTTGATGAACGGCTTGAGCAAGTTGTCCTTGGGCGGGCTGGATTCGAGAACGACGACGCGGCCGCCGGGCCGCGTCACCCGCCACTGCTCCCGGAACGCCCCTGCCACGTCGATGACGTTGCGCATCAGAAACCCGGAAGTAACAGCATCGAATGTATGATCGGGGAAAGGCAAGGCCAGCGTGTCGGCCGCCGCCCAGCGGATGCTTTGGCGGCCGGGAATGCGCTTGCCGGCCTGCATCATCTCGATGGTGAAGTCGCCGCCCACGGCCAGCAGGCCGGGCACTTGTCGCCGCCCTTCGTCGGCGATGTCGCCTGTGCCCGTGGCAATGTCGAGCAGGCGGCCGCCCGCAGGTAAGTTGGCCTGACGGATGACGTATTGTCGCCACTTCACGTCCTGGCCGAAGGTCATCAGCCGGTTCATCGTGTCGTAGCGCCCGGCGATGCGGGCGAACATGTCCTGCACGTAGTCGGCGCGTTCCTGTCCTTGTAGATGGGCCATAATTCTTTATTCGTTGAAACAATGAAACCGGATTCTAATGAGAAATGGGACGGAATGCCACCGGTAGGGGCAGACGTGGGGGTTTTTCAGTAATCGATCGCTCTCCGTAGCGCCGGTTTCTTAACCGGCTCCGCGGCTTAGCTTGTTTTCGGCCGCCGGATAAGAACCCGGCGCTACACCTCGACAACTGAAACCCTGGGCAGACCAACAGGGCCGCCCTCTTGATGCAGGCGCTCCGGTAGGGCACACATGTAGGTGCCCCTACCGGCGAGACGAACCTATCGGCGCGATGCTACCGGTTGGCAACCGGGATCCAGATCTCGCTGCGATAGGTGGGCGAATGGGTGTCCTTGCTCTCATTCCACAGGATTTCCGGCCCGGCCACGGCCTCATAGCCCGACGACGGGAACCATTCGGAAAAGATACGCCCCCAGGTGTTCTGCACCGTGCCCGGGAAGGGGCCGACCGATTCGAACACAGCCCAGGTGGCGGCGGGTACTTCCAGCCGCGCCAGGCCGGCCGGGCACTCTTGGGTCGTCGCCACGCCGATGTAATGATCCAGTTCGCCCCCTTCCCGCCGCCCTTCGGTGAAATTGGTGGAGGCGCTGATCATACCGCGCGGCTCGACGTCGGAGAGCGCCTTGAGTGTGCTGATCAACGATTCGTTCAACTCGTCCAACAGGCCGGTAATATGGGGGTTGACGCCTTCATAGATCAACGGCACCCGCCGCATTAGGCCGACGATATTAAACCCTTCTTTTTTCACAATACGAAAGTTCATTTCATCTACTCCTTTCACAGTCATTTGGAAGCTCATTCGCGGGTAGGCCTTGAGCGGTCGACTGGCCCGGCGGGCTTCGCTGGGCATCACGCCGTGCAACCCGTAGAACGCCCGGGCGAACGAATCCGGCGAGTTGTAGCCGTGCTTGATCGCCACATCGATGACCCGCGCCCGGCCGTCGAGCAGTTCCAACGCCGCCAGAGTCAGCCGCCGGCGGCGGATGTATTCGGACAGCGTGATGCCGGCCAAAAAGGAAAACACCCGTCGGAAATGATATTCCGAGCACAGGGCCAGATTTTCCACCTGCCGGAAGTCGATCTCCTCGGTCAGGTTTTCTTCAATATAGGCCAGGGCCAGGTTCATGTTTTCGAGCGAACTCACTGTATGGCTTCCTTAAAGATGATATCTATCGTAGCGTGTTTTCGGGGCCGGCATCCGATAATCGATGCCCGGTATTGTCGGCAACCGTGGCGCGCTCCCGGCCCGGCATTCGCCCTCTGGCGGGGCGGACGATATTCGCGCCGCTTCTGAGCGCCGGCTGTCTCAGGCGATTATATACTGCTCAGAAAATCGCGAATCTGCTGTGCGTGAAGGTGGCAATCTTTGCTATCGGCCGCCAGCAGGCGGGCAATGGTGACCTTGTAACCCCGATAACGCACGCCGTGATCCTGCTCAAACTCGGCCGCGGGGATAGATTCGACTAAATCGCACAGGGCTTGATGGGAAAGTTGGGCGGCGCGCAACCCGGCTTCGTGTTCCTCTGGTCTATAGCGCCCCACCAGGCCGGCGTTAAAGGTGCGCCAGTCACGGTCGCGATGGGCATAGAATGCGGGCAGCTCCCCGGCCAACACGGCCCGCACAGCTTCGATGTTGGCGTAATCCCAGCCGATAATGTGGGCGATGATATCTTTGACCGACCATTCACCCAGAAAGACGGTATCTGTCGCCTCGAGGGGCACGGCGGCGGCCGCCGCCAGCACCGCTCGGCGGGCCTCACGCACGCCTTGTAACGTCTGCGCTTTCTTCTCCTCGGCCGTGACCCGCATCGGTCACTCCTGGTCGCCGTTCGGCGCGTCAGGCCCGGCCGTTTCGCCCGTCTCCATCGTGGACGTGCCATCATCGGCGGCAAAAACCTCCCGCGCCTTGCTCGTCCCCGTCGGCGGGCCGATGATGCCCTGATCTTCCAGCGCATCCATCAGCCGCGCGGCGCGCGTGTAGCCAATGCGGAAGCGGCGCTGCAGCAGAGAGGTCGACGCCTTGTTGATCGACCGCACCAGGGCGATGGCCTCCGGCAGCAACTCATCGTCGTTCTCCACCGTGTCGTCGTGGCCGTTTTCCATCTCCTGGAGCGCTTCCCATAGCGGCTGCTGCAACACGTCGTCGGACCGCAAGCCGCTGATTGCCGATGGCTGCTCATCGTCCGTAGCCGGTTGTTCTGTGGCGGGTTGTGGGGCAGGCGCGGGTGCGATAAATGCCGGCTGTTGCGCCGGGGTGTCCGGCGGCTTGGTCGGGATGCGCGGGGCGCGTTGCTGGGGAGCGGGCGCGTCGGGCATCGGCTCCGGCGCGTTCAGGTGCGAGACGGGAGGAGGCACGGCGGCCGTCGGCCGCCCGGTCGTCTCCGGGTCGGGGTCCACCAGCACCACCGGGCCTTTCACGACGCGGGTCGGGCTGCTGCCGGTCGCGGCCGTGCTGGTCGGCGCGGCGATCACCTGCGCCCGGCGCGCCGTCTGCCAATAGCTGATGAGACGGGCCAATTCGCCGTCGCTGACGAAGCAGCCTTGCAGGCGCACGGGCGCGGCCGCGTCGGGGCTTTGGAATAGCATGTCGCCCTGGCCCAGCAGCCGCTCCGCGCCGGTCGAGTCCAGGATCACGCGGCTGTCGGTGCTGCTGGCCACGGCAAAGGCAATGCGGGCCGGGAAGTTGGCCTTGATCAGGCCGGTCACCACGTCGACCGACGGCCGTTGCGTGGCGATGACCATGTGGATGCCCGTAGCGCGGGCCATCTGCGCCAGACGGGTGATGCTGCGCTCCGTGTCTTCGGGAGCCAGCATCATCAGGTCGGCCAGTTCGTCGATGATGATGACGATGTAGGGCAGCTTCTGCGCGTTCGGGTCGCGGCGCATCTTTTTGTTGTACTCGCTGATGTTGCGCGCGCCGGCTCCGGCGAACAACTTGTAGCGATTGTCCATCTCGCGCAGCGCCCACTGGAGCGTGCCGATGACCCGATCCATATCGACCACGACCGGCGCGGCCAAGTGGGGGACGCCATTGTAGCCGGTCAGTTCCACGCGCTTGGGGTCGATCATCACCAGCCGCAAGTCATCGGGCGTGTTCTGCAGCAGCAGGCAGGCTATGATGCCGTTGACGCACACCGACTTGCCGGAGCCGGTCGTCCCGGCGATGAGCAGGTGGGGCATGGCCGCCAGATCGGCCCCGATGGGCTGACCAGCCACGTTCTGACCCAAGCCGACGCGCAGCGGCGACTTCATACGACCATATTCGGCCGACTCCATCACGTCGCGCAATGAGACCAACGCTTTGGCGCTATTGGGTACTTCGATACCCACATAGCCTTTGCCCGGCACGGGAGCCTGAATGCGAATGGAGCGCGCCGCCAGGGCCAGCGCCAGGTCGTCGGCCAGCCCGGCGATCTTGCCCACCTTGACCTTTGTCCGCTTGCCGCCGCGCAGGACGAGGTAGTTTGGCTCCACGCCGAACTGGGTGATCGTCGGCCCCTGATTGATCTCCACCACCGTGGCCGGCGCGCCGAAGCTCTCCAGCGTTTGCTCGATGACCTCGACCCGCTCGCGGATGGAGGCGCTGTTGACGTCGATGTCGGTGCCCGTTTCCAGCACGTCGGCCACGCGGGGCAACGTCCACACTGAGCCGGGCGCGGCAGGGACGGCCGGCGCGTCGGCTTCGATGAAAACGGGCGGAGGCGCCTCTTTCTTGCCGCGCCGGCTTTTCTCGCGCACAGGCGCTTTGTCGGGCTTGGGCGCGGCAGGGTCCTTGCCCTTCTCCTCTTCGGGGATGAGGCGTAGTTGCGGGGAGGTCTCCAGCGGCGGAACGGGCTTCTGGCGGCCGGGGTTGATGCGCACGGTGCGCGCCGCCGGCTCTGCGCCGGTGGACGGCCGCGGCTCGCGCTCCAGCCACCCGGCCACGTGGGCGCGCGTCAGGCCCGACAGCAGCACGGCTCCGGCCACGCCCAACACCAGCAGGGTCAGAATCGCCCCCAGGTCGCCCAGCAGGCGGGCCAGCGCCGTGGCAATGATCGCCCCGCTATAGCCGCCGCCCTTGCCGGCCGCGGCCACGGCGAACAAGTCGGCGTAGACGGGATCGCGTTGGTAGGCGACCAGCGAAGCGAAAGTCAACAGGACGAAGAAAACGACGGCCGCCCCCAGCAAGCGCAGATAGGGCACTTCGGGCTCTTGTTCCATGCCGCGCAGGACGAGGAAGATGCCGATGCCGCCGGTGACCAGGGGCAGGGTGATGCGACCAATGCCGAAGGCCAGCGCGGCCAGACGCGACAGCCATTCGGTAAACTGCCCCTGATTGGGCGACAGCAGGCTGAGCGTCAGCACGGCTGTAAGAAACAGGATGATGATGCCCACCAGCAGGCTGCGCTGGCCGTCGTTGAGACGGGGTGGGGAGGGCTTGCTCTTGGCCGGGCTGCTGCGCCGGGCGGCCGGTTTTTTGGCGGCCGTTTTGCTGCGCGAGCCGCTCTTCGGCTTGCTGGTGGCGCCGACCTTGCGCGTCGTCGTTTTTTTTCCGCTGCTTTTTCCCGTTGCCATAGCTCAAATGTTCCTGCCGGGACATTATAGCATAGACATAATTGATCCTCCACATTCACAAAACCCCGGAGGTCTTCTGAAACCTTCGAGGTTTGCTGAGAGTTCTTTGCCTCCAGCCGCGTCTCGCGTAACAATCAGCGATCATGAAACGACTGCCCGTGCTCGTCCTGTCCATTGTGCTCTTCTCGTCTTTTGCCTGTCGAGCCATGCCGGGCGCGCCCCTCGCTGCCATGCCCACCCGCTCGGCCGTCCCGGCCGATCCGACGGCCACGACGTCCGAAGCGCCGCCCGCGCCGGCCATCACGCCGACGGTCGAATCGCCCGCCACGGCTGTGCCGCCGGAGACAGGAGCGACCGCGCTCTTCGACCTCGATCCGGCCGACCGCACCCCTTTCCTGGCCGGGCTGACTGAGGCCGGAGCGGAGGCGCTCGACGGTCTGGCAGGCGCGCCGGTCTATCACATGGACTTCACCATCGACCGCAACATGAGCCTGATCGCGGGGCGGCAGACGGTCACCTACACCAATTTGGAGAACGTGGCCCTCGACCACATTTATTTTCATTTGCACGCCAATACGCTGGAAGGGCATATCACCGTCGGGAACGTGACCGCCGACGGCCTGCCCGTCGCCCCGGATACAAGCGACGCCGGATTGTTGCGCGTGCCGCTGCCGTCGCCGCTGCCGCCGGGTGGGGTGGTAACCATCGACATGACGTTCGAGACGAGCGTGCCCACTGATATCGGCCGCAACTATGGCGTACTGGCCTACTTCGACGACATCCTGGCCCTGGCCCACTTCTATCCGATGCTGGCCGTCTATGACGACGAGGGCTGGAACACGGCCGCGCCGGACATTCAGGGCGACCTGACCTACAGCGATACGGCCTTCTACCTGGTGCGCGTCACGGCCCCGAGTGATGTCGTCCTCGTCGGCGCGGGATCGATTATCGAAGAAACGCGGGCCGGCACACAAACCGTCACTTTCGCCGCCGGCCCAGCCCGCGATTTCTACCTGGCGGCGGGCGACTTCACCGTGGTCAGCGAGACGGTGGGCGAGACGACTATCAACAGTTATGCGCCGCCGAGATGGGTTGAGGGGGCAACCCAGGCACTCGACGTGGCCGCCGCGGCGCTGGCCGACTACAGTGAGCGGCTGGCTCCCTATCCCTACACGGAACTCGACATCGTGACCACGCCCACGAGCGCGCTGGGCATCGAATATCCTGGCCTCATCGTCGGCGCGCTGCGCATGTACGACGTCGACGCGGACACGGCGGGAGGAGTGCCTTTCTCAGCCATTCTGGAATCGACCACGGCCCACGAGGTAGCCCACCAGTGGTTCTATAATCTGGTGGGCAATGATCAGCTCGATGAGCCGTGGCTCGATGAGGCGGTCGGCTCCTATTCCACCTATCGCTATTTCGTCGACCGCTACGGACAGGACGTGGGGGATAACTTCTTCAAGACCTTCGTCGGCCGCTGGGAGCGCGTGGCTCGTGATCCGATGCCCGTCGGCCTGCCCGTCGCCAGCTACACGGGCGACGAGTACGGAGCCATCGTCTATGGCCGCGGGCCGATCTTTGTGCGCGAATTGGAGGACACGATGGGCCGCGACGTGTTCGATGATTTCCTGCGCGACTACATTCGGCAGTTCCGCTGGGAAGAAGGCACCACGGCCGACTTCCGCGCGCTGGCCGAGACGCATTGCGGCTGCGACCTGTCCGCGCTGTTTGCGGCGTGGGTGCTGCCCTAGAAACCAGGTTTTTAAGGCACGGTTTCTAAGCCAGAGCCAGCAAATGTTCGATCAGCGCTTGCAGACCCAGCAAGTAACTGCGCTGGCCGAAGCCACTGATCTGTCCCAGGCATACCGGCGCAATGACGGAGCGGTGGCGGAATTCCTCGCGGGCGTAGACATTGGACAGGTGCACCTCGACCGCGGGTAGCCCCACCGCCGCGATGGCGTCACGCAGGGCGTAGCTGGTATGGGTCAGCGCGCCGGGGTTGATCAGGATGCCCTGCCCCCACAGACGCGCGTCGTGGATGGCATCGATGAGCACGCCCTCATGATTCGATTGCAGCACGCGCAGCTCGGTCCTGGTGTGGTGCGCCTGTGCCACCAGCGCTTCGTCGATCTCGGCCAGCGTCCAGCGGCCGTATATCTCCGGCTCGCGCTGTCCCAACAGATTCAGATTTGGCCCGTGGAGGACGAGTATACGCATGGCATTCCCTCGTTGTTCTGACTGTTCAGTATACAGAATGTTGTAGTGGCCTGTATCCAGCGCCCACTGCTCGCCCACGGCCCACGACTATCCTGCCCGCAGTTGCCCGTCGTGTAACTCAAGCACCCTGTCTGCCAAAGGGGCGATGTCGGGGTTGTGGGTGGCCATCAGCAGAGTACGGCCGGCGTCGCGGGTCAGTTCCAGCAACAGGGCCAGCACCCGCCGCCCGTTCTCGTCGTCGAGGTTGCCCGTCGGCTCGTCGGCCAGGACAAGCAGCGGATCGTGGGCTAATGCTCTGGCAATCGCCACGCGCTGTTGCTCGCCGCCGGAAAGCTTGTCGGGAAAGGCGTCGTGCCGGTCGGCCAGGCCCACGCGGTCGAGAAGCGTCATTGCCGCGGCCTCCACCGTCCGGCGGTCGCGCCCGGCCAGTTCCTGCGGCAGGGTCACGTTTTCCAGCACGCTCAACGTGGGAATGAGGTTGAAGAACTGGAAGACGAAGCCGATGTGGTCGCGGCGGAAAAGGGTGCGGTCGCGCTCGGGCAGACGAGTGATGGTCGTGCCCAGAATGGAGATGTCGCCGCCGTCGGGCCGGTCGATGCCGCTGATCAGGTTGAGCAACGTGCTCTTGCCGCTGCCGCTGTGGCCCAGCAAGACGACGAATTCACCACGGTCGAAGGCATAATCGACGTCGTCAAGGATGATGCGCTCACGGCCGCCCTCGGTGTAAGCCTTGCGCAGGCCGTGGAGCTGGATGATTGTATCGGCGGCAACATTGGCCGTCGGAGCTTGTCGGGGTTGGATCATGGGCAGAGTATAGTGAATCGGGCGAGCTGATTCAACGAATGGCGCGTACGCTGCGAACTTGTCACTCGCCGCCCATCACTCCCAGCGCCCTTATCCGTTCCACCAATTCACTTAGCATCATCGCCGTCGCCCCCCACACGCGACGCTCGCCCACGCGAAAGAAGGGTACGTGTAACCGCAACCCGCCGCGCAACTCCATCTCCTCTTTGGCCCGCGTGGCCGGATCGAGGAGCAGGCGCAGGGGAACCTCCAGGATGGCCGCTACCTCGCGCGGATCGGGCACGAAGCGCGGCCGGCCCGCGCCCGTGTAGCGGCCAACGAAAGGATGCACCTCGAAATCCGATGGCATGACGTAGAGCGGCGTCAACTGGCCCAGCAGTTCCACGTCGGCCGGAGGGATGCCGATCTCCTCCCATGTCTCGCGTAGCGCCGTCTCGCCCAGCGTCTCGGGCGGCTCGTGGCGGCCGCCGGGGCACGACACCTGCCCGGCGTGGACGCCGTCGTAGTCCGGCCGTTGCGTCAGCACGATGTGAAATTCATCGTCGACACAGTAGAGCAGGATGAGTATCCCGCCCAGGCGCGGGCTGTTGGGCTGGTCGTTGGGACGGGCCATCGGCCGGGCGACGGGAGCCATGCGCCGCTGCGCCGCGGGACCGTCGAAACCGGGCAGGGCCAGCGCCGCGCGGATGTTGTCCAGGGAATAGGCGGTCGGCATGATTTCACTAGCACGCAGATGATACGGAGTTAGCGGATGAAGAAGAGTTGATCCACGGATTTCGCAGATTTCGCAATGATGATAGAAGCAATTCTTAAATCTGCATCATGTGCGGATGGCCCCTCTCATCCATGTTCATCTGTAATGGACTCATTCTAACGCAGGTCCCGGAAGCTGTAGCCCGCGCCGCGCTCGGAGAGGATGTAGCGCGGCCGGGTTTTGTCCTTGCGGTCCTCGATCTTGCGCCGCAGCCGGTGCAGGTGGACGTGCAGCCGGTCCTCGAACACCGGCTCCATCGGCCACAGGCGACGCAGGATGTATTCGGTGGGCACGGTGCTGCCCGCCTTGCGCATGAGGATGTAAAGCAGCTTCGTCTCCGTGGGCGTCAGCGCTTCGGCCTTGCCCTCCACGATGGCCGTGCGGTTGGGGAAGTCGATCAGCAGCCGCTCGTCGATGCGCGTTTGCGGCTCAAGGTCGTAGGCGAACTCGCCAATGCGCCGCAGCACGCGGCGGGTGCGGGCCACCAGCTCGCCGGGGCTAAACGGCTTGACGATGTAGTCCTCGGCATGCTCTTCCAGCCCTTCGACGACGGTCGCCTCGTGGTTGACGGCCGTCAGCATGATCAGCGGCAGATCGCTGTATTGGTGGACACGGTGGGCGAATTCGAAGCCACTGATGCCCGGCATGTGCAGGTCAACAATACCCAGGTCGGGCAGGCCGGTGGTCTCGATTTGCTCCAGCGCCTCTTCGCCGGAGATGGCCGTGATGACACGAAAGCCGGCCTCGCGCAGGGTGAATTCCACCAATCGCAGGGTATAAGCATTGTCATCGATCGCCAGAATGCGTTGTTGTCGTTCGGTCATAAGCTATCTTTGTAGCGCCGGTTTCTTAACCGGCAGGTTTGATTCTGCTCTACATTTCCAGCGCAAATACTGTCCCGAAGCGTCCCGTCCGGCCCTTTTCGGCGCGATGGGAGAAGAACAGGTCTGTGCGACAGGCGGTGCAATAGTCCGACAGTTCGATGGCACGCACGCCGGCGGCCGCCAGGTTACGACGGTTGGCCTCGGGGAGATCAAAATGCGGCTGCGGCCCGCCGTTTTGTGGCAACAGGCCGTCTGGCTCGGCGAAGGCGGCGCGCACGGCGTCGATCACCTCATCGCCGACTTCGTAGCAGCACGACCCGATGCACGGCCCGACGGCGGCCACCAGATTGGCCGGGTCGCTGCCGAACTGCTCGACCATTGCCCGCACCATCGCCCCCGGCAAATCGGCTACTGCCCCGCGCCAGCCGGCATGCCCCAGGCCAATGGCGTGATGGCGCGGGTCATAGAGAAAAATGGGCGCGCAATCGGCGAAGTTCATGCTCAGCACCGTGCCGGGTTGGTTGGTGATGAGACCGTCGAAATGCTCAACCCATGTGCCATTGTCGGCCGGCGATACGCGGGCCACGGCGGTCCCATGCACCAGGTGGGCGTGGACGACCGTGTCGGTGTCGCGGCCGAAGAGGCCGTAGACGCGCCGCCGATTGGCGTAGACGCGCTCGCGCGTGTCGGGCACGGACATGCTCAGGTTGAGCGAGTCGAACGGGGCCGGGCTGACACCGCCGCGCCGGGAGAAAACGGCGTGGGTTACCGTGCCGTTACCCGGCAGGGTTTCGAAGCGAAAGTAGTGCAAATCGTCGTGTTCGAAGCTTTTCAATCTGTTCCTCGCCAGAGACCGCGTTTCTCGCCAGAAGTCCGGTCTCTACAGGATGCTACTCTAAACACCACGCACCCACAAGTTGGGGCAACGACACAGGGCCGGCCTGTTAGCCGACCCTCATGCATCATCGCGGCGGAGCAGATGGAATCTGGATTAACTTGAAAAGTTCAGCTTAGAGGTTACATTACGTTTATATTATTCTGGATGAACGATACATGACTGAGCTTGTCTACCAACCCAAAGGACTGTATTTTGAGGACTTCGGCGTCGGCACGCGGCTGCGCACGGCCGGCCGGACGATTACCGAGGCCGACATCGTGGCCTTCGCCGGGCTGTCGGGTGACTACAACCAGATTCACACCAACGCCGTCCACGCCGCGGCCGACACCTTCGGCAAGCGCGTGGCCCACGGCTTGCTGGTGCAGTCCATCGCCACCGGGCTGGCCGTGCAGTCGGGCGTCATCGAGGGCACGGTGCTGGCCTTTCGCGAACTGGATTGCAAGTTCAGCCTGCCGGTCTTCATCGGCGACACGGTTCACGTGACGATTGACATCGTCGACGTGAAAGCCTTGCCGCGCCTGAGGGGCGGTAACGTAACAATGAAGTATGCCGTCGTCAATCAGGATGGCGCGGTCGTCCAGCGCGGTAACTGGGTGATGCTGGTGAAGAGCAGAGGGTAGGCGTCACCCTTCCGTAGGCGATGCGGCCGGAACCCACGAGCCGCGTTTGGCGTCAAGTAGGGAGTATGCAAGACGAAAAAGACCGCGAATCCGACGAAAAGCCCTCCGGCGAAGAGCGACGCTCATCGCCCTTGAAACCCTATAGCAAGCCCGCAACGCCGCCCGAGGAAGCGGAAACGATCTCCCTGCTCGACCTGATGGCCGAGGAGTCGGAGGGGCAGGGCCAAAAGACAATCGTCCTGCCGCCGGAGGCCAAGACGGTCGAGTTGCCGCCGCTGGTCCCATCCGGCTCGTCGACGCGGCCGTCACAACCCACCTCAACCACCGACGACCAGGCCACGCCCACGGCCACTATTCGACCGCCGGAACCGGCCGACACGGCCCCCACGCCCACGACGCGCGACCGGGCCGAGCGCCCGACATTCGACGCGCCCGAATCCACGCCGACGGTCGATGACCTGGAGGCGACGACGGTGCAGCCACGCGTGGCGTTTCCGGGGGCCACCCAGGTGCGGCCGCCGGCCAAGCCCGGCAGCGAAGACACCACCTACATCGGGGCGCGGCCGTCTCCCGCCCGCCGCCCGCCCGCCGCCCCACCGGGACAGCGCCAGGCAGCCCCCCCCACCACACAGCCCAAGCGCGAGCAGCGGCCGCCCCAGCCGCCGCCATCCGGCCGCCGCCCCGCGCCGCCGCCGTCGATCAACACCAAAGCCAAACGGCCGATGACCGCCGGGCGCATCGGGCGCGGGCTTTTCGTTACCCTGCTGGTGCTGTTCGTGGTCGGGCTGCTGGCGGCCTCGGCCGCGGCCATCGGCTACAGTCTGGTGGCCGCCGACCTGCCACGACCGACGGAACTGCGCAACCGGGCCAGCACCTTCGAAACGGCCCGCATTTATGATCGTAACGGCCAGTTGCTCTATGCCCTGGCCGACCCCAATGCGGGCAATCGCACCTATGTGCCGCTTGATCGCATCTCGCCCTATCTCGTCCAGGCCACCATCGCCACCGAGGACAAGCGCTTCTATGACAACCCCGGCTTCGATGTCATCGGCCTCGTCCGCGCTGTCGTGGAGGCCGCGCGCGAGGGAGAAGCTGTGGCCGGGACGAGCACCATTACCCAGCAACTCGTGCGGGCCACGCTGTTGGACGAGGATGAGCGCACCGAGCGCAGCTACCGGCGCAAGGTGCGCGAGATCATCCTGGCCGCCGAAATCTCCCGTACCTATAGCAAGGAAGAGATACTCGAGCTGTATCTGAACGAGATTTACTACGGCAATCTGGCCTACGGGATCGAGGCGGCGGCCAATACCTATTTCAACAAGTCGGCCGCCGATCTGACGCTGGCCGAGGCGTCGCTGCTGGCCGGGCTGCCCCAGGCCCCGGCGCTGTGGGATCCCTATACCGCCCCCGACAAGGCGCTCGGTCGCCAGCGGGAAGTGCTCAGCCTGATGGTCGCCAATGATGACATTAACTTGTCCGACGCCCAGGCGGCGCTGGACGAGATGGCCGTGCGCGTCTACGAGTTGCAACGGCCGCAGGTCACCATCCGCCATCCTCATTTCACCTTTACCGTGCTGCAGCAGGCCGAGGAATTGTTAGGCGCGCAGTCGATCTATCGCGGCGGGTTGAGTATTCTGACCACGCTCGATCCCGACGCCCAACGACAGGCCGAGGAGGCCGTGGCCGCCAATCGCGATCTGCTGGCCGCAGGCGGGGCCAACAACGCCGCGCTGGTGGCTCTCCAGCCGCAGACGGGCGAGATCATCGCCATGGTCGGCAGCGCCGATTTCAACGACGAGGCCATCGACGGTCAAGTCAACATGGCCCTGGCTCCGCGCCAGGCGGGATCGTCGATCAAGCCGCTGATCTACCTGTCGGCCTTCGAGCGGGGCTGGACGCCGGCGACGCTCCTGTGGGACGTGCGCACGGAGTTTCCCGATGGCGTCAATCCACCCTATATCCCCAAGAACTTCGACGACGAGTTCCACGGCCCGGTGCGCGTTCGGCCGGCGCTAGGCAACTCCTACAACATCCCAGCGGTCAAGGCGATGGAGTTTGTCGGCGTTTGCGAGTTCATCAGCAACGTCCAGAAGGTCGGTCTGACCAATTTGCAGGACGCCGGTTGTGCGGAGAGCGGGCAGCCGCGCGACCACGGCCTGTCGCTGGCGTTGGGTGCGGGCGAGATTCCACCGCTGGAGATGGCCGGAGCATTCGGCGCGCTGGCAAACGGCGGGCGCTATGTCGCACCCTATGCCATTACGCGCATCGAAGATCGCAACGGCAACTTGCTCTACGACAATCCCGCACCCGCGGCCGTTGCGCTGCAAGCCGTGCGCCCGGAACATGCCTATCTGCTGACCAGTATTCTCAGCGATAACAATGCGCGGCTGGCCGAGTTCGGCCAGAATAACAATCTGGTCATTCCCGGCTATCAAGTGGCGGCCAAGACGGGCACAAGCGGCACGACGGCCGACGACGTGCGCGACGCCTGGACCATCGGCTATGCGCCGCAAGTGCTGGCCTCGGTGTGGGTGGGCAACACTGACAACCGCCCCATCGGCGCGGGGCAGTCCGGCTACCGGTTGGCCTCGCCCATTTGGAACTACTTCATGACTTCGTATTTGGCCGGCCGCGAAGCGCTGAGCTTCGTGCGGCCGCCGGGTGTGGTCGACCGCGAGATCTGCGCCGACACGGGCATCGCCGTCGACGCCACTTCAACCTGCGCCCAGCGCCTGACGGAATCATTCGCCGGGGACCAGCCGCCGCAGGACGCTTCGCAAGGCATTACCCGTCTGGCCATCGACCTGTGGACGGGCCTACAGGCCAACCCGTCATGTAACGAGGCCGTCTACGAGGCCACCTTTGGCGGCGGCGTGCCGGTCAACGGCCGGCCCGACGTGCTGGAGCGCGAGCGCGCGCTGGCGACGAACTGGATGCAGACGACGGCCGCCGGGCAGCAGTGGGCGGCGACGCAAGGGGCGACGTCGGCGGCAATCTCGCCGCCGACGCAGGCTTGCGACGGCAACACGCCCCGACCGCGCGCTGAAATCATCCGGCCGCGCAACGAAGGCGACGCGCTCGATCGCGCGGCCATCGAGATATGGGGCACGGCGATGGGGCCGAACTATCAGGGCTATCAGGTCGAATATGGGTTCGGCGAGAATCCCGGCGGCTGGGGAATGGTGCAGGAGCGACGGCCGGAAGCGGTGCAGGACGGCCGTCTGGCGGTCTGGGATGCGTCGCAGATAAACTACAGTGGTCTGGTCACGATTCGGGTCATCGTCTTCGGCCCGGACAACCCCTTCACGCCGGAGAATGATCTGGTGCTGCACGAAGGGCGAACGGTGTTCAATCTGCAACAGCCGACGCCAACACCGACCACCACACCCACGGAGACACCGACGGCGACGGCGACGGGCACCGCCACGCCGACGGTCACCGTGACGCCGACGGCAACAACGACCGCCACGCCGACAGTCTCGCCGACGCCGGAGACGCCCACGCCGGAAGCGCCGACGGTGGAATTGCCAACCGTGGAGCCGCCGACGGTAGAGCCGCCGACGGTAGAAAGTTCCCCCGCTTCAGAGACGCCATCTCCATAGGAGAAACCGAAAACTCTTTGTGGTTGGCTGATTAAGCGTAATTACGTGACCGGCCGGATCGGGACGTTTCCCAAGTTATCCCAACTCCAAAGTTGGGATAACTTGGGGATAAAGCGTTGGCTGCGAATCAATACCGGCGATACAGATTTGTATTCGTCTGGTCTGTATGAACCGGCAGCCTGTCAGTTTGAGTATCTCGCTATTTGAGAATGTAGTACGTGCCCTTCTTGGAGCCGATCTTGAGCAACACGCCCCGATCAACCAGGTCGACCAGATCAAGGCGCAGCGTCTCCGGCGACACGTCGGGGCACAGTTGGCGATATTCGCGATTGGTGATGCTGCCCGTCTCGCGGACGAAGTTGACGGCCTGCGTCTGGCGCTCATTCATGCTGCGCGTCCACTTGGGGGTGCTCGGCCGATCGCGCTTGTTGGAGAGCACGACGGTGAACGAGTGGGGCGTGGCGCGGAATTCCGGCGGCGGGTGGCCGGCCTGCAACATCTCCTCGATCATCTGGTCGATGCCCAACCCCAGCTCCTCGATGTAGCCCCACTGGAATAGCCCGTTCACCAGTCGCGGGTTGCGCGAAAAGTGTTCCTCCACCAGGTTATCGACGGTCATGTAGCCGGGCAGGCCGCCAGGGCTAATGATCTCCAAGCGATCAGCATACATGCGGATCTCGATGCGCCGGCCGCTGATACGATAGTCACGGTGGGCCACAGCGTTGACCAGCGCCTCGCGCACGGCAAAGCGTGGATACTCCAGCAGTTCCTCCCGCTCCAGCCCGTTGACTGTCGCCCCAACACGCATCTCGTCGAAAACGAGCGACCAGGCGCGCTCGATGATGCGGGCCACCGGCCCGGTCAGTTCGGCCCGCCGGCCATAGCCGATGCCGCCGTCCTCGCCGCGCGGCTCGGTGCCGGGAAACTTGACGAAGACGACGCCGCTCTGGGGCAAGAAGGCCTGTGGGTTGCGGCCGAACAACAGCAAGCCGATCAGCGTCGGCGTGCCCTCGCGGTCGGTCGCGCCCACCTCGTGCATCAGTTGGGAGACGGACGAAGAGCGTGCGCTGGTGCGTGTTTCGCGCTTTTCCAGATACTCGCGCAGCGTCTCGGTGTCCAGGTCGCCCGGCTTCGCGCCGGGGACGGGTTCGGTCTCGAAGTCGGAAGTGGGGCGGGCGGCGGCCAGGGTGCGAATCTCCTCGCCGGTCAGCGGCCGATTCTCGTCGCGGCGGCGCACCAGGACGCGGCCGTCGGCCAGGCTGTGCAGTTCCAGACTGCGCGACACCTGAATGCCGATGAAACGCCCGGCAGGCAACTCCACGGACTGGAAGTGGCTGGGCACGGGCGGGCGGCAGAGGGCGGCGGCCTCGCGCAGGGCCAATTCGGCTTCTTCTTCCCAGATTTCGCCCGTTGGGCGGCCGTCGCGGCTGAGGCCCAGAACGATCAGCCCGCCGTCGCTGTTCGCCAGGGCCACCAGGGATTCGGCCAGCGGCAAGAGGGACGTATCGGGCAGATAGACGGTGCGGGGGCCGGGTTTGGGGGTGGTCATGCGTCTGGTCTCCGCGGCCGGTTGAAAAGGCATGGGGGCAGGGGAGCAGGGGAGATGAAGAGCGCCCTTTCTTCCTTTCTTCCTTTCTCCCCTGCTGCCCTGCTTCTATACTCCACGCTCATCGCCGGCCTCATTCTCCACTGGCGTGGCCCGCGCCGGGCAGGTCCCAAGGCTGTGGATCGTGAACATCCAGGGCGGCCATGGCCGCGCCGACGATGCCGGCCTCGTTGCGCAGGGAGGCCGGCAACAAATCAGCCCGCAGCTTGATATAGGGGAAGAACTTCTCGTGCTTCTTGCTGACACCGCCGCCGATGATGATCACGTCGGGCCAAAAGAGAAGTTCGACGTAGTTGAGATACTCGTTCAACCGCTCGCCCCACTCCTTCCAACCCAGCTTTTCCTCCTCGCGCACCCGGTCGGAGGCCCATTGTTCGATGGTTTTCTTGCGGCCGCGGAGGTAGAGCCGCCCCAGTTCGGTGTTGGGCACGATGTGGCCGTCGGTGAACAGGGCGCTGCCGATGCCGGTGCCGATGGTGAAGACCATCACCACGCCCGTCCGGCCCTTGCCCGCGCCGAAGTACATCTCGGCCAGGCAGGCGACATCGGCATCATTGGCGACGGTCGTGGCACAGCCGGTGGCCGCGCTCAATCGCTGGGCCAGATTGACGTTCTCCCAGCCGGGGAAAGCCAGGGCCGTGGGCGGCGTCACCACTGTGCCGCGCATGACCACCGCCGGAAAGCCCACGCCGATGGGGCCGTTGTAGCCGAAATCCTTCACCAGTTCGGCGGCGACGCCCACCACTTCGTCCGGCTGGAAGGTTTCCGGCGACGGCAACCGTCGCCGCTCGGTCACCAGTTCGCCCGTGGTCGCGTTGACAATAGCCGCCTTGATGCCCGAACCGCCGATGTCGATGCCCAGTAGTTCCATACCCTTCCTCCGATAATTGGTTACGGATGTTCATTGACGATGCGGATTTAATGCCTTGTGAAAAACAAAGCGGAAGCGACTGTGGCGCAGCCTTTCCAGGCGTCTCTTCTCCGCGTGCAAGCTAACAGCTTGCGCCACAGGTTACATCCGTACCGCACTGCCAAAGCGCATAAAATCCGTTTTGCCCGTCGCCATCAGCAGCTAATGCCTTTCTCTCCCATAAATAGTCGCATAGAACAACGGCCGCGGCGGCGACGGTTCGGCGGCGACGGTGATGGCTGCGGGAATGTCGCGCTGCGCCTGTTGCAAGGTCATGTCGTCGTCGGCATAGATTTCGCCGACAGGCTGTCCGGCCTCGATGTAATCGCCGATTTTGATCGTCAGCAAGAAGCCGACCGCGGGATTGACCTCGTCTGTCTTGACCAGGCGGCCGCCGCCGCAATGCACGCACACCCATCCCAATTCGCTCGTGTCCATCGCTGTGACGTAGCCGCTGCGCGTGGCCTCGATGGGTTCGATGTAGCGGGCCTGTGGCAACCGGTCGGGGTCATCGACCTGGCGGCCGTCGCCGCCCTGGGCCACGACCAACTCGCGGAACTTGGCCAGACCGCGGCCGTCGGCCCGCGCCGCGGTGATAAGCGCCTCGGCCTCTTCCAGCGAGCCGGCCTTGCCGGCCAGCAGCACCATATGCCCCGCCACCACCCGGCAATGATCCCAAAAATCCTCCGGGCCGCCACCCCGCAACGTGTCGATGGCCTCGCGCACTTCCAGCGCATTGCCCACGGCGTGGCCCAGCGGCTGGTTCATGTCGGAGATGAGGGCCACCACCCGCCGCCCGGCATCCTGGCCGATCTCGACCATCAGCCGGGCCAGGTCTTCGGCGGCCTCAACCGTCGGCATGAACGCCCCGCTGCCGGTCTTCACGTCGAGGACGATGGCGTCGGCTCCGGCGGCCAGCTTTTTGGACATGATCGACGCGGCGATGAGCGAGCGATTATCGACCGTGGCCGTCACGTCGCGCAAGGCGTAGAGCTTGCCGTCGGCCGGAGCCAGAACGCTTGTCTGCCCGGCCAACACCAGGCCTATCTCGCGTAATTGGCGTTTGAATTGCTCCAGCGACAGGGCCGACGACCAACCGTCGAACGACTCCATCTTGTCGAGCGTGCCGCCGCTGCTGCCCAGACCGCGGCCGCTCATTTTGCCCACCGGCACGCCGACGGCGGCCACCAGCGGCAACACGGCCAGGCTGGTCTTGTCGCCCACGCCGCCCGACGAATGCTTGTCGACGATGCACGGGGCAACGTCGTGGAGGTCGAGCGTGTCGCCGGAATGGGCCATCGCCAGGGTCAGATCGACCGTCTCGCGGCGGGTCATGCCGCGCAGATAGATGGCCATCAGCAGCGCGGCCGCCTGATAGTCGGGGATGTCCTCGGCGGTGTAGCCGCGGATGAAGTCATTGATTTCACCGGTAGTCAGCTCGCCGCCGTCACGCTTGCGAGCGATCAGATCGACCATTCTCATGGTAACCAACTCCGTTTTCCAGTCCTGTAAGGTCGTAAATCACTCTATTAACTGTGATTCCCTCGCCGTCTTCTCAGATCAGAGAGAAAATCACCATAGTCTGCCGATTATAACAGGAAACGGTATAATCCGGTTATGTCGCCGGCTGGGACGACCCTTACCATTATGAACAAGTGGCTGCGTGGCGGCCATTGAACCGCGTCCACAGGATCGCGGTTAGCGGAACCTGTAACCACGGCGAACATGACTATCGCGGCGTTCGCCCCAATACCTGGAGAAATACATGACAAAAAAAGTAGACATTCTGTTGCGCGGCGGAACCGTCGTAACGATGAACGGCAAGTACGAGGTCTTCGAGGATGGTGCGGTCGCCATCCGCGACGACACCATCGTTGCTGTCGGCCCGACCGACGAGATGGCGGAGGCCTATAGCGCGGCCGAAGAGATCGACTGCGCCGACACGGTGATCATGCCCGGCTTCGTCAACGCCCATACCCACGTCCCCATGACCCTCATGCGCGGCCTCAACGACGACCTGCGCCTCGACGTGTGGCTGGGCTACCTGATGCCCGTCGAGCGCCAGTTCGTGACGCCCGAGTTTGTCAAGCTGGGCACGCGCGTGGCTTGCGCCGAAATGATTCGCTCCGGCATCACCTCGTTCGCCGACATGTTCTACTACGAAGAGGCCATTGCCGAACAGGTGGCCGAGATCGGTATGCGCGCGCTGCTGGGCCAGACGATCCTCGTTTTTCCCGCGCCCGACGCCGAGACGTTTGAGGATGCGCTGCTGCTCTGTCGCCGCTTCATCGAACACTGGAACGGCCATCCGCTCATCCAGCCGGCCGTGGCCCCCCACGCCTGGTATACGGCCACGCCGGAACTGCTGTTGGCTTGTGCCGATCTGGCCCGCGCCTTCAGCGTACCGCTGCATACCCACGTCAGCGAGACAAAACTGGAAGCCGAGAACAGCGTCGCCCAGAATCACATGTCAGTCGTCACCTGGCTGGAGCAGCACGGCATTCTGGACACCAAGCTGCTGGCCGCCCATTGCGTTCACATCGATGAGGAAGATATGTTCAGCCTGCGCCGGGCCGGGGCGGGGGTGGCCCACTGCCCGTCGAGCAATCTGAAGCTCGCCAGCGGCATCGCGCCGATCCCACAAATGCTCAAGCTGGGGCTGAACGTCGGCGTCGGCACCGACGGCACGGCCAGCAACAACGATTTGGACATGGTCGAGGAAACGCGGCTAGCGTCGTTCATTGCCAAGGTATCGACCCAGAACCCGACGGCGTTGCCCGCCCGTCAGGCGGTAGAGATCGCCACCATCGGCGGGGCGCGGGCCATCCACATGGGCGACGTGACCGGCAGTCTGGAGCCGGGCAAGCGGGCCGACATCGCCGTGCTCGACATGACCGGCATTCATAACCAGCCCCATTTCCACAACCATCCCGATGCCGTTTATTCGCGCATCGTTTATTCCAGCAAGAGTAGCGATGTGACGCACGTCATCTGCAACGGCCGCTGGCTGATGCGCGACCGCGAACTGCTGACGGTGGACGAGTCGGCCGCCCGCCTGGACGCCATCGAGGTCGCCAAGGCCATTGACGCCTTCGTGATCAGGCGCGAATCCAGCCCATATAACAAGCTGGTCTTGCTGTCCGGCGTCCAGCGGCAGGAGAGCTTCGAGGTGCAGGTGAAAGTGCCGTTGGAAGACGACTCGGCCTTGCGCATGCTGCTGGAGAGCGACGCCCTAACCATCACTCGCTATGCCCACTACCGGCAATACGACCATTACTTTCTGTTCGATAACGACGACCCCGACTCCGATCGGCTGCGCTACCGCGAAGACGAGTTCATCGACGAGAACGGCGACGTGACCCAGGTGCGCACGCGGCTGACGCTGATCGGCGAGGGCGATCGCGAGGAATTCCCCAATGCGGTCATGCTGACGCGGTCGCGCTGGCTGGCCGCGGCCGACCGCAGCCTGCGCTTCTATCAGGAGTATTTCGCCCCAGCCCGCGAGTTGAGGGTGCACAAGGATCGTCAGCGGTGGCACGTCCTTTATAAGGCCACGGATTTCGCCATCAACCTCGATCAGGTGCTGGAGCCGAGTCTGCCGGGCTACTTTCTGGAGATCAAGGCTCGTACCTGGTCGCGCAGCGACGCCGAGCGCAAAACCAGCCTCATTGCCGAGCTACTGACCCATTGCGGCCTGGAAGTGGACCTGGCCGACCGGCGCGAATACGCCGAGATCGCCCTCAGCGCCAACAAGGACAAGCGCGCCGTGCCGGCCTGACGGCCGGCGCGGTCCCGATCCGGGTAACTGGCGCGGGCAACGAAGGGCCGTATGGACGCATTCAATTCTCTTTCCGCGCTGCCGCCGGGGCAGCGCTGGCACGGGCAGACGGCGCCCGTGCCCGTGGCCGTGGCGCTTATCCGGCAGGCGGCCGATGTCGGCGAGGAACTGCTGTTGATCCGCCGTGCCGGCGGCCCCTACACCGGCCAATGGGCGCTCGTGGGCGGCAAGTGGGACTTCGGCGAAACGCTGGCCGAGGCCATCGTTCGCGAAGTGCGGGAAGAGACGGGCCTGACGACGGCTTTCGTCGCCTTGCGGGCGCTGGTCAGCGAGCGCGTAGCGCCGTGGACGGCCGACGCGCCGGCGGCCCACTTCCTGTTGCTGGTGTGCGATCTGGTCGTCCGCGACGGTCGAGCGACCGAACAGCAAGAGGGCTTCGTCGACTGGTTCGGCGCGGCGGACATCGAGGCCCTCTACGCCGAGGGGCGCATCATCCCCAGTGACTACGCCATGATCCGCGAATTCAGTGCGGCCACGCGCTCCTCGGCCTACGTCGAGGTGGAGATGCGCGCCCTGCTCGACGGAACGGCCGCGCAGCCAAGCCAAATGTTGCGCTTCACACGGGTTGATCGGGAGCGGAACGCGGATGACGAGGTGGCACGCATCTCTTAATTGACGCTGCGTTAATGAACCAATCCATAAAATCCGTGCCAATCTTGCCAATCCGTGTTTAATTCAGCCTCAAGCTATGCCGCTTTTACCCGGTGAATTTCTGCATCATCGCTATCGCATCGTCAGCTTGCTGGCCGGTGGGGCACACGGGGCCGTCTATCGCGCCTGGGACGCTACCGACCGGCGCGACGTAGCTATCAAGGAGTATCTCGACGCCTCGGTGGAGATCCAAAAGCGCTTCCGCTCCGAGGCGCGGCGGCTGGCCGCGCTAGGCCACCCGCAATTGCCGCGCGTGCTCGACCACTTCGCCCTGGACAACGGACAATACCTCGTCAGCGACTACATCGACGGCGTCGATCTGCAGAGCCTGCTGGACCAGTATGGCCCGCTGCCGTCGGACCTCATCGCGCCGTGGTTACAAGCCGCCACCGTGCCGCTGGCTTATCTCCACGGCCAACAGCGGCTGCACCTCAACATCAAGCCGGCCAACATCCGGCTGACGCCGGGCGGAGACGTCTATCTGGTCGACAGCGGCCTGCCGGGGCTAGGCGTGCGGCCCCACACGCCGGGCTACGGCGCGCCGGAGCAACAGGCGCAGACCGCCGTTGGCCCGACGGCCGACGTCTATAGCCTGGGCGCGGCGCTCTACGCGCTGCTGACCGGCCTGACGCCGCCCAACGCCCTGAGCCGCGAGACGGGATTGAGCGACCTTAAACCGGCGCGCGAGGTCAACCCCAATATCGAGCCGTATCTGTCCATCGTCGCCGGGCGAGCCATGTCGTTGCGGCCGGACACGCGCTATGACACGGTCGAGGATTTTGCGCGGGCGCTGGAGCGACCGGCCGGCCGGCCGGCACCGGTCGTCAGCCCTTTGCGCCGCGCCGGGCCTGAACCCGCGGCGGCCGTCCAGCCCCGGCCGGTGGTGCGTGCCCGTCGCCGGCTGGATCGCCGGTCGATTATCGGTCTGTCGGCGCTGCTGGTGCTGCTGCTGGCGGCCGTCGTGTTTCTGGCCCTGACAAACCGCGAACAACCCGCGGCCGAGGGGCCGGCGGCCACCAGCACCATGCAATCGGCGGTGGCGGCGGCGCTGACCCAGCTGGCCCCCACGCCCACCGCCACGCCGGAGCCGACCGTGCCCCCTACGCCGACGCCCCAGCCGCTCATCACCCAGACTGACTCGCGCATGATTTTCATTCCCGGCGGAAGTTTCGAGATCGGCGACGACGCCAGCGAGGAAAACGACGAGAAACCGGCGCGACTGATCACGCTCGACTCCTTCTACATCGACGAGACCGAGGTGACCAACGCGGCCTATGCCCAATGCGTCGACGCCGAGGCCTGCCCGCGGCCCGACCGCGCCGGGGCCACCTACTATCAAAGCTACTTCGGCGACCCCGAATTCGACGATTATCCGGTCATCAACGTCAGCTGGTACGACGCTGAGGCCTTCTGCGCCTGGCGCGGGGCGCGGCTGCCCAGCGAGGCCGAATGGGAGTTCGCCGCCGCGTTCGACCCGGCCGAGGGTGTGGAGCGCCGCTTCCCCTGGGGCGATACGTTCGACGGCACCATCCTCAATTTTTGCGACGTCAATTGCCAGCGCGACGACCGCGGCTTCGAGTGGGACGACGGCTTTCGCGACACCGCGCCGGTCGGCAGCTATCCCGCCGGCCGCTCGCCGTTGGGCGTCTACGACATGCTGGGCAACGTCATGGAGTGGGTCGGCGACTGGTACGACTTTCGCGCCTACCGCGACATCGCCGACACCAACCCGCGCGGTCCGGTGGAGGGCGAGTTCAAGTCGATGCGCGGCGGCTCGTGGTTTACCCCACCCAATGACATCGGCAACTACGTCCGCGATAATCTGGACCCCACCGCATCGCAGGCCACGCTCGGCTTTCGTTGCGCCATGTTGCCGCAGTAAGCCATACGAACTACGAGACGCAACTGATAGAGTGCGCGTGTTGTGGGCGCAACAGTTGTAAAAAGATTCGCGACAAAATTGGCTGCTTCAAGCATGCTTTTGTGACATGAGACGAATCCACAAGCCGGGCGATCTTGCCGAGTTGGAGGCGCTGATGGCAGCGCGCGAGCCGGAGGTGCTGGCATTGCTGCCGGAGGATGGGCGCTTCGAGCGGCTGCGCCGCGAGGCGGCCGCTCTGTTGCGCCGCTACCCCGACCCGGCCGGCCGGCCGGCGCTCTTCGGTGTCCTTGTCGGGGTGAAGGACATCCTCAACGTCGACGGTTTCTCCACTCGCGCCGGAAGCAGCTTGCCACCGGAGTTGTTTGCCGGGCCGGAGGCCAGCATTGTGACGGTGCTCAAGGCCGCCGGGGCACTCATCCTGGGCAAGACGGTGACAACCCAGTTTGCCTACTTTGCGCCCGGCCCCACGCGCCACCCGCTGAGCGCGCGGCTGGGTGAGGTGCGCACGCCAGGCGGCAGCAGCAGCGGGTCAGCCGCGGCCGTAGCCGCCGGCTTCGCGCCGCTGGCGCTGGGCACGCAAACCATCGGCTCGCTCATTCGCCCGGCGGCGTTTTGCGGCGTGGTGGGGTTCAAGCCCAGCTTCGGCCGCGCCCCCATCGACGGCGTGCTACCCCTGTCGCCGTCGGCCGACACGGTGGGCTGGTTCGCGACGTCGGTGGAGGATGTGGCGCGGGCAGCGCCGGTCCTTCTGTCCGAATGGCGCGTGGCGGCCGGCATCGTGGGAAAAGAGAGAAGGGCTGATCTCCCGGCATCCTCTTCCTCTTTTCTCTCCGGCTCCCCGGCGGCCGTTCTCGGCATCCCGGAGGGGCCATACATGGAACGCGCATCGGACGAGGGCCTGGGCCACTTCCGAGCGGTCGTGCGGCGGCTGGAGGCGGCGGGCTGCGTCGTGCGGCCGGTGCCGGCCATGCCCAACTACGACGACATTCACCGGCGGCACAACGCCCTGGTAGCCTATGAGGCGGCGCGGACGCACGCGGCATGGTTTAAACTGTATCACGCGGCCTACCATCCCAAGACGGTCGAGCTGATCCTGCGTGGGCAAGCGATTGACGACAAGGAATACCGGAACGCGCTGGACGGCCGGGAGCGATTGCGCGATGAGTTGGAGACGCTGATGACCCGGCACGGTATCGACTTGTGGATCTGTCCGGCGGCCGTCGGCCCTGCCCTGCGCGGTCTGGAGAGCACCGGCGATCCGGTCATGTCCCTGCCGTGGACGCATGCCGGCATGCCGGCCCTGTCTCTGCCCGCCGGGACGGACGCCGCCGGCTGGCCAATGGGGTTGCAGGTTGTGGGGCGGTTTGGGGAGGATGAGGAGATGTTGGCTCTTGCGGCTCGTCTGCCTTTTGGCAATACGTACGTCGAGTCATCTTTCGCCTAATGGCCGCCAAATTTTAGGGCCATACCCAAATTTATATTTCGTTGCCCGATTTCCGGACAAAGCCGCCAAGACTCCACATTTTCCGGTGCCCCGGAGTCCTCGCGCCCTTGCGCTACTCTCCGTCTGTCGTCCGTTGTCCCCATCCCGTCTTTGCGTTAAAACTAGCATCATGATCCCACCCTCCACTGACATCCTCATCTGTGGCGCGGGCATCGCCGGCATCTCCGCCGCCTGGCATCTGGCCGCGCGCCACGGCATTACCGATATTATCCTGGTTGAAGAAGGCTCGCCGCTGATGCTGACCAGCGACAAATCGACCGAGGCCTATCGTAACTGGTGGCCCGGCCCCGGCGACGCGATGGTGCGCTTCATGAATCGCAGCATCGACCTGCTGGAAGAACTGGCCGACGAGAGCGAGAATTACTTCTCGATGAATCGCCGTGGCTACGCTTTCCTGACGGCCGACCCGGCCACGGCCAAGCGCTACCAGCTCTCGGCCGAGGAATCCGAACGACTCGGCGCGGGCCAGCTACGTGTCCATCGCGGCCGGCCCGACGATCCACCCTTCCCGCCTCACCACGTCGAGGGTTATCCGCCCGATCTGGTGGGCGCCGATCTGGTGCTGGACCCGGCCATCATCCGGCGGCGCTTCCCGTTTGTCACCGATGACGCCGTGGCCCTGCTGCACCCGCGCCGCTGCGGTTGGCTCAGCGCCCAGCAGTTGGGCATGTGGCTGCTGACCGAGGCCAAGGCGCGCGGCGTGCGGCTGATCAATGGTCGGGTGACGGCCGTTGATACCATCGGCGGTCGGGTGAACGGTGTCACCCTGCTGGTGGATGGGCAAGAACAGCGCGTCCAGACCCGCGTCTTCGTCAACGCCGCCGGGCCGCTGGTGGACAAGGTGGGGGCGCTGCTGGGGGTGGATATTCCCGTCTTCAACGAGTTGCACGGCAAGATCGCCATCAACGACCCGCTGGGCATCGTGCCGCGCGACGCACCACTGATGATCTGGAGCGACCCGGTGACGTTGCCGTGGGAGGACGAAGAGTTCGAGGCACTGGCCGCCGACGAGGAAACGCGCTGGCTGACGGAGCCGTTCCCGGCCGGCGTCCACTTCCGGCCGGAGGGGGGGCCGGGGGCGACGACGCTGTTGCTGCTGTGGACCTATGACGTGAAGCCGACGCCGGCCGTCTGGCCGACGCGCTTCGAGCCGGAGTATGCCGAGGTGGTCGTGCGCGGCCTGGCGCGGATGGTTCCGGGGCTGGCGGCCTACGCCGGTAACTTCGGCCGTCCTTACATCGACGGCGGTTACTACTGCAAGACGCAGGAGAATCGGCCGCTCATCGGCCCGCTGCCGGTGGCGGGGGCCTATATCTTCGGCGCGCTATCGGGCTACGGCATCATGGCCTCGCAGGCGGGGGCGGATTTGCTGGCGGCCCATATCGCCGGGGCAGAATTGCCGGAGTATGCGGCGGCAATGGGGCTGGGGCGGTATGAGGATGCGGCGTATCAAAAGTTGTTGGAGGAGTGGGACCCGACAACGGGGCAGTTGTAGGCTATTGGGGAAGGAGAACGGGCAGAAGTCGAACGTTTGGCTGTTTCATGCGAGCGTAATCCGTGGGTAATTCCTGGACGGTCGTCCTAATCACCCGCGCTCCTCCCCTACCACAACCCTAATGTCGAAAGGTGGAGAACCCTCCTGAAGCCACCTTGGTCGTCGTCCCCGGGAAAGGACAAGGCATGCTTTCGATTTATCCCCTGTTAACCGCACCGGCTATCGCGCTGGTGGTCTGTTGGCGGTCACAGCCCGCTGGACTCGTGGCGAATAGGCCAGCATCCGGAAGAGGACCAAGAAGATCGTCAGGCCCCCGGTAACCAGATAAATGATGTGCATTACCATTGTGTCGCTATCACTGCCGGCCATTATTCCGTGCAGGAGCGCCATCAAGAATCCAAGATAGGATGTAAAGTGAAAGGTGCGCCACATCTTCTGTCCAATCCGCTTGCGCACGTAGGAACTGGCGATAAGGGCGACGGACAGGTAGAAAGCCAGCACACCCAGACCGGTCCAGAACGGTTTATAGGTACTGGTAAATGGGATGAGCAGTTGCCAAGGGGTGAAACCAATGTAGGTATCACCAAGCAATACCAGCGCATGGAGCGCTGCGAAGACCACTCCCAGGATAGGCAAATACCCGTGCAAGGCATAGGCGACCGGCACACTGACAACCCCCTTGATCACCTTGCTGCTCATCATGATGCCCCAGGATGTTGCCAGCCAAAGAAGCATGTAGGCCACCACCCCACCGGCGCGCGCCAGATACCAGTAAGCCTGGCTATCAGCGGCCAATGGAAGTCCCATGACCCTAGCCTGGTCGCTAACCATGATGCGTAGCGAGGCCGGCATCAAACCGATTGCCGCCCGGCCAAGCTGACTAAGCCAGCTCTGTTCCCCGGCCAGTTGATGGTTGTGCCCAAGGGCAAACAATCCTGCCAGAATCAGAATACAGCTCCCCACGATGATTAAGCCCATCAATTGTCCGGTTTCGCGCGTATCGTCGTTGTTGCCGGTTAACATGTTTAACAATCTCCTCAATTAAACTTGCTCTCTCATTAGCAGTGTCAGCAGGTTGGCGAGCAGGGGTCAACTGCCCGCAGATACATTATTGCCTCCCCCATTGGAAGGAGGTGGCGGTGCGGCCGCCACCTGAACCGATGGCGGTGCCGGCGGCGGCGGGGGGACATACTCCGGCATGGTCGGCAAGGGGGCAAGGGTTGGCAATGGAGCCAGGCTGGGCATTGCCAGGTTGTTGATCGATGCCGCCATCTCCCCGCCGGCCAAAGTCAGCGAGTCGCCTTGGGTTTCCAGTCCACCCATAATCGCCAGCGTTGGCAACGGTTGGATATCCAGCCGGGGAATATCGGCCAGAGAGGGAATGGTGGGCCATGGGGTAGCCCCGGCGACGATTGGCTCAGGTGTAGCGATCACAACCGCCGGCGTCACCGTCTTATTACTCTCAACTCGACCGATGGCATTCCACCCGGCGACCGCCCCCAGCATACTGAGCGTGGCGAGTGAAATCTTATGCCCTTTCGTGATCTTGCTGGCTTGTTTACGCTTGGTCATTTTCCTTGCTCCATTCGTTATGAGGTTCATGCGTGATACTATCCAGACGTTCGATAAGTTGACCCATCCCCGAAGTCAAGAGGGCCTCGCCGCTGGTGGAGAAGATCAAGCCTTCGACATCCGGTTGCGATTCCAAATAAGCTAACCCCTCTTCGACGCCCAGAATGAGCGCGACCTTGGCGTGTACCTCAGCGGTAAACACCCGTCCGCCGACAGCCGAAACAGAAATCGCGTCGGTTGCGGCCGGACTGCCTGTCCGCGGATCGATCAGATGGTGTTGCAAAAGGCCATCCTTTAACCAGCGCCGCTTGGCGATGGTCGAGGTGGCTACAGCATGATGAGACAGGATCAGGGTGGCCACATTTACCGCCGGGTTCAAGGGGTGCGCGAGTTGAATCTCCCAGCCGCGCGAACCATTGGGAATGCCATAAGCGTAGAGATCGCCGCCTGCATTGATCAGGCTGGGCCCCTCACCACAAATTTCGTCCACCACCCGATCGACTGTCCAGCCCTTACCCATTCCACCCAGGTCCAGCACCATACCTATCGGCCTGCGGATCATGCCGGTTGAGCGATCGAGCTGAATGTGACGATAATCGAGGCCGTTTCTCAGATCGGGCAACGGCAGGACTGGATCTCTATCATTTTGCGGTTCCATTGCCGCCCGCAAGGGCCGTTGATCCTTAATGGCAGCAAAGGTACAGTCATAACCGGCCCTTTCCAGATAAGGCAGGATCGTCGGGTCGTAGATGCCCCCAGTTTGCTGGGCCGCCCAGAGGGCCGCCTCCACCGCGGCAAACAGGTCGGGACTAGCCATAAACACCGATCCGTCATGCGCATTGAGGCGTGATAGTTCACTAGTCGGCCGAAAGCGCGACAGCAGTTCCTCAAAGTACCGGAACAAGTCCTCCACTTTACCTGTCAGTGATCGCGTTGCGGGCGCGTAGATCGAGGCGTGGATGCTGGTGCTCATCGCTCGAAAGCTGTGCTGTTGCCATTGCCACGGCGGCGAGGAAACCCTACCGGCCGGCCTAATCATCGTCATGTTCATCATGGCCGTCATCCCCGTGGTCATCGTCGTGGTCACCATCATGATGATCGTCACCATGATGATCATCTTGCCCAGAGGGCGGATTCGTTTGGCTATTCCCGCCGCTAACAGCCTGAGCCGCACTCGCCTGCTGCGCGGCGATTTGGTCATAAGCCAATTGCAGCTGGGCATAGATGGGTTCAAGTTGCCGGCGAATTTGCGCGTCTTCACTTGTCAGCTTGGCCTGCAGGCCGTTCATCTCAACCTGAAAAGCCTGGTCTGCGGCCATGATTTCGGTCTGAATCTGCTCGTTTTCTTTTTGAAGCGAGCCGATGTTCTCGGCGGCATCGAGGAGAGATTGGTTCGTCTCTTCCAGCCTTTGGGCTAACGCATCCAGTTGTGCTTTGTAGGTTGCGTCAACATCGTTGATTGCTGCCTTGCGAAGATCGATTTGATCCAACAGGGCGGCCTCCCGCGCGGCAAAGGCAGCGTCAGATTCAGCCATAACGGGTACAACTAAACTATCAGCCACAGGCTCCACGGGCGGCGGCGTCATGTTGGTTTTGGGGCGCCCATCGGCCGATGCACCCAGGATGAGGAAGGCCAGGGCGATAATCCCCGTCATCACCGCTGCGCCGGTCAAGGCTGTCTTGCGTTCCATTAGTTGACTCCTCTCACTGACCCAACTGGGCTTGGGCGTCGGCCAGTTTGGCGGCGGCCTCATCCAGTTGAACCTTAAGTTGTTGAATACTGACTTGATACTGATAGAAGGCTTGCTGTCGTTGGGTATCGTAGACGGCGGCTCGCTCCGACTGAGTGGCCAGAAGTTGGTCGCTTTGTTGCTGCAGAGCTGTTTCTTGAGCCTGCAACTGGGCCAACTGACCTTCACCAGTCATGATCAACGCGCTCATTTCTGCAGCGCGGGCTTGATAGTCAGACTCACGAGCCGCCAGCTCCTGATCAAGTTGCTGAATTTGTGCCTGGATCAGTGCTTCGCGAGCAGCAAACGCCGCCTGCACGGCGGGCATATCCGGCGCGACAGCCAACGGAATAACAGTCGCCGGATTCGGCTGGGCCTCTAGAGCAGCACCCGGCAAGAAACTAAAGATACCGATGGCGAGCACAACTATGCTTGTTGCAGCGACGGCCATCACCACGCCTGCGCTTTTCATGTTTAGCTCTCCTGTTGACCCAGCGTTATGCCACTGGTTTGTCTTGTTGTTACTCTCTTAGTGAAAAGAAACCCGTCGAAGTAACGGGAGGACAATTTCAATGAGTCCCTGGACCGATTCACCCCTTGGCTGAAATTGGAAGGTGTCAAAGTCATGCTGCTTCTCCTATAGTTGAAATCCCTGCGCTCGGCCGTAAATAGCTGAAATTGAGCGACAGACTGCGCCTGCAATCGCAGGATGTAAGAGACATCATAGCCGCACCACGCGTCGACGTGGTTAAGCCGGAACTAAATATTGTTAAATCCATCTTAAATTTCGCACCCGTCATTGATCAGACTATTTGACTGTGACACAATCGCGCCTATGTCGAGTCCATTTTGGCAAAGACAAGTACCCAGAGGTTGAAACCACGAAGATTCTATTGGTAGAAGACGATCAATTGATCAGCGGCCCACTGGCGGCCCGCCTACGTGACAGTGGCTATGAGGTGTGGGTGGCCGACAACGGCCGCGAGGGGTTGGCGCTGGCGATAAAGGAGACTCCCGATGTCGTTGTACTGGACATCATGATGCCGGAGATGGACGGATGGGAGGTCTGTCAGGCCTTGCGAGCGCGCAGCAGTGTGCCCATTCTGATGCTGACTGCTCTGGGAGATGAGGTCGACCGCATTCTTGGGCTGGAATTAGGCGCCGATGATTACCTGACCAAGCCGTTTAGCGCGCGCGAACTCATCGCCCGGCTACGTGCCCTCTCGCGCCGCGTACGCCTGGATAAGACCGAGCCCTCGGTCGATTCCCGTCTGGTGGCCGGCCCAATCGTCCTTGACCTGAACACGCGGCGGGCCTTCAAGCGTGACACGGAGCTTACGTTGCGCTTCAAGGAATTTGAACTGCTTAGTTTACTTATGAATCGCGCGGGCGACGCTGTGACACGGGCGGAGTTATTCGATCAGGTCTGGGGAACTGATTGGCTCGGTGACACACGTACACTCGATGTCCACGTCCGCTGGCTTCGAGAAAAAATCGAGGATGACCCCAGCCATCCATGCTACATTCAGACCGTACGGGGCGTTGGCTATCGATTTGTTTTACAAAAGGAGGACTCGTGAACCTCCGATTTGGGCTGCGAGCGCGCATGATCATAGCCTATGCAGGGCTGATCATCGTCGGCTTTGTACTGCTCGCCCTGTTGGCCGGGCGACAGATCACACAAGGAGCGACCGAAGAATACTACAACAGCCTGCCGACTCAGGCGTCGTTAGTGGCCCAGGCGCTTACTGAACCACTGGAGCACTACTCCGAGGGCGAGCTGGATCAGGTTACATTAGAAGCGTCTGTGGCTGCCTACGCTCAACAGCTAGGTGCCCACGTCACACTGGTCGATGCAGACGGCCGTGCTTTTCTTGACAGTGAAGGAATGATCCCAACCGACAACATGTTGATATATCCGGAGGTTGAGTCGGCTCTTCGAGGTCGTGTAACCTATGGAATATACCCCGATGAGGCGGGAACAAACAGGTTATACACCGCGGCCCCCATTCTGGAAGACGACCAGGTCTATAGCATTGTGCGCATGTCGGCTCCGGCGGCTGTGCCGCGCGATCGGCTAATGCAGCGTTGGCTGGCGCTGGCATTGGGAGCCGCGTTTCTGGGCGTGCTGGCGCTAATCGCCAGTTGGTGGCTGGCCGCATCGCAGACCCGGCCGCTTGAACAATTGCGCCATTCAGCAAACAGCCTGGCCAACGGTGACTTTTCGCAGCGGCTTCCTGAGGACAGGAGCGACGAAGTGGGCGAGCTGGCGATCGCTTTCAATCATATGGTCGACCAGGTACAGGCCATGGTTGAAGAGCAACGCGGCTTTGCCAGTAATGCGGCTCATGAACTACGCACGCCGTTGACAGCCATTCGACTACGAAGCGAAGCTCTGCGCGACGGTACGGTCGATGTGGAGATGGCTAAACAGTATGTAGTCGAAATTGATGACGAAGCGGCGCGCTTGAGTAACCTTGTTAATGACTTGATGCTCATTTCGCGTCTTGATGTGGCGCAGTCCGAAATAGCGCGCGAGCAGATCGATCTCTCCCGTCTGGCACGCGCCCTGGTCAACGAATTAAAACCCCGGACAGCCCATCAGAAGATCTTGCTTAACCTCAAGACGCCTAACGAACTGCCGCCTATCGCGGCGACCCAGGGTCATATTCGGGTAGTCTTTTATAACCTGCTCGATAACGCGCTCAAGTATACGCCTGAAGGGGGCGAGATATATTGGCGGTTGTGGACAGAAGATAACTGGTTGCGGTCAATCATAGAGGACAATGGCCAGGGTATCGCCCCTGAAGACCTGCCGCACGTGTTTGAGCGATTCTACCGGGCGGACAAGGCCCATACTCGAACCATTGGCGGTGTTGGCCTGGGGCTGGCGCTGATCCGGTCGATTGTATTGGCCTATGGAGGTCGCATTACCATCGATAGCCCCGGACTCGGACAGGGAACCGTGGCTGACGTATGGTGGCCGCTAGTCGTTGAGCCGGAACCGGCAGCTTGAACAATACTATGGTCAACAAAACAAAGAGGCTCCTGCCTGATGCTTGGAGATAGCGGCCGCCGCAATAGTTGACACAACCGAATTAAAGGATTTTCGAACGCGACAGTGTTAACAGTTTTGTTCGTCGCGTCATAAAAGATAAGGTGGCGCGTAAGATTAGCTTCTTCCCTGACTCACAATTGCTTTAGGATGACGGTAATGGACGAGATGTGAGCGAAATATAGTGCGCAATAAATTCCTTCACAATGACATGGCCTCTCTCTCAAACCATAGCTTCTGCTTCCACCTTAACCCCCGACTCCCCTGCCCAGCGAAACAACAACCCCGCCACCACCCAGCCCATCAAAAAGAACCCATTCACCGCGAAGATTTCGATCACCGAGCTTCCCGGATAATGCTGCATCCCGAAGACCAGGGCGATGGCGATGGTCGCTGCCTGGGCCAGGGCAGTCGCGAACATGGCGCGCGCCATGCCGCGCGGCTGGAAGCGCGCCAGGACAGTGCCAAGAATGGCGACGGCGATCACCCCCAGATACATCACGTTGGCCAGCTCGTCCTCGCTGCCGATGATGCCGACGGCCAGGTTGGCGAAGAAGAGGAAGGCGGCCGTGGCGATGGCTATGGCAACGGCCGCCCGGTAGATGGTGTTGCCCGACCGCTTCGTGAACAACTGATAAGTCAAACCGGCGGCGAACAGGAGCGCCCCGGTGACAACAAAATCGAACAAGCCCCAATTAAAGTCATCGGTGAGCAGCATCGCCGCTAGCGGGATCAGCAAGATGGCCGCCGTCGCCAGGGCTGCCCGCGCCACGCTGTTTTGCAAAATGCCGTTTGTGTTCCCGGATTTCATGGTTTTACCTTCCTTTTGATCTTCAATATGTTGCCTCACCAGGCTCTTGCCGGCGTCCAGCAAGGTTCTGCCCCACAGCCCGACAATGCCCCGCTCGCCCCTTTCCGTACACGCAGCCTGAAGTGATTCGGAGAAGACGTAGGCCATTTCTTCGCCGAATTCCCGCCTGAACCGTGGGGGATAAAGCTTCAGGAGGAAACCGTAGATGCGTTCTGATCCGCGAATGATGGTGTTGCTCATAATCCGAAGGGCAGGCTAAGCCAGGCCCAACTCTTTGAAGAGGTCCTTTCGCTTTGCTAAATCGACCGCATCGCTATATCGTTGCAATTCAAATGTCAATGACTTTCGGCCCTTATCCGTTAGCGTATAATATTTCCGTCGGGAGTGGCCGCCGGCCACTTCTTCAATCAGACTCGACTGGAGCATCCGCTTGATTGAGCCATATAGCGTCCCCGGCCCCATTGACACTTTTCCTTCGGAGTCTCGTTCCACTTGCTTCATAATTTCATAGCCATGGCTGCTTTTGATGGCTAAAGACAGGAGGATGTAGAACTCTGACTGCGACAGGGAATTGTCCATAGGCGAGATTATATCGATACCCGATATATTGTCAAGCGATATACCTGAAGTATTTTGGCCGTACAGCCCGTGGAACGAACATATATTAACGCTTGCAATAACGACTTGGGTGTGATCGCGAAGGAATCTCTTCGCAAGGAGAAATACATGGAGCAAAAACAATCCACACTGGATGTGATCTACGACAACTGGCAAGCCTACAACGGCAAGTTGCGGACGGCCGTCGCGCCGTTGACAGATGAGCAACTGGCCCGGCAACCCGCTGCGGGCATGTGGCCGTTGGGACAGATTGTGCAGCATATCGTCAGTGTCCGGGCTGGTTGGTTTAGCGGAACGCTGCAGGATGAGGACGAGGCGATGGCCGCCTACATGGAGTGGGGGCAGTATGACTCCCCGTGGCGCGGCGCGGCCGACCTGGCGCGCGGCCTGGATGAGACGTGGGCGTTCATCGAAAGCCGCTTGCGGTGCTGGACGCCCGAAGAGTGCGCCATGACCTTCCCCGATGAATGGGAAGGCCAGGTCTACGACGTGTCGCGCAGTTGGGTGATCTATCATGTGCTGGAACATGACCTGCACCACGGTGGTGAGGTCTCGTTGCTCCTCGGTATGAACCAGTTGCCCGGGCCGGATATTTAGCGGCTAATACCAATCACGGTGACTGGCGCTGACGCGGGATGATAGTGGCCCTTTACTATTTCACAGGAGAGCTATGGACACCAATCTGAAAACAAGTCTCTGGCAGCAATTCGGGGCGGCCATCGACACCCTCAATGACGCCATCAACCTCTGTCCTGACCACCTCTGGACGGCCGTTGTGTGGCCGGACGAGGAAGACGCCCGGTATGGCCAATTCTGGTTCATCGCCTACCACACGCTCTTCTGGCTCGACCTGTTTCTGACCGGCTCCTCGGAAGGCTTCGCGCCGCCGGCCCCGTTCATCCGGGGCGCGCTGCCCGACCACCCATATACCCAAGATGAAGTTCGCGCCTATCTCGTTCAGTGCCGCGCGAAGTGCCGGGCCACCATCGAGGGCCTGACCGATGAGCGAGCGCGTCAACGATGCCCGTTTCGCTGGATGGAGCCGACATTTCTGGAACTTCAATTCTACTGCATGCGCCACGTGATGGAACACGCCGGGCAGTTGGGCTACTTCCTGGGGCAGCAGGGGGTGGCCGGCATCGATTGGGTTTCGCAGGCGCGGGAGGAAGTCGCCTAGGTCGTCGCGCTTTAATTTATCCTGGTCCATTCACCACGAGATTAATCACGGATCGACACAGATGAAACTGTTACGGATGGACGCGGATCGGAAGGCTTTAATCCGTTTTACCCGCGTCCTGTCCGTTTTTGATTTTTCAATCTTCAACAGCCGGGATGATCTCCCCGGCAAACGTTTCCAGCGGTGTAATCGTGTGCACATCCGGCATATTGAATATCACGTGGCTGAATCCCATGCCGGAGAGGTCTTCGAGCCGGCCCATGATGCTCTCGACCGTGTCCTTCCCGGAAAGGTGCGCCGTGCACAGGGCTGTTTTCTCGATTGTATGATAGTCGCGACCCAGCGCCTCGCAGTGTTCCTTGAGCGTATCGAGCGCTTTTTGCATGTTAGCCCGGCCCACCCATTCACCGATGTTGCAGGCATCGGCGTACTGGGCGACCATGCGGAGTGTTTTGTTAGGGCCGGTGCCGCCGATCATAATGCGCGGATGCGGCGTCGAGAGCGGCCGGGGATTATTGGTGATGGCCGGCGCGGAAAAGTGCCGGCCCTCAAATGATGTCTCATCGCCGGTCCAGAGCGCCTTCGCCAGTTGCAGATTGTCCTCCAGCTGCTCAAAGCGCTCTGACGTTGACGGGTAGGGAATGCCGTAGCCAATGGCCTCATCTTCATACCACGCCGCGCCAATGCCGAAATATGTGCGGCCGCCGGCCAGAATATCCAGGGTGTTGACCATCTTCATCAGAACCGAAGGATGGCGATAGATGACACCCGTTACCAACGTGCCAAGAAAGATTTTCTCGGTTAGCCCCGCAAAATAGCCCAGCGTAGTATAGCTCTCCATCATCGGGTCGGTATAAGCTTCGCCGAACATCCCCTTGATTTGATAGAAATGATCCATGACCCAGAGGCTATAGAAACCGGCGTCTTCGGCGGTCGTGACGATCTCTTTCAGTTTGGGCCGGATGGCGGCCGGGCCGCCGGGATATTTAAAAGACGGAATTTGTAATCCAATGTGCATGTTTAATCTCCTGCTCGATATTGCTCCTCACTGACATGTTCCAACCATTCCACGGCCGCGCCGTCCAACTGCTCCTGAATGGCGATATGGGTCATGGCCGTCGTCGCCGTCGCGCCGTGCCAGTGCTTCTCGCCCGCGGGAATCCAGACCACGTCGCCCGGCCGTATCTCTTCTCTCGGCCCGCCCCAGCGCTGCGCCCAGCCGCAACCGGCGGTGACGATTAGCGTCTGGCCCAGCGGGTGGGTGTGCCAGGCCGTCCGGGCGCTCGGTTCGAACGTCACCGAAGCACAGCCGACTCGCGCGGGCGCGAGGGTCTGGTTGAGAGGATCGATTCGCACCGCGCCGGTGAACCACTCGGCCGGGCCTTTTTGGGAAGGTTGCGAACCGCTTTTCTTGATTTCCATACCTGCCTCACTTCCTTCTTTGTTATCCACATGAAAATTACACTGCTACTCCCAATCTCATAAACGCCCGGAACGGATTGCCGCGATGACACCCCCATCGATCAACAAGTCACTGCCGGTGATAAAGCCCGCATCCGGGCCTAGCAGATAGGCGGCGGCCGATGCGATCTCATCTGTAGTTCCCACCCGCCCGGCCGGGGATGCTTGAATCATCTCCCGATAGCGCGGCCCGCCGGGGCCGGCCATCTCCTCTTCGGCCAGCGGAGTCAAAATGATACCCGGGCTGATGGAGTTGACGCGAGCGCCTCGTTCACCCCAGTCTATACCGGCCGCCTGCACACGAAGATGATTGGCGCGCTTGGAGATCCCATAAGCAGCCCCGGAATTGGGCACACCATCGGCCGCGAGGAAGGTCAACTTGAGCAGATCGTCAGCGGGAGTGTAGGCTAGCGCTTCGTTTTGCTCCGGCGATAAGGGCGGCAACATATGCCCGGCCATACTCGAAATGACGATCCCTGCCCCACCGGAGGCGATCACACGGCCAAACTCCTCAAGCACAAGCGCTACGCCCAGCAGATCCACCGCCAGGATCGCCGAGGGCGACGCCTGGACAGGTGAAAGCCCAGCGGTAGTGATCACCTGGGTGACGCTACCCAACCCGGCCGCTGAATTGGCGAGCGCGGCAACCGATTCGCGTACGGATACATCAACACGTTGTGTCGTGATAGTATGGCCCATTGATCGCAGTTCGCCGGCAGCAGATGCAAGCGTGTCCTCATTGATGTCGGCCAGCAGTACGGTTTTCCCGGCGCCCTGGCGGCGGGCGATGGCCTGCCCAATCCCTCCGACGCCAATGACTACGACGACTTCCTTGTTCATAGACATTTCCATTCTCAAACCTGAAAACGAACCTACTAATAGCGATGGCCGACCACTGTTATCCGCGACATGGCTGCGGCGATTTCGGCGAGATCGTCCGCGGTCAGTTCAACGGCCGCTGATCCCATATTTTCATCCAGCCGGTGGAGGCTACGAGTACCCGGAATAGGCACAATCCACGGCTTTTGGGCCAGCAGCCAGGCCAGGGCGATCTGGGCCGGCGTGGCGTTGTGCTGCGCACCGATGCGTTCCAGCAACTCAACCACCGCCCGGTTGGCCCTGATCGCCTCTGGCGTGAAGCGCGGATTGCGGCTGCGAATGTCGGAACTGTCGTACGTCGTGTTCTCGTCAACCTTGCCGGTCAGATAGCCGCGCCCCAGAGGACTATAGGGTACCAGACCGATACCAAGTTCTTCCAGAGTGGGCAGAATTTCCTCTTCCAGGGGCGTCCACCAGATCGAGTATTCGCTCTGCAGGGCTGTGACCGGTTGGACTGCGTGGGCGCGGCGAATCTGGTCGGCGCTCGATTCGGAAAGCCCGAAGTGCCGGACCTTGCCCACCTGAATCAGGTCTCGCACCGCGCCGGCCACGTCTTCGACGGGCACGTCCGGGTCGGGCCGGTGTTGGTAGAAGAGATCGATGGCCTCGACGCGCAGCCGCCTGAGCGACGCCTCGGCCACGCGCTTAATCTGTTCAGGGCGGCTGTCCAGCCCAACGCCGGGAAGCGGCCCATCCGCGCCGTGTTTAAAGCCGAATTTGGTGGCGATGACGACCTGCCCCTTGAACGGTTCCAACGCTTCGCCCACCAGCTCTTCGTTGGTGAAGGGGCCATAGACTTCAGCCGTATCGAAGAAAGTGATGCCGCGTTCTACCGCCTGCCGCAGGAAAGCGATCATCTCCTGTTTGTCGGTTGGCGTGTCGCCGAAGCTCATGCGCATGCAGCCAAGCCCAAGCGCCGATACTTCCAACTGCTCGTTCCCCAGATAACGTTTCTGCATCTTGTTCACCTTTTTACTCCTCTAGCGGTGCGATCTCCATCTCTGTTTTCAGCACCACGTCATCATACACACTGATTTTATGGTCCAACAAATCCAGCGTTTGTTGCATCGCTTTCATCCTTGCCACCAGCAGCGCCCGCTGTTGAACAAGGATCTCCTTCCGGGCCTCAATCGTCCGGTGGCCCTGTTGAACAAGCGCGAAGTAGTGAATCAACACGTCGATGGGTAACCCTGCCCGTCGCATGCACTTGATAAACTCAACGCGCTGCACGTCGAGCTCATTGAAATCCCTGATCCCGTTTTCGCTCCGATTGACTTCGGGGAGCAAGCCAATACGCTCATAGTAGCGCAGCGTGTCGGCCGATAGGCCGGATTGTTTGCTAACCGTCGAAATCTTCATACTACAGCCTCCAAGTTATAGTGTAACACCTGGAGTTGACTCCAAGTCAAGCCCTACCCGGAAAGAGTGAAGCTATTTCGGAGGTTGCCCCCTACCTGGTTAAAAACTATACCTTGATCCGTATCCCTTACTCTCTCTCGGATAGATGAATATCGTTTCTGCACTCGCTAGTCTGGAGCCTGTATCGTATGGGTTGTGGGAATAGTGGGAAACGATCCAAAGGAGATGTAACCATGCCGTACAAGAATCTATCTGACCTACCCGATCGGGTGCGCGGTAATCTGCCACAGCACGCCCAAGAGATTTACAAATCGGCTTTCAACAGCGCCTGGGATGAGTACAAAGATGTCGACGAACGGCGCGGCGACGACAGCCGCGAAGAGGTGGCCCACAAGGTCGCCTGGGCCGCGGTCAAGAAGGAATACGAAAAGAAAGGCGACCGTTGGGTGAAGAAAGATAGCTGACTTGAGATGGGTCAGGTATCGGCCGAGCGATTCGCCACGCCGTCCAGTCGCAGCGTATCCGTCTCGTCGCGGTGAGAACCGTCCGACCCAACGTGTTTGTCGTCAATCGTGGGGCCGTTCTTGATGACGTGCACCAGAGCCATGGCGTGGCCGCGCCCCAGGCCGAAGTCTTCTTTCAGCCAGTCGACGATGACGCCGGCCTTGACCTTTGGCTCATCGAACCCCTTTGCCTTTGCCAGTTCAATAAACTCGTTCGGCGTCTTGCCGGTCTTGGCCTCAATATTGTCGAGATATGCTTGGAATGACATGACCCGATTATAACTTGTTTTCGGCTCCAATGGCGCTCATTGATTCCCTCTCCCTCGATCCCGGGTTAAGATAGGGCGCGATGGATTCCGCCAAGACAGGTATCGGCCAACTGACCGAGCGCTCCCTGCATGCCGGGCTGAAGGACTATCTGGCCCAACCGGGTGACTACTTCGAGGTCAAGCTCGGTCGTTACGTCATCGACATCGTGCGCGGCGATCTGCTGATCGAAATCCAGACGCGCCATCTCTACGCCCTGCGGCCGAAGCTGCGCCGTCTGCTGGAAGACCACCGTGTGCGTCTCATTCACCCGCTGCCCCAAGAGCGCCGAATCGTTCGCGAGGCGCGCGACGGCGGGCTCACCCACCGCCGGTCGCCCAAACACGCTGCCGTCCACGACATCTTCACCGAACTGGTGCGCATCCCCGATCTGGCCGTCCACCCCAACCTGACGCTGGAGGTGCTGCTCATCCGCGAAGAGCAGGTTTGGCGTGACGACGGCCAGGGCAGTTGGCGGCGCGGCCGCTGGAGCTTGATCGACCGGCGGCTGTTGGGGGTGAATGAATCGGTCGTCTTGAGCACGCCGTCCGACTTTTTGGCGCTGTTGCCACCGCTGCCGGAGCCGTTCACCAATGCCGAACTGGCGAAGGTGAAGGGTTGGAACCCCCATCTGGCGGGGAAGGCGACCTACGCCTTGCGTGCGATGGAACTGCTAGCCCTGTGCGGCAAACGGGGCCGGAGCAACTTGTTTACACGCTCTCTATGAGGTTACCCGCGGCCGCTGCCACGGCCACGCTCCCACTGTCAGGTTGCGTCGCTCAAAACTGAGTACGGCCAGGAGTAGAAAGCCCACCCCATGAGAAACCTGTGGAAGGCGCGCCGGCCAGGCGCCCATGGCCTTGACCAGCAAATCGCGTACTCATAGCCAGCGTCTTGTTTCCTGCTACAATATGCGCGATTCACCCCAATCAGGAGTTGCGCCATGACCGACCAACAGCCGATCACCATCCTCTGTCTCGCCAGCGAATATAAGGGCCTGCCCTTCATCGAGGAGTGCGCCCGGCAGGGCGCGCGCGTCCTACTCCTGACAGCCGAAAAGTTCGGCGACCGGGACTGGCCGTGGGACAGCATCACCCAGCATTTCAACATGCCCGATCTCCACGTCCAGCCCGACATCATCCACGCCGTCAGCTATCTGGCCCGCAGCAACGACATCGACCGCATCGTAGCCCTCGACGACTACGACGTGGCGACGGCGGCCACGTTGCGCGAGCACTTGCGGCTGCCCGGCCTGGGCGAAACGCAGGCGCGCTACTTTCGCGACAAGTTGGGCATGCGCACCCAGGCCGCGGCCAACGCCATCCGCGTCCCGGCTTTCACGCCTGTCTTCAACTACGATCTGCTGCGCGATTACATGGCGCGGGTCGAGCCTCCCTGGGTGCTGAAACCGCGCTTCGAGGCTGGGGCCATCGGCATCCGCAAACTCCACGATAGCGAGGCCGTGTGGCGGGCGCTCGACGAGCTGGGCGATGAGCAATCCTTCTACCTGCTGGAGCAATTCGTGCCCGGCGACGTCTATCACGTCGACGCCCTGGTGTGGGGCGGCGAGGTCGTCTTTGCCGTCAGCAGCCGCTACGGGGAGCCGCCGCTGAGTGTGACCCAGGGCGGCGGCATCTTTAACACCCGGCTGCTGCCGCGTGATTCCGCCGACTTCAAGGCGACGACCGGCCTGGCGGCCGACGTCTTCCGCGCCTTCGGGCTGGCGCGTGGCGTCACCCATACCGAATTCATTCATGCCCACCACGATGGGCAGTTCTACTTTCTAGAGACGGCCGCCCGTGTTGGCGGCGCCCACATCGACAAGATGGTCGAGGCAGCCACGGGGGTTGCCCTGTGGCAGGAGGCGGCGCGCATCGAACTGGCCAGTGTTCGTGGGGAAGAATACCGCGTGCCGGAACACCGACAGGACTACGCCGGATTGATCATTTGTCTGGCCCGCGAACAGTGGCCCGATCTGTCAGCCTACGACGAGCCGGAGATCGTCTGGCGCGTGCCGCGCGAGAACCACGCCGGGCTGCTGGTGGCCTCGCCCGACCCGGAGCGCGTCTCGCAACTGCTTGATGCCTACAACGAGCGCTTCGCCCGCGACTTCCTGATGCACGCCGTGAACCGGAAAGTACCGCGGACGACGTTCTAGACTTGTGGTTTACCGCCCGAAGTTATAGCGCAGCGCCTGGCCAAAGGCCTTCATCGCGACGGCGTTCAGCCGGCCGACTGTCCCAGCGTAAAAATTTATAATCCGCAATCGCCTTTTAACATTCCGACTGCTAAAATGACAGGGATGTTGAGTGATTGGGAAGCGCGTTTTGAGAAGTTCGTGCGATCAGGCTTAGCTGAGGGAACGGACCCGGCCCACGATCTGGCCCACATTCGGCGCGTGGTTGCCAATGCGCGCCGTCTGGCAGCGGCCGAGGGAGCCGACCCCGCAGTCGTGCTGCCCGCTGCCTGGCTCCACGATTGCGTCGTGCTGCCCAAGGACTCGGCGCGCCGGGCGCAGGCCTCGCGGCTGGCGGCCGAGCGCGCCGGGGCGTTCCTGCGCCAATCGGGCTATCCGCGGGCGCACATCCCGGCCATCGAGCATGCCATTACCGCCCACAGCTTCAGCGCGGGCATCCCGCCGGAGTCGCTGGAGGCCAAAGTCGTTCAGGACGCCGACCGGCTGGACGCGCTGGGGGCCATCGGCATCGCCCGCACTCTGCTGCTGGGCGGGGTAATGGGCAAGCCGCTCTATGACGACGACGAACCGCTGCCGCAAACGCGCGCGCCGGATGATAAGGAAAACGTGATCGATCATTTTTACGTCAAACTGCTCGGGCTGGCGGACATGATGCATACGGCCGCCGGACGCCTGGAGGGCAAGCGGCGCACGCGCCTGATGCGACTGTACCTCAACGAGCTGAAACGCGAGTTGTCGGACGAGGGCTTGCCGGTATGACAGCCATGAACGACACCACCCAGCGCTATACGCTGGCCCTGGAGATCGGCGAGGAGGCCATTCGCCAAGGGAAATGGCAGCAGGCGATCACATGTTTCCAGACCGCGCTGACCGGTCTGCCGCGCGAGCCGCGCGTCTACAACGGTCTGGGCGATACGCACCTGGCGCTGGCCGATCGGGGACGGGCGCTGGCCTGCTACAAGGAAGCCGCCCGCTTGGCGGGCAACAATGCCGACTACGTGAAAAAGGTGGCCGAGCTGCAGGAACAACAGGGGTTGATCTCGGACGCAGCCCACAGCCGCGTGGTCGCCGGCGACATTTTGTGGGGACAGGGCAGCTTCGAGCAGGCCGAGGCGCACTGGGCCTACGCCATCTACCTGCAAGGAAATCTGCTGGCGGCACACGAACGATTGGCGCTTGCCAGCCGGCAGCGGGGTGACCTGCCGGGGGCGACCCGCCACTTTCTGGCGCTGGCCGACTACCTGCGGCGCGATGGGCGTTGCCTGATGGCGCTCCACATCTGCTATACCGTCATGAAAGACTTCCCGGAGAACCAGACGATCTGGTCGGCGACGGATCAGGCCTGGCGTTGTGTGGCCACACGAGATCGGCGCGGCAACGACTCCGGCGACCACGTGGCTCCCGGCGATTTGCTCAACGGCGCAGCCGAGTTCGCCCAATGGCAACTGGCGGCCGAGATCCGCCAGGGCACGCTCCTCAGCGAGAAACGCACCCATCCCGAAGCTTATATTCATTTGCGACAGGCAATGCTCAACGAAGGTTATGGAAACGCGGGTGCAGCCATTACACACTATGAGAAAGCCATCGCCGCGGGCCTCGCGTCGCCGGCGATCTTCTACGCGCTGGGGTTAATCTACCGGCTGGTCGACCGGCGTCAGGAAGCTCGGGCCGCCCACATGCTCGCCTCGCGCCACCCGTTCTACCGCCGCGCCGTGGCCCTGCTGGAGTGAGGCACGGGTGCTCACGACCGTCCGCTTTTCCTTCTCCTCATAAGTTTTTCAGTAATGGGCCGCCACCTGTAGCGCCGGTTGATTAACCCGTTTCCCAGCCGCCGGATCAGCACCCGCCGCCACATTCCAGACCCAGGGTTATCAGTAATCGGCCGCTCTCCGCGGGGCCGCTTTCTCAAGCGGCTCTGCGGCCCAGGGCGGCGCGTCTCGCTTTTGGCGGCGGGATACGAATCCGGCACCACACGGCTGATTGACTGACGATTGGAAAGGGCTGATTCCGAACCGTCCATCGTTTCCCCTATCGGCAAGCTGGTATATAATGATTCCGTCGTCCCCAATTCGACGACACGCGGCTATCCCCGCCGCTTTCCCGAACCGTCAACGGCTTATCACTTGTTCCGCAGGAGATACAAGAATGGTGCAGCCCGCTACAATTGATCTAACCGCACTGGGCCCGATACTGGATCGGTACCGCGGCCGCGGTCGTGAATCTCTCCTTCCCTTGTTACACGAAGCCCAAGATGTCAGCGGCTGGCTACCGCGCGAGGTGCTACAAGCCATCGGCGAAACGTTGCACGTCCCCCTGGCCGACATCCACGGCGTGGTCGAATTTTATTCCATGTTCTATAACGAGCCGACGGCCCGGCGCGTCATCCGCGTGTGTTTCGATCCGGCCTGCCACATGGCCGGCAGCCCCGCCGTGCGCCTGGCCATTGAAGAGCGCCTGGGCCTGAAACCAGGCGAGACCAGCCAGGACGGGACCATCACCTATGAGACCGTGCCTTGCCTGGGCATGTGCGAGCACGCTCCCAATGCCCTGAACGGCGACCGGACGGCGGGCGATCTGACCCCGGCCGACGTCGATGCATTCCTCGAAGGCGTCTATCCGGAACCGGAACCAAAGATCTATGGCGGGCCGCTGATCAAGCTGGCCCGCGCGGGCAAGATCGACCCCACCAGCCTGGCCGACTTCGAGAAGTACGGCGGCTACAAGGCGCTGCGCAAGGCGCTAACCATGCGACCCGAAGACATCTTGAGCATGATGAAGGGCAGCGATGTGCTTGGGCGCGGCGGGGCTATGTTCCCCGTGGGCCTGAAATGGGAGATGACCCGCAACGCGCCCGGCCACCCGGCCGAAAAGCACATCGTCGCCAACGCCGACGAGAGCGAGCCGGGGACGTTCAAGGATCGGGCGCTGATGGAGCAAGACCCATTCAGCCTCCTCGAGGCCATGGCCGTAGCCGGTTACACGGTCGGCGCGGAAAACGGCTGGATCTTCCTGCGCGGCGAGTATCCACGCGCTTACAAACGGCTATCCAACGCCATTGAGAAGGCGCGCGCGGCCGGCTACCTGGGTCACAATATCCTCGGCCGCCGGGGCTTCAACTTCGACATCGAGTTGCGGCTGGGCGCGGGGGCGTATATCTGCGGCGAGGAGACGGCGCTTTTCGAGGCCATCGAAGGCAAGCGCGGCTTCCCGCGCATCAAGCCGCCGTTTCCCACCACCCACGGCCTGTTCCATCAGCCGACCGTCATTAACAACGTCGAGACGCTGGCGGCAACGACGGCCGTCCTCAATATGGGCGTCGAGCAGTGGCACAAACTGGGCACGGCCGAATCGCCGGGCACAAAGTGGTTTTGTGTCAGCGGCCGGGTGTTGCGACCGGGGGTCTACGAAGTACCGTTCGGCCTCACCGTGCGCCAGCTGATCCAGATGGCCGGCGGAGTCATCGGCCGGGAGGTTCAGGCCGTGCTGCTCGGCGGCGCGGCGGGCGTGTTCATCGGGCCGCGCCGGCTGGATACCCCCCTGACTTATGAGGATTCCAAAGCGCAGGGCTTTCCCATCGGCTCCGGCGTCATCATGGTTTTCGATGAGGCCGTCGACTTGCGCGAGATCATGTACATGCTGGCCCGCTTCTTCGCCCACGAGAGTTGCGGCAAGTGCTATCCCTGTGCGCTGGGCACTCAGCGGCAATTGGAGATCGTCGAGCGCGTCCTGCGCTACGGTGGCCCTCTGCCCGGCGACGTAAACATGCTGCGAGACATCGGTCTGGCCATGACGCAGACGTCGCTTTGCGGTCTGGGCCAGACGGCCGCCTCGGCGATCCTGAGTGCCGTCGACCGCTGGCCGGAACTCATGCAGCCCGACAGCAGCAATGGCCGAATCGTATCAGACAATTAATTACGGATTTAACGGATCATACGAATTGAGTTTAAATTGATCCGTATCGTCTGTGGAACCCGTAGCCGTTTTATATTGAATCTTTCAATGAACATCGCATTGTGACTATGACAGAGCACGCGCTTGATCTCGTCGGGGTGCGCCCGGCACACTACATCAGTTTCAACGGCGACGACGCACAGTTGATCGACGGGCTGGTGATCGACGAGGCTTTGGCCTGCGTCTCGGTGAACGGCCTGGAGCTGGCGACATTCATGTGCACGCCGCGCGACCTGACCGAGCTGGCCCTGGGCTTTCTCTACAATGAGAGTGTCATCAACGGGCTGGACGACGTGCGCGCCCACCATACTTCCAAGAACGGCGAATGCGTGGATGTGTGGCTTCACAATATGGCGTTCGAGCGGCCGCGGCGGGCAATTATCACTGCCGGCTGCGGCGGCGGGCTGACGTTCGACGATCTGTCGGGCGTCTACGAACCGCTGGCGAGTGAATTGCGGGCCACGCCGCAGCAGTTGGCGACCATGATGAAGCAGCTACATCTGGGCGCGGAACTCTATCAATCGGCGCGGGGCGTGCACACGGCCGTGCTGGCCGAACCCGATCCCTCGGGCGGCGGGCGCGTCCTCTTACAGGTCGAAGACATCGGCCGCCATAATTGCCTTGACAAGCTGCAAGGCGCGGCGCTGCTGGCGGGCATCTCGACCCAGAATCGCATCCTGCTCAGCAGTGGACGCATCAGCAGCGAGATGATCAACAAGGCGCGCCGGCTGGAGACGCCCATCGTCTGCTCGCGTACCTCGCCCACGTCTCTGTCCGTCGCCCTGGCCGAGGCCTGGAATATCACGATTGTGGCCTATGTGCGGCAGGATCGCATGCGGGTGTATACGCACCCGGAGAGGATAATCAGTGATGCAGTAAATCAGTGAGGCAGGGGGTCAGTGGCTCAGTGAATCGACGACTTACCGACTCGGTGAAACTGACCTACTGACTTACGGACCTGCTGAGCACTGCCCAAATGTGGAGTACGTTGCATGACAAATATGGTGACATTGACCATAGACGGCTTGCCGGCCATCGTGCCGGCGGGCACAACCATCTTGAACGCGGCCGCCTCAATTGGCATCGAGATACCGGTCGTCTGCTACCACCCGCACCTGACGGCCAACGGGTTGTGTCGCGTGTGCTCGGTCGACATCGGCCGGCGGCTACAGGCGGCGGCCTGCGTCACGACGGTGGCCGAGGGCATGGTCGTCAACACGCAGACCAAGGACGTGGTGACGGCCCGGCGGACGATCCTGGAGATGCTGAACTCGACCATTGACCTGAGCGAGGCCCCCCACTTGCAGGATTTGCTGCTGGAATACGACGCCGACACAGAGCGCTTCGACGGCATGGAGCGGCGCGAGTCGCCCGTCCACGACGACAATCCATTTTACCTGCGCGACTACAACAAGTGCATTAACTGCTGGCGCTGCGTGCAGGTCTGTGCCGAGGACGCGCAATATACGTTTGCCCTCAGTTTCGACGGCCGTGGCTTTCATACCCTCATCGGCACGTTCGAGGGCGATGGAATGATGGACACAACCTGCGTCTTCTGCGGCCAGTGCGTCGGCGTCTGCCCCACCAACGCCCTGAAGCCCAAGCGGCAGTTTTTGCTGGAGCAGGGCGTCGACCCGGACGACATCTTCCGGCAGACGCGGCGGGGCGGAAAGCGGCGGAGAGAGCCGGTCGCCGAGAATTGATGCCTATCGTGTATAGTATACGCATCGCCGCGCGTTTCGCTTCCGGTGCGGCAAGTGAGGACTCATGATCGCCGAAGCTGTGGAACCAACTAATCAGGTCGAATTGACCCGCCACCGGTTTTCGGTGGGCGAATATCTAAGAATAGTTGAGGCCAGCCTACTTGGCGAGGACAGCCGAGTTGAGTTGCTTTGGGGGGAGATCGTTGAAACGAGCCCGATCCATGTCGCGCATACATCAACTTTGAACCAATCGGTTTGGTTGCTGACAAACATACTGGGTAAACAGGTTATTTTAGGAGTACAAAACCCTGTACAGTTGGATGATAAGAGTTTGCCCCAACCCGACGTCGCTGTCCTTCAGTTTCAAAATGACTTTTATAAAGAGCAATACCCAGGGTCAGACGACACTCTGCTCCTCAACGAGGTAGCGGATTCATCCCTTAGATACGATCAACGGATCAGGAGCAAACTCTACGGCGCGGCAGGAATCGCGGATTACTGGATCGTCAATCTTTCGGCCCGGCAGATCGAGGTCTACCGCGAGCCGCAGCAAGATGGCTACCGCACCGTAACCCGTTATGCTCCGGGCGAATCGCTGTTGCCGCTTGCCATTACCGATGTTAGCTTGAGTGCAAGTGAAATTCTGGGAATGGCCGCCTGACTTGCCGTTCAGATTTGTTGCAAAGTTGGTTAAGGAGAACGACCATGATAGTTCCCGACCGAATCGTCCGCACCACCTGCCCCTACTGCGGCGTGGGCTGCCAGATGCATCTGAAAGTGAAAGATGAGTACATCTACGCCGTCGAAGCGCCGTTCGACGCCGCGCCGAACTATGGCATGCTGTGCGTCAAGGGCCGGTTCGGCACGGACTACGTCAAGCATCCCGGCCGGGTCAAGACACCCCTCATTCGTACTAACCGCCACGAAGGCCGCAGCGCTCCGCCCGTCTGGCGCGAGGCCACCTGGGACGAGGCGCTCGACCTGGTGGCCGATGAACTGGTGCGTGTGGTGCGCGAGTACGGCGGCGACGCCGTCGCCAGCTACGCCAGCGCCAAGGCCACCAACGAGGACAACTACGTCTTTCAGAAGTTCATTCGCGCCCTGATGGGAACCAATAACATCGACCACTGCGCCCGCCTGTGTCACGCCGGGTCGGTGACGGGGCTGCAACTATCTATCGGCTCCAGCGCCATGTCCAACTCCATCGCCGAGATGGAAAACCTGGAGGCGTTCATCGTCACCGGCTCAAACACGACCGAGACCCACCCCGTCATCTCCAACTTCCTGAAGCGCGCCGTGCGCCAGAACGGAGCCAAGCTCGTCGTCATCGACCCGCGCCGCATCGACATGACCAACTTCGCCACACTGTGGCTGCGACAAAACCCCGGCACCGACGTGGCCGTCTTCCAGGCCATGGCCCACACCATCGTCAAGGAAGAACTCTACGACCCCGATTTCATCGCCGAGCGCACGGAGGGCTTCAACGACTATCTGGAATCGCTCGAATCATTTACGCCGGAGTGGGCCGAATCGGTCAGTGGCGTGCCGGCCGAGTCCATCCGCGAGGCGGCGCGCATCTACGCGGGGGCCAACCGGGCGGCCATCTACTGGGGCATGGGCGTCAGCCAGAGCACCCACGGCACGGACAACACCCTGTCGCTGGTCAACCTGGCCCTGATGTGCGGCCATGTCGGCAAGGCGGGCACGGGCCTCAACCCGCTGCGCGGCCAGAACAACGTCCAGGGCTGCTCCGACAGCGGAGGCCTGCCCAATGTTTACACCGCCTACCAGCGCGTCGACGACCCCGACGTACGCGATCTGTTCCAGACAACCTGGGGCGTGGACCTGAGCCCGACGCCCGGCCTGACGGCCACGGAAATGTGCGACGCCTGCTACACCGAGGAAATTCGGGCCATGTTCGTCCTGGGGGAGAACCCGATGATGAGCGAGCCGAACCAGAACCACGCCCGCGCCGCGCTGGAGAAGCTGCAATTCCTCGTCTGCCAGGACATTTTCATCAACGAGACGGGCGCGATGGCCGACGTCATCCTGCCGGCTACCAGCTTCGCCGAGAAAGACGGCACCTTCACCAACACCGACCGGCGCGTGCAACGCTGCCGCGCCGCCGTGCCGCCGGTCGGCAACTCGCGGCCCGACTGGGACATCCTGTCCGATCTCGGCCGCCGGGTGGAAGCGCGGCTGGGCATCAAGATGTCGGCCGGATTCGACTACGGCCATCCGGAAGAAATCTGGGAGGAGATGCGCCGGGTGACGCCCGACTTCTGGGGCATCGACTATGCCCGCATCGAGCGCGAGGGCGGCGTCCATTGGCCCTGCCCCAGCTTCGACCACCCCGGCACGCCCTTTCTGTTTGCCGAGGAGTTCCCCCGCGGCCGGGGCAAGTTCTGGGAAGTGGCATACGGCACGGAGTCGGAGCAGCCCGACGCCGAATACCCGTATAACCTCAGCACCGGCCGCGTGCTCTATCACTGGAGCGGCAGCACCATGACCGGCCGCTCGCGGCTGGAGGATGTCTATCCCGAAGCGGTATGCGAGATCAGCCCCTTCGACGCGGAAGCGCTGGGGCTGGTGACCGGCGATTGGGTCAACGTTTCCTCGCGGCGGGGGACGATCACCCTGCGCGTGCTGGTCACCGGCCGCTCGCCTCAGGGCACGGTCTTCGTCCCCTTCCACTTCGCCGAGGCCGCGGCCAACCTCCTGACGCTGGATCGCATCGACGACCGGGCCAAAATACCGGACTACAAGAACACGGCGATCAAGATCGAGAAGACGACCGCGCCGGAAGGATTGGATGAAGGGTACGATGAGCACCTGTTTGATCGGGGAGCGATTAAGGATCCGGTGCAGATCCATTGATGTGGCTGGAAGCGACCGAAGGTACACGCAGTGTGGGCCTGTGAAATAATCAACACATGGATCAACCGCCATTAGCCATCGGCGAAATCGTCCGCAACGGGATCATCTTCGACCTAAAGAATTGGGGTGGGCAGAGCATGAACGATGATGATTTAAAGATTATGGTTGAGCGCCTTTTCGCGTTGCTAAACGAGCGGCAAGTTCACTACGTGCTCGTCGGCGGCGTGGCGCTGCTGCAATACGTTGAGGGGCGCAATACGCAGGACATCGACCTGATCATGGCGCTGTCCTCTCTGGAACGGTTGCCCGAAATTGAACTGACGGAACGCGACGAAAATTTTGCCCGCGGCACATTTGAAGGATTGCAGGTCGATATTCTGCTTACCCAAAATCCACTCTTCGCCTTTGTGCGACAAGAGCACGTATCACCCGTGGTGTATGCCGAAAGCACGATCACGACGGCGACGGTCGAAGGCCTCATCCTGCTCAAGCTCTATGCGCTGCCGTCGCTCTATCGACAAGGCGATTTCGCCCGAGTTGGCATCTATGAAAATGACGTGGCGACGTTGCTACACGCTTACCGGCCCAACGTCGAAGCCCTTCTTGTTGAATTGGCACCGTTTGTGAGCGATTCCGATTCGCAGGAGATTCGTGATATTGTCAAAGACCTGCAAACCCGGTTTTCGCGGTTCGAGAAGTAGAAATGTGTCCTGTAGAATCAGGATTGCAAGGTGTCATCATGCCACGCTACAGCAACTCCCCCCTCACCTCCGCCACATCGGCCGCGATCCGCGCTTTCAGCTCGTCCAACCCGCTAAACTTCATCTCCGGCCGGATGAGCCGCACGAACTCCAGCCGCACCTGTTCGCCGTATATGTCCGCGTCAAAGTCGAGGATGTGGGCCTCCACGGTCAGCTTCAGCCCATCGACCGTCGGCCGCACGCCCACGTTGGTCGCCGCCGCGTGCTTCTTGCCGCCGACCCAGGCGTAGGTCGCATAGACCCCGTTCCCCGGCAACAGCAGCTCATCCCATACCGCCAGGTTGGCCGTGGGAAAGCCGATCGTCCGGCCGCGCTGGTCGCCTTTCACCACCGGCCCGCGCACGCCAAAGTAGCGGCCCAGGCAGCCCGTCACCTCTTCCATGTCACCCGCCTCCAACGCCCGGCGCACGCGGCGACTACTGACCATCTCCCCGCCCAGCAGCACCGGCTCCTCCAGCGTCTCCACCGTGAATCCCTTTAGCTCTCCCTGTCGCCGCAGGAAGGGGACGTCTCCCTCGCGCTGATAGCCGAGGGCGAAATTGCCTCCCCATAATTGCTTCATGTCAAGCGTGCGTAAGAGCTGATCGACGAAATCGGCAGCGCGAATATGGCGCACCTCGTCGTCAAACGGGTGGGTGATGATCAGGTCAATGCCCTGCTCGGCCAGCAGGTGGACGCGCTCATCCAGCGTCGTCAGGTAGAATCGCGGCGGCAGCGTGTGCAGGACGCGGCGCGGGTGCGGAAAAAAGGTGAGCGCGGCCGTGCGCATGCCCGCGGTGCGCGCCTGGGCTACCATGCGCTGCAGCAGCGCCTGATGGCCGCGGTGGACGCCGTCGAACGAACCGATGGCGATGGAGGTGGGCTGTTTGTGGTCGACCTCGCTCAGGTGAGTGACGCGGATGAAGGATTGGGTCATAGGCTATCTGCTGGTGGCCGCCGTTCTGTCTCGTCTACGGTTGCCAAGTGAATTGTATCAGAAGCGGCTCAACGACGGCATGAACTATCTAATCCCATATCCCCGGAAAGCGAGCCGCTTGCCCGATCTGAGTCTCCGCGTTGCCGGCCGTCCCGGCACCGTCAGATTCTGCGGCCCTACTCCTCCGCCACGGCGCTCATCATTTTTCGCGCGCGCCATTCCCCCGCCTCACCCGTCACCACCCCTATAAATCGCTCGTCCGGGCCAAAAGCGGCCACGTCGCCCGGCGGCGCATCGTCCGGCGCGGGCAGCCGCTGCCCTTGCCCCAGCAGCCGCGCCTCGTCGGCGTTGAACATCACGCGCGGCAGATGACCGACAGCCGCCTCCGGCGGTCTGAGGTGTGCATGGAACAACGCCGGCGTCAACTCATCGAGCGCAACGGCATCGGCCAGCGTGAAACGACCGATGGCCGTTCGCCGGAGGGTATCCACGTGGCCGCCACAGCCCAGCACCTGCCCCAGATCGTGCGCAAGCGAGCGAATATAAGTGCCGGAGGAAGAAGCGATCCGCAAGGTCAATAGGGGCGGCTCATAGGCCAACAAGTCCAGCGCATGAATCGTCACCTCTCGTTCGGGCAGGTCGATTGCCTCACCCCGTCGCGCCCGTTTGTAGAGCGGTTGGCCGTCGCGCTTGACGGCCGAGAAGGGCGGTACGCGCTGGTGAATGGGCCCGCGAAAGGCATCGAGCGCGGCGCGGATCGCCGCCTCATCGACGGTTACCGGCTTTTCGGCGGCCACTTCGCCCTCAGCGTCATAGGTCGTCGTCGCCCGCCCCAGACGCACCGTCGTCTCATAGACTTTGTCCAACCCGACCAGATATTCGATCAGGCGCGTGGCCCGGCCGACACCGACCAACAGCAGGCCACTCGCCAGGGGATCGAGCGTGCCCGCGTGGCCCACGCGGCGCGTGCCGGCCGCCCGGCGCACGCGGCCGACCACGTCATGGGACGTGGGGCCGGCGGGTTTGTCGATGATCAGCAGTCCGGAAGGGGTCACTTGGTGGGGACAGCGGCGCGTTGACGGCGAATGGCCTCGTGACAGGCAGCCACGACGCGCGTTTCGGCCTGTTCCAGCGGCCCATCGAGCGCGCAACCGGCGGCCAGAGCGTGACCGCCGCCGCCGAATTGCACGGCCACCTCGGCCACGTTGTAAGGCGGTTGCGCGCGCATCGTCACGCGCACGTCGCCGTCGAGCGTCTCGCTCAGCACGACGCCCATGCATGCCTGGTCAACGTCGACCAGAAAATTGACCAGGCCCGAACTGTTGGGGGTGCCTTCCAGCCCGGCGCTCTGCATCTGCTCGCGCGAGATGCTGGTCCAGAGCAGGCCGTCCTCGAACTCCATATGAGACAGACCGATGCCCCATACCTTGGCGGTGCTGAAGGGTTTTTGGTGAAGGGAGTGGAGGGAAATGTCCGCGATGTCGGCTCCGGCGTCGACCAGCTCGGCCGCCGCGCGCAGCGTGGCCGCGGTCACGTTCGTCGTGCGAAAGCCCAGCGTGTCGGTTACGATGCCCGTCAACAGGCTCTCGGCGATGCCGGCAGTCATCTCCACGCCAATTTCCTTCAGGAATCGATGCAGGATCTCCGCTGTAGAACTGGCAGCGGGGTCGATCACGTTGAATGCGCCGAAACGGGTGTTGGTGATGTGGTGGTCGATGTTGGCCAGCGTCGGCTTCGGCTCCGGCAGGCTTTCATAGGCCCAGCCCATACGCGATTCATCGGCGCAATCGACGGCGACAATCAGATCATATTGGACATCGGCTCGCGGCGCGCGCCGGACTTCGCCCGCCAGGGGCAAACCCTGGAAGCGCGGGGGAACATTGTCGTCGCAAGCCAATGTGACGCGCTTGCCCAGTTGCTGCAAGCCCTGGCCTACGGCAGTCAACGAGCCGATGGCATCGCCGTCGGGGTCCACATGGGCAATGACGAGGACGCGGTTGGCCTTTTCGATGGCGAACTGGATCACGCGTTCACTCGTCGGACGGGGTGCTCTCGCCGCTCTCGGCTGCCGGCGGGATGTCCAGACGGTCAAGCAGATCGTTGACTTCTTCCGCGTAGCGCAGTCGTGGGTCCCAATGGTAGTGAATGAACGGCGCAGATCGCAGATCCAGCCGCTGGGCGACCTGGCTGCGCAGGAAACCCGACGCGCTCTCCAGCCCCTCCAGCACTTCTTTCTCGCGCGCGTCATCGCCCAGCGCATTGACGTAAACGTTCGCGTGTTGCAGTTCGCGGTCGATCAGCACTTCGGTGATGGTGACGCCCGCCAGGCGCGGATCGCTGACCTCTTTCAAGAAAAGCTCGCTAAGCGTGACCTGTATCTGCTCGGCCGTGCGCTCCTGTCTGACTTTACTCATGACTACACTTCAACCCGCTGCGTGACGAAGAACTCGATAATGTCGCCCGGCTGGTAATCATTCCAGCCGTCGATGCTAACACCAAACTCGAAGCCGGATTTTACCTCGCGCACGTTTTCTTGCAGATGCTTCAGGCTGCCGACCTGACCGCTGTAGAGCAGGCGACTGTTGCGGATGAGACGGGCCTTGGCGTTGCGGCGGCCTTCGCCGGTGCGCATGTAGCTGCCGGCAATTGCGCCGACATTGCGAATCCTGAACATCTGCCGAACTTCGGCGCGACCGATGACCACGTCTTCATACGTCGGTGCCAGCAAGCCCTTCATGGCCTTCTCGACGTCTTCGATCAGCTTGTAGATGATCTGGTAGGTGCGAATCTGCACTTCCTCGACGGCGGCCGAATTGCGGGCAATCGGGTCGGCTTCCACGTTGAAGCCCAAAATGATCGCGTCGGAAGCCGAGGCCAACATGACGTCGCTCTCCGTGATCTGCCCAGTGGCCGCGCGCAGGATTTGCAACTCGACCTCTCCGCCATTCAGGCGTTCCAAGGAATTGACGATTGGCTCCAGCGACCCTTGAACGTCAGCCTTAACGATGAGATTGAGCGTCTTGGTTTCGCCCTCTTGCAGGCGAGCAAAGAACTCATCCAGGGTGGTCGACTTGCCGCGCGATGTCGGCGTGACGCGCGCCGCTTCCTGCGCCTCGTCGATCATCTTGCGGGCCACTTTCTCGCTTTCCACCACCTGGAACTGTTCGCCCGCCACCGGAATGCCGTCCAGACCCGAGACCGCGACCGGCGACGACGGACCGGCTTCCTCGACGCGCCGGCCGGTGTAATCATACATGGCCTTGACGCGGCCGTGATGATCGCCGACGAGCAGCGTGTCGCCCAGGTGCAGCGTGCCGTTCTGAACCAGCACGGTGGTCATGATACCCTTGCCGCGTTCGATTTGGGCCTCCAACACTGTTCCCGATGCTGTGGCCTTGGGGTTGGCTTGCGGGTCAACTTCCTCAGCCGTCAGCAGGATGGCCTCCAGCAAGTCATCAACGCCCAGCTTCTCGCGGGCCGAGACAGGGATCACCATCGTGTCACCATCCCAATCGTCGGGCACAAGACCCATGTCGGAGAGTTGCTGCTTCACGCGGTCGGGGCGGGCGCCGGCCAGGTCGATCTTGTTCAGGGCCACGATAACCGGCACGCCGGCCGCCCGAGCATGGTCGGCCGCTTCGCGCGTCTGGGGCATCACGCCGTCGTCGGCGGCCACCACCAGGATGGCGATGTCGGTCGCCTGTGCTCCGCGGGCGCGCATGGCCGTGAAGGCCTCGTGCCCCGGCGTGTCCAGGAAGGTGATCAGCCGGCCGTCCTTGACGGTCTGATAGGCGCCGATGTGCTGGGTGATACCACCGGCCTCGCCCGCGGTGACGTTGGCCTGGCGAATCACGTCGAGCAACGAGGTCTTACCGTGGTCAACGTGCCCCAGCATGGTGATGATCGGCGGCCGCGGTTGCAGATCGGCCTCGCTCTCATCCGCCAGAACCTTGCGCCAGCCGGTCTTTTCCTCTTCTTCGACGACCTCGGCGGCGGCCTCTTGCTGGGCGACCACGTCGAAGCCCAATTCACCGGCCACAATGGCCGCCGTGTCGTAGTCGATCTGCTGGTTGATGTTGGCCATCAGGCCGTTGGCCATCAATTCCTTGATGACGTTGATCGGGCTGACGCCCATCATCGTAGCCAACTCTCGAACCGTTATGAAGGCCGGAATCTCGATTAATGTCTTTGTCTCTGCCATACTATCTGCCTTTCGCTTGTCGTTTGTCGGGCGCTGCGGCCGCTATGCTTGCACCGGTTCGGCCTCGGCCGCCGGCCGGTGCGGATCGGCGGCAATCGCCGCCAGTTCCGCCTCGCTCATTTGCGCGTTCAGCGCCTGATTCAAAATACCGGCGTGCCGGATCGCCTTGTCCCAGCACGCGGGTTGATCGCATAAATAAGCGCCGCGCCCGCTGCGTTTGCCTGTCGCATCAACCACGACGCCGCTGTCCGGCGTGCGCACCACGCGCGTCAGCCGCCGCTTGTCGAATTGGCGGCGGCAGACGACACACATCCGTTGCGGCACGTGTTTGTGCCGCCCTGGTGGCTTGCCGGTCACGCTGCGCTCCTAAATATCAATGTCAATGTCGGTCAGATCGATGTCTTCGTCCAGCCATTCCGGGCTGCCCTTTTTGCGCGTGCGCTTGACGACGACCTGATCCAGTTCTTCATTATAAACCAGAGCCTGCCCCTTGCGCTTTTTGCGCTTGGAGTCTTCTTCGACCACCGGCTCATCGGTCGTTGGTCTGACTACGACAACGCCGGCCTTCTTCTTGCGCTCCGGCTTGACGGGTTCCTTCTCTTCGACGAAGATGGTCTGCGACAGGTCGTCGATGGGCGTCAGGGCTTCCTCGACCTCCGGCTCGACCTCTTCCAGCTCCAGCACGCCGGCCAGCTCCGGTGCTTCTTCTTCGTCGGCCCGCAGCAGTTCGGCCTCAACATCGCTGAAATCCAGATCGGGCACAGAGGTTGTAATGTCCTCTTCCTGCACCACGCGGTCGACAAGGGCTACTTCCTCGACGACCATGACCTCTTCGTCGGCCGCCTCGGCTTCATCGGTCGGAGACGCGAGCGCCTCGATCGCTTCGGCTTCCTCTGCTTCGGCTTCGGTCTCTTCGCCCATAGCCGCTTCGGCCGCCATGAGCGCCGCAATCTGTTCGGCCTGATAGGCGGCCAATGTTTCCTTGACCGTCTCCAGGGCTTTCTCCCCCAGGCCGCGCAGCTTCAGGAAGTAATCGTCGCCCATCTCCAGAATGTAGATCAGGTCGCCAACGGTATTAACGTTCGTGTCGAGCAACAAATTATGGATACGGCCCGGCAAATCGAGCACGTCCAGAGGTTGCTGCCACGCTTCTTCGGGCACGCGCTTGCGCATCTCGGCGCGTTCTTTGCGAACGACCTCATGCTGCTGGGCGCGCTCGGCGATGATGTTGCCTTCAACCGCGGCCACCAGACGGTCGAGCGTCATATAATCTTCGGCGGTGATAGGACGGCCGGTCTGCTTCTTGTCCAGGATAATGCGCACCTGATTTTGCAGCGTCTCGTCCTTGGCAATGCGCGGATCGACCATGGGATGATCCAGGTTATCCAGCGACTCCGACGCGGCCTCGGTCAGGTTCTTGATGTCGATGCGCCAGCCGGTGAGCTTGGCGGCCAGGCGGGCGTTCTGCCCCTCGCGGCCGATAGCCAGCGACAACTGATCATCGGGCACAATGACGACGGCTGTCTTGCCCTCTTCGGGATGCTCTTCCAGAAACACGTGGGACACACGTGCCGGGCTGAGCGCCTTGGCGATGAAGACCCGCTGGTCGGCATCCCACTCGATCACGTCGATCTTCTCGTCGTTCAGTTCGCGGACAATGCTCTGGATGCGGACACCGCGCATGCCGACACACGCGCCCACAGGGTCGACGCCGTGCTGCAAAGCCTGGACGGCCACCTTGGAGCGTTGGCCCGCCTCGCGGGCGATGCTCTTGATGTCCACCTGGCCGTTGTAAATCTCCGGCACTTCCAGCTCCAGCAAGCGCCGCAACAGGTTGCGGTGATTACGGCTGACGACGATCTGCGGGCCACGGCTCGTGCGGCGAACCTCCAGGACGTAGACGCGAATCTTGTCGTGGGCGCGATAGCGTTCGCCCTGCACCTGCTGGCTCTTGGGCAGGATCGCTTCCGTGCGGCCCAGGCCGATGGTGATATGCTGGCCGCTGATGCTCTGCACCGTGCCGTTGACCAGCTCGCCCTCGCGGCCGCTGAAATCCTCGAACAGGTGCTCGCGCTCGGCCTCTCGCACGCGCTGCAGCAAGACCTGCTTGGCCGTTTGCGCGGCGATGCGGCCGAAGCTCTCGGTGGTGCTGTCGATCATGACGACGTCGCCCAATTCGGCGTCAACATGCCCCTCGGCCCGCGCCGCGCTGATCTCCACCTCGGTACGGTTATCGAACACGTCGTCGACGACTTCCTTCTCGGTGAAGATAGTCGGTTCACCAGTGCGCGGATCGATCTCCACCGTGACCATCTGGTTACTGCTGAGATTCGAATCACGCCGGTAGGCCGAGACAAGGGCCGTCTTCAACGCTTCGAAGACGTCCTCTTTGGGCAGGCCCCGCGACTCACATATTTCGTTAAAAGCCAGGATAAATTCGCTCTTCATGGAACTGTTCAACCTATTCAATTTTATACGACTCGCCGTTGACCACTCTTACTTAGGCAAGAAACAAAAAAAGTGGGGTGGCCCACTTTTCTGTCGGTAAATCTCCAGAATGTCGTGATGGAAGTATATCATAGGGCAAGCTATCTGGCAAATGCCAAAGTGCGCCAATGGTCGTCCTGAGACGAAGCGGCGGCGGGGCGTCACGACCCATCCAGCAACACTTCGAGATCGGCTGCCACACCCCCCAGCGAAGTATATCGGCGGTAGGCGCAGGCGAAGGATTCGGCGCGGGTCAGGTCTGTGGGCACGATGACGACGCGCATCCCCGCTGCCGCCGCCGACGCGCAACCAGCGGCTGAATCCTCCAGCGCCAGGCAAGCCGCCGGCTCCGCCCCCAATCGTGCGGCGGCCAGCAGGAAAATATCAGGGGCTGGTTTGCCGTGCTCAACTTCGTCGCCGCAGGCCAAGGCTCTATAGCGCCCTACCAGGCCCAGTTTGTCCAGAATGATCTCGGCCACCGGCCGCGGCGTGGAGGTGGCGACGGCCCACGGCAGCCCCAGCACCTCGATGCGGTCGAGCAGCGTCCACAAGCCGGGCATGACCGGCACGCCCTCACCCAGGCTGCTCAGGAACGCGGTCGTCTTACGCGCCACCAGGGTCTCCAACTGCTCGGGCAGGCGCAGTTCATCGAGCACCAGTTGCGCACTCTCGACCGTGCGGCGGCCGAGCATCCGCTCGTAGAGGTCGTCGGTCATCGCGGCCCCGTGCGGGGCAACGACGTGCTCCCATGCCCGCCGGGCCAGTGGCTCCGTATCGACCATCAGGCCGTCCATATCGAACAGAACAGCAGTTCGTTTCATTGTTCATTTTCCAATTTCGAGGCTGCGGACACACTTATGCCCCCTCTCTGACAGGGGTAGTGAGTATGTGTACCCTATCGGTCATTCTCGAGCAAGCCTCGCGTGTCTGAGGCGATTTCCATGATCACAATAGAGCAAATTGATGCCGGCAACCGGCGTCAGAGGCAACGATTCATCGACCTCCCCTTTCGGCTGTATGGCGACTGTCCGCAGTGGGTGTCGCCCTTGCGCAGCGACGTGGCGCTGGCTCTGAACCGCCGCAAGCATCCATTCTACGAACATTCGGTTTCGCGATCCATATCTCGTATTTCGTAGCTCCTCATTCCTTTCGTAACGATCAGGAGACGATCGCTTGCTAAAATACGCAACATGACCGATTTTCGTAACGATCGGCCGGAGGTTGTGTATGGAAAAAGAAATCCAAACCGAAAGTCAACGCTTCGACCGTGGTGCGCGGCTGACTGTGGTCGCGACGGTGCTCCTGTTGCTGTGGCCTATCGCCCTGAGCCTGCTCTTTGCCGGGTATCCGACCGACGGCTGGGCCAGCACCACCGCAGTGGGCTTTTTCGATGGGCCCTTTACGCTGCGCTACAGCCTGACCGGTGATCCGTCACCCCTGATGCCCGGAGACATCGTCACCGCCATCGACGGCCGCCCGCTGGTCGTCGGCCAGTTGCCGCCGCTGCCGGAGCCGCTGGAAGCCGGCCGGACCATTACCTACACCATCGACCGCGCCGGGCAAACGCTCAAGGCCGATGTGGAATTGGTGCGGATCGGGCCGGGCCCCTATGCCGCCATCTGGCTCTCCAACCCCGTCCTGACCCTGGCCACGTTGCTCACGTTGCTGATCGCCGCGGCCGTCTTCTTCCTGCGCCCAGACCAGCCTGCGGCACGCTACCTGCTCATCGCTTACACCTTTCAGGCCGGCGTTGCTTTCACAGAAATCATGGCCAACCCCTATGTCTTCGCCATGCCGCCGTGGGCTGTTTTCCTGACCGCGTTCTACCAGACAGGTTGGTCGTGGATTTACACATCCTCGCTCATCCTCCTGGTGCTCGTCTTTCCGTTGCGTTTGCTCCCCCTGCGCCGCTTTCCGCGCGCGCTGCCCGCGCTGCTCTACGCCGTCCCCTTCCTGACCATGTTATTCGCTACGCCCCGCTACCCGGCCGTTACCCAGGGCGCCCTGCAGCTGTGGCTGGGCGGCCTGACGTTCGGCACATTCTTCGTCCTGTTTCCGGTTGTCATCTTCGGCACGCTCATCCACAACCTGCGCAATGTCCGGGAGCCGGTGGCGCGGGCGCAGGTGCGCTGGATGGCTTTGGGGTTCGGCATCGGTCTGGGGATCAACGCGATCAATAATCTGTTCGGCTTTGCCACCTTCGACTTTGCGAGGTGGGAACGCCTGGAGGCGTTGACGGCCGTTGCCGGATTGGCACTGCCGCTGGCCCTGGCCGTGGGCATCCTGCGCTACCGCCTGTTCGACATCGACGTCATCATTCGCAAGACCACCTCCTACGCCATTTTGACCGCCTTGCTGGCGTTAGTTTATTTCGGCAGCGTCGTCGTCTTGCAGCGGGTGCTCTCTCCCGTCACCGGCGAATCGACCGCGGCCGTCGTCCTCTCAACCTTGCTCATCGCCGCCCTCTTCCTGCCCCTGCGCCGCCGCGTTCAGGGCATCATCGACCGGCGCTTTTTCCGCAAGAAGTACGACGCTGAGAAGGTCCTGCAACAGTTCGCCGCCACCGCCCGTGACGAGACCGACCTCGACGCGCTGACGGCCGAGCTGGTGCGCGTCATTCAGGAGACGATGGAACCGGAATCGGTCAGTTTGTGGCTGCGCCCGGCGGAGAAATTGTCGCCGGACGCGCGCCATGGATCATCGTTGCCCGTCCAGCCCTGAGCACAGCCGTTTCTCTCCCCGCTCGTCGCCTCCCTGACCGCCTATGCTATAATGCTCTGCATAGTCGGAGGGGCAATCAGTCATGTCGGCGACAGAAACGGAGATCACACAGTTGCGGGCGGCAATGACCGCCATCGAGGCCCAGCGGCCGCTGCTGGGCAACAGCGTGGTCGACGCCGCCCTCGCCCCCATGCGCGAAAAGCTGGCCGCGCTGGAAGCGCAGGCCCACCCTGCCCAGCAACGCAAGCTGGCGACCGTTCTCTTCGCCGACGTGTTCGGTTTCACCGCCCTCTCGGAGATGATGGATGCCGAAGTGGTGGCCGGGATCATGAACGATCTGTGGACGCTGGTTGATCGGGCTATCACCGCCCACGGCGGCCATATTGACAAGCACATTGGTGATGCCGTCATGGCCTTGTGGGGCGCCGACGCGGGCCGCGAAGACGACCCGGAGATGGCCGTGCGCGCCGGGCTGGCGATGCAGACGGCTATCGATGCCTTTTGCAAGACCCACAACGCGCCCCTCGCCTTACGCATCGGGATTAACACCGGACCGGTGGTGCTGGGCAGCGTGGGCACGACGGGCGAACTCACCGCGATGGGCGACGCCGTCAACCTGGCCAGCCGGCTGGAACATGCCGCGCCGGTCGGCCACGTCCTTATCTCCCACGACACCTATCGCCATGTCCGCGGCATCTTCGACGTAGTCGCACAGGAACCGTTCATCGTCAAAGGCAAGACCGAACCCGTGCAGGCCTACGTCGTCAAGCGGGCCAAACCACGCGCTTTCCGCCTGGGAACGCGCGGCGTCGAGGGCATCGAGACGCGAATGATCGGCCGCGACGCGGAACTGCTGGCCCTGGAAAACGTCTACATCACCGCGGCCGATGACGCCGAAACCCAGGTAGCGATCGTCATCGGCGAGGCAGGCGTAGGCAAGAGCCGGCTGCTGTACGAGTTCGAAAACTGGCTGGAGCTGCGGCCCGAGCGAATCCTGTATTTCAAAGGCCGCAGCACCCCCAATACCCGCCACGTCCCCTTCAGCCTGTTTCGCGATCTGTTTGCCTTTCGCTTCGACATTCGGGATAACGATTCCGCCACAGTAGCGCTGGAAAAGTTCCGCGCCGGCGCGGCCGGTATCCTGGAACCGGAGCGGGCCGACATCGTTGGGCACTGGTTGGGATTCGATTTCTCAGCCAGCCCGGCCGTTGTTGGTCTGCTCAATAGCGCCGAGTTCGGCACCATCGCTCGCGCCCATCTGACACACTACTTCCGGTCATTGGCCGGGACCAGGTCAGTCATCATCTTTCTGGAGGACGTTCACTGGGCCGACGATGCGTCGCTCGATCTGGCTCTCTATCTGGCCGCGGCCATTCCCCAGGCGCGATTGCTGATCCTGGCCCTGGCCCGGCCCAGCCTGTTCGAGCGCCGGCCCTTGTGGGGCGAGGAGCAGGCCGCGTTCCGGCGCATCGTTCTGGCGCCGTTATCGAGGCCGGCAAGCCGGGCGCTGGTGGGTGAAATCCTGCGCAACGTGGCGAGCCTGCCCGATGCCTTAGGCGATCTGATCGTCGACACGGCCGAGGGTAACCCGTTTTACGTGGAAGAACTGGTCAAGATGCTGATCGACCAGGGGGTGATCGAAAGAGAAACAAGACATGACGGATCAGGGCTTGAGATGATAGAAAACGAATTTCCGGGAAGCCCGGTTTCTCGCGTGGGCGAAGTGTGGCGGGTGCAGGACCAGAGACTGGGCGGGCTGCAAGTTCCGGCCACGCTGACCGGCCTGCTACAGGCCAGACTGGACGGCCTGCCCCAGTCGGAACGCGAAACGCTCCAGCGGGCGTCTGTCGTCGGCCGCCTGTTTTGGGATGATGCCGTGGCCGAGTTGATGGACAGTGGGCGCACCGGTTTAGAGGATACGCTCGAATCGGCCCGCAATCGCGAGCTGATCTTCCGGCGCGAGCGCTCGTCCTTCACGGGGGTCGATGAGTACATCTTCAAACACGCCCTGTTGCGCGACGTGGCCTATGAGACCGTCTTGCTCAAATATCGGGCTGAGTTCCACGGCAAGGTCGCCCGATGGCTGGAGCAGCACGCGGGCGAGCGCATCGGCGAATACCTGGGGCTGATCGCCGAGCATTATACCCAGGCCGGCGAGTTCGCTCGCGCGGCCGATTACCAGCACCGGTCGGGCGAACAAGCCATGCGCACGAGCACCTTTCGCGCCGCGCGCGAGGGGTTCGAGCGCGCGCTGGCATTGCGCGCGCAGAGTGGCGCGCCGCCCAGCGAGTCGCTGCCCCATTATCTGAAATTAGGCGATGCCGCTCTCCGGTTGAGTGACTTCCCGACCGTGGAGCAAGCTCTGGGGCGAGCGCTGGCTCTGGCGCGACAGAGCGGTGACATCCCAGCCCAAGCGGAAGCACTGAGCCGGTTGGCCCCGGCCGCTGCCAGCGTCGGTCGTACCGAGGAGGCGGGGCGGCTCCTGGAAGAAGCGTTGAACTTGGCGCGTCTGTCCGGCGGCCAGACGCTGGCGCGCGTTCTCGTCGCTCTGTCAACCCAGGAATGGCAAGACGGGAATCTGGACGCGGCCGAGCGGCATGCCGCCGAGGCGCGACAGATAGGACGCGACATGGCCGACATCGCCCTGGAAACAGGCGCGACACAAACGTTGGGCATCATCGCCGGACTGGGCAAGGATTTCGAGGGATCGCTGCGCCACTTCGAACTCTGCCTGGCTTTGGCGCGGCAGTCGGGCAATCGCTACCAGGAGTCGATCATAGAGTCCAACATCGGGGCGACCAAGCAATACGCCGGGGATTGGCGTGGAGCCGTCGACCATTACCTCGCCTCGCTGAAAACCGGCGAGGAAATGGGAATGATCGACCGGATGGCTATCAATGCCCATAATCTGGCCGACGCCTACGCCTCGCTGGGCGAACTGGATGCCAGCCGTCATTATGCCCGCGAATGTGTCCGTCTGGCGCAGCAAGTAGGCGCGGTGCCGCTGCAACTGGCGGCCATGGTGCCCCTGGCCGATGTTTTGGTCAGACAGGGCGAAACCGAGCGTGCCCTGGCGTTGATTGGCCTTGTCCGTGCCCATCCCGGCACGCCCCAGCAGAAGCAAACCGGCATCGCGGAGGTTCTGGCCGCCGTGGAATGGGATGCGGCCAGGGTAGACCCCGCGCTGGCCGCCGGCACGGGGCTGGATTTTGATACGGTCGTCCAGGAGATTCTGGACGGCAAATGGTAGGGTAGCTACACAGGTCTGCAAGGGCCGGCATCATGCCGGCGTAGTGGGTATGGGGCTTAGCAAGTACGTGATCATCTGACCTTTGCCCTTAACGAAAATAGGTTCTCGCTCATCAAAGACATAGCGGCCGTCCAGCCGCTCCCTGACGGCCGCAGTCACCTGAATCTGGTTCGCCAGCCCGTTCGACTCCATGCGACTGGCGACGTTGACCGCGTCGCCCCATAGATCATAGATGAACTTCTGCCGGCCAATGACCCCGGCCACGATCGGCCCGGTGTTGATGCCCACGCGCAGGCGAATCGGCTCGTCGGTCCAAGACTGGTGACGGCCGATGATGTCGACTACATCCACGGCGAAGGCCGCCACCGCTTCGACATGATCGTCGCGCGGCTCCGGCAATCCGCCGGCCACCATATAGGCGTCTCCTATGGTCTTGATCTTTTCCAGACCGTATTGGGCGGCCAATTCGTCAAAGTCGGAGAAAATTTCGTTGAGTTTGTTAACCACGTCGACCGGATCCGCGGCCGAACTCATCGTCGTAAAGTCGACAATGTCGGCAAACAGGACGGTCACAGAGTCGTAGCGGTCGGCGATAGTCGCCTCACCGGCCTTCAGGCGGGCGGCAATCGACTTGGGCAATACATTGAGAAGAAGGGCGTCTGCCTGCCGTCGCGCAAGCTCCAGTTGGCTTATCAGAAAATCGGCCCAAATGTAACCCATCAGCAGCACACTGCTCAGGGTGATGAAATTGTGGACTAGTATCAGCCATATGGGAATTACCACCGGCGACGCCGCAAAACGCTTTTCGAACAAGACGGCGGCGATAAGCGCCCCCATCGCCAGCAGAAGCGCGAATGCACCAATCCGTTGGCCGCCGACGAAGTAGATAGCCAGCGGCACGATCATCAGCCAGGCGAGCGACCATAGCCCGGAAGTGAAGCCACCGGACACCGCATGGATATAGAAGTTGGCCCCGATGCCCACCAGCGCAAAGCCGAACAGGGCGTGGATCGTAAATTGGGGCCTGGCAGAACCGATAATGAAAGATATGGCCTGGGAGACTGAAACCGCGAGAAAAGCATAGGCGATGGAAGGCAAGCCGGCGATAAACGAGAGAGTCACCAGGACAATCCCAATCGCAATGGAGGCGGCCGTCGGGAAGATGGTAATGAGCTGGGCCTGAACGGCCGTCTCATCCAGATCGGGCTGCAGGCGCTGGGCGCGCTCTTTCCAGGAATCGGGTACGAGGTGCATTGGGTCCTCCTCAACGAGCGCCGGATAGATGGAACTGTTTAAGATAACACAAATTCCGCAAAGTTTTCTCCGGAAATCCGCGCAATCCGATCTGTGGATAGTTCGTCTGTGAGACGCAACCAGCAATGGTTATGCCACAGCGAGGCAAGCTGTCCGGCTGGCGAGACCAGGACGCACACGGGACGGGTTAAGCTACCAGGGTATCGAGCCCTATCTGCACGCGCTCCGCCCCGTGTCTCTGTGGTTTGGCCCCCTGAGCTTGCCTTACAAGGCCAGCTCATCCGCCACCCACCCCAAACCCACCTCTTCCAGCGTCGCCCGGCGCGGCGTGCCCGTCTCCACGTCCCAGCCGGCCAACTCGAAGTACATAGTGAGGGCCATGTCTAGCTCAGCCGCGTCAAGGGTCATGCCGTCCGTCCGGCCGCCGCTGAGCGGGTGGGTAAACAGCTTCTTGGGCAGCGTATCGTGGTCGCGGGTCAATCCCTCGCGGGCGTTGTAGGCGCGCATCAGATTCAGACGGCGGCGGCCAATCGCCTGCACGTCGTCCACATCCATGTCCCAGCCTGTGGCCGCGGCCAGCAGGTCGGCCATGTCCTGCGGCCCATAGAGCTGCCACGAAGGGCCGAAGACGAACTGGCAATAGCCCAGCACGTCGGCGGCGCTGTAGTTGTACTGCGTCAGTAAGGCGAACTCGACCTTCTCCGGGTTCATGGCCTTGGGGGCGGTGGGCGTCGTCAGGCCGATTTGGGCCAGGTAGCGCTTGTAGCCCGGCGCTTCCGGCTTTCCTTCGTATAGTTTTGGGTGGTACATCGGATCATGCTCGCTGCTCTGGTGATCGGCCCCGAACGGGTTGACGGCGTAGATAAGGCCCAGGCTGCGCTTGACGTGGGGCATGTGGGCTGGAATCTCCTGCCCCTTGACAGTCAGCACGTAGTCGTGGCCCCTGCCCAGCCGCTCGGCCGCCCGCGCCGAGCCCTCGGCCAACACGTCACCGAGGCCCTCGCGCCGCAGCGTCTTCTCCAGCATGGCGATCATCGCCTCGGCATCGCCATAGTTAAGAGCGATGCCATCGGTATCTTCCAGCGTAAGAACACCCTGCTCGAAGCATTCCATGGCCCACGACAGCGTCGCCCCACAGGAGATGGAATCGACGCCATACATATTGCAAAGTTGATTCGCATAGCTGATCGCATGCAGATCGCTCACGCCGCAGTAGGAACCGAACGTAGAGATCGTCTCGTACTCCGGCCCACCATAGGCAGGCGCGATGAGGTTGTCGCGATACTCCGCCTCCACCACGCGCTTGCAGCGCACGATACAGGCGTAGCAAGTGTCGCGGCCGAGCTTGTCCTGCGCGCCGTCGGCCGCGCCGCGCAACAGGTCCAGATAGAGACGCTCGCCGCTGATGGCCTCGGCGGCGGCAATGTCCATCACCCCGCTGTCCCAGTTTCGGGTGGGCAGCCCGCCGGCACCCTCCTGGCCCATGACGGCGTCGGCCGTGCCGTAGCGGCCCAGGCTTTCCACGTCGCGACGTTCGGGCATCAGCTTAGGCCCGCGACGCGAGAGAGCCACGACAGCCTTCTTATCGGCTGGTTGCGGTTGCTGCGTGCCGCGCACGGCGATGGCTCTGAGGTTTTTGCTGCCCATCACCGCACCGATTCCCGTGCGACCCCAGGCGCGATTGCTCATGCTCATGACGGCGGCAAACATCGACAGCTTCTCGCCTGCCGGGCCGATCTGGGCGATCTCGATCTTGGCGTCGCCCAATTCGTGTTTCAGCATCGTGTCCACGTCGTGGGTGAAGTGGCCCCACAGGTGCGCGGCATCCCGCAACTCGGCTTCGCCGTTGTGAATCCATAGGTAGACTGGTGTGGCCGACGCGCCGCGGATGACGATGGCATCGAAGCCGGCAAACTTCAGCTCGGCCGGCCAAAAACCGCCGGCCTGACTGTCGGCCACGCCCTGGGTCGTCGGTGACTTGCAGGTGGCGGTGCAGCGGCTCTGGCCGCTGACCGGCAGGCCCGTCGGCGCACTGAGCGCAAAGGTCAGGGTGTTGCGCGGATCGAGGGCGTCGATGCCCGGCGGCGTGTTGTGCCACAGGTAATAGAGGCCCATCAGGCTGCCGCCCGGATAAAGCCGGTAGAAGGCCTCGTCCGGCTCCTCGATTGTTAACTGATGCCGAGTCAGATCGACGTGCAGCACTTTGCCGGTGAATCCGTGTCGCATGGTGGCGCTCCTTAGAAACCGGGTTTTCCGAGAAGAAATCCGGTTTCTGGAATTGTCAATTTAGCTTAATCGTAGTATGGTAGTGTGGTCATTTCAAGCGCGCAAGCCACCTGTGGACGAATTGTTCATTACCGAGCGCCAGGTGGATGGCGGCGAATACCGACGATGCAAGGTTCTGGCATTGGTTACCGAGAGGTGATCGGGGCCGGGCTTTTTTTTCGCATGAAATACCCGGCCTCCAGAGGCTTTCGCGAAGTTCCGTTCGCCAACCTCTGAGGTCCAGGAAACAGCTATGACAGATTCATTCCGCGTGGAATTGCTGGACGTCACCAAACGCTTCGGCGATGCTGTCGCCGTCGATGCTCTCACCCTGCAAGTCCGCGACGGCGAGTTCTTTTCGCTCATCGGCCCCAGCGGTTGCGGCAAAACGACGACCCTGCGCATGATCGCCGGGTTCGAGCAGCCGACCGACGGCCGCATCTTCATCGGCGGGCAACCTGTCGAGGGCATCCCCGCCCATCAACGGCCGGTCAACACCGTCTTCCAGAACTACGCCCTCTTCCCCCACATGACCGTGGCCCAGAACGTGGCTTTTGGGCTGGAGATGCAGAAAGTGGCCGCGCCGGACATCAAGCAACGCGTGGCCGAGGCGCTGGAGTTGGTGCGCCTGCCGCAGATGGCCGAGCGCAAGCCGCGACAGCTCTCCGGCGGCCAACAGCAACGCGTCGCTCTGGCGCGGGCGCTGGTCAACCGGCCGCAAGTGCTGCTGCTCGACGAGCCGTTGGGCGCGCTCGACCTGAAGCTGCGCCGGGCGATGCAGATCGAACTCAAGCACATCCAGTCCGACGTCGGCATCACTTTCATCTACGTCACCCACGACCAGGAAGAGGCCATGACCATGTCCGACCGGATCGGCATCATGAACGAGGGCATCTTGCAACAGGTCGGCTCGCCCCACGAGGTCTACGAGAAACCGGTCAATCGCTTCGTGGCCGACTTCATCGGCGAGACGAATTTCCTGCCGGCGACCGTGGCCCGGCTGGAGACGGAAGAGGATTACCCGATGGTCGCCTTGCAGGGCGGCGTGAAGGTGTTGGCGGCCAACGAAGGTCATGACCTGCAACTCGGCCGGCCGGTGACGCTGACCATCCGGCCGGAACGTATCAACCTCTACCCGCAAGGCGAGGTGGACGTATTGAAAGCCGAGAGCGGGCTGGAAGCGGAGGAGCTGGCGCGCATCCTGGGGGCCAAGCTGCCCGGCGCAGTCGATATGAAGGAGTTCCTGCTGGCCGAGCCGGAGAACGTCGTGCTCGACGGGGTGCTGGAAGAAGCCTTCTATATCGGCACGGACACGCGCTTCCGCGTCATGCTCGAAGGCGGGGCGTCGCTGGTTGTGCGCCAGCAAAACTACGGCTCGCGCTATGACATGCCGTTCGACGTGGGCAGCCACGTCTACGTGCAGTGGGCAGCCGAAAACGCGCAGATTCTGATCGAGTAGATGAAGAAATGGCGACAGATTTAACGGACGGTACGGATCATGAAATATGATTGTTTGTTTGGGATTTGTCCGTAAATATCCGTAGCTGAATATCCCGGAGGATGGATATGCACACCAACATTCGCAGATATCACGCCGGCGGCCGCCGATTTCACAACAGCAGGAGGAGCCGATGGCTGCCGCGCATAACACCGGGCTGAGCCCATCCCCTCTCGCTACTCCCATGCAGCGTGGTCGCGACCCTTTCCTGTCGGCCGCCGCTTGTGTCTTCCTCGGTCAGGCCCTCCTCTGGCTCTCCCTGCTCTTCCGCTGGGCAACCTTCAACATTATAAACTGGCAACCGTTGGCTGTGGAGCTGGCGCTGGCCCAATGGTCGCCCGTCGTCGCCTACGCCGTCTATGGCGCGCTGGCGGCGCTTGCTATCGCCGCCGGGATCGGGCTGCTGCGAGAGACACGCCGGGCACGCCCGCTAGCCCTGGCGACGCTTCTGCTCACGTTGGTCGCCGCCGCCGCCTACTACAGTCTGGCCCGCGAGTTCTACGGCGCGGTGCTGCTGGCCGGCCTCAGCGGCCTGACATTTTTGCTGCTGACGCGCCGCACTGCCTGGTCGCTCGCCTACCCGTCGTTCTACTGGCTGCTCATTTTCTTTCTCATTCCCCTGGCAATCGTCTTCGTGGTCAGTCTGGGAGAGCGCACGCGGCTGGGCACCGTCACTTACGACTTTGGCAGCGCACGAACCCTGTTCGATGATTACGCCCGCATCTTCAGCCGCATCAATGGTGAGTTTATCTACCTGCGTATCTTTGGCCGTTCCCTGTGGTTGGCCTTTCTCAACACGGCCATCTGCCTGCTCTTCGCCTACCCGTTCGCCTACTGGATCGCTCGCCAACCAGCCAATCGCCGCACCGTGCTCATCTTCCTGGTCATGATCCCCTTCTGGACCAACTTTCTGGTGCGCACCTACGCCTGGATGCTCATCCTGCGCGATTCGGGGTTGATCAATAATTTCTGGAGTATCACCCTCCACGAGCAAGCCGTGCGTCTGGCCGGGGTATCGCCGCTGTTCGATTGGCTGGCCGCGGCCACGTCGCAGAAATTGCCGTTGCTCTATAACTTCCCGGCCGTCCTGCTGGGCCTGTTCTACGGCTATCTGCCGTTCATGGTGCTGCCGCTCTACACCAATCTGGAGAAGGTCAACTGGTCGCTGCTCGAGGCCGCCTCCGATCTCTATGCCGGTCGCCGGCAAAGCTTTCGGCGTATCCTGCTGCCGCTGACCTTGCCGGGCATCATCGCCGGGTCGATCATTGTCTTCATCCCCTCGCTGGGGGCCTATGTGACGCCCGACCTGATGGGTGGGGCCAAGGTGTCGTTGCTGGGCAATCTGTTGCAGCAGCAATTCATGACCGTGCGCGACTGGCCGTTCGGCTCGGCCATCAGCTTCATCATGATGGCCGTCATGCTGGCGGCCACGCTGGTCTACTTCCGCGTCTCGGCCGAATCCGAACGCGCGGCCGAGATGACCGTGGGGGTGGACAAATGACGACGACCAGCGCCTCATCCTCTTTGAAACCGTCCGGCCAGCGCGTGCCCTACCGCCCGCCCACGCGATCACGCGATCGCGCCCGCGCGGCGTTCAACAGCCGCATTCTGACCTGGCTGGCAATCGGCATCTTCCTCTTCCTCTACCTGCCGATCATCGTCCTGGTCATCTACTCCTTCAGCGGCGCGCGCAACGTCGGCGTCTGGGCCGGCTTCAGCACGCGCTGGTATGCCGAACTGCTGGGCGACCGGGCGCTCATCGCCGCCTTCCGCGTCAGTCTGTGGGTCGCCGTGTGGTCAACGCTCATCGCCACGGTGCTGGGCACGCTGGCAGCCCTGGCGCTGGAACGCTACCGTTTCTTCGGCCGCCTGACCTTCGACACGGCCCTCTATCTGCCGATCATCATCCCCGACATCGTGATGGCCTTGTCGACACTGCTGTTCTTCGTCACCTTCGCCGTGCCCCTCAGTCGCTATACCATCCTGGTGACGCACGTGGCCTTCAACATCGCTTTTGTGGCCGTGGTGGTGCGGGCGCGGCTGGCGGAGATGGACAGCTCGCTGGAGGAGGCCGCGGCCGATCTGGGCGCGAACGCCTGGACGGCGTTCCGGCGTGTAACGTTGCCCATCCTGATGCCGGGCATCGTCTCCGGCGCGCTGCTGGCCTTCACGCTGTCACTCGATGATTTCGTGATCACGTTCTTCGTGGCCGGACCGGGTTCGACCACGCTGCCCGTGCGCGTCTATTCGATGATCAAGTTCGGCGTCACGCCCGAAGTCAACGCTATCTCGACACTGATGCTGGCCGGGTCGACCGTGTTGGTTGTGATTTCGTTGTTGTTGCAGAGGAGATAACGCCGGTTTCTTAACCGGCGATTGAACAGGTTGCCGGATAAGAATCCGGCACTACATAGGAGAAGAAATGCACAAGAGATTTTTTGTTTTGATCCTGATGCTATTCGTCGCGGCGGCTTTGGCCGCGTGCGGCGGCGGGCCGGCGGGCGGGCCGGGCGCGGCCGAAGAACCGGCAGACGAGACGGCCGGCGGCGAACTCCAACTCGCCCCGGAACTCAGCGTCTACAACTGGGCTGACTACATCGACGAGCAAGTGCTGGCCGATTATGAGGAGCGATACGGTGTCAAGATTATCTATGATACCTACGCTTCGAACGAGGACCTGCTGACCAAGTTGCAGGCAGGGGCCAGCGGCTACGACGTCATCTTTCCGTCCGACTACATGGTGGCGCAGATGATCGAGCTGGGCCTGCTGGCCGAGATCGACGCCGAGGCCATGCCCAACTTCGCCAACATCAGCGACGTGTTCAAGGACCCGCCCTATGATCCCGGCAACGCCCATTGCACACCCTATCAGTGGGGCATGACCGGCATTGCCTACCGGCGCGGCAACCCGGCCTTCGCCGAGGGACCACCCAATAGCTGGGCCTATCTATTCGACCCGACGCGATTGGAACCGCTCGCGCCGCAGGGCATCAACGTCCTCAATGACCAGCGCGAGCTGATTAGCGCGGCGCTGTTCTACCTGGGCTACTCGCCCAACACGACCAACCGGACAGAACTGGAAGCGGCCCGCGACGTGATCCTGCAAGCCAAGCCCTACTGGAAGACGTTCAACAGCGAGGACTATTACAGCACACTCATGGAGAGCGACGAGATCGTCCTGTCCCACGCCTGGAGCGGCGACGCGGCCCAGGCCTTCTGGAACACCTACGACGAGGCAACCGGCGAGGGCAACTGGCTGTTCACCGTGCCGGTCGAGGGGGCCGTGCGCTTCGCTGACAACGTCTGCATCCCGGCCAACAGCCAGCGACAGGAGACGGCCCGCCACTTCATGAACTACCTGATGGAGCCGGAAGTGGCCGCGGCCATCACCAACTTCACGTTTTACCCCAGCGCCAACGAGGCCGCCAAGGAGTTCATCGATGAGGACATCCTCACCAACCCCGGCATCTATCCCCCGCCGGAAGTGGCCGCCAAGCTGCAATGGCTGGAGGATGTCGGCGACGCGATCTTTGACTATGACGAGATGTGGACGGCGATTAAGGGGCAGTAGGGAGCAGAAAGCTCGTATGTGTTCACGGATCGAGAGGATTGAGAAAATGAATCCATGATTACGATAACCAAACCCCTATCCGTGATCACTCAGGCAGTCATCGCCGTTTTGCCGCGCAAAATCGGCGTTGTTAACACCGTACGCCCTCTCGAGCAATTCACTGGCGATGTGGGAATTTGCACCGAAGAATGAGCCCTGTTGTGCGGCGCTCCAAGAACAGGAGAGATACCGGCGTCTTTCGATCAAGAGCAACCTCGTAAGGCGCACAAACCGCAGCGCGAAACGCAACTCGCGTAAATGAAAGAGGGCCGACGGTTGTTAAGCTCAACCGTCGGCCCTCTTTGTTCAAGCTGTCGCTCAGGAATGGGTTCACCCCGTCTCATTCTTCCTCATCCGCAGCCGATTCTTTATCTTCCCCAAACGAATCCGCATAAAACCAGGCGATCAGCCGGTTCTCCGACCACGGCCGCAGTTCGTTCATCAGGGCGATGCCCGGCTGCGACACCAGACCCTGGCGCAGGGCCGTCTCGTCGTCGAAGTAAGCCTCGACCATCATATAGAAACGCGAAGGGCCGAATGGCTGTGTGGTGATGCGGCCGATCTCCAGCCGCCGCAGCCCCGGCAGCGCCTCCACCAGCGGCAAGTGGGTCTCCGTGAAGAAAGTTTCCAGCGCGTTTTCGTCATCGACGCGGTAGTAGATTACGACGAATTTGAACATGAGGACGGTCCAAACCTGACAGGTGGGCGACGAACGCTCAGACAGGCCACGGCGTTCGTTCGCCCACCTGCCAGGTTCTAATCACGCTAGCGATTCCACACGGCGGCCAACTGCTGCTTCAGGCCGGCACGGCGCGTCTGATAGTCGGCCTCGTCGATGCCACCCGCCTCATAGTCGTCGTCGAGCGCAGCGATAGCCCGCAGCAGTTCATCGGCCTCGCTCTCGGTGGAGGCGACCACGGGAACCGCCTCGGCGAACACTTCTTCGTCGTCGTCGTCCCGCTCCCGCGTCTGCCAGTAGCGCCACAGGAAGACGCCGCCCACGGCGGCCAGCAGCAGCGCCCCGCCGCCGATGAGCAACTCGGTCGTCTGGTCGCGATTGGCAACCGCCGCGCCGCCGGCGTTCGTCACGATGGACGGCCGCCCCTCCAGCACCATGGTGATGGTCTGCCCGGCAGGTATATCCGGGCCGATGTAGTTGAGGAACGTCTCACTCTGACCGAAGGATTGCGGCGCTTGGGCCACCCAGGGGGAATTGGTCACCTCGACGCCGACGTCGGGCAGGATGATGGTACTGCTGCCCGTCTGATAGAAGATGGGATGGGTGATTGACATACCACTGCTATAGGGCAGGGTGTAGCGCACCAGCAGCGTCAACGCGCCATCGCCCGGCCGCAACGGCAGGGGGTCGGCCCAGCCGCGCGTCGTCTGCACGAAGTCGTTAGCCGGCAGGAAGGAATCCATGGCCCCAAACGAGCGCAGGAACTCCAGATTCTCTGCGCCGTCGGGCACGGCCACCTCGACCACGCCCTGGGCCGGATCGCCCATCGTGCCGACGAAGACCGCTTCCTCGGCGTTGTTGACGATATAAAGCTGGCTCACCTGCACCACGTCCTCGGCAAATTCCATGACGACATGCAATTGGGCAATCGTGATGCCGGAAACGTCGCTGGTCTTGTCGAAAACAGTGACGGGGAGCTCCAGCGATGCGTCGTCCCGGCGCAGCTGGTCGGCGCCGCTGCTGAAATTAAGACCACTGGCCGTGGCCCCGGCAATATAGATCCAGTTCGGCGGCACGTCGGTCACGTCGAAGCGGAAGTTGCCGTCGACGTCGGTCGTCGTGGTCAGCGTCAACGTCTCGGCGAAATCGGGCGTGAAGGCTCGCAACGATACCTCTGTCTCGCCCAGCGTCGCCCCGGTGGTGCCGTTCGACAGCGTGCCGAAGATGATGCCCTGAGGGATGGGGGCGCTCAGCTCGGCCATATCGACGAAGTCATAGCTGAAGGTTCGGGTGAAGTCGACCACGTGCCGCAGGTCTTCTTCGGACAGATCATAGGTGTGGGCCGGAACGACGCCGGGGGCCAGGTCGGCCAGAACCGTGTCGTTGCTGCGATTGAACCAGTAGGCGACGTCGTTGAGGGCCGAAGCGGACGGGTCGGTCGTGGCCGCGTCGGGGCCGTCGCCCAGGCCGGCATTTCCGTGACAGGCGGAGCACTGCGTCTCGTAGACCACTTGCCCGGCGGCCACGTCTTCCGGCGCAGTCGCCAGACTATAGACAGCGGCCACCAGATTCCAGCGGCCGGTTTCGTCGATGGGGTTGCTGCTGGCCGGCCCAAACGGCGGCATGCCAACGGCCGCCTCACCATTGGTGATTTGCTGGAACATAACCGACGGCATGGCGGCACGGATGTAGTCGGCGTCGAAAGGCATGGGGGCGGTCGCCCCCGCCTGCTGGATGAGCGGGCCGTCGCCCTGGCCGGTCTCGCCGTGACAGTTGGCGCAACGCTCGGCGAACAAATCCAGACCGGGCAAGCCCTGCGGTGTGGCCGAGGGCAACACCGGGTCCTGGGCCGCGCCGGCCGGCGGGCGCGATAGCCACACGGCGACGGCCATCAGTAAAACAAGGGCGAACGAAAGCAGCCGGCGTGTGACGGCCAGGGATGAGAAATTATTCATAGGTCAAAATCGGTGGCGCTCAGGCGCGTGCGGCCTGGGCGGGGCTGGATTCCTGCACGAGATTGTGCCCGCATTGGGGGCAGAAGCGGTCGTCGGGTTCGACGCGGCGGCCGCATTGTGGGCAAAACTGAATGGCGCTGTTGGTGGTCACGGACGCCCCGGTCGCGGGCGAGGACACGGCCGGTTTTTGGCGCGCCTGCCTGATAGCCGCCTCCAGTTGCTCATCCAGTTGCTGCGGCGTGCGCAGTCGTTTAACGGCGGCTTCGATCTGGTCGTCGACGTCGACCGACGACCCGTCGCCCGGCTCTACGTAGCCGTGTTCATCGAGTTGCTTCATGAGAACGGCCGCTTGCCTGACCATCTGGGGGCGCGTGCGCATGTAGAGTTCGGGCGCGACCTTGGCCGATTCGTAGTCGTCGTCCAGCTCGCGAATGTCGCGCAGGAGCGCCTCCTTGCGCAAGAAAAGGCCGTCGATCTCCTCGCGTTGGACGCGCTCTTCTTCATCGTCGGGCATGGCAAACGGCCGCGCCAGATAGAGGGCGACGATGAGCACCAGCGCCGCCCCCAACAGTATTGAACCGATAGTCAAATTGCTCAGAAAAGAACTCACAGTCTGAAAGCCCTCCCGCTATTCCGCCAACATTTGCGGGATAATCGTATCCAGCAATTGCTCATCCACCGCGCCGATCTGTACGTGGCGGATGACGCCGTCCTTGTCGATGAAAAATGTCTCGGGCACGCCGGTGATCTCGTAATCCTGCGAAATATCCGTCCCCAGGTCGGGCGCATGGGGGAAGGTGACGCCGAATTCCTTCATATAGGCGATGGAGTTCGGCTCCACATCGGCATAGGCCACGCCCAGAAACACGACGCCGTCATCGCGATATTTCAGCCAGGTTTGTTCCAGCACGTCGGTCTCATAGCGGCACTCGACGCACCACGAGGCCCAGAAGTTGAGGACGACCGGCCGGCCACGCATGTCGGACAAATCGGCAACGGGACGCGCGTCCCACTCATAACCGTTGAAGAACTCTACGGTGAAGTCGGGGGCGGCCTGGCCCACTTCCGGCCGGCCGGCGGTGGCGTTGAGCAGCCCCCAGGCCAGCACGGCCAAAATGGCGATGACCGCCAGCCACAGAGCGATCATCGACCAGCGAATGGGCCGGCGCGGCGCGGCTTCAACCGGAGTTGTCGTGGTAGGTATCGTATCAGTCATGGCGATTATTTTCGTCTAAATCCTAAGAATGGCTACGGATGGGAACGGCATAAACGGATTTATTTACTTGTATCCGTTAATACATCGTAACATTAACAATTTTCAGAAGGTAAATTCGCAGATTACGCCGATGTCTTCTTAAATCTGTGAAATCTGTGTAATCTGTGGATTATATTCCTTTTGTAACAGTCTATTAACTCCGTCTAAATCCGTAGCCAATTTTCATTCGTCAACTTCCTTTTCCACGCGGGAGATGTAGTCGTCCAGCGCGGGGTCGCCGGTGGTGGACTTGGGGCGCGGCGGCGGGGCGGCGGCTGTGGGCCGGCGCAGCCCGCGCAGCAGGCGGCTGAAGAGTAACAGCCCGACCAGCACCAGCAAAAGCGGCAAGATCCACAGGATGACGAGACTGGCCCCGCGGCGCGGCGGGTTAGCGAGCACCCCGTCGCCATACTGGCGGGCGAAGTATTCCAGAATCTCGTCGCGCGATTGCCCCTCGGACAGCTTGGTGCGGATCAGCTCGCGCCAGTCGGCGCAGGCCGCCGTGGGGCACACGTCCAGCGGCGTGCTCTCGCACACCGGGCAGTAGACATCCTGGGCGACTTCGTTGACCTCGTCGTCGGTGATCGGCTCAGCCTGCGCGTAGACGGCCGCAGGCAACAGGGCCAGCAGCAGGGCCAGGAATAACCAGCGGAAGTGTGATTTCTTGCGGAGCTTTGTCATACCTAAGTCATTATTATTCGGAAGGTTTTTGCACTTTTACTGACGCGCCTACACAAGCATCGGCCATAATTTTTTGAAAAACCTTCCGAATATATCTAATATTCGCCTGTCACGCGAAACTAGCCTTCAAACCGACTAACCGTGAGCAACATAGGAGTGGTAACCCCGAATTTAAAACTTATACCAGCCAGGAAAGTAGCTAACCACCCTAAGGCATCTAGCGACCACTCGACCAGAGTGCCGTAAAACGTAACCGGATGTTGTGGAGGGCCAACCCATAAATCATCAATAAAAGTGGACTTTACCACGTTAGTGTCATCTGTTAAGGAGAACGTATCACACGTAAAAACACTTTGCTTAATCTTTTGCAACCACTGAAACAGATCAGATGCCACCAAGCGGATAATTGGATTCTCGCCGCCATCTAATACTACTTGTACACGAGTAATAGAGTGCGGATTGCAATCAAAAAACCAGCCGGCACTGCGGAGCGGAGCAAACAGACCTTCATCACTTAATGACGTATCTACGAATCCATCTATACTCTGTATAGGCAGTAAAACCTGGATGGCACTAAGGTGCAAAGTTCCCATACGCGCTACGACATCACCCACACATGAGAGAAACGGTTGGAGAGGCAACGGTTGAGCAGGAGAAATCAATCGGGGTAGTGACACTTGAAACCACACTGCATACGGATGCTGAGCATTAGGATCAGGACCCTGCTGCCCAGCATCATTCATACCCCAAAGGCCACCTGTTGCGCCCTTCGCAGCCTGGGTGAGCCATCCCATGGCAACCGACCTCGAATGAAACAAACTATATGCATCTGATTCAGTCGCCCCGAAGTTTCGCCACGAGTGCAGTGTCAGTTTACCTTGCAAGCCTGCAAACATAGTGCCATTGGGCATGTGCATAAAGTCATCCTCGAACATTAATTAGTACCTGCAATTAAGGCTTCTAGTAGGCGTATAGAACTTACCTGGAGTATCAAGAATACCAATAACATCTACATCAATCTCGCTACGCCACGACGTCATAGTACTACTATTACAACGAACTCGAGTAGCCGCACGGTTGGCAGAACGGCCACCAGAATACACCGTTTTTTGACCGGGTGAGCCAACATATACCCAACTACCGTTAATATTCTGCTGCAACCGAATTGTGACAATTGCTTGCGTAGCTTGACAGTCAATATTTACCCACCATCCATGTCCAGACGCGTCACCCATGGATGTATGGACATAGTCCCCGTCCATAAGAAAATGACATACCGAACCACTAGATTTGGGATCAGTGCCAGTAGTTACTAAACCTTCTGGGCCGTCATTTCTGCTAGTTACACCCTGTCCATTTTCGGGAACGAGAGCATCGTTGACGTCTTCCTCTAACTTTTGTGCCTGGACACTGCGCGGCACTAAGAAAACAGTACTGATAATGAACAGCAAACCAATATAGATCAGTACGTTAAGATAAGGTTGCTTACTAATATTACCCAAAGTCGTTTGTTTTGCGGTTTTCATGGGGGTGACCCCCATTTTCCTATTAGTGTTGCACCTGATTACTTTGTAAACTAACGATAGCGCTTAAGAATGCTGCTACTGAATACTTACAAATTAATCACATATAACCCTGCGGCAGATTCAGATGGCTGCTGCTAAGCCAAAGTCTGTTCCAACCGGTTTCCGACAGCAGTGGCAACCAACCAACTACAGTCGGTTTTGTGTAACAGTAGGATTGAGCCTGCGCGAAAAGTAATACCACAAACCTCCTAATCTCCCGCAACGGCCGCAGCCGGACGGCGGGCGCGGACCGGAACCTTCTCCCGTTCGGGCCAGGCTGCGATCAGCGTGCCCATGACGAACACCAGGCCGCCCGTCCATATCCAGTTGATGAGTGGGTTCAGGAAGATGCGGAACGTGGCCGCGTCGGCCGTCGTCGGTTCCCAGTTGACCAGGATGACGTAGAAATCTTCGGTAATGGTCGAGCGGGCCGACGGAATGGTCATCGGCTGGCCCGTACGCTGGTAAAGCTCGATCTGTGGCGTCAACGTACGCACCAATTTACCGTTCTTGAAGAGATCGACGTCGGCCTTGGTGATGAGCAGATCATCGGCGCCGGGGAAACGGCTGACGCTGTTGAAGCGCATCTCGAAATCGCCCAGGGTGATACTCTCGCCCGCTTGCAGGCGAATTTGCGTTTCGCTCTGATAGATGCCGTCGGCGACGATGCCGAAGGCCATGATCAGCACGCCCATGTGGATCCAATAGCCGCCGTAGCGCCGCCGGTTGCGAGCCATCAGGGTGGTGAAGGCTGTCCAGGGGGATTCGCCCTTGCGCATGCGCGCCCGTGTACCCTTGGTGAACTCCAGGATCGTCAGCACGGCTGAGAACGACACCAGCCAAAAGCCCAGCAGCGCCGGCCACAGGCGAACGCCAAGGATAAATAGGACGACGACGAAGGCCGTCGAGCCGACGGCCGGCCACAGCACGGCGCGGCCCAGGCGCTGGATGCTGGTACGATACCACATCGTCAACGGAGCGACGCCCATCAGCAGCACCAGCGCGGCGAACAGGGGGGCCAGCGCGCGCTCATAGACGGGCGGCCCGACAAAGCCCTTCTCGCCGGTAAACAGTTCGGAGAGAATGGGATAGTAGGTGAAGAGGAAGACCACCCCCAGAATGGCGATGATCAGGAAGTTGTTGTAGAGAAAGGCCGCTTCCCGCGACAGATAGGAGGCCAGCGCGTTTTCCGAGCGCAGGCTGTCGCGTCGCTTGGTGATCCAGTAGGCCGAGAAGGTGAACATGATCACGATGAAGCCGAAGAAGAAGGGGCCGATGGCCGACTGGGCGAAGGCGTGGACGGACGAGATGACGCCGCTGCGCACCACGAACGTGCCCAGGATAACCAGGCAGTAGGTCAGCACGACGAGGAACATGTTCCACATCTTGAACATGCGCATCTTTTCCTGGATCATCACCGAGTGCAGGAAGGCCGTGCCCGCCAGCCAGGGCATGAACGAGGCGTTTTCCACCGGGTCCCAGCCCCAGTAGCCGCCCCAGCCCAACACGTCGTAGGCCCAGCGGCCGCCCAGGATCAGCCCCAGGCCCAGGAACAACCACGCCACCAGCGTCCAGCGCCGGGTGGTGTGAATCCAGTTGTCGCTCATCTGATTCGACATGAGAGCGGCCATGGCGAAGGAGAAGGGGATGGTGAAGCCGACGAAGCCCAGATAGAGCATCGGCGGGTGGATGATCATGCCCGGATGACGCAACAGCGGATTCAGCCCATTGCCGTCGGCGGGGATGACGAGGTTGCGGGTGAAGGGGTCCTCCAGGAAGGTCGAGACGAGCAGGAAAAATACCTGCGTCATGCCGCTGACGATGATGACATAGGGCATGAGTTCTTTCTGTTGCCGCCACTTGCTGAGCATGGCCGCGGCCGTGAAGGCCGACAACAACACGTTCCAGAACAGCAGCGAGCCGGCCTGGCCGCCCCACAAAGCTGTCACCTTGAGATAGGTGGGCATGCCCCGACTGCTGACTTGGGAGACGTAGGCGATAGAGAAGTCGCCGGTCAACAGGGCGGTGATGACTAGCCCGGCGGCCAGCAGCAGCAGGGGAAAGGTGGCGATGAGGGCATTACGGGCACTGCGTACCCAGCGGTCGTCGCCTGACCGCGCCCCATAAGCGGCGGCCACGACCGCATAAACCGCGCAGAAAAAGGCGGTCAGTAGCGTAAGATAGCCTATATCAGCGATCATGTGGGTTTATCCTGAGTGACGGATGCAAACCTGACAGTTCGGCGTTCTACGCTCGGCCTGGTCGACATCGTTATCGCCAATCTGTCAGGCCTTTCCATATTTCCAGGTCGTTGACCCGGAGGTCGCGGCTTCTTGGTCGTGACTAAGAAGTCGGGACCGAATCCGGGTGTCCCGCCGGGTCCATTTCTTCGTAGCGCGTCGGGCACTTGAGCATCAGACCGCCGGGGTTAGCCATGAAGACGCCATTGGCGTCGCCTCGCCCTTCCACCAAAGCCTGCGCCTGCCCTTGCAGCAGGTCGGGCTTCGGCTCGTTGAGGGCCACGACGTGGAGACTACGGCCAGGATTGGCCAGATCATCGACGATGTCGAACTCCAGGCGGGAATTGTGGGCGTCGATCTGGGTATAGACGACGGTGCCGTCTACCACCCAGCCGGAGACGCGCAAGTCCCGACCAGCCAAACGACCTTGCTCGGCATAGTATTCGTCAACCGTCTTATACAGTTGTGTATTGCCGCTCATGGCGTTAATGACGAGAAAAATGACGGCGGAAATCAACACAATACCGCCCACGGCAAACATCAGCCTGTTGCGGCGCGGTTTTTCCAATGCCAGAGACCCGTCGGTGTTCTGCCAGCTCACATCTGCCATCTTTTTGCTCCTTGTTTACTCTTCCTCATCCATAGCCAGCTCATCCGCTTCCAGGATGGCCCGCGCACGCGCCGTGTGCTCTTCGGGCACGACGACGTGACCCGTGCCGAGCAACCCGACGAGCAGCCCCAGGGCCTCGCCGGCGCCTTCTTGCCAGGCGCGCGCCGGAATCCCCTCGGATTGCAAGCGTCCGGCGATGATCTCGGCCGCGGTGATACCCGGCGTCTGGGCTACTATTTCCCAGCGAACTTCCTGGCCGCCGGGGGATGCAGCGCCGGCGGGTTGATCGGACTCGGGAACAGGATGAGCGTTATTGATATCCATAATAATCTATTGGACGGCCTGCTGAATCAATCACGACAGAATTATACAACATAACGACCCTACACGAGCAGTCGTCTAAGCAAACGCCGAACTCATCGTTCGGCGTTCGATCCGGACTATTGATTCATTATAGACGAGAATGGCACGCTGCCCAGCGACAACCGTCACCTGTTAGACGTGACGGATGTCACCAACCTGGAGGATGACGGTATTGGTCTAATCGCCGGCGGCCAGGGCGGTCGCGCCGGAATAAAGCTCGCAGCCCGTGCATCGGGCGGTGACTTGGCCGTCGGCGCGCAGGCGAGCCACCCAGCAGGCCAACGACGGATTGGCGTAGGCCGGGCAGCCCTCACGCGTTTGTGGGTCACAGTTTTTGACCAGCCAGCAAGGCAGGGCGCGTTTCGCCGGGCGGGCGGGGGCGGCCAACGTCAGCGGTATGGTCGGTTGCGGGTGAGGCTGGCCGGCTTCCTCTGCTTCCCAATGGGCGACCAGTCGTTTCATCCCATAGCCAATGACCGCCATCAGCACCATCGGCGCGATGCACCGCAGGGCAAACAAAGCCACAAGCACAGTCGTCGCCTGAAATTCGTTCATCTCACCCATTCCTCGTCGGAGCCGTCGCCTGAGGGGTTCTACCCGGCCCAAGCTATCTGTTGCTCCTGACTGTAGGATACAACCCGGACAGGCTGCGTGTCTATCGGGCAGACAGCATATTTCGGTATGGGGGAAATACCCAGGGACAGGGCAGGGCGGCAATCTCGCGGACTTGGCTTTTGGGTTACCTTACGCAACGATCGTTGTGATCATTGTTTGCATCACAAACATGGGTCATCGGGCCGGCATTATGGGTGGCAACAGACAACTATGATTGATTTTTCAGCCAAAATTTCTATACCCGAACCTGTAGCATAGAGCATAAGTCTGAACTCCCTCCCCACTACTCTTCCAAATCAATCAACCCCTTCCGCAGCGCATACTTCACCAGATCGACCCGATTGTGCAGGTTGAGCTTGCGCATGATGTTCTCGCGATGGCGGTCGACGGTCTTGATGCTGATAACCAGTCGCTCGGCGATCTCGCCGTTGCTCAGACCCTCGGCAATGAGCGTCAGCACCTCCTGCTCGCGCGGCGTCAGATCGTCGATCGGCGGCTCTTGCTCATCGGTGTCCCGCCGCAGCAAGTAATCCTGCACCAATCGACCGGCCAGCGAAGGATGGATGAACACGTCACCCCGGCTGACGGCCCGGATAGCCGACGCCAGCTCGTCGGGCGCGGCTCGCTTGGGCACATAACCGGCGGCCCCCGCCCGGAGCATCTCGAAGAAGTACTGATCGTCCTCATACATCGTCAGGGCCAGCACGGCCGTCGCCGGGGATTGGCCCTTGATCCGGCGCGTCGCCTCGATGCCGTTGATGCCCGGCATCTCGATATCCATCAGCACCACGTCCGGCCGCAGCTCGGCCGTCCGCCGCACCGCCTCCTCGCCGGTCTCCGCCTCGCCGATGATCGCCATATCGGGCTGCGATTCCAGCAACAGGCGCAGCCCCGAACGCACCACGGCGTGGTCGTCGGCCAGCAGCAAACGAATGGGATCAGCCATTGTGTTCCTCTTTAAAGGGTTGGGGAATGGAGACGCGCACGATGGTGCCCTCGTTGGGGGCGGACACCAGCTCGGCCGTGCCGCCGACCAGCGACGCGCGCTCCTGGATGCCCAGCAGGCCCCAGGCCGCACGGCCGTCCTCGCCGGCCAGCGCCCGTGTCACGTCGAACCCGCGACCGTCATCGTGGACCGAAAGCTCCACGCCGTCCGCGCCAAAAATGACCTGCACCAGCACGCTACGAGCTTGCGCGTGGCGCACCACATTGGTCAGCGATTCCTGGACGACGCGAAAGATCGTTGTCTCGACCTCCGGCTTCAGGCGGCTGCTCTTGCCCTGCACAATAAGCTGTGTCTGGATGCCGGTGCGAGTCTCGAAGGTGTTGACGTGGCCGCGCAAGGCGGGAATCAGGCCCAGACTGTCGAGAATGGATGGTCGCAGGTCGGAGATCACGTTATGAACTTCCTGCAGCACCTGGGCATTCATCTGCTTCATGTCCGCCAATTGGCGGCGCACGGCCGCCGGGTCACTGTCGAGGCGGTCGGCGGCGGCCGCCAGGCCCAGCCCCAGCGCCGTCAGCGTCTGGCCCGTGCCGTCGTGGAGTTCGCGGGCAATCCGCTGGCGCTCCGCTTCCTGGGCCGACACGACCCGGTGGAGCAGCTCGCCGCGCAGCTTGCCACTTTGCTGCAACTCGTCGTAGAGTGTGGCATTGTCGATGGCGACGCTCAACTGGTCGGCGATGGCCCGCGCCAGGGCCACGTCGCGCAGCGAGAAGGGCGGCGCATCGTAGAGCGTGCAGAAAACCAGACTGCCAATGATTGCGCCACGCGCGCGCAGAGGCATGGCCATGGTGTGCCCGGCCGCGGCCGTCGAGGTCGTCGCCAGCTCACTCAGGGCTGATGCGTCGCCGCCCGTGCCGTCGGTCATACCCGGCTCGTCCAGCGGCTCAACCGCGTGCTGCACCATCCACGACGCCCGGCCGGTGGTTGCCGTATACTCGGCCAGTTGCAACCCCTGCTCCTTGCGCTCGGCCACCGATGCGGCCGGGTCGCTGCATTCGACGATGGAGACGATTTCCAGCGGTCGGCGGGGGACGCGCCGCAAGACGAGCATCCCCGCGCTGACAGCCGGCAGCATGTCGACCAGCAGCGGCACGGCGTCCTTGAGCAGCGTAGAGCGGTCGAGCGTCCCGGCCATCCGGCGCGAAATGTTGAACAGCAGCGCCAGGTCCTGCACGGCATTCTGGAGCTGATGATTGAGCTGCTCGGTGTCGGCGCGGGCCTGTTGCTGCACACGTAACGCCTGCCGCTGGGCGGCGACGCGCTGCTCCACGGCATCAGCCAGCCGGCGCTGATTCTCGATCTCGAAGGCGTTGAGGGCGCGAATGATAAAGACGGCCATCAGGATCGCCAGCACAGCGCGCAGCAGCTCCACCGGAAAGCCGAACAGATCGAGGAAAAGGTCGGAATTGATGACGGTCGAGGGAAAGATGAAGGAAGGGGTGACAAAAACCTGGCCGATAATGCCGTAGAGTAACAGGACCACGGCCGCGCCCAGCAGCGACCGGCCGAAACGTCCCATGCCGCGCGCCTCAAACTCGCGCTGCTCCAGCCAGATGGCCCAGGCGGCGATAATCGCGCCGGTGATGCCCAGTGTATAGCGGGCCAGGGCGTCGGCAGCGTTGATCATGACCAGCCGCTCCGGCCGGTAGACCCACCAGGTCAGGCCAACGCTGACGAGCCACAGCAGCAGGAAAGCGCCCGCCCCCAGCAGGGCCAGGCGGTCGCCGTTCTCGCCCTCGCGCCGGTTGGCGAACAGCAGCTTGATGCCGAAGAACACCAGCAACAGAAAGGAGATGACCAGGTGGGTGAGATGCACCTCGTGAAGAAGCAGCCAGGCCGGGATAAGCGTGCTGCCGCGCTCGTCCAGCAGCCGGAACATATCGAACCACTCTTGCAGCCCGTGGACGATACCGTAGCCGGCCAGAAAAAGCAGCGCGCCGGCCAGCCGTAATTCCGACGTGCGAAAGCGCGATGAGGCCAGCCAGATCGCCAGCCCCATGCTGAAGAAGGCCAGGCCATAGAAAAAGTAGATGACGACGAGATTGCGGTCGAAAAATTCGGTCATCGGTTAACCCGATCTGTTCGCTCTTCAACTATAGATACGGATGTACGGGCGGGACAACCGGCGCTAGACCTGCTCCATGTACCAGGGCCGTCGTTCGCCGGTTATCTCGCCGTTCTCGTTATTGATCGAGATGGAGCGGGGCGAGACAGGACGGCCACAACGGGGTTCTGCAGGGCGGAAGCCGCTCGGCCGCCCTAGCCCACCCCACCATCTATGACCCGAAAACGGTCAACGGTATACCTCCGCACGAGAGGACCGCGCCCTGGGTCAAGGCGCTGGTCTTAACGTAGCCCAGTGCGACCGGCCCAGCGGGGCCGTCGGCAGCCGACGTGATCCTCCCCACGTTGCGCCCGTCGGCGATGATCTCCATCCCCGCCGCCACCGGCGCGGCCGGGCGCAGCCGCACCAGCCGCTTCGCCAGCTTGCCGCGGCTCTCCATGCGGGCGATGATCTCCTGCCCCACGTAGCACCCCTTGCTGAACGACACGTCCGCCCACAGATCGGCCTCCAGGGGGATATAGTCGAGCGTCAATTCGCGGCCGAAGCGCGGCCGCCCGGACTCGATACGCAAATAGTCATAGGCCATCTCGTCGATGGGCGCGATGCCCGCCGTCGACAGGGCGTCCACCACGGCCTCTCGATCAGCGACGGCGGCCGTTACGAAGAAACCGTCGCCCGCCACCGGATCGGTGCGATGGATATAGGCCTGTGCCGTGCCAATCTCATTCCTTCGCCAATGGTGGAGCGGCAGATCGACCTCCGGGAACCCGGCCGCGGCCAGCATTTCGGCCGCCCGTGGGCCATAGACGCCGAACACGAGCGTCTCGTTGCTAATGTCTTTCAAGGCTACGTCGTCGTTGAAAAAGATGTTGCGCATGAAGTAGCGGGCCAATCCGTCGGCGTGACCCTCACCGGCCAGCAGGTAGACGGCATCGCTGGAAGCGTAAATGATGGGCCGGTCGATGATGCGGCCGATGTCGGTGGTCAGCACCGTCGCCGCGCCTTCGCCGCTCTGCAGCTTGCCCACGGCTTGCGTCGACATGCGGTTGATCAGTTCCAGCCGGGTCGAGCCTTTCAGGTGGAGCATCCCCCGTCCGGCATGCTCGACCCACACCGCGCCTTCGTGGGCCGCCTTGTAAGCCTCCACGGGGGAGAGGGCCTCAGTACTATTCATCCTGTGGTGTCCCCTCCGGGCGATTGCCGTTAGACGGCGTCGGATCGCCGGCGGCAATCGTGCCTATGATGTCGATATCGGCCGGCGCGATCATCGACGCGGCTTCCTCCTCGGCCGTTTCCCACCGATCGGCGAAAGCAGTGAGGAACGGCAGGTAGCGAGCCTCCTGCTCATAGGTGGCCTTGGCGATCAGCTTACCCAGCGACACACCACCTAGGCCCTTGTAACGGCGGGCGTCGGTCAGGGTGCGCTCGGACAACTCGCTCAGCCACTCTTCCAGATGCAGGCGCGCGCCCTGGAAGTCCTCGAAGACCACGTCCAGATCGCGGCCCTGGGCGTCCTGATAGCGGGCCGCGTTGTAAAGATCGGGGTTGGCCAGGGCCGCCAACAGCTTCTCCGGCGGCTTGCCCTGCTCCAGCCGCAGCAGGCCGGTGACGACCTCGGCGTCCCAGGCAGTCAGGATACTGAGCAGATCGGCCACCGACCAGCGGCCGATGACGCCGGGGGCCACGAGCGCCTCGTCCGGCAGCGTTTCCAGGGCCATAAGCGTCTTTTCGCGGACGGCATCCAGTTGATCGAGCAGGTTTTCGAGTGTGGGCATCGATTAGATTATAGCCGATATAACGGTAGCGCAAGCTGTCCAGCTGGCGAGCAGCCCTCATCCTGCACAGGTCGAGCCACAGGCGAAATCAAAAGCGCCGCCCCGGCTACCCGTTGCGGCGCTTTATATAGCCCACCCTTTTCCTGAGTTGCTCAACGGGAGGAGGAGGGTACCATGGCGGCGGGCACAGAGGCTTCAGCGGGCGCTTCCACCACTTCTCCATGATGTATCACGTTGAGATATCTGACGCCGAAGGTAATCGCCAGCAGGCCGTAGGCGATGACCCCGACTCCTGTCAGGATCTCAACAAGTGATGGCGTGTAGGAGGTGAACAACGGTACGTCGCTGCCGGGGACAGTCCCGAAGACGACCAGTTGTCCGACCAGGTTGGTATCCCAGCGGTAGGCGACGACGCCCACAGCGACGAGCACCAGAGCCAGCATGCGCAGGCGTTCGTTGCGCCGGAAATAGGGTATCAGCAGCAGGATGGCGGGCATCACCATGCCCAGCATGATCTCCAGCCACCAGAAATTGAAAGCCAGACGGCCGCGCGTCAAAATGTGCAGCGCCTCGGACTTGCCGGCCTCATAGCCGACCGGCATGGACATCAGGTTCCACCAGCGGAACACTAGCAGGAACAGGACCGCCCAGCCGACACCGTGGGCCAGCTTGTCCAGAACCTGCTTGTTGATCCTGGCGTGCGGCGTCAGTTTGGCCGAGAAAAGTGAAATGAACGTCACCAAAGCCACGCCGCCAATAATGGCCGAACTGTAGAAGGTGATCGCCATCGGCCAGGGGCCATACCAAATAGGCCGGGCGATCAGCTTGCCGTAGGTCAAGCCCAGCGAAGATTGGTGTAGCGTGGACAGACACAGACCGACGAAAGCCAATACGGGCGTAATGCGATGGATGCCCACCATGCGAGCCGAGATGCGCGGGAAGCGCTCTTCCACCACATGCCAATGGCCGATGATGGGCATCACTTCCATCATGAGCACGCTGAAGTAGAGGCCGACACACATCGTCACTTCCCACAATGGCGAATGGATGTTCCAGAAGACAAAGCCGTGCCAGAAGCGGTCGGGGCGGCCGATGTCGAGCAGAAGCATCATCATGGCGATGCTGTAGCCGACGAAGCCGACGTAGACAGCCGTCTTGGCGACTGGTTGCAACTCCTTGCGCCGCAGCAGATAGGCGATGGCCGAGACGCTGAACGCGCCGGCGGCCAGGGCGATGGACGACAGGTCGATGGAGATCCACAACCCCCATGGAACCAGGTCGGACAGGTTGGTCACGACGAGGCCCCGGGTGAAGACCACCAGCGCCGCCCCCACACCAATCGCCATCAACGCGCCCAGAAAGGCCATCCAGCGAATGACCGGTTGTTGCCAGGCAGGGATCACATAACGTCGCCAGAGAGTCATAATGCGTTTTCCTCAGCGGACTTGGCTGGTATATAGTAGACGCGGGTATCGGTGCCTAACTCTTCGCGCAGCCGGTAGGCATCGGGCGCGTTGCGCAGGGCGACGCTGACCGGCGAGTCAGGGTCGTTCAGGTCGCCGAACAGGCGCGCTCCATAGGTGCAGGCGACGACGCAGGCCGGGGTGGCGTCGGGGTCGATGCCCGGCTTAAGGCCGGTCGCCAGGCCGCGGTCGATGCGCTGGACACAGAAAGAGCATTTCTCCACCACGCCGCGCGGCCGGCGCTCGATCTCAGGATGTCCGGCGGCGGGCACGTCGGGATTCGGGCCGGTAAACGCCTCCCAATTGAAGTGGCGCACCCCGTAGGGGCAGGCCAACATGCAGTAGCGGCAGCCGATGCACTTATCGTAATCCATCATGACCAGACCGTCATAGCGGTGATAGGTCGCCCCAACGGGGCACACCTCGACACAAGGCGCGTCCTGGCAATGCTGGCAGGGAATGGGTCGATACACACGCTTGCCTTCGTCGGTGGGGGCGACTTCCTCGACTCGCGACCAGGACATATTGGGCGGCGTGTCATTGTAGGCATGGCAGGCGGCCAGGCACAGGTCGCAACCGACACACTTGGATTGGTCGATGACCATGACCCACTTGTGTGGCGGGTTCTCCGGGCCGTGGGTCTTGGTCGAAGCTTCCGGGGCAGCCATGGGCAAGGGAATGAGTTTCTGATTACTCATACCGATGCCGACGGCGGCCGTCGCTGTGGCGGCCAGACCCAGCTTCAAAAATTCACGACGGTCAATCTTGGTCGCCATCTTTCTTCTCTCCATTATTGCGGCGTTGTCGGGTTAATCGCTCGATCCACGGGGCCAGCATGGTGCCCAGGACCAGACCGAAGCCGGCGGGCAGGATGTAGATCAGCGGGCTGGGGCCGGTCGGGGTGTGGCTGACGTAGGGCGTTACATCCTGGCGGGCCGGTGTGAAAGCGGCCGCCTCGGTCGCCTCCACCGGGTAGCAGGCGACGTCGGTCTGCGGCTCGATGCTGGCATTGGGCATTGAGGCGTCGGCTTCGGCGTGCATATCGCCCAGGTGGCAATCGTTGCAGGACTGCAAGTCAACCTTGAAGGTATGCACGCGCGCGCCGTGGCCCATTGTGCCCGCGTCGGGCGAGTCGTTGACGCGCAGATGACAGTCGGTGCACAAAAGCCCCTCACGCGCGTGGCCGGTGAAGGTGTAATAGTGACCTTCGGTATTGTGGCAGCTGTTGCACAACTCTTGCGAGGTTCCCACGCGCAGTTCGGACGTGTGCGGGTTGTGACACTGATTGCACGTCATACCCTGCTGGCCGTGCTCGCTGATCTCCCACTCCTGGAATGTTTCCAGGTGGCAATTACCGCATAGCCGCGACGAGACGTCTGTGGGCATGTAGGCCTGGGGGTGATTGGCCGGAACCGGCGAATGGCAGCTCAGGCAGCTGACGCCGCCTTCATTATATTCACCCGTCGCCGGGTCGAAGCCGGTGGAATGGCAGGCCAGGCATTCCTGCGGGCTGCCTTGCTGCGTCCAGGCTTCCTGGAAAGCGGGGTCAACCAGGGCATAGCCGTGGGCGCTTTGTTCCCAGTAACCGCGAATTCCTTCGTGACAACCCACACACTCCTGGGCATTGGGGACTGGCGTGGCGTCTTGCCGCAGAGGGGCGGCCGACGCGCCGGGAATGTCGATGAACGCCAGGATCATCAAGAGCGCGCTGATGAGCGCGCTGTAGACAATCCGCTTGTTCATTGAAATAGTCATCTGATTCAAGCCTCCTCCGCGCCGATCGGGGAAATCGGCCGGATGGTTTATTGAGCAACTATAAACAGTATAAAGGGCCGAGGTGGAGGGGTAAATCGGGCGATTACCTGATTCTTGCGGCCGCCGGGGATGGGGAAATCCCCCATGAGCGCGCTCCCTGCCGGGCGGGGCGATGGGGGGTGAATCGGCCTCGGCCGGGCAAAACGGGGCTAAACAGGGGTCATTCCTGGTCGCCGGAATCAACTTTCCTGCTTGCCGCAGGGCGAGAAGGCGAACCTGCACCGCCCGCCCGGCGCGCCGCACAAACCATATGGGGTGATCGCCTCAAACAGGAATGGCTTGTTTGCCCGATTGCCGGACGCACCCAAAATCGCGTATCCTGAGGATGAGCGGGAAATAGGAATCCGCCCAACTAGAGCGCCCAGATTACCGACGTTTCTCCCGGTAATCGGCCACCGTACAGAGGAAAGCCATGAACGAGTTCCAAGCCATCCTAGTCGAGATCATCTTTTTTGCCGGGCGCTTCGCCGTGCCGGTGCTGATCATCTATCTCGTCGCCCGTCTCATCCACCATTTTGATCAGGTTGAGGAGGAGATCGAGACGCATGAGCCGAAACCGAGCGTGTAGGCGGTCGTGGCCGTCCGCAGAGAATACTATCCCATTGCCCGGCACAGGGTAGGAGCGGAGCGGGCGGCCGAATCATTTTCACCGTGCACACCCTCCTTGTTAGCCGCTCTGCATCGGTCTATTGCCCCATAATTATCACCCGGAGCGTGATTCATCCTACAACGCTTGGACCGGCCCTGATGCCGGCGAACGGGTGGGTCACGCCTGCCGCGCTGCGGGTCCGGCAGGCGCGAAGCGACTTCATAACAATGCGCCACCAGCAACCGAAGCGCCTTGTATCCTGTTGCCCGATTTTCGGCCGCGGCCTCCCATCGTAGGTTGAGTTTTCCAACAATAGATGCTACAATAAGAACATCCGTTCCATCTCTTGGGGAGCCAGGGAGAAATTCGCATGGCCTACAATGAAGACCTCGCCTTCCGTGTGCGCGAGGCGCTGGCCCTCCACAGTGGCGTAACCGAGAGGAAAATGTTCGGTGGTCTGGCCTTCATGGTCAACGGCCACATGTGTTGCGGCGTCATGGGCGACGAATTGATGATTCGGGTTGGCCCGGCGCAACACGAAGCCGCCCTCCGCCTACCCCACGCCCGCACGATGGATTTCACCGGCAAACCGATGCGCGGCATGATCTACGTCGACGCCGACGGCACAGCCGGCAACGAGCTGGCCGAGTGGGTCGGCCGCGGCCTGGCCTTCGTCGACTCGCTGCCGCCCAAGTGACTTGACGAAAAGAATCCACGGATGACACGGATTTCACAGATGAGAGGCTCTCTCTTAAATTTGTGTCATCTGTGCAATCTGTGGATTTCCTTCCTGTAATCTGCCCAATCGGCCCAATCTGCGGATAATTACTCTTCATATGAGCAAGGGTTCGCACCGACTGACGCACCTTCTGGCCGCCTGGGGCCAAGCCGTCCAGGGAACAGCCCACCCCCAGCCCCCGGCCTACGATGGCCCCGACGTGGCTGTCACCCACTTCACCGAGAAAACCAGCGAAGTGGAGCCGGGGTCGGCATTCGTGGCCCGCGTGCGCGCCGGCAGCGACGGCCATCCCTACATCGCCCAGGCCATCGAACGGGGCGCAACCCTTATCCTGGCCCAACAGCCGCCCGACGCGTTGGGCCTAATCGTGCCGCCCGGCGTGGTCTATCTGACCGTGCCCGACACGGCCGTGGCGCTGGCCTGGCTGTCGGCCGCCTGGGAGGCCTTCCCCAGCCGGCAATTGGTCGTCATCGGCATCACCGGCACCGACGGCAAGACGACCACGGCCAACATCCTGTTCAACATTCTGCGCGCTGCCGGCCTCCGCGCCGGGCTGCTCAGCACCATCCGCGCCGTCATCGGCGACGAGGAAGAGCCGTTGGCCCTCCACGTCACCACGCCGGAGTCGCCCGTCGTCCAGCGCTACCTGCGGCGCATGGTCGACGCCGGGCTGACCCATTGTGTGCTGGAGGCCACGTCCCACGCCCTGGCCCAGCACCGCGTGGCCGCCGTCGACTTCGATGTGGCTGTCGTCACCAACATCACCCACGAGCACCTCGATTACCACGGCAGCCCCGAAGCCTACTTCGCCGCCAAGCGCCGCCTGTTCGGCTATTTGCTCGACGACCTGCTCCACGTGGCAACCCACAACCGGCACAAGGTAGACCTGCGCCGCACGGCCGTGCTCAACCGCGATGACAGCTCATTCGCCCTGCTCGACGACTTTCTGGCCGGGCGACCGATCGACGTGGTGACCTATGGGCTGGCAGCGACCCCGACCGCCGGCCACACCACGGCCACCGGCATCAGCTTTGACCCGCACGAAACGGCCCTGACGCTCCACGTGGGCGGCGCGTCGCTGCCCGTGCGCGCACCGTTACCAGGGGCGTTCAACGTCAGTAATATGCTGGCCGCCGCGGCCGCCGCTTCAACTCTGGGCGTGACGCCGAAAGCCGTCGGCGTGGGGCTGGCGAGCGTCGGCTATCTCAGCGGGCGCATGGAACGCATCGAGATGGGTCAGCCGTTCCTCGTCATCGTCGACTTTGCCCACACCCCCAACGCTCTGGCGCGGGCCATCGACGCGGCGCGAGGGATGATCGGGCCTGACAATCGCATCATCGCCGTCTTTGGCAGCGCGGGCAAGCGCGACGTGGACAAGCGCCGTCTGATGGCCGAGATCGCCGCCCGGGCGGCCGACCTGACCGTGCTGACGGCCGAAGACCCGCGCACCGAGTCGCTCGACGACATCCTGGCGACGATGGCCGCGGCGGCCACGGCCGCCGGCGGCGTGGAGGGGCAGACCTTCTGGCGCGTGCCCGACCGCGGCCGGGCGATCCGGTTCGCGCTGTCGCCGGCCCAGCCGGGCGACGTAGTGCTCATCTGCGGCAAGGGCCACGAGCAATCGATGTGCTTCGGGACAGTGGAATATCCGTGGGATGACCGGGCGGCGGCGCGAGCGGCATTAGCAGCCTGGGCGCGAGGCGAGACGATGACCGATTTGGGCCTGCCGACCTTCTAGTCCGTTACTCCCCCAACAGCGCCGGCACGTACCCGCGCCAGTCTAACCCGCGAACCGGCGTGCCGACCGGCAGGGGCGTCGGCGTCGGCGACCCGCCGGGCGTCGACGGCGCGCCCACGTAGAACGTGTGGTGATAGGTCTGGCCATTGAACTCGACCTCGAACTGCCACGTACCGGTCTTGGCATCGGCCGGGAAGTCGTAGGCCCACCACCAGTAAGCCAGTGTGTAGTGCGGCTTGGGAATGGTGTGGCTCCACTGCGCGTAGACCAGTCCGTTGGGGTCGATAATGCGGTAGAGACTCGGCCGCGTATCCACCTGGTCGCGATAATAAGCGGTGAAGGTGATGCGGTCGCCCGGTTGAAATTGCGTAGCCTCGTTGGGCGTGTCGGGCTGGGGGCACGACCCCCAAGCGACGGCCGCCGTGCCCGTCGCCAGCCGGTTCAGGCCCGAATCGTAATAGTTGCGCTGTGACGCCCACCAGGACCCGCCGTCCAGGGCGTTGCAACTGCCGGCGTAGGGGTCGGTCAGTTGCCCGGCGGCGTACAACTCAAAGTGCAGATGGGGGCCGGTCGAGTTGCCGGAACTGCCCACGGTGCCCAGGTATTCGCCCGCCGCCACCGGCGCGCCCACCGCCTTGGGCGTCACCGATCCGCGCTTCAGGTGACCGTACCACGCCACGGAGCCGTCAGCGTGGCGCACGTAGACGGCATTCCAGCGGTTGCTGTTGAACGAGCAGCTCTGGTCGGGGTTGCCGTCGGTGCGGCCGACGATGATGCCATCGGCCGCCGCCACGACTACCACGTCCCCCGCAGCCATCTTGTTCCAGGCGAACGGCCAAAGATAGAAGTCAGTCCCCTGATGGTTATAGCCGGAAGAGGAGTCATAGGTGCGGCCGCCGCAGGCGTAATCGAGCAGTTGGTTGGGGTAACCGGCGGCGTGATCGACAAAACCGGTAACGGCATGATAGCCGGGGTCGGTGAAGCCATCGCGTTCGGTCAGCGGCCAGTCCAGCGCCACGCGGTCGGCGGCCCGCGGTTGGGGCAGCCGCCCCTCGGTCGTCAGCCGTGCCACATTGCTCGCCAGCATGGCCTCGATGTCGGCCCGCTCGTCGGCGTCGATGCGGTCGGCATGGGCCAGCCTATACTCCCCACCCCCCGACGCGGCCGGCGTCGGCCGCTCCGGCTGAGAGGCCACCGGCCCGGCCATCAGGAAACCGGCCACCAGGACGACCCCCAGCAGCAACGCCGCACCCGCCCAGCGCCCGCTAGTTGAGCCGGCGGCCGGTCCATCGCCGGATGAAGCTTGCTTTTTCATTGCCATAGCGCTTGCTATTTTACCTCACGCGGCCCCGTTTGATCGTGCCCAATGCGTGAAACCGGCATATAATTATCCTGGTACATTCACCGGCACAAGACCCGATAGTTACCCACCTCTATGATCGATGAGAAAACGGTCTGGGACGATATCTGGCCGGTCGTCGAGCGGCTCATCGCCGCCACTGTCGCCGAAGACCCCCAGGCCATCCGACAACTCCTGCAACCCCACGGCCAGGCGGCCGACGCACTGGATCTGTTCGGCGTAGCCGTCTTCGACATCCTGCTCAAGACGGTGCTCGGCCGCGACCGGCTGGGCCTGACGCGAGCCATCGAGGGCGACAGCGGCCGGACGGCCTTCATCGAATACGCCTGGCCCGACCCCGCAACGACGGGCAGCTACACCGCCGTCGACGTCACCGCCGTGCGATTGGCCCAGGGCGACGACGGCTGGCTGGTCACCGAGATCAACCCCGCCAGCGCTGACCTGCCGCTCAACGGCATACGGGCAACGGGCATCCTGGCCGGGATGCAGGTAATGAACGATGAAGGCAAGCTGCCGGCGGAGCCGTGGATTTTGCCCGTAGCACTCTACGCCGGGCTGCTGCAACTCCCCTTGGCTCCCGGCGCGGCAACCGATCCGGTCGAGGCGCGGCTGCTGCCGGGGCTACAGGCGCGGCAGTTCGGCTTCCTGCCGCAGCTCTACGGCCGTCGTCTGTGGCGCGACTTCGTGGCCGCCGCCGGGCGCGACGCCAACGCCGACAACCGGCCGGAGGTCTGGGCCGCAGCCGTCGACGTCATCATGGGCGAGCAATCGAACCGCGGGGAGACGCAGGCCGCCGTCGGCCACCACTACGGGGCTCCGCTGGGAGCCGTGTCAGCTCGCGCCAGGCACATCCGGCGCTCGTTAGGCATCGAAGGCTTCGACGGGCGCTACAGCGATTTTAGTACAACAGAAATTGTCTACAAGGAGACAGACGAATGAACAAGCAAACGATTAGCGACATCGACGTCAGTGGCAAGAAGGTATTTGTGCGCGTCGATTTCAACACGCCCCTGAGCAGCAAGGACCCCCAGGCCGACATCACCGTCACCGACGACACGCGCATCCGCGCTGCCCTGCCGACGCTCAACTACCTGCTCGACCACGGCGCGGCGCTCATCCTGGCCTCGCACCTGGGCCGTCCCAAGACGGCCGACGACGTGCAATTCGCCATGAAGCCCGTCGCCAGGAAACTGGAGGAAGTCATCGGCCGGCCGGTCCAGTACATCCCGGCTGTCATGAACGACAAGGTGAAGCAGGCCGCCGCCGACCTCCGGCCGGGCGATATCCTGCTGCTGGAAAACACCCGCTTTCACCCCGGCGAGAAGAAGAACGACCCGCAACTGGCAGCCGACTTCGCCGCGCTGGCCGACGTCTACGTCGATGACGCCTTCGGCAGCGCCCACCGGCCCGACGCCAGCGTCGACGGCGCGGCCCGCGCCATGCGCGCCAAGGGCGGCCCGGCCGTGGCCGGCTTCCTGATGAACGCCGAGATTTCGGCTCTCAGCGCGGCCGTCGAGAACCCGCCGCGCCCCTACGTCGCCATCATGGGCGGCGCCAAAATCTCCGACAAGATCAAGCTCATCGAGAATCTGCTCGACAAGGCCGACAAAATTCTCATCGGCGGCGGCATGGCCAACACCTTCCTGAAGGCCCAGGGCCACAACATGGGCCGGTCGCTGGTGGAGGAAGACGCGCTGCCGGAGGCCAAACGGCTGCTGGGTCTGGCCGCCGACCGGCTCATCCTGCCCGTGGACGTGGTGACAGCTACCGAAGTGTCGGCCGGCGCGCCGTCGGAGGTGGAGATGGTCTGGGCGCTCTCGCCGGACAAGATGGCCCTCGATATCGGCCCGGCCACGCTGGAGCGCTTCAACGCCGAGCTGCAAGGGGCGCAACTGGTGGTCTGGAACGGCCCGATGGGCGTGTTCGAGGTCGAGCAGTTCGCCCACGGCACGAACCAGTTGGCGCAAATGCTGGCCGAGATGGTCGACCACGGGGCGCAGGTGATCATCGGCGGCGGCGACTCGGCCGCGGCCGTTCGCGCCGCGGGCCTGACGGACAAGATGACCCACGTCAGCACCGGCGGCGGGGCCAGCCTGGAGCTGCTGGAGGGCAAGGAGCTGCCGGGGGTGGCGGTGTTGGATGGGAAGTAAACACCTAATCAGCGCCGTAACTTTCTATGCTTGCTACACTTCGTCCAAGCGAGGTTACGGTTACTGTACGCGACATTTTAGAAACAGTTCAATATATTGTTGATGCACACAGAGAGCAAACGGCTGTTTTATTAGATATTCCTGCCTGGCTCGCATTGCAGCAACTATTGGAAGACGTGTTGGAGAATGATAGCCTGGGGAATTGACGGCTTCGGTGGAGCATGAGGAAAAGCTGGAAGGGGACGCCGCCCGGGCGGCTTATCGACTCTATCTGCTAGAGGAAAGTTAAGAGTGGCCTGGCGAGTGAAGGATATGCGCACATTTCGGTAAAATGCTCGCCCCATGCGAGCGCGTATCTCCCATTGCCTTGCTTCCGGAAAGTGAAAATCAAGCGATGAACCACGAACTTACCCTTACGAAGACCAACCGCCTCCGCCTGGCCGAGGCCTTCCGCCACAACCGGCGCGTCGATTATTCCATTGATTGCGCCGTCGAAGGCCAGATGGGCCGCGCCTACGTCGATCACCCGGAGCGACCGACTGCCTGGTGCATCAACGTCGGCCCGTTCTGGTACTTCGCCGGCGTCGCCGGCGGGCCAGGCGGTCGGGCGCTGCTGGCCGAATTTCCACCTCACAACCTGCTGATGCCCTCTCCACCGGAATGGATCGGTGCGGCGCGGGAAATGTTCGGCGACCGGCTAGTAACCTTTCCGCGCTATAGCTTCGACGCCGAAAGCCTGTCCGAAGTCCACCTGAACGCCATCCTCGACACCTCGCCGCACCGCGAGCACGTCCGGCGCGTCGATACGGGTCTGCTGGCCCGGCCCGACAACTATGTGGAGTATGATGACTTTGATTCGGCCGAGGATTTCCTGGACCGCGGCATTGCCTATACCATGCTCGAAGGCGGTACGCTCGCCGGCGCGGCCTACTCCTCGCTGGTGTGCAATCGTGGCATCGAGGTCAGCCTGTTCGTCGATGAGCCATATCGGCGGCGCGGCATAGCCACGGCCCTCTCCGCCGCTCTACTGCTGGAATGCGTCCGGCGCGGGCTGCGGCCGAACTGGGACGCGGGTAACCTGGCGTCCTGCGCCCTGGCCGAGAAGCTGGGCTACACGCCCACCGGGGTCTATGAGTCATATTATTATTCCAACGAGTAAAACTGCGGCACTTTAAGCCTATTATTCCAAAGCACGAGAATCAATATGTACGGACTCATCGGCAAAATGCTCGCCGTCCCCGGCGAGCGCGACACCCTCATCGCCATCTTGCTGGAAGGCACCGGCGACATGTCCGGCTGCCTCAGCTACGTCGTCGCCATAGACCCGGCCGACGACAATGCCATCTGGATCACCGAGGTCTGGGACAGCGAGGCCAGCCACGCCGCGTCCCTGACGCTGCCTGCGGTGCAGGCGGCCATCGCCCGTGCCCGGCCGATCATCGCCGGGTTCGGCGACCAGGCGGTCACCACGCCGGTCGGCGGCGTTGGGTTGATCGCGCCGTAGACCACCAGTGATCGTCGTGGAAACAGAGCGTCTCACGTTGCGTCGATTCGCTCCAGCCGACCACGATCCTCTGACCCGCGTCTTCGGCGACGCCGACGTGATGCGCTTCGGCGATGGGCCGCAAACGCCGGAATGGGTCGGTGGCTGGCTGCGCCGCACGCTGGAAAGCTACGAGCAGCGCGGCTACGGGCCGTGGGCTGTCGTCGAAAAAAGCGGCGGCGCGGTCATCGGCTATTGTGGCCTGTTCTTCTTCCCCCACGTCAACGGCCGCCCCGAAGTTGAAATCGGCTACCGGCTGGCCCGTGCCTGGTGGGGTCGCGGCTACGCCACTGAGGCCGTGCTCGCCGCCCGTGACTATGCCTTTGACACCCTCGGCTTGTCGCGCCTGATCGCCCTGATCGACCCGGCCAACGCCGCCTCGATCCGCGTGGCCCGAAAGGCCGGAATGCACTACGAGACGGACGTGATGATGCCGGGTTATACCTATCCCGATCACCTCTATTCCATCCAGAGCCTGCGCGTCTCGTAAAGTCCCGGCGTGCAGCCGCCTCGCCCCACATCGTCATGCGTGTTTGCAAGCGGTGTGAATGACTTCACCTTTTGTTTGTGAAATAATATACAATCAAACTGGCCTGAGTATGTTATGATGCAGTAATGTTGAAGTTGTTCCCCACCAGAAACAATGGATGCAAACTCATAGGAATGCCAAGGAGCCAAGCCATGTCCGCAAAATATTTGATGATCGTGTTGTTGCTCGGCCTGATGCTGCCCGCTTGCATCGATTTGCCGAATTTGGGCGAGACGCCCACGGTCGAAGAAGATGAAACCCAGGGTGTCATCGTCAACGGCATCCCAACTCTCACCGTCAATCATTTCGCGGGAACCATCACCGCGCGCGACGGCGAACCGGGTCATATCACCGCCAACCTGACCAAGCAGAGTCGGGCCAAATCCGAGACCGACGCCCAGGCCCAGGTGGACCAAATCGTGATGACGTTTACCCAGCACGGAACGGACGTTGTCCTGAATATCGACGGCCCGAATGCGATAGACAAACTAGCTAACGGCCCGTCGGCCGTGCTTGAGCTGCTCGTTCCGCCCGGAACTGCCCTCTATCTCAATCTCGGCGCAGGGGAGATCACCGTCGAGCAACCCACCGGGAACCTGGAAGTCAACGCCGGCGCGGGGCTGGCCCGGGTCTTCATGGCCGCCGATGCCTCCTTCCATCTGGTCGCCAACGGTGGCGCGGCCCACATGAGCAGCGATTTCGAAGACGCGCCTAGCGGTCTGGCGACGAGCATCGACACCAACGTCGGCGACAGCCCGATACAAACACTGACCTTCCACATGGGCGCAGGGGAAATCGAACTACGAAAAGCCCAGTGAAGTGGCCGGATACGAGCACATCACGGGTACGGCGTCTTTCATTTCAGCGACCAACCGGAAACCACTAGGGCCGACAGGAAACACGGGGCGCACCTGATTTGTCGCTCTTCGAGCGACCAAAATCAGGTGCGCCCTATCATGACGCGGTAACGGGCAGGTGATCATGCGAATCAGCAAAGGTGCAGGGTTATTGATTGGCGGCCTCATTGGATTCGTTGCGCTATTGCTCCTGATGGCGGTGATAGTCTACCCCCCCGCCTATGTCTATCGTGTGCTGGCCTGGCGAGAGTCGGATGCTTTTGATTGGCAAAAGTTTCCCGCGCACGAGCTAACGGCCGCGCCGGAACCTTATCATTTCGAGAGCCGCCCCGATCCGCGAGTCGCGGCACTGTTTGAAGAACTATCCGGTGTGCCCGATTGGAACACCTTTCTGGCGGAGAACGATACGCAGGCTTTTATCGTCATCCAGGATGGAACGGTGCTTTACGAAACCTACTTTAATGGCGCCCAACGTGATTCAATCGTGACCTCGTTCTCCGTGGCCAAGTCTTTTGTCTCCGCGTTAATCGGTGTCGCCATCAAGGACGGTTACATCGATAGCGTCGACGATCCGGTTACGCTCTACCTCCCCGAACTTGCCGAGCGCGATGAACGTTTCAATCAGATAACGTTACGGCATCTCCTGCTAATGGCATCGGGGCTGGAGTACCGGGAATTTCGGCCGTTGCTTCTGAACGGCGACGATCCACTGACCACTTATTATCCCGATCAGCGACAGCTGGCTTTGGAGAACACCCACATCATCGAGCAGCCGGCACGGCATTTCCTATACAATAAGTACCATCCCCAGTTGTTGGGCATGGTTCTCGAACGAGCGACGGGGCGAACCGTGACCGATTACTTGCAGGAAAAAATCTGGAATCCGGCAGGGATGGAATTTGGCGGTTCCTGGTCGACTGACAGCAAAGCCAGCGACTTCGAGAAGATGGAAACAGGCCTCAATGCGCGAGCCATCGATTTCGCCAAGTTCGGCGAGTTATTTCTGAATGGCGGGCTTTGGCGCGGGGAGCAGGTGATTCCCAAAGAGTGGGTCAGCGAATCGACCGGCCCACAAATATCTTATAACGATTCATATTATAGTGAGTGGTTTGCCACCTTGCCGGGGAAGGCTTATTACTCCTACATGTGGTGGGGGGCGGAACGTCCGGAAGGCGCGTATGACTTCGCGGCGAAAGGGGACAAGGGACAATACATCTACGTATCGCCCGCCAAGCGGCTGGTCATCGTGCGCAACGGGATCGACTATGGCGCTCCGGCTGAAGAGTGGGATACCCTGCTTTTTGAGTTTGCAAGCCGCTGGTGAGAGCAGCGCCGCGCCGCGAAACCGGCTTTGTCACCTTTCGGCTTCCGCCCGCAGCGCCGCCCGTATCTCCGTCGACGACATGTCGTTGCGGAACAGCCGCGCCGGGATGGCCGCGAACAGCCCGGCGAACCCTTCCGGTATAGGCAGTTCGTGCAGTTCTCTGAAGCGGCCGTCATTCCCTTCCCGCCCGGCGACGAGGAAGCGGTTGCGCCGCTCGCGCATCTCGGCCAGCGCGTCCAGCATGGCCGCCTCGCTGTCGCCGTAGTAACGCGGCTGGATGACCCGCGCGGCCGTGTCGAAGCCCACCACGAACGCCGCCCCCGGATAAAGGCGCGACTTCTCCACGAACGTCGGCGCGTTGCCGGCGAAGACCGCGTAGCGCCCGGCGAACTGGCTCAGCCGGCCCAATAACACATCCGTGGGCAGCGGCGGCTTGTCGACGTTGACGGCCGACACCTCAAAAGCCACCGGCGCGCCCAGCAAGGCCGCGGCCGTGTCGGCCAGCCCCGTGTGGCCGCCGTGCAACGGGTTGAACGAGCCGGACAAAATGGCCGGCGGAGGCGCAGCCGGATCGCGCAGTTGCCCATCCGGTTCGATGCCGAACCAGTCGATTGCCCGACGGCTCAGCGCGTCGGCCGCGGCCGTGTAGTCGACACTTTCGGCCGATAGCGAATCGCCCACTCTTGCCGGCAACGGTGGCCGCTCGGCAATGTTGCATGCGTCGGCCAGTGTGTCGATGATAAGCCGGCTCACCAGGTCTTCCTCACCCGCCCGGTCGCGCACGCCTTTCTCCAGCGTGAGCAGCCGCGCCTTCAGGTGATGGGGCGACCATGCCACCACGTGGGCGCGGTGCTCGCCCCGCTTGGGCCGGTCGGTGACGATGGTGGCCGTGCAGGCCAGTCCGATGATGGGCCACGACTCCAGTTCGCGCAGATGGTAGGCCCGTGCCAGCGCCCGGCCCGCCATCAACCGCCCCGTTTCGGCCGAGACGTATTGCTCCGGCGTCTGTCCCAGGAACTCGTCGAAGGCGTCGGCCGCGTAAGGAATGAGCGCCTCCAGCAGCGTGCGCGACGCGCCGGGCACGCCCAGCAGGTCGGCCAGCGCCTGGCTGCCCGCACCCGCGGCGGCAAACATGGCCCGTGGCGGGCTGTCGTGGATGGCCTGGATGAGATGGCGGATAGCGTCGTCCATAGAAAACAAGACAAACCACAGATGAGACAGATTCTACAGATTTGTGGTCCTGGAAACCGGTTCTACTCTGATAAACTCAGTTTATCTTATAGAGCAACTGTTCATTACTTTGTTCAGTCCACTTCCCCACTGCTTCCCGGCCCGGCCGCAGGGCTGAAGTCATCCGGTCGCCGCAACTCCGTGCCGAACATCTCGCTGCGCCGGGCCGTCCAGGCCGCTCCGCTGCCGTCGTTGCCCACGTGATCCATGAAGCCGCCGATGCGGCTGTCGAGCAGGTCAATCTGGTGCAACAGCACGGCCTCCAGCGTCTTGGGCACGACGGGCGATCCCCATTCTGTCGTGCCATGGTGCGAGGCGATGAGATGGACGAGCTGCTGCAAGTCGGCCGCGGGAAAATCGAGTTGGCTCGCGGCCTGCTCGATGAGCACGATACCGCGCACGATGTGGCCGACCAAACGGCCGTCCTCGGAGTAGGCGAACCCATCCGCCAGCGCGTACTCATACGCTTTGCCCAGATCATGGAGCAACACGCCGCACAGCAGCAAGTCGCCGTCAACGTGCGGATAGTGGCGCGACAAAAACCGGGCGACGGTCGCCATGCTGAGCGTGTGCTCCAGCAAGCCGCCGACGAAGGCGTGGTGCATACTGCGCGCGGCCGGCGCGTTGGCGAAGCGTTCGGCCAACTCGCCTTCGAGCAACAGGTAGCCGGCCAGCGTCTGCCACGGCTCGGCCAGCGCGGTGACATCGTCGCGCAGTTCGGCCAGCATCTCCGCCCGCGGCCGGCGGCTGGCGGGCAGGAAGACGGCCAAATCGAGGCCGGCGGCGCGCGCCAGGTCGTTGATGTTAACCTGGATGGCGTCCTTGTAGAGGCTGACCCGTCCACTGAGCAGCACCGCCAGCCCCGGTTTGACCCATACGTCCACGGTCAGAGGCACGTCCCAGAACACGCCGCTGATCTGGCCGGTACGATCGCGCAGGGTAGCCAGCAGGAACGGGCGGCCGTCCTTCGATTGCCGCCGCACGACATCGTGCAACAGGAACGGCTCAGCCTGCAACTCCATTCCCGCCTTCAAGTCTCCGATGTATTTCGTTTTTTCCGACACGCTCACTCTCGATTTTGGCTTTTGCCGCTGATGATCTAAAATGTTATGGATTCGTGATCGCCGCCGACCGGCGGCAATCGCGAGGCAATTATACCCACAACGACCTTCCCTGCGAACCGCGCAGCCCGGTAGCGCAGGCTGTCCAGCCTGTGCAAAGAAGAAGGCAACCTGGACAGGTTGCGCTACAGTATAATCCTATGAAAAAAATCATTGTCGGCCTGTCGGGAGCCAGCGGCGTCATCTACGGCATCAGGCTGCTGGAAGTCTTGCAGGCGCTGCCCGATGTGGCAACGCATCTGGTCATGAGCACCGCCGCGGCCACCACCATCCCCCTGGAAACAGACTACACGCCGGAGCAGGTCCGGGCGCTGGCGACGGAGGACTACCGCTTCAAGGACATCGCCGCCGCCATCTCCTCCGGCTCCTTTCGCACCGACGGCATGGTCATCCTGCCCTGCACGATGAAGACGCTGTCGGCCATCGCCTACTCCTACAGCGACAACCTGCTGACGCGCGCCGCCGACGTCGTTCTCAAGGAGCGGCGCAAGCTCATCCTTTGCCCGCGCGAGACGCCGCTGCACGTGGGCCATTTGCGAGCCATGACCCTGGCGGCCGAGATGGGGGCGCTCATCGCCCCGCCGATGCCCGCCTTCTACCACCGGCCGCAAACCATCGACGACATCGTCAACCAAACGGTCAACCGCGTGCTCGACCTGCTCGACATCACCCTGCCGGAGGACTTGTTCCGGCGCTGGCAGGGCGGACGGGCGGCACAGGATGGCTGAGGCGGCCCGGGCGCGAGATTACCTGCGCGACCACCACGTGATGACGCTGGCGACTCATGGCCCGGAGGGATTGTGGGCGGCGGCCGTGTTCTACGCCAACGACGGCTTCCAGCTCTACTTCCTCTCCGCCGGGCACACGCGACACGCGCGGAACATCGCTGCCGCGCCGCGCGTGGCGGCCACCATTCAGGAAGATTACGCCGACTGGTCGGCCATCCAGGGCATTCAATTGGAAGGAACCGTTCGCGTGCTGGCGGGTGAGGATCGCAAGGCGGCCGTCGCCCTGTACGCGGTCAAGTTCCAATTCCTGCGACAACCCGCCGCCGTGATCGAGGCGGCCCTGGCGCGGGTCAACTGGTATTGCCTGTCGCCCGACCGGCTATATTTCGTCGATAACAGTCGGGGGTTTGGACATCGGGATGAGATTGAGCTGGCCGAATGATTGGCTGCCGATTAGCCGGTAGAACGCCTGCTCTTTGATCGGATCGTAGCCCTCGGCGGCCAGGATGCGGCCGTCGTGGCGAAAGACGCAGATGGCGATAGGGCGAATGACGTTAGGTTTCATCGTTGTCTACTGCCCGATGATTCTGGTGTCACTGCGCCTTGGCGTCCTGGCGTCAAATCTTTCCCCTAATTCTCCGCCTCTGTCTCTCGACTCCTCGCTCGGATGACCGGCCCCAGCGCCCGCCACAACGGCCCGTCCTGCCGCACGCCGCGCCGGTCAAGGTCGCTGGTCGCCAGAATGATGCCCTCGCGGCAGCGGGCCGTCAGGCCGCGCACGATGCGCGCCAGCAGTTCGTTGCGCACGGCGAACTCCTCGTCGATGGTCCAGGGGACGTCCGGCGAGCGGCTCTGGGCCAGCACGAAGGCGTTGCTCAACGGCTGGCGGGGGATGTCCCACCAGCCCTGGGCGCTCGTCTCCAGCCACACCTGAACCTGCGCCGGCTCTCCGGCCAGCAGATAGGCGTAGATCGTGGACAGGACGACGCCATTGGGGTCGGGTGGCTCGCCCCAGTCGGGCGGGTTGGCCGTCACCAATCCCTGATTGACGGCGTCGATAAACGTCACGCCGATGTCGGCCTCACTGCGCAGCCCCATGCCCGGCGCGGCCTTGCGCAGCCGCGCCGCCGACCGCACCAGCCAGTCGAGCACGGCCGCGCCCGCCACGTCCGGCTCCGGCTGGAACTGCGGCTCGGCCAGCAGTTCGTTGAACAGGCTGTGCAAAAACGTGTCGATGGTGTCGCGGTGGCCGCGCGCCGCCAGCCACAGGCGCAACGCTTCCACCCGCGCTACTTCTTCCGCGCCCACCCGCTCGGCGATGCGCGGTGCAAGGGTTTCCGCCGGCAGCAGTTCCGGGGCGTCGGGCCGGTAGAGGGCATCCACCACCAGTTGCGCCCGCGCCGGATCGAGGCTGTGGATGCTCAGCGTCAGTGCCTCGGCCACGTCATAGGGGGCGGGGCGAACACCCCAGCCGGGATGAGCCAGCGCCAGCCACGTGAGCCAGGCGCGCACGCGCGGCTCCTCGCGTGGGCTGGTGCGGCGGCGCAACACGCGGAAGGGCAGCCCGGCCTCGCGCAGGGCGTTGGTCAGCATGTAGCGCAGCGCCCCGTCGAGGTAGGGCACGATGATGGCGACGTCGCGCGGGGCCACGCCGCGGTCATAGACCAGTTCGTGGAGCACCGGCCCCAAATTGGCGACCATCTCGCGCCGGTAGCGGCCGCCCACGACGGCCAGGATGCGCGCTTCGGCTCCCTCGCTCGGCAGCGTGGTGTGCATCAGGTAGTTCTCCACCTGATTGGCGACCAGCCCCATCTCCGGCGGAGCGACGAAGCTTTCTGAGAATTCATAAATCCGGTCGAAGCGCAGGCGCATGGCCTCCGCGCCGTGGGGGTCGGCCGCCAGGAAGCGCTTGTAGCCACCCGCGGCGTCCACGGCCACCGCCGTCGTCTGCGTCTCGCCCATCAGCCCGGCGACGAAGTTCTGCCCGGCGGGGGTCTGCTCTTCCAGATTGTCGACGATGAGATGGCGGTAGCGCTCGCGGAAGTAGCGGTGAAACTCCGGGTGCCGCACCAATTGGGTATCAAACACCTCGACGGTCAGCGACAGGTCAAGCAGGCTGTCGGTCAGGCAGCGGTGGCGGAAGGCACGGGCGGCCGTAGCAGCGTCATCCAGGTGGAAGCGCCGCTCCGGTTCACCGACCCATGTGTGAGATTGCCGGGTGATAGCTTCCTCCAGCGACAGCGCGTTGAGCGCAGCGCGGTTGAGGGTGTCCAGCAGTTGGCTGACGATCTGCTGCGGTCGCAGGCGCAGGTTGGCAAACGCCCCCTGGGCCAGCATCGGCGTCACCACGCGCCACATCAGCACCTGGGCCTGATCGTAGCTGAGCGAGGTGGGCGGCTGGTAGGGGCGCTCGAAACCGGCATCGCGGGCCACCAGCGGCCAGAACAGGGCCACCATGCGCTGGGCCAGCCGCGCGTAGTCGATGACGGTCAGTTCGGCATAGGGGCCGGTCCCGGCGGCGTGGACGGCGTCGAAGAAGGCCGCGCGGTGCTCCGGCTCGGCCACCAGGGTCAGGATGGTGTAGGCCGGCTCGCCCTCGCCCAGCAGCCGCAGCAGCCGCTGGTGGAGCGCGGTGGTCTTGCCCGTGCCCGCCGGCCCGTAGAGAAAACTCGTCCCCCCGGCGGCCGCAGCCTCGCGTTGAATGGGATTCAAGTCTTGTACATGCATGAGCCAATTGTAGCGCCGGTTTCTTAACCGGCGACAAAACCAGCCGGAGGAGAACGGCCCCATCGGCGACGGACATTACCGGTTAAGAAACCGGCACCACAGCTTAGAGCTGCCGATAGCGCAGACGCACCGCACCCAGTTGAATCTCGTCGCCGTCGGCCAGTTGCAGCCCGTATTCCGGCACCTGGCGCTCGTTGACGTAGGTACCGCTGGTGCTGCCCGCGTCGTAGATGCGGTAGCGGTTCCCCTCCAGCCGCAAGACGGCATGATAGCGGGAGACGGTGATGTCGTCGCGAAAGGCGACGGTCGCCTGCGCGGGCGAGCGGCCGAGACGCACCTCGGCGTCGCCCAGCGTCAACTCTTCGGGCATAAGCGTCTGCGCGTCCAGCACTTCCAGATGGGCCATCACGAACGGCGATTCGTATACGCTGGTGCTCATGAAATCGACTTCGCCGGTGGTATCGACGCCTTCGGACGGCGTGGGTACGGACGGGTAACCCTCCGCCGTTCGGCCGCGCCGCCGGCGGCGCGAACGGCCCCCGGCGGGCGCAGCAGCGCTGCCGGCCCGGCTGCGCCACAGCCAGAAGCCCACCGCCGCCAGCCCCGCCACCGCCAGCAGCCACAACAGCCACGTCCAGCTGAAACCCCCACTCGGTTGCAGCGCTTCGGGTACTTCCAGCTGCTCGCCCTCGGCTACGGTGATGATGACCGGCGCGCTGGTCGAGGTGATACCCTGGCTGTCCGTCGCCACGACTTCCAGCCGGTTGTCGCCGATGATCAGATTGGGAATGGGAACCTTGAAGGAAGCCAAATCGCCGACCGGGATGTCGGCCACGGGTGTGCCGTTGACGAGTAACTGGGCAGCCGTCACCTCGCGCTCCTGACCGTCGAGCCAGGAGACGCCGGCCGAGAGCTGCAATTCGACCGGCTCGTCGAGATTGGGCACGGTCAGATTGCGGCTTTCGCGCGGCAAATCGATGACCACGTTGGGCGCGGCCGCGGAGATCGTGACCTCGGTAGTCGCCTTCGTATCGCGATTGTTGAGCAAACTGACCTCGACCGGCACCGTGCCGCCGGCCGCCTGTGGGACGGTGTAACGAATCCAGGAATGGTCGCGCAGCGCGACGATGCGTGCCCAGACGGTGTTCAGGGTATCGGCGTCGGCCAGTTCGGCGGCCACGCCGCGCGAGCCGGTCGCCAGATCGCGCATGTAGGCGCGGCCCAGTTCCAGCCCTGCCCCCAGCGCCGGATTCTCCAGATGCAGCGTATGGATGGGTACACCGGCATCGGCGGCGCGCAGCATCACGTCGCTCGGCTCGGCTTGCGACGTGCCGGGGTCGGTGCCGTCGCTGATGAGGACGATGGACGCGGCCATCTCCGGGCGGGGCTTCAGGCCGTCGATCTCGCCCACCAGACTAATGACGCTATCGTAGAGCGAGGTAGCCCCTTCTTCGGGCGTCAGCTCGGTGGTGTCCAAAAAATTATTGACACCGTTGTAAAATTGCGTGGGGGCCAGGAGTTGTTGCGGGCCGTTGGCGCGAATCTGATAGACGGCCACGTAGTCGAGTTGCTCCTGCATGTTGCCCGGCGCGGCGAATTGCCGGATAGCCGCCTTGATAGCCGGAATCTGATCGGTTGTGCCCCCGGCGGCGTCAATGAGAAACACGGTCAGTGTGCCCACCGGCGTCTTGCCGTCGAAGGCCACTTCGTCCACGGGAAAGCCGTCATGGCTGACAAAAAGCGGCTCCGTGGCGAAGTCGATGGGCATGCCCTGGCCGTCTATCCCGAAGAGCTGTAGCCGAACAGTCGGAAAGCTCTCGGTATTGGAGCTGGTGATAAAGAGCTGGCCGATCTGGTTCGACTCTTGCGCGCCGGCGACGGCGACCAAGCCGAGGAGCAGAACAAGAGCGACCAGGAGATTATTCAAGGTACGACCGACGGCGTGTCGCATGAGACTTCTCCCTTCCACAGAAGTTATGTTGATATAATACCAGACGCGGGGCGGAAAGGAAACAGATGATCGATTGGCGAACAGCAAGGCGAATTCTTTTTTACACGGCGGCGGCCTGGTTACTGGTCGCGTCGCCCCTGTTCGCCCAGCAGGTGCCGCGCGAAAGCAATAATCTGCGCATCACTGCCGTCGATAGCGGTGCGTTTCCCACCGTCACCGTGCGCGTCCTGACGACGACCGCGGGCAGCGCCCCCATCGACGACCTCACGCGCCTGATCCTGCGTGAGAACGGCGTGCCCATTCCCGACACGACATTGGCCCAAACGCCGGTCGGCGTCGATCTGGCGCTGGTGCTCGACGCCAACACTGACTTCCTGCTGTTCGACGACAACAGCGGCCTCAGCCGACGCGACAAAGTCGTCGCCGGCATCAGTCGCTACGCCGAGCAGTTCATGAATCCCGCCGGGCTGGATCGCGTGTCGCTGATCATTCCCGACGAGACGGGCGGGGGGGCCACCTTTCTGGTCCAAAATGCCGGCCGGCCCAGCGATCTGGCCGACGCCGTGAACGCCTACAACCCCCCGGCGACCGGAGGGACACCGCTGCAAGCCATGCTGACGGCGGCCATCGACCATCTGGCAACCGGCGCAGACGGCCGCTTCCAGGCCGTGTTGCTCTACAGCGACGCCGCGCGCCTCGACCGGCAACTCGATTATCCGGCACTGACCGCGGCGGCGCTGGCGGCGCGCATTCCGATCTATGTCGCCATTCTGGGGGCCGATGCCTCGGCCGAAGAGACGGCCAACGCCGAAAGCCTCTCGTCGCCGACCAACGGCCTCACCCTCCACATGCCGGAGCCAGAGGCCGCCGACCCACTCTACGCCCTCTTCCAGGCCCAGGGCCGGCAGACTGCCCTGTCTTATCGCTCGGCGCTTCGCGAAGATGGCACGCACCAGGTATCAGTTAGTCTGGGCAACGTGCGCGACACGGCGACATTCGAGCTGATCCTGACCCCGCCGGAACTTCGCATCGACGCGCCGGCGTCGCCCGTGCGCCGCGCGGGCAGCGCTGTCGACACGCCGCTGTCGCTGCTGCAACCCGCGGCACTGCCCCTGACGGTGCATGTCGCCTGGCCCGACGGCCGGCCGCGAGCGCTGGCGGCGGTCACGTTCCGGGTCGACGGCACAGAGCAGCCGGTGGCGGGCACAACGTCGCCCGACGGCGCCGGCAACCTGCCGCTGTTGTGGGACATCAGCACGCGAGACGCGGGCACATATCGCCTGGAAGTCGAAGTGGTGGACGAGTTGGGCCTGCGGGCCGTCGCCCCGCCGGTGGAAATCACGCTGGAGGTGGCCCGCCCCACGCCGCCCACGCCGACCCCGGCCCCCACCCGCGCCCCAGCGCCGCCGCTCGGCCAACGTCTCGGCCGTCTGTGGCCGGCCGTTCCGGCGGTCCTGCTGCCGGTTCTGGCAGCGGTGGCCTGGTGGCTGTGGCGGCGGCGGCCTGCAGCCTCCATCGAACCAACGCCCACCCTGCCCATCATCGCCGCTGAAGACGCGGCCCCCGACGACGGTCACGTGGCCGTGCTCAGTTGGCAGCCGGATGACGGCGGGATGGGTGAGCAGATCGAACTGACGGCGGCCGACGTCACGATCGGCCGCGACGACACGGCGGTCGACATCATCGTCGACGCGCCATCCATTTCTCGCCTGCACGCACGCATCCGGCGCACGGCGGAGGGGGAGTATTGGCTCTATGACGAGGGCAGCGAAGCAGGGACTTTTTTGAACTACGAACGGCTGGGATTGGCCCCGCGACCGTTGCAGCACAATGATGTGGTACAGTTGGGCCGGGTGACGTTGCGCTTCCGGCTGGAGCTGCCGCGGCCGGGGCTGCGCGCGGCGACCGCGACGGCCGACGACTGATGACCGCGGAGGAGAAGCAAACATGAAGCATTCACTGACCCAACTTTTGAAGGCGCTGGCGATCCTGGTGCCGCTGACCGCGGCCTGCGCGAGCCTCAACCCGCAACAACCCATTTCTCCGACCGTGGACGACACCTTCCCCCCTCCAGCCGCACTACCAACGGCGACGTTGCTGGCCGAAGTGGACTTGACCGCCGCCCTACTGTGCACGCCACCCGCCTGTGCCCCGGGTGAGGGCTACACTTGCCCGACCGGCGATTGCCGCGGCGGCTGCGGCACGATCTGCCTGGCCCCCACGCCCGTTACCGGCCCGCTGGCCGCCGCGCCGACCGACTGGGAAAACCTGGAAAGCTGGTTGGCGACACTGTGGCGCAGCAACATGAATCCGGCGGCCGTGCGCGCCGCGCTGCAACAATCGGGCATGCAGCACGACCTGAGTGACTGGGCCGCGGCCGATTTCGACGGCGACCTACAGGATGAGTGGGTGCTCGTCCTCTATGACCAGTCGTTGCCCGGCGTGCCCTTCGGCGCGGCCGGCGATCTGTGGGTGGTTAACGGCGACGGGGTCATCTTTCGCTACTATGCCGTGCCCAGCAACGACATCTACGAATTCCTCGCGCCGTCCATCGTGGCCGTGACCGACCTGACCGGCGATGGCTTGCCCGAACTGATCACCGATGCGCCGGTGTGTGGCGCCCACACCTGCTTCGATAACTTTCGCGTCATTGGCCGGCGCGACGGACATTTAGCCGATCTGGTGCAAGCCCCGCCGGTGGATGGCGAAACCGCTCCCGGCACAGTGATCTCGCTCAGCTACGCCGATACGCGCCTGGCCGACGTCGACGCCGACGGGCTGACCGAGTTCCTGGCCCACGGCGGGACAATCGGCTCGGCCGGGGCGGGGGTCGTGCGGCCGTGGACAGAGGTCTGGGGCTGGGACGGCGCGGCCGTCAGCCGGGCCGATGTCATCCTCGACCAACCGGCGACCTACCGCCACCACGTTCTCTACGAAGCCAATGACCTGATGGCTGCGGGCGATCTGGACGGGGCGCTGGCGCTCTACGAGGCGTCCATCAACGAGGGCACGCTGCGCGATGATGGCTTCGTCTATCCGCCGGAGCAGACGCGGGCTGACATCAGCAGCTTTGCCGCTTTCCGGCTCATCCTGATTGACCTGCTGCAAAACAACGTCGAACGGGCCAACAGCCGGCTGGCCTGGCTCCAGAGCACGTACCCCGGCTCGGCGGCGGCCGGGGCGGCCGTGGCCCTCGCCGGCGGCTGGAGTGGGCCAGAAAACGCGGGAGCGCTATGCGACCAGATCGAGAACAACCTGGCCGGGCTGGAGAATCCCACCGGCGCGCTGGCCGATATGGGCTACGGCAATCCCAGTCTGGGAGCGGGAGATTTTTGTCCGTGAGGTGGGGAGCGGCGGCTATCCGGGGCCTTTGAGCGAGCGGGTCGCCCCCGACCAGTGGGCCAGGCCGCCTTGCCGGGCGATCTCCTGCACCAGCGCCTCCGCCAGCGCCAGCAGCGCCTTGTCGCCGGCGGGCAAATCGCCGTAAGGCACGTCGACACGCCCGTCGCGTGTGGGCACGGACAGAGCAACGACGTGATCGGCCGACTGTCCGTCAACGTGGTAGTTGCGCTCGGCATAGATGCCTCGTTCTTTCAGCGTGGCGTAGAGCCGGTCAACGTATGGCCCGCCCTCAATGAACAGGTCATTGATTTCCGTCGCATCCTGAAACCGATCCCAAGTGGTGTGGAGGAAGGTGACACGCCGCCAGCGCAGGCTAACGATGGGCTGCGACAACTTTTGCACGGGGCCGAGTTGCACCTTGTAGTAGATATCGTCGGCGCGGGGATGATTGGGTTGGTCGGGTAGCAGGTCGCGACGACGCACGAGCTCATGGCCTTCGCGCGGGGCATAGTAATGGATGGCCCACTTCTCGCCGCCGAACTTGCTGCCGAAGTAGAACGCCAGGTATTCGGCATGAACTCCCTTCGGCGCGAAGCGTTGGGGAATACGATACCAACCGTCACGGCGGATGATGTCGAAATCCGACGGCTGCGGAACGTAGGCCACGAGAACGCGATCTTCCGGGTACATATGTGTAGTTTACCCCGAAGAGAAATTTTAACGCAATGCATTCGCAGGGGCGGGACAACCGGTGATGATTCTTCTCTATTCACCATGCATGCATTTTGCCGGTTGTGTCGCCCCTCGGCGTCGAACCAGAATAAAGAGGGCGAGACAGGGCGGCCACCACGGGGCTTCTGCATGGTGCAGGTATCTTGGCCGCCCTGTCCCGCCCGTACAAAAGAACGTGGCCCGTCGTCTGTGAGCAGAAGGACAGCGACGACGTATAATCAATCATGCTATAATTGCCCATATGCCCGAACTGCCCGAAGTCGAAACGTTCGTCCGCGCCTTGCGCGCGCCGCTGGTCGGCCGAACCATTACCGCCGTGCGCAACGACTGGCCGCGTCACATCAACGTGCCGCCGCCGGCCGAACTGATCCGGCGGATCGCCGGCCGCCGTGTCCAGGCCATCGACCGGCGCGGCAAGTATCTGGTCTTCACGCTGAGCGACGACGAGACACTGATCATCCATCTCAAGATGACCGGCCATCTAGCCGTCGTCCCGGCTGACAAGCCGACCGACCCCTACGCCCACACTATATTCGAGTTGGACGACGGCCGAGAATTGCGTTTCCGCGACCCGCGCAAGTTCGGCCGCGTCTATCTGGTGCACAACCCGGCCGACGTGCTGGGGCCGCTCGGCCCGGAGCCGCTGACGGACGAATTCACCATCGCCGAGCTAGACGCCCGGCTGGCGGGGCGCAAGCGAGTACTCAAGCCACTGTTGCTCGACCAGACGTTTATCGCCGGCATCGGCAACATCTACGCCGACGAGGCACTGTTCCACGCCGGCATCCAGCCCACGCGCCGCAGCGACACGCTGACAACCGGCGAGATCGCCGCCCTCCATGCCGCCATCCGCCGGGTGCTGACGATGGGTATCGAGCGCGAAGGGGCCAGCATCAGCACCTACGTCAAGGCCGATGGGGAGATGGGCGACATGCAAAACGCCGTGGCCGTCTTTCGCCGGACGGGGCAGTCGTGCTACACTTGCGGCCGGCCCATTGAACGCATCGTGCTGGGCGGGCGTAGCACCCACTACTGTCCCCACTGCCAAAGGTAGAGACCTCGGAGGTTTTTGGAAAACCTCTGAGACTGGTGATCATGAAGCGACGACGCGCCCGCGCAGCAGCGGCTCGCCAATCGCCTCCGCATCCACCTTGTCCGCGCCGAGAAACGCCACGAAACGCGCGAACCCGCGGGCCAGGGCCTCTGCAAAAGCCTCATCCGTGCCCAGCGTCTCATCTTCCAGCCAAAAGCCCAGGATGACGAACGTGTTGGTCGTCCGGTCGAGTTTGCTGTCGAAGCGCCCGACGAGCCGGTCGCCCCACAAAATCGGCAGTGTGTAGTAGCCATAGCGGCGCTTGTCGGCCGGCTTGTAGACTTCCCACACGTAGTCGAAATCGAACAGGACCTTAGCCCGCCCGCGCGCGCTAACGGGATCGAGCGGGGCCAGAAAGACGACCTCGTCGGTCGTGGTCGAGTCCAGCGGCGCCCACTCGGCCGGAATACGCCCCGCGCTCAGATCGTTCAATAGTGCAGCGTCCGGCCCCAGCGCGTAGTGGAGATATTTCCAGCCTTCGACCTTGACCACGACAAGCTCGCCGTCATCGACCATCGCCTCGCGGATGTCCGGCACGCGGCTGAAGGGCACGCCGCGATGATACGAATCCTGCGCCCGGTTCATCCGCGACAGCCCGGCGAAGGCAACGTCCTTGCGAATCAGAAAGCGATCCACCTCATCCTCGTCGCTTTCGCGGATCAGGTCGGCCGGGGCCACCGTTTCGGCCAGCGCATAGACGCGCTCGAAGTTCTCGCGGTGGTGGGTCATCACCTCGCCGATGCGCCACAGATAGTACAACGCCAAGGCGCTGTCCTTGCGGCCGCGATAACTTTGCGTCCGGGTGCGCGTCGCCATCTTGAAATCGCGGTTGCTAACAGTGCCGCGCTCGCGCAAGATGACGCGCATCTCCGCGACGGCCTCGGCGTGCTCGATGCCCATCTGGCGAATGCGCGAGTCGTGATCGGGGTCGCCGTCGTGCTCGCGGCGCATGACCACGCGCCAGTGGGGCAGCTCGTCCATCGGCCGGACGGCCAGCCAGCCGCCCCAGTCGAAGAACCGGCGCTGATCGTAGGTTGCTTGCTCCCACAGGCCGGGCGTGTAATCGAGCACGCGGCTGTAGAGTTTGATGTCCTGGCTGCGCGCGATGATCTGCAACGGGTCGAGTTGCAGGTACTCCATATCCCGCATGGCTTGCGCCGTGCCGGCCAGGCCCCGCCGGCGACGCCCCGGCCACAAGCCTTGCTTGCCCAGGATGAAGCGGCGAGCGGTTGCGATGTCGATGGTCAGCATGCGGACTTACGGATCCTACCGCCGGGCCTTCTTCTTCTGCGGTTTCTTGCCGCCCCTCGGTTGGGCGGTCTGGCCGTTGCCGGGTGTGGTCGTCGTCGCCATGCCCGGCCGGCCGTGGCAGTTCTTGTACTTCTTGCCGCTGCCGCAAGGACAGGGGTCGTTGCGGCCGACGTCGGGCGAGTCTTTGCGCAGTTCGGTGCCCTTGCCGCGCTCGCGCTTCACGGTCTGGTAGCCGGCATCCTGCGATTGCTCCTGATAGACCACCTGTTGTTGCTGTTGCTGAACAAAGGCCTGATGACCGGAGATATCGCGGAAGAAGCGGTCGGCAATATCGCGGTCGATGTTCTTGCGCATGTCGCCAAACATCTCGAAGGAGCGCTTCTTGTATTCGATCTTCGGGTCGCGCTGGCCGAAGGCCTGCAACCCGATCTCCCGCCGCAAGTCGTCCATGGCCGTCAGGTAGTCGCGCCACTCGCGGTCAATGGCTTGCAGCAGCAACAACTGCTCGTAGTTGCGATATTCTTCCTCACCGATGTGGTTGCGCCACTTCTCCTGCTGCTTGTCGACGTAGCTCTCCAGGGCTTCAGCCAGTTGCCCGGCATCCAGCGCGTCAAGGCTCTGCAGCAGCAACTCGCGCAACACCGCGTCAACGCTGTCGCGGAAATGTGTTTGCCGCTCGACCATGTTCTTGATGGACAGGCCGTCGAGACTGAAGCGCGAGAAAGCCTGATTGATCTCAGCCTCGGCCTCGCCCCAGATGGCGTCGCGGTCGGCCTTGTCGGCGTAGTCGGCCAGAAACTCGTTGAACAGCGAATCGACCTGGGCCAGGTAGTCGGCGCGCAAGCGTTCGCGCGTCTGCACCTGTCCGCCCTTGTGCGTCGCCAGCGCGCCGAGATTGGGCACCGGCGGCACCAGCGGCAGAAAACGGCCCATCGCCTGCAGCAGTTGCAGCAGATTCGTACCCTGGCGCTCCTGCTCGTGGGCCAGAGAGATGAGCTTGGCCGTCAGCCGGTCAGGCGGCATCTGCTCCAACTCTTCGCGGTCCAGCTCGTTCATGAGCGGCAGCAGGCTGCCGACGCGGCGCAGAACAGCGGTCACGTTGACCGTGTTCGTTGCGTCCGTGGTGAAGTCCTGCACCACGCGCTCGACCTCGGCCCGGATGAAGCCACTGTAGTCGTTGACGTAGTGGTCGATCAGCTCCTCGATGGCCTGGTCGAAGGCAGCGTCAACTTTCTGGTCGAGGTCGAAGTCCTCGCCCATGAGAATTTCGCGCCGCTCGCTGTAGATGGCCTGGCGCTGCTTGTTCATCACATCGTCATACTCGACGATGTTTTTGCGCATGTCGAAGTTGTAGCCCTCGATGCGCTCCTGCGAACTTTCGATAATGCGGTCGAGCAATCCGCTCTCGATGGGCATATCATCGGGAATGTTGGTGCGGGTCATGAAACCCTTGAGCCGCTCGCCGCCGAAGCGCCGCATCAGGTCGTCTTCCAGCGACAGGAAGAAGCGCGACGAACCAGGGTCGCCCTGGCGGGCAGCGCGCCCGCGCAACTGATTATCAATGCGCCGCGACTCGTGTCGCTCCGACCCCACCACGTGGAGGCCACCCAGCCGCCAAATTTCGGCCTTATCGGCTTTGGCCTGCTCGCGCAGTTGCTCGATGCGCTCGATGTGGTGGGTGGCCAGACCAGGGATAGTATCGACCAGCCGCCGGGCTTCGTCCGGCCGGTCGCCTAGCACGGCGCGGATAAGCGCGGCGCGCGCCTTGTAATGATGCTCAAACGTCTGCTCGGCCAGAAATTGGGCCACCTGATTATCGTCGGCCTGAATGTTCTGGAAGCGCACCAGATCACTCCAGCGGCGCATGATGTCGTCGACGAGCGCCACATCCTTGTCCAGCCCCTCGACGTAGAGGCGCGCCTCGGCCAGTTCCCCGCTTCTCACCCGGCGCAACACCTCCAGCAGGTCATTATAGTCGATGCCATACGGCTCCTGCAGGGCACGCGCCAGATGACCGACGATTTGGACCTGATCAATTTCGTCCATCGCCGTGGCAAAACGGTCCTTCGTCTCCACCAGCGCGTCGACCAAATCTTCGGTCAGCTTGCTATTCTTGCGGGCCGTGTCTCGGGCGACTTCTTCGCCCTCGCTCAGCAGCTTGAGGGCCAGTTGCACCAGCATCGGCCGGTCGAGCATCTCGTTTTCCAGCGCCTCGGCCGCCAGTCCCTCGGCGTTGCCACCCAGCAGGATGTCGGTGCCGCGGCCGGCCATGTTGGTCGAGATGGTCACCGCGCCCTTGCGCCCGGCCTGGGCCACGATCAGCGCTTCGGACTGGTGAATCTTGGCGTTGAGGACGGCGTGGGGAATTTTCTCGCGTTCCAGATAGGTGTGGATCGTCTCGGAATGCTCGACCGACGTCGTGCCGACCAGAATCGGCCGGCCGGTCTGATGAACCGCCTTGATCTCGTTCAGGATGGCCTGGTCCTTGGCGCTGATGTTGCCGTAGACCTGGTCGGGAAAATCGACGCGCTTGTAAAAGACCGGCTCATTGGTTTCCGGCTTGACGTAGACAGTGGCCTCGGCCCCGTCTATCTTCTCGCGCCGGGCCTCCAGCCCCATCTGCCCGGTGTCGACGATGTACTCGACGTTGGTCGGCAGCGGCGTCACGCCCAGCTCATAGATCTTGTCGAACTCCTCGGCGTCGGTCAGGGCCGTACCCGTCATACCAGCCAGTTTTTCGTAAAGCCGAAAGTAGTTTTGCAGGGTGATGGTGCCGACCGTCACCGTCTCGCGCTTGACGTTGACGCCCTCTTTGGCCTCGATAGCCTCGTGCAGGCCGTCGGAATAGCGGCGACCCGGCATGAGGCGGCCGGTGAAGTCGTCAACAATGATCACTTCATCGCCCTGAACCACGTAATCCACGTCGCGCTTGAACAGATACTGAGCGCGCAGGGCATTATCAAGATAGTAGGTCAAGTGATAGAAGCGAGGGTCATAGAGGTTGTCGCCCGCGTCCTGGTCGATCTCCTCGATACGCTTCTCGACCTCGGCGATGCCCGGCTCGGTCAGGCTAATGCTGCGGCTCTTCTCGTCGATGTCGTAGTGGCCGTTGGGTTCTTCGTCCTCGTCGGCCGTGTTGGGCCGCAGCCGGCGCACATATTCGGCAAAGCGCACGTAGTCCTTGCCGGAGCGCGCCGCCGGGCCGGAGATAATCAGCGGCGTCCGCGCTTCGTCGATGAGGATGTTGTCCACCTCGTCGATGACGGCGAAGTGCAGGTCGCGCTGCACCAATTGGTCGCGCTGGACGGCCATGTTGTCGCGCAGGTAGTCGAAGCCGAACTCGGAGCTGATGCCGTAGGTGATGTCAGCCTCGTAGGCCTGGCGGCGGGTGCTCGGCCGCCAGTGTACCAGGCGCTCGTCTTCCAATTCGGCGCCGGGGTTGACGTACTCCGGATCGAACAGAGCCGAGAACTGGAGCGGGCCGATGACGCCGACCGACATGCCCAACAGATGGAATATCTTGCCCATCCAGCCACCGTCGCGGCGAGCCAGGTATTCGTTGACTGTGACCAGGTGCGCGCCCCGGCCGCTGAGGGCGTTGAGGTAGAGAGGCAGCGTGGCGACGAGCGTTTTGCCCTCGCCGGTGCGCATCTCGACCACTTCCCCTTCAAAGAGCAGAATGCCGCCCATGATCTGAACGTCGTAGGGGCGCAGGCCGATAGTGCGACGGGAGGCCTCGCGCACCAGGGCATAGGCCTCCGGTAACACGTCGTCAAGCTCTTCGCCGGCGGCAACGCGCTCCTTCAGGACAGCCGTCCGCTCGCGCAGGGCCTCATCCGGCAGCTTTTGCAGCTCCGTTTCCATCTCGTTAACGATGGAAACGGTCGGCCGCAGGTTATTGATTATTTTCTTGTTCGGATCACCGACAATGCTGGATACAATTTTCTTGAACATGGCGCATTCTATTATAGGGTCTGGGTGGTAAAGTGTAGCGTTTCCCTAGGATACGTTAAGTTGTCCCGTGTGCTGCCGGTTTCTTAACCGGCTCTTTTCTTGGTGCATTTTTCCTGGACGCCGGTGAAGAAACCGTCGCTACTCGTTGAACAATTCGCCGACGCTGCGCCCTTCGTGGGAGCGCATAATCACCTCGCCCAGCAGCTCGGCCACGGTCAGGACGGTCATATTGGGCAGACGTTCATCGGGCGAGATGGGTAGCGTGTCCGTCGTGACAATTTCCTTGATGTCGAGAGCGGCCAGCCGCTCGAGCGCCGGCGGCGACAACACGGCGTGGGTAAAGGCCAGGTAGACATCACGCGCGCCGTGGGCGCGCACAACATCGACTGCCTGCACCACCGATCCGGCCGTGTCCACCAGGTCGTCGACGATGAGCACGTCCTTGCCGGCCACACTGCCGATGAGCGTCAGCGCCTCGCGCCCGGTCTCGTTGCCCACGCGGCGCTTCTCCACGAAGGCCAGCGGGAACCCGAGCTTCTCGGCGTAGTTGCGGCCGCCTTTGGCATAGCCCAAATCGGTGGTCACCACGGTGGCGTCCAGGTGCTTGGCCCGAATGTAGTCGCAGATGATGTACAGCGCGGTCAGCGAGTCGCCGGGAATATTATAGAAACCCTGAATTTGCCCGGCGTGCAGATCGATGGTGATCCAGCGGTCGGCCCCGGCCACTTCGATCATGTCGGCCAACAGCCGGGAGGTGATGGGCACGCGCGGCTGGTCCTTCTTGTCGCTCTGGGAATAGGACATGTAAGGGATGACCACCGTGATGCGCCCGGCCGAATCGCGCTTGAAGCAGTCAATGGCGATCAGCATCTCCATGATGTTGTCATGGACGGGGCTGTCGTGAGTCTGGATCAGGTAGACGTCCTGGCCGCGCACGCTGCTGTTGAGGCGGATGAAAATGTTCTCGTTGGGAAAAGTGATGATCTCCCAACGGTTGAGCCGCTTGCCGATGTAGTCGGCCACGCGCTGCGCCAACTCCGGGCAAGCCGAACCGGCATAAAGTTTGATGTCGCCGTACATGAACTCTCCCGTCACGAATGAATCGATGATGATTGAAAAGGAGCCGCGAAGTTATACAGTTGCTCGGCGGCCGAATAGGGGTCCAGACGCCGCTCGGCAACGGCATGGATCAGGGCCTCGCGCTCCTCGTCCGGTACACGCGCGATCATCTCGTCGATAAAGCGATCCCGCAGGAGGCGCTCGATCTCACCCCGGCTGCGCGTGCGCTCGCTCGTCGCCCAGCCGCCGGAGGTTTCCAGATACTCGCGGTGGTGGTCAATGGCCGAGGCCAGTTCAGCCACGCCCGCGCCAGTGGTGGCGGTGGTCTGCACGACCGGCACCGCCCAGCCCGCAGCGAAGGGGGCGCCGGACACGAACGGGTGCTGGGCATCGTCCCGCTGGGCAGCGCCATGGTGCGCGTCGCCGTCATCGGCCGGCAACGCCATGTGGAGCATCATCTCCAGCGATTTGACCACCCGGTTCGCGCCGGGCCGGTCGGCCTTGTTTACCACAAGAATATCGGCGATCTCCAGAATGCCGGCCTTGATCGACTGGACGTCGTCGCCCATGCCGGGAGCCTCCAGGACAATGGTCGTGTGGGCGGCCGTGGCGATGTCAACCTCGGCCTGCCCCGCTCCGACCGTCTCGATGAGGATCACGTCATAGCCGGCCGCATCGAGTACCTTGGCGACGGCCAGTGTGCTGCGGGCCAGCCCGCCCAGACTGCCACGCGAGGCCATCGAGCGCACAAAGATGCCCGCGTCGCCCGACAGATCGCGCATGCGCACCCGGTCGCCCAGCAGTGCGCCGCCGGTGAAGGGACTTGTCGGATCGACGGCAACGATGCCGACGCGCCGGCCGGCCCGCCGGAACGCCTTGGCCAGTTCGTTGACCAGGCTGCTCTTGCCGGAGCCGGGCGGGCCGGTGATACCCACGACGTGGGCGCGGCCGGTATAAGCATAGAGCCGGCGAACTGCCTCCTGCGCGGCGACAGCGCTGCTCTCCACCCGCGTGATGAGCCGCGCGACGGCCCGCACGTTCCCTTGTCGCACATCATCTATCCAGTCCATTGTAATCTTTTCCGCAAGCACCGCGAGATATTATAGCCTTGGGTCACCCGTTTTACGAACGGGGGCCGTTGTGAAAAACGAGATCAAAATGAGCGTTCAGCCTTGCCCGCCCGATGGGTTCACTCTTATACTGCACGCCAGAGGGTTTGGCAGTTCCTATAAACCCGCGTTTGACTATTGATTCGGTGCTGCCAATGAACAAGCTTTCTTATCCTCGTCCTCGATTGCAACTGATCCTGTTAGGTCTGGCGGCGCTGGCTGTGGCGGCGCTCGTCATGGTTGATGCGCGGCACAGCCAGGCCCAGAGCGGGCCAATGCCGTTGGGGCCTTATGAAGCCGTTTATGCCGAAGGGCGCGTCAGCGCCCCCTCGCTCAACCTGCGCACCGGGCCGCACGTCAGCTACACGGCCGTGGCCTACCTGATGGAAGGCGAGCAGGTACAACTGGTCGGCCGCAATCGCACCGGCAGTTGGGTTCAGATCGAGCTTTACAATGGCTATCGCGGCTGGGTCAACGCCAGTTACATCCGGCCGACCATCGACATCGCCGCCCTGCCCATTGCCGATGTGGCCCTGTGGGGCATCACCGCCTTCGTCACCAACGACCCGATCCCCGTCTACACCGGCGCGGATCACGGTTTCGGGCTGGTCGGCTGGGCGCGGCCGGGCGATGTGCTGGCTCTGAACGGCCGCAACGACGCGGCAACCTGGGTCCACGTCTACCTCCCCGACGGCCGCTCCGGCTGGGCGCGCGCCGACAGCTCGTTCCTGCCCTCGGCCTCAATCAACGATCTGCCTATCCTGACGCCGTTCCTCGACGCGCCGCCGCCCTATCTGGCCCCGTTCTTTGCTGTCTACAGCGGGCCGGGCTTCCTCTATGAGCCGGTGGAAAGTGTGACTGAGGGGCAGACGCTGGGCATCATTGGCCGCACGGCCGACAATCATTGGGTACAGATTCGCCTGCCCGACGGCCGCGAAGGGTGGATTGCCGCCGAGATCATCCACGTCTCGGCCTCATTATCCAACGTGCCGGTCGTCCACGGCATCGCGCCGCCCCAGGTGGTTGGTTGGCAGCCCACTCAGCCGGCGGCTGGGCAACCGGCGACCGACGCCACGACGCCGGCGTTAACGCCCACTGCCCAGCCCCTCGCCACCATTTCCGGCGGCAAGACGGGCGCGACCCCCGTGCCAACGGCGACGGCAATTCCAACCGAAGCCGCCACCCAGACCGCCGTCCCCCCCACGCCCACCGTCGCCAACACCGCAACACCGGCGGCGACGGCAACGACCCAAGCGACGCCCACAGAGCAACCGCCGGCAACGATGACGCCCGCGGCCACTGAGGATACCGCCGCCGCCACGCCCCCGGTTGGAATACCCATTGTCTACGTCTACGCCACGCCGGACGACTCGGCCGCGCCGATCCTGCGTGTGGTGCCCGGCCAGAGTGTGGTGCTAATCGGCCGCACGGCCGACGCGGTATGGGTGAAGATTTGGCTGCCGGGCGGGCAGGAGGGGTGGATACGCGCCGAAGCGCTGCAACTGGAGATCGATATTTCCGTTCTGCCCATTGTGGAATCCTGAGAATCCAAGCCCCCGGCTCCCCAAAAGGCCGGGGGCTTTTTAGAAAAGATTATCCCCGGTTTATTCTCTCTCCCCTTTCTTATTTAGTAGTACGTAGTAGGGCCTGGGGAAAGCTGGATAAGTGCGCGGACACCCCATATCTGGGCCGCACCCCCGCCCCGCACCCAGCTATTCCCCTTATTTGCCGGAGTCGCCCCACGGCCGTTGTGGATGGCGTGGGGACGGGCGGCTAACAAGATTATCGGCCTCCGGCTTTCGTGTCTCAAGCTGGTTTGGGCCTGGCGGAGTCTCACCCCCATATATAGGGCTCCGGCTCAACTTGTGGCCCAGATAAAGATTAATTCACCATTTTGGGCGATCCGGGATTGAGTCCAGATTTCCCCAATCCCAGACTGTTTTCCACAGCTTTCTCACAGTTATCCACAGAAATGACAGGCTAATCGGTTGCATTGGCCCGCGTTTGTAGCTGATCCAGGGCCATTTTGCGGGCCAATTGCTCGCGCCGGGCGTTGAGAATGGTGGGAGGCGCGGCGCGTACGGCGCACTGGTCCGGTCGCAACGGGCAGCGTTCGCACGTCTCATGGATGAGCGTATGGGGGATGGCCGGATCGTCGAGGAAGCCAATGGTGTGCTGTAGCTCGGAATCGACGCGAAAGCCGATGATGACGCTGCTGGAGACGCCCGGCGACAGCACCATCCGGCGGCCGAAACCGATGCACAGGAACCGTTCGCCCGTCTCCAGGAACTCCGACAACTGCACGCCGACCGGCAGCGGGTCGGCTGCGGCCGAGTCGGGCAACAGGCGAATCGACAACCAGCGGCGGCAGTGGTGTTCGTGCAGCCCGATGCCGCTGGGCACGAGCAACTGATTCATATTGAGATGCCGCACGAGTTGGTAATCGTCGGCGCCGTCCGCGTGGTGAAAGCGCAGGAAGTGGAGTTTGAGGCCAAAGAACTGCGGGATGAGTTCGCTGAAACGGTAGAGCAGCATTTCCGGCGTCACGTCATAGGTCGACAGCATGGCCGAAAACGGTTCGGGGGCCCAGGCAGGCAGTGCCAGGAATTGTTGCAGGTCGGACAGCAGGCGGTCGCGAGGCATGAGCAGCGCCCCACCAAAATAAGCCGCGCGGGCGTCGTTCAGCAGTTGCTGAAACGAGTTGACCTCATCGGCCGTGGAGGCCAGCGAGCGCTCCTTGAGACCCAGATGCCGATAGCCGATCTCGCGGGCCAGGAGGAAACGCACCTGCCGCGCGTAGAGGCGATTATTGATGAAAAGTTGTGGGCGGCGGCCGGGCAACAGCAGGGTGCGATAGTGGCGCAATTCTTCGGACGCGGCCAGGGTATGGTCGTCGATAGTGTAGTCGTATTCCTCGCGCAGGATGGCGGCGAGCGTGGGCAGAGGGATGGGCAGCGTGTCGTCGATGCCGTAACGCGGCCCGAACGCGGTCGTGAAGGCCTGGGCCGCTTCCTCCAGCTCCGGAAAGTAGTTCTCGTGAATCTCCTGATAGGCGCGCAACGCGGCGCGCAAAAACTCCTCTTCCTTCAGATCATAACGGCGCGTCATCTCCACGACAGCGTGGAGCAGCGCGCTGGCCCGCTCCGGCTCGCGCGTCACCAGGCCCATGGCGTCGGCCGGCTCCAAACCAAACTCCTCGAAGGGGAAGCGGCGCACCATCGATGAGGCTATTGTGCTCTCCAGATAACGCAAGGATGGGTCGAGCTTGATCGAAACCAGATCGTCATAGGGCTTGCCCAGCGCCGCGGCCATCTTCACGATCTTGTCCGCGCGTGGATATTTGCGCCCCTTTTCGATCTCGGTCAGGTAAGAAGGCGACAACTCGCTCTGCCGAGCCAGATCGGCCAAGGTCAGCCCGGCCTCCAGCCGGGCCTGGCGAACTTTCATGCCGAAGATGATGTTGATGAGATCGAGGCTCATAATTACATGACAATTGTCACTTTACAGGCCATGACACTATGCGTTATAATGACGCAATGCGTTAAACTTGGCGAGCTGCAAGCATGTTTATCAAGATTGTAGCGAATATTCGCTAGAAACCAACTTGATTTTTGCAATAGTTGACATTCTTGGGCTTAATCTCATATACTTCTGTCCAAGGATAGCGAATATTCGCTACTAGTGAATGTTATCAATCGAAAGTGGAGGAAAATCGGTATGGCAACAGATGGTATCGACGTTCGTGGCGAAATGACGCCCGAATTCGCCGAAATCCTGACATCCGAAGCGCTAACCTTCCTGACCGAACTGCACCGCGCGTTTAACGGGCGACGCCTGGATCTGCTGCGGCGTCGTGACGAGCGGCAAGAAGACATCAATGCCGGCCACATGCCGGACTTCTTGCCGGAGACGGCCGAGATCCGCGCCGCCGACTGGACGGTCGCGCCTATTCCCCCCGACTTGCAGGATCGTCGCGTCGAGATCACCGGCCCCGTCGACCGCAAAATGGTCATCAACGCCCTCAACTCCGGGGCCAGCGTCTACATGGCCGATTTTGAGGACTCGCACGCCCCCACCTGGCCGGCCACCATCGAGGGCCAGATCAATCTGCGTGACGCCATCAATCGCCTTATCACCTTCACCAGCCCCGAAGGCAAACTGTACCGACTGAACGAGCAAACGGCCGTGCTGCTGGCCCGGCCGCGCGGCTGGCACCTGAACGAAAAGCACGCCCTGGTGGACGGCGCGCCGATGTCGGGATCATTGTTCGACTTCGGCCTCTATTTCTTCCACAATGCCCGCAACCTGATCGCGCGCGGCACTGGGCCGTATTTCTATCTGCCCAAGCTGGAGAGCCACCTGGAAGCCCGCCTGTGGAACGACGTGTTCGTCATGGCCCAACAGTATCTGGGTCTGCCTCTCGGCACAATCCGGGCCACGGTCCTGATCGAGAACATCCTGGCGACGTTCGAGATGGACGAAATCCTTTGGGAACTGCGCGATCACTCAGCCGGGCTGAACTGCGGTCGCTGGGATTACATCTTCAGCGCTATCCGCAAGTTCCAGAAACATCCCGAATTCTATCTGCCGGATCGAGCGCAGGTGACGATGACCACGCCCTTCATGCGCGACTATTCCCTGCTGGTCATCAAGACGTGCCACCGGCGCAATATCCACGCCATGGGCGGCATGGCGGCCCAGATACCCATCAAGAACGATCCCGAAGCCAACGAAGCCGCGCTGGCGAAAGTGCGGGCCGACAAGGAGCGCGAGGCCAAGGACGGCCACGACGGCACCTGGGTGGCGCACCCCGGCCTGGTGGGTCTGGCCCGCGAGATATTCGACAAGTACATGCCGACTCCCAACCAGATCCACCGCAAGCGGGAGGACGTCCACGTGACGGCCGCCGACCTGCTGGCTATTCCACAGGGAACGATCACCCCCGCCGGGCTGCGCACCAACGTCGACGTCGGCATCCGCTATATGGCCGCCTGGCTTAGCGGCAACGGCTGCGTGCCCATTTATAACCTGATGGAAGACGCGGCCACGGCCGAAATATCCCGCTCGCAGCTCTGGCAGTGGATCCACAACCCTAACGCCAAGCTCGACGACGGCCGGCCCATCACCGTTAAGCTGTTCCGCGAGGTGACGGCCGGCGTGCTGGAAGAGTTGAAGGCCCAACTGGGCGAGACCGAGTTCGCGGCCGGCAACTACGAGTTGGCGGCCCGGTTGTTCGACGAAATCAGCGTCGCCGATCAGTTCACCGATTTTCTGACGCTGACGGCCTATGAGTATCTGAATTGACAACAGGTGTTTATGCAGGGACGAAGCAACCGGGAGACCCAGTTGTCGGTCATCCACGATCTCCTCTCCCGGTTGCCTCTACCTTGCAGCGAAACCTGCGTCTTTATGAATTTGTGCAATCTGTGAAATCTGTGGATTCAAAACGTGTGGAGGCGAGATGTTCAAACCGTATAACGTGGCGAAGTTGAAGGATGATTGGGAGCTGAACAAGCGCTGGCAGGGGATCACGCGGCCCTATTCAGCCGAAGATGTAGTGCGGCTGCGTGGCTCGGTGCAGATCGAGTATACATTGGCCCGCATGGGGGCCGAACGGCTATGGCGGTTGATGCAGCAGGAGGACTTCGTTGCCTCCCTGGGAGCCATCACCGGCAATCAGGCTGTGCAGCAGGTACAAGCCGGGCTCAAGGCCATTTACGTCAGCGGCTGGCAGGTAGCCGGCGACAATAACACTGCCGGGCAAACCTATCCCGACCAGAGCCTCTATCCGGCCGACAGCGTGCCCAATCTGGTGAAGCGGATCAACAACGCCCTGCAGCGCGCCGATCAGATCTATCACCTGCACGACGAGAACGAAACGTATTGGTTCGCGCCCATCGTCGCCGACGCCGAGTCGGGCTTTGGCGGTGCCCTCAATGCCTTCGAGTTGATGAAGGCCATGATCGAGGCCGGGGCGGCCGGCGTCCATTTCGAGGATCAACTTTCGTCGGCCAAAAAGTGCGGACACATGGGCGGCAAGGTGCTCGTGCCGACGCGCGAGTTCATCCAGAAGCTGGTGGCGGCGCGGCTGGCGGCCGACGTCATGGGCGTGCCGTCGGTCATCATCGCCCGCACCGACGCCAACGGCGCGGACCTGCTGACCAGCGATGTCGACCCCTACGACCAGCCCTTCTGCACCGGCGAGCGCACGGTCGAAGGCTTTTACCGCATCAACGGTGGTCTCGATTCGGCCATCGCGCGCGCTCTGGCCTATGCACCCTATGCCGACGTAGTATGGTGCGAAACGGCCCATCCGGACATGTCCGAGGCGCGCCGCTTTGCCGAAGCCATCCATGCCAAGTTCCCCGGCAAGCTGCTGGCCTATAATTGCTCGCCGTCGTTCAACTGGCGGCGCAACCTGGCCGAGGGCGACATCGCCAAGTTCCAGCGCGAACTGGGCGAGATGGGCTATGCCTTCCAGTTCGTGACGCTGGCCGGCTTCCACACGCTCAACGCCGCCATGTTCGAGCTGGCCGTGGGCTACAAGGATCAGGGCATGGCCGCCTACTCGCAATTCCAGCAGCGCGAATTTCAGATGGAAGAAGAACATGGCTTCCGCGCCATCAAGCATCAGAGCTTTGTCGGCGCGGGTTACTTTGACGAGGTGCAGATGGTGGTCTCCCACGGCGAATCGTCGACTGTGGCCCTCAAGGGTTCGACCGAAGAGGAGCAGTTCGAGGTCGCCGCGGCCAACGGCCACGCCTAGGCCGGATCACCATCCGCTACTCCATTTCATTTCTCCTTCAGTGAAAGGGGGCGGCCGCCCGGCCGTCCCCTTTCGCGCCTTATAGCCCAGGTTTCATCACCGCTGCTGGGCCAATACCGCAATACACGCCCCTGATTTGCCTTGGCCGTTTTTCTTGTTTATCCTGTTACCCAACCGGAGGCGATGATGACTTGTTGTTCACACTGCGAAAGCGCGGATCGACTCTTTGACCAGCGCCTGGCGGCGGCCGACTTGCGGGCCTACCGGCGGCACGGCGCGGAAGGAACGACCAAGCGGCTGCTGGAGGCGTTGCAAGCGGAGGGAATCTCCGGGATGACGCTACTGGACATCGGCGGGGGCATCGGCGTGATCCAGCACGAATTGAAACGCCTCGGGGTGACCGAAGTAACCGGCGTGGATGCCTCCGGTGCTTATCTGGCGCTCGCCCGGCAAGAAGCCGGAAAACAGGGCTATGTGGCCGATGTTCGTTATCTCCATGGCGATTTCGTGGCGTTGGCCGATCAGGTTGAGGCGGCCGACATCGTTACTCTGGATCGCGTCGTCTGTTGCTACCCGGATATGGAAGCGTTAGTCAGCACCGCCGCCGCCAAGACGCAGCGCTTTCTCGGTCTGGTCTACCCACGAGACGGATGGTGGATGAAACTGGGTACAGGGGTGTTGAACGGGGTTTCGCGGTTGCGCGGCGAGGCCTTTCGTTCCTTTGTTTATCCGACGGCCGCCGTGGAGCGTGTCGTTGCCGGCGGCGGGTTGCGCAAGATTTATCACCACGACGGCCCGCTCTGGCAAGTGGTAGTTTTTGGCCGATAATATGTCCAGTGTACAGATACTGAGCTTCTTTCGAGATTAAATGAGTACTTACTTATTAAATTGGAATCCCAAACGATGGGACTGAATCGAGCTGGAAGAGTCTATTGCAGAGCTTGCGGAATTGGGCTGGTTTGAAGCTCGTTGGAGTTGTGGGGTAACCAAGAGTATCCGGCCAGGTGATCGATTCTACTTAATTCGTCTAGGGTTAAAACCGAAAGGAATTGTCGGATCCGGCTATTATATAGTTTCTGCATCATTTGAAGACCTTCATTGGGATCAGGTGCTTGCTGCATCCGGCTCAACTGCGCGATTCGTGAATGTGGTGTTTGATGCATTGCTGAATGCAGATTCGGAACATATTCTGGAAATCGATTTACTTCAAGCCGATCCTCTTTTAAGTCAGATGAATTGGCTACCTCAAGCCTCTGGTATTCGAGTTCCTGATGAAATTGCCGAGAAATTACAAGGAATATGGTCAGAATTTCTTGGCGTCTCAAAGCTTCCAGAGGATTTTGGGGATATAACTCCGACAGTCTACCGAGAGGGCCATGTCCGCGAAAAATCACTTACCGTCTTTGAGCGGAGTACGGCCGCACGCGAGAAGTGTCTCGAATATTACGGAACCAAATGCTTTATTTGCCAATTTGATTTCAAGACCTTCTATGGGCCGGTTGCCGATGGTTATATTCAGGTGCACCATTTACTTCCCATCTCTGATATTGGCGAAGAATACGAAGTTGACCCTGTCAAAGATCTCCGGCCAGTGTGCCCGAATTGTCATGCTATCATTCATCGACGTAGACCATCTTATTCGATTGAGGATATTAGAGGGTTTATAAAACAAAACCTGAAGTGATTAGGCGATTTGTCCTTAAAAAATAAGCAGATAGCCGAATCAAATCGTGGCGGACGCGTATAATCCCGCCAATGTACCGCATCCTTGCCCTACTCTTAACCAGCTTGCTCTTCCTGACCGCGTGCCGCGACGAACCCGCGGCTGCTCCGACGGCCACCCTGCCACCCACGCCGGCGGCCGAACCGACGACAGACGACCGACCACCGACCACCGACGTCGCCATGGCCGCGCCGACCAGCCAGGTGTTTATTCCCGCGGCCCCCGGCGGCGCGGTCGCGCCGGAGCCGACGGTCGCCGTCGAGGCTTATCCGTCGCTGCCCAGGCCTACGGAAACCATTGCCCCTCCGACGCCCGTCGTCCCAACGGCCACCCCCGAACCCGACTACCCCGTCTATACCGGCCCGCCGCTCGACCGGGACGATATCGCCATCCAGATCTACCTCCACCGCCAGGACGTGCGCGACCTGCTGCGCCACCTGGAAGCGCTGGACGCCGGTTGGGTCAAGGTGCAGGTGTCGTGGAAACTCCACGAGCCGCGGCCGGGCGAATATAGCGAGGAGTTGTTTGGCGAGCTGGACCGGCTGGTGGCGGGAGCCAACGGCCAGAGCGTGAAAGTGCTGCTCAGCGTTAGCAAGGCCCCGGAATGGAGCCGGACGGTGACGGAGATGGACGGCCCCCCGGCTGACTACGGACAATTCGAGGCGTTCATGCACTATCTGGCGACGCGCTACGCCGGGCAGGTGGCCGCCTATGAGCTGTGGAATGAGCCGAACCTGCAACGGGAGTGGAACGGCACGGCGCTAAGCGCGGCCGACTTCGTGGAGCTGATGCGGCGCGGCGCGGCCGGCGTGCGGTCGGCCGACCCGGCGGCGCTGATCATCAGCGGCGCGCCGGCCACCACGGGCATCAACGACGGCGTGAACGCCATCGACGACCGCGTCTACTTTGGGGCGATGCTGGCCGCGGGCGTGGCCGGCATTGTCGACGGCGTGGGGGTCCACCCCTACGGCTGGGCCAACCCGCCCGACAGCCGCGCCGCCGACGCGACGCAAGTGTCATCGAGCCACAATAACCACCCCAGCTTCTTCTTTGCCGACACGCTGGAGGATTACCATGCCATGCTGGTCGCCGCCGGCGCGGCCGGCACACAGCTATGGCCGACCGAGTTCGGTTGGGGGACGTTCGAGGGCATCGTGACCGAAGACGGCGCGCCCGCTGCCCCGCCGCCCGGCTCCGAGTTCATGGCCGACAACAGCGAGTGGGAACAGGCCGTCTACACCCTGCGCGCCTACGCGATGGCCCACGAGCGGGAGTGGGTGGGGCCGATGTTCTTGTGGAACCTCAACTTCACCGCCGCGCTGGGGCCGGAGTTCCAGGAGGTTGGCTATAGCCTGCTGCGCTTCGACGAGAGCCGGCGGCCCGTGTATCGGGCGCTGGAGCATCGGAATGACGAATGACCGAAAACCGCGTCACTGGCGCTCCATTTCTCCGTGCCACGGTGGTACTCTCCGATTACAACCCGCTTGACAATCAGCCCGATAGTTTAGACAATCCGGCCCGGTATGGATTGGTTGCATCTCATCGTTCTGGGCGTTACCGCCTTTGCTGCCACCAACGTCGACGACAGCCTCATACTCCTCCTATTTTTCGGCGACCGTCGCTATCGAATACGTCACGTATTCGCCGGGCAGGTGCTTGGTATCGGCTTGCTGGTGCTCATTAGCCTCCTGGGAGCGCTGCTGGCACTGGCGGTGCCGGATAGGTGGGTGGGGTTGCTGGGGCTGCTGCCTGTAATCCTTGGCCTACGCGCGCTGGTTGACCGGCGTCGCGGCCCTGATGGCGAAAACCCCGCGCTGGAGACGGCCGTCAGCGGCGACACGCCCGGCTGGCGGCGAGCGGCGGCCGTGGCCGGTGTCACGCTGGCCAATGGCGGCGACAACATTGGCGTCTACACGCCGCTGTTTGCCTCGCGCACCCCCGGACACACGGCTCTGTTGCTGGTTGTGTTCGCCGGGATGCTGACCGTGTGGCTTTTCGGGATGCTCTATCTGGCGCGGCGGTCGGTCATAGCGGGGCGCGTGCAGTGGATTGGCCGCGCGTTATTTCCCTACGCGTTGATCGTCTTGGGCTTGGTTATCCTGTTTGAGTCTTTCGCCCGCTAGCCGGCGTATGCCTTTTCGGCTATCGTCGCCAGCCGCTCCCAACTAAACCGCTCCCCCACGTCTGCCCGCGCTGCCGTCCCCATTCGCGTCCGCTCTGGCGAATTGTTCAACAGGGCCACTGCCGCCGCAACCAGTCCAGCCACGTCGCCCGTCGCGCGCAGCGCCCCGGTGCGGCCGTCGCGCACGTATTCCGTTACTTGCCCCACGGCCTCGGCCACGACAGGCACGCCTGCGGCCAGCATGTCGGCCAGCTTGACCGGGCACTTGGTGCGGTTGAGCAGCGTGTCGTCCATCAGATAGAGACCCACCTCTGCCGCCGCCAGCGTCGCCGGCAACTGGGCCAGCTCTA
>JACKBY010000029.1 GCA_020634335.1 Promineifilum sp. | reverse complement strand
GGGCCTCGGCCGCCAAGCGCGCAGAATCGACGTTCACTATCGTCGCTTGCCGGTTGAGTGAGGTTTGTATCCCGTTCCACTTGCCGGCCTCGTAGCCAGCCCAGGCTGTGATCAGCGTGGCAATAGCCAAAACAATCGTTTCCCAGAGTTCCGACCATTTCCGGATCTGCCGATCCGTCAGCTCTTCGGGCGTGGGCGTCGGCCTTCGCCATATCTTGAATCGCCTGGGCACACGACCAGGGGGCCGGGCCTCGCCGGGTGTTATGGGATCAATACCGGTCATATATTTCCATTTTCATCATGATAACGTCAATTGGTTTGAATACACAATCTACTCCGCGCCGACAATCGGCCGCCGGCGACGCCACCTCCGCGAGCGGGTGACGTCCATCTCCCGCCGCAGTCCTTCACCCAACATATTAAAGGCGAAGATCAACAGGAAGACCGCCAACCCCACAAATACCACTTCCCAGGGCGTGCGGATCATCTTGCTCCAGAAGTTCGACATCATTTGGGCCAATTCGGGATAGTTGGCGGTTATCCCGATGGCCGTCTCATTGATATCGCCGCTGGTACCCATGATGACGAATGCCTCGCCGATAAACAGACCCAGGAACCCCAACTCGCCGATCACCAGCAGCGTGGCCGCCAACTCGAACGAGATGAGCGCCGGCAGCGCGGGCCATAGTTGGGGCAGCACGTGCCGGCTGAGAATGCGGCCCGGTGACGCGCCCAGCGCCCTGGCCCCGTCGATGTAGGGTTCCTTCTTGATCAACAACGTGCTGTTCCTGACGAAGACGGCCGTGCCGGCCCAACCAGTGGTCACCAATGCCAGTACAAACGTCCGCAACTCATGATCTCCGACAAAGGAGATAACGGCCAGCGCGAACAGCAAAATAGGCACGGCCAGGCTCACGTCGATCAATATTTCTATCAGCCGGGAAATCGCTCCGCCAAACCAGCCGGCGGCCAACCCCAGCACGAGGCCTAACGCGATGCGCAGCGCGGTGATGATGAAACACAGAATTAGCGTCGGCCGAACGGCCCACAGCAACCGGCTGAACAGATCCCGGCCGCCGATGTCGGTTCCCAGGGCAAACTGCTCCACTGTGAGAGGCGGCACCGGTTGCACTGAGGGGACGTAGGCTCTGCCGCCGATTCGGAAAACGTCGGTTATAATCGCCACCGGATCGTGGGGGGCCAGCCGCGGACCGAAAACGGCGACCAGTAGAAACAGGCTGGTCAGGCTGAGGCCGATCCACAGCGGGTAGTTGTGGGTGGAGCGTTTGTTCATGGCAAGCAAGCGTAGCCTATATCTTTGTCCACGGCCTGTCCTGAAGCCTCATAGGTACCATGAGACAAGTTTATCGTCTTTACTCAATCTCAACACTAGCTGGTCAGCTCTTGCAGGGTTTTTCAGTAATCGATCGTTCTCCGTAGCGCCGGTTTCCTAACCGGCTCCACAGCCCACCTCGTTCTCGGCCGCCGGATAAGAATCCGGCGCCACACCCCGACAACTGAACAACCCTGTGAGCTCTTGTCGTAGATGTCGCAGAAAAGGTCTTCTTAAATCTGCGTTATCTGCGAAGTCCGTGGAACAATTTGTTCTATTCCAAGTCTGATACGTGCAAGTTATATCCCAGATATACCTTCAGTCTGTGCCTCCTAGATTGGAAGGTCTACGAAGCGATTTTACAATGACCGCGTTAGCAATCGCACTCCGGCCGAGCAACAAGCGGGCGTTGTGCGGGGAATTGCCAAGTTAGAGTCTAGAAGCCAAGGAGAAATATTCGTGGAAGACAAACAGAACAAACAACGGAACAATTACATTCGCTTTTTCGCCATGATCGCAACCTCCATGGTCGTCATGTTTTTTCTGACATACCTCAATTCCTATCAGATCATTGATCACGCATGGTTTAGCGAGACACGATTATTCATGACCATGCTAATGGGCGGGGCCATGCTGATTATTATGTTGGCGTTCATGCTGGGCATGTACAAAAACAACACTGCCAATGTCGCCATCTTCATCGGCGGAGCCTTGTTAATGGTTATTGCCCTCTGGCTGGTGCGCAGCCAGATAACAGTGACAGATACGGATTACATGGAGGGCATGATCCCCCATCACTCTATTGCTATCCTCACGAGCGAGAAGGCCCAGATTGAAGACGTGCGCGTGCGCGAACTGGCCGACGAAATCATTGATGCCCAACGCCGCGAGATCAAGGAGATGGAGTGGCTGATAGAGGACATTCGGGCTAACGGCGTGGCCGAAACTGAGGACGAGGCGAACAATCGGCCTGTACCCCAGTTCTCCGGGACGCCGGAATAACGCCCTTCCAACTAGCTCCGGGCAACTTCTCTCCTTTCCACCCCGACCGTGCCTTGAAGTACCAACGCATCGCGGTACTTCCAACTAGCTCCGGGCAGCTTCTCTCCTTTCCACCGCAACGCTGAGGCGTGGATCAAACCGGTAGGCCAGTACAGCGGCGATCAGATCGGAGATCAACAGCCAGCTGCCCATGATGACGGCCAGCACGGCGATCAGATTGGGGTTGCCGAAAAAGACACCGGCCGGGCCGGCATCCAGGCGCAAGCCGATTGAATAGAGCATGATGCGGCCAATCCCCGGCCACAAAAAGATGGCCTCAACAATGACCAGCGCCCCCACCATTAGCCGCAGCGCTTCACCGATCGTGATCAGCACCGGCGACAAGATATTGGGCAAGGCGTGTCGCCGGATGATCTGCCACCACGTCAGACCCTTGCTGTTGGCAACCTGGACATAGTCCCGCTGCAATTCGTTCTCCAGCAAGCCGGTAATCACCTTAGCCAGATGGAAGGTGGGCTGGATGGACAAAACGATGACCGGCAGCACAAGATGACCGTCGATGCCGTAACCGCTGATTGGCAGCAAAGTGGTCCCGCGGCCGGCATAGAGTTGATAGTAGACGAGCAAAGCAAGTATGATCGCTCCCAAGACGAAACCGGGCATGGATGATCCGGTCGCCAGCAGCATCAACGCCCAGGGACGCAACCGCCAGGTGCGGGGCGAGATAGACAAAAAGCCCAGCGCCGACCCTACAACTATCGTCGTAAGCATGGCAACAGCCAACAGCACGAGACTGTTACGAATCGGCTCACGGATGATGTCCGTCACGGGTGTGCCGGCCACTTCCCCCAGATCGCCCCGCAACACGGCCTGAACGTAGGCCGGGTATTGGCTCCCGGCGAGCTCGGCCTCGGGGTCGGTGATATTACTGAAAGGATAGAAGAGGAGGCCCGGATGGCGGACGGCGTAATGATAGGCGACGTAGTTCAACGCCACCAGGATGAGCACCATCAGGATCAGTTTGCGGGCGATTAATCGAGCCATAAGCCTGTCCATCGGCCGGAATTCACCCATTTCCAGTCACTTTGTCCAACCGATGAATTGGCAAGATTAGCCCGACAACCGGAAAGCGGCAAAAATCGGGCAAATCTGTGCCTGGCCGGCTCTCATTGCCCATAACGCATTGCGGCAATATAATCATGAGCGTGATCGCCCCGTATAAACCAGCCCCGATCCCTCCGAAGGGTGTCATGTGTCACCCTAAATACTGACACATGACACATGACAGATGTCCGGCGGCTGATTAAGATGGAACAACAGCTAACGCTCCGGGTGCGCCCCGGCGAAACGGTGCGCTTTCCGGCCGTGTGTGTTGCCTGTGGGCAACCGGCTGGAGAACGGCTGACATTACAAAAACGTCGCGGCCAACTCACGCGCCGGATCGATGCTCCCCTTTGCGCCGAGTGCGCCCGCCGGCTGGCGCGACGCTCCGGCCAGGAGGAGCAGTTGCTGCGGCTCAGTTGGCCCGCGGCCGCCGGCACGGCCTTGCTGTTGGCCATCGTGGCTCTGGCCGTTTTGCCTTTCGATGCCTGGTGGCCGCGGCTGTTGGTGGGGCTGATTTTTGGCCTGGCCGGCGGCGCGCTTGTTCGATGGGTGTTGGTGCGGCGCGCGATAGCGGCCGAATTGCCCGAACGCCGCACTGTGCGCGAGGCCGCCCGCATCGACGACTTCACCTGGCGCGATATGACTCTGGTCTTCAGCAACAGCGAAATGGCCGAGCGCGTGCGGGCCATGAACCCGGCATTTGCGGAAAACACAACGCCGGACGTGGCGACGGAAACGCCCGCAACACCGGCCGAAGAGCTGTCGATCTGATTTAATGATATCCATATTTGGAACTCTGATGGAGGTTGGAATATGAAAGTAGTCGTGTGTGTGAAACAAACGCCCAGCACGACCGCGGTATTCTCGGTGAAGGACGGCACAGTGAGCTGGGAAGACCCCGGAGGCAAGCCCAACGTCGTCAATCCCTGGGACGAGTATGCTGTGGAAGAGGCGATCAAATTCAAGGAGGATCGTGGCGCGACGGACGCCATAGCCCTGTGCGTCGGCGACCCCTTGAGCGACGAGGCCCTGAAGACCTGTCTGGCAATGGGCTGCACCGAGGCTGTTTTAGTCTCCGATCCGGCGCTGGCCGGCTCCGACACATTGGGCACGGCCCGCACATTGGCCGCAGCCATCGGCAAGATCGGCGACGTGCAAGTGGCCCTGTTCGGCAAGCAGGCCATCGACGGCGATTCGGGCCACGTGCCCGTGCAGACCGCCCGCGTCCTCGGCTGGACGCCGCTGACCTACGTCTCGGCCGTTCGGTCGCTGGATGGCGACACGATCACCGTAGAGCGCCTGACCGACGACGGCAAAGAAACAGTGACCACCAAACTACCGGTTGTCATCAGCGTCGTCAAGGAAATTAACGAGCCGCGCTATCCGTCGTTCATGGGCATTCGCAAGGCCAGCAAGGCCGTTATCCCCACTTGGTCGGCCGCTGACGTGGGCGTCAACGAAGTCGGCGCGGCCGCGGCCAAGTCCGACTGGTCGAGTGTCTATTCCCCGCCACCGCGCGAGGGCGAGGTCGAGATCATCACCGCCGACAGTGTCGAGGAACAGGTACGCATCCTGGTCAACAAATTGTTTGAGGAGAAGGTCATATGAGCGCCGGAGTGTGGGTATTCATCGAGAATCGTGACGGCGAGATTAACGCCATCAGCCGCGAGGCGTTAGGCGCGGCGCGCGGCGTTGCCACTGATCTGGGCTCATCCCTGACCGCTCTGGTCCTGGGTCATAACGTGGCCGATGCCGCCACCGAGGCTTTCGACCTGGGCGCGGACGCGGTCATCGCTGCCGACGACGCCACGCTGGCCGGCGACCGTCTGGAGGCCTTCGGCCCGCTGGTCGTCAAGCTGGCCCAGGAACGCCAGCCGGACGCCATCTTCTTCGGCGCGTCGACGCTTGGGCGCGATCTGGCCGCCTGGACAGGGGCGGATCTGAACACAGGCGTCATCGCCGAGGCCGTTGATCTGGCGGTCGAGGGCCAAACCATCAAGGCTACTCGCGCCGTCTATACCGGCAAACTGCTGTGTGATACCTTCGTCAAGGGCGTACCGCAGATCATGACCTTGCGCAGCCGGGCCTTCGCCCAGGCCGAGTCCACGGGCAAGACCGGCACGGCGGAAATGGTCGCCGCGGCCGTGGCCGAGGACGCCATCCCGACCAAGATCGTCGGCTTCGAAGGCAAGGGCGGCCAGGTCAGCCTGAGTGACGCCAGCAAGATCGTCAGCGGCGGCCGCGGCGTGGGCGGGCCGGAAGGCTTCCAACCACTGCGCGAATTGGCCGACGTGCTGGGCGCGGCTTTGGGCGCGTCCCGGGCCACCGTCGACGCCGGCTGGATTCCCTACGAGCATCAGGTGGGGCAGACAGGCAAAACCGTTGCCCCCGATCTCTACGTGGCCTGCGGCATCAGCGGCGCCATCCAACATCAGGCCGGCATGCGCAGCTCGAAGGTCATCGTCGCCGTCAACAAAGACCCCGACGCGCCGATCTTCAAGCTGGCCCGCTACGGCATCGTCGGCGACCTGTTCAAGGTCGTCCCGGCCCTGACGGCCGAGTTTAAGAAGCGACTGAACTAGGAAGTGGTCAGTGGTCGGTGGACAGTGGTCAGTTTGCACCGACCACTGACCACTGACCACTGACCACTATTCACTGACCACTTGTCCCACCCAACCGGCCTTATCATCAAGTCCCAGAGCGGCTTCTTCACTGTCCAGCCCGACGATGGCGGGGAGGTTGTCGTTTGCCGAATACCCGGCCGCCTGAAACAGGAACGGCAGCGAACCGACATCGCCGCCGTCGGCGACCACGTGACCTACTCCGTCAACCCCGACGGCAGCGGCCTCATCCAATCCGTCGCCGAGCGTCATTCGGCCCTCTCACGCACGCGCACGGCCGGCGAAGCCCGCAATCTGGAAACGGAGCGCGAGCAAGTCCTGGTGGCCAACCCCGATCAGGTCATCTTCGTCTTCTCCGTGCGCAACCCCGCTTTCAGCCCGCGCAAGCTCGACCGTTTCCTCGTCGTGGCCGAGATGAACCGCCTGCCGGCGCTCATCTGCGCCAACAAGGTCGATCTGGTCGACCCGGACGAGGCACGCGAGATGTTTCGCATCTACGAGGCTATCGGCTACCCCGTACTCCACACCAGCACGTTGACCGGCGAGGGGGTCGATGATTTGCGCGAGCTGTTGCGCGGCCGCATCTCCGTGCTGGCCGGGTCGTCTGGCGTGGGTAAGTCGAGTCTGCTCAACGCCGTGCAAGAGGGGCTGGGCTTGCGCGTGAAGGAAGTCAGCGACGCCACGGGCAAGGGGCTGCACACTACCCGCCACGTCGAACTTATCCCCCTCGACGGCGGCGGCTACGTGGCCGACACGCCGGGCATCCGCAGCCTGGCCCTGTTCGACCTGGAGCCGGGCGAACTGGACGCCTACTATCGCGAGATCGCCCCGCTGGTGGCGCAGTGTGCCTTCAGCGACTGCACCCACACCCACGAGCCGAACTGCGCCGTGCGCGCCGCCGTGGCCGACGGCCGCATCTTCCCGGAGCGCTATGACAGCTATCTGCGGTTGCGGGAAGAGATGGAGGAACTGGAAGACAAGCGGTACTGATGGCGATTGGGTGGAAGCATTTGCCCCATTTTTGGCTCGTTTAGCGGTGAGTCGCCATCATCCAGCCAGTTTTGCAACGTTTCGGGGTCGAAGCCGGTCCCGTTCGCCCAAACCGGCGTATGGGCAAAGGGAGCAATGTGAACTGGCTCAGTTTGATTAAGCCTCGAGATGTCTTGACCCAAAGTCATCCGGTAACAGCTCGGCCAACGTCATCGTCCGTGTATTCTCCGCCCCGTCAATCATCCACACCGGCACGTCATTCCCCTCCGGCGCGAATTCGGCGAGCACTTGCCGGCACGCGCCACAGGGCGTCACACCGTTCTCCGTGCAGACGGCCACGGCCCGGATTCGCTGACCGCCCGCCAATACCATCGCGCCAATAGCGTTCCGCTCGGCGCACACGGTCAAGCCGTAGGAAGCATTCTCGATGTTGACGCCACTATAGATTCGGCCGTCCTCGGCCAGCAGCGCCGCACCTACCGTGAAATGAGAGTACGGTGCATAGGCTTGCGGCCGCGCGGCGCGCGCCGCGGCGATCAGCCGGTCGCGTTCCTCGTCGGTGATTGCCTTTATTTCATTCATACCACACCTGTGCGGCGGCGCGGCGGTTGTCGCCACTCGCCGGGACGGGCCGTCGTGTCGTCGGGCACGGCGATCTCCTCGATCAGCAGCTGCTCGATGCGACAGCGGTCGCCCACAGTTGAATCGCGGACGATGGCATTAGGCCCGATAACGCATTCCTCGCCGATGGTTGTGCGGCCTTGCAAAAAGGTGTTGGGCCAAATGACCGTGTCGGGGCCAATGACCACGTCCGGCCCGATATAGGTGGCATCCGGCTCCACCAACGTCACGCCGTTGCCCAGCCAATAGTCGTTGATCCGGCGGCGGAAGGCGCGCTCGACGGCCACCATCTCGGCCCGCGTGCCCGCGCCCAACCCCTCGTCGGGATCATCGGTCAGCACCGCCTCCACCGCCCGCCCCTGCGTCACGGCCATCTCCACCAAGTCGGTCAGGTAATATTCCGGCCCGCGCCGTGCTTGCCGGAGTGGCAAATCGCCAATGTTGTCCCACAGCCAGTCGCCGTCGAAACAGTAGACCCCCGCGTTCAGTTCGCTGATCGCCAGCAGGCCGGCGGCATCCGGTCGCCGGCGTGCCTCGGCCACCTCGACGATCTCGCGCACCTGGCCTGCCTCGTCGCGCACGACGCGGCCGAAGCTGCTGCTCGCCTCGCCGGACACGGACAGCAGGACGACGGTTGCCCCGCTCTCCCGTTGCGCGTTGACCAGCCGGCACATCGTCCTGGCCCGCAGCAGGGGCATGTCTCCATAGGTGACGATGACTTGCTCGGCCCGGCCGCGCAAGGCGTCGGCAGCCATCATCGTCGCGTGGCCCGTACCCAGCGCTTCGGGTTGCACGACGTAGATCGCCCGGTCGCCGATGAGCGCCTGCACGCCTGACTCGCCCGGCCCCACGACCAGCACCGGCGGCAAGTCGGCCGCCGCCTCCGCGGCCAAAAACGCGTGGAGCACCATAGGCCGCCCGCCCACTTCATGAAGGATTTTCTGCTTCCGGGAATTCATGCGAACCCCTTGTCCGGCAGCCAGAAGAATGACAGCAATCATAGTAGCAATGATTATAAGCTAGAAACCGGACTGCTCCCGCCACTCGCGTATGGCCTGGGCGTGGATCGGGTAGTGGCTGTAGCTGTCCAGCCGGATGCGGCGGCGAAAGCGCGTTTCGGTGGCGATCTGTTCGTCAGGCGCGGACCGAATGTAATCAAGGAGCCGGGCGTGGGTCTGATCGAACCGCATCTGGACTTCATCGAGGGAGCGCGCTCGGTTCTCCACGGTTTTTAGAGCATTGAAGGCATCAATGCCGCCGTACAGGACTGAATAGCGCGGCGGCCGCTTGCCGTCCAGGAGGTCAGGCAGATGCTTGAGCGCCTCCTCCTCCCAGGCCGTCACGTGGCCCAGAATATCTTTCACCGACCAGTCGCCGGTGACCCCCGGTTGGGTCATTTGCTGGGCCGTCAGGCCGTCGATCGACGTCTGAAGACCCGACCAGGCTTTGTCGATCTTGGTCAGGAGTTGTTGTTTGTCCATATGTTATTCCGGCATGTGACCGTCGTCGCGAATCGAGACGGCGGCGCGTTCGAAGGCGTCCCAGGCGTAGCGGCCCAACCAGCCGCCGGTGCTCATGCGGCGCACGCCAATGCCCGCCAGGTCAGCAACCTGCATACGCGGCGTGCGCAACAGCACGTTAACCGGCTTGGGCGCCACGGCCTCGACGATGGCCCGGTTCTCGACCAAATCAGTGACCCACGGCGCGTAGAGCACGTCGGCTCCGGCGGCCGAATAAGCGACAAGACGCTCGATAGCCGCATCGATGTCCGTCTGCTCGATCAGGTAGCCCTCGGTGCGGCCGACAAGCAGCACATCCTGCCCGGTGGCGTCGATAGCTTCGCGCGCCGCCTGCATGCGTTCGACGGCCAGAGAGAGAGGATAAAGCTCGTTGCCGGTGCGATCCTCGATGGATAAGCCCGCCACGCCCGTATCGACCGCGCGCGTCACATTGACCGCCATGTCTTCCGGCCGGTCGGCATAGCCCGCCTCGAAGTCAGCGTTGATCGGCAAATCCGTGGCTCCACAGAGCACGCGCAAATGATCCAGCACCTCTTCCAGCGTCGCCTCGCCGTCTTCGCGGCCGAGTGTCCAGGCAAAGCCGGCGCTGGTCGAGGCCAGCGCCTTAAAGCCCAGTTTTTCCAGCCGGCGAGCGCTGCCGATGTCCCAGGGGTTGGGCAAGATGAAGTGACCGGATTCGTGGAGCTTGCGAAAGGCCGCGCGTTTGGCTGCTGTTCCCGTCGTCATAGTTCGGAGCACCTCCACCATGCGAAAACAAAAAAGGGAGCGCAGGTATTCTACACTCCCTCATCGCTTATGAGAAACAAATCTACTCCAGGCTGGGGCGGTAGGATTCGAACCTACGAATGCCGGATTCAAAGTCCGGTGCCTTAAACCACTTGGCGACGCCCCAAAATGATTGTCCAATGCTACCATAGCCCGATCCGCGCGGCAAGCCGGAAGTTTTGCAGAATCACTTGTCTTTTGAACATCCTCATTATCTGATAGCCGAAATACCTGCCAAGTTTGTGACATTCATATGACAAAATTCGCTTGACAGCCGGCGGCAAATCACTATCATTCATCATACAACCATACTATCATACAAGTTGCTACCTCATGCTTAAGCGCGCCCCATCACTAACAGACCAGGTTAAGGCCCATATCCGGGAGATGATCGTCCGGGGCGACTTCGCCGACGGGCGCGTTCCCCCCGAGATAGAACTGGCCGAGGCATTAGGTGTCAGCCGGACTACTGTGCGCGATGCACTCAGCCGGCTGGAGATGGAAGGTTCGATCAGCCGCCGCCAGGGAGCCGGTACGTTCGTCAACAATCCCGTCCTGCAAATCCGCTCCCGTTTGGAAGAGATTTGGGGCTACGAGCGGATGCTGGCCGACCATGGCTTCACGCCCTCTACCCGCCTCATCAGCGCCGAGCACGTGCGGGCCGATGCGTCGCCATTCGACAAGTGCACCGCCGCCGACCTGCAACTGGCCGCCGAAGAGCCGCTATTGTTGGTCGCCAAGCTATTTCTGGAGGACGACGTGCCGGTCATCCTGACTCGCAACTCGATCCCCGATCGCCTGTTGACGGAGCTATACAGTGACGAGGATCTATCCCGGCCGCTTTATGAATTCCTAGAGCGGTTTACGCGCCAGCGTCTGGCCTACTACGTGACCGACATCGTGCCATTGGTGGCCGACCAGGAAATCGCGGAGTTGCTCAAGCTGGAACCGGGGACGCCGCTGGTGTCCTTCGATGAAATCGGCTACAACGACAACAACGAGCCGATCGTCAAGGCCCATTCCTACTTTCGTGATGACCTCCTGCGCTTGCGCCTGCTGCGCCGTAGGGTCTGAGAATCAATCAGTACGCTTTTTACAAACAACTTTCTGTTTAAGGAGAATCACCATGCGTAGTTTTGCCGGACGTGACATTCTGTCCCTCAAAGACTTCGAGCGCCAGGAATTTTTCCGCGTTTTCGAGATCGCGGAACGACTGGAGCCGATTGCCCGTGAACGTCAGATGTCGGACATTCTGAAAAACAAAATTCTGGTAACGGCCTTTTACCAGCCCTCTACTCGCACCCGCCTGGCCCACGAATCGGCCATGCTGCGTCTGGGCGGCAAAGTGACCGGCTTTTCCGACGCCAAGATGACCCGCGCCGGCGACTTCTATCAGGAGTCGATCAAGGACACGGTCAAGATGCTGGAGTTCTACGGGGATGTCATCGTCATGCGCCACTTCCAGCAGGGCGCGCCGCACGAAGCCGCCAAGTGGGCCAGCGTGCCGATCATCAACGGCGGCGACGGCTGGGGCGAGCATCCCACCCAAATCCTGACCGACTTCTACACCGTGCTGCGCGAGAAGGGACGCATCGACGGCCTCAAGTGGCTGGCCGTGGGCGACATGCGCATGCGCACGATGCACTCGCTGGCCTATGGTCTGAGCCAGTTCGATTGCCCGATCACCTTTGTTTCCCCACCCGACATGTCCCTGACAGACGAGATGAAGGCCGATCTGCAAAACTACAACCTGAATTTCCGCGAGGTGGAGCACGTCGAGCAGGCCATCGCCGACGCCGACGTCATCCTCGTCGAGCCGGTTGTGCAGCCCGACTACACCAAGAGCCGCGACGAGCGCAGCGGCGACGTCGGCGGCACGCCCGCGAACTACAAGATTACCCGCGAATTGCTCTCGACCAAGGCCAAGTCCGACGCCATCCTGCTGCACTCGCTGCCGCGCATGGACGAAATCCCGGCCGACGTCGACATCACTCGCTGGTCGCGCTACTGGCAGGAAGCCTTCAACGGCGTCGTCATGCGCATGGCGCTGCTGGCCCTCGTCCTGGGCAAAATGGAGTAAGAATTTTAGCCACAGATTACCCAGATTAAGAAGGTATCTCCACAGATTGGGCAGATTCGGCAGATAAAAAAAGTGTCCTGGAAATCTGCCAAAGGTGCTTAATCTGCGGATGATCCCTCTTTGAGATCTGTGAAATCTGTGGATTCTCTTCCTTGGAGAAAATATCATGCAGACTGACCTTCGCAATCGTGACCTGATCGGCGATCTGGATTTCTCAAAAGAAGAAGTTGAGACCGTCCTCGATGTGGCCTGGGACCTGAAGCGCAAGCGCGCCCTGGGCGAATCACACGCCTACCTGCGCGACAAAGTGCTGGCAATGCTCTTCTTCTTCAGCAGCACACGCACCCGCGGATCCTTCGAGGCGGGCATGGCCCAACTCGGCGGCCACGGGGCTTTCATCGAGAGCAAGACCACCCAGATCGCCCACGGCGACACCGAGACGGAGATGGGCGAGATTTTCGGCCGCTACTTCGACGGCATCGCCATCCGCCACGTCACCTGGGGCACGGGCAACCGCTACCTCAATCTGGTGGCCCAGGCCTCGCGCGTGCCCGTGCTCAACATGCAGTGCGAGATCTATCATCCCTTCCAGTGCCTGGCCGACCTGATGACCATCATGGAGAAGAAGGGCCGCGACCTGCGTCGCCGCAAAGTCGTCGTTTCCTGGGCCTATGCGTCGTCCTATCTGAAACCGATCTCGGTGCCCCAGTCGCTCATCCTGCAACTGCCGCGCTTTGGCGTCGACGTCGTCCTGGCCCATCCGCCGGAGTTCAAGCTGATGCCCGACATCATGGAGCAGGCTCAGGAACAGGCCCGCAAGTACAAGGCTGGATTTGAAGTCATCAGCGACGCCGACGGTATGAGCGCGGCCGTCAAGGATGCCGACGTAGTCTATGCCAAGTCCTGGGGGCCGCTGCTAGTCACCGACGACCAGACCGAAGGCAAGCGCATCCAGGACCAGTATAAACACTGGATCACCGACGCCAGGCTGATGTCGCTGGCCAAGGACGACGCCGTCTACATGCACCCGCTGCCGGCCGACCGCGACATCGAGGTCACCAGCGAAGTGATGGACGGCCCCAACTCGGTCGTCTTCGACCAGGCCGAGAACCGCTTGCACGCCCAGAAGGCCGTTATGGCCCTGACGATGCGTTCCTAAGTTCAACCACGGGCCACGAGACCGCGACCCACAGCTCGCCATAGCAGCGAGCTGTGGGTCTGTGGTCTGTGGCCTCCCACTTCCACTATCAAACGGAGGCAAAAACCCATGACCGAAAAACTGGCCGTCATCGCCATCGGCGGCAATTCATTGATTAAAGACAAAGCCCACCAATCGGTCGAAGACCAGTACGATGCGGCCTATGAAACCGCGGGCCACATCGCCAAGATGATCAAGGACGGCTGGAACGTCGCCATCGCCCACGGCAACGGGCCGCAGGTCGGCTTCATCCTGCGCCGCTCCGAACTGGCGGCCCACGAACTGCACGAAGTACCACTCGATGTGTGCGGCGCGGACTCGCAGGGAGCCATTGGCTACGCGCTGCAACAAAGCCTGCAAAATCACTTTCTCGACATGGGTATCAACCGGCCTGTCGCCACAGTCGTTACCCAGGTCGAAGTCAGCGCTAACGATCCAGCCTTCAAGAATCCCAGCAAGCCCATCGGCTCGTTCATGGGAGAAGAGGACGCGCAGCGGCGTATCGAGGTTGACGGCTGGGACTGCAACGAAGATGCCGGCCGGGGCTGGCGGCGTGTGGTGGCTTCCCCCCTGCCAGTGCGTATTGTCGAAGAACCGGCGATCAAGGCGCTGATCGATGCCGGGATGATCGTTGTTGCCGTCGGCGGCGGGGGCATTCCGGTCGTGGCCGATGAACACGGCCACCTGCGCGGGACGGCGGCGGTCATCGACAAGGATTTCGCCTCGTCCCTGCTGGCCACCAATCTCGGCGCGGACACGTTCATCATCAGCACGGCGGTCGAGAAGGTGGCCCTCAACTTCGGCAAGCCCGACCAGAAGTGGCTCGACACGGTGACGCTGGCCGAAGCCAAGGCCTATCTGGCCGAAGGCGTCCATTTCGCCAAGGGCAGCATGGCCCCCAAGATTCAGGCGGTGATCAATTTTCTGGAAGCCGGCGGTCATCACGCTATCGTCACCGACCCGGCCAGCATCCCGCAGGCCCTTGCCGGGAAGACGGGAACGCATTTCGTTCAGTGAAAAGCAGGATAGTGGTCAGTGAAGCGTTTTGTTCACTGACCACTGACCATCGACCACTGTCTTATGAACCACGTACTACACTTAAGAAGCCTCATCAGCGGCCGAACCTTTCGGCCCGATGAGATTGATTACGTTGACCCGGAATTCGGGACGGACGGGATCGTCGATGTCGTCTATGACTATGACCTCATCAAGCGCCACATCAGCCGCGAGAGCCTGCGCGACAATCGCGACTACTCCGTCTGGCGCTACAAACCGCTCTTGCCCGTTGAGCCGGATGCGACCGTGCCGCCGCTGCAGATCGGCTGGACGCCGCTTTATTCCACACCCAGGCTGGCAGCCGATTTGGGGTTGCGCCACCTGTGGGTGAAGGACGACGGCCGCAACCCGACCGCCTCCTTCAAGGATCGCGCCAGCGTCATCGCCGTCGTTAAGGCCCAGGAGCGCGGGGCCCAGATCATCACCACGGCCAGCACGGGCAATGCCGCCGCTGCGCTCAGCGGCATCTGCGCCAGCGTGGGCCAGGCCAACGTTATCTTCGTGCCCGAAAAGGCACCCCAGGCCAAGGTTGCCCAGTTGCTGGCCTATGGATCGACAGTCATGCTGGTGCGGGGCAAGTACGACGACGCCTTCGAGTTGTGCTTGCAGGCAGCCGACGCCTATGGCTGGTACAACCGCAACACCGGTTTCAACCCTTATATGAGCGAGGGCAAGAAGACGGCCACGCTGGAAATCTGCGAGCAGATGAGTTGGCAAGCGCCCGACCGCATCTTCGTCAGCGTCGGAGACGGCTGCATCATCGGCGGATTGCACAAGGGATTGAAAGACTTGCTGGCCCTGGGCTGGATCGACCACATGCCCAAGCTGATGGGCGTGCAGGCGGCGGGCAGCAACTATCTGGCCGAGGCGTGGGAGAACGGCGAGGACGTATTGACCAAAGCGCCCATCGACGATCACACCGTGGCCGACAGCATCAGCGCGGGGCTGCCGCGCGACCGTCTGAAGGCGATGGCTGCCGTGACAGAGACGGATGGGGCTTACATCACCGTCACCGACGAGGAAATTCTGGCCGCCATCCCGGCCCTTGCCCGCGGTTCCGGCGTGTTTGCCGAGCCGGCCGGCGCGGCGGCCTACGCCGGGCTGGTCAAGGCCGTGGAGCAGGGGCTGGTCTCGGCCGACGAGCGCATCGTCGTCCTCAACACCGGCAGCGGGCTAAAGGACGTGGCCGGGGCAATGAAGGGCGTCGAACTCAGCGGCACGCAGGCCTATCGCGTTGCGCCCGATCTGGAAGACTTGCGGCGAGTGATGCGTTCAATCTGACGTAGGGCGGGTTTGAAACCCGCCCTACTCTTTCGGCTGCACCGCCCCCACGGCCAGCGTAAAGACGATCAGCAGCGCGGCGGCCACCCGCGAGTCATAGAAACTCAGTGTATTAAAAGGCACGCCCAAGGCCAGCGCCCACACGACGAAGGCGAAGGTGGAGATAAAGATCTGCGTCCAGGCCGGTTGCAGGCCCGGCGCTTTCGTCTGGCGAAAGGTCCAGAAAAACGTCACAATCGCCAATGCCGCCCACATGATCCACAGGATGTTGGTCGTGCGGCCGTCGCTGCTGACCGCTCCCGGCGAGACGCCGAACAGGCCCAGAATGGCCGTCCACCCGGCCACGACATCGCCGGGGATATTCTTGATGACCCGATCCCAAAATCCGTCAATGCGTTGCACGCCGATGGCCGCTCCCTCCAGCGTGTCCTGACCCTTCATAGTCTCCAACGCTTCGGGTGAGATAATTCGTCGTCCCATGGTACTTCTCCTGTTCCTGTTGGCTTGAATAATTGTCAAAAACCGGCCGGAGATATCTCATCTCCGGCCGGTTTTTGATTCGTTGATAGGGTCACTTACGCGGCAAATACCGTTCGACCTGGGGCAGGATCGCCCGCATTGGAATACCCTCGTTGAATTTATAGACACCTTTCAACAACTTTTGCAGGTCGTTGCTCGCCTTTAGGGGTGGGTGCGCGCCGCCACTGTGGTGCAGGGCGATCACCTCCCAGTGATTATTGAGCACCGGCGATCCCGAGGACCCCGGCAACGTATCGGCCAGATAGTGGACGCGGTCGGCGCTCATGTTGCTCAGGACGTAGTTCTGCGTCAGCACGACTTTCTGTGGGTTGCCGTTAGGATGCTGAACGATATTGACGCGCTCGTGCTCGACGATCAGCGCCGGCGACAGGAGCAGGTAACCTCGATGGCGCCCGCGCCGCAATAACTCCAGATAGTCCAGCCCCTCATCTTCCGGCCCCATTCTGCGCTCGGCCAACGGGTCGCCTTTAACCTTGACCAGAGCGAAATCCAGTTCCGTATCCGGACTGCCGACGTAGAAGTCGGGCACGAATTCGTAGACGCGCCCCTGCGTCACCACCCCGTCGGCGTTGGCGTGATAGTCGAAGCGAATCACGGCCGACTGGAGCATGTCTTTCGATTTGAAAACGTGGTAGTTGGTCAGGATCAGGTCCGGCCCCACGAGAAAGCCTGTGCCCAAGGCGCGGCCGCGCGGCAACTCGATGCGGCCCACCGCCTGAGCACTATAGATCGCCCCGGCCAGCATGTCGATGTCGAGGAAATTGTCCTCCGAATTGACGATGCGTTCCAGCTCTTCCTGATCGCCGGCAACCGGATCGAAGTCGGGTTCGGGCGCAGGGGACGGCGGTTCCGTGGGCGGCAGCAGCGCCGGATCGACCGGCCGCGCCGGCGGCACATCCAGCCCATACTGCTGGCGCAGGCCATCCAAATAATCGGAGTCGGCGATGAGCTGGTACTTGACCAGCATCTCGGCCAGGAACCGCGCATCGTCTTGCGGCGTATCAGGCTGGATCAGCGCGTAGTTGACCAGCGCTCCCAGGGCGTGGTAGTTCGGCTGGTTGGGCAACATACCGTAGGGTTCCAGCTTACTGATAAGCACCCCGGCCAGCACGTTCGGCGCGGCGGCCAGATCGGTGCCCGGGGCGAAGCGGCGCAGGCCCGCCTTATCCAGCAGCCCAAAGCGGGCCGCGGGGCCGAGTTGCATCTCGTAAACGCCTTCCAGCGTTTTAGCCAGCTTGATCCGGTCATTGGTACTCAGGAATTGTTCGGCCATGATTGCTCCTTGATGAATGGCGTGCGCAGTGTGGACTCTCTATTCGACCTACAGACCGTATTTCGTGGCTATCGCCGCGATTAAATCTTTGTGGGATGGGGGCAAGGCGGCGTCGGCGGCCACGTAGGCCAGCAAGCGGCCGATAGCCGTGTCGCCCGGCCCAATCTCGCCATACTCGTTGAGCTTCACCAATAGACTGGAAGCCACGAGTTGGGCGCTGCCGTTCAGATCCAGATTCACGAAGGGAGCGATCCCGGAAATCGCCAGCAAGGTATTGCGGCCGTCGGGCGTCTGGAACAATGGATAGCTGGACAGGATGGGCAGCAGCCTTTGAATATCGGTGAAATCGATTATAGGCTCAGGCGGCGACGGGGGGTCAATTACCGGTTTCAAGAGGTCGGGCGCGTAGGGAGCCAGCAGACACCAGTCGATGTCGGGTCGCTGCTTTGGGCCCACTTCGGCCAGTTTTGCCAGCTTGCTGTGCCGCCACAGGTGCAATGCCAACTCGCGCGCCTTGGCACTCTTGGTTGAACCGGACAGGTTCTCGTAATCGACGTCCAGGGCCAGCGCAAAGTCGGTCAGGCCCTCGACATCGAAATAAGTCGCGAAGATATCTCGCAGCCCCATCATCAGATCCGTGGGCATCGTCGTCATCCGGTCGCTCTCCTTGTGGTCAAATGGGTCGAAGCCGTTGCAATCATAACATAACCTCCCAAAATTCTTCAACAGGCAATCGTCGATGAGAAGCAAGGGGGATTTGTGATTTTTTGTACAAATGTTGCTAAACTCACTTCTTATGCTTAGCCATAACGGGCGACACGACTCAATGGTAGAGGTGCGTAACGTCACCAAGCGCTTCCCAGTGGGCGACGGCGAAATAACCGTCTTGCGCGACGTGTCCCTCAGTGTCGTGCCGGGCGAGTTCGTCTCGCTCGTTGGGCCATCGGGCAACGGCAAATCGACGCTGCTGAACATGGTCACCGGCATCGACCATCCCAGCGAGGGCCAGGTCATCGTCACCGGTCATTCCGTCCACACGATGAGCGAAAACGAGCTGGCCGTCTGGCGCGGCCAGCATCTGGGAATTATCTTCCAGTTCTTTCAACTACTGCCGGCCCTGAGCGTGGTCAAGAACGTCATGCTGCCGATGGACCTCGTGAAGAAGGTGCCGCGCAACGAGCGGCTCGACCGGGCCATGACCCTGCTCGAAATGGTGGGGTTGACCGATCAGGCCCATAAGCTGCCCAGCCAGGTATCCGGCGGCCAGCAGCAGCGGGCGGCCATCGCTCGGGCCTTGGCCAACGACCCGCCGCTGATCGTGGCTGATGAACCGACCGGCAATCTGGACTCAACCACGGCCGAGGACATTTTCCAACTGTTCAAGGGATTGATCGCACGGGGCAAAACGGTGATCATGGTCACCCACAGTCTGGATCTGGCCGTGCGCGGCTCGCGCGTGGTCGAAATCCGCGACGGCCGCATCACCAATGACGTGCCCGCGGCGGAGCACCCTCGCGCGCGCCGAGCAATGGAGAGGGAGCAGTGGTCTGTGGTCAGTGGTCAATGAACAATATTCAGTCGGCTACACACCAAACCCCGCTTCCTGTTTCACTGGTTACCGAACTTGCTCTTGGCTCGTAACTCGTAATTTCTACTCGTAATTCCATGGGCGTTCTCTGGGATAAAGTCTGGTTCGATCTGTGGCAGCGCAAGGCGCGCACGCTCCTGGCGGTGCTCAGCATCGCCGTGGGTGTCTTCGCCATCGGTGCTATCTTTGGCCTGACCGATCAGTTGCTGTCGGGCATGAACGAGGCCCATCAGGCGGTGGCCCCCTCCCACCTCAACATTGTCCTGCGCCGCTTCATCGACCGCGAGACGGCCGAATCGCTGACCGACATCCCCGGCGTGGTCGGCGTCGAGCCCATCAACATCGCTACCGTGCGCTACAAGACAGCGCCCGACGCCCCCTGGCAACCGGCCACGGCCGTCGCCCGCGACGACTATGAGCATCAAACCTTCGACTGGCTGATTCTCAAGCAGGGGGTCTGGCCGGACGAGGACAGCATCGGCGTCGAGCGCATCACCAGCGAATACTATGGCATCCCCCTGGGGGCCGAGATCATCTTCGAGATGGAGGGCACCGACCGCGCCTTCCCCATCACGGGGCTGGTGCGCCACCCCTTCGTGCCGCCGCCGGACTTCGGCGGCAACGCCTACTTCTTCTTCGACCAAGCGTCGATGACCCGCTTTGGTTTCCCCGAAGGCGGCTACATCCAGCTGCTGGTCCAGGTTGCCCCCTACAGCGAGGCCTACGCCCGCGACCGGGCGGCAGCCATCAAGGAACAGCTGGCTAAGCAGGATGTCGGCGTCAGTCTGGTCATCTACCAGGAGCCGGAAAAGCATTGGGGCTATGACACCGTGCTGGGCATCACCGTCGTGCTGCAAATTCTGGCCGTGGTCTCGCTACTGACCAGCGTCATCATCGTCATCAACACCACGATGGCGATCATTACCCAGCAGACAGACCAGATCGGCGTCATCAAGGCCCTGGGCGGCACAACGCGCGACGTCGCCCGCGTCTATCTGGTGGGCGTGCTCATCTTCGGCCTACTGGCCTTGCTGGTAGCGTTGCCGGCGGGCATGCTGGCCGCCTACTTCACGACCCGGCAACTATTGCTGATCTTCAACATCGACTACGACGTGTTCCGCATCTCGCCGCCGGCCGTCGTCTGGCAGGTGCTGGCCGCCATTTTGGCGCCACTGCTGGCCGCCCTGTGGCCGGTCATGCGTGGCGCGGCCATCTCCGTGCGCGAGGCGCTGGCGACCTATGGCCTGGGCGGCGACTTCGGCTTTTCGCGCTTCGATCAGGTGGTGGAAAGCGCGGCCGAACGGTTGCTACCGTCGCCCTATACCATCGCCCTGGGCAACATGTTCCGGCGCAAGGGGCGCTTGCTGCTCACCCAACTTGTGCTCGTCCTGGCCGGGGCCATGTTCCTGATGGTGCTGACCCTCTCGGCCTCGGTGACCCACACGCTGGACCTGGAACTGAACCGGCGGCAGTATGACATGCGCCTCTTTTTCTTTCAGCAACACCGTTCCGACCGTGTCGAGACCTTGCTGGAGAGCTATCCCGGCGTGACCGAAGCCGAGTCGTGGTACTCGGTGACGGGCACGGTGCTGCGCGAGGGCGAGCAGGTTGAGGACACCGGCGGGCTGGGCGCGGAGTTGTTCGGCCTCCCGCAAGGCAGCACGATGTATGAGCCGCGCATCATCGACGGCCGCTGGCTTTCTCCCGACGACACAGGGCGCGTGGCCGTCATCAGCCGCGATACAGCCGAGTTCAACGACCTGTCCGTCGGCAATATGATCACCATCGATCTGGGTGAGCTGGGCTCGGCCGATTTCGAGGTCATCGGCACCTATCAGGCCATCTCGCCCGACGTCTTCTCGACCGACCCCATCTATGCCCCGGCCGCGGCCGTGGTCAACGTGACACGTCAGGCCAATCGGGCTAATCAAGTGGTGATTCGCTCCGACCGGGCCGACGATGATCAGGCCGCGCTGCTCATGGAACTGGATGACTATCTGAAGTCGTACAATATGGAGATCAGTCCTTTCTTCAGCCGCACCCGGGAACAAGACCGTGCCTACGCCTACAACACCTTCGCCATCGTCAACCAGATTCTGTTCAGCCTGGCCATCGTCATGGGCATCGTCGGCGGCATCGGCCTGATGGGATCGCTCTCCATCAGTGTTGTGGAACGAACGCGCGAGGTGGGCGTGCTGCGCTCCATCGGCGGCACGTCGCCGGTCATCATGACGATGTTCATCCTGGAAGGTGTATTGCAGGGGCTGTTGAGTTGGCTGCTGGCTGTGCCGCTTTCCTATCTACTGGCCCGACCCATCGCCGCCGTGCTGGGAGAGACGATCTTCAAGGTGAGCCTGGATTTCGCCTATAACTACACCGCCGTGGGGGTGTGGTTGGTGGCTGTGGTCTGCATCGCCTTTCTGGCGTCGATCATCCCCGCCCACGCCGCCGGCCGCATCAGCGTGCGGGAGAGCCTGGCCTACGGCTAAACAAAAAAGCCCCATAAACGCGTACAGCCCCGGCCAGGAGGGGGAACCGGGGCTGTACACATTCTTGGCGACTTCATTTACTAGTCTAGTACCCTTTCCTAAATTTACGGTGAGCACAAGGTGAGCGCTTGGTTAGGGATGGGTAGGACTATTTCTCTATGCGCCCGAGAGGCAGGATGTCGTCGGCCAGGTTACGGTCGTCGGTCTTCGCCGTCAGACGCACCCCGTCAGCCGCATTGTAGATGCCAACTCCTACCGAATAGACGCCGGGCGGCAGCGATGACACGTCGATCAGCCGCTCGTCGCTCAGACCATCGCCCGCTTGCCAGAGCACTTGCGGCGCGAGACCCTGCCCCGGCGGCCCATCGCTTTGAGCGGCCAACCCGCCATTGGCATCGTAGACGTGGACAAAGGCTGCCAGCGGTGCATCCACGGCAGCAATGACCCGCCACGCCAGGCGGATGGACAGGCTATCGTCCCCGGCTCGCATCACGACGTCGGTCAGCGCCAGTACGTCGCCGAACAACGCCCGCGGATTACCCACCCGCCCCGCTCCCGGCTGCCAGGCGGCCGGCAGATCGGCAAATGAACCCGACGCCAGATCAAACACGTAGGTCGCGTCTTCGGCCGCGTGTTTGCGCAGGGCCACCTCGTCGATCTCCGGCCCAAACGTGCGCCATCCCGGCCCGTAGCCGGCGAAGGTGACACCGGTCACGGCGCGATCCGGCCCGCCGTTGAAACGAACGAAGTCACGCGCCTGGGCGTAGGGCGGGATGAGCACGCCGCCGACGGGCGTCCACGGGTAGGGCGACGGACAGCCGGCGGGCCGGGCGGGCATGGAGCTAAAGAAGAAGGGGGCGTTAACGAAAACGACGTCGCGCCCGGCTGGGGCTGTCGCGCCGGCAGCCGCCATCTGCCGCGCAAAGAGGCTGGTCGCCTCATAAAAATCGAGTTGACAACGGATGAAAGGTAGTGGTGGAAGCAGAATGGCGAGGGCGTAGACGCCGGTGACGCCGCAGAAACCGAGTTTCTCGGCGCGAACTGCCTTTCGCCCACCCCGGTTTCTGGACCATAACCACAGCACCGGCAGCCCCCACAGCAAGGCCACGCCGATGGATGGTAAATAGCTGAGGCGCGGGCTGCCATAGATGTAGGCCGGAGTCAGAAACAGCAGTGCCGGCAGCGACGACAGCGCGAACCAGCCCAGCGCGAAGACCCACACTCGCCACGCCCCTGCCCACCAGGCTAGCAGGCCCAGAATGACCACAGCCGCGGCCGCCAGTAAAACCAGCGATAATGTATCGCCCGCGTCGAACCTGAAAAGGGGCAGTAGTGGGTAAACGAGGGACTGGAGAAACGGGATAGCGTTGCCGCCAATGTCGGCCAAACTGTTCAGCCCCTGCTCGCTGCTCTTGGGAATGAACAGCCACAGGGCAGCGAACAAAACCGTCGGCACGGCAAACGGCCACAGGCGACGCGCCCGCGCGCGCCACGTCGCCCCCGGCCGCGTCACCCAGTCCTGCCCCACCAGCGCCGGGAAGATAAACAGGCCGTTCTCGTGGGTCAGCAAGCCCAGAACCAGAACGACGAGTGACAAATGACGAGCGACGAATGAAGAAGCGGTCGTCGGGGGTCGGCCGCCGGCGGTCTCCACGCTCCGGTCGTATAGCAGCAGCGCGGCCAGCGTCCATAACACCACCAGCGGGTGTGTCAGAGAGGCGACGTAGGCCACGGCCTCATAGCTGAAGGGGACAAAGGCGAAGACCAGCGCCACCACCCAACCGAAGGCGTCGCCGCCGCCCCAGCGCCGGGCCAGCACCCACACCAGCGCCGTGTTGGCCCCATGCAAAAGCAAGAGCAGCGCGTGGTCGGCCACCGGGTTATGCGGGAAGGTCGCATTGCCGAAGAGCAACTCGGACAAACGCAGGACGGCAAAGACCACCGGCCGATAATAGCCATAGTCGGCCGACCCGGCGAAGAACCGGAGCAGCGATTGCCCTTCCATCCAGGCGAAGTGGCCGGTTGGGTCATCATTGAAGTAGGCTAAACTCGGCGCGTGGCGATAGAGCCACATGGCGGCCAGGGCCGCGAAGAGGGGGAAGACCGGACGCAGGGTAGAAAGGGAAAAAGGGAGCAGGGGAGCCGGATCCCCCCTGCTCTCCTGCTCCCCTGTTCCTCTGCCCTTCTCCCACTCACTCATCGTGCAACGGATGCATCTCCGCCCATTCCAGCACGCCGTAGATGTGCCGCCGCAAGGGTTGAACGCCATAGAGGGTGATAATGTGGCCGCGCGGGATGATGACCGGCGCGGTGGCGTAGCCGGCGGCGTGCCGCTCCGGGGAAAAGAAGACGTCGGTGCGACCCAACAGGGGGAAGACGCGCGACGAATCGAAGCCGCAGCGCGGCGTGAAGTCGAGCAGGGCGTCAAGTTCGGCCGCGGCAATAGGCAGTTCTTCGCCGACAAGCGTCGCCCCGTCGTGAATGACCTGGGCCAGATTGGGCGACGATAGCAGCGGGGCGACAGCGCGCACACCGCCGAACTCCCCCGCATAGAGCATGCTCGTCACCCCGCCCCAACTGACCCCGGCCAGCACCGTGTAGGCCGCGCCGTTGACCTCGAACTGCCGTTGCACCAGCTCGATGAGCCGCAACGACCCGGCAAACGTCTGATAAATACGGCGCACCGAGCGGAACGCCTCGCGGAACGGCTCGCGCCAATGGTTGTGGAAGGGGGCCTGGATGCAGATGGTGGACAGGGGGAAGCCGGGCGGCCGGCGGAAAATGCGCCGCCACGAATTGTAGTAGGGTATCTCGCTGAACCCGTGGTGGAAGATGAGCAGCGGCGCAGCCGGATCGGGGCTGAGCCGGACGCGCACGTGGCACAAGATCGACTCGTCCCCGGCGCGCAGCCACACCGGACGCACGCCGGGAGCATAGACGCTGTCGGGAGGAGTGCGGCATTCATCCACGGCTGTCTCCGCCAGCACCTCATCAAAGGTTGGGGCGTCGGCCTGAATCTGCCGGAAGGAAGCGGGCATCCGATAGTGCATGGAACGCAATACCCAGCGGTCGATTTCGGTGGCTACGGAACTCCACATACGACGGTCGTTATCCTTTTCCCTGATCCTGACGGCATGAAACGTCACGCCGATTTGGTTACATTAGCACGGAATTGAATGGCTTGCCAACCTCGTCAGAAGCCCGGAAACCGAGCCTCATTCCAAAACCCCGGGTTCCCATCAAACAGCCTCATGGTTGTCCATCAACCGCTCTGCTATAGAATTAGCCGAATGGTAAGCGCAACACCCACTGTCACAGAAAGCGCCGTGCTCGCACCATCTCAACTCGCAACGGCGGCCTGTTGCGGCCTGGACATCGGGTCATGATCAAGCGCTGGGACAAAGTCGGCAGTGAATATATGGGTGACTTTCGCATCTTTCGCATCCGGGCCGACAGCAGCCGCTCGCCGCGCACCGGCCTCGTCCACCGCTTTTTCGTGCTGGAGTCGCCGGACTGGGTCAACGTCATCCCCCTGACGACCGAGGGCAATGTGGTCATGATCCGTCAGTTCCGCCACGGCACCGAGGACGTGACACTCGAAGTGCCCGGCGGCATGGTGGACGCGGGCGACGGCGATCCCTCAGTCTCCGCGGCGCGCGAGATGCGTGAGGAGACGGGTTACGAAGCGGCCGAGATCGTCCACCTGGGCACCGTCGCCCCCAACCCGGCCTTCCTCAACAATCGCTGCCACTCCTACCTGGCACGGAGCGTGCGCCGCGTTGCCGAACCGCAATTGGACGGCGCGGAGGACATCGCCTTTGAAGAGATTCCGCTGGCCGACATCCCTACCCTCATCCGCGACGGCCGCATCACCCACTCTCTGACGATCACCGCCTTCTACTACCTCCACCTTGCCGGGCAACTCTGAGACACCCCTTCCTCATCGCCCCTCGCCTACTGTCCCACCGCCCCCTTCCCACCGCTCACTTCCCCACCACCGGGTGTCGCAATATCGTCCTCATCCTTTCCGGGGCCGTCTTCAGAGGGTCGCTCAAGTAAATCTCATGATGGCGACCATGAGTTGTATAACCGTGTTCGGCGGCGAAGACACGCAGTCGCGCCACCGTTTCCGGCTCTGTGGCATAGGAGCCGATGTGCATGACCTGCAGCGACAGCCCTTCGTGGAACGGCTCCAGCCGCACACGCGCCGGGCCGGGACCAGGCTTCTTTCTTTGCAGCTGCGCTCGCGCCTCCTCAAATAGCTCCGGCGTGATGAATTCGGGCTGCAGGATCATGGCGGTGTAGGTCATCGCCTCGCGCGTTGTCGTGTTGTAACTGTAGCTGCCCGATTCGGTCATCCACAATCCCTCCAGCCACATCACAGGGTAGTCGATGGGATTGCCGGGCCGCTTCTTGATCATAAACTTAAGCGTGTAGCTGAGCCCGTAGAGCGCGGCGACAGCTTCCTGGAAGTCGGGTGAATCGCCCGGCCCCAGGCCGGTCGGAACCGCGCCGTCGACCCTCGCAAATGACAGCCGCGGCACGTCGACGACCTCGATTTTCCTGGCCGACGGACTGTAGAGGTACTTGTACTGTTTGCGTAAATCCAGCTTTTCCCTATCCCCCGATGTAGCGCCGGCTTCCAAACTGGCAGACACCGCTTGCCGGAAAAGAATCCGGCGCTACCACAACTCGACAACGCCATTAGACAGGACGATCTCATCCCGCTCGGCCACACGACACTGGAAGAGGATGAGGCCGCCGACGGCCCACATCTCAGTGACCAGCGTCTCGCCAGGGAAGACGTGCCGGGTGAAGCGCGCGCCGATACTCTTGAAACGCGCCGGGTCGTTGTCGGCGAAGTGACGCAACACGGCTCGACCGGCGAAGCCGAATGTGCACAAGCCATGGAGGATCGGTCGGTCGAAGCCGCCCGCGGCGGCGAAGGCCGGGTCGGCATGCAGCGGGTTGTGGTCGCCCGACGACAGCCGGTAGAGCAGCGCCTGGTTGGCGTTCGTCTGCTGGCGGTGAACAACATCGGGAGCGCGATCAGGCAACGCCGGCGCGCCCGATGCCGGCCCGCGCTGGCCGCCGAAGCCGCCCAGGCCGCGAATGAACAGCGACACCCGATTGTAGGCGATCTCCTCGCCCATTTCGTCGGCCGTGTGCACGTCCAGCAGAACCAGCGCCCCGGAACCTTTGTCATAGAGATGGGCAATGCGGGCTGTGTTAGTGACAGTGGCGCTGGTGGGCAACGGTCGTTTCAACTCCAGGTACTGTTCACCATGCAGCAGCAAGGCCGGATTAAACCGCAACCCCGGCACGTCGGTGATCTGCCACAACAGGGAGAAGGGGAACGTCACGCCAAAGGTCGGCAGCGCCCGAAAGCCGCCGCTACTCAGTTCGTAGACAAACGGCAGTTCGGTCGCGTCCAGCGGGTCGGCCGCCGCGCCGACCGATAACGCATAGAGACTCAGGTCGCCTTCATCGTAGGTCGTGGTGGTCGGTCGGAACTCGTAACCAACGGCTGCCAATAGCCCATCCGCCGTGCTCGCTCCCTTCGCGGCCTGCGAAGCGGGTGAGACAGCATCCGCTCCCTCGCTCCCTTTCTCCCCCGCTCCCTGGCGGTCGTTCTGCAAATTCTCCAGCACCGGCGCGAACGAGTCCAGCGGTGTCTGTGGATAGGCCGGATCGTCGAAGCTCTGCACGGCCGCCCACTGTTCGGCGACAGCTTCCGGCGTCAGCGTAGCATTGAGCGGCAGGAATACCCCGCGCCCTCGTTGCCAGCGCACCCGCGCCGCCCACCCCGCCCCCACCTCAAACAGTTGTCCGGTTGCGGTGCTGGACTCATGACAGAGATAGGCCACCAATGGGGCAACGTACTCCGGCTTGAGGGCGGCCACCATATCCGGCGGCAGGATGGTCTCCGTCAGGCGCGACCCGGCCAGCGGGGCGATTGTATTGACCAGGACGTTGCGCTTTTGACCCTCCACAGCCAGCGAATGAGCCAGCCCCAGCAGGCCCAGCTTGGCGCTGCCGTAGTTGGCCTGGCCGAAATTACCGTAGAGACCGGCGGCCGAACTGGTCATGATGACCCGGCCGTAACCCTGGTCGCGCAGGTGGGGCCAGACGGCGTGGGTGACCTTGAAACCGCCGTAGAGGTGGACGCGATAGATCTTCTCCCAATCCTCCTCGGTCATTTTGTGGAAACTGGCGTCGCGCAGGATACCGGCGTTATTGACGAGGATATCGACGCGCCCGAAAGCATCCAGCGCCGTCTGGACGATGCGCCCGCCGTCCTCGACCGAATCATAACTGGCAACGGCCCGGCCGCCGGCGGCGGTAATCTCCTCGACCACGCGGTCGGCGGCCGACCTGCCCGCGCCTTCGCCGTGCATCCCGCCGCCCAAATCGTTGACGATGACGCTGGCCCCGCGCGCGGCCAGGAGCAGGGCATAGGCCCGCCCCAACCCCCCACCCGCACCGGTGATGATAGCGACTCGGCCGTCAAAACGCAGTTCGTTATCGTTATTCATGGTTCCCCTCAGAAGTTTTATCTGCGGATTAATATTCTGAATCTGTGGATCATCTTAGTTTCGGGTTGTTCGCGTGCCGCTCACTGTCGCGGGTCGTTTTCTTGGTCATCGTGGCGTCGAAGGCGGCCGTCAGGTCGACGCCGGTCTGGTTCGCCAGACAGATGAGCACGAAGAGCACGTCGGCAAACTCCTCACCCAGATCGCGCCCTTCGTCCGACGGCTTGAAACTCTGGTCGCCATAGATTCGCGACAGCAGCCGGGCCACCTCGCCCACTTCCTCGACCAGCACGGCCAGGTTGGTCAACTCCGAATAGTAGCGCACGCCGACGGTGCGGATCCACTCATCCACCTGCTCCTGCGCCTCCCGCAAGGTGACTTCCATGTTAATCCCTCTAAGAGAAAGTAATCTGTGGCTTATCTCTTTAATATCTCGTAGAAGACGGGCGGCCGGCGGCGGGAGACAACTTGCTCGGCAGCGAAGGCCACGCGCAGGAGCAGGTGCTCCTCCCACGGCCGGCCCATCGCCTGCATCCCCGTCGGCAGCCCGCGCGCGTCATAGCCCACCGGGAAGGCGATGGCCGGCAGCCCGGTCAGATTGCCTGGCATGGCAAAGCGCATCAACTCCGTTACCGCGCTCAGGTCCGACCAGCCGTCGGTTTCGCAGCCATCGGGTACGGTTGGGGCAGTCACGGCCGTCGCCGGGGTCAGAATGATGTCCACCTGGCGGAACGCGCGTCGAAAATGATCGATAGCCCGCGTGCGAACGCGCTGCGCCTGCAAATAGTCGGTCGCGGTCATTGCCTTGCCCAGCGCCAGATTCACCCGCGTCGGCGGGCTTAGCTCCGACCAGTGCTCGGCGTGCAACGCCACATTGGCGACCATCTCGGCTAGGATGGTCATGGCCTGGGCGACGCGCATTTCCTCCAGCTCGGGGATCGCGACCTCGTGCAATGTCGCCCCCCGCGCGACCAGTTGCTCCACCACCACTTCGCAATCCCGCACGATGTCGGCCGCGGCGTGCTCGAACCACGGCCGGAAGATACCCAGCCGCACCCCGCGCAAATCGGCATTATCCCATTCCTCCAGGCTAACCGGCGGCTGATGGAGCGAATGAGGGTCGCGGGTGTCCGGGCCGGCAATGCAGGCGTAGGCCAGGGCGGCGTCCCCCACAGTGGCGGCGATAGGCCCCAAGTGGCCCATCGACCAGGTGAGCGGCGCGGCCCCGTACTCGCTGACCCGGCCGAACGTCGCCTTGAGGCCAACCGTACCGGTCAGCGCCGCCGGGATGCGGATCGAGCCGCCCCCGTCGGCTCCGATGGCAATGGGACAGAAGCCGGCAGCCACGGCCGCGGCCGACCCGTTGGAGCTGCCCCCCGCGTGGCAATCCAGACTGTAAGGGTTGCGAATGATGCCGTAGTGCTGGTTGAAGCCATCGGGGTTGATGCCGATCTCGTGCATATTGGTCTTGCCGATGAGCAGCGCCCCGACCGCCCGCAACCGGGCAACGACTGTGGCGTCCTCCGCGGCCGGCTCCTGCCCCATAAAGCTCGTGCCCACGGTCGTGCCGTAGGGAACTTGGTCGACCTCGTCTTTGACGGCCACGGGTACGCCGTCGAGCAAGCTCAATGGCCGTCGGGCGCGATGGCGTTCGGCCGAGGCCTGGGCCTGTGTCAGCAGGTCGTCGCGGTTGGTGGCCCGGAAGGCACGCAGCGGCCGCGGATCGTCATCGGCGTCGGCGATGGCCGCCAGAACGGCCTCGGCCACCGCCACGGGATCGGCTTGCCCGTGACGATAGGCACGAGCGTAGTCGGCTGACGAAGGGAATGGCCGCTCATCTGCCTGCGCCGCCAATTTTGCCTCCAGCGCTGACAGATCGGCCGGGACTAGGTCGCGCAGGGCAATGGCATCCTCGACCGCCAGGGGGTAAAAGGTCGGCGGGTCGTCGTAGCGGCGCTCGCGCAGACTCAATACACCGCCCTGCCTCAGCAGTGGCCCGCTGAGAACTCCACGCAGCGCACTATTATCTAGAGACGAGGCGAACAGGCGCAAGGTGCGGCCGTCCAGCTTGGGCAGATCAAGGGAAGTCAGGTTATAGATGTCAGTCATGATAGTGGTTAGTGGACAGTGGGTCAGTAGTCGGACGTCAGTGGTCAGTGGTAATAGAGGTCTGTTCGTCACTCGTCATTCGTCATTCGTCACTTCCTATAGTACCAGACAGTCGCCGCGACGGCCGCCGCGCCAAGGACAACCCAGTTGAACGGCCGGGGCACGAGTGCGGCCACAGCCAGCCCGCCCATCATGCCTACCCCGACGCCCAGGCAGCCGTAGACAAGCCGCCGCTGGGTAGGATCCATCTGCCCGCCGCGCTGGAAGGAGGCAGCGGGCAAAGTCCACAGAGCCAGGGCGAACAGGAAAAAGAGCGAGCCGATGAGCGCCGCCGGCAGGCCGCCATAGATTGGTTGTAGCCAATACATGATGGCAATACCGCCCCCGATGATGAGCACTGTCAGGATGACTCGTATAGACATGGTAACGAAGGGAGGATGATCAAGTCAAAGAGGAGTCGGAGGAAACTTCCTCGTCGCCGGTGGACCGCTGCGTCTCCAGAAGCAGCCACAGACTCACCAGCACGATGAAGCCGCCATAGAAGCCGGCCATGACTCCTAGTCCTAAGAAAAGGGCAGCCCCAAAGCCGCCGGTTAAAATGAAGGAGGCGATCAAGGCGATGACGCCGGTCAGGATGAGACCGCCTATGGTATAGACCAGGCAACCGGGCACGCCCCAGCGCGGCCCTCGATTGCGCCGCAGGTGAAGCGCGTATTCAACCAGACCGCCGGCCACGGCCACGGCCACGCCGACGGCCAGGCCTATGAGAAACAATGACAGGTTGCTGATTTCGGCCATGACGCTCATCAATCCGATTAATTGGCGCTCGGCACAGGCAAGTCAAGCACCCAATTGTGCATATCACCCCGAATTCTAGCGCACCCCGGCGCGGACGCAACCGCTGACCACAATCGCCCAGACATGACAGGCGAGCAAGAACGATTGCGTCTCGCCCGGCGTTATCCCGTCGCCTCCGTGTCCGGGTCTCAACGCCCCAGGTCAGGCAGCTAGCGGCTCATCATCGGCCAGCGCCCGATCATCTGTCAGGTCAATCGCCACCAGCAGATCGATGGGCGCGCGGGAAAAGCGCACGGCCGCCGCGCGCGCCCGGCCGTCGGCCTCGTGTACCAGCGACCACTGCGCTTGCTCCACCAGCAGGGCCAGGGACAACGCCCGGCCGATGGTGTGGGCGAAGCGGCGCGCGCCAGCCTCCAGTGCCAGGCGGTCGGCCGTGTGCTCCTGCAACCAGTGAAGCGCCTTGTAGACAGCTTGCAAGGCCACGCCGCCCGCCGCCGCCAGGGCAGGGTCCAAAGCCCCCTGCACGGCGGCGCGCACCTTGCCCTGCAGGGCCACAATCGCGGCCGGATCGTGGCCCAAGGCCCGCAAGGCATCCAGGGCCAGCACGTTGGTCGTCCCCTCCCAGATGGGCAAGACCTGGCTATCGCGCAGCAGAAGGGGCAGACCGGTGTCCTCGACGTAGCCCGCACCGCCGTGGGCTTCCAGCACTTCCGAAGCCACGGCCACCGCCTGGCGGCCCGTGGTCAATTTAGCGATGGAGGTTAGCAGGCGCAACAGGCCGGCCTCTTCGGGAGCAAGGTCGCCCGCCTCGTCGCGGCCGATCAACTCGACCAGATAGAAGCTGAGGTGGAAGGCGGCCTCGGCCTCGGCTTGCAGTCCGGCCAGGGTATCGAGGTGGAGCGGCTGGTGGGCCAGGAGCGCGCCGAACGCCTCCCGCCGCCGGGCATAATCGCGGGCCAGGGCCAGACCGCGCCGCATGATGGCCGCGGCCATCACGCTGTTCCAGGTGCGAGTCAGGTGAAGCATGGGAATGATATTCCGCACGCCGTTGGCCGGCTCCCGCACCAGCTCGGCCGGCGCGCCCTCCAGCATCAGCTCAGCCGTTGGTACCTTGCGCGTGCCCAGCTTATCCTTGAGGCGGTTGACGGTGATGTGGTTGAGCCGCCCATCGTCGTCGCGCAACTCCAGGTAGAACAGCGCCAGACCGCGTCCACCGGGGCCGTTGCCCTCCGGCCGGGCCAGCGTCAGGGCCATCTGCGACGTGGTAGCGCTGGTGAACCACTTGCGGCCAAACAGCTGCCACGCGTCGGCGTCGCGACAGGCCACCGTCTCCGAGAGGCCGACGTCGGAGCCTCCGGTCGATTCGGTCATCCATTGGCCGCTGGTCCAGAACGTTGCCGGATCGCGGCTGGTCAGGTGGGGCACGGCGCGGTCGATAAGCGCCCGGTTGCCGCTGAGCAGCAGCGTGCGGGCCGCGCCGTCGGTCATTGCCAGCGGACAAGTATAAACGTCGGTGGAGGGGTGGAAGAGATAGGCCAGAGCGAACTGATAGGGGCGGGCGAAGCGGCCGTAGCCTCCTTCATAGGCCGCGGCGACCAGGCCGAACTCGGCCGCCAGCCGCTCGGCCCGTTGCCACACGGCCGTCACCTCGATACGGTCGACGCGCTCGCCCCAGGCATCCCACTGCGTCAAAGCCGGCTCGTTGAGCCGATCGGCCAGTTGCAGATCGTACAGTTCGCCGCCGGCCAGCTCGCCCATCTCGCGTAGGGACGGCTCGACGGCGGCCAACATATCGGGCGGCAGGGTGCGCCGCAAGTAAGAGCGTAGCACGCGGTCGGCGTCATACTGATTGCCCAGCTGTGGGGCGGGTTGGTTGAATGGTTTAAAGTTCATTGTATCCCCCAACTATAGCCTGTAGCCTAAGCTGTCCAGCTTGCCTCCGGTCCGCCGGTTAACAAACCGGCGCTACAGCCAGCCTTTAATCTCCGCCGGCGAAAAGCCGGCTTCGCGCAAAACCTCTTCCGTGTGCAACCCTAACGTCGCGCCGATGTGGCGATAATCGGCCGCAGCTCCGGAGAAACGCCACGGGTTTGCGGCCTGCCGCTGCGTGCCACCGTCAGGCCTCGGTACATCCACGATCAACTCGCGGGCGAGTGTGTGCGGGTGGGTCAGCATCTCCGGAACGTTCAGCACCGGCTCCACGCACACGTCGAGCGGGGCGAAAACGGCCAGCCACTCGGCCAGCGGTCGGGTCAATATGGCCGCGCGCACTTCGGTCTTGACCCACGCCTGCGTCGTCGTGTCGCCACTCAGCCCCGGCCCCATGAGGTCCGGCCGGTCGATGGCCGCGCAAAAACCCTCCCAGAACTTGGGTTCCAAGCTGCCCACGGACAGCCAACGACCGTCGGCCGTCGCGTAGAAATCATAGGCTCGGCCGCCGTTGAGCGCCATACTTTCCGCTTCAGGCGTCTCTCCGGCGACGAGGGCGTGGCTCAGAAGATGCGCTTGCCAGGCGACCATCATATCGAAGATGCTGATGTCGACGTATTGCCCCTGCCCCGTGGCCGCGCGCTGTATGACGGCGGCCAGCAAGCCGACCAACGCCCCCAGCGCGCCACCGCCCACGTCTGCCACCTGCATACCCAGCGGCGGCGGCCCGGACGCGCGGCGGCCGCTGTAGCTGAGCGCGCCGGAGAGAGCCAGATAATTGATGTCGTGCCCGGCCCGATCACGCAGCGGGCCGGTCTGACCGTAGCCGGTCAGGGCGCAGTAGATGAGGGCTGGGTTGGCCGCGTGCAGAGCCCCATAGCCGACGCCCAGGCGATCCATGACGCCCGGCCGGAACTGCTCGATGACGATGTCATAGCCTCCGTTCGTGACCAGGCGGCGGACAACCTCGGCCGCTCCCGATCTCTTCAGATCGAGAGCCAGGGAACGTTTATTGCGGTTGAGGACGGCGTGCCAGACGGAGACATCGCCGTCGAAAGGCGGCAGGAAACGCACCATATCCGGACGGGTGGGCGACTCGATGCGCACCACCGCGGCCCCCAGGTCGGCCAACATCATCGTGGCGAAAGGGCCGGGCAAGAGGGCGGTGAAATCGAGTACCTTGAGCGAAGTTAGTGGGCCGGGCATGTTGTCTCCGCTGCCGTATACCCATAAGAGTAGCGCAAGCGGGAGATTGAGGCACGTGATCAGTAGAGAGCGGATAGCGAAGAGTGGACATGCGGCCGGGTCAGGCTATTTCGGCACTCATCATTGTCTGGGCACAGGTTAAGAATCCGGCGCTACCATGCACGCGAGACGGGTAGGCGTATACAATAGGCCGTCATGGGAGGATATGCCCCACGCTTGACTGAAGAGAACTTTCAAACGCGCCGGCCGTGGCTCGGCCCGGTGGCGGCGGCTGTTTGCTGGTTCGTGGGCGGG
>JACKBY010000028.1 GCA_020634335.1 Promineifilum sp. | reverse complement strand
CAGCAGCACGGTGGCCAGCGTCACCGGGGCCAGCCGCCGGTAGAGCGGGGCGACGGCGGGACGGGGCCGGGCGGCGGCCGGACGCAGCGCGCCCAGCCGGGCGGGGTCGGGCCACGTCGCCTGTTGCACCGCGCCGCGCACCAGGGCGGCCAGACTGCGCTCGCGGGCCAGGGCGGCGCGGCAGGTGGGGCAGCGGCCGGCGTGGCGCTCCACGCGGCGGCGCTCCTCGGCCGTCAGCAGCCCCAGCGCGTAATCGGTGGTCAGTGACAAAATGTGCTCGGTGTCCATGATTGTTCAGGGTTCGCAGTCAGGCACTTTAGGGTCGTTTCCGAAGAACGCCCCTCCAGTTGCCCGTTGCACGAACGCATTACCTTTATATACACGTCCTGAGAGCGTCGGCCTCACTCCACGATGTCGCTCAGTCGTTCCCGCAGCGCCTTGTGGGCCAGCCTCATGCGCGACTCGGCCGTCTTGGGCGGGATGTCGAGCACCTGACCGATCTCGGCATAGGGCAGACCGCCATAATAGCGCAGGATTGCCACCTCGCGCAGCTTGGGCGACAGATCGCTGACGGCCGCCCACACCTCGCGCTGTTGCTCGCTGAGCAGCGCGCGCTCGTCCGGTGGGGTGGCCGCCGGGTCCCGCGGTTCGTCGCCGTCGAAGGCGCTGAGCGAGAACGACGGCAGCCATTTGCGGCGGCGCTTGTTGCGGCAGCGGCTGACGGCGATCCGGTAGAGCCAGGTCTTGAAGGCCGACTTGCGCGCATCAAAGTGGTCGAGGCGGCGGAAAGCATACTCGAAGCTGTCCTGCAACACTTCTTCGGCGTCCTCGCGATCGCCCAGCAGGCTATAGCTCAGGCGGTAGATGAGGCCGCTGTAGTAGTCATAGAGTTCGACGTAGGCGCGTTGCTCGCCGGCCAGACAGCGCGCGATGAGCGCGTCCGTTTCGTCGCCCGGCGCGCTGTCGGCCATGATCGCGTCGTTCCACCTCAGCAAGTGTTGGTCGGTCATTGTGAATAATCTGTGGCTATCGATTTAACCGGAAGAAGCGGGATAGTCCTATTCTTCAAATAATGGCTTAATACACAGTTCAGCCATCTCCTGGCGCATTCGCCAAATCGCTGCGCACCCACACGACCACCCGTTGCGTGTCCGGGACGGCCGTCGATTCGCGGAACAGCCACCATTTGAGCACGTCCGACACCGTGCCCGGCCCCGCGGCAAGCGGGTCGCGCTGCGTCAGGCCGAAGTCGGCGCCGAAATAGTCGGCCGGCAGGGCCGGATCGCTGCCGGCCGGGGTAATCACCACATCGGCCGTCGTGTTTACGGGCAGCGCCGGGCCGCTCTGGAAGCCGACGAAATCACCCAGATACCAGCGCAGCACCGGCGACTCGACCTGGCTAAAGATGATCAGGTCGCGGTTGGAGTTCTTCACCTGCCGCGAGACATCCCCCAGCAAGTCGATCATCACCGCCACGTCGTTGGTGCTGCCCTCCGTCACCCAGCGCTCGCGAGGGTCGTTGGCTCCCACGCGGCTCAGTTGCCAGGCCGCCCCCCATTGCCAGAAGAGCAGCAGCCCGGCCGCGCCCAGGAACGCGCCGCGCCGCGCCGCCGGGCTTTCCCAGGCCATCGCCAGCACCACCGCTCCCCCGGCCAGAATAAACGCCAGCACGGCCAGGGCGATCAGCGTCGTGTTTTCCCCGGCCAGCAGGTTGAGCCGGGCCAGGCGGCCGCCGGCGACCAGCAGCAGCGCCCCCAGCCCCAGAATGGCCGCCGCCGTGAACCAGCCTGTGCGCCGCCCGGCGACCGGGGCCGGGTCACGCCGGCCCACGGCCGCCGCCGCCGCCAGCCCGGCGAGCAAATAGGCCGGCAGCAGGGCAGCGGTGACATTGACCAGTACGCCGGATTGCAGCAGCGTCAGCAGCAGCGCCAGGCCAAGCCACACCGACAGCGCCCGCCCACGGCGTCCGCGTCCCGCGGCGACGACGGCCGGCAGGCCCAGGACGACGGCCGCCGGTTCGTAGCGCAGCAGGGCCAGTAGCGGCGAGACGGCCACGCCGGCGCTCGACGGCAGACTGAATTGGGCCAGCCACGCCGGCAACAGGCGCAACGCCGCCCCCAGACCCGCCGGGTAGAGCGACAGGCTGGTGGCGACAGCGGCAAACGTGAGGCCCGCCGCCAGCCCCATGTAGCGCAAGCTGTCCCGCTTGCCTTCTTCTGCCGCCATCTGCTGCGGGCTGTGGCGCAAGCTGTCCAGCTGGCGTTCGTCTTCTGCTGCCAGTTGGACAGCTTGCGCTACAGCGGAGCGACGGAATGGTTGTGCGACCAGGATCATGACGATCAACGCCACAAGGCCGCTATAGAACAGCGGCGAACTGGTCAGCCCCAGCCCCAGGGCAACCCCGGCGGTGATAGCCCACTGACGCCGGCCGTCGAGCACGCGATTGGCGGCCACCGCCAGGCCCAGCAGCGCGAAAAGCGCGATGGCGTCGCCGCCTGCCGTGCGCGAGACGGCCACCAGCAGCGGCGACACGGCCAGAAACAACCCGGCCGCGAGCCGCGCCAACGGCCCCGCCCGCCCGCGCCAGGCCCAGACCAGCAGAACAGTCAGCACGCCGAAAACGGCCGGAACGAGCCGTGCCGCCGTATCGCTGCTGCCGCCCAGCGACATCACCAGATGGGTGAAGGCGAAGTAGGCCGGACTGCTCACGGGCACATCGAGCGGCGCGGCCGACCAGAACTGCCGGTTCGCCAGCGCCGCCGTGGCCTCGGCCGGCGAGAGGGGCAGCCCGGCCAGATCGCCCAGGCGCAGCCAGGCGGCCAGCCCGCCGATGAGCAGCATCAGGCCGTCGGCGATGGTGAAGGACGCCCACGCGCGCGCCCGTCCGACCGGAGCGCCGGCAGAATCGCTCGGCCTATCGGCCGCCGGGGGGGCTGCCGGACGGGGAGAATCGGTCATAAGGGCCTCATCGGCCGCGTCCGGGGCAGGGACAATCGGGTTTGTTTCACCGGCCATCATTGCTTATTGAAGGGCGACTGGTTGCCAGCGGTAGATGGTAACACGGTCATTGGCGAAGGCAACCTCCAGCGCGTCGGCGAATTTGCGCAGGCCGGCCTCGCCGTATTGCTCCCGCTCCAGGTCGCCCACGTAGATGTAAGCCACATCGAACTGGTCGAGCAGGAAGCCGACGACGCCCAGGTCGCGCGTGGTATAGATTTGTTCGACCAGCGGCTCGCGGCGGCCGGGTTCGGGGTGGTCGCTGCCGCGCCACTGCCATTCGTGGCCGGGCCAGCCCAGGATGGTGGGCAGGCCGGTGTTGGCCGACACGCGACCGTAGCCGCTGTACTGCCCGCCGACCGCCTCCAGCACCACCGGGGGCGGGCCGCTGGTCGCGGCGGCTTGGTCGCGCAGCCACGTGATGGCCTCGTACTCCGACGGGTTGAAGCGTGCCAGCCAGGCCAGTCCGTCGAGGGTGGCCGGTTGGCGCTCCAGCGGCGTGCCGTCGGCGGCGCGAGCCGGGCCGCGATATTCGGCCGCTCGCGACCGCACGGCATAGACGGGGAACAGCAGGGCCACGGCCAGCAGCGCCGCGTAGCCGGCCGTGGCGACGGCGGCCACGGCCCGCGAGGCGGGGCTGCGCCGTGTGGCCCACAGATAGTCCAGGCCCACGACCGCGGCGACGCCAAACATGGCCCAGGCCTGATAGTAGAACTTGAAGGTCGTGTTCAGCCGCACGCCGAAGTTGTCGCGCAGATAGATGAACTCCGGCCCCAGCGTCAGCAGCAGCCCGGTGAGAACCAGCAGCAGCACGAAAGGCATGGCCCGCGTCCCCCAACCGGCATCCACCGGCACCTCCACGGCCGCCAGCGCATCCACGTCGAAGGCGTGAGGGGTGGGCAGAGGGGGGTGATCTGTGTCCGGGCGCGCGTGTTCAGTGACCAGCAGCCGCTCTGAATCAAACCCCGGCTCGGTGCCTTCCCGCTGTATGCCCTCTTCGACCTCTATAATCGGTGTCCCCCGCGAAATCTGTGGATGCTCTTCTTCCCCCCACGTCCGCAGCACCATGACCACCAGCGCCAGCAACCCCGCCAGCCCCAGCACCAGCCACGGCGACCCCAGCCGCGCGGCCAGCAGCGGCGGCAGCAGCGCCCCCACCGCCCGCAACCCCCACAGCGGCGCAATCGCCCCGCCCGGATGCGGCGGCAAGCCCAAGTTTAGCTCGTTAGCCAGGCCCAGGATGCGGCCGTTCTCCGGCCCCGCGGCCAGCAGCCACGTCCACAGCAGCATGATCAGCAGCAGCCCGCCCACCACCGCCGCAGCCGCGCCCACGCCCGCCCGCCAGTGGCGAAAGCGCTGCCGCGCGGCCAGCGTTACCAGCAAGATAGTGATGGCCGATAGGGGCAGGCCGAAAATGATCAGGTATTGCACCAGCCGCGTCGGCCGCATCAGAAACGGCAGGATAAACGGCGCGCCGGCCTGCGAGCGAAAGCCGAGATAGAACGGCAGATAGAGCACCACGGCCGCCGCCACCAGGGAGACGGCCAGCAGCGCCGTCCGGCCCGGCAGCCCGCGCGTCGTCCCCGCCACGAACCAGTGGGCCAGAAAGAAGGCCCCCAGCACCAGAAACAGGTAAATGCCCACATCCCACGTGTTAAGGAACGACAGCCCGCCCAGCACGACAGCCGTGAACAGCCACAAGGAGAGGGGAGCGCCGAAACGAGTGACGAATGACGAGCGACGAGTGACGAGTGACGAGCGCTCTTCATTGGTCACTCGTAATTCGTCATTCGCAATTTGCCTGATCTCCAGCCACCAGGCCAGCGCCACGGCCATTGCCAGAAAGGCGAAGGGCAGGGCCAGAACGTGGGGGTGCAGATCGCCGAGAATGAAGCTGAAGGCCGGGACTTCGACGATGGGCTCCAGCCCTTCCTCGGCCCGGCCGGAGAGGTGGTACTCGTGGATGACCCGCGACGTGCGCCACCACCACCAGGCCGATGTCTCGTAGCGGGGCGGAGCGCCGTCCTCGGCCGGGCTGACGGCCGGGCCTTCCACGTCGCGCACGTCGAGCCAGGCCCAGAAACCGTCGCTCCCCACGCCGTTGCCGTGCAACAGTTCCAGCGCCATTTGCTGGTTCCCGGCCAGCGGAACGGCCAGAGCGGCAACAAGACCCCACAGAAGAGCCGGTTTAGACACGACATACGAGATACGAGATAAGCGTTCAGACCGGTCTGATCGCGTATCTCGTATCTCGTATGTCGTATGTCGCCGCAGGCTGATCAGGTTATAAACGACGCCGAATGCCCCCGTCGCCGTCCCGGCCACGATCCAGGCGATAGCCAGGTTGAAGGCCTGCGGCTCGGCGACAAAGGACAGCCGCCCCAGCAGGGAAACCATGACGTAGCCGAAGTAGTAGTAGCTGATGGCAAAACCCGACAGCCACGGGTCGAGAGGCGGGAAGGCGGGGCTGCGGCCGACGCCGTTAAGGAAGGCGAACTCCATCGGCTTCTCGGTGGCGCTGATGGATGGATTTTGGGCGCGCACCCAGACCCACAAGGCGAAGATCGCCAGGAAGAGCAGTTCGGCGGCGACGGCCGCGGTCATATTCTCGCGTAGCCATTCTCGTAAGGACGGGTCGGTGTCCGGCCGCCGGCGGTAGGCCAGCCAGGAAAGGGCGGCCACGATGCCAATCGCCAGGACGATGCCGCCGCCGTCGTTGCCGGCAAAGCCCAGCGAGCCGGCCAGCCAGAAAACGTAGGCCGCCAGCAACAGCCCGGCCGGGCGCGCGAAGGCGTAGCCGCGGTCGGGCAGCCGCCGCAGCAATGTGTAGACCAGCGGCAGCGCTGCCAGCCCCAAAAGCGTCAGTGCCGCCCACCAGCGGACGGCGGCCAATACGTCAGTCATGCTTGTGATGCGGCCGTCGCCGGTGCCGATAGCGTGCGAGCGCGGTTCGCCGGCGGATAAACAGAGGACGTTCGCCCCTGCATCATCGTCCCATTATCGTCCCATTGAAAGGTCGCCGGTTTCTGCACAATCGTCATGATTTCACTATTACTTCAGATTCATTGTCCGGCTGCCCACGGCTTTACTGAGCCACGCGCAGCACCCGCGCCGTCGCGTCGCGGTAGACCTCGGTCAATGTGCCGTCGGCGATCATCTGGTCAAACTTGGCCAAGCCTTCGGGCCAATAGTAAGCGTTCTCCAGCGAGCCGATGACGATATATTCGACGCCGTACCTGGCAAGGATGTTCCGCGCCACGGCCGGGTCAAGCGTGTTATAGAAATTGTTCGCGTCGTCAATGCGATTCGTCACATCCGTGCCCGTCGTCACGGCCCGCTGCTGGCGCTGGTGCCAGTCCCAGCCGATGACGTTGGGCAGTCCCGTGTACATGGCAATGCGCGCGGCGATGGAGCGGTAGGGGTTGCCGCCGTGGGCCTCCATAATGGCCGGCGTGCCGGCGACATTGCGCCGTAGCCAGTCGATGGCCCCCAGGTCGTCGGCCGGGCGGATGGTGATGCCGTTGCCGGCGTAATCAGTGTCACCGTAATCGACGTAATCCAGAAACGCCTCGCCGTCGAGCGTGTTGGGCGCGTCGTGGTTCATGCGCACTTTCCACTTGGCGGGCGTGGCCGTCAGCGGGTAGAGCAGGGCCAGAAAGACCAGCACGCCCAGGGCCGCCGTCCATGCCGGCCGCAGTCGCGCGCCGCGGATCGACGGCCAGGCCCACACCGCGGCCACGCCACAGGCGACGCTGAGCATCAGCCAGACCTGCAAATAGAACTTGAACACGGTGTTCATGCGGCCGACGTCGCCGTCGAGGACGACGATCTCCACCACCAGCGTCAGGCCCAGCCCGGCGGCCATGAGGGCCAGGACGACCCGCCGCGCCGCGGGCAAGTTGGGCCGCAGGGCCAACAGCCCGGCGGTCGTCAGCAGCGGCAGGGCGATGGGGGCGACGTAGTAGCCACGCAGCAGCAACAAAACCGTCGCCGCCAGAAACAGCACCAGGGCCATGATGACCAGCCAGCCATGCGGCTCCAGCCGGCGCTTGCCCGCCTCGGTCCACGACGCCGTCCAGTCGCGCAGCTCGCGGGCCAGATGGGTGACAATGAAGAAGAGGAACAGGCCGTGGATGAGTAAGTAGTTCCCGGCGCGGGTGTAGGAGCCGGGCCAGAGCGAGGCCGACGAATAAGCCGAGCCATAGTTGTGGGTGAAGGGCAGGAAGAGCAGCGACGACAGGCCAACCAGCCCCAGGGCGAGGATTCCCGCCCTGGCCGCCGCCCGCCACGAGAAACCGTCGCCCCGCAGCACGTAGTAGCCCACGGCCAGCGCCCCCAGCAGCAGATATGTCGGCCAGTCCCAGGTGTTGGTCGGCCGCAGCACACCAATTGCCAGAGCGCCGACCAGGAAAGATACGAGATACGAGATACGAGATACGAGTTCAGAGCGTTCTCCACTCGCATCTCGTAGCTCGTATCTCGTCTCTGATCGCTTGTTTCGTCGTTTTTCTGTCGCCAAAACTACCCCCACCGCCCAGGCCAGAGCCAGCATTTGCAGCGGCATACTGATCATGTGCGCGTGGAGGTCGCCGTAGAGAAAGGTGAAGTAGGGAAACTCGGTAATGGGTTGTACTTCACCCGGTTCATAGTTGATGCTGCGCGTGGCCAGCCAGAACCAGTCGCCGGGATAGACCGGGGCCGGTTTGCCGCCCAGCAGCTTGAGGCCGCCGTCGAGCGTGCGCGCGGCGTGGCCGATCACGGGCAGCGCATCCAGCGATTCCGAGCCGGATTGATACCAGGCGTTGCCGATGACCGTCACCTGGGCCAGATTGCCCAGCAGCAGGGCCAGGGCGACGGCGATGAACCCGGCAACGGCCGCCCGCGAGCGGAGTTCAGCCGTAGCGCGAGCTACCCAGCTCGCGAACTGTGGCGCAGGCTGGAGAGAGGGGCTGGAAACCGGTTTTTTCCGGAAGAAGCCGGTTTCCAGGGATGTCACCAGATTCCAGGCAATGCTGAACACCCCCAGACCCGTCATGCTGAACAGCATCGGCAACACCAGATTGTAGGCCACCGCCGGAACAATGCCCAGCAGCTTGGTCAGCGCGCCGACGAAGACGAAGCCGTAATAGTAGTAGTTGATGTAGCCCCCGGCGTGCCAGGGGTCGTAGGGCGGGAACACGGTGGAGCGCATCACGGCCGTGAAGTAGGACAAATCCATCGGCTTTTCGCCGCCCCAGATCACGTCCCACACGTCGGGATTGCCCAGCCGGATGCCCACCATGAGCAGGAACAGGCCCACGCCCAGCAGTTCGATCAGCACGACATAGCCGATGCGCTCGCGCAGGAAGGCGGTCATCTCCGCCCGCCGCCGAATGAAGATCACTGCGCTCAACAGCACCAGCAGGCCCAGCGTCAGGGCGATCATCCCGCGCGAGAAGGGCATGAACTTGATGCTGGCCGTCAGCCAGGGTACGTAGGAGACGATCAGCAGGGCCAGCACCCGCGACAAGGCGTAGCCGCGGTCGGGCAGGCCGCGCAGGGCGATGAAGGCCAGTGGAAAGGCGGCCCAACCCAGCAGCACCAGCGCCAGCATCCAGACGACGGCCGCCAGCCACGGGGTGCGCGACAGCAGGCCGTCGATGTCGAACACGTCGGTATAGGTCCCGCCCGACTCCTGTAACGACCGCTCGTATTCGCTCAGCATCAGACCGTCCTTGGCCTGGGTCGCCTCCAGCGGATTCTGGACGATCACGTTGCTCAGGTCGACCTGCTCCAGCAGCGCCCGCGCGCGGTCGGCGTCATAGGCATCGGTCTTGCGGAAGATCCACACCGGCGGGTGATCGTAGACGCTGAAAGCCTCTTCAGCCGCCAGCTCGCTGGGCGGCGGCCAGCCGATGTCCGGGGGCCGGCCCCAGCCGATCTGCGCCGAGGTGTCGCTGATGGTGAGCGGGCCGAGGCGGGTGTCCTCGTGGAACTGGCTTACCAGTTCAAAGCCCAGCGAGCCGTCGAACAGCGACTCGTAATATTTCATCATCAGCGGGTAGGTCTGCGGCATACGCGGCAGGTTCCACAAGGCGCGCTGGCTGCTGATCAGAACGTAGTCGGCTTCGTCGAGCCAGGCGAGCATCTCCTGGCGCTTTTCCGGGCTGTCGGGATTGGTGACGGGCCGTTGGCCGCCGGTCACTTCGGTGTAGTAGCTGCCGTAGGGATTGCGGCCGTCCATCCCCACGGGCAGGATGTCGTCCCAGTGCTCGTTGACCATCAGGCTCGTTCCGGCGCGGATGGGGCCGCCCGGCCCGCCCTCGACCGTCAGGCGCATGGGCTGCCCGGCGGGCGTGGGCGTGGGCGGCAGATCGACGATGACCGCCCGCCGCTCGCCGTCCAGCGCCAGCGGCTGCTCCACTGGCTCGTCCTCGTTGAGCCGGACGCGGAGGGTCTCGGCATCATCGGCCGCGCCTTCCACGTCGAAATCGGGGTCGCTCAGGTAGTTGAAGCGCACGGCGCGGATGACGCCGTCCTCCGGCAGGCTGAAGTCGAGGTAGAGCGGCACGCCCTGATCCTCAAATAGCATCCCCTTGAGCGGCAGATGCAACTCGGCCGTGGTTCCGCCGGCCGTGTCGTAGAGCAACGTCGCCCCGCTGGGCACGTTGTCGTAGATCCAGGCCGAGGCGGCGACGCGAGTCATCGGCTGGCGATAGATGCGCGTGTAGGTGATGGCCCACAGGAAGCTGGGCACGATGATGAGCGCGGCCAAAGCCGTGACGAGTGATGAGTGCCGCGTGAAGAGCGAAGAACGTTCGCCATTCGTCACTCGTAATTCGTCATTCGCCCTTGCCTTGCGCCACAAACAGACAATGGCCCAGCCCGCCAGCACGAACAGCGCCGGGTAGAGCGGCAGGAAGTAGCGCACCGACTTGACCCAGCGCGTGCCCATATAGAGGAAGTAAGTCAGTGTCCAGAAGACGGGAATGGCGTGGAGCATCCACTCACGAGGGACGAGATACGAGACACGAGATACGAGTGAAGAACGCGACTCTTCACTTGTATCTCGTATCTCGTATCTCGTATTTGTCGTGGTTTTTGTCGTTACCATTCGCCAAAGGGCCCAGAACACGGCAAACCAGGCGAACAGTCCGGCGGTCAGCCCCATGCCCCACAGGATCATGTTGCTGAGGGGGAAGAGAATGGCCGGGCGGTCAACCCACTGGATGGCCGGCGGGAAGAGGGCTTCCGGCGCTTGCAGCCGCTGAATTTCGGCCATATTCGACAGGAATTGCGGGTTGAGGCCGATGATCGACTTGACGGCCACCTCCAGCGACCCCGGGGCCACCCCCGTCTCGGCCAGAGCCGTCTCGCGCGCCATCTGCGCGTCCATGAAGGCATAGGGTTGGGCCACGCGGAAGGTGAGGATGGAGGCGAAGGCGGCCAGGGCGATGCCGAGGACGGCGAGATACGAGATACGAGATACGAGATACGAGTTCAGAGAGTCCGTGGTATCCGCTTTCTCCCCTGCTCCCCTGCTGCCTTTCTCCCCCGCGTCCCTGACGCGCGCGATCAGAATGACCGCGCTGACGTTGATCACCAGCGCCAACGGGGCCATGTTGATGCGCGAGGCGGCGGCCAGGCCCAGAGCCAACCCGAACACGACCCACCAGCGCCAGCGGAAGCGGGGCTGCGGGTCGCCCAGCGTGGCGGCGCGCACAGCGGCATAGAGGGCCACGGTCGTGAACATGGTGGCCCAGTTGTCCATGGTGAAAAAGTGGGACTGCTGGATGGGCATGACGGCGAAGGCCAGCAGCGCGGCGGCGATCAACCCGGCCCAGCGGCCGTAGAGGCGGCGGCCGATGAGAAAGGTGAACAGGATCGACAACAGATCGACCAGAGCCGACAGGAAGCGGCCGACGAGCTGCACGCCGTCGTAGCTGCTGTAGGCATGGCCGCACCAGTCGGTCGGGGCCGTGCCCGCGTCACACAGACGGGCGGCCCACTCGGCCGCGTAGCGCGTCACGGTCATAGGGAAGTTGCCGTAAACGAACAGGTCGAAGCCAAAATTGTAGGGGTTGAGCGTCGAGATCGAGGTGCGGAAGTAGTCGAGCGGGTTGTCGACACTGCTGATACCGCTGGCGACCATCGTCAGGAAGCGCTCGTCGGGGTGCAGGTGGGTGTCGCTGTCCCAGTTGATGCCTGTCAGGCGCAGCCAGGCGGCCAGCACCAAAACGGCCAGCAACAACAGGACGGCCGCGTTCCCCCACCGGCGGCCGGAAGCAGCGGGGTGGGGGGGGGCGACTTCCGGCTCGTCCGGGATCGGATTGTCGTGGTCGATAACACTCATACGATTATGACTGGAGTCGTCTCGATAAAAATAATCTCGTGTTTATACACGATTTGCGCCCCATCGGCGTAATGTTCCGGTGTATTTCTCATGGGTCCGACGGGGAGATGTTCGTAGACAGGCACTTTTGGAGATCGGTAATTTCACACGGATCGCATACAGATGAATAGGAGCAAACGGATCGAGTGATTTCCTCCCGTTTCATCCGAACTGTTTGTGCCCTATCCGTTATTGATTCTCACTCCCCTCAAGCGGCGCTGGAGACCTCGGTCAGCCCGGCCAGCGCCTCGCGGTCGAGCAGGGTCACCTGTCGCCCGGCGACCCGTATCCAGCCGGCGCGCCGGAAGCGGCCGAGCGCCTTGTTGACGCTGACGCGCGTCGCGCCGGTCATCTCGGCCAGGTCGGTCTGGGTCAGCGACAGGTTGATGATCGTGCCGTCGGTGGTGTAGGTGCCGTATTGCTCGGCCAGGTGCAGCAGCGTCCGCGCCAGCCGTCCGGGCAGGTCGAGGAAGAAAATGTCGGCCAGTTGAGTATTTAGCCGCCGGATGTGGCGGGCCAGCGTCTGCAGCACGTGGAGAGCGAAGTCGGGGTTGTCCGTCAGATAATTGATGAATTCCTCGCGGTGGAGTGTCCACGTCTCGGTTGCTTCCAGGGCTTCGGCCGTGGCCGAGCGCGGCGCGTCGTCGAGCAGAGCCAGCTCACCGAAGAAATCGCCGGGGCCAAGGATAGCCAGCACGACTTCCTGGCCTTCCGGCGTGGTGTGGCTGATCTTGACCTTGCCGCGGCTGATCAGGTAGAGCAGCCCGCCGGGATCGCCCAGATGAAAAATGACCTGGCCGGTGCCGAAACGACGCGGCACGAGGCTTTTGGACAACTCAGTGGCGTGTTCCTCCGACAGTTCGGCGAAAAACGGCACGATCTGCAGGGCCTGTATGGCGTTGCTGTTGCGAGATGACGGCATCGCTCCTCCAGATTTTCCTCTAATCCCGCTTTCATTTTACTCGCTTTGGTCAGGGTGGCAAGGAAGGAAGGTACGCCCACAGGGATTTTCAGAAATCGATCCCCCTCCGTAGCGCCGGTTTCTAAACCGGCTCCACGGCCCGGCCGGTTCCCGGCCGCCGGATAAAAATCCGGCGCTACACCTCGACAACTGAAAAACCCTAAACGCCCATCGAGTTAAGGGGAATGGCAGGGGCTCGTTTGTTATCGCATTGACCGTGAGGGCTCGCTTGCCGCCCGACGAAGAGCGGTTGCGATGTCGGGCAGCGACTTGTGGCGGGCGGCCGGGTTTAGCCAGAGGCCGGCGACGGGGGGGCCGTGCGACACAATGCCGCTGAGGCGTGGGTATTGCCGCAGGAGGCCGGCCGTGTCGACAAAGCCACGGCGGGCGAAAAAGTCGTCGTCTTTGCGCTCGGCCGCGCGCACAAAAGCCGCCGTTGCGCGCGCCAGATCGGCTTCGGTCATGGGACTTTCGTTGACCAGCCACAAGAAATTGACGATGCTTGGCGGCATCTGGCCCACCTTGTCGACCAAGACGGCTGCCAGCCGGGCGGCGCGCGTCTCGGCGTCGTCCGCATCCGGTTCGAGCCGGCGCAGGCGGCGGACTTCCACGTTGAAAGGTGTGTGGGTTTTGTAGGTGACGGTGAAGTCCGGCCCACGCTGTTTGGCGGCGGCATACGTCTCGTATTCGACGGCAAACCGGGCCTCGCGCAGCAGCAAGGCCGCGGTTTCCAGTTCGGCGGCCAGGTCCAGCTCGCCGTCGTCGTCGCCGGCGTTCTTCAGCTTGGCCCGAATCTTGTCGCGATAAGCGTGGGCGAAGGCGCGGAAGCGGCGCGATGCCCGCACGTCGGCCGCGAACGACGGGTAGAAGGCCGGCCGGCGGTCACCGAAAATGTACGCGAGGAGGTCGTCGCCGGCAGTCATTTGCGGGTTGCTTGGGCAAGTCCGGGAGCGTGGCCTTGTTGCACGTCGGCGAAAAACGACACGACCGGCAACGACTGTTTGGCGTTCCTGTTACGAGATGACGACATCGCTCCTCCACATTAGCCTCCGGTGTTCAGTTTACTGGATTTGTCGCCGGCCGCAACGCGAAGTCATCTAAGTGGCAGGGTTTTTCAGTTGGCGAGGTGTAGCGCCGCACCCTGATGCGGCGGCCGGGAACGGGCTGGGCTGCGGAGCCGGTTAAGAAACCGGCGCCACGGAGAGCGAAGATAGAGCAACCACGGTCAAGCGGATGCCCAGCCAAACCGCTAGAATAAAAAGTATGGACTTCAAGGGATTACCTAACGCCAGGGCTGAAGCACTACTGCGGATCATCAGCGAGAGTTGGAATGATGAGGACGCGGAGTGGGTCTGGGCCGAACGAGTGCATCTGAGCCGCTTTCATTTCCAGCGTGTGTTTCACCGCCTCATCGGTGAGTCACCGGGTGAGTTACGTCGCCGCTTGCGGCTGGAATGTGCGGCTCATGCGTTAGCCACCACGCAGCAAGCCGTGACGGATATCGCGTTCGATGCGGGCTATGAGAGTCTGGAGGGATTTTCGCGAGCCTTCCGACATTACTATGGCCTCTCCCCCAGCCACTACCGGCGCATCCCCTTTCCGCGGGTGCATCTGCCCGGCCCCAACGGCATCCACTATGATCCCTTGCGCCAACAACCTTACCTATTTTCGATAAAAGGAGAATTGAACATGGACATTAGCGATCGTTTAATTGACCACGATGTATGGTTGACGCGCCGCATGTTGGAGCGCGCCAGGAATCTGACTGACGAACAGTTGGATGCGCCGGTAGCGACGCCGCAGAATCCTTTGCCGTTTGAATCGGCCGAAGGAACGCTGCGCGAGGCCCTGAACCGTCTGGTGTTCACCAAAGAGGTCTGGCTGGCAGCCGTCGGCCATCGGTCGTACCCTGATGAACCGGATAAATCGGTTGCCGGCATGCTCGATCGCCTGGATAGCGCCTTCCTCGAGTTTGCCGAACTGGTGCGCCAGGTGCGCGATGAGCACCGTTGGGATGAAATGTTTGTAGACACCTCATGCGACCCGCACGAACGTTTCAGTTACGGCGGCATGATCGCCCACGTCATTACCTTTTCCGCCTTTCGCCGCAGCGCCGCATTGAAAATCATGGAAAAGCTGGGCATCAGCGATCTGGGATATGGCGATCCCATCGAGTGGGAGCGCAAGGTTACCTCTCAGGAGGATTGAGTACGCGCCTTCGCAAATGAGGCATCGGAAACGGCTACCTGGCTATCTGTCAGGTGGCCGTTTTTACATTCCGGGCCCTTCGCGGGCTTGCCTGAGCTCTCGCGCCGCCGCAGTCAGCGTTGCCGCCACCTTCGCTTCATCCCCCGCCGGGCCGCCTCCCTGGGCCAGCGTCGCATTGCCGCCGCCGCGCCCGCCCAGCGCCGCCAGCGCCGGTCTGATGAGTTCGCCCATGTGCCCCGGCGCGCCGGCCGAACGGCCGAAAACCAGGTGCGTCCGTTCCCCGGCCAGCCCCAGCAGGGCCACCACGCTGCCGGCCTCGGTCAGCGCGCCGGCCAGCCGCCGCAGCTCGTCCGGCTCGCGGCCGGTGAAGACCCGCGCCACCAGGCGCGCCTCCCCCAGCGGGGCGGCCCCGGCCAGCAGCTGCTCGGCTTCCAGCGCCAGCAGGGCCGCTTCGCGCCGCCGCAACTCGGTTCGCAGCGCCTTGTTCTCGTCCTGAATTTTGACCACGACGGCGGGCAGATCGGCCGCCCCCGTCGTCAGCGCCGCGCTCAGACTTCGCAGGATGTCCAGCTTCTGGCGGTAGTCGGCCAGCGCGCGCGCGCCGCACAGGAACTCGACGCGCGTGGTGGCTCCGCGCCGCTCTGTCCGCACGATCTTGACCAACCCGACCTCACCCGTGCGGGCCACGTGGGTGCCGCCGCAGGCGGTCAGGTCAAAGCCTTCGATATCGACCAGGCGCAGGCGGCCGTCACGTCCCGGCGGGGTTTTGCGCAGCGGCAGAGCGGCCGCTTCCTCGCCGGTCACAAAACGGACGGCGACGGGCGCGTCCCGGCGGATGATCTCGTTGGCCAGGGTCTCGGCGGCATCGATCTCGGCCGGCGACAGGTCGGCGCGGTCGAGGTCGATGGTGACGCTCTGCGGGCTGAGGTGGAAGCCGACCGTCTCGGCCTCGGCCACGCGGACAAAGGCCTGCGACAGGAGGTGTTGGCCGGTGTGGTGGGCCATGTGGTCGAGGCGTCGCTCACGGTCGATGGTCGCCGTCGCCGGGCCGGGCGTGAGTGCCCGGTCGAGGATGTGGAGGATGGCTCCGTCGCTCTCGCGCTCGATGACGTCGACCACGCGGGCGACGGCATCGCCGCGTCGCAGGTGGCCGGTGTCGTGGGGCTGCCCGCCGGAGGTAGGATAAAAGTAAACGGGATCGAGGAGGACAGCCGGGCGGCCGTCGGGGGTCTCGGCGGCCGTAACGCGGGTCTCGAACTGCAACGTGTAGCTATCGGTGTAGTAGGCGCGGGTCATATGGGGCTATTATCCGCGGATTGTGCCGATTGGGCAGATTTTGGGTCAGGACGCGCGGGGCTGACCGGCGAGGGCGGGGTTCAACCCCGCCCCAACGACCGGCTGCGTGATGGCTGGTGCATGGCAGGGGGCGGGCAACCGGGCAAGGCGTTGGTTCCCGGTCGCCTGACCCGCCTCATCGGGTGACCATTCTCGTCGCTGCCGCCGCGATCAGGGCGCGGCCGGTCAAGATGCGCCGGCGGTTACTGATTATTGACGGTCGCCAGCACGTCCATCGCCAGCTTTTCCATCTCGGCCATCACGTCGGCGGTGGCCTCGTTGTCGCCCTGGCCCTCGAAGGTCAGGACGATGCTCATCGAATCGGCCACGGCCCCGTCGCTCTGCTCGTGCTCGAAGGAGGCCACTTCCTCCAGCCAGGTCAGCATCAGTTGCGACTGCTCGTTGGTCAATGTGATCTCGCCGACGACCTGGGGCGGGTCGGTGGCGCAGTTCGAGACCGTCGCCGTGCCCGCCAGAACGGTCACGACGTCGCAAAAACCGGCGATGCCGCCTTCGCGCCGCCACTCCAGCCCGCCTCGCACCGCTTCCAGCCCTTCTTCGTCGCCCTTGATGATCTCCTCCGTGGGGCCGGGTTCGGTCGTCACCACTTCACCCGGCGCGGCCTCGTCCTCAACCAGGATATTGTCTTCGGCGTCAGGATACCCGGCCACCGGCTTGTCTTCGGATCCGCCGCAGGCGGACAGGCCCAGGGCGAACAGCCCCACGAGCAACCATATCACCATCACTCTTGATTTTCGCTGCATCATTTCTCATTCTCCTCCATCCTGTAAGACGTCAATACCGTAGCGCGAGTTCCCGGGTTGTCCGTCGATGAGTTGACGTTCAAGCAATCGCTTTGATCAGCACGACAGAGCGCCGCGTCACAGCATCTCATACGCTTCGATCTCGAACCAGCCTCCGCCCCACTCGTCCGTCTTCCACCGGCCGCTCAGGCGCATCGGCCGCCATGACGGCCAGCGCACCCGCTCGGCGGCCGGCGTCGGTTCCAGCCGGGCGATGGCGAAATCATCGCCGTCGCCCATGAAAAAGCCCGCGCCGCCCGGCCAGCCCGGCACGCGCACGGCGCAGACCGTCACCTTTTGGCCGCGAGACGCCGGCAAGCGCCGTATCGCCACGTCTGTCCGGCGTCGCCGCGCCAGCTCCAGCGGATGCACGCTCAGGGGGCGGCCCAGCAGTTCCATTTCCCATGATAGCCGATCGGCGGCCGTTTCGGTCTGTACCACGGATATATTTAGAAAGGCAAAGCTCATCTGCCGAGCGCTGCCGGCGCGGAGGGCGGCCCCCGCCGCCTGGAGCATGGCCGCGCGGCTGTCGCCCAGCCCGTCAAGCGCGCCGCAGCGTACCAGATGGTCGATCTCCTTGGCCGACAGATCGATGCGGGCGGCCAAATCGGCCACACCGGCAAAACGGCCCGCCGCCCGCGCGGCGATGATGGCGGCTACCGAGGCGCGCCGCAGCTCGCGCACCGCGCCCAGCCCCATCCATAGCACCGGCCGCTCGCCGTCGGTGTCATATTCGTAGGCCAGCGTGAAGGCCTCGCCACTGTGGTTGACGTGCGGCGGCCGCACGGCGATGCCCAGCCGCTCGGCCTCGGCCACGTAGACCGCCGGGTGGTGGAAGCCGCCCGCATCGGCCAGCCGGGCGCAAAGGAATTCGGCCGGCCAATGGGCTTTCACGTAGGCCGAGCGATAGCTGACGTCGGCGTAGGCCGTGGCGTGCCCCTGATTGAAGCCGTAGCCGGCGAAGGGGACGATCTGCCCCCACAACTTCTCGGCCTGCTCCGGCGACAGGCCGGGGCCGTCGGGGGCGGGGCGGCGACAGCCGGCCGTGAATTCGGCCGCCAGCGCGTCGATGTCGGCCGCCTTGAATTTGCTCATGCCGCGCCGCAGCTGGTCGGCCTGTGCCCAGCTCAGGCCGGCGACTTCCACCGCCAGCCGCAGCACCTGCTCCTGGAACAATAACACGCCCTTGGTGCGGCCCAGGATCGGCTCCAGCGACGGGTGCAGGTAGCTGACCGGCTCCTCGCCGCGATAGCGGCGCACGAAGGCGCGAGCCATGCCGCCGGTGGCCGGGCCGGGCTTGAAGAACGCCCCGGCCACGGCCAGATCGGCCACGTTGGCCGCTCGCAGTTGCCGCAGCGTGCGCCGCGCGCCATCGGATTCACACTGGAAGACGCCGATGGTGTCGCCCGCGGCCAGCATCGCCGCCGTCGTCGGGTCGTCGGCGGGAATACTCTCCAGACCTGACAGGTGGGCGACCCCGGTCGGGTCGGCGGCCGTCCCGTTCTGCCCGGCTAACAGGTCTTGCCGGCGCTGCACCAGCTCCACAGCATCGGCCAGCACTGTCAGGGCGCGAATGCCCAGCAAGTCGAGCTTGGGCAGGCCGATGGCCTCCACGTCATCATGCTCGAATTGGGTCGCCAGATAGCCCTTGGGCGACAGCAGCAGCGGCACGGTATCAGTTAGCGGGCCGGGGGTGATGATGAGGCCGCCGGGGTGCAGCCCGGCGTGGTGGGGGCGGCCGATGAGCCGGTAGGCCTGCCGCACCACGTCGCGAGACAGGGGGTCGGCGATCCCGGCGATGACGTCGTCGATGGTCTCGGTCGAGCGGCGGCGAGGGTCGGGATGCCAACCGCGGGGCAAGACGGCCACCAGCGCGTTGATGGTCTCATTGGACAAGCCATAGGCCTTGCCCGTCTCGCGCACGGCCGAACGCGGTTGCAAGGTGTTCATCGTGCTCACCAGGGCTACGCGCTCCATGCTATAGGTGCGGCGCACGTAGTCGAGTACCTCGTCGCGGCGGCGGCTGCAAAAGTCGAGGTCGATATCGGGCGGGCGGCGGCGGGCAGGATTGAGGAAGCGTTCGAACAGCAGATCGTGGGCCACCGGATCGACGGTGGTGATGCCCAGGCAATAGGCGGCCAGCGAATTGGCGACGCTGCCGCGCGTGCCCGCGGGGATGCCCGACGCGCGCGCGAAGCGCACCACGTCGGCCACGACCAGAAACAGGGGCGCGAAACCGAACTGGGTGATGACCGCCGTCTCGTGGGCCAGTCGAGCGACCACGTCCGGCGGCGCGGGGTCGCCGTAGCGCTGGGCCAGCCCCGCCGCGGCCTGTTGGCGCAGCGCGTCGGCCGGGGACGCGAGGTCGAGCGACGGCCACAGCGGGCGGCCGTCGGGCAACGCCTCGCCACACAGGGCCGCCACCTGACCCGCCGCCGCGAGCAGTTCGGGCCGGGCGGCGTAGGCCCCGGCGAAGGCCGCCCGGTCGGGCCACACGAGCGGCGTGGCCTCGTCGCCGCCGTCGGGCAGCCGGGCGGACTCGACGGCATCTATGGGGCAGTTGTCGTCGATGGCCGCCAGCAGGCGCAACAAGGGGCGTTCCTCCGGTTCCAGGCAGAAGATGGGCTGGACGGCGGCGGCGTGCAGACCGAAGCGCGTCGCCAGGGCGATGATCTCGTCGGCGATGGCCCGCAGTTCTCCGATCATGAGGTCGGGGCCGACGGCCAGCGTGCAGCCTTCGCCGTAAAGGCCGCCCAGCCGGGCCACGTAGCGCGAAGCCGCCCCGGGTTGTCCGGCGCGCAGATAGCGCTCCAGCCAGCAGGTGCGGCCGCCGCTGACGGCGATCAGCCCGGCGGTGTGCTCGCGCAGTTCATCCCAGCGGAAGCCGTGGCGGGCGCGGCGCTCGCGGTCGGGGTCGGTCTGGTAGAGGGAGGCCAGGCGGCACAACGAGCGGTAGCCCGCCGGCCCGGTTGCCAGCAGCACCAGGCGGCCGAGCGCCGCGCCGTGGTCGGGCGGCATGTCCTCCGGCGGCGGGGCGACGGCGGCCGTCAGGCCGATGATGGGCCGGATGTTGGCGGCGCGACAGGCGCGGGCGAAGGCCACCACCCCAAACAGGGCGTTGCCGTCGGCCAGGGCCAGCGACGTCAGGCCGTCGGCCCGCGCGCGCTCGACCAGCGCTTCGGGCGCGGGCGCGCCGCCCAGCAGGGTATAGTGCGAATGGACGTGCAAGTGCGTAAAATCGGCCGGTAGCGTGCTCATCGATCTATAGCCCGTAGCATAGGCGCGAGGCGACCAATGAGCAAGTTGGCGCGGGTTCATGACCTTTGGCAATTCAAGGCCGACACCCCGTAGCGCGAGCTATCCAGCTCGCGAGCAAACCAGACACAAACCGCCGCGCAAGCCGCCCCTGAGGCGAGCCGAGGAGCGCGCGACCTGGGCAGGTTGCGCCACAGGCATTTCCTTTTATTATGTCATGTAACCCAGGCCGCCTGGCAGAGCCGCCGGCCGCGCTGTGGGCCTGGCCGATGGATTCATTCATGGCGGCGCGGAGTATATAATAGGCCTATACAACTCATTGAAGAAGGAGCAGGCAAGATGGCAAAACTCGACGGCAAGGTAGCGATCGTGACCGGAGGCGGCAGTGGTATCGGCGAGGGTATCGCGCTGGCGCTGGCGGCCGAGGGCGTGTCCGTGGTTATTTGCGGCCGGCGCGCATCGTCGTTGGCCCGCGTGGTCGAGGCGATTCGCGCCGCCGGCGGGACGGCCCGAGCGGTGACGGCCGACGTCTCACGCGAGGACGACGTCGCCCGCGTGGTGGCCGAGACGGTCGACGCCTTCGGAACCGTCCACATTCTGGTTAACAATGCCGGCGTCGACGCGCCCGACGCGCCCATCCACGAGTACAGCATTGAGGAATGGGATCGGGTGATGGCCATCAACCTGCGCGGGCCGTTCCTGATGGCGCGGGCGGTGTTGCCCCCTATGCGGCGGCAGCGCGAAGGCCACATCCTCAACATCAGTTCCGAGGCCGGGCTGGAATATTACGACGAAAGCGGGGCCTACACGGTCAGCAAATTCGGCCTCAATGCCCTGGGCGAACTGATTCAACTCGAAAATCAGTCCCACGGCATCCGCGTCAACACGATCTGTCCCGGCATGGTGCTGACGGAGATGTCGGAAGGCGCGCCAGGCCTCGATCGCCGGCGCTGCCTCTACCCGGCGGACATCGCCGATTTGGCGCTGTGGCTGCTCACTCGCCGGGCCAACATCAAGATCGGCCGGCCCATCCTGATCCAGACGATGCTGAATCCGTGGGAGGGTAAGTAAGCGTGACCTCTTTGGCATTCATTTATGCAGGCACTATAAGGTCAACAATGAATACATTGATGTCTAATGCGACGCACGGAGGGATAAGTTGACGCAACTCACAGTGTGTGACGCCGACAAGCATCTGGGTAATGCCCCGAAGCAGGAGGCCGAGGCCCGCGGATGGAGCGCGAACAAGTTGTTTCTGCAACTGCTGCGTGAATCAGTGGGGCTGTTGCCGCAGTCTCGACCGGCTGTTTATACCGGCCTCGACCCCCTGGCGGGCGTCTGGTCGGACGAGGAAGCAGCGGAGTTTGAGCAGCGTCTGGCTCAGCAACGGACGCTGGACCCAAAGTTTAGGTTTTGCGCCGGTCATTGAGTAGAATCACGATCCCATGATTTCCTTAACCCTGGCCCAGCAACTCAAAGCCGCCGGTCTCGTCTGGCACACCAACAACTACGACTTTTTCGCCATTCCCGACCGCGAACTTGACGATCGCGTGTTCGTGCTGGCCGATATGATGGCCTACACCGAATTGGTACAGGGCTGGCCGGTCGTCGCCTTCCACGGCACGGCCGAATGGGCGCTCGACTATATCCTGACCCGCGAAGTGGTGTGGATGCCGACCGAGGAGCAGTTGCGCGAGGCGCTGGAGGCCGCCTTGCAAGACGCGGAGTTTCCCGCCACCCTGTCGCTGGCTCGCGTTGACTCCGGCTATCGCTGCCACATCACGCCCGGCACTGAGCCGCAGGCGTTCGACGGCCCCACGGCCTCCGAGGCCTATGGTCGGGCACTGTTGTTCTTGCTGGAGGGGTGAGGCCGGGCGCCGGCGTTGGTTGGCGGCCAAATACACAATCTGTCAGATTGCGCGACATTCGTGATATAATTTTGCCCATGCACAGATTTGTCCGCAGGCTGGGAGTGCTGCCGGTCATGTTGCTGGCGGCCGGTCTATTCGTGCTGGGCGTGCTGGCCCTCGACCGCGTCGTCAATACGATGTGGCTGTTCGACGTCACGCGGGTCGATCTGGCGCGCGCCGTCGTCCTGGGGCGGGCCGACGCGCCGGCGCTGCTGGCGGCGGCCAACGGCGAGGTGCTGTGGGCGTTCCTGGCTTCGATCATTGTCGCCGCCACGGGAGTGGCCCTCGTGCCGCTTTATTATCTCAACAAGCGCTTCAACCCGCCCGGCTTGCGCGACCAGCCGCCGTTGTTCTTTCCCGTGCTGCGCCAGTCGCTGTTTGTCGGCTTGTGGGCCGCTTTCTGCGCCTGGCTGCAAATGAACCGCACGCTGGGTCTGGCCGTGGCGCTGCTGGCCGCGGCCGTTCTCATCCTGTTCGAGATGGTGCTGCAAATTCGCGAACGCGCCGCGTCGGTGACCGAGCGCGGCGCGCCCCAGGCCTGATGGTGAGCCCCATGACCACGTCCCCCGGTCGCGCCGTCCTGCGCGATCTGCCCAGCATCGACCGCCTGCTGCGCGCCCCCGGCGCCGGCGAGCTGGTCGACGCCTTCGGCCGCGCCCCGGCCACCGACGCCCTGCGCGCCGTCCTGGACGAGACACGGGCCGCCCTGCTCGGCCGCGCCGCCGGCGGCGACATCCCGCCCGATTTCGAACTGGTCAGCGCCGCCCGCGAGCGGCTGGCGGCGGCCCTGGCCCCCACGCTCCGGCCGGTCATCAACGCCACGGGCGTCATCATCCACACCAATCTCGGCCGCGCGCCGCTCAGCGCCGCGGCGTTGGCCGCGGCGCAGCAGGCGGCCGAGGGCTATGCGACGCTGGAATACGACCTTGACGAGGGCCGCCGCGGGTCGCGCGCGGTCCATGCCGAGCACCTGCTCACGCGCCTGACCGGGGCCGAGGCGGCGCTGGTGGTCAACAACAACGCCGCCGCCGTCCTGCTCATGCTGGCCGCCCTGTGTCGCGATCAGGAAGTCATCATCAGCCGCGGTCAACTGGTGGAGATCGGCGGCGGCTTTCGCATCCCCGACGTGCTGGCCCAATCGGGGGCGCGCCTTGTCGAGGTGGGGACCACCAACCGCACCCACCGGCGCGACTACGCCGACGCCATCACGGCCGACACGGCGGCCATCCTCGCCGTCCACCATTCCAATTACAAGATCATCGGCTTCGCCGGGCAACCCGACCTGGCCGACCTGGCCGCGACGGCCCACGAGCAAGGGCTGCTGCTGCTGTTCGACCAGGGCAGCGGCGCGTTACGCGACGTTGGCGTCTACGGCCTGGAGCCGGAGCCGACGGTGCTCGACGGGATAAAAGCCGGGTGCGACGTGGTGGCCTTCAGCGGCGATAAACTGCTGGGCGGGCCGCAGGCGGGTATCCTGATTGGCCGCGCGGCACTCATCGAGCGGTTGCGCCGCCACCCGCTGGCCCGCGCCGTGCGCGCCGACAAGCTGGCCCTGGCCGCGCTGGCGGCGACGTTGACCCACTATTTGACCGACGACCCGGCCGCCATCCCCGTGTGGCGCATGATCGCCCGGCCGCTGGACGACATCGCCGCCGAGGCCGAGGCGTGGGCCGCGCGTCTACGCTCGGCCGGGCTGGACGCGGCCACGACCCCCGGCGAATCCTTCGTCGGGGGCGGCAGCCTGCCCGGCCAGAGCTTGCCCACGCGCGTGGTGGCCGTCACGCCCCATGACGTCGGCCCCGACGAACTGGCCGCCCGCCTGCGGGCCGCCCCGACGCCTGTGATCGCCCGCATCCGCGACGGTCGCCTGCTGCTCGACCCGCGCACCGTGCTGCCGGGGCAGGCGGACGTGTTGCTGCGGGTGTTGCAGCGGGCGACCAAGGGAGCAGAGCAATAGAGTTGGTGATAGCGGATGACACTGGTTGGCAGCCTTTTCGTATCTCGTATCCCGTATCTCGCATCTCGCATCTCGTATTTCGTATTTTGAACTATGGAAACAACGCAACAATCCACGCGCATTTTGGCAATTGAGACGTCGTGCGACGAAACGGCGGCCGCGGTCATCGCCGACGGCACGAAGATTCTCAGCAACGTCGTCGCTTCGCAAATCGATCTCCACGCCCGTTACGGCGGCGTCTTTCCGGAGGTCGCCTCGCGCCGGCACGTCGAGGTCATCCATGCCGTCGTCGAGGAGGCCATGCGCCAGGCCCATCTCGGTTTCGACGACCTCGATTGCGTGGCCGTGACGCGCGGGCCGGGGTTGGTCGGCTCGCTGCTGGTCGGCGTCAACATGGCCAAGGGGCTGGCCGTCAGCCGCAATTTGCCCTTGTTGGGCGTCAACCACATCGAGGGGCATATCTACTCCTTGTGGCTGGCCGAGGATGCAGCTGACATCACCTTCCCGCTGGTGACGCTGGTCGTCAGCGGCGGCCACACGGATCTCTACCTGATGACCGGCCACGGCCGCTACCAGTTGCTGGGCGCGACGCTCGACGACGCCGCCGGAGAGGCGTTCGACAAGGTCGGCCGCCTGTTGGGATTGCCCTATCCCGGTGGCCCGTCCATCGACAAGGCGGCCGAGCACGGCAGCCCCACGACGTTCCGTTTCCCGCGCCCGCTGCTGGAGAAAGGGCTGGACGCCGACCACGACTACGACTTCAGCTTCAGCGGCCTGAAGACGGCCGTCATGCGCCAGGCCGGCCAGTATCATTCGACCAGCGCCATGCCCGTGGCCGATCTGGCCGCCGGATTCCAGGCGGCCGTGGTCGAGACCCTGGTCGAGAAGACAGCCGCCGCCGCGGAAGCATTTGGGGCCACGGCCGTCCACGTGGCCGGTGGTGTGTCGGCCAACCGGGCCTTGCGGGCGGCGATGGCCGAGCGGCTGAGCGTGCCGGTGCGCGTGCCGCCGCCGGCGCTGTGCACCGACAACGCGGCCATGATCGGCGCGGCGGCCCACTTCAACTTCATTCGCGGCCGGCGCGACGCCCTCGATATGGATGTGACGCCCAATCTGCAACTGATATAGGAGAGGGGAATTGGCTACGGGCAATACGGATGTGCCGGAAAATGTCGCCCCTGAAGGCAACGGTTCCGTGAATGATTTTCCGAAGGATCAAAATTCTCAGGCGACCAGGCAATTGCCGTACATGACAAGTAGTGGATCGAATTATCCGCCCCATTCCGCAGCCGATTCTTAGCGATTATGAGTAGCGAAACGGCCCCCTTGCCCCATATGGATCACACCGGGCTGGCGATCAACGCCGATGCCCGGTTTCGCCACGTCTTTTCCGAGGGCTTTGACCCGATCCTGCTGACCGATCACCTCGGCCGTATCCTCGACGGCAACCGGCAGGCCCTCAACTATTTCGGCCTCGACCCGCGCGCGTTCCCCGCGGTCAACATCCGCGATCTCCACCACGTCGACGAGCCGATGCCCGACGTCAACAAGCTGACCGGCCCCGGCTCCATGAGCTTCCAGAGCCGTGTCGTGGTGGGGCGGGTGCAGGACGGCCGCCCGCGCCAGGTGACGCTCAACGTCGAGGTGCGCGCCCGCCGCCTGACGCCCGGCCGCGAGGGCACGTGGCAGTGGATCTACCACGACATCTCCAGCCGGGTCGAATTGCAGCAGATGCGCGACGACCTGATCGCCATGCTGCTCCACGACCTGCAAAGCCCATTGGGCAACGTCATCTCCACCCTGGAATTGCTGCGGATGCAGGTGCGGATGAACGACGCCGACGAGACGCTGCTGGAGTTGCTCGACATCGCCGCCCGCAGCAGCGACCAGCTCCAGCGGCTGATCGCCTCGCTGATGGACATCAATCGCCTGGAGGCCGGACAGCCGGTGGGGCGGTCGTCGGTTGTGGCGCTGGACCGGCTGGTGGCCGAGGCCTACGACATCGAGAAGCCGAACTTCGACCGGCGCGGGGTGGCGCTGGAAACGAAGCTGCCGGCGGCGCTGCCCGCGTTGCTGGTGGAGCCGAACATGGTCAGCCGGGTGCTGCTCAACCTGTTCGACAATGCCCTGAAATATAGCGCCGATGGGGAGACGGTGGCCGTGGAGGCCCACGGCATCGGCGACGGCATGGTGCACGTGACCGTCAGCGACCGTGGCGCGGGCATCCCCGTGGAGTTCCGCGAGGTCATCTTCGACAAGTTTCGGCGTATCAAGAACGACACGTCGAAGGGGCTGGGGCTGGGGCTGGCCTTCTGCCGGCTGGCCGTGGAGGCCCACGGCGGCCGCATCTGGGTCGACGACGCGCCGGGCGGCGGGGCGCGGTTCAATTTGACGTTGCCGCAGGCGGAAGCGGTGGGAAAAGCTGAAAATACGACGGATAACGCAAATTGAACGGATTTACGGCCTTCTAACCCTTCGTCAGCAAGTCAGCAAACTGCGCCGAAGACAGGATCGTTAACCCCTTAACTTGACCGGCCAGGGTCAGCAAATCTTTGTCGCCCGTCACCAGGTAGTCGGCGCGGCCCAGGAGAGCACAAGCTAGTAGATAATCATCCTTCGCATCGCGGGTGATATGGTGATACACGATTTATTTGTTACCCTGCAATAACCATCGGCAGCGGAGGCGTTCGCTACAGCCCAATTTCTTAAGCAGTGTCCATTGCCTGGAAACCGGGCTTCTTCCGAGAAACCCGGTTTCCAGAAGTTCGCCGATCTTTATTCCGACCCGTTCTCCGCCTTCACCACCACCCGCCCCTTCTTCGGCAACTCCATCGGCAGCGTCGTCCGCTGCACGCCGTCGAACTGGTAGAGCGCGTTGGCGACGGCCGCGGCCGTCGGCACCAGGCCGATCTCGCCCACACCTTTCGCGCCGTAGGGGCCGTAGGGATCGGGCACTTCGATGCCGATGATCTCCATCTCCGGCATCTCCTTGGCCCGCAGAATGCCCATCTGGCGCAGCCGGGTGCTCTTCGGCCGCCCGTCGATCATGGGCATGTCCTCGCTGATGGCGTAGCCCAGGCCCATGTGGATCGAGCCTTCCAGTTGGCCTTCGAACAGCGTCGGGTTGTAGATTTTGCCCGCGTCGTGGGCGGCCGTCACCTTGGCGATCTGGCCGTCGTCGTCCAGCGTGACCAGTTGCGTGGCATAGCTGTAGGAGTAGTGAGTGACGACCTTGCCGTTCTTTTCCTTGCCCGGCTTGGTTGTCCAGTCCACGATCCACGCCCCCTCATAGGTGCGCCCGGCCAGCTCGGCCAGCGCGTGCGTTTGCAAATCCTCGCGCAGTGTGGCGGCGGCGTTGATGATGGCGTTGCCGACCAGCGATGTGGCCCGGCTGGCCGTGGTCATGCCCGCCTCTTGCCGCGAGGCCGTGTCCACCCGCACCCGCACGATGGCCGGATCGATGCCCGTCTCCTGGCAAAGCGTCTGCACGGCGATGGTGTGAACGCCCTGGCCCATCTCCGTCCAGCCGTGGTCGATGACCACCCGCTCGGCCGATTCGATGGTGATGCTGACGTGGGACGAGTCGGCCATGCCATTGCCCACGCCGGTGTTCTTGATGCCACAGGCCAGGCCTGCGTACTTGGCGGCGCGGAACTCGTCGCGCACGGCCAGCAGCGTCTCGCGCACGCCCGCGCCGCCCTCGATGACCTGTCCCGTAGACGTCACGTCGCCGTTTTGCAGGGCGTTGTCATAGCGGAACTGCCAGCGGTCGAAGCCACCCTGACGGCAAAGGTCATCGAGGCAGCTCTCCAGCCCGAAAATGGCCTGATTGACACCGAAGCCGCGCATGGCTCCACAGGGGATATTGTTGGTGTAGGCGGCCAGAGCCTCGACGTCGGCCGCCGGCACTTGATACGCGCCCGTGGCGTGGCCGGCCGAGCGCTCCAGCACCTTCATGCCCACCGAGGCATAGGCCCCCGTGTCGCCGACGAACTTGACCTTGACGTAGGTCAGCTTGCCCCGGGCGTCGCAGCCGACGGTGTAGTCCATCCAGATGGGGTGGCGCTTGGGGTGCATGGTGATGGACTCGTCGCGCGTCAGCGTGACCTTGACCGGCCGCCCCACGGCGTGGGCCATGACCGCCGCGTGCCCCTGCACAGACAGGTCTTCCTTGCCGCCGAAGCCGCCGCCGTTGGGAACAAGCGTCACCCGCACCGCCTCCACCGGCACGCCCAGCAGTTTGGCGATCTGAATCTGGTCGTCATAGACGCCCTGGCTTTGGGAAAGGACGTGGACGACTTCAGCGGTCGGTGGTCGGTGGTCGGTGGTCAGTGGGTCAGTAGTCAGTAAGTCAGTGGTCGGTGGTTCGTCGTCTGTCTCGCCCGTAGCGTAGACTTCCTTGAACTCTTCCGCTCTGAACTCGTCATTCGTCACTCGTAACTCGTCACTGGTGGGGACTGCAATGGCGCACTCCGGCTCCATATAGCCGTGCTCGATGCGCTGGGTCTGGAAGACGCCGCGGGCGGTGTAGGCCGTGGCCGCGCGCGCTTGCTCCATGTCGCCGCGGACGAAAGCCGTGCGCGACAGCAGGTTGCCGTCGGGGTGGATCTTCGGCGCGTCCGGCTCCAGCGCCCGGTGCATGTCGGTCACCGGTTCCAGCACGTCGTAGTCAATTTGAATGAGGGCGGCGGCGGCGCGGGCAATGGCCTCCGTTTCGGCCACGACCGCGGCCAGCACGTCGCCGACATAGCGCGTCTCCTCGCCCACAGCGATCAGCAGCGGCCAGTCCTGGCGGATGAGACCGATATGGCGCTCGCCGGGGATGTCGGCCGCGGTCAGGGTGCGAATGACGCCGGGCAGGGCATCGGCCGCGCTGGTGTCGATGCTGAGCACGCGCGCCCGCGGGTGGTCGCTGAAACGCAGCGCCCCATAGACCATGCCCGGCAGGCTGATGTCGGCCACGTAATCGTGGCGGCCGAGCACCAGATCGGCGGCGTGGTACTTGGGGTGTCGCCCGCCGACGCGGCCGTCGGGCACGGGCGGCGGCACTTCCTCTTCCTTGCGAATGGCCTCGGCGGCGCACTCAACGGCGTCGATGATTTTCTTATAGCCCGTGCAGCGGCACAGGTTGGGCGTCAGGGCCTTGGCGATGTCGTCGCGCGTCGGCTCGTTGTTCTTGTTGATCAGGGCGTTGGCCTGGATGACCATGCCCGGAATGCAGAAGCCGCACTGCACGCCGCCCTTGCTGACAAAGGCGTTGGCGTAGACGTTTTGTCGATACTCGCCCAGCCCCTCGATGGTCGTGACGTGACCGCCGGCGGCCCGTTTCATGGTCGTGACGCAGGCCAGCACCGCCTTGCCGTTGAGATCGACGGCGCAGCAGCCGCAGGCCGCCTGCGGCGCGCAGCCGTCCTTGGGCGAGGTAATACCCTCTTGCAAGCGAAGGTAGGTCAGCAGCGGCAACTCCGGGTCGCCATCGTATTGCTTGATTTCACCATTTAACCAGAACTCCATTGCTCCTCCAGTCTTCTGTAGCGCAAGCTGTCCAGCTTGCATCTTCCTTAAATCGCAACCTCGACAGGTTGCGCCACAGTCCGCCAGGCGTACAGGGTCAATAGCAGGAACATGACCCCGATGGACAAGGCCAACAGCTCGTTGGGCAGGCCGCGGCGGAAGAAGGCGACGACGGCCAGCAGGGCCGGCAGGCTCGCCACGAGCCACACGCCGCGCCAGAGACCCGGCAAACGGCGAAAGGTCGGGGCGATCAGCAGGAAATAGAGCGCCAGACCGCCCCACTTGAGCCAGGTGTAGAAGTGCAGCCGCTCAAGCATGGCCGCCATACTCCCGCCGTCCATCTCCAGTTGCAGCGTCAGGCCCAGCAATTGGACGTTCTCCATCGCATCGGCGTAAAGAACGATCAGGGCCAGCGCCGCGGCGACGAAGTAAATGGCGCGGCCCGTCCGACGCCCCGCGGCCAGCGCGAACGTCCCCAGGAACGAGCTATAGAGTGCCATGTAAAGGAAATCCCAGCGGTTCACGCGATCCATGGCATCGGCCGACCCATCCGGCTCGAACAGCCGATAAACTTCCTCGTCGTCCCGGGCGAACTCGAAGGCCATGACCGGCGTGATGAAACCGGCCGGCAGCGGGCCGGTCTGGCGCGGGCCGATCAGGGCCAGCACCACGGTCATCGCCAGCGCCCCTAACCCGAGAATACCACTGAGCAGAAATAAACGATCGCGCATGATCTACTGCTATTCGCGCCTGAGGGCGGCTCCCCATTGGTCAGGTGTGTCGTTCGGCCGCCACATGCCTCCTCCAAAGGAGACACGCTCTAATAGTAACCCGTTCGCGGCGATCTGTAAATTGCGGCCGGCATCCACGCGCGGTTTTTTCAGGTGTCGGGTGTAGCGCCGGATTCTGATCCGGCGGCCGGCAACGAACCGCGCTGCGGAGCCGGTTAATAAACCGGCGCTACGGGGTATCCGGGGTCTGTCGCCAGCGCCGCGTGTCGGTCTTGTCGCCCAGATAGACGTTCATAAAAGCGTACTCGACGCTGAGGATGAACAGGACGTAGCGCGCCTGGGGCGTGTAGGATGCGGCGGCTATGGCTTGCTGCCGGTGCGCCGGATCCGGCGTCAACGTCGCCCGGCCGCGGACGTAGAACTCGCCTTCGCCGCCGCCGGAATCTTCCACGGCGCAATGGAGCGCATAGCGCGGGTCGCGCAAAAGGTCCTTGCCCTTCGGGGAAGCTGGCTCCATGAACAGGAAGAGCTGCTCGCCGATGATGGGCGTCACCGGATGGACGCGCGGCCCGCCCCCGGCGCGCACCGTACCCAGATAGGCCACACCGCGGCCGAAACGGCTCGCCCCGAACGCCGCGATGTCGGGCGCGGCTTGCGCGAACGCTTGCCAACTGGTCATCTGCCGGCCTTCATTGAGCCATCCGTCGTCGCGCCTCCGCCGGTGTTCGTCGCCTTCGGCCAACCCAGCCCGATGCGCCCACGGGCCTGGTCGACATCGACGATCACCACCTCGATAACGTTGCCCACGTGCAGGTCCTGCAGGCCTACGCCGCGCGGCAGCCGGCTGCGGTGCAGCAGGCCATCGTGCTTCACGCCGATGTCGATGAACGCGCCGAAATCGACCACGTTGCGCACCGTGCCGTTGAGGAGCATGCCCGGCCGCAAATCGTCGGCCGACAGCACGTCGGAGCGCAGCAGGGGCGGCGGCAGGTCCTCGCGCGGGTCGCGGCCGGGTCTAACGAGCTGGTCGAGGATGTCGCTGAGGGTGGGGACGCCCGCGCCCAGTTCGACGGCCAGCGCCTCCAGGGGCGCTTCGGCGCACAGCCTGTCCAGTCGCGCCTGCTTTTGCTCGACCGGCGCGTCGGCCGCCAGCCCGGCCCGCGCCAGCACGCGCTCGGCCACGCCATAGCTCTCCGGGTGAATGGCCCCCGCGTCCAGTGGATTATCTCCGTCGCGGATGCGCAGGAACCCGGCCGACTGCTCGAACGCCTTCGGCCCCAGCCCCGGCACCTGCCGCAGCGCCGTCCGGCCGGGAAACGGCCCGTGCGCGTCGCGGTGGGCCACGATGGCCCCGGCCAGCTTCGGCCCGATCCCGGCCACGTGGCCCAGCAGGGCGGGCGAGGCGGTGTTGACCTCGACGCCGACCTGGTTGACAACCGACTCGACCACGCCTTCGAGCGAGCCGGCCAGCGCCTTCTGGTCGACGTCGTGCTGGTAGAGACCCACGCCGATGGACTTGGCGTCGATCTTGACCAGCTCGGCCAGCGGGTCGAGCAGGCGACGGCCGATCGATACCGCGCCGCGCATCGTCACGTCGAGGTCGGGCAGCTCGGCGCGAGCCAGCGAGCCGGCGCTGTAAACGCTGGCCCCGGCCTCGTTGACGATGACGTAGTGCAGGCCGTCGCGCTCGCGCGTCAGCCCGGCCACCAGTTGCTCCGTCTCCCGCGAGGCGGTGCCGTTGCCGATGGCGATGAGGGCCACCTTGTGGCGCGCGATGAGGTCAGACAGGATGCGGCGGGCGTCCTCGGCCTTGTTTTGCGGCGGATGGGGATAGATCGTGGCCGTATCGAGCACCTTGCCGGTGGGGTCGATGACGGCCGCCTTGCAACCGGTGCGAAAGCCGGGATCGATACCCAGCACGACCCGGCCGAGCATCGGCGGCTGGGTCAGCAGGGCGCGCAGATTGCGGGCGAAAACGTCGATGGCGTGGCGTTCGGCCGTTTCGGTCAGGGCGCGGCGCACGTCGCGCTCGACGGCGGGCAGCAACAGCCGCCGGGCGGCGTCGTCCATGGCCTGCTGCATCTGCCCGGCCAGCGGCGAGCGGCGGTCGGGCCGGAAGTGCCCGCGGATCGCCAGCAGCCATTCCGCTTCGGGCACGTCGAGAGCCACGCGCAGCACTTTCTCGCTTTCGCCGCGATTGATCGCCAGGACCTGGTGCGGCCGCAGCCGGGGCGCTTCGAGGGCGAAATCATGGTAGAGGCGATAGGTGTCCTTGTCGTCGCTGGCCTTGTCGTCGGCCGCGCCGTCGATCAGGCGGCTGGTGAGCACGCCGACCTGCATGGCCCGCTCGCGCAGGCGGCCGCGCACGGCGGCGTGGTCGCTGATCGTCTCGGCCACGATATCGCGCGCGCCGGCCAAAGCCTCGTCGGGCGTGGGCGCGGCGTCGGACAGGAAGGGGCGGGCCAGGGCTTCGGCCGTCGCGCTGCTCGCCGGCTGGGCCAGGATCAGGTCGGCCAGCGGCCCCAACCCTCGCTCGCGGGCAATGGAGGCGCGGGTGCGACGCTTGGGCCGATAGGGAGCGTAGAGGTCTTCCAGGGCGTGGAGGGTCTCGGCCGCCTCGAATTGCGCCTGGAGATCGGGCGTCAGCCTGTCCTGTTCGGCCACGGAGGCGATGACGGCCGCGCGGCGGTCGTCGAGGGCGCGCAGCCGCGCAATCTCGGCCTCGATGTGGCGGATCTGCTCCTCATCGAGCGAGCCGGTGACTTCCTTGCGGTAGCGGGCAATGAAGGGCAGGGTGTTGCCGTCGTCGAGCAGGGCGACGACGGCCGCCACCTGTGTGGGTCGGACCTTGAGTTGTTGAGCGATCTGAGTTTCGTGTGTCATAGGCGCCCACAGATTACACCGAAATGGCGGTTTTTTCGAATTGTGGGAATGTCTAGAGGGTTTTCGTCTGGAATCGAACGGCGCGGCGGCTAGGGCAAACAGTACTGCACCGCCGCCTCATCGACGAACATGCCCGTGACGCCGCCGGTGCCGTTGTTGAAGACGCCGAAGTAGAGCGTCACGGCCTGGCCCCGGAAGGGCGTCAGGTCGATGTCGTGCCGTCGCCAGTCGTTGTCCCATTGGCGCTGGAAGAGCAGGACGTGCTGGCGGCCGCTGCTGTCGAACAGCAGCACCATCTGTGCGTCGTCGGCCAACTGTGTCCGGTCGAGCGGCGAGGTGGGCACGACAGGCGGCGGCGTCAGCGCGGCGGCGGCCGTGCCCGTGGTCGTGGCGAAGAGCCGGAAACTGAGCGTGACCGACGGCGGCCCGGCGGGGATGAAGATCGTCTGCTGGGCCGACGAGTAGCTGAAGGCGTTGTCGGGCGGGTGAACGATGCCCGCGCGCAACGACCGCGCCCCGCTGTAGACCGGGAAGGTGACGTAGGCCGCCGGGTAGACGGTGTTGTTGAGCAGCCAGGCGCTGTTGTCCTCGAAGCCGCCGTTCGCCAGGAGGTTGACGCATCGGCCGGGCGTGGGCGAGGCGACGACGGTCGCCACGGTTGTCGGTTGCGGCGTGGCGGTTTGTGACGGCGTTGCGCCGGCGACGGGCGTGGGCGTCGCTGTGGGCGTGGGCGACGCGCCGAAGAGCAGGGCGGGCAGAAAGTGCGGGGCGGGCGTGCCGGCCGGCGTGGGGCCAAGTGTCGCGGTTGCCGTGGGCGTGGTGGTGGCGGTCGCGGTCGCGGTCGCCGTGCCGGTGGCGGTCGGGGTTGGCGGCGTGCCGCTGGCCGTGGGCGAAGCCGTGGGCGTGCTGGACGGCGTGGCGGTGGTGGTGGCCACGCCGGTGGGCGTGGCCGTGGGAAATTCCTCGATGGAGACCGAGCCGTCGCCAAATTCGCCCGGCACGATATTATCCTTGTTGTCCACGAAGAACGGCGCGGGCGAACCGAGAAAGATCACCTCGGTGACGAGAGGAAACGTGATCGGGGCGACGTCGAACTGGATATTGATGAGCGGCCCGCCGGGAATGCGCGTGACGGTGGAGTTGTCGTTGTAGATGAGCACCTGGATGCGCCCCTCACCCTGCTGATGGGTGACTTCCACCAAAGCCACGTAGCCTTCGGGCAGGGTGATCGCCAGAGCATCGGGAATGTCGTCGCCGTCGCCGTCTGCCGGGTCAACCGTCAACAGGGTGGCGTCGTAGGAGAGCACGAAGAAGATGGTGTCGATGGCGTTGCCGCCGTTTTTGAACTCCAAAGGCAACGAGGCGACGCCGCCGGCCGCGGCGGGGACAAGGGCGGCGGCGATCAGGCTGGGGGCGGCCACAGGCGCGGCGGCCCGGGCCGATTTTCCGAATGGCCTGGCCCCGACAAGACTCCCCCAGAACAATACCACCCCGAGAAAAGCGATAAGCGAAACGCGTCGAACCATACGGTAGCCATTATAAGCCCGGCCGCTGTGGGAGGGTAGGGAACAAGGCGTGAAATCAGGCACAACCTGTGGCCCAAGCTTTCCAGCGTGCAGGCAGACAAGAAGCAACCTGAACAGGTTGCGCTACAGGTGGTGCAGGCTTTCAGGCTTGCAGGTGGAGGAGCAACCCGGACAGGGTGCGCTACAGTCGCCTTTCGATCCTATCCTTGTCCGCCCCACGCCTTTCGGGTATGGTGGATCGTAGCGAGCAGCTAAAGGAACACGACTATGAAAATCGCGATTGTGGGAACGGGACAAGTAGCGGCGGCCCTGGGCAAGGGGTGGGCGGCCCGGGGGCACATGATCACCTTCGCCTCGCGCGATCCCGCGGCGGAGCGCGTGCAGGCATTGCTGGAAACGGCCGGCCCCAACGCCTCGGCCGCCCGCATGGCCGACGCCGTGGGGCGCAGCAGCGTCATCGTGCTGGCCGTGCCCTTCACGGCCGTCCGCGAGCGCCTGGAGCTGGCCGGCGACGTGGCCGGCAAACTCATCATCGACTGCACCAACCCCATTGCGCCGGGGCTGCGGCCGATGTTTGACAACACCACGTCGGGCGCGGAGCAGATCGCCGGCTGGGCGCCGCGCGCCAGAGTGGTCAAGGCATTCAACACCACCGGCGCGGAGAATATGGCCGATCCGCTCTACAACGGGCAGGCGGCGACGATGTTCATATGCGGCGACGACGAATTGGGCAAAGGCGCGACGGCGCAGTTGGCCGAGGAACTGGGCTTCGAGGTGGTGGACGCCGGGGCCCTGTCGGCCGCCCGCCACCTGGAGAATCTGGCGCTGCTGTGGATCCACCTGGCGCGGGTGACGGGTCTGGGCCGCGACGTCGCCTTTCGCCTGATGCGGAGATAGACAAGGGCTACGGATGAACATGGATGACACGGATCAGGAAGAGAGCCGCTATCTTTATCCGTAATATCCGTGTTCATCCGTAGCCGATTTCCCACACCTATTGATCAAACATAACCGATAGATAGACCTCAAAGGATGGCGCTACCGTCGACTGATTTTCGTGCGCCCCGATGTCGCATTGGCCCCCGGCAGGATAGGGCCGCGCCGCGCCGCGCTGGTCGGTGGTGAAGGTCGTGCCACAGCCGGCTGCACCGGCGGGAATGCGGTTGAGT
>JACKBY010000027.1 GCA_020634335.1 Promineifilum sp. | reverse complement strand
GTCTCCACCGCCCGGCCCTGGCTGGAAAGCGTGTTCGCCACGCTACCCGGCGGCCCGGTCTATCTGAGCAACTACCGCCGCGAGATCGTCGATGCCGGGTTCCGCTTGCGACCCGACGGCCCGCTTTATCAGGTCGTCGAGCCGGGCGACGGCGACGTGCCCATCACACTGACGCCCCTGGCCGTTGGATCGGCCGGCCCGGTAGAGATCGTCGCCTATGGTCTGCCACAACGGGCGGCAGCGGCCGGCGATTACGTCCCGCTTACTCTCGCCATGCGCGCGCCGGCAGGCACGGCCGATTACTTCGTGCCCGTGATCCGGGTGGGCGAACTCGTCTTTCCCTTCACCACGGACAGCCATCTAACGACGCCGGAATGGCAGCCGGGCGAGGTAATCGTCGAACGCTTCGATTTCGCCCTGCCCCACGATCTGCCGGACGGCATCTACCCGTTGTCGGTGGGGCTGAAGAACTTGAGCGCCGACACGGAACCGGCCGCGAGCTATCCGCTGGGCGATTTGTCCGTGACCGGCCGGCTTGCGCCACCGTCGAATGAGCACCTGCTCGCCAACTTTCGCCAGCGCGTCGGGCTGATGTCGGCTACGGCGCGCCGTGGCTGGGAGCGGCGCTCGGCCGTGTGGGACGAACCGCTGGCGGCGCAGCCCGGCGATACGGTGCATCTGCTGTTGAGGTGGCAGGCCTTGGCTCGCGCCGAAGAAAGCTACACGGTTTTTGTCCATCTCATCGACGCCGCCAACCGGCCGCTGGTGACGCTTGATTACACGCCGCTGGGCGGCTCTGCGCCGACGCACCTGTGGATCCCGAAGTGGCTGCCGGGCCAACAGTACCTCGATCCCTACCGGCTGGTCCTGCCGGGCGATTTGCCGCCGGGCACGTATTATATCGAAGTCGGCCTCTACGAGATGGTCGGCCGGCGACGCCTGCAAATGGCCGACGCGGCGGGCAATCTGATCGGCGACCGATTGATTTTAGGGGCGGTCGTGGTGGATTAATCGCGCCGGCCGACGGGAGTAAACATGAAAAACATGAGCAAACGCAAAAGACTGGAAGCCGCCATCGCCGGCGAGCCGGTCGACAGGCTGCCGGTAGCCTTGTGGCGGCATTGGCCGGGCGACGACCAAGACGCAGCCGCCCTGGCCGCTGCTCATCTGAAGTGGCAGGCCGATTACGATTGGGACCTGGTCAAAGTCGGCCCGGCCAGCAGCTATTCCGTCGTCGATTGGGGCTTGCAAGACCGGTGGTTGGGCCACATCGAGGGAACGCGCGAAACGACGCAGCGGCCGGTCAGCTCACCGGCCGATTGGGAGACTCTGCGACCGCTCGATCCCACCCAAGGCATGTTGGCCGAACAAATCAAAGCCCTGCGCCTGGTGGGCGAAGGCTTGCGCGGGCAAGCGCCGTTTATCGCCACGATCTTCTCGCCGCTGTCGATGGCCAAACATCTGGCGGGCAACGACATTGTGCTCAGCCACCTGCGCCACAGCCCCGACGCCTTACATCGTGGGCTGGCAACGATGACCGAGAGCATTCTGCGCTTCATCGACGCGGCGCGGGCCACGGGCATCGACGGCATCTACTACGCCGTCCAGCACGCCGCCTATCCGCTGCTGAGCCGGGACGAGTTCGACGCCTTCGGCCGGGCTTATGACCAGCGCGTGCTGGCAAGCGTCGCCGATTTGTGGTGCGCCGATTTGTGGTGCAACGTCGTCCACCTGCACGGCAAGTCGGTTATGTTCGACAAGGTGGCCGACTATCCGATGGCCTTCCTCAACTGGCACGATCGGGATACAGGCATTTCGCTGGCCGAGGGGCTGGCCCACATGCGCCCGGCAGCCAGCGGCGGTGTGTCGCAATGGACGCTCCATCAGGAAGGGCCGGCGGCGGCGCTGAACGAGATACAGGACGCACGGGCGCAAACGGGCGACCGGCGGCTCCTGCTGGGCACGGGCTGCGTCATCATGACCACCACCCCCTTGCGCAATATTCGCGCGTTGCGGGAGGCGGTTTAATTCACGCAACAAAAGAAATATAAACCACAGATGACACAGATGAAGAACATTGATCTGGAGATTCCTTGCTTCAATCTATGAAATCTGTGTAATCTGTGGTTTCCTTCCTTAATATGCGGCGATCTCGCGCCGGACGGCCTCTTCGGTTTCGGCCGCCAGCGCCGCCACCAAAGCTGCATGGGCCGCCTCGCCCCCGATACGGCGCAACGCCCAGGCCGCATGACCGCGCACGAGGGGTTCATGATCGCCCAATAGGCGGGTCAACACCGGGACGGCCGTTTGGCTCCCCCAATTGCCCGCGGCCACGCAGGCGTTGCGCACCAGCCGGCCGCGCCTGATGCGCCTGACAGGACTGCCGGCGAAGCGACGGGCAAAGGCCATCTCGTCCAGCGCCAGCAATTCCAACAGCGGCGGCGCGGCGGTATCCCAATCGACGGGATAGAATTCCGCTTCGCCGGTCGGTTGGGCAAATCTGTTGAAAGGGCAGACTTCCTGGCACACGTCGCAGCCATAGACCCAATTGCCCATTAACGGCCGCAGGTCGAGTGGAATCCAGCCCTTCAGCTCAATCGTCAGATAGGAAATGCAGCGCCGCGCGTCCAGCACGTAGGGTTGGGGGAAGGCCGCCGTGGGGCAGGCCGTCAGGCAGCGCGTGCAGCGTCCGCACGTGGGCATCTCCGGGCGCGCTTCCGGCGGCGGGTCATAATCCAGGGCGGCCGTGGTCAGCAACACGCCCAGAAAGAACCACGAGCCGCGACGGGGGTCGATGAGCATCGTGTTCTTGCCGGTGAAGCCCAGCCCGGCCGTCTCGCCGTGGTCGCGCTCCAGGATGGCCCCGGTATCGACGTAGACGCGGCTGCCCACTTCGCCCGCGCCGGGTTGCCCGCGCAGCCAGCCGGCAAGCGTCTCCAGCCGCGGCGTCAGCACGTCGTGGTAGTCGACACCCCAGGCGTAATTGGACAGGCGGCCGCGCGACGGGTCGGCGGCAAGATCGGGCGGAAGATCGGCCGTGTAATAGTCCAGCCCCACGACCACGACCGACTGCACGCCGGGCAAGATGATACCGGGGTCGCGGCGGCGCGCCACCCGGTCCGGCCGGGCCAGGTAGGCCATCTCACCGTGCAGGCCGCCGGCAATGTGGCGCAGGTAGGCGTCCAGGCGGCGGGCGGGGCCGGCGGGAATGACGCCAACGCGATTGAAGCCCAGAAGGCGGGCGCGTTCCCGCAAATGCCTGCCCAATTGAGCCGTCGATCCGTTCATACAATCAAAATGATAACACGCGCGCGCTCAGTTGACGCTTTACGTCTATCCTATGTTATAATGCGCCTGCTTGAAAAGGAACCGCCACGAACAGGAGGCAAGAGAACATGGCCGAATCAATCGTAAACATTTATGTCGAGGATTTGAAGCGAGTTGAGTTGGTGAGGGTCAGTGGACGCATTGACAGCAGCAATGCCGCCCAGTTTGACGGCGTCCTCAAGGAAGTGGTCAGCCGCAAAAATAACGTGGTGCTGGAGATGAGCGAAGTCGACTATATCAGCAGTGCGGGTTTGCGAGCCATGATCGCCCTGTTGCGCGAGTGCAAGAAGCACAAGGGTGACGTTCGCCTGGCGACCCCCTCCGAGCGCGTGGTCGAGGTGCTGTCGCTGGCGGGCCTCGATTCGCTGTTCGAAGTCTACGACAGCGAAGCAACGGCGGTCGGCAGTTTTTAGTCTCCATCAAATAACCGGGAAACGACGGCCCGAAACGCGTCCTTTTCCATTTTCATTCATATTGCCGAATAGACGCATTATTTAACAATGGTTGACGAACGAGTCCTGACCGTTCCCGGAAGCTACAAGGAGATCAGACGGATCTGCGAATTTGTCGCGGCCGGGGCGGCTCAGGCCGGATTCGACGAAACGACCATCTTTCACCTGGAATTGTGCTGCGATGAGGCTTCGACCAATATTATCGAGCATGCCTATGGCGAAGAGGGCGTGGGAAATATCGTGATTCGTTATCGCCTGAGTGACGACGACTTCACCATTGTCATGCAAGATAATGGGCAGGCGTTTGATCCCGGAGCCGTGCCGCCGCCGCCGGCCATCGCCAAAAACGAGGCATCGGCCGAAGAGCTGACCAGCCAGTTGCGTATCGGCGGTCTTGGCCTGCATTTTATTCGCAATCTCATGGACGAGGTCCATTTCACGTCAGATCGACGTCAGGGCAACCAGCTGATCATGATCAAGAAGCTGAACGCCTCATAAGGAAGTCTAATGAGTGTCTGGCAGGAGAAACTCCCTCAAAGCGACGTCTGGTTGGTCGGAGTCGATGGACGGCTTGATCAAACGCTGAATCCGAAGCTGGAAGAAGTGCTCAACGAGCTTCTCGATAACGACCACTTCAATCTTCTCGTCGATCTGTCGCGAACCACTTATATCAACAGTGGCGGTCTGCGTTGTCTCGTCAGCGCCTGGCGGCGGGCCAAGGCCAATGAAGGATCGCTGGCCTTGTGCGGTTTGAATAGTCGACTGCAGGAGATATTCTCCATGGTGGGATTCGACAAGGTCTTCGAGATCTATGAGGATTGCTCCCAGGCACGTAGCCGAGCCAAGCCGCAAACGCGTTCGTAGCAGCAGACATTTAGTCCCGGTTTTCGACGTGGATGCCGGGCAGGTTAAGCACGCCGGCCATGCCCACTCTCCCGCCCAGCGATGACCCCAGCTTGCTCCTGTTGATCCTCCTGCTCGCGGTTCTGACCGCGTTCATCGTCAACGTCGTCCTGTTTTTACTGCGTCGCCACCGCACGCGCCGCGCGTTGATGGAGCGTGTGGCCGCCCAGGAGGCGCTCATCGCCGCCGGTCGGGCCCTGGTGGCCGCCGAGCTGGACCTCGACGCACTTTGCGGCCTCATCGCCGAACAGGCCGGCCAAGTGATCGACAATCGCACGTTCCAGGTAGGGTTATTCCACGAAGGTTTCTACGAAATCCGCTACTGGACAATCGACGGCCGGCACCAGCCCGTTCCACAGTGTTTCGATATCCGCGCCGATCACCCGGAAATGAGCGACGCGGGTGGTCTAGTGGGCTGGGTCCACGACACCCAACGGCCATTGTTGGTGCGTGACTTCGAGCGAGAGATGGATCGCCTGCCCGCTCGCCCCACCTACGAGAGCGCCGCTCCGCCCCGGTCGGCGCTCTTTTTGCCGCTGATCACCGCCGGGCGCACGCTGGGTATCGTCGCCACCCAAAGCCAACAGCCGAACCACTTCAGCGAGCAGGATATGCGGCAGTTGATGATCCTGGCCAATCAGGCAGCCGCGGCCATCGCCAACGCCCAACTGTTTGCCCAGGAACGTGACCGCGCGAGCCATCTGGAACTGGTCACACAGATCGCCCACAAGGTTAACGCCGCCGAGCAACCGGAGGAGGTGCTGGAACTGGCCGTCACCTTGATCGGTCGCACGTTCGGTTTTCATCCGGTTACGGTCTTCGGCATTAATCAGGCCACACGGGAAGCTGTGGCCCAGGCCAGCAGCGTGCCCCAACTGGGCCTGGCGACCAACGGCAACGGCCGGCCGTTGCCTCTGCGGCTGCCAATCGGTCAGGGGATCGTCGGCACGGCCGCGGCCACTTTCCACACCGTTGTGTCCAATAGCGTGGTTGATGACGGCCGGTATCTAAGCACCTTCGGCGATATGTCGCCCGATTTCACCACGAACACGCAGGCCGAGATCGCCATCCCCCTCGTGGTGAATAGCGAGCTACTCGGCGTGCTGGACGTGCAAAGCCCTCAGGTGGGCGCGTTTGGTTCCACCGAACAAATGGTGCTGGAAGCGCTGGCAGCCGAGGTTGCCAGCGCCATCTACAAGGCCCGACAGGTGGCCCGCGAGCAGGAACAGGCGTGGATCACGACCGCGCGGCTACAGGTGGCCGAAGCCATCGGCCGCCACGACGACCGGGATGACATGCTGGACGAGGTCGGCCGCCTAACGCCTATCCTGACCGGCGTGAACATCAGCGGATTTTTGCTGTGGGATGAGGATAGCGAAAGCTACTATGGCGCTACTCTAGTGGATGCCGGCGGCGATGAAGATGGAGCATTCGCGCGGCTGGCGCTGCCAATCGGCGAATGGGGCGCGCTGGATGCCGTCCACGTTGGCGGCCAGCCACATACCACGACCAACGTCCCGCCCTGGTTGCGAAAATACCGGCCGCAGTGCCTCAAGTTGTATCCCATGATCAGCGGCCAAGGGAAAAATCTGGGGGTCATGTTTGTCGACCTCGGCCCCGGCGCGGCCTGTGGCGACGAGAACCTCACTCAACAGTCGCTGGAGCCGGATAATCGGCTACGCGAAGAGCTGGTGCAAAACGTGGCTCAGCAGGCGGCCCAGGCTTTGGAGAGCGCCTATTTGCGCACCGCCCAACAGGAAGAAGCGTGGGTCAATACCGCCCTGCTGCAGGTGGCCGAAGCGGTCAACAGCCTGACCGATCTCAATGAGATCCTCGACACCATCGTTCGCCTGGTTCCGTTGCTGGTCGGCGTCGATTCGGTGTTTGTCCTCGTCTGGGATGAGTCGCGGCAGATTTTCCAGGCCGGACCGAGCTATGGAGTCAGCACGATGGGGCGCGGCCTGGTGGAGACGCTGGAGATCGACCGCGACGAATTTATGGCTATGTCGCCGCAATTGAACCTCGACTTCAACCAGCCGCGACTGCCCAGCACCGCCTATTACGCCCTGCGGGTTCCCACCTGGCTCGAAACCGTGCTGAATACGTCCGTCGCCTACAGCTTTCCGCTCATCGCCCGCGGCCGCTTGGTGGGCGCGAAGATCGTGGGCTTGCAGCGCGACCGGCTGGGACGCCGCCCATTCTCTCGACGGCGCATTAACATCCTCAACGGCATCGCCCAGCAGGCGGCCACAGCCGTCGTCAACAATCAGCTTTACAAGGAATCGGCCGAGCGGGCGCGCATGCAACAGGAACTCGATGTGGCCCACACCATTCAGGCCAGCTTCCTGCCCGACGGCAGCCCCATCATTCCCGGCTGCTCCGTTGCCACCTACTGGCAGGCGGCGCGACAGGTCGGTGGTGACTTCTATGATTTCCTGCCGCTGGGCGACGACAAATGGGGCATTGTCATCGCCGACGTGGCCGACAAGGGCGTGCCGGCGGCTTTGTTCATGGCCGTTAGCCGGACGATCCTGCGTACCGTGGCCTTCAGTCGTGAGGACCCGGCCCACGTTCTCATGCGCACCAACGAGATCATCGCCCGCGAGGCGCGGTCGGACTTGTTCGTGACCGTGTTCTATGGCGTGTGGGACCCGGCCACCGAGCGCTTCACCTATGCCAATGCCGGTCACAACCCACCGCTGCTGCTGCAACCCAACGGCGGGTTCCAGCCACTGCCCGGCCACGGCATCGCCCTGGGCATTTTGCCGGAGACACACATGAAGAGCCAGTCGATGCAACTGCGGCCAGGCGAGACGATTATCCTCTACACCGATGGAGTAACCGAGGCGCTGAACGAGGACTTCGACGAGTTCGGCCTGGAACGGCTGCAAGTCGCCGCGCGCGCGGCCGCCCGCCAGCCTGTGGCCGATATCGTGCGCCACATCACCGGCAACATCCGCGACCACGTGGGCCAGACGCCACAATTCGACGATATGACCCTGATGATCCTCAAGCGCCACAGCATGAAACAAGGGGTATCAAGATAGCCCCCATCGCCATCTGCAGGCGCTTGGCTTTCATTCGGCTGGGTATCATCGTCGCGGCAGCGCTCACCGCCATCAGTTGCCGCCAGCCGGAGAGCATCGCGACCCTTTCTTCGCCGGGGCCGGTCGAGCTGCCTACTCTCATCGCCGCTACCGGAACGCCCCGCCCGACCCGGCCGGCAACGCCCACTGCGAGGCTCGACAATGGGACAGCGCTGTCTGCGGCGGCCACATCCACACCCATCTATTCCGGCGTCCTTTCGCCGCCCTGCGGGGTGTTGTTGAGTGCATTGCCGGCCGTCGTGGCGACCCCGGCCCTTTCGCCGCCCGGCGACGCGGCTCGCGCCGCCCTCCGCCAGATCGCGCCGGACACAGCCTGGCCCGCGCTGCAACGGCTGCTGGACGCGCCCCAAACGGTCGGGCTGGTCGCCTATCAGGCGGGCAGAGAAGCGGAAGGCGTATACCTCAACAGCGATTCGCCCATGCCTCTGGCATCCGTAGCCAAGCTCATCACGCTGGTAGCTTACGCCGAAGCCGTCGCCGCAGGCGAGTTGAACCCGACGGAACTGGTATCGTTAGCGGAGCTGGATCGCTACTATTTGCCGAACTTCGACCTGGGGGCACACCAGCGAGCGATTAACGAGCTGACTCAAAACGGCGAAATCATCTCCCCGGATGACGACCCGGCGGCACAGCTCGAAGACGTGGCGACGATGATGATCCGCTATAGCTCCAATGCCGCGGCCGACTACCTCCAGTTCCGTCTGGGGCAGGAACGCATCGAGCAAACGGTCATCGATCTCGGCCTGAATGATGCGCCGGGCAGCCACAGCGCGCCCTGCCCGTTTCTGGGACAATTCCTGATAATGGCGAATCACACCCGCGGCGTGGTCAACGATCGGGCTATTCTGGCCGGCTTGGCCGACGGAGACGCGGCCGATGCCCAAACCTATGGGCAAGAAGTGGCGTTGCTGGCCGACGCTTACGTCAATCAGCAGGATTTTCGGCTGCAGGAACGGGAGTGGCGCGCGACCAACCGGCGACCGTCAACCGACACCCAGCGCTATTTCACGGCCCGGCTCGCGCCACAGGGAACGGCCGGGGCATATGCCCGGCTGATGCAAACACTGGCCCAAAACGGCCTCGGCAATGCCGACAGCAGTTTCCAGGCGCGCCGCATTCTGGAGTGGCCCAACCTGTTCCCGGCCAACCAGGAGTATTTCAGCAATGTCGGCTACAAGAACGGCTCACTGCCCGGCGTTCTCACCACCGCCTATTATGCCTACCGCTGGGGCGACAGCGCGGCCCTCATCGTCGTCCTGTTCTTCCGCGACCTGCCGCAACAAACGTACCGGCAATGGCGGTTCGATTTGCCCCACGACGAGTTGGCGCGTTGGCTGCTGGCCGATCCGGCGGCCATTCCCGCGCTGGCCGCGGCTCTGCGGGAAACGTCCGCCCCCTGACGCCTGATGATTGAAATAGCCTTTCCATGAGAAGATGGTGGCCTGCCGGCCATCTTCAGGATAATTGTAATAGTAGCGCGCTATACAGGAGTACTATGTCTGACGAACTAACCCCTCCACCGCAACCGGCTCCCGACGAGCCGTTCGCCTCCGGACACAGAGGCCCCGGCGTGGGTCTGGCGCTCTTGGTCATCCTGCTGACCACGCTGCCCCTGATCGGCTTGCTCTATCTGGGCCATCGCCTGTTGAACTTGCCCTTCGTGCCGTTCGACCTGTACGATTGGCTGATCCGAACCGGCGTCTCGCCCTGGATAGCCCTGGTTGACGTTCTGAACGGCTCACAGGCCGCCGGCGGCGGCAATATCGCCCAATCTGCGCCTCTGGTGCAATGGCTCCTGTCGCTGGGCCTTTTTATGCTGCTGGCGCTGGCTATTGGCCTCAGTTTCTATGCCTTCGTCCTGCGGCGCGGGCGGCTGCCCGACCTCATCGACGGGCTGGTTGTCGCGGCCATCTTCGCCGCGCCAATGATTTTCGTCAGCCTGACCACCTCCCTCTCGTCCCTCCCGGCGTTGCTAAATGCCGTCTGGCTGGGCGCGCTTTTCATCGTTTGGGGAATCGTTCTGAGCTACGCCCTGGGCCGCTTGATGGCGCCTGCCGGCCCAACCATTGTCAGTGAGCCGGCCGAAGGCGGCATGGGGCGTCGCCAGTTTTTGCTTCAGTTCGGGGCGGGCGCGGCGGCCATCACCGCCCTCAGCGCCGCCGGAGCGGCCCTGGCTCCCGGCAAGGACAGCGCCCAACTCCAGACAACCTTGCCGATGGCTAGCCCGGAATTTCTGGCGGCCCAGCAGGAGTTGTTCGGCAACTTCCGGCGGTTCGTCATCGTGCGCGGCAACACGGAATCGGCCGCCGACTCCAACGTTGTGGCATTGGGCGCCGAATACCCCGACCGCAATTACGTCTCCGTCTGGCTTGGCGGTCGCAGCCCTATTGTCATCTATGAAAGCTTGCAAACCGCCCTGGCCGCCTTTGCCGGAGAGGAAGAAAACGCCGGCATCTATTGGCTCGACGGCTAGTGCGCTGTAGCGCCGGTGTCTTAACCGGCTCCGCCGCCTCATCTCGCGCTCGGCCGCCGGACAAGAGTCCGGCGCTACATTGCTGGCCGCTTGACAACTAAAAAAACCGGCCGGTTCGCCGGTCGCAATTGACAGACAGTGAGAGGTAGTCGTATCATTGGGGAAATGAAACCTTGGCGACCGTACAAGGCTTGGTCGTCTGGTTTCATCCTTTAGGGAGTAACTCTCATGACATCTCATACCAACGGTACGCAATCCGCCATCAGTCCCGATCTTTTCGAAATCTTGCGCGATCCGCAGGCCATCCAGGAAGGCGGGCACGGGGACGACCCCGGCCGCTTGCAACTCGTACGCGGTTCGTGGCTGGTCTCGGCTGATACGGGCTACAAATATCCCATTCGCGACGGCATCCCGGTCATGCTCGTGGAAGAAGGCGCGCGCTGGAAAGACACACCCATCGATGCATTGCCGGTTCCACCGCCCGCGGCCGAGCCCGTGGCCGACATACGCGCGGCTGAAGCTGCTACATCCCAGAACCCAACCACCATGCCGGACTATCGCCTGTTGCTGGCCGCCGGGGCCATTCTTCTGTTCCTTCTGGCCGTGCTCACTCTGGGCCGCAAGCGATCGACCGGCCAACAGTCGTTACCGCCGGCCACATGACCCCACGGCTGAGTGACAGCCGCCTGGCCAACGTCGGCGCCAAGACCATTCGCACAGCCTACGTCACGTTCCACGAGCAATTCCGGGCCATCACGGGGCGCGCCGGAATTCGGTTCGACACCCAGGATTGGCCCGGCTTGCAAGCCGACACGGCCGAACGGTTGGGCCTCTATCGGCGCATCGTTGACCTCGTCGAGGCGGCCATTCGCGACCTGCTGGGCGATCGGGTCGAGAACAAGGTGATCTGGGCCAGCATGAAGGCGGTCTACTCCGGCCTCATCACCGACCGTGACGATTGGGAACTGGCGGAAACGTTCTTCAATTCGGCCACGCGGCGCATATTCACTACGGTCGGCGTCGACCCGCAGATCGAGTTTGTCGCCACCGACTTCGAGACCCCCCCCACGCGGCCGCGGTCGCCCGTCTATCGCAGCTACAATCGCATCACGTCCACCGCAGTGCTTGTCGCGGCCGTCTTGCAAGACTTCGCCTTCGACACACCCTATGAAGATGCACCCCGAGATGTCGCCCTCGTCGCGGCGCGCATCGAGGCCCAACTGGAGCAATTAGGGGCGCTGCAATCAGTTGACCGGCTGGAATTGATCCGCTCGCCGTTTTACAGGGGGATGGGCGTCTACCTTGTGGGGCGATTGTTCAGCGGCTCGCACCGCATCCCCTTCGCGCTGGCGCTCATCCACGGCCCGCAGGGCATTGCTGTCGACACCATTTTGCTGGACGAGAACAGCGTCAGCATTCTTTTCAGCTTCGCCCATTCCTACTTCCACGTGGACGTAGATCGCCCCTACGATCTCGTCCACTTTCTGACCACCCTCATGCCGCGCAAACGGTTGGGCGAGCTGTACATTTCTATCGGCTATCACAAACATGGCAAGACGGAACTCTACCGCAATCTGCTCGACCATCTGGCTTATACGACCGAAAAATTCGAGATCGCCCGCGGCCAACGCGGCATGGTCATGCTGGTTTTCACTATGCCCGGCTATGACATGGTTTTCAAGCTGATCAAGGATTTCTTCAACTATCCGAAGGGATCGACGCGCAAGGAAGTGCGGGCGAAATACGATCTCGTCTATCGGCATGATCGGGCCGGCCGGCTGGTTGACGCGCAATCATTCGAGTTCCTGGCGTTTAGCCGCGCTCTTTTCTCGGATGAGTTATTGGACGTCCTGGCCGCCGACTGCGTTCAATCCGTTACCATCACCGATGACACAGTTATCATCGCCCATGCCTATGTCCAGCGGCGCGTCATCCCACTGGACATCTACATCCGCAACGCCCACGAGACGGCGGCGCGCGCGGCCGTGTGCGATTATGGCCGGGCGATCAAGGATATGGCCTCCTGCAATATCTTCCCCGGTGATATGCTGTTGAAGAACTTCGGTGTGACCCGTCATGGCCGCGTCGTGTTCTACGATTACGATGAGCTGTGCTTGCTGGAAGAGTGCAACTTCCGCCGGCTGCCACCCTCCGAACGGTATGAGGACTCGATGGCGGCCGAACCCTGGTTCCACGTGAATCCCAACGATATCTTTCCCGAAGAGTTTGCCCATTTTCTCGGGTTGTCGGGCGCCCTTCGCGAAGAATTCGAGCAGCATCACGCCGACCTCTACACGACCGACTATTGGCGCGGCGTGCAAGAAGCCATTCGCTCCGGCGTCAGGCTGCACATTTACCCCTATCAACCTGAACAAAGATTGCAATGGACAAAGGATTATGACTATGAACTATCGTCGCCTGGGTAAATCCGGGCTGCCCATCAGCGCGCTCTCTTATGGCTCGTGGGTCACCTTCAGCACCCAGTTGGCCGTCGATGCGGCTCTGGAAACGATGACGGCCGCTTATGATGCGGGGATCAATTTCTTCGACAATGCCGAAGTTTACGCCCTCGGCCAATCGGAGACGATCATGGGCCAGGCGCTGCAGCGCGCCGGCTGGCGTCGCGACACCTACATCGTCTCCAGCAAGGTCATCTGGGGCTCCGTCCCCGATCCGAAGCCGACCCAGCGCGGGCTGCACCGCAAACACGTTTTCGAAGCGTGCCACGATGCCCTGCGCCGCTTGCAGGTCGATTATCTCGATCTCTATTTCTGCCATCGCTACGACCCCAACGTGCCGATGGAGGAGCTTGTGCGGACGATGACCGACCTCGTCCACCAGGGCAAGGTGCTCTACTGGGGTACGTCCGAGTGGACGCCGTCGCAGATCATGGAGGCCTATGGTGTTGCCAGAGAATACGGACTCGTTCCGCCGACGATGGAGCAGCCGGAATACAATATGTTCCGACGCGACCGCGTCGAGGTAGAGCTGGCCCCCCTTTACGAAAAGATGGGCCTGGGCACGACGATCTGGTCGCCGCTGTACTATGGCGTATTGACGGGCAAGTACAACGACGGCATCCCCGACGAGTCTCGCGCCACCTTACCCGGCTACGAATGGATGCGCGAAATCATTGAGAGCGACGAAGGCCACAGCCGTCTAGACAAGGTGCGGGAACTCACCCGGGTGGCCAAGGATCTCGATACCAGCACAACCCGGCTGGCGCTGGCCTGGTGCCTCAAAAATCCTCACGTCAGCACTGTCATTCTCGGCGCGTCGCGCGTCGAACAATTGCGCGACAATCTCCAGGCGCTGGATGTGGTTCCGCGCATAACGAATGACGTTATGGCGGCAATCGACGAAATCCTGGGCAACAAGCCGAAGCCGCCGGAGTCGTTCTAGCCCCCCAACCCACATGACACCGATTACCGAGTTACCCAGTACCGGTCTGCCGGTCGGCGGCGTTAGTTCGCGCGTCATCGTCTGTGGCGACCCGGCGCGGGCCGACCGCATCGCCGAACGACTGGAGGGCGCTTCCCTGCTAAGCCACAAGCGCGAATACCGGGGTCACGGGGGGACGTATAACGGCACGCCGGTCACCGTCTGCTCCCATGGAATCGGCGCGCCGGGGGCGGCTATCGCCTTCGAAGAACTGATCGTCGCCGGCGGACAAACGATCATCCGGGTCGGCACTTGTGGTGGCCTGCAGCCCTACATCCAGCCCGGTGCCCTGATCATCGCCACGGCTGCCGTGCAGAACACCGGTTATGGCCGCCAGAGCGTTCCCGACGGCTACCCGGCCGTGGCCGATCCGGCACTGGTGTTGTCTTTGCGGCGCGCCGCGGCGGCCGGCGGCCATCACACTCACGCCGGCATCGTCCTGTCACAGGACAGTTTCTATCCCGGCGTGGCTGCCCCGGCCCGGCCCGACTATCGCGTGATGTCTCAGGCCCACGTGCTGGCAGTCGAAATGGAATGCGCAGCGCTCTTCCTCGTGGGCAGCCTGCGCGGTGCAAAAACGGCGGCGATCCTGATCGCAGACGGCAATGTGCTGGAAACGCCCGAAGCGGTAGAAAGTTATCAACCCGATCGCGAAGTCGTTCGCGCCGCGACGGATGCGGCCATCATCTGTGCGCTGGAGGTCTTGTGCAACCCCGATCGACTGATCTGAAGGCCCAACGCCGAGCCGTCAGACGCTTGCTGAAAGAGAACGACCCCACGGATGCCATGGCCGCTTACTATGCCTTCCATCATCCGGATGACAAGACGACACTCGTCCTGACCCCGGAAGGCATGGAATCGGACGACAACGCCCAGGCCGACGGCTACGTGGCCCTCTCGCGCACGGGCATGGACCTGTTTCGGCCGTTGGTGACGATGCGCTTGCCCACGGATCGCAACCCGGCCGAGGTTGAGGCGGCGGCCGACTTGATCGGCCGCGCCATCGCTCCCGGCCAGCCGGTCATTCTGAGTATCCCCGTTCGCTATCGCCCCCTGATCGATGCCCTGTTCCACGTGCAGTCGGAGGAACGCTTGCGCTTGCTTGCTCTCGATCCGAGCCACTATGAGCCTATCATCAATGTGCTGGTGCGGCGCTCGGAAGGTCCGGGCGGGCTGCCCCGTTTTTCCATCAGCGCGTCTCCCGGCGGCCAAGAGGAAGTGGTGGCCGCCGCGTCGCTCAACTGGCAATCCCCTCGATTCGGTGAAATTGCCGTCAACACCAGGCCGCAGTTCCGGCGGCAAGGCTGGGGCCGCAGCGTCGTCGCGGCCCTCAGCGGCCACCTCATCGACAGCGGCCGCAGGCCTTTATACGTCGTCTCCGTCGAAAACGACGCCTCGGCCGGTCTGGCCGAAAGCGTCGGATTCACGGATACCGGCGCTCAGGAGTTCCTTCTTCAGGCCGTCCTAAAATAGCGTGCAGAGGGCGTGAAGAAGGTGTGAAATAGCCGCCCCCCCCGTTGACCTGCATCCCGCAGATATGATAACCTGCGCATAACTTCACTTGTATTGGTAGGTTCAAAATATCCACGTCGTACTGGTAGTTGCTGAGGATAAAGCACCATCTCCGTCCCTCCGGAGTGGTGCTTTATTCGAAGCCTACCCACAACAATCCATCAACTTGGTGTAACAAAAGGCCCTTTGTGGAGGTAATGGTATTATGTTTCGCGAAACAGGCATCGTCAAATGGTTTAGCCGCTTGAAAGGCTACGGATTCATCAATCCGGACCAGGGAGACAAGGAAGTTTTTGTCCACTACTCAGCGATACGCGGCGATGGCTATCGCAATCTGCTTGAGGGTGAAAAGGTAGAGTACGAGCTAATCGATCGCGGCAAGGGACCTCAGGCACAAAACGTCGAGCCACGCAGCTAAGGATCGAGGGAGTCAAATTGAACTTCTTCGCCCCCCGACAACCAGACAATTAATCTTAACAACCCGCCACTCGGCGGGTTGTATCATTTAGCAGAAGCGGTTTTGAGGCCCCTCCCTATCCCCGGTGGCCTATACAGGTCACTTGGGTAGCCGCCGGCGTCCTAAACGAGTAAAATAACATCGTGAAGTAACTGATCGTTTCTGCCGGGAACTATGACGTTATCCATCCTCATTGTTGATGACAACCTGTCACTAGCCAATCTCTACCAGATCGTTTTCGAGCGAAATGATTGGCGGGTTCGTCGCGTGTCCGGCGGACAGGAGGCACTCGACAGTATCGCCGACGATATGCCCGACGTTGTTCTGCTGGACGTGATGATGCCCGACATGGACGGCATCGAAGTCTGCCGCCGCATTCGGGCGGACTTGCCGAAAGCGCCCCCTTGCATCGCGGTCTACACGGCCAACAATCGCCCGGAAGTGCGCGAAGCCTGTCTGGCGGCCGGGGCCGATCTGTTCTACAGCAAAAACCTGACCGTATTCGAGCTGCCGACCAAAATAGCCGCCGAATGCCTGCCGCCCTCTGAGTCTCCGACCTCCTAAAGCTTGGACAAGAAGGTCTTGGCGACGCCGCCGTGCTGGCCCAGGTAGCGAATCAGGAAGTCCACAAATCCGGGATAATTCAGCAAGATGCGCTGGTACAGAAAAGATTTGCGCATCCCGTCCCACATCTCTTCATCACACTGCTGCTCGTAGATTTTTAACCCCTCACGCGAGATATCGCCCGTTCGCAAGGCCTGGTCGATTGTCTCGGCCGCCAGCTTGCCGGAGATGAGAGCGTTTTCGATGCCGCCGCCCGTCAGGGGATTTATGAACCCGGCCGCGTCGCCGACCAGCAACGCGCCGTCGTAGGCGTGTTGCAATTTCTTTTGCGAGCCGAAACTGAGTTGCCAGATGGCCACGTCGCGCAAGTCAACCCCTTTAGTCGTCCTTTCGCGAATGGCGGGCATTGCCAGAAACTCTTCGAGCATCTTCTTCAAGTTCTTCTTAAGGTCGCGAAAGCGATCCAGCCGCATCCCCAAACCGATGTTGGCTTCGTTTTCGCCGGTGGGAAAGACCCAGGCATAGCCGGGCAGAATATCATCGTACAGGAAGAACTCAACCTCATGCGGATAGAGTTCAATCCCCTTGATGTAGGCGCGGAGCGCCACTGCGCGATGCTTGTCCACGTGTTGGCCCTCCGGGGGCCGCAAGGCGCGCATGATGGTCGACGTGACGCCGTCGGCGCCGATGACGACCGACGACCGGTAGGCCTTGACCTCGCCATTCTCGCGCGCCAGCACGCCGGTCACCCGTCCGTTCCCATCGAGGAGGGGCTCTTTCACTTCGGCCTGCAGGAACGCGGCGCCGCTTTCGAGGGCATGTTGCTGGAGGAGCGCGTCGAAGTAGATGCGCGGCGCTACAAAAGATTCTTCGCCGTTGACGCCTCGCTTGAACGCGGCCTGGAGCACATCGCCATTGGGGCCGCTCAGGCGCATCCCGTGCAGCGAGTGAAATTCACCCCGGCCCACAGCCGCCTCTATCCGGGACGCCATACCCAGCTCGTTCATGATGCGAATGCACCCTTGGGAGATGGCATCGCCGCAGATCTTGTCGCGCGGAAAATCATGGCGATCGATGAGCAGGACGTCGCGCCCCTGCTGAGCCAGAGCTGTTGCCGCCGTTGCCCCGCCTGGCCCCGCCCCCACAACGATCACATCATGTTCACTCACCGTCTGCATGACTATTCTTTCTCCTCATGGGTGATTTGGTTGGCGACGCTCTCGTGCTGTGGCAGGGGATTGTGAAGGATGGTGACGCGAAGATGGAGGCTCGTTACCGTAGCAACCCCTCATTGGCGCGAATCGTCTCGAAAAGCCCGCGGCATCCGTCGTCGACGAGACGATAGACATGTTCAAAGTTGTCGCTGTAGAAGGGATCGGGAATGTCGTGGACATTCGAGTGAGTGGCGAAATCCATCAGGCGATACAGGTGGGGCAAATCACCAAAGCGCTCTTGCAGTGCTTCCCGGTTTTCGCTGTCCATAGCGACGAAGTAGGTCGAACCGTTGTGGCGATCTTCGGGTCTGATCTGACGGGCGCGGCCCTCATAATGAATGCCGTGGCCGGCCAATACCCGGCGCGTTCCCGGATGGGCCTGTTCGCCAACGTGATAGGCGCTGGTGCCGGCCGAATCAACGCAAATTTCGTGCGTCAATCCGGCGTCATCGACCAGCTTCTGAAACACGGCCTCGGCCATCGGCGAGCGGCAAATATTTCCCAAACACACGAACAGTACCCGAACCGTCATCCAGCCTCCGCACTAATACCAAGAAACATCTCACATCGCCTATTCTAACCGATTGGCAAGCCGGCCTATAAGCCGCATTCTGTGGACGCCACGCGGTTTCCCACGCGGCTCCGGCGATCATCTATCTGGGGCGGCCGTTGCCGGCCACCTCATGCAGCCTACCCGGACGTCGGACGGGACGAGCAACCCCGTAGATGGCCCGAAGACCACCTTTCGCCCTGCTTGGCCTTGCTCCTGGTGGGGTTTGCCTGGCCGGCGACATCGCTGCCACCGCCGGTGGTCTCTTACACCACCGTTTCACCCTCGCCGAAAGAGTCGCCCCTTCCGGCAATACACCTCTCTGTTGCACTTGCCGTCGAGTTACCCCGCCCGGCCGTTAGCCGGCACCTTGCTCTGTGGAGTGCGGACTTTCCTCAGCTTCGGAAGCCCGAAGCCGCGATCACCCAGCCAGCTTGCCACCTTTAATCCTACCGGCAAACCGGTTTAAGGGCAACATTTTTAAGGTCGAAGCCGGCGTTTTCCAGCAATCAACCACCCGGTAGTGCCGGTTTCTTAACCGGCTTTCCACCCGCCGGATTAGAATCCGGCGCTGCATCCATCGGTTTTATCGACAAACCGGCCGCATAATTGCCCCGACCGCCAAATCGCCATATAAAATATAAAGAGGACAACAGATGAACCCTCCACAGAGGTAAGAACGTGATCCTGGATTTGGCCGCCGATTCCCCTTTCTCCATCCACACCCTGCCCTATGGGGTATTTCGACCGTCCGCTACCGAACCGGCGCGCGTCGGAGTAGCCATCGGCACAGCGGTGCTGGACCTGGCCGCGCTGGCCGCCACAGGCCACTTCGACGGCCCGGCCCTGCGCGGCGGCAACGTCTTTGCCCTCCCATCTCTCAACGCCTTCATGGCCCTCGGCCGCCCGGCCTGGGACGAGGCCAGAGGCCGCGTGCAAACGTTACTGGCTCCAGGCCTGAACGGCCGGCCGCTTGCTCCGGGGGTTGCCGAAGCCCTGCGGCCTATCGATTGCGTCGAGCTTCTGTTGCCGGCGGCCATCGGCGACTACACCGACTTCTACTCCTCACGCGAACACGCCACCAACGTGGGCAGCATGTTCCGCGGCCCCGATCAGGCGCTGCTACCCAACTGGCTCCACCTCCCGGTGGCCTATCATGGTCGGGCCGGCACGGTGGTCCGAAGCGGAGCGGAGATCATCAGGCCGCGAGGGCAGATGCTGCCGCCCGGCGCACCAACGCCCGTCTTTGGGCCCACGGCCGAACTGGACTTTGAACTGGAGGTGGGGTTCTTCGCCGGCCCCGGCAACCGGCCGGGCGAACCGATTTCAATCCGGTCGGCGGCCAACCACATCTTCGGCCTCGTGCTCGTCAATGACTGGAGCGCGCGCGACATCCAGCGCTGGGAATACCGGCCGCTGGGACCGTTCCTCAGCAAGAATTTTGCCACGACGATCTCACCCTGGGTCGTGCCGTTGGCGGCGCTAGAGCCGTTCCGGCGACCCGGCCCGCCCCAATCGCCGGAGCCGCTGGATTACCTCCGTGATGACTCCGACTGGGCCTTCGACATCCACCTGGCGGCGACGTTGCAGAGCGAGGCGATGCGGGTGGCCGGCATGCCGCCGCTGGTCATCACGCGCACCAACTTTCGTCATCTGTACTGGAGCATGCCCCAGCAACTGGCCCACCATACTATCAACGGTTGCGCCGTGCGGCCGGGCGACTTGCTGGCCTCCGGCACCATCAGCGGCCCGATGCCTGATTCCCGCGGTTCGCTGCTGGAACTGACCTGGGGCGGGGCCCAGCCGCTCGAATTGCCGACGGGTGAAACACGCCGCTTCCTGGAGGACGGCGACCGGCTGGCGTTAACGGGCTGGTGTCAGGGCGACGGCTACCAGGTGGGGTTTGGTGAGGCGGCGGCAACCGTGCGTGCGGCAAATCGCTAGAATGGGCGAAGGGACAGGCGCTCTACCAACGGCGCGCACCCGGCAGGGGTGGCACCTTGTCGCCGGCGGCCTGATCGGCCTGGTCACCGTAGCCGTCCTCCTGATCGCGGCCGGGGCGTTCGATCCGCAACCACTTGGCTCTTTGATCCAAACCGATCGTCCCGGCCCCCACACCCTCAATCATACCGGCGAGACGCTCATACCGGCAGTTACCCCGTGGCCGGATGGTTCGCTGCCGCAACGCTTTTCCGCACGTCTGAAGGCTGCCTATCGGGAGGGCGAGCTGGACAGCGGCTTTGGTTTGACGCTGGAAAATGGCTCGTCGCGGCTGGTTATCGCCCTATCGCCGCTGGGTTATGCCGCTATCCGGCAAGATAGAGCGAACAGCCAACCCATCTATCTTTTGCCGTGGCAACCCTGGCCCCACGTGCGGCTGGATGCGGCCGAAAACGAACTTTGGCTCGACGTCGACCGAAGCGACGGCGGGCAAACTGCCCTTACCGTGTGGATCAACCGCGAATTGCTGTGGCGCGGCGAGCTCGACGAGACCCCGGACAGAATTTCGCTGTGGCTGAGCACCTACGGTGCGCCTGTGGTCGTCGATTTCCGGTCGCTGGAATGGTTTGCCGCGCCATGAATTTGCGCCGGCTCGCTCCGGCTACTCTTTCAATTCCAGCCAATTCGCGCCGGTTTCGGCCTCCACCTTGAGGGGCACGTCCAGCTTAAAAGCGTTGCTCATCACATCGATAACCAGTTCGCGCACATCGGCCAGCTCCTCCAACGGCGCTTCCAACAGCAACTCGTCATGCACCTGGAGCAACAGGCGGGCGCGGTAGCGGGCTTTCAGCTCGTCGTGTAACCGGATCATCGCCAGCTTGATGATGTCGGCCGCCGTGCCCTGAATAGGATGGTTGACTGCCTCGCGTTCGGCGCGTTGCGTGGCCTGGCGATTGGAGCCGCTCATGGTCGATTTGAACACCGGGAAATAGCGGCGGCGGCCCAATAGCGTCTCCACATAGCCGTCAGTGCGCGCTTTGCGGCGGGTTTCTTCCAGATAGCGATCAATTCCCGGAAACTGGCCGAAATATTTGATCATGTAATCTTCGGCCTCGCCCAGCGTCAGCCCCGTTTCGCGCGCCAGCCGAAATGCGCCCATCCCATAGATGAGACCAAAGTTGATTGTCTTGGCAAAGCGTCGCTGGTTTTTCGTCACGTTCTCTATGGGTATGTCGTAGATTGCTGCAGCCGTGGCCGCGTGGATGTCTTTATCCTCGCGGAAGGTGCGCAGCAGCGTCTCATCCTGGGTGATGTGGGCCAGAATGCGTAGTTCCACCTGCGAATAGTCGACCGACAGGAACGACCAGCCCGGCTCGGTGATGAACCCTCGCCGGAGTCGCTGACCCAACTCGCTGCGAATGGGGATGTTCTGCAAATTCGGGTTGCTGCTGGCCAGCCGCCCGGTGATGGCCCCCGTCTGGCTGAAGCTGGTATGGATGCGGCCGGTAGCGGGGTTGATCATCTGCGGCAGCGCGTCGACGTAGGTGCCCTTCAGCTTGCCCAACTCGCGATATTCGATGATGGCGTCGATGATACCGGTCGTGTCCGAGGCCTTTAACCCCTCCAGCACGTTGAAAGCTGTGGAATAATGGCCGCTGGCGATCTTCTTCAGCCCTTCGCGCGGCAGATTCAGCTTCTTGAAGAGGATGTCGCTCAACTGTTGGGTGGAATTGATGTTGAAAGGCTCCCCGGCGATCTCGTAGATGGTCTCCTCCAGTTTGAGCAGCGCCGCACTCATGTCGTGGGACATATGGTGGAAGAAGTCGACGTCGATGCGCACCCCCGCGCGTTCCATGTCGGCGATCACCGGCAGCAGTTTCATCTCCATGTCCAGCAATTCGAGCAAGCCCTTTTCGCGGAGTTCCTGTTGCAGCAGCGGCACGAGACGCAACGTCATATCGGCGTCGGCCGCGCCATAGGGGGCGGCGACATCGATGGGCACCTCGGCGAACGTGACCTGGGCCTTGCCGCGGCCGATCAGGTCCAGAATCTCGGTCATCTCCGCGCCAAGACGGTGGCGAGCCAGGTCCTTCAGCCCCTTGTGCTTTGTGGCCGGATCCGTCAGCCACTCGGCGATCATCGTGTCGAACCGCACCGGCGAGACGGCGATGCCGTAGCGCTCCAGGATCATGCAGTCAAACTTGGCGTTGTGGGCTACCTTGGGGATGTTGGGATCGGTCATCGCGGGACGGATAGCCTCCAGGACGCGCTCGATGGGCAGTTGACCCGCGGCCAACTCGGCCGTGCCGGCGAACAGATTCATCTGTCCGGAGTTGGCCTGGGCCGCGCCGCTCAGGTGGCCGACGGGAATATAGTAGGCCGTGGGCGGACGCACCGCCAGACAAATGCCGACTATTCCGGCCGATAACCGTTCCAAGCTGTCGGTCTCCAGATCGAAGCTGATCCACTCGGCCGCCTCCAGCTGCCGCACCATGTTCTGCAGGGCATCTTCGTCGCGCACAACAACCACTTCTGTACTCTGCCACGCCGCCCCGTCAGCGGCCGGTTCAGGGATGTCGTCCTCCTCCAGGTTGGCCGTCAGTGACTTCGCCAGCGAGCGGAACTCCAACTCACGAAAAATAGCCAGCACGGTCGCCGCGTCAAAATCCTGGGTCAGGCACTCTTTCAGATCAATGGTGATGGGCGCATCGGTAACGATTTGGGCCAGCTTGTAGCTCAATTCGGCCGACGCGCGGCCATCTTCCAGCTTGCGGTTCAGGGCGCCCTTGATCTCGTCCAGATGCGCGTAGAGGTTCGCCAGGCTGCCATACTCGGCCAACAGCTTGACGGCCGTCTTGTCGCCGATGCCCTTCACGCCGGGAATATTGTCGCTGACGTCACCCACGAGCGCCTTGTAATCCACGACTTGATCGGGCCGCACGCCCAGATAGTCCATCACCCCCGCCGCGTCGTAGACTTCACCACCCGCGCCGGCGCGGCGCGCCGGCAGTTCGACGCGGGTGTTGTCGTCCACCAGCTGCAGCAAATCGCGGTCGCCGGTGATGATGTGGACCGGCACCTGATCGCGCATCTGCGCGGCGACTGTGCCCAGCACGTCGTCAGCCTCGTAGCTTTCCAGTTCCAGGATGGGGATATTGAGCGCGCGGACGACTTCCTTGATGCGCTCGATCTGCACGCTCAACTCGTCGGGCATCTTCTCGCGCGTGCCCTTGTAGGCGGCAAACATTTCGTCGCGGAACGTTGCGCCCGTATCGAAGCTGACCGCCAGGTATTCCGGCGGTTCGGGGGCCTGAATCAGGTCGAGCAGGGTGCGGGTGAAGCCGTATGTGGCGTTGGTCGGCTCGCCGCTCTTGGTCGTGAACGCTTCCAGCGGCAGGGCGAAGAACATGCGATAGGCCAATGCGTGGCCGTCAATGAGCACCAGTTTTTCCGTGGTCATAAGCCATCCTTTGAGCGCAGGCCCGGCGGCCTGCCGACGTCAACCGTTGAGTCAGAGGGCTTATTATAGTGGTTTTCGGCCGATTCCGGCGACTTCGAGCACGCCCAATAACTGGTTACTCACCTTGCGTAGCGGCTCGAGCGCGGCGTCCTCACTGTCGATCAGGATGAGCCGGTAGCCATCGCGCAGGGGATACGTGAGCACCAGGCGCGACAGGGGCGAGAGCGGCAAATGCATGAACTGCACGCGCAAGGTCTGATCGGAATCCCGCCATTCCTGCTCGACGTGGACGGCCACGTCGAGCGCCTCCACCTGCTTGAGCGCGCCGCGATAGGTCAGCAGTTGTGGACCGCGGGCGATGATGATCGTCTGAGCCGGCCCCAGCGGAATGTGCTGCAACAGATTGCGCAAGACGACGGCGTCCACGTCACCGGCAGGTTGGGAGGTTTGCGGATCGGTCACGGTATATACCTCTAATCGCTCTACCGTGGATGGTACCGGCAGCCGGGGCCTCCACGCCATGCAGGAAGCGTAAAAAAGCCCAGACGGCCGGCGGCTAAGGCGACGCCCTCAGCGCCGGAAGCGCAGCCCCACGAATCCGACCAACCCGACCAGCGCGATGCCGATTATAAGAGTCGCCCAGCGGTTCGGGCCGGATGAGACCGATGCCTCGGTGGAGGGCCGACTGCCGGATGGCGGTTGCGGTTCTGCGGTGGGGAGCAGCGCGGGTGCCGGCTCAGACACAGCGGTTGGCGGACGAACGGCCGGCGTCGGTTGCGGCTCCGGTGTGGGCGGTTGGCGGGCGGCCGTCGGCTCCGGCGTCGGCGTCGGCGGCCACTGCCCCAGGACCACGACGGGGATGTCGTGGTCGGACGCGCGAAACGGCCGCCGCTCTGGTGACGTGTCAAACCGCCAGCCGACGGGATAGTTGGTATTGGCGTGAATGATCGTGACCCAGGACGACTCTTGAGCCAGGGCCGGGGACAAGAGAACCTCGTCGATCAGTTCAACGACGCCGCCAAAATTGTAGCTGTAGCGCTCGGCCGGCGGAACGGCGGCCAGGGCGGGCACAAACATTCCCCCTTGCGCCGGGTCAGACAGCAGCGCCAGGGCGGGCGAAAGGTCTGTGTCGTTGAAGTCGCCCAGGGCGACGATGCGCGCCGAGGGATCGGTCGCCAGAAGCTCGGCCGCCAGGCTGTTCAGGACGACCGCCTGCCGGATACGCTCAAGACCCGTTTCGATCTCGCCGCCGCGCTTCGATTTGAAGTGGTTGACGAAAACGACGTAGGCCTGACCATCGATGCGCGCCACGACCTGCAACGGCGGGCGTCCGAAAAGCGGCTCCGTGCCCGCTTCACAGGTCAGGGAGTGATCGACAATAGCTGTGGGCACGGGCGAACAGGTCTGCCGCAAGACGACGTCGTCGATTTGCACGCGCCGCGGATCGCTCAACAGGGCGTTGTCGATGCCGCGCGCGTCGGGGCTTTCGCGCTGGCTGACTTCGTAGACGAACCCGCAAGCCGCCACGAGGTCGGCCGATAACGCCGTCAACAGCGCCTCGTGCTCCACCTCCTGCAAGCCAATCACCGTCGGACAGCCGAGCACGCGGGCGATGGTATGGGCCAGCTTGGCCTGCCGGGCGGCCAGCTCCTCGGCGCTCAGGACGGGTTCGCCCTCTTCGTTGGTGTCGCGGACGGTGTCGAAATAGTCTTCGGCGTTAATCGACGCCATAACGATCTGCTGCGGCCCAAATGCCGGCAGCGAAGGGGCTGTGGGCAGCGGCGCAAACTCGATGGTCAACTGGTCGGCCGAGTCAAACACGATCTTGTACTGGTCGAAGTTGTAGACCAGCGCGCCGGCCATGCCGCTGATGCGATCGCCGGTTTTCACCTGGGGGATGTCGTCGCATGACTTGTCGCTGCGATAGAGGACGGGCACGACGCGGCCGGCCGGATCGTCGTCGGCGCGGCGGATGACGGGCAACTCGGCGGCATGGCGCTCGCCGATGACCGCAAACCCGCAGCCCTCGTGCGTCGGCCCGGCAACCACGACCGGGCCGTCATAGGCCACGCGCATCCCCTCCAACGGCTCGAAGTAGGCCGCCTGTTCGGCCATGTCGGGCGGCGGATCGATGAGCACCGGCCCCGGTAGCGGCCCGGGTGGTTCCTCCACGGTGACCACCAGGCCGTCGTCATCGATCTCCGTCAGGCCATAGAACTCGGTCACCTTGCCGCCGACGCGCACCCGCGCCCCGATGGCGACGTCATCTCGCGCCTGGCGGCCGAGAAAGACGGCTATCCCGTCCGACGTGGCCGGATCGCCGTCGGACTCGCCGGGAATATCCTGGACAAAGAGGGTGTAGTAGACGTCGCCGCGGGTGTTTTCGTCCTCGTAGCGGCCGACGACCACGCCGCGAAAGTTGACGAAGCGATTGAGGTAGGGCGACACGTCGCCCGCGCCCTGGATGGCGCCGATGGGCAGGGTGCTCGTCTGAGCCTGCGCCTCCCGGATGAGGAACAGGCTCACTACGGTCAGTCCAATGAAAAACTTGATGCGTCCCACGTTGTCTTTCTTCGGCGTCGCCGCGCCTGTGTACGAAGCCGATGGCCCATTTTCGCGCAACTGCGGGAATTGGCAATGATAAGGAGTCGGAGCTTTTCAGGTGTGATGTAGCGCCGGATTCTAATCCGGCAGGCTCTCGGAGCCGGTTAAGGGACCGGCGCTACAGGGTAATATATCCGGCGCAGTTTGACGAATTGAACAAGTGCACCGGCATACCCCCTTTTGCAGGCTTTCTTTAATGTCGAGTGACGCCGGTGTCAGCGGTCAAATGTTCTATATTTCTTACGCAACTCATATGCCTCGCTATCGTATTGCATACTTGTGACGGCTAAAATTCCAATATCGGGATTCGCCTTTTGCGACGATCCCGATAGGAAAATTTATGAACGATCTACACGAACCTAAATTGATTCCCATCGTCCCGCTTCGCGGCGGCGCGGTATTCCCAGGCGTCACCACGACCGTTTCTATCGGCCGGCGCACGTCGTTGGCGGCCGTGCAGGCGGCCATCGAGCGGGGCGGCGATCTGCTGATCGTCGTCCAGCGCGACAGTGAAGTGGAGACGCCCGGAACCGAAGACATTTTCCCCGTCGGCATCCTAGCCACAGCCCGTGACATGCTGCGGACGCCGGTGGGCATCCAGATGCTGGTCGAACTGCACCGCCGTGTGCGACTGTCCGGCATCGAGGGCAATGACCCGTTCCTGATCGGCAGCTACGAAGAACTGGCCGAAGAAGACGCGGTCGACGAAGAATTAAAGCTGGAAACCATTGCCTACCTGGAGCAATACATCCAACTGGTGGGCGAAACCAACCAGCAGGTTATGACCATGACCCGGGCCAGCAAGACGGCCGGGGAATTGGCCGACTACATCAGCGGCCTCATCACGCTGCCATTTGACGTGGAAGTGGGGCTGCTGACGAACCTCAACGGCCGCGCCCGCTTGCAGACGATTTTGGATCACCTGCGCCAGGAAGTGCGCATCGCCGACATCCGCACCAAGATTCAGAGCGACGCGCGCGAAGGCGCGGAAAAGGCACAGCGCGACTACATGCTGCGCGAGCAGATGAAGGCCATTCGCAAGGAACTGGGCGACGACGACGAGGAAGCGCCCGAAGACCTGCGCACCAAAATCGAAAACGCCGGCATGCCGCCCAAGGTGCTGGAGCGAGCGCTCAGCGAGTTGAAGCGCCTGGAGTATCAGGGCCAGCAGTCGGCCGAGGCCAGCGTCATTCGCACCTATCTGGAGTGGCTGACCGAGCTGCCGTGGACGAATGAGACCGAGGATAACTTCGACATCGCCCACGTGCGCGAGGTGCTCGACCAGGATCACTATGGCCTGGAAGACGTGAAGGAGCGCATCGTCGAATACGTGGCCGTGCGCAAGCTGGCCGGCAAGGACATGAAGGGCGCGATCATCAATCTCAACGGCCCGCCCGGCGTCGGCAAGACGTCGATTGCCACCTCGGTCGCCAAGGCTGTCGGCCGCGAGATGGTGCGCATCAGCCTGGGTGGCGTGCGCGACGAGGCCGAAATTCGCGGCCACCGCCGCACCTACATTGGGGCCATCCCCGGCCGCATCATCCGCGCCCTGCGCGACGCCAAGACGCGCAACCCGGTCATCGTCCTGGACGAGATCGACAAGGTGGGCACGGACTGGCGGGGCGACCCGGCCTCGGCGCTGTTGGAAGTGCTCGATCCGGAGCAGAATCACAGCTTCACCGACCACTACCTGGAGGTGCCGTTCGACCTGAGCCAGGTGATCTTCATCACCACATCGAACCAACTCAGCACCATTCCGGCGGCGTTGCTCGACCGCATGGAGTCGATCACCATGCCCGGCTACATCGAGGACGAGAAGCTGGCGATTGCCCGGCAATACTTGCTGCAGAAGCAGCAAGAGGCCAACGGCATCAGCGGCATCGAGGTGGCGATTGATGATGAGGCGCTGCGCGGCCTGATCCGCTACTACACGCTGGAAGCGGGCGTCCGCCAGCTGGAGCGCAATCTGGGCAAAGTCGTGCGCAAGCTGGCCGTGCGCGTTGCCTCCGGCGAGACGGGGCCATTTAACGTGAGCGCGGCCGACATCGAAGAGATCATGGGGCCGAAGAAATTTACCTATGGCGTCATCGAGGAACAGGACGAGATCGGCCTGGTGACGGGCCTGGCAGTCAACAGCTACGGCGGCAATACGCTGCCCATCGAGGTCAGCCTGAGCGAGGGCACCGGCCGCATCACCCTGACCGGCTCGCTGGGCGACGTGATGCAGGAGTCGGCCCAGGCAGCGCTGACCTACACACGGTCCAATGCCCGGTCACTGGGACTGGAACCGTCGATGTTCGACAAGGTCAACGTCCATATCCACGTGCCGGACGGGGCTACGCCCAAGGACGGCCCCAGCGCGGGCATCGCCATGGCGACGGCCATCATCTCCGCCTTCACCCGGCGGCCGGTGCGGCGCGACGTGGCCATGACCGGCGAGGTGACGCTGCGCGGCAAGGTGCTGCCCATCGGCGGCTTGAAGTCGAAAACCATCGCCGCCCACCGGGCGGGGATCAAGATCGTGCTGCTGCCCAAGGACAACGCCAAGGACATCCCGGACCTGCCAGAGCGCATTCGCCAGGATCTGGAGCTGCTGCCGGTCAGCCACCTGGACGAGGTGATCGCCGTGGCCCTGCTGGAGCCGGTTGGGCCGCCGATGAAGGTCGGCGAACCGGAAAAAGCGCCGGAAGCAGCCATCATTTCATCGACGACGAACGGAAATGGTGGGGAACGGATTAGCCGGGCGAATTAACTGGCTGGTGGCTTTTGTCCGTCGGTGACGGCCAATCGCGTATACACCTAATAGCAGCGCCGCTATCAAAACAGATAGCGGCGCTTTCTTGTTATTAGCAAGACTCTCTTTGCCGGGTTTCCAGGTCGCTCTCCTTGATTCTACAAGGCAATAGCGGCACTTTTAACAAGACAAACGGCTTACAGCTTCGGAATCTTCAGCACCTGCCCCGGCCGGATGATGTTCATGTTGTCGCCGATGACATCGCGGTTAGCTTCGTAGATGATGCGAAAGTTGGCCTGTGTGCCATAGTAGCGCTCGGAGATGAAGCTCAGGTTGTCGCCCGGCTGCACAGTGTGCTCGGCGATGAACTGGGTGTACTTGGGAGCGGAAGCGGCAGCCTTGGCCGCGGCCTCCTTGCGGGCGGCTTCCTCGCGGGCCTTGGCGGCTTCGGCCTCAGCCTTCGCTTTGGCCTCGCTTTGCCGTTCCTCGGCTTCGGCGCGCGCTTTCTCCAGCCGCTCCCTGGCTTCTTCCTTCTTCTTGGCTTCGGCCTTGGCTTCGGCGTCGGCGCGCGCCTTCTCCAGCCGCTCGCGAGCTTCGGTCTGCTTCTTGGCAGCCTCTTCGCGCGCCTTGGCCTCGGCTTCCTGCTTGGCCTTGGCCTCGTCGTCCCGCTTGGCCGGGGCCGGTTTAGCGGAGGAACTCTGTGGCTTGGCGGCCGGGCTTGGCTTGGCGGGGGTGTGGGCCGTGGCGTAGGCAGACGTCCCCTTCAAGACTCTTTCAATGCCCGCGAGAGCCTCGGATTCCTTTTCGGAGACGGCCTTGGCTGTGCCGGTGCCGCTCTCTTTCGAAGAAGAAGCCACCGAATGACCGACTTTCAACAGAAAGTCCCTTAGCGCGTCCAGATCATCGGCCCCCAGTTTCTCCTGGACGATAGAGGCAATGCGGCCCAAAGCCCGCTCGGCGTCAGCCTGGGAAGCGTCGGCGATCTCCTTGCTCGCGTCACTCTCATCGGCGATGATGTCCTTGATCAGCGGATTGCTGGACTTGTAGCCGCTGATCGCTTTATCCAGGGCCTTGCCTTCCCGCCGGCGAGTGAAGAACGACACCTTGCCGTCGGCCGCGGATAAGGCCGCATTGACCCAAAAAGGAGCATTTTTTACCAATTCCCATTCGGATGCAGTTAGTTTTTCTTTAGACATGACTTTCTCCTTGATTGAGGGGCAGCCGGTTGTGCATATCAGCTTCCCCTTCACCATTGTGAAATAGAGCCGGTGACTTGAACCGTCTTTTGACCCAGGATTTTCAGTAATCGATCTCCGTAGCGCCGGTTTCTTAACCGGCTCCGCAGCCCGGCTTGTTCGCGGCCGCCGGATTAGAAGCCGACGCCACACCTCGACAACTGAAAAGGCCCGTCTTTTGACCCGACTCACGTGTTATATCTGGTAGAATAACACGAACACAAGCAAGTGAGATGGGCTTAAAAGCCCGTCTTTCGCCCGTCTTTCGCCCAGATGCCCACCCGATTGTTTGGAATTTAGGTGTGACATGCCCCTTCTTAGCGCCGGAATTCTTCTCTACCGCTGGCGAGGCGACCGCCTCGAGCTCTTCCTTGCTCATCCCGGCGGCCCGTTCTGGGCCAAAAAGGATGACGGCGTGTGGTCGCTCCCCAAAGGGTTATATGATGAGACAGAGCACCCTCTGGCCGCCGCCCGGCGCGAGTTTCACGAGGAGACCGGCACGCGCCTCGACACGCCCGATGAAGCTTTTATCCCTCTTGGCGAGCTGAAACAAAAGAGCAACAAGATCGTCCATGCGTGGGCCGTTGAGGGCGACGTGGACGCTGAGCGTATCGAGAGCAATACGTACGCCGTGCAGTGGCCCAAGGGCACGTGGCGGCGCTACCCGGAGGTAGACCGCGCCGGCTGGTTTGGCGTAGACGAAGCCCGGATCAAGATTTTGCCGGGACAAGCGGCGTTTATCGACCGCTTGTTGGCGGTGCTGGACGGCTCGAATCCTGTCGATGACTGACAATCGATACCTGGTGCTCCGTTTTCTCGTTCATGATGTGGCGACCTGAACAGGATTGGCTACAATAGCGCTTACTCAAGCCCCTTCTGCCCAGCGGGGGCAAGCCCAGTTAAAACTGGTAATCGCGATCAGGAGACAGCAGCATGGAGATGAAAAGCAGCGCCATAGAAGGTTCGCCCACAACCGTACTCCTCGACCTCGATGGGGAGTTGGACGCATCGAACTACCTCGATGTCATCGAACGCGTGCGCCAATTGTACGCCGCCGGCGCGCGCCGGCTTATTATCAATTTGTCGGACCTGAAATTTCTCTCCAGCTCAGGCCTGGTTTCGCTCCACAGTGCGGCGCTCATCATGCGCGGCGAGGAACCGCCCAGCCCCGAGCTGGGCTGGAGTGCCTTCCATGCCATCGCCTCCGATGTGGAGCAAGGGTTCGAGGCCTGCTGCAAGCTGGTGAATCCTCAGGGTCGCGTGCGCAAAACCCTGGAGATGACCGGTTTCAACACGTTTCTCGAAATATTCGACGATACCGCGTCGGCCGCTCGATCCTTTTCGGCCGTCTGATCGCCTGACCACCCAATCTGTTTGCCCCACGATTCCACCCTGACACGCTGGAATGTTGATTCTATGGAGGTGAGCCGTGCCTTTTGACCCCCCGTCGGGCGAGATGCAGTTGCTCTTGCGCACCCTGGAGGCGTTTGTTCGTGAAGAGATCATTCCGCTGGAACGGCCGTTTCTTCACCACAATTTCGACACGCTGGAGCCGCTGCTCAAGGAAAAACGACAGCAAGCCAAAGCGCTCGGCCTCTGGTTACCACAAATCCCCGAACTCTATGGCGGCATGGGCCTTTCGCTCTTTGATCACGGGCTGGTCAGCGAGGTGCTCGGCCGCACGCCGCTGGGCCACTACGTCCTCAACTGTCAGGCCCCCGACGCGGGCAACATGGAAATACTTATCGAGCACGGCACGCCGGAGCAAAAAGAACGCTTCCTCAGGCCGCTCCTGGCCGGCGACATTCGCAGTTGCTTCTCCATGACCGAGCCGGAGAACGCCGGCTCGAACCCCACCTGGCTCAGCACGACGGCCGTAAGAGACGGCGACGATTATATGATCAACGGCCACAAATGGTTTACCACGGCCGCCGACGGCGCGGCCTTCGCCATCGTCATGGCCGTCACCGACCCGGCCGCCGCGCGCCACCAGCGCGCCAGCATGATCATCGTTCCCACCGACACGCCCGGCTTCAACGTGGTTGAGAACACGTCGGTTATGGGGGAACGGGGTCAGGGATGGGCCAGCCACGCCGAGATTCGCTACGATGACTGCCGCGTGCGGCAAGAGAACCGGCTGGGCGCGGAAGGCATGGGCTTCGCCATCGCCCAGCAACGGCTGGGGCCGGGCCGCATCCACCATTGCATGCGCTGGATCGGCATCTGCGAGCGATCCTTCGACCTGATGTGCCGACAGGCAGCGCTGCGCGAGCTGGCCCCCGGCCGGACGCTGGCGCAGACGGGGCCGGTGCAAAACTGGGTGGCCGAAAGCCGGGCGGAGATCGACGCGGCCCGGCTGCTCGTGTTGCAAACGGCGCGCAAGATAGATGATGAAGGCGCCTATGCCGCACGCGACGAGATTTCGCTCATCAAGTTCCATGTTGCCGGCGTGTTGCAACGCGTACTCGACCGGGCCATTCAGGTTCACGGGGCGATGGGCCTGACCGACGAAACGCCGCTGGCCTTCTGGTATCGCCACGAGCGCGCGGCGCGCATCTACGACGGGCCGGACGAGGTGCACAAGTGGTCGGTGGCGAGGAGAATACTGGGGAGGTATGGGCAGTCGATTCACTGACCCGCTGACCTCTGATACACCATGGACGACACCATCCCCGTCCGCTCGGACGAACGCCTCAACGAGATTGGCCTGGCCGCCTATCTGCGGGGCAAGCTGCCCGGCAGTGATTCGGCCCTGAGCGTCCGCCAATTCGGGGGCGGCGCGGCCAATCTGACCTACTTACTGGACTATGGCACGCAGGAGTACGTTTTGCGGCGGCCGCCCCTGGGGCCGGTGGCCGCTTCAGCCCACGACATGGCCCGCGAGTATCGCGTGTTGTCCGTTTTGCACCGCGCCTTTCCTTATGCGCCGCGCGCGTTTCTCTTTTGCGAAGATGAGGCCATTATCGGCGCGCCATTCTTCGTCATGGAACGGCGTCAGGGCGTGGTCGTGCGGCGGAAGATGCCCGACGTCTATGCCGGCCGGCCCGACGCGGCGCGCCGCATGAGCGAAGCGTTGGTCGATGCGCTGGCCGAGTTTCATGCCGTTGATTACGAGACGCTCGGCCTGGGCGATCTGGGACGGCCGGCCGGCTTCATCGACCGCCAGATCGAGGGCTGGTATCGACGCTGGCACGCGGCCAAGACGGCCGATCTGCCGGATATGGACGCGGTCTACGCCTGGCTGAAGGCCAACCAGCCGGCCGGCACGGCCGTCTCGCTGGTTCATAATGACTACAAGCTCGACAACGCCATGTTGGCCGCCGACGCTCCCGGCCGGATCGTCGCCATCTTCGACTGGGATATGTGCACCCTTGGCAATCCGTTGGCCGATCTGGGGGCATTGCTAACCTATTGGACGGAACCGGCCGACCCGCCCTATCTGCAGGCCACGGCCATGATGCCGCTGGGCGAGCCGGGCTTCCTGCGCCGCGCCGAGTTGGTCGCGCGCTACACCGAAAAGAGCGGCCGTCCCGTCCACGACATCGCTTTCTACCACGCGCTCGGCCTGTTTCGGCTGACGGTCATCGTCGCCCAGATTTACATCCGCTACGCGCGCGGCCAGACGCAGGATTCTCGCTTCGCCGCGATGGAATTCATGATTCCCGCGCTGGCCCGCCGCGCCCACGAATTGACGGCCGGTTAGTGGAGGGACCCATGGCTATAGCTTATCGCTCCATCTTTCGCCCCGATCTCTTTGCCGGACAAACTATCATCGTCACCGGCGGCGGCACGGGCATCGGTCGCGCCGTGGCCCACGAACTGGCTTCGCTGGGGGCCCACGTGGTCCTGGCGGCGCGAACCGCCGAAAACCTGGAGCGTGTTGAAACGGAGATCGAGGAGGCGGGCGGGGCGGCCTCTCACTTCGTCTGCAACATACGCGAGGAAGAGCAAGTATCGGCGCTGTTCGATTTTGTGCTGGCTGAGCGAAAGGTTATTCATGGGCTGGTCAACAACGCCGGCGGCCAGTTTATCAGCCCGGCGGAGATGATATCGCTCAAGGGCTGGCGGGCCGTCGTCGAGACCAATCTGACCGGCACGTTCCTGATGTGCCGCGAGGCGTTCAACCGCTGCATGAACGAGCAGGGCGGAGCCATCGTCAACATGCTGATCGAGATGTGGCGCGGCTTTCCGGGCATGGCCCACTCGGCCGCGGCGCGAGCGGGCATCGAGAACCTGACCAAGACGCTGGCCGTGGAGTGGGCGCGGGCCGGGGTGCGCGTTAACGCCGTCGCGCCGGGGCTGATCTCGTCCAGCGGCCTGGAGCGCTACCCGGAGGCGGTGCGGCCGATGATCGCGCAAAACATCCGCGACATCCCGATGAAGCGCATGGGCACGGAGGCCGAGGTGAGCGCGGCCATCGTCTTCTTACTGTCGCCCGCGGCGGCGTTCATCAGCGGCGAGTCGATCAAGATCGATGGGGCGGGGTCGCTGTGGCGCAAGACGTGGGAGGTGCCGGAGCACGGCAACGCGCCGGCAGGATACGAGGGGTTTGGAGCGGAGTGATTAAATTCCGCCGTAAGATCCCACTAGAGTTCTTCTAGCCCATGCCCATGCTCAATTAACCTCTGCAATCGCCCCCCAAACCGCGCCGCCGGCGCGCCGTCGACAATGTCGTGGTCGAAGCTCAGGGTGACGCTCAGGAATTCGCGCGGCTCGATGCGGCCGTCCACAATGCCCGGCTTTGTGACGATGCCGCCCAGCGTCAGATTGAGCGTGTAGAGCGGGACGGGAATGCCCCAGCCGCCCCCCTCGCCGAACATGCCCACGGCCGTCACGCTGGCCGTCCCGCCGATACGCTTCCACCAGCGCGGATTGAGCGGCAGGATGCGATAGGCCAGCCCACGCACGAACCCCGGCAGGCGGAGATACCAGCGCATCATATCAAATGTCCCCTCGTCGTGGCTGCGCTGCGGGTTTTGCTGGACGCGGCGAATGTCTTCGTGCAACTCGCGCACACTGCGCCGGTTGACGGCCCGCACGACGTAGGCCAGTGGAAAGCGGCGACCTTCCAGTTCAATCTCGATGATCGTGTTGACGTCCACATCGTCGAACAACACGAGCCGGCCCCGCCAGTCGCGGCAGGCGTGAATCATCGGCTCCTCGGCCACAGCCGCGCCGACACAATGGAGCACAAAGGCTGTAAATGACAGCGGTTCGCCCGTCCGCTCCTTGTGCCCGCGCAGCGACCGCCGCGGTTCGGTCACGTCGTACTCGACCAGGCCGTGAATCATGTGCTTGCGGCTGCCCGCATGCATGGCGTCGAGCACCAGCCGGCGCGAGCGCGGAAAAGGCTGAACAGTGAAGCCGGGGTCTTGCTCTTTGCGCATGAGACAAGTATGGCATGGAAATAGCCGGTCACGATAGTGACAAATGGCTCAAAAGCAGCGACCTATGTCATGAAATGACCGCCCGGCCCATCTGGCATGAATCACAAACTGCGCTAAGCTAGGCAAGCAGACCAATCCTGCAGCGATCTAAAGGGGAAACCGGCATGACTTACGCGCACGGCGGTGAAATTGTTGCCCGTTCGCTGGCGGCCCAGGGCGTCAGCACCATCTATACGCTCTGCGGCGGCCACGTCGCGCCCGTCTATGACGGCTGCCTGAACCACGACATCGCCGTCATCGACTTTAGGCACGAGCAGGCGGCCGCCCACGCCGCCGACGCCCACGCCCGGCTGACGCGCAACGTGGGCGTGGCTCTCGTCACTGCCGGACCAGGTGTCACCGACGCCGTCACCGGCGTCGCCAACGCCTACCAGGCGCGCAGCCCGATGATCCTGCTCGGCGGGGCCGCGCCGCTATCGACGAAGGGCATGGGGGCGCTGCAAGAGATGCCGCAGGTGGAGATGTTCCGGACCTTCACCAAGGCCGCCTTCACCATCGAGCGCACCGAGGACATTCCGGAACGGTTGGCCGAGGCTTATCGTCACGCTCTCAGCGGCCGTCCCGGCCCGGTGTTCGTCGAGCTGCCGTTCGATGTGCTGTTCAACGCCGTCGATTCGCCGGAGCGGATGCCGGATCGGGTAGCCATCGAACCCGTGCCGCCGCCGGTGGATGCTGTCCAGGCCATGTTCGACTTGCTGCGCTCGGCCAAACGGCCGCTCATCATCGCCGGGACGCAGGTCTATTGGAACGATGGAGGCGATGCCCTGCGCGAGCTGACCGATGCGACGGCCATTCCCGTATTCACCAACGGCGCGGGCCGCGGCACCCTCTCGATGGCTCACCCGCACTGCTTCAAGGCAACGCGCGGCAAGGCGCTGCGTGCGGCCGACGTCGTGCTGCTCATCGGCACACCGCTCGACTTCCGGTTGAAATACGGCCGCGAGGACTGGAACCCCGACTGCAAACTCATCCAAATCGAGAACGACGCGGCCGAACTGAACCACAACCGGCAGGCCGACGTGGCGCTCGTGGCCGACGCGCGGCTGGTGCTGGAGGCGCTGGCCGAAGGCCTGCAAGGCATTCGCTTCCAGCCGTGGCTCGATCAGGTAGCCGATTGGGAACAGGCGCGAAACGACAAGCAAAAGGTGTGGGAGGCGCTGGACGACGCGCCGGTCAATCACTTTCGCTTCGCGGCCGAAGTGGAGCATTTCATCGACGAGGATACCATCGTCATCGGCGACGGGGGCGACATCGTCAGCGCCTGCGCCAAGGTCTTGACCATCATCCGGCCGGGGCAGTGGCTCGACCCCGGCCCGCTGGGCTGCCTGGGCGTGGGCGCGCCGTTCGCCGTCGCCGCGCAGCATCTCTACCCCAACCGGCGAGTGCTCATTCTCAGCGGCGACGGCTCCTTCGGGCTGAACGGCTTCGAGTTCGACACCGCCGCGCGCTTCGGCTTGCCCATCGTCGCCATCGTGGGTAACGACGCCGGCTGGGGGCAAATCCGCGGGCCACAGGTACAGATGGTCGGCGTTGACCGGGCCATCGCTACGTCGCTGGCGCCCACGCGCTACGACCGGGTGGTCGAGGCGTTGGGCGGCTACGGAGAACGGGTGGAAGGGCCGGACGGTATCTTGCCGGCACTGGAGCGGGCTTTCGCGTCGGGCAAGCCGGCCTGCGTTAATGTGATGCTCGACCCGGCGGGGATGAGCAAGACGGGGGCCAGTTCGCCTTATATCGTGTGATCCTGAGCTTCAGGCTCATAGGCGAGATGTTTGGTCACGTGCCTTTGATAGCGTTGCGGTAGAATAAAAATTACGAAAGATGAGACGGGTTTCGTTAAAGTACAGTCATTACCAGGAGCAGGATTATGGACTCCTTATCGCTGTCCGAGCGTGTCCTCAACGTAATTGACGAGTTAGAGTCCGGAGACACGCTTGAAATCAAGGTGATCCGGCTAGCAAAGCTGGAATTGCGCCATCGTCTGGCGCGCTATCAATTCACCGATCGCCGGCTTCAGGCCAAGTATGGTATGACCTTGGCGGAGTTTGAAGCTCGTCATCTATGGACGAGATAACGAGGGAGGAAGGTGGCATCGGCACCCATATGACAAGCCGGATAGCCACCATAGTTCTGCGGAAGGCCAGGCTGAAGTCACTTTGGCCCAATTTCTAGCCGAGGCGCAAGGAATTTTAAGGGACGAAGGCCTACTGTAGATAGACTTTCCTCCCGTTAGGAGCCAGGCTATCGGAACCGCTAAGCAACCCCATCGAAGAACTTCGGCCGGCTATCCAGATAGCGATTGACGATGGCGACAGCCTGCTCTACGCCGTTCTCGGCCTGAATCTGCCGTCCCACGTCGGCCGCCCGCGCCCGCATCTTCCCATCGTTCGTCGCCAGCCGGATGGCGGCAGCCAGACTATCGGCCGTCAGTTCCTCTTGCAAGATGGGTCGCGGCCCGGCCCCCAGCGCGTACACCCGGTCGCCCCAAAACGGCTGGTCGCCAAAGAAGGGCACGACGACGTTGGGCACGCCCGCCCGCAGCGCGGTGTGGGTCGTACCTACGCCGCCGTGGTGGACAACGGCCGCCATACGCGGAAACAGCCAGTCGTGGGGCGCAGCATCGAGACGCAGGATCGACCCGGGCAAGTCACCATCGGCCAGCCCGGCCCAGCCGCTGAGCAGGACGCCGCGCCGGCCGCCCAACCGCAGTGCATCGAGTGTATTCGCCGTCAATCGCTCCGGGTCGTTGCCGGTCATGCTGCCGAAACCGACGTAGACCGGGGGTTCGCCGTCAGCCAGGAACCGCGCCAGCTCCTGCGGCGGTTCGTAAGGTTCGCTCTCCATGAACCAGAAGCCAGTGACGCACTGGGCCTCGTTCCAGTCCCTGGGCTTGGGCAGCACCGTCGGACTATAGCCGAGGAGGACCGGCAGGCGGCGGCGCAGCATCGCCAGGAACGGCCCACCGAACGAAAACGGCCGCAGCCCCAGTCGCTCGCGCCGGATATCGTTGAGCAGCGGCCGGCTGGCCTGCCAAAAAAGCTGCCCGCCGATGACGTGCGTGGCGTAATTGAATAATCCGCCGCCCTTGAAGCGCGTCGGGTAGACGATACTGGGGAACTCGCGTGTCGGATTGACGGGCTGAAGGTAGGTCTGAATAAAGGGCAGGTTCAGCTTCTCGGCAACACTGAAGGCGGCATAGAAGGCAACGCCGGAGAACAGCATGATATCGGTATCGGTGCAGGCCGCCAGCACGTCGGCCGTGGCCTGATGGAGAATCGGTCCCGTGAAGTCACGGAACCCCCGCAGGAAGCCGGTTCCGCGACGACCACTTTCCACCCACTGGCGGCCGTTTTGTCCCTTAATCATCGCCATTGGGTCGCCCGCAACCGGGCGAAACTCCAGGCCGCAGCCCTCGATCCAGCCGGCGTAGAGAGCATGGGTTGCCAGTCGCGCGGTGTGGCCGCTCGCTTGCAGCGCCAGCCCCAGGGCTATATAAGGTTGGACATCGCCGCGCGAGCCGAAGGTGATGAGGGTGATATGGGCCATGTGACCGGGGTATGCCTCGATTTGTGTGCTAAAATCGCTGACTGTCCGTCTCCCGGAGGAGCGTACAGGATACTACCAAAGCGCTACGCCTGGTCAAGCGCGAGGACAGGGAATGAACTTCAAGGATAACGTGGTGATACTGACCGGCGCGTCAACCGGCATCGGCGAAGCGCTGGCCCACCGGCTGGCCGCGGGTGGGGCGTGCGTTGTGCTGGCGGCGCGTAACGCGCAAAAACTGGAGGCGGTAGCCACCGATTGTCGGGCGCGTGGCGGCCGGGCTCTGGTCGCACCCACAGACGTCACCGACGAAGACGAATGCCGCGCGCTGGTTGAGCGCGCCGTAGTTGAGTATGGGCGCGTCGATACGCTCATCAACAATGCCGGTCTCAGCATGTGGATGAAGTTTGAAGACGTCGAAAACCTCCATTCGCTGGAGTACCTGATGCGCGTCAACTTCTTTGGCAGCATGTATTGCACCTACTACGCCCTGCCCTACCTCAAGCAAAGCCAGGGGCGCATCGTCGCGGTCGCCAGCGTGGCCGCCCGCACGGGCGTTCCCACGCGCACCGGCTACGCCGCCAGCAAACACGCCATGGTCGGTTTCTTCGAGTCGTTGCGCATCGAGGTCGAGGACGACGGCGTCAGCGTAACCATCGCCTTCCCCGATTTCGTGGCTTCGGGGATGCACACCCGTTCCCTGGGTGCCGACGGCCGGCCGCTGGGCCACAACCCGCTGCAAGTGGACAAGATCATGACCAGCGACGCCTGCGCCCAATTGATATTAGACGGCGCGGCGGCTCGCAAGCGGCAAGTTCTCATGTCCAACCGCTCTCGCCTGGGGCAATGGCTGAAGCTCATCGCCCCCGGTCGCGTGGACCAAATTGCGAAAAAGGCGATTGAGAAGGGAAAGTGAAGGGGAGAAGGGGAGAAGGGGAGAACAACGCTTCACCCCTGCTTCCCCTCTCCCTTTCCCCCCTCTTTCTAACTCGACGCGTTGGCCGTGAAGTCGATATACAGCTCGACTTCCTCCTCCACGTTAGCCACGTTGGGCACGCTGGGGATTTGCAAGCCGAAGTCGGCGCGGTTGACGATGGCTGTGGCTGTGCCGGTGATTTGCGTATCGGAGAGGGCCGTCGCCTCCACGGCAAACGTCGCCGGCAGTGTCATGTCGCGAATGGTCAGGTCGCCTACCAGAGAAAACGAGATCGTCTGGCCCACCGTAGCAGCGGCCGGCAGCCCCTCAACGCCGGTAGGGGTGAAGGTAATGAACTCATAGTCGCCGGTATCGAGAATCTCATTGTGGATGGCGCGGTTACGGAAATTGTTGTCCGTCGCCAGGGTGCGGGCATTGATCTGGATAACACCCACTTGTGTTTGGCTCAGATCGGCCAGGTTCATCGATAATTGACCCGCCACCTGATCGGTTGCCCCCACCACGGTTGTACGCGTGCCGCGCAAATCCTCGTCTAACTGGAAACGCACTTCCGACGCCGCCGAATCAATGGTAAAAACGACTGGCTCGCCGGCCGGCGCCTCGGTGGGCGCGATCGTGGGAGCTTCAGCCGGCACCTCGGTGGCAGCGTCCACTTCCGCCGACGGCTCCGCGGCGATGGTGGCTTCGTCGACCATCACGGTCGGCACGGCGCCGGTGGCCTCGATTACCACCCCGGCCGATTGTGTTTCCAGCGGGATAGCCTCAATCGTTCCGCTGGCCGCCTCCGGCTCCTGCAATACCCCACAGCCGGCCAGAACAACGATGGCGATAAGCGCCAACAGCAATCCATAAGTCAATTTCTTCATTGTCTCTCCTCGTTTTTATTTCTTCGGGCAAGTCGCCCGTGAATAAATACGTGACTTTGCCATCGACAGATGAGAACAGGCGTACTCTTGCGCGTTTTCTAGGCCAATATTTATCTTTGAGCGAGTCGTGCAGACAGGAATTGAGCCGGGCAAAAAGGTCACAGATTTCCGCTACGCCCTCAAAATATATGTTTATATGGTTGATCTGTGAAATATGGGGGACGCAATCAGCGTTGATCCCCCAACGGCAAGACAACGCTGAACAACGCGCCACCTGTCACATTCTCGGCCGTAATGCGCCCGCCGTGGGCCTCCACCAGCGAGCGGGCAATCGCCAGGCCCAGCCCCGACGCGCCGTCGGATTGTCGCACTTTGTCGCCTCGGTAAAAGCGCTCAAAGATGTGGGGCAAATCTTCTTCGGGGATGCCGGGGCCGCTATCGCGCACGCGCAGTCGGACCTGGCCGGCTTCGGTCGTCGCCGACAAAACCACATACCCGCCGGCCGGCGTATGGCGCAGGGCATTGCTGACCAGATTACCCAAAACTTGCAGAATGCGGTCGGGATCGACGACAATAAGCGGGGCATCAACTTCCTCAACCTCAAAGGTGATCCCCTGTGCCTCGGCCGCAGGCAGATAGGCCAGGGCCGTGTGTTCCAGCAGCCCGCGCGGCTCGATTGGCCGGCGCACCAGCGAAATCTGACCCGCGTCGGCCAGCGACAGCGTGCGCAGGTCTTCGATCAACCGGTTCAGGTGTTGCGCCTGCCGGTGCATGGCCTCATACGTTTCCGGCGTTCCCGGCAGCTTATCGTCGGCCAGCGCTTCGGAATAGCCGAGAATGACGCTCAGTGGCGTGCGCAGGTCGTGGGCGATATCGGCCGTCATCTGTCGCCGCAACTGATTGGAGCGGGCCAGATCAGCGCTCATCTGGTTGAACGACTGAGCCAGCTCGCCGATTTCGTCTTTGGTTCGCACGGGCACCTGATGCCCCAGCTCGCCGCTCGCCAGCGCTTTGGTCGCGTCGGTTAACTCCCGGACCGGGCGGGAGATAGTGCCCGCCAGGATGGCCCCCAACACAAGGGCCAGCACCGCCGCGGCGGCCGCACTCCAAAGGATGGCGCGATCTATCCTTGCCAGGAAGTTCGCTTCCGGCGTTTCGCGAGCGTTGCCCAGGCCGGCCCGTTCCGCAAAGCGAATCGTCCCGACGACCTGACCATCGACCTCGACGGGCAGCAGATTCCCGTCGCCGGCCGCACCCGCTCCCACGGTTCCCACCTCATAGCCCGGAAGATTGCTGAACACCACCAGGCCGTCGTTATCCTGTATGGAGATCGGCGGCAAGGTATTTCCGCCAGTTCCCTGTCCGCCAGGACCGCGACGCGGTCGCAGCACTCTCTGAAGCCCGTCCCAGCTACCGTTATTGGCGTAATAGTCAGCGACTTCGGACAGGACCTCATAGTGATAGCGATCAACGACAAAGCGATCAAATTCCCGACGCGTGAGATCGCCCACAAACGCGGCGACCAGGACGGCCCCCGCCAGGCCAACGACCAAAAAAGCCAACGTGAGCTTCAGGACCAGCGAGCGCATCAGTTTCAGGCCGTCACCGGCTCGGCCAACAAGCGATAGCCGATGCCATACACTGTAACGATATAACGAGGATTGCGCGGATCGGGTTCGATCTTGGTGCGCAGGTTGCGAATGTGGACATCTATCGTACGCTCATACCCCTCATAGGCATCACCCTGCAGCTTGTCGAGCAACTCGAGACGCGAAAAGACCCGACCAGGCGCGGAAAGGAACGTCGCCAGCAGATCGAATTCCGATGGCGTGAGTTCCACGGCGCTGGAGCCAACCATGACCTCTCGCCTGTCCCGGTCGAGGGTCAGATCCCCGGCTCGCAGCAGCGCGGAGGGAGCACCTCCAGGCGTTCTGTCGGCGCGTCGCAGGACGGCGCGCACACGGGCCGTTAACTCGCGCATGCTGAACGGCTTGGTCAGGTAGTCATCGGCTCCCAGTTCCAGCCCCAGCACCTTGTCGCTCTCTTCCACCTTGGCCGTCAGGATGATGATTGGGGCGTCGCCCTCGCGGGCATAGGCGCTGATGAAATCATAGCCACCCAATTCCGGCATCATCAGGTCGAGGATAATGAGGTCGGGACGCTCGTTGCGGGCAACGAAGAGCGCTTCGCGGCCGTGGGCGGCCGTGACCACGCGAAATCCTTCCTGCGACAAGTAGCTCTTGACCATCGTCCGCAGGCTTTCCATGTCGTCGACAACCAGAATCGTCTTCGTCATCTTCATTCGTCCCTGCGAGCCGACACACCGCCCGCACCGCGCACGCTCATCCGGGCAATGCCTTCCGAATACGCGACCGCTTGCCGATTTTCGACAGTACGGGAGCGCAGACTATCCGCGCTCCCGTACTCACAGTCTAACGAAAGAAAAACCAATCAAAGGATACGAACGGCACGGATTCACCTCAGGCAAATCCATGGTACGTTCTTGGGGGCAACGCACTGCTCCTATCAGGCGTCGAAACTCGTGTCGGTTGTTTCCGGGGTCGTCGTATCGGGTGTAGTCGAGTCCGGTGCCAGGGGCAAACCGAACCCGCGACCGCCCCGACCGTCGCGACCGCCGCGGCCGCCACGACCACCGGGACCACCAGGACCACCATGAAAACCCTCGCCGCCATGACCGAACAGATTAAATCCGCCCTCGGCCAGGAAAGCATCCGCCTGGGCTTGGGTGATCACCCCATCGGCGACGGCTTGTTGCACGGCCGCCTCATGGGCCGCCTGGAGATTCGCTTGCAGCGTGGCCGAGTCGATGCCCTGAGCCACCATCAGATCGACCAGGGTCTGGCCGTCCGCCAGGGCTGCTTCCAGGTCATCGACAGTCATTCCCAGCGCCGTCGCCAGGATTTGCTGGCGGTCAATGGCGCTCTTCAGCGCATGAGCGGTCAGCATTTGGTCGGCCTGGGCCTGCGTAATCTGACCCGCGGCGACCGCGTCGGCCACGGATGCCGCGTACGCCTCATTTTGGGCCACTTCCAACTGATCGGTCGTGATGCCCAACGCTGCGGCCAGATTCTCCAGCCACGAGTTACTGTCCATGTGACGGCCGAAGTCGCCCCACGGGCCAAACCCGCGCGGGCCAGGTAAGCTATCTGTATTCGGGACAGACTCCTGGGTTGGAGTCTCGGCTTCGGGCGTGGCTTCCTGCGCCAACACGACGCTGCCGATCAGCCCCAGCATCGAAACCACCACGACGCCTATCGACAAGAGCAGCCAGTTCCTTTGTTTCTTCATAGACGATCTCCTTTACAGTTGGGGGTTACATAGCGCGATTAGGCGAATCGCGCCACCCTCATAAATACCGGGGACGCTAGTAATCGTTACGCTGACTTCCCGGTCTCTCAGGTGTAACTAGCCAGATCATACCCCTCAACTGTTCAGAAATTGTTAAGAAGGTTTTGGAAAATTGTTAAAAGCTGAGGCAGAAAGGGCCGGCCGATCCGCAGCGACCGCGGCCCTGGTCGTTCACCGCTGCACGCCTGGGCGTGGGCAGGGGGATGGATGATTAGAGGTATTCTCCCGTGTTACTGCCGCTTTGTCTCAGGAACCACACCTGGCTGTCGAAGTACGGGCCGTCGCCTTCCAGCAAGTAGCGGCGGGGGATGTAGCGGCCGTCGCTTTGCAGGATGTGGCTTTTGGCCGTGTCGCGCAGACACACGGCCAAAATATCTTCAACGATGTATTGCGTCATGGCCGGGTCTTCAATGGGGAACAGGACTTCAACCCGGCGATCCAAATTGCGCGGCATCAAATCGGCGCTGCCCATGTAGAGTGCGGGATCGCCGTTGTTATGAAAGTAGTAAACGCGCGAGTGCTCGAGGAAGCGGCCCACGATGCTCATAACCTGAATATTCTCGCTCACTCCCTGTATCCCCGGCCGAAGTCCGCAAATTCCACGCACGATCAAATCGATCTTGACGCCCGCCTGAGAGGCCTTGTAAAGGTTACGTATCAGCTCGCTGTCGACCAGCGAGTTACACTTGAAGATAATCCGCCCCTTCGATCCCAACTGCGTCTCGCGCTGGATTAGCTCCAGCAGCTTCGGCCGGATGGTCATCGGCGCCACCAGAAACTTGCGGAATTCTTCTTGCCGCGAATAGCCGGTCAGGAAATTGAACAAGTCGCTGGCGTCGTCGGCCAAGGCCTCGTCGTGACTCATGAAGCCAATGTCGGTGTAGAGGCGGGCCGTGGCGCTGTTGTAGTTGCCACTGGACAGGTGGACGTAGCGCCGAATGCCGTCTCGCTCGCGGCGGACGATGAGCGTCACCTTGCAGTGCGTTTTGAGACCGATCAAGCCGTAGGCCACATGGACGCCGACACCTTCCAGTTCCTGCGCCCAGTGAATATTGGTCTCCTCGTCGAACCTCGCCTTTAGCTCTACGACGGCGGCCACCTGCTTGTTGTTCAGCCGCGCTTTTTTCAGGGCTTGCAACACCGGCGG
>JACKBY010000026.1 GCA_020634335.1 Promineifilum sp. | reverse complement strand
GAGCAGAAGCACGCCGATCTGCCACAAACGCAGCTGTCTGAGCAGTGCCGCCACGTCGGCGAGGGAGACAGACCGTACGATGACGACCAGTAAGGCTATACCCAGGAGCCAGGGCAGGAAGCGTAGAAGGCGACGATTCATCTTTCTCCCAGGCGCTGAAACATGAATCGTTGTTCGGCGGGCCACAGCGCAAAGGGACCGGGGCCAAATAACTGAACCATTACGATGGAGATCAGAGCCAGGGCATTATCCGCCATCAGGCCGCGCGTAGCCATGTCGAAGCCGATGGGCAGGGTGAGGGCTACGGCCAGGACACGGGGCAGGATGCCCAGACCGACGAGTGGCGTGGCTGTGAATCCGACGAGGGCGATTAAGAAAGCGAAAAGCGACGGCGCGGGTATGCCCCACTCGCCGAGCAAGCTTTGCCAGGCAGCCGGCACGGGTAGAGGTGCGGCGCGAAAGATGCTGATCATGGCGATGAACAGTAACGGTCGCCACATCAACGGCAAGGCAAGGGCAAAGGCGCGATAGAGTAATTGTTGAACCTGGCGATACCTAAAATTGGTGGGGTCGAGCCGGCCGCTGGCGACAAACCAGTCCCGCACAAAACTCAGGCCCGTGGCGAGCGCGAAGAGGGTCCCGGCGATGACTGCCATTGGCCGCGGCAGGATGGGCCATAGGACCACACTTAAAAAGCCCATCTGCAGGCCCGCGAAAACGCGACGGTGGACGCTGGGAGCCATGTCGTGGAGGGGCCGGCCGAGGCGGCGGCGCACCCACAAGCCAAAGACGAAGAGATAACGCGCCAGCCCCAGGGCGAGGTACCACCGCGGCAATTGACCGAAGGAGACGGCCAGCAGGATTACGACCAACGTGCCCAGGCCGTCGAACTCCATATCCAGAACGCCGCCCAGCTCGGTCACGTGGTTGGCGCGTCGGGCCAGAAAGCCGTCGAAGTAATCGGCGACGTCGGTGAGAGTGTAGAGCAGGACAATTAGCCAGGCCAGCGCTCCTGAGGGCCATGGGCCGAACAGGAAGCCGGCCAGCAGGCCGATACACAAGCCGCGCACGAGCGTGAGGGCGTTGCCGGGGCCGAGTGCCGGCAATAAGGTTGCCTCTCCGTGGCGGTGGTTGGCAGGCAGGTTGCGCCATATGACGAACAGGTTGTAGGACAGGATGAGGCCCGACAGGAGCAGCCAACGGTCGTGGGCGGACCAGATCGGCCTGAGGCAGGCATGGAAAATCAGCCACACTGCGGCCCACAGCAAGGCCGTTATCAACCATTGGCGGCGGAGAGAAACGAGCGATGTTTTCAGGAATTTACACCCGATCCCGGTTAATCAATTGGCCTATCTCCGGGCAGGCAGGCGATAGGTGTTGCGGCCGATATAGATCGTGTTGTCGGTTGCTATCGGCCGGCTCTTTACCAGCCCATCGTCCCCGGTTCGCCTTTAAACGGGCCGACGATATCGGCAGTGATCCAGCCGCCGTAGAATTGGCCCGGTTGAGGATGGACACGCTCACCGTCAACCAGACACTCATCCATGGGTGCAGGATAAAAGGCTACGTAATCCTTGATGCCGGCAAAGCTTGCTGTCGGTTGCGGATAATACCAGCCGACGTTATCCGCGCGCTTGTCGCCGACCTGCAGGGAGTAGTAGGCCGCTTCCCCTTTCCATTCGCAAAAGGAACGGCCGCTGCCGGGGTGCAGAAACTCCAGGCGAATGTCCTCCGGCGGGATGTAGTAGACGGGTGGGTGGCTGGTCTCCAGGACGCGCTTGGCCCGCCGGCTATCGGCGATGACGACGCCATTAAAGATGATCTGGATGTGCCTGGTAGAGTCTTCCAGGCGGGGCGGCCGGGGGTAGTCCCATACGGACTCCTGGCCGGGGCCGGGCTTGATGGGGAATGGTTTCACGGTTTGCTCCCAGAATAAAGAGATATCGAATCAGCCACGGCCAGCGTGAGGACAAACTCACTGTGCGGCCGCCAAAGGCCGGTCAATTCGGGGCGGGTCGGGCTGTTGCCATTCCAGATAATGCGCATGGGCAACCATATCGAAGGCTCGTGTTTAAGCGGGTGGGGCAAGCAGGACACGAGGCGTGTATCTTCGGCCAAGCCGCGCCGGACGGCTTTGAGCGCCGATTCCTTGCCGCTCCAGATGGCGTTGGTCAGGGTGTCGCGCTGCTCCGCCGGGGCGGCCGAGAGGAGTTGAATTTCCGGCGGCGTGAAATATTCCTCCGCGAACGCGGCCGAGCGGCGTTCATTGAACTCGATATCGGCCCCTAGCGGCCGGTTCTCGCCCGCGACGGCGGCGCAGAAGGCCCAGTCGTGGGAGTGGCTGATTGAGAGGGTGACGGGCATCAGGCCATCGAGCGGCGGCAGTTCCACCATCGGCCAGCCGTCGGCGTGCGGCCGAATCGTGATCTCGTCGAGCGGCAGTTTCCTGTCGATTCTTTCGCGGAGCATGTCGGCTATCAACTGCTTGGCCGTCGAGCGCCCCAGCAGCCAGTCGCGGCGGCGTTTGTCCGTTCTCAACGACTTCCACAGCTTGATTTCTTCGGTACTCAAATAGTCGGGGCTTGAATCGGGCGCGATTGAGGCGGAAGAGAGATCGCACCGGACGAGCCAGTGCAGGAGGCCGTCGTGCGTAGCCAGAGTGCCGCTTATCATATCGCTGTTCACCGGGTCATTATAGCCGAATCAACGGGTGAACGCAGACCGCCCGCGAGTTTGGTCACCCGCGGGCAGTCTTTTCGAGAAGGAGAGAGATGATGGTGCTGGGAAACGTCAGTCAGATTGCTCAGGTGACGTCATTTTAACGAAACGTTGCCGGGCAGAGCGACGGTGCGATAGCCCTTCAGATCAACATATACCGCGCCCGTCTCATCGACTACCTTGGCATGATAGGCGGCGCCATCGTCCTGCGCCGTCACCAGCGAGTAGAGACGGTGCCCATTGGCTTCGGCCGGTTGCTTGTAGGTCGTCACCGACTCCAGGCCTAGTGGCAGGGCCATTGTGCCGGTCGTCTGGATGTCCCACACGCCGGCCGTCTGGAAACACAGCTCGATCAGTCGGGGAGCCATTACCGAGGCTGTCTCGGCCGGACTGGTGTTGGGCGGCAGGCCGGCGGTCATAAGGCCGATAGCTGTGTCTCCCCGCACGTCGGCGCGCTCCAGAACCTGGTAAGCCGGGCCGTGGAAGTAGACGCGATAGACGGCATCGGATTCGATGGGCAGTTCATTGGCCGCCGGTGGTGTGAAGTCGATGACCGGCTGGGGCAGTTGCTGTGTCATTCGCACCTTGCCGGTGAAATGCAGCTTTTCCTGCGGCGGCAAGCCCGGTTTGCCCAAATCGCGCATTGAACGCAGAGACGCCCGTACGACTAATTCATTATCCCCCAGAGGTGTAGCGACGGGCGTCGCGATGGCGTTCAGATAGAGCGTCTGGTTTTCCATCCGGTAGAACTTGAACGGCGCGTGGAACTGTTCGTCGAAGACGGCCGCCACTTGATAGCCGGGGGCCAGCGCTTTCGCCAGTTGCCCGAACGCCTCCGTACCCATCACGCCGGGCAGCAGGGGCGTGCCCTCCATGGCGTGATCGTAGAGGAAGGGTTGCGCGTTGGGATCGAGCACCGTTTCTACTTCCAGACCGCCATACAGTTTTGCGGCTGTGATCCGGCCCAGCATGTGCAAAGGTAGTGGTTGCTGCGCCAGCCATTCGTTGGCTTTGGTCACGTCGAGGCCGCCGGTCTCGTCCCACTCGTCGGCCAGGATACCGAGACGGCCGCCGACGACGATCTCGCCGCGGTAGGAGCCGGCAACGAGTTCGCGCCGCACTGTGGGAATGCCGGCCGAGGGAGGCAGCATGTCGATGCCGGCCATCTCCATGATCTTGGGGATGGAGCCGCGCGTCGCCATGCCGATTTCGCCCCAGGCTGTCCAATCGATGACGATGCCCTTGGTGTCCGGCCGCCATTGGCGCAGGTGGCTGGTCAGCTTGCACAGCAGGTCATTTGCCGCGCTGTAGTCGGTTTGGCCGTTGTTGCCGAAGCGTCCGGCCACCGAACTAAAGGCCACCGTCGCCCCGATGGGCATGGCACTGGCCGCGCGCAACAGACTGAAGAAGCCGTCGGCCTTGATGTCGAACACCAGGCTGAACTGGTTGTTATCCTTGTCGGGCAGCGAGCGGCTGATCTCGACGCCGCCGGCATGGACCAGCACATCGATCCGGCCGAATGTGTCACGGATTTCGTCGACGATGGCCGTCAGCGCTGCACCATCGAGCAGGTTGACGCTGCGATAGTGGGCTGTTCCGCCGGCGGCCTCGACCGATTCGATGGCCCGCAGAGCCGCTTCGTTACGCTCTACGGTCATGACTTGCTTGTCGATCTGTGCCGGAGTGGCCTTTTCGCCGGCCGCCTTGGCAGTGGCAATCAGATGTTGTTTCAGCGTATCTTTGCCCTGCCGGAAGAGCGCGATCTGCTTGTCATCCCGCGCCGGTTCGGGCACAAGATCGAGCAGATAGAACGTGCCGCCGCCGCCGGCCAAGGCCAGGTCGCCGATGATGGCGCTGGTGATGCCGCCGGCCGCGCCGGTGACGAGGTAGACGGACTCGCTGCCGAGCGCCAGGCCGGGCTGCCCATCGGCCGCCGATTCTTCGATCAGCGTGATGGTATAGCGGTTATCTTGGTAATAACCTACTTCGACAATGCCGGGATCGCTGAGCGTCTCGGCGATGAGAGCCTCGGCGGGCGTGGCGGTCTTGCGGCCGGCCTCAAAGTCGACGACCTTGACGAGTGCGTCGCCGCGTTCGCGTTTGTAGGCTTTGGTAAAGCCACTCACCGCGCCGCCCATGGGGGCGGTCGCGCCTTGCGGGCCGTAGCCGTGGAGGCCGCCCAGCCGGGTAGCGGACACCAAAAATGTGCCGGGCTTATTCACTGATTCATAAAGCGCCCGCATTGTTACGTAGAGGTTTTTGACCCGCGCGCGGTTGTTTTCGCGCCACGTCTCCAGAGTCATTTCCCCCAGTTCCGGCTCCACGTCGAGGGAAGTCAGCCAGTAGACGCCCTGGATGGGGCCGCCGGTTAACCACGATTGGAGTTGGGCTTCCAGCGCTTCGGTCGTGGGCGGTTCGTCAATGACCAGGGCCGTCGCGCCCAGCTTCTCCAGGCGGCTGACCAGCGCCTTGCCGACGCCGCCGCGGTCGAGCATTACGACCACGCGGCTGTCGCCGTCAAGCGTGACGCCGGTCGGCTTGCACAGATCGAGCGACGGCCGCAGCGAGGGAACCGGGATGCGACGGGGTATGGCGTCGGCATCGGCGAGGGTGTAGGTGGGGAAAGAGGCGATGGATGACGGCCCACTGACCAGGACCGGCGTGGCCGCTTGCGGATTGCTTTCCGTTGTCTGTGGTCTGTCGTCCGTGGTCGGTCGCGCCAAATCCGGTCGATTGTCGCGCACGAAGCCGATGACCGCGCCGAGGGTGGGATAGTCGCGCAGCTTCATGTCGTCGCGGCGGGGGATGTCGAAGGCCTGCCGAATGGCCAGGAAGGTTTCGGCCTGCTTCACCGTGTCAATCCCTAAATCGGCTTCCATGTCGAGGTCAAGCTCCAGCATGTCCTGTGGATAGCCGGTTTGTTCGGCGACGATCTGGAGGACTGTGTTGGCGATGGGGTCGCCGGCGAGAGCAGGTGTGGCCGCCGGGGGCTGACTGTCAAACACGGCCGGAGTTGCTGTCTGTGAGCTGCCATCAGGCGTTGGCTTCGCCAAATCCGGTCGATTGTCGCGTACGAAACCGATGACCGCGCCGAGGGTGGGATAGTCGCGCAGCTTCATGTCGTCGCGGCGGGGGATGTCGAAGGCCTGCCGAATGGCCAGGAAGGTTTCGGCCTGCTTCACGGTGTCAATCCCTAAATCGGCTTCCATGTCGAGGTCAAGCTCCAGCATGTCCTGTGGGTAGCCGGTTTGTTCGGCGACGATCTGGAGGACTTTGTCGGCGATGGGATCGCCGGCCGCAGCAGTTGCTGCAGGTGGCGCGGCCACGGCCGAACCGGCTCCGTTTGCCTGCATCTGGAGCGGGGGCACAGCGACGGGCTGCGCCAAGTCGGGCCGGTTGTCGCGCACGAAGCCGATGACCGCACCCAGCGTCGGATAGTCGCGCAGCTTCATGTCGTCGCGGCGGGGGATGTCGAAGGCTTGCCGGATGGCCAGGAAGGTTTCGGCCTGCTTGACGGTGTCAATGCCCAGGTCGGCCTCCATGTCCAGGTCAAGGTCGAGCATTTCTTGTGGATAGCCGGTCTGCTCGGCGACGATCTGGAGGACTTTGCCGGCCACGGGATCGACGGTGGCGACGACGAACGACGGCTCACTGACTACGGCCGGCGTTGCCGCTTGCGGATTGCTTGCCGTCGTCTGGGGCCTGTCGTCCGTGGTCGGCTGCCCCAGATCGGGCCGATTGGCACGCACAAAACCGATGACCGCATCCAGTGTTGGGTAGTCGCGCAGCTTCATGTCGTCGCGGCGGGGGATGTCGAAGGCCTGGCGGATGGCCAGGAAGGTCTCGGCCTGCTTGACGGTGTCAATGCCCAGGTCGGCCTCCATGTCGAGGTCAAGGTCGAGCATGTCCTGCGGGTAGCCGGTCTGCTCGGCGACGATTTGGAGGACTTTGCCGGCCACGGGATCGAGCGCGGGAGTGGACGCGACGACCGGCGACGGAGCATTAACCATAGCAGGAGTTGCTGTCTGTGGCCTGTCGTCCGCGGTCGGTTGTCGGTCGCCGGCCGCCGGCAGTTTTTCCTCGACGGAGGCGACCGGCGCGGGCTGAGGGGTGGCCGTCGGGAGAGACGGTTCAGGTTTTGGCGTTGGGCCGGCGGGAGCAACGGGCATGGACGGGGCGGGCGTCGCGGCCGGGCGGCCGTTGCCGGCCGGCGGCACATTCACCATCCGGGCTGGGGAGTCGACCGTACCCACCTCGCCACTGCTGGCGGCGCGGATTGTTGGGCCAGTGCCGGGCTGCCAGCGATTGGGCATCGGCGGCCGGGGCGGGTTGCCCGCGGAGACGACGCGCAGCACGTGCTTGACGACTTCAGTCTCGGCTGTGTCGTAGCCGCTGACATCGGCCAGCCAGCGCTGGTAGAGTGGCTTGTTATCCACGCGGTCGAGGCCGCCGGGGATACGCCGGGTGAAGGTTAGCGAAATTTGCGAGCCAAAGCCGGCGGCCAGATGGATGGCGTACTGCACTGGATAGTGCCCGCCGCGGCTCAGGTTGAGCAGGCCCAGCTCGGGGTCCACCTCGCGGAAGTTGGGCACGGGCGGCACGATGCCGTATTCCAGAATTTTGACGGCGATCACGTCTTCCACGCCGACGCCCATCGGATGGCCGGTGAAGCCCTTGGTGTTGGCTATGATGATATTGTTGGCCGCCTCGCCGAAGGTGTGGCGCAGGGCGGTCACTTCGGCCGAAGCGCTGCCGCCGCGCGCCGGGGTATAGGTTTCATGTGACATGAAGACGGTCTGCGAGGCGATGGCGTGACGGTTGATGCCGAACCGTCGTTCGGCGGCGGTGACCAGGCTGTTCATGATCATGGCGATGTGGTCAACGTCCAGCCGCGTGCCGTGAAAGGCGCTGTTATTCGTCTCGCTGCTGAGCAGTTCGACGATGCCGCGCATCCCGCGCTCGCGAACGGCGTCCTCGCTCTCGACGACCAGGGCGCAGGCACCCATGCCCATGATGGTGCCGTGGCGTCGCCGGTCGAACGGCAATGCGGCCTCGGCCACCTGGTCTCTGGTGGTCGCCGCGCCAACGGCCAGGAAGCCCGCGCCGACCCACTCCATCAGGTTTTCGCCGGTCACGTCGTCGGCGCCGATGACGACCACGCGACGGCAACGGCCGCTGCGGATCCAGTCTTCGGCGATGGAAATGCCCTGGGCCGTGCTGGCGCAGGCGGCGTTGACCTGGGTGTTGGGGCCACGAGCGCCGATGTATTGGGCGAACTGGCTATGACCCATGGCCAGAATACGAAAGAGGAAGCGCCGGTCGAAGAGATAAGGCTCATGTTCCAGTTCCTCGCGCAAGGCGGCGATGCGGCGGTTGATCTCGCTCTGTGCGGCTGAATCGGTCGTGTAGTTGCGCAGATCCTCGAGCATTTCCAACTGCTGCTTGCGATTTACGAAGGCGTAGTAGCGTTTGAACTCGTTGGCGAAGCGGTCGCCGCCGGGGAAGGCGCTGGCGAAGATGACGCCGGTGTCGTCGCGCATGGCTTCGGGCAGAAGCCAGCGGTCGGGCAGATGTTTGCCGGTCGTGGTGCGCTTGTAGGTTTGTACCAAGGGGATGCCCGCCTCGCGCAAGGCATCAATGCCGGCGGCCATTGCCAACTGGCTGGTCACGTCGAGGGCTTCGATAAGCTCGCTCGGCACGCCGTACTCCTCGGCGAGGTCGAACGGGCCGGGGCGGCCGGCCAGTTTGATGACGTCGGCTGTGTCGCTGATTGTCTCGAAGCGACCGCTGCCGTCTTCGCTCTTTACCAGTCGGGTGACCTGCTTGTCGACCATGAGGTTGCGGAAGCGCTCGGGGATGAGATCGACGAACTGCTCGCCGCGCAGGATGCGCTGGGCATTGTCGGGGGCCATCACCAGCTTGTCGACGCCGGGCAAGCCCAGGCCGGTGCCGCTGATGACGACCGAACCAAGGGGCGTCTCGTTGCGATCATAGACGCGCCGATGGGCGGCCTGGCCGTTGGTTTGGAGCACCTGGGCTAACGCCTGGGCCAGCGCGTCAAGCGCCGGTGCCGTCGGGGTGGTTTGCAAATTGTTGTTCATATCACTTCCGTTATCGGCCGTGGTCGTGGCGGCCGTCGCCATCAAATTCATTTCAGTGCGGCGCGCCGCGGCCGGTTCTTCCTCCGCTCCGTAGCCCGCCGCGTACAACCCACACAAGGCCTGGTTGAAGGTCGGCAACTCGCCGCCCTTAGGATGGTTGGTCAACAGGGCTACCACGTCGTCATGGTCGCCGAAGACGTCCTTGACGAAACCGCGCAGGGCGCGCTTGGGGCCGACTTCGACGAAGGTGCGAACGCCGGCGGCATACATCGTTTGCAACCCTTTCACCCATTGAACGGGCGAGGCGATCTGCTGCTCCAGCATGTCCTTGATGGCCTCGACATCCAATGGGTAGAATTCGCCGGTTACGTTGGCAACCAACGGCAACCGGGGCGGGGTAATGTGCATTCGATCAAGCATGGTGCGCAGTGGCTTGCTGGCCGGGGCGACGATGCGGGTGTGGAAGGCGTGGCTGACCGGCAGTTGCATGGCCTGGTAGCCGCGCTCCTGGAACAGTTTGATGGCTGCCTCGACGGCCTGGCTCTCGCCGCCGATGACCGACTGGGTGGTGCTGTTGATATTGGCAGGAACGACATAGCCGTCGACTTCGGCCAAAGTCGCTTCGACGACTTCGTAGGGGGCCAGGACGGCGGCCATCCAGCCGTTGTCGTCCATTTTCACCCGCGACATCTCGCGGCCGCGTCCGGCGGCGGCTTCCAGCGACTCCTCGAAGGGCATGATGCCGGCGGCCACCAGCGCGCCGTACTCGCCCAGCGAGTGGCCCATGACCACGTCGGGCTCGAAGCCGAACTGGGCCAGCAGGCGGCGCATGGCTTCATCCAGCGTCAGCATGGCCGGTTGGGTGATCTCGGTCTGCATCAGATCGAAATTGGCCTGGCTGACGGCGTTCTTGTCGTCGGTGTCGATGAACAGGTAGGATGACAGCGGCCGGCCCAGGACGGGCGTCATGATGCGGTCGGCTTCATCGAGCGTTTCCTGGACGATGGGATAAAAGGCGGCCAACTCGCGGCCCATGTTGACGTACTGGCTGCCCTGTCCGGGGAAGAGAAAGCCGAGCTTGCCCGGCCGGGGACCGCTGCCCCGGAAAATCCCTTGGGCTTCCATGGCCTTCCAGGCCTGGGGCGTGTCGAAGCCCATCACCTTGCGCGCCTTGCGCAGCCGGTCAAGCAGTTCGTCGTGGTCGCCGAAGTCGATGACCAGCCGCTCGTTGGCGCGGATGTCGACTGACTTGGGCAGGGCGAACGGCGGCGTCCAACCGGCCTCGGCGCGGGCGGTCACCTCATCGAGTTTGGTCTTCAGTTCGTCGGGCGAGTTTGCGCCGAGGGCCAGAATGCCGCGCACGGGGTTGGGCCGTTGGTCGGAGACGGGCGGCGTGACCGATGCTTCTGTCGGGGATTGACCCCTGTTGCCTGCCGACGCGCCGGTGTACTGTTTGTTTTGCCGGGTCAACATGCCGGGTATGTGCTCTTCCAGCACGAGATGGAAGTTTGTGCCGCCAAAGCCATAGGCGCTGACGCCGGCGCGGCGTGGCGTGCCGTTGGTTTTCGTCCACTCGCGGGCCTCGTGAATGGGGAAGAACGGCGTGTTTTTGAAGTCGATATTGGGGTTCGTGGGATCAGCGTTGAGCGTCGGCGGCATGATTTTGTGGTGCAGGGCCAGGGTGGCTTTCAGAAGCCCGGCCGCGCCCGCGCCGGCTTTGAGGTGGCCGATGTTGCTCTTGGCCGACCCCAGGCCGATGCTGCCGCGTGGCGCGCCGTTGAACATGGTTGCCAGGCTCTCGACTTCGACTACGTCGCCGACGCGGGTGCTGGTGCCGTGGGCCTCGACGAGTGTCGCTGTGGCCGGGTCTAACTCGGCGTCGGCCCAGGCGCGCTGCACGGCCAATTGCTGGCCGATGGGGTTGGGGGCGGTGATGCCCTTGCCCTTGCCGTCGCTGGAGCCGGCGACGCCGCGAATGACGGCGTAGATCGTGTCGCCGGCGCGCTCGGCGTCATCCAGTCGCTTGAGGAGGAACGCGCCCGCGCCCTCGCCCATGACGAAGCCATCGGCCCCGTCGCCGAAAGGGCGCGTGCCGGTGGCGCTCAGCGCGCCGATTTTGCAGAATTTCACGAAGCTGTTGACGCCCATGTTGCGGTCGACGCCGCCGGTCAGCACTGCGTCTACCTTGTGTTCGGTCAGCAGCTGGACGGCCGCCTCGACGGCGGCGAAGCTGCTGGCGCAGGCGGCGTCGGTGATGTAGTTTGGCCCGCGCAGGTTGAGAATGTTGGCTACGCGGCCGGAGACGATGTTGGCTAGTTCGCCGGGCATGGAGTCTTCGGTGATGGGCGGGATGTCTTGCTGGAGCGCCTCATGGAACTGTTCCACGAGCGCCGTCTGCGCCGCTGGTGAGAGCTTGTGGAACTCCGGCGTGTTGCGCAGCCAGCGGACATATTCGGGGAAGAAGATGCGCTGCGAGGTGGTGTAGTGCAACTCCCCGCCCATGGCTGTGCCCAGGATGACGCCGGTGCGTTCGGTGTCGAGCGGTCGTTCGGGATAGCCGTAATCGGCCAGTGCGTCGGCGGCGATGGTGACCGCCCATTGTTGCGCCTCGTCCATCGACTCGGCGACTTTGGGGGGCATTCGAAAGCGCTTCCAGTCGAACGCGAAGCCCTGGACCCAGGCCCCGATCTTGGTGTAGGTCTTGTCGGGGGCTTTGGGGTCGGGATCGTAGTAGTCGGCGACGCTCCATCGATCCGGTGGCGTTTCGGTAATGCTGTAGTGCTTGCCAACGACGTTGTTCCAAAAGGCGGCCGCGCTCGGCGCGTCGGGCAGTATGGCTCCCACCCCGACGATAGCGATAGCGCGATCTGCAGAATTCATGATGATTTATCCTTTAAAAGAGATCATGGCTGGGGATTTTTGCGCAAGAAACGGATCGCTCTATGAATTTACAGGTCTTGTCCGTCAGTTCCGTCTCTATCCGCAGCCACGTCTTTAGAATGCTCGATTGAGTTGGTCGCGCGCGAAATTCATGTCGTCAATGAGTCCGTCTTGCGCGGCGTAGATGCCGGGCAGATTGAGAGAACCGGCCAGGTTCGGGTCGGTCTGGCCCGCGCCGATGGCCCATTGCAGACCGTCGGTGGCGATCTTGAGGGCGGCATTGCGGGCATGGATGCGTGCCAATGCTTGCCGTGTGGGCACATCCAGGTGGATGGCCTCGGTCGGATGGTCAACTACGCGCTCGGCGAACATGGCCGCCGTCTCGGCCCAGGCGATCATCTCGCCCAGGCGGAAGAGCACATGCTGGTTGCGCGTCAGCCGGTCGAGTCGGGCGCGCTCGAGAATAACGGCCAGGGCGCGCATCGCCAATGCGGCGTAATTGGCTCCGTTCTGCGGTTGGGTGGCATGGCGTGTTTCCAGTCGCGCCGCCCATTCATTGTAGAAAGCGCCCTGCGTTTTGAGGTGCTGCTGCCAGCGGTCGCGGGCGATGGTCCACTCCATGATCTCCGATGTGCCTTCGTAGATGCAGGTAATGCGCACGTCGCGCTTGATCTTTTCGACCATGTACTCTTTGGTGTAGCCATAGCCGCCCAGAGCCTGGATGGCATCCTCGGCCGCCTTGTTGCCCGACTCTGTGGCCATGTATTTGGCGACGGCGCCTTCGGTCTGCAAACCCTCTTCGCCGCTGTCGAGTCGCTCGGCCACCCACTCGATGTAGGTACGGGCCGCTTCAAGGCGGGCGGCGTTGGGGACGATTAGTTTGTGGGTGTAGCCCTGCTTGTCGCTGAGGGGCGCGCCGCCCTGGATGCGTTCGTGCGAGTAGCGAATGGCGCGGCGGAGCGCTTCCCAGCCCGCGCCGAGACCGAACGCGCCGACCATCAGGCGGGTGTAGCCGAAGACGGCTTGCGCCTGGGCCAGGCCCTGTCCCTCGACGCCGCCGATGAGGCGCTCGGCGGGAACGTAGACGTCTTCGAGGAAGAGCGCGGCCGTGTTGCTGGCGCGAATGCCGTGCTTGTCCTCGCCCTTGCCGTGGCTGAGGCCTTCGGCCCCGCGCTCGACAACGAACCATGACGGCCCGCCGGGAGCCAAGGCCAGAATGGTGTAGAGATCGGCCACGCCGCCATTGCTGATCCACTGTTTGCGGCCGCTTATCTTGTAGCCAGTGACGCTGCCGTTGTCCTGCACAGGGATGGCCTTGGTACTCATGGCCGCCAGGTCGCTGCCAGCTTGCGGCTCGGTCGCGCCGTAGGCCATCAGCAGCGCCTCGTCGGCCACGCGGCCCATCCAATGGGCGCGCTGTTCCGGCGTGCCGCCGACGCGGATGGGGTCGGAGCCGAGGAAGGTCGCCAACACGCCGGTGGCGACGCCCAGGTCGATGGAGGCCATTAATTCGGAGACGCGATAAATATCGTATGCGCCGCCGCCGAGGCCGTTGAACTCTTCGGGGATAAAAATCAAATGGAGACCCAATTGCATCGGGTCGTAGAGTTCTTTAAGAACTTCTTCGGGGAAACGATCCTCATGATCGAGTTCCAGCAGATAGTCATTTGTCAGCTTGCGCTCAGCATACTTTCGCAGCGTATCCAGGATCATATCCCGGGTTTCGCTATCCAAACCTGCACCAGCCATCTTATTCTCCTTCAGCAAAGGTCTGGGCAACACAGAACAAACCGACCGGTGACCGTGGAGGTGTCACCAGCGTTCAGGGCGAGCGTCTCGGTTGGTTCCGCGTTCCTGACCTTTATTCTAAAGGAGGAAAGGTATGACTATTAGTGACAAATGTAATGGAAAATGGAGGCAAAAGGCATAACGCGATGTGTCATGAGAGAGACGTATCCCCGACAGGACTCGCACCAGTGCACCTGGCTGAGGCCAGTGCTCTATCCTCTGAGCTACGGGGGTGAGAAAACTTGAGCCTTGCTTAATTATCCCTCAAGAGGGGAACAGCGTCAACGGTTCAAGGCAGTGTGAAATGACAAATTTCGAGAGTGAAGTTCAGCCTTAGAGCGGGAAGTACAAAGCGTATTCTCGCAGATAGTTAGGTGATTTTCGCTAGATAGGAATAAATACAAAGTACTCTTGCGGCCCCCCCCTTTTTTTTTGTTATCGTACAGTTGCTCATGCCAAGCGTGATTTTACAGTAGGTCATAGATTCACTATGTTGTTAAGGAGTATAAGTTATGTTCAATTTGACTCCGCTCCGAAGAAAAGTCTCGCTACTATTGGCTTGGTTTATTAGCCTTCTTTTAATCCAAATCCTTAGTGTCCAAATCGCTTTTGCAATTACTATGGGCCAGGGATTTTGAATCCGAAACGTTATTGATGTTCGCGGCACTCGCGTAAATATGTATACTGGAGACCCTCCCGGTACGGGTGCCCCTGGAACATATAATGTGGGTCTTACAGCAATCTGTTCGCTATATCCTTGTACGAGTAATCCGTACCTATTTGAAACCGGTTGGTATAAGGGTTTGTCTTCGCTTAACCAGCTTAGGCAATACGTGTCATGGATAGGACCAACTGGCTCGGGCTATGAAACAAATCTGGGTAACCTTAGCACCAATACCTGGTATGAGTTTCAGACTCTTTTTAGCAATACCACAAACATGTGGGAAGCATGGCGGAATGGAATTCCAAGATTCCAGATATTTCTTGGTAACTCTTTCAAGAAAGGCAATTATGTGTCTTGTGGATTAGAAGCGGGAATTCTAACGTCTACCTACCCATCATTTAGCGACTATTGCACCCTAATGAGGTACAAGGTAGGTAGCGGAAGTTGGACGGCATATAACTACAATGCTACCCAGATTGCAGGACCATATTGTGTAAATAGGCCGGCTGACTTTGCTGCATATTCATGGAAATGTTACTGATTTACAAGTTAATTCCATTGAGTTAGTGAGGTACAGACTGGCCTTTAGCAGAGGGCACCATGGGACATCAAAAGCGAAATTTAGTCTTATTACTCTTCATTTCGTTAGTTTTATTTATGGCACTTATAGCAAACGCCACCATTGCCATGAGGAATCGGCAAGGTGAGCCACCCCTCCTGACAAACCCAATTCCAGAACCTCCCGAAGTGTTTTCGGTTGATCCCGATCCTACTACCGTGCCGTTGCCGAAATCATTGACCGAAGCCGAAGCGTTGACATTAGCTCTAGAGCTCGACCTGAATACAGTTTCCCGTGTCGATAGCCTATCCGATGAGGCGTTGGCAGCTTCAGCTACCGTCACGCTATATGAAAACCGCGTTGAAGCCGATAAGTCGCTCGGTTTACAGACGTGGTATGCGTCGGAAATTGAGGCTGATGCCGGAGAAGTATGGGTCATTACCTTTCCGGGAGCAGTCAAAATGGCTACAGGCCCAGGAACTCAGTTAGGGCAAGACACGCGCACGTATGATGGGATTTCCTACAAGTTCTCATCGCGGACGGGCCAACTGCTGGGGGTAACCACAGGCCCTCCTGTCACCGCAGGCGAATAACACCAAATGGTGTCATGCGATTGCTGGATCCCACGCCGTGGGGGCGATGACGTAGACGACGTTACGGCCGTCGATGGTGGCCGCCCGTGCCGCTGGTGAAAGCCGCGCATCGTCGACGGCCCACAAGAAGGCGTGGGTATCAAGCAACAGATTCATCTTCGTCTGCCTCGCCGGTGAATCGCCGCAAAATATCTTCCGGCAGTTCGTCGAAATCTTCGGCTATCCAAATTTGGCCGTGCCAATTGCCCGCGCCGAGTTGGCGCGGGCTGGACTCGAAGTCGAATGGAATCAGCCTGACCACCGGCTTGCCGGCCTTGCCGATGATCACCTCTTCGCCGCGCAGGGCCTTTTCGATGAGTGTGGAGAGACTGGCCTTAGCCTCGGAGATATTTGTGATTTGCATGATTTTCAGTTCCTTATCATTCAAAAGCCCTCCGGACAGTATTATGGTCTGGTCTGGTTTGCAAGTTTAAATTGGGATCAAAAAACGCCTGGCCATGATGCCAAGCATAGTTGAGTACCCCCGACAGGACTCGAACCTGTGCACCTGGCTTCGGAGGCCAGCGCTCTATCCTCTGAGCTACGGGGGCTTGGGGACTTTAGGTATTATCCATCAAGGGGCGGGGGCCGTCAACCGCTCGCCCAGGGCTTTTCAGTTGTCGAAGTGTAGCGCCGGTTTCTTATCCGGCGGCCGAGAACGACGTGGGCTGCTGAGCCGGTTCAGAAACCGGCGCTACGGGGAGCGATCGATTACTGCAAAACCATGGAGGAGCGACAACGTGGGGCGTCAGGGTGGACATGAATTGACCTAACGGGATCAGCCGCCGAAGGGTATCGCAATCGCTGCCAGCAGCATACCAACCGCCACCAGCCCCAGCCCGGTCTTCCACGGGTTGATCTCGGTGTATTTGCCCCACTCGTAGCCAGCATAGAACAACACGGCGAACGACCCGACGTTTGACAGGCGAATGGCCAGGGCGGGATCGTTGCGTACGATTATGAAAGGGAGCAAGGCCGGCAACACGGCGATGACGGCCACGAACACGCAGGCCAGCGCGCCGGTGAAGTCTTCGCGCTTCAGCCGGATGGGCTGAGCTTCGCTGTCGCGCAGATGATCGAGAATATCGTGGTAGAGTTCTGTTCGCTGGGTGTCGCTGGTGATCGGTTCCAGGATGAACCCCAGCTCGCCGGCGACCGCCTCGGCTGCTTCTTCTCGGCTGTCGGCCGCCTGGATGTGCCACAGCAGGCGATGTTTCTCACCACGCTCCAGCACTGAGGTCAGCACATAGACGATGCCGTCGATCACTCCCCAGGTGATTGTCGCCAGTAGCGCGCCGGCAAACAGATCGGTAACGTACTCAACTGAGACGGGTTCGGCGGCTTCGAGGTGGAAGATCCTGAATGCCAGCGTGAAGGTTAGCAGGATTAGCACGCTGTAGATGGTTTCGGTCAGCCGATCGATGGGGTCGAGCAGATGCGACAGAAAGCCTTCCGTTGGTTTAGGCCGGCGACGGCCCCTTGAATAGATGCGTGCTCCCATAACTTCGAGGCCTTAATTTATATTCGGCGCTCCCGCCCGTTTGCCCCGCACCTCTCACCGAATTTCGCTTTGATTTCAAGCGAACAAATAGTCTTTAGGTGACTTAAGGTATGAATTTTCAAAGTCGAGGGCATGCAATATGGATAGAGCCTGGCTGAATGATACTCGTCTGTTGATCTGTCAGGGTGTGAGTTGGAACGTCCTTTGATCAATAACAGGGTGGTAGGTTGATGATCTCCCATCTACCCTATGGTGAGCGATAACAAGGCATAGACTGATATGCCGGCCAGGTACAGGATACCGGCGAAGCTGGGCTCGCCCTCCTTATTGGCTTCGGGAATCATGCTCTGGGTGACGGTCGTGATGAGAAAGCCGGAGGCAAGCGCAATGAGGGCCAAGCGCAAGCCCAGCGGTGCGTCGCGGAGCAGCACGAACCCGACCATGGCCCCGACCAGGACGCACAGAAAGTAGGCAATCGATAACCGCCGGCGATTCTCTTTGGATACGCCCTGTCGTTTGGCGGTCGAAGTCGTCACAAAGGCCAGCGGCAAGGTGCTGATCGCCATTCCCAGAGCCAGCAGGAGGCCGGTCGTCACCGTCAGCGTCGCGCCGATCCCGATGATGATGCCATCGATAACCAAGTCGACCAGAATGCCGACGTATAGCCCCAGCGAGGTTACGTTCGCGCCGGATTCCGTCGGCCTGGCGGCCATCTTTTGCGCCGAATAGTATTCAAAGATGACGTAGATCGCGCCGCCGATAAAGAACATCAGGGCAACAGTTACTGGGGAGGAACCCTGGCGCACGGCGGGCGGCATCAGGCTGAGGGCGACGAGGGCGGTAATGATCCCCGCCGCAAACTGAAGCGCACCACTGATGATTTGTTGCGGCACGTCGAACCGTTCAGCGATAGGCGCTCCCAGGTAGGTGAGGAAGGCAGCCAGGAGGGCCACCCCAAAGACGAGAAGGAAATCACTCATGAGATTAAAAAAGAGCCATTATTTTACCCTGGTGGGTGCGGGTTTTTTGCGGCGTTTGGCAGTGGGCGGCGGCGCGGCGGAATCGTTGGGATTATAGTCGGGCAATCCCAGAGCGGGCAAGATGGCCAGCAGCGAGAAGCCGGCCAGGATCAGGAAGGACGCGCGTAGCGCCCGGAGCCGGGCGGCTTCGTTGATCTGCACAGCTGTCGCCACCTGTTCGGGGGTGGCTGTGGTGCCGGCCAGTACGTCGTCCAATTGCTCGTTGCTGATAAAGTCGATGCTGTCCAGATTCACCTGGCGCTTCAGCGAGTCGGGGAGGGTGGATTGATTGAGACTTGTCGTCACGATCATGCCCAGCAGGCCGACGGCAACGATGCCGGCGAAGGCGGTGCCCAGCGCAGTGGACATGTTGTTGGCGACACCGCGCAGCGCGCCGACGTCGCCCGCCATTTCCTTGGGTGAGGAAGTTACCATGACGTTGAAAAGCAGGGTCAAGAGCGAGCCTTCGGCCAGCCCGAGCACGATGAGGCTGAGGATGACAAGCGGCGTGCCCCATTCGTTGCTGATGGTAAGGGCTAGTGAGGTTAGCCCGACGGCGACCATGATAAAGGCGACGACGGCGATGCGGCGCGGCGTCAGACGCTCGTAGAGGCGGACGACGGTGATGGCCGACACGGCAATCGACAGCGTGTAGGGGACGACGGCGACGGCCGTGAACAGGCTGGTTTGCCCCTGAACGATCTGAATATACAGCGGGATCAGGAAGTTGACTGCCGGACCGAGCGCGCCGATGATCAGCAAGGCGATGACAGTGGAGCGTTCTTGGGGGGAGTCGAGCACTTCCGGGGGCAGAAGCGGCGGCTTGCCCAACGTCACCCGCTGGTGGGACCAGGCGAAGAAAGCCTGCCCCAGCATCAAGCCGAAGACGATGAACAGTAAGGACGGCGACAGGCCGAGCAAATTGAACGGCGCGGCCGCTTTGGCTATCACGACGCCCCACGTGTTGAGATTATTGAAGCCAAAGCTGATTAGAATGACGCCGATGGCCGCCAGCGACGCGCCGATGAAATCGATTTTCACGCCCGATTGGCGTGGAACCGGCTTCAGGCGGAAGCTCAGGATGAAAATGATGATGGACAAGAACAGGAGCAGCCCGAAAGAGTAGCGCCAACTCAGCACGGTGCCCAGGAAGCCGGCCACGAAGAAGGCCAATGCGCCGGCCAGTGCCGGCGACCCGGCCAATATGCCTAGTGCCTGCGCCTTTTGCCGGCCCTGGTAGTTGAAGGCGATGAGCACGACAAGCGTGGGGACGAGCGCAGCCGCGGCCAGTCCGGCCAGCGCCTGTGACAGATTCATCATCTCCGCGCTCGAACTGAGGGCCATAATGCCCATGGCCGCTCCGTGCGCCAGCACCATGGCCTGAAACACGAGGCGCTCGCCAAATATCTTGCCCAGCTTGGCACCGACCATGACAAAGGCGGCGACGAATAGGGAATAGACGACGAGTGCCGTCCCCACGCTCGTGGAAGGGATGTTTAGCTCTTCGACGATGGGACCAATGGAGACCGGTATGGCGTTGACGTTGAAGGCCATCTGCATTTGGGCCAGCACGATGATGCCCATGGCCAGCCAGGACACTTGTTGGGTCGCATCCGTGACGTTGGAGGTGGGTTGCTTGTTCATAGATTTATGAAGCTGCCTGGATAGGGGCTGGGCAGGTCTGAGCGGGCGGCGGTAAACGCGTTGGTCAGGCGGAGCCTCGCACGCCGAGCTGTTAGGTCTCCCATAGCCTAGTCCTCGCTCCAGCGCTGCGCCAGCTTGACGCACATCTCGGTGGCGCGAGCCATATCCTGAACGCTGACCCACTCCAGCGGGCCGTGGATGTTCTGCATGCCGGTGAAAAGATTGGGGGTCGGCACGCCTTTCTCTGTCAGGCGCGAGCCGTCGGTGCCGCCGCGAATGGGCAGGAAGTGATGCTCGATGCCGGCCCGCTGATAGGCGTCTACGGCCAAATCGACGGGGCGCATGTCGTTTTCCAGCCAGTAGCGCATGTTGCGGTATTGCGGGATGATCTCGCAGGTGATGTGTGCCCGCGGCTCAGTGGCCTGGATCGTGGCGCAGACCTGGCGAATCAGTTCGCCCTGGCGCTCCAGCTCATCCATCTCGAAATCGCGCAGGATGAAATGCAGTTCGGCCGCCGCCGCCGTGCCGCTCATGGCGTAGAGGTGGATGAACCCCTGGCGGCCGTCGGTCGTCTCCGGCGTCAGCGTCGCCTGCGGCAGCGTGTCCACGATCTTGGCTGCCAGATGGAGGGCATTGACCAGCTTGTCTTTGGCCCAGCCGGGATGGATGGAGACACCCTGGACCTTGACGATTGCCCGATCGGCCGAGAACGTTTCGTACACCAACTCGCCCCGGTGCGCGCCGTCGAGTGTGTAGGCGAACTCCGCTCCCAGATCGGCGGGCAGGTCGGCGTGGACGCCGCGGCCGATCTCCTCGTCGGGTGTGAAGCCGATGCGAATGGGGCCGTGGGGAATGTCGGGGTTGCGCAGCAGGTAGCCCGCCGCGGCCATGATGATGGCAACGCCGGCTTTATCGTCGGCGCCCAGCAGTGTCGTGCCGGAAGCGGTCACGATGTCGTCGCCGATGCGGGCCTTTAGATAGGGGGAATTCTCATAGGTGAGCACTTGCTGCGGGTCGTCGGGCAAGGCGATGTCACCGCCGGCGTAATTGTGGTGTACGATGGGCTTGACGCCGGCGGCGTTGAAGCCCGGCGCGGTGTCCACGTGGGCCAGGAAGGCGATGGTGGGGATGTTTTTCTCGATGGTGGCCGGGAGCGTCGCCAGCACCGCGCCGTAGTCGGTCAGGCGCACGTCTTGCGCGCCGATCTCGTTGAGTTCGTCGACGAGAAGGCGCAGCAAGTCGAGCTGAATCTCCGTGCTGGGCGATGTCGGTGACGATTCGTCGGCCTGGGTATCGATTTTAACGTAGCGCACCAGGCGCTCCTCAAGTTCTTTGTCGAAGTTTGTAGCCATCGTTTTCTCTTTGCTTTACCTGATATGAGTCTCGCTGAAGAGAGCGGCGGCCACCCGCCACTCTCTTTATCATTGGAATCTGTCGGTCGGGTTAATCTCAGATACCTACCGGGTAGCCAGGCCCGAGCGGGATACCGAGGATGAACCAGAGGATGAAAAGCAGAAGCCAGCCTACAAGGATCACGATTACGTAGGGTAGCATGAGTGCCACTATCGTTCCGATGCCGGCCTTCTTGTCGTATCTCTGGGCAATGGTGACGATGAAGGGCAGATACACCATTAAGGGCGTGATCACGTTTACCGGTGAATCGCCGATGCGGTAGGCGGCCAGCACGGATTGCGGGGCCACGCCCAGGCGAATGAAAAGCGGCACAAAGATTGGCGCGAAGATGGCCCACTTGGGCACGGAGCCGGGCATGATGAAATCGAGTAATACGATGACCAGCGTCATCAGGATCAACAGGGGCAGCGCGCCGATGCTGGCTCGCTCCAGTAGCTCAGCCAGATTGACGGCGATCACACTGGGGAGATTGCTGTAGTTGAAGAAGGCGATGAACTGGCTGATCATCAGCAACATAAAGACCAGCCCGGCCAGGCCGGCGAATGTTTTGGTGACGGCTTTGATCACGTCTCCGCTGCTTTTAACCGTTCCGGCGCCTTTGCCGAAGGCGATGCCAGCGATCAGGAAAAACAACATGATGATGAACAACAAACTGTCCATCAGTGGGGAATTGCCGCCGAGCTGACCGTCCGGCCGGCGCAGCGGCGAGCCTTGCGGCAGTGCGAGCAGCAGGATGACGACCAGCACGCCCAGGAAAGCGTACACCGAAAACCTCAGGCCACGAGACTCGGCTTCCGGGGTGATCTCCTCCTTGGGAGACTCCGACGAATCCGCTCCTGTGGGGCCAGTGTAGGCGCCAAGGCGCGGCGCAACAATGCGCTCCGTGACCACCGCGGCGACAATAGAGAGAATAATGGCGGAGCCGATGCTGAAAAACAGGTTGGCCGCGATGGTGAGCGGCGCGCCTCCGGCCAGAGCGATGGATTCATTCGTTATCTCGGTCAACATCGCGTCGATAGGCGTTGGGATGAGATTGACCGTAAAGATGGCAGCGACACCGGCAAATGCGGCCGCCAGCCCGACAAGCGGATGTCGCCCTATGCTGAGAAAGGCGGCGGCGGCCAGGGGTATCAGGATCAGATAACCGGCATCGGAGGCGACGGAAGACAACACGCCGACAAAGATAATAATGAAGCTTAGGCCCCAGGCCGGAGCGACCGCGACCAGTTTGCGGATGAGGGCGTTCATTAACCCGGCTTCTTCGGCTACCCCCGCGCCCAACAGGGCGATGAAGGTGATGCCGACGACGGCAAAGCTTGAAAAGTTGGGCACGAACGAGGTGAAGATGAAGCGGATGCCCTCTGTCGTCAGCAGGCTGCGAATCGGGATCGTCGTTGTCTGGATTTCGAACTCTTCGTCGTAAGGCTGGGTGGGGCCAGTGTAACCGGGGACGGACGTATCTTCATAATATTGCCCCACGGCGTCGACCGGCACGGGCACTGCTATCTCTTCGGTGACGCTGACACCCAGTACATAGAGGATATGGGAGAGTACGATGACGCCGATGATCAAATACAAGAACATCATCACCGGATGGGGGACTTTGTTGCCGACCTTCTCGATTGTTCCTAGTAATCCTTTTTGCTCATCGGGAGCCGCTGCTGCTTCGTTTGCCATTTCTGCCTCCTGTGTATATGGGTTCTAAAGCGACGATTGAGCCAGTTCATCGAGGTAGACAATCGCCGTCTCGATGCCCCGCTCGAACATCTCGATGCTATAACGTTCATTGGGTGAATGCAGCCCATCGTCGTCCAGGCCATAGCCCATCATGACGACCGGGATGTTCATCAGGGCGGCGATCTCGGCCACGACCGGGATGCTGCCGCCGCCGCGGGTGAACACCGGCTCGGCCCCCCAGCCCTTTTCGTAGGCGCGTGAGGCGGCTTGCATCTCCGGGATGTCGAAGGGGAATAGCGCCGGCTTGCCCGTGGTGATCAGCTTTAGCTCTACCTGGACGGTCGGCGGGGCGAGGGAATCGATGTAGTCTTTGAACAATTCGAAGATCTTGTGCGGGTCCTGGTTGCCCACCAGACGGGAACTGATCTTGGCCCCCGCCTTGGCCGGAACGATGGTTTTGGGACCGGGGCCGGCCCAGCCACTCCACAGGCCGTTGATGTCCAGCGTTGGCCGGGCAGAGATACGCTCACGAATGTTGTAGTCGGCATCGCCCCAGATGGCCGGGACGCCGGTCGAGCTTTTGTACTGCTCTTCGGTGAGATCGGTCTTGGCGATCATTGCCCGTTCCTCATCCGTCAGAGGCACGACGTCATCGTAGAAACCGGGCACGGCGATGGTGTGGTCGGGGTTATAGAGTTTGCCCAGGATTTCGACCAAAGCCAGGGCGGGATTGTGAACCGCGCCGCCCCATAGCCCGCTGTGCAGGTCGTCGGACGGGCCGTGGATCTCAATCTCCATGTAGGTCATTCCGCGCAGGCTGTGCAGGATTGCCGGCTCGTCGATGCTGCGCATGGATGAGTCGCTGATGACGCAGACGTCGGCCGCCAGCAGGTCGAGATGTTCCTCGATGAAGGGCACTAGGTTGGGGGACGAGATTTCTTCCTCGCCCTCCAGCAGGATTTTCACGTTAACCGGGGCGCGGCCGGCCGTCTTCAGGTAGGATTCCAAGGCCTTGACGTGGATGAAGAGTTGGCCTTTGTCGTCCGTCGCGCCACGGGCATAGATCTTGCCGTCCTTTTCGGTCGGCTCAAATGGATCGGTATGCCAGCCGTCTTCCATCAGGGCGGGTACGACGTCGTAATGACCATAGACCAGCACCGTGGGGCGAGACGGCCCCGCACCCAACCATTCGCCGTAGACGACCGGGTGGCCGGCCGTGGGCATGATCTGGACGTTGTCCAGACCCAGGTCGCGCATGTGGCTTTCCAGCCATTCCGCCATGCGCCGAATGTCACCGGCGTGCGCCGGATCGCCGCTGAGGCTGGGGATTCGCAGCATCTCGATGAGCTCGTGCCGGAATCTTTCAGCATTTTGCCGCGCGTATTGCCGGGCGGCCTCGCTTAAGTCGGACATGACTACTCTCCTGTAAATGTCTGGACCCTTGCTTGCCTGTTGATGGACAAGGTCATCAATCTGGCGGGCATGGTCACTGGAAAGGAATTGATGTATTCGGCCGCATCGAAGGAAACCGGGTTTCTTGCGGAAAGAGCTACCTGACTGGCATTGGTCTGGGCGCTGAGCTCCACAGCTCGACCGTTAGTCTTCGACCCAGTTAAACCATCCGATTTCAGCTATCGATCAGCCCGCGTGCATGGGCCTACTCACTCCCCGCTATTTGCTTGTCGAGCAAGGTATAGGCATTACTGCGAGGTGGCCTTGCAATGATGTAGACATCCATTCACCAATAGGAAGATTATGAGATGCTTTGGCAATTAGTCAATAGTTTCTTGGGAAAGTTGATCTGCCAAGCGAAAACCGCGGCCATAGGGTCTTATCCTTCCCTCGCCCTATCAATTATAGATGCCAGTCGGACCAGTGAACCCAGTTGCTAGGGACTTGTGGTTTCCACCGGCTTGATGGTTTCCGCCGGCAAGCGCCCATACAGGTGAGCCAGCTCGGACAGTCCCATGGCGATGCCCGGCGCGCGGGCGGTGAACATGTCCCGGGTGTAGCGCCAGCGCCACCAGCCACCTTCCCGGCCAGGGTAGTTCATGCGCGCCTCGTTGCCCAGCACGAACAAGTCCTGCATGGGGATGATCGCCATGTCGGCCACCGAAGCGTAGGCCAGGCGGATCAGGTCCCAGACGATGTCGCGGCCGGAAGAGACGGTATAGCGGCGAAGGTGATCGCGCTCGTCCTCGGTGGCGTTCAGGTACCAGCCCAGCGTGGTCTCGTTGTCGTGGGTACCCGTGTAGACGATGGTGTTATGGACGTAATTGTAGGGCAGGAAGCTGCTGTTGCGCGTGCCGCCAAAGGCGAATTGCAGAATACGCATGCCGGGGAAATCGAAGCGGTCGCGCAGGGCCTCGACTTCGGGGGTGATGACCCCCAAGTCCTCGGCGATGATCGGCAGTTCGCCCAGCTTGGCCTGGATGGCCTCGAAGACGGCCGCGTCCGGTCCTTTGACCCAGCGACCGATGACGGCTGTGGGCTCCGATGCCGGGATTTCCCAGTAGGCCTCGAAGCCGCGAAAGTGGTCGATACGCACGATATCGGCTTGGACGAGGTTCATGTGGATACGCCGCACCCACCAATCGTAGTGATCAGCGGCGAAGGCTTCCCAACGGTAGAGGGGGTTGCCCCAGCGCTGGCCGGTGGTGCTGAAGTAGTCGGGCGGAACCCCGGCGACGACCGACGGCGCACCATCCTTGTCCAGATAAAACAGTTCCGGGTGTGCCCATACATCGGCGCTGTCGTAGGCGACAAAGATGGGGAGGTCGCCGATGATCTTGATGCCCTGGCCGTTGGCGTAGGCTTTCAGCGCCAGCCATTGTTTGTAGAACAGGAATTGCTGGAACTTGTGGCTCTCGATCTCGGCTGCCAGTTGCTTAGCCCATTGCTTCATAGCCCGCACCTGTCGCTTGGCGATCTGTTTGGGCCAGGTATTCCAGACGCCGCCATCCTGCTCTTTATGGTACTCCTTGAGGGCCATGAAAAAGGCGTAGTCGTCGAGCCAGTAGGCCGTGTTTTGGCAGAACCGTTTGTATTCCTCGTGCTGGGTCTCATCGCCGTGGGCCAGGAAGTATTGGTGCGCCTGATTCAGCAGGACCTTTTTATAATCGATGACCGGCCCAAAATCGACCTCGCCGGCCGGGAAGTCGGGCACGTCCTCGATGGCCTCGGCCGGCAGATAGCCATCGGCCACCAGGCGCTCGGGACTGATCAGTAATGGGTTGCCGGCAAACGCGGAAAAAGACTGGTAAGGCGAGTCGCCGTAGCCCGTGGGGCCGAGCGGCAGAAGCTGCCATAGTTGCTGCCTGGCGGCCACCAGGAAATCGACAAAGTGATAGGCGCTGTCACCCAAATCGCCAATGCCGAAACGGCCGGGCAAGCTGGTTGGGTGGAGCAGTACCCCCGCGGCGCGTTCAAATCTCATGAATGGGTTCTCCTGTTAGAAAATTGCTTCGGCCGGCCCCCTGGAAAGGGGTGTAATGAAAAGGGTGAAATCAGAAATCCGTTTCATCATCCGACCATAGATTATCAGGGTCTGAGGCTTTCCAGGCAAGGAATCCGCTCACGCACGTTATCGGGGCGATCGCCGGGCTTATGCACCTGGACGAGGAACGAGTAGCCGCGATGGTCAGTATCTATTCCTTCCCACATCACAAGTCCGAAGCCTTTCGCATAATAATAGCGCTCAAAGGGCTTTTCCGCCGGGCGACCTCGTACCTCATTGTACGCCGCCAACACGACCACGTCGTCGACCTGATGGCCGCGGCCGGGTCGCCCTTCCACATCGGGCAACGTCAGGCGATTGTGGATGGCTTCCAGACGCACCCAGGTGATGTGCCGCCCCGACAGATGGGAATTCATCACGCAGTTGCCTTTGCGCCGGCTGACGACCACAACGCTCCGTCGATAGGTTTGATCGACGGCCATGAAGCGCGGCACCCAGGCCGTGCCATAGCGTTCGCCGTCCATCAGGGTATAGAAATTGCCCGACCCCGGCGAGGTATCGGTGCCGCGATAGATAAAGCGGTCGTCGGCCCACATCTCTTCCCACTCGCTGTTTTTGGTCTGATAAAATCGGGCGTCCTCGTGCTGGGTCTGGACGCGCTGCTGGCCGATGAGCGGGCCGTTGGGCGCCTCGAATATATATTTCATTTCGTACAAACGGCCGTCGCCGCGCAAGTAGGGCAGCAGATCGAATTTTGTCGGCCGTTCGACGGCGACGATGGAGGCGAAGAATGTGGAGCCGAAGTATTCGCCGCGCGAATTGCGCATGCGCCAGCGGCTGATGTAACGACCGGGTTCCGGGGGGGCGGTCATTTTGATCGAGGCGTGCAAAATGCCCTGCGGCGCGACGCCTTGTGGCGCAGCACTGGCGACGGTCACTTGATCGCCGGCGTCCATCACCGCGCCGCCGACGCGCGCCAGCGCGTAACCCGCTGTCCATGGCATGGAGCCTGTGTTGCGGATGGCCCACGTTTTCTCGAACGTCGTCCCGGTGCGCACTTCGGTTCCATCCGGATAGGTGACGTGGGCTTCCAACTGTGCGTCTTCCAGGGATGTTGAACCTGGCGTGGACGAGACAGGCACGCGAATTTCGACGTCGAGCAAATCGCCGAAGAGCTGACCTTCGGGATTGCGCGCCCGCCACAGGCTGCGGTGGATGCCCGGAGCCAGGGGGGCTTGCAGCGAAACGCCTACTTCGACCAACTCGCCGGGCAGGGCGACAGGCAGGGGAACGCTGTCCGGGCCGTTCATCTGCTCGTCGCCGGCAAAAGCCAGCGTGTAACCCGCCGACCAGGAGGAGGAGCCGCCGTTGCGGATGCGCCACGTTTTGCTGATCGTTGTACCGGCGGCCACGACGTCGCCATCGGGGATCGTTACATCGGAGACGAAAACAGCCTTGTCTACCGCGCCAATTGGTTCGACCTCGATCTCCGCCGTGAAAATATCGCCGAAGTACTCATTGGTCGGCGAGATACATTGCCAGGAAGAGCGGTGGCGGCCGGTTGCGGTGGGCGCGATCAGCTCGAGGGTCAGGTTGGCCGTGTGACCGGGGGCGGCGTTGGGCAATGGCAGGGTTGCCGGCCCCCCCATCGTGTTGTCGCCCAAGAACGCCAGCCGGTGGCCCTCACCCCAAGGCGAGGGGCCGGTGTTGCGAACCTTCCATACCTTGGTGAACTTTGCCCCGGCCGCCAGACGGGTGCCGGCGGGGATGGTCACGTCGGCGATTTGTTCGGCGTTATCGCGCGGTTGGCCGGGCAGGGAGATGACGCGCAGCTCGGCGAATAGCTCCGGCCCGAACGGGCGGCCGTCGGGGGATTGCAAGCGCCAGACGGAGCGGTAGATGCCGGGTTTGTCCGGCGTCGTCAGGGCAACGGAGAGGTCGGCCGTGGTTCCGGGCTTGGCTGTCGGCAGGGCCACCCGGCCGGACGCGCCCAAAGGGATGCTGGTGTTGACCAGGCTACAAGTTTTGTCCCACGTCGTGTCGCCGGTGTTGCGGACGCGCCACGTCTTGAGTAGCTTGCGATTGGCTTGGACTTCTTCTCCGTCGGGCAGGGTGACGTCGGCCACGAAGACCGCGTCGTGGCGACCGGCCACCGGGGAGACGACGATGTCGGCGAAAAGCTCGAAGGCGAAAAGGCGGCCGCGGCTGTTACGTGCTTTCCACGTGCTGCGCCTGCGGCCCGGCGTGGCCGGGGCCACCAGCGAGACGCTGACCTCGCCCACCTCGTCGGGTTCCAGTGCCGGCAACGGTACGCTATCCGGCCCGCCCATGCGATCATCGCTGAAGTGTTCCAGCGTGTAGCTTGTCCAGTTGGACGTGCCGGCGTTACGCACGCGCCAGGTTTTGGTGAGTGGTTGTCCCGCTTCCACTGTAGAGCCGTCGGGTAGCGTGACGTCGGCGACGTAGCCGAGTTCATCGATAACGGGCACGGTGACGTCGCTGAAGAAGCGGGTGGGGTCGACCACGTCATCGACGACGTATCCTTTCAGGCCATGATCCAGGTGTTGCAGTGTCAGGTGCAGATGGACGCCAGTGGAGTTGCCGGTCGTGCCGGCGATGCCCAGTCGTTGGCCCGTTTCGATGAAGTCGCCGACTTGCAGCGCAGGATTGATCGACGACAAGTGAGCGTACCACGTTACCCAGGTTGTTCCGTCGGCCCAGTCGTGGCGGATGCGCACGTAGTTGCCGTAGCCGCTATTGCCCATGCGAATGCGGTCGATGGTGCCTCGTTGCGCGGCGACAATTTCCGCCGGTCGCCCGGCAACGACGGCCCGGAGATCGACGCCCTCATGGCGGCCGTTGGCGTAGGCACGCGGACTATTGAATGGATCGGTGATGGAAAAGCCGGTCGTGACCGGATTGATGAGCGAAAATGGCGTCGAGTTGTTGTCCGGCATTGATACTTCCTAGCTGAACGACGACAGTCGACTTCGGGATGAATGACTGGCTGATTGATCTAGATGTCCGGCACGTTAGCCGCGATAACGCTTCTGGGCCACGGCCCATTGATATAACTGCTGATAGCCTTGAGCGGAACGCTGCCAGGAGAAATCGGTGCTCATGCCGTTCAACTGGATGCGTCGCCAGCCCTCCTTATCGGCGTTATAGGTGTAGGTGGCGCGCTGGATGGTATCCCATAGCGCCGCGGTGCTGAAGTCGTAAAATGAAAAGCCGGTGATGCCGTCGCGGACGGTGTCGGCCAGTCCACCGGTCGCCCGCACGAGCGGCACGCTGCCGTAACGCATGGCGATCATTTGCCCCAGGCCGCACGGCTCGAAGAGCGATGGCATCAGGAACATGTCGCTGCCGGCATAGATTAGCGGCGCCAACTCGGCATGATAGCCGATGTAGGCGGCCATTTTACCCTGGTGGTAGCTTGCCAACTGGTTGAACATGTTCTCGTATTGCGGATTGCCCGTGCCCAGAACGATGAATTGCGCTGGGCCGGAATAGCCATTCATCAACAGGTGGATGGGATAGCCCATCAGGTCTAGCCCTTTCTGCCAGTCGAGGCGCGAGATGAGCGCCAGAATGGGGATATCGGGCGTCTGCGGCAAGCCGACGGCGGCCTGCAAGGCGCGCCGGTTCTCGTCGCGCGCTTCCAGGGTGCCGGCATCAAAAGGCGCGGCCAGGCGCTGGTCGGTTGCCGGGTTCCAATCGTCGTAGTCGAGGCCGTTGAGAATGCCGTGGAGATCGCCTTGCCGGTATCGCAGCAGGCCGTCCAGCCCGGCACCGCCTTCGGGGGTCATGATCTCGCGCGCATAGGAGGGGCTGACGGTGTTGACGATGTTGGCGTGATAGATGCCGCGGGCCATGAAGTTGACTTCGCCGTACGCTTCTTCGCTGAGGGAGTGAGTATACAGTTGCAGGTAGTCGAAGACGTTCCAGCTTGTCTTGCCCTGATGGGCCAGATTGTGGATGGTGAAGACGCTACCCACGTCGCGATAGCGCGGATTGGCCTGGCCGGCCGTGGCCAGCCAGGTGAGGGCCGGGGCGGCGTGCCAGTCGTGGGCGTGGAGCAGGTCGGGCTGCCAGTCGATGGATTCGGTCAGGGCCAGGGCAGCCCGGCTGAAGAAGGCGAACCGGTAGGCGTCATCCCAATAGCCGTAGATATCGTCCCGATTGAAGAGGTTGTTTTGGGCGATGAAGTAGACAGGCACGTCGCTGCCCGGCAGCTTGCCCTCGAACGCGCCGGCCTGGATGAGGCCGGAGCCAGTTGGCACGTTGAGTTGCAGCGGCATACTGCTGACGCCGGGGTAGCCGGCCTCGATGGCGCGGTAGGCGGGCATGAAGACGCGCACGTCGTGGCCCAGGGCGCGGAGCGCCTTGGGCAGCGAGCCGCCGACATCGCCCAAGCCGCCGGTTTTGGCGAAGGGGGCCACTTCGGCGCTTAGGTAGAGTATGCGTAACGGTGGGGCCATGTGAACCGCCTTGTGAGTCGGCCGAACTCGTAGGCTGTTTATGCCGTCGCCGGTTTGGCCGTCTTCCTAATCATGCACTTGAATTTACAACAACGGGTGGCGTCAATTGTCGCCGACAATTTTCAATGGCGTAATTGTCCCTATTTAGGAGATATAATCAAGTTATCGGAGAAAGGCAGGCCACACGACGCGATCAGGGCTGTTAGGGCTTGCCCGACGAACTGCGGCAACGATTGGCCGTTGTACAGGCGAGTGCACGGGCGCAAGGTCCGCATTTAGCCGGGATGCGCGGGTGGCGGATCAGGAAGGAGAGATGGGGACGGCCCGAAAAGTATTGCGTCGTGCTCTCTGGCACATTTGCGATCGCACTCACCCGCTCGACCGGCTGTTGACCCGGGACCAGCGGGTTACTGGTTGAGAGCCGCCAGTACGCGTCGCAGTCGCAGGGCCGCCTCTTCACCCACTGGTTCCAAATCGGGATTGGCTCCCACGTTTAACATCGTGACGGGATCGATGATCGACACGACCGACCCAAGACGGTCCTCATCATCGTAAACGATGACGTTGCACGGCAGCATCAGACCGATCTCCAGCTCGGTGGAGAGCGCCCGGTGGGCCAGCGTCGGGTTGCAAGCCCCGAGGATGACGTAGCGGCGAAAATCCACATCCAGCTTTTGCTTCAGAGTGGCTTGAACATCGATCTGCGTCAATACTCCAAAGCCTTCAACCTTGAGCGCGGCCGTCACGTGTTCGACGGCCTGATCAAAAGGTGCGTGGAGATGCACATGCATGCCATAATCGATCCGTTCGGATTGGTTCATTTTAGGCTCCTCCAAAAATTAAACGACTGTTCAGGCAGGCAAGATGCGCCTACCTGTCTTCATGGGCTTACGTATCGTTTCGCCACAAGAACAGGATGGCAACCCCGGCCAGGAGGGTCAGGGCCAGCCCGGCAATCAATGCCCCGATGCCAAGAACGTTGCCCACGTCCAAGCCTGTGGGTTCGGCAACGGCCGCTTTCGGCGCGATCATCGCCACGGCCGTCGCCACGGGCGACGATGTGGCGATTGGCGTGACGGCGGCCAGGTTGACAATCTCAGGGGTAGCGGTGGGTGTGGGCGTCGTCGTTGGTTCCGGGGTGGCCGTGGGCGGTCGAATCATCAGCTCCTGTCCGATCTGTAGCAGGGCATCGGGGCTGATATGGTTGAACGCCGCCAGTTCATCGAGCGTCAGGCCGTAAGAAAGAGCGATGCCCCAGGCTGTGTCGCCGCTTTTGACGATGTGGGTCAGCTGCGGCGTGGGCGTGGGCGGCGGGGCTTCGCCGGGCACCAGCCGCACCTTGACTTCGTTGCCGGGGTGGACGACAGCGTCTTCGGGCAGACCGTTGAGCCACAACAAGGTTGCCAAATCTGTTTTGTAGTAGGCGGCGATGACCCATAGCGATTCGCCCTCGCGGACGACGTGGTAAGCGGGCGGGGTGGGGGTGGGGGGCGGGGCCTGGCCGTCGGCCAGCCGAATGGTGAGTTTGTCGCCGGGATTGATAACGCTCTCTTCGTTCAGGCCGTTGAACAGGTAGAGATCGGCCAGCGATACTTCGTAGCGGGCGGCGATGGCCCAAAGCGTGTGGCCCTCCAGAACTGTGTGGATAATCGAGCCGTCCTCGTTGGGTTGAGCCAGTTCAATGGGGGCGACGATAAACGGGACGTCGACGACCGGCTGCTCGCCCCTCGGTGGCGGGGCATCGTTGGGCGTGCCGAAAACCATCACGTAGAAGTTTTGACCGTTGCCCACGGCATAGCCCACGCCGGCTTCGGTCCAGCGAGGATTCAGCATGTTGCTGAAATGGACGGCACTGTTCCGCCACCAGATGACGCCTTGCTGGGGGGTCAGTCGCGTGCCGCCGACGAGGTTTTCGCCGGCATAGCCTGTGTAACCGGCCGCCTGGGCGCGATCTTGCCAGGTGCTGCCGTTCACGCCGATGTGGCTATAGATGGCGTTGGCGGCGATGAAACCGGCGTGATTCTGGGCGGCGGCAGCCAGCGCCGCGTTATAGGAAAGCGAAGGCAAACCATATTCCGCGCGGACCTGGTTGACCAGTTGCAGAATATCGTTGGTTGGACTCCCCTGGGCCTCGGCCCTTCCCGTGAAGCCGACGGCGATAAGCAGCATTCCGCACCAAGCGGCTATACTCATTCGACGCGCCATACGACCATCGACTATAGGCCAGATCGGGCCGGCTGACAAGGAACATTTATCTGTCATCCATAACGGCGAAGTTTTTAAGGTGACGGGGCTTGCGCCGGCGGCGGTTTGCGATATCGTCCATATTTATGAGCGAACAGGACATTCAACTCACGACAGATGCTGTGGTCAGTTTACGCGAAATCACCAACGATAACCTGGACGACATCCTGCGGCTGAAGGTGAAACCGGAGCAGGAGAAATTCGTGGCCGGTAACGCCGTCTCCATTGCCCAGGCGCACTTCGAAGACAAGGCCTGGTTTCGGGCGATTTACGCCGACGAAACCCCGGTTGGCTTTTTGATGCTCTACGACGATCCGGACACGAACGATTATTTCTTGTGGCGTTTCATGATCGACCAGCGTTATCAGGGGATGCATTTCGGCCGCCAGGCGCTGAAGCAGCTGATCGATTACGTGCGCGCCGTTCCGGGCGCACAGGAACTGCTGGTCAGTTATGTGCCGGAAGAGGGTAATCCGGGGCCGTTTTACGCGCGTATGGGATTTGCCGAGACGGGCCAAGTGCATGACGGGGAGAACGTCATGAAACTGGAACTGAAGACCGCCATCCGGCAAGGCGCTGAAGCACAAGCCTGACCTGACCGGCTCATTTGGCTCCTGTTGTTCAACCCGATAATTAATATTGCCTATTCAGAAATTTGGGTTAATTTCTCTCCTATGAGCGTTCCAGAGCAAGAAATAACTCGCGATGCCGTCATTAACCTGCGCGAAGTCACTGCCGATACGGTATGGAAGATCACGCGGCTGAAGGTGAAGCCCGAACAGGAGCAGTTCGTGGCCGATAACGCCTTCTCCATCGCCCAGGCTTACTTTGAACCGAAAGCGTGGTTCCGGGCCATTTACGCCGACGAGATGCCGGTCGGTTTTGTGATGCTCTACGACGATCCGGATAAGCCGGAGTACTATTTGTGGCGTTACATGATCGATGCACGCTATCAGAGGATGGGCTTTGGCCTTCAGGCCATGCGTTTACTGATCGACTATGTCCGTACTCGCCCGGCCGCGACCGCGTTGCTGACCAGCTATGTGCCCGGCGAGGGCAACCCGTCGCCGTTCTATGCCCGGCTGGGCTTCGTCGAGACGGGTGAGGTGGATGATGACGAGAACGTAATGCGTCTGGCGCTCGAGTATGATGAGCGATAGCCCGCTTTTATTCTACTCATCCACTCACAGGCAACACAATCCGGTCGACCATCCTGAGGTGCCCCAACGCATTGAGGCGTTGCTGGAGGTGGCTTTGGCCGCCGGGGGCCAGCTTCGGGAGATAACCGACTGGGGATTATCCCCACTTCTGGCTGTCCATTCTGCCGGCCTGCTGAACTTCCTGCCATGGGCCTACGAGCGCTTTAGCTCGCTACCGGAAGGGCCGCGGGCAGCCATACCCGACTGTTTTGCCGTGCGGCAACTGGCGGAGTATGGGGCCTCCGGCTACATTCCCCGTACTATTTGGGGTCAATTGGGCCACTACTGTACCGATAATCTGACGCCCATTCTGCCCGGCACGTGGCCGGCGGCCTATGGGGCGGCGCAAGTGGCCTTGTCGGCGGCGGCGGCAGTCGGAGATAGAGCGCCGCTGGCTTATGCCGTGTGCCGGCCGCCGGGCCATCACGCCTACCACGATCTCTACGGTGGCTATTGCTACCTCAACAATGTCGCCATTGCCGCCCAATGGCTGGTTGAGCGCGGCCATCGTCCGGCCATTCTCGATATCGATTACCACCACGGCAACGGCACGCAAGCAATCTTTTATGAACGGGCCGACGTGTTCTTTTGTTCGCTCCACGCCGACCCGGAAGAGGAATACCCCTATTACTGTGGCTTTGCCAACGAAGTCGGCCGCGACGAGGGCGAGGGCTATTCGTTGAATCTTCCCCTTCCTCCGGCGACTGAAGAGGTGGTGTATCTGCGCACCTTGGGTCGTGCCATGAACGCCATTGTCGACTTTCGGCCCGACGTGCTGCTGGTATCGTTGGGCTTCGATACGCTGGCGGGCGATCCGCAAGGTGAAATGAGGTTACAGCCGGCTTCGTTTCGGCCCATCGGCCGCGCTTTAGCCGAGGCGGGGCTGCCTGTTTTACTGGTGCAGGAAGGGGGCTACAAGGTGGCGTCCCTCCGGCCGGCGTTGCTCGCTCTGCTGGAGGGGATCGCCTATTGAATTGGGGGATGGCCGACGCGGATTCCACGGGCAATAAATGAACCGTGGAATCCGACACAAGCGCGTTTACTCTTTGTCCGACTTCTTGAAGTCGAGCGACGCGGAGTTGATACAGTAGCGCATCCCCGTCGGTTGGGGGCCATCGTCGAAGAGGTGGCCCAGGTGCGCGCCGCACTTGGCGCAGTGGACTTCAGTGCGCACCATGAACAAGCTCCGATCCTTTTCTTCGCCGACGTTTTCAGGGTTGAGGGCGGCCCAGAAGCTCGGCCAGCCGCTACCGGAATCGTATTTCTGCTCCGAACTGAATAGCTCCGCACCGCAGGCCACACAGGTATAAATGCCGCTTTCCTTGTTGTAGTTGAGCGCGCCGGTGAAGGGACGTTCGGTCGCCTTTTCGCGGGTGACCCGATACTGTTCCGGGGTCAATTGGGCTCGCCACTCGGCGTCTGTTTTTTGCACTTCGTAGGTCATCATACACTCCTTGGGTGAACTACCCGGATCATACGATGCGCGCGTTGGAGAGTCATTAGATTAGCCGCCTTCGTAATAGTCCTGTTAGGATTGGCCGGTTGTCTATGGGCGTCTAATTGCCGGTCATTGCAACGTCAGCGTGCCCCAACTTGCCGGATCACCGAATCGCCGGTTGGGGACGCTGGACTTCATCATTTCTTGTGCGGCTGCGCCCGGCCGGTCATTGTCGTTGACATTGACGGCCAGGCCGATCACCAGTCCGGCGGCCGGGGTTAGATTCAGATCGCGCCAGGGGATGGCCGCTTCCAGCAGATAACCGCTGCTGGTTGGGACGGCGGCCAGGGTGATGCTGTGGGGCGTGGTTGCGTCAAGCATCGACCCGTCGGGCGTGCCCTGAAAACGGAATGCTGACGGTGGGATGGTCGAGAAGTCGCCGGGAGAAAGAGAAATCTGAAAATCGTCGGGACTGAGCGAAGTACCATAGTCGCCGGCGCGGTCGGCATCTATTTGCAACTCGATGCTGTCCCCGCGAAAAGTCTGGTTGCCGATCTGGTTTTGGGCATGGATGTCGTCGGCCACGTTGACCAGCAGATAAAGATTGGCATCGTCCCACGCGACTTGCCAGGAGGCAGCCAGATCGTCGCTGCCGTCCCACGAGCCGCTGGTGAAGACGACGTAGGGCGAGGAGTAAGTTGGGAGGTCGACCCATTCGGCGGCGTTGCCGTCGATGGTGACGGCGGTTGTCGCTCGGGGGGCGACGACATCGGAGGCGGGCGGCGGTTGCGGCGGGGTGGCGAAGGCTCCTGGGAGGGTGACGGTGGGAGCCAGGGTAGGCCCATCGTTGGCCGCGGTCATGGCCGGTTCAGGCGCGCCGGTGGGTTGCCCCTCGACGGCCTGCGTCACTTCTCCCGGCAACAATAGTCCAGGCTCCGGCGCAGTGCGCTGTTGCAAAATGAAGTAGGCCAGGGCGCAGGCTCCCACAAACAGCAAAGTCGCCGCCAGTAGGGCGACGACGTACGCGCCGCGTCGCGGCCGCGGTTGTTCCGGTTCCATACCCTGCCACGCCTCTTCCCAACCGGGCTTGTGATCATCCATCTTGCTCGAAAGGTAACTGTTTTCAAAGAGGCCGGCAAGTACCGAAGATATAAACCACAGCGCGGGACGAGCGCTTGAATCCCCGGATAGGGGAGAGATTTTCGGCTCAGGGGACGCCGCCATCTATTTGGATGCCACCAATGCATCGCATATAATGGCCTCGATGAGTGCGCCCACGTTCACCACTCGCCCGCGTGTCGTCCATATCGTCTTGTGGGGGGTGCTGTGTTTGGCGCTGTGGAATTTAGGGCAAGCAGTCGCTCTCTTTGTGCAACTGGGCGGATTGGCTGAATTATCATTGATGCCCGATCCCCGTTGGCGACTGGCGATGGCGCTCGTTTGGTCGGTGCTCTTTTTTGCCGCTGCCTTCCTCCTTTGGCAAAGGGATCTGCGCCGTTGGCCGCTCATTCCGCTTCTTCTGGCCGTCTACGGTGTTTATGGACTTGGAATCATGATCGCATTTTCTAACTTGCGGCCAGCCATGCTGCCCGTTTTCGTTTATGTTGTCTTTGGCATTTATTCGATCTGGGCAGTGCGGAAGGCAACAGCAGGCAATATTTCTCACCCTCGGTAGCAAGGAGGACGCACAACAAGGCACCTTATGAACCCTAAAATAGAACAACTCCGGCAACTGAAGCGACAGGCCCACGAAGGCGGCGGCGCGGATAAAATGGCCGCGCGCAAGGAAAAGGGGAAGCTGTCGGCCCGCGAACGAATTGAGGTCTTGCTGGACAAAGGTTCTTTCCGGGAAGTCGATGCGCTCGTGGTTCATCGCGAGACCAACTTCGGGATGGACAAGAAGAAATTTCTGGGCGATAGTGTGGTGACCGGGTGGGGAACGATAGACGGCCGTTTGGTCTACGTCTTCAGCCAGGACTTCACCGTCTTCGGCGGCAGTCTGAGTGGCGTTCATGCCGAGAAAATTTGCAAGATCATGGATATGGCTATTCGCAACGGCGCGCCCATGATCGGCATCAACGATTCGGGCGGGGCGCGCATCCAGGAGGGCGTTGTCAGCCTGGCCGGGTACGCCGATGTGTTTCTTCGCAACACGCTGGCTTCGGGCGTGATCCCCCAGATCAGCGTCATCATGGGGCCTTGTGCGGGCGGGGCGGTTTATTCTCCGGCGCTGACCGACTTCATCTTCATGGTCAAGAACAGCAGCCATATGTTCATCACGGGCCCCGATGTTGTGAAGGCGGTGACCGGACAGGATGTGACCTTCGAGGAACTGGGTGGGGCGATGACCCACAACGCCATCAGCGGCGTGGCCCACATGGCGACCGAGTCGGAAGAGGATTGCCTCTTTCTGATTCGCGAGATGATGAGCTATTTGCCTTCCAACAATATGGAGGACGCGCCGTTCAAGGCGGGGGGTGACGACAACCTGCGCAGCGAGGAAGCGCTCAACGACATCGTGCCCGACAACCCTAACAAGCCCTATGATATTCGCGAGGTGGTCGGATTAATCGTCGACGACGGCCGTTTCTACGAGATTCAGGAACACTATGCCCAGAATATTGTCGTCGGCTTTGCTCGACTGGGGGGTTTCAGTGTGGGTATCGTTGCCAACCAGCCAATGGTGTTGGCGGGGGTCCTCGACATCGCCGCCAGCGAAAAGGCGGCCCGCTTCGTGCGCTTTTGTGATTGTTTCAATATTCCGCTCATCGTCTTCGAAGATGTGCCCGGCTTTTTGCCCGGCCTCGACCAGGAGCATGGCGGCATCATCAGGCACGGGGCCAAGTTGCTCTACGCTTTTTGCGAGGCGACCGTGCCCAAGTTGACGGTCATCACTCGCAAGGCCTATGGTGGGGCGTACTGCGTCATGAACAGCAAGCACATTCGATCCGATTTCAATGTGGCCTGGCCGTCGGCCGAGATCGCCGTCATGGGACCGGAAGGCGCGGTCAACATCATCTACCGGCGCGAACTCACCAGCGCCGAAGAGGCGGAGGCCAAACGCACCGAACTGGTGGATGAGTATCGCGACCACCTGGCGAATCCGTACATCGCCGCGCAACGGGGGTACATCGATGACGTGATCGAACCGAGCGAGACACGGCCGCGGCTCATCAACGCGCTTAATATGTTGCAAAACAAGCGTGACCAGAATCCACCCAAAAAACATGGCAATATTCCTCTTTAGACTTTCGGGAGCGCATGATGTTGAGAGATGACGGTCTCCTGATTAAAAAATTTGATAAATTGCTGATCGCCAACCGGGGCGAGATCGCCATGCGTATTTTGCGCGCTGCGCGAGAACTGGGTATCGCCACTGTAGCGGTCTACTCCGATGCTGACCGCAATGCCCCCCACGTGCGATTTGCGGACGAGGCCTATCACATTGGGCCGCCGCCCGCGCGGGAAAGCTATCTCGTCGTCGAGAAGCTTCTGGATGTGGCGCGCCGCTCCGGTGCCGAGGCCATCCACCCGGGCTACGGCTTTCTGGCCGAGCGCGAGGCTTTTGCCCAGGCGTGCACCGATGCCGGGATCGTGTTCGTCGGGCCCCCGGCGCGGGCCATCGGCATTATGGGCGACAAGCTCATGGCTCGCGCGACGGTGACAGCCGCCGGTGTGCCCGTCGTGCCGGGCACAACGCCGGGACAGTCGGATGAGGAGATGAGGGCCGCGGCCATCGGTATGGGCTTCCCGGTGCTGGTGAAGGCCGCCGCCGGCGGCGGCGGCAAGGGCATGCGGCCGGTCAACCGCGCCGAAGAGTTGCCCGACGCGTTTGCCTCCGCACGCCGTGAGGCCAAGGCGGCCTTTGGTGACGACACGGTTTACATCGAGAAAATGATCACCGAGGCGCGCCACATCGAGATTCAGCTTCTGGCCGACAGTCACGGAAATACCATTTATCTGGGCGAACGCGAGTGTTCGCTCCAGCGTCGCCATCAGAAGCTGATTGAGGAAGCGCCTTCGTTCGTCGTGGATGCCGACTTGCGCCGGCGTATGGGCGAGGTGGCTGTGGCCGCCGCGCGGGCTGTTGATTATGTCAATGCCGGTACGATTGAGTTTCTGCTCGACCGCGACAAGAACTTTTATTTTCTGGAGATGAACACGCGCGTGCAGGTTGAGCACCCGGTGACGGAGCTGGTGACGGGTCTCGACATCGTGCAGGAACAGTTGCGCATCGCGCGCGGCCGTCGTTTGCGTCTGAGGCAGGAAGACGTCCGCATCAAGGGCTGGGCTATCGAATGCCGCATCAATGCAGAGGACCCGTACAATAATTATTTACCGTCGACCGGCACGATCACGGCCTCCCATTTGCCGACCGGGCCGGGCGTGCGGGTAGATACCGGCGTGCACGTGGGTAACGAGATTTCGCCCTATTATGATTCGATGATCAGTAAACTTATTTGCTATGGTGAGACGCGTGGAGAAGCCGTGCTGCGAATGCGGCGGGCACTGGAAGAATACCGAATCCTGGGCGTCAAGACCAACATTCCGTTCCACCAGCACATGATGGACAGCCACCGGTTTCTGTCGGGCCAGTTTGATACCAAGTTTGTCGAGGAGCGGTTCAGCATGGATGATCGCGAGTCATCTCACGCGCTGGAAGCGGCGCTGCTGGCGACGCTGGCGGCCCACGAGCAGAACCAGCGCGCGGCGCAAATTGTGGCTCCCGGCGCGCGCGATACCAGCAACTGGAAGTGGTTAAGCCGCTGGGAACGGTTGCGTCGCTAGGAGAGCGGGCGGGAGAACGATATGAAGTACATCGCCATCGTGAAGGATCAAGAGTACACCATCGAGATCGATCCTGATAAAGGCATTCTCATCGATGACGTGCCCCACGAGATCGACTTCAGACGGCTGCCGTCGGGCGGCGTCACGTCGTTGTTGATGAACAATCGTTCTATTTCGGCCGTCATTGAGGAGATGGGGGATTATTGGGACGTGCTGATCGCCGGGGAACTTTATGCCGTGCGCGTGCAGGACGAACGCGCTTACCGGCTGGAACGGATGCGTTCTTCCGGCTTGACTGTGGATGGTGAGGCGGTGGTCACTTCGCCCATGCCGGGCATCATCGTCGCCGTCCCGGTGGCCGTCGGTGATGTCGTTCGGCATGGGGACAAGGTTATCATCCTGGAGTCGATGAAAATGGAGAACGAGTTGCGCGCGCCGTGCGACGGCGTGGTGACTCACGTCTTTGTGTCTCCGGGGGGAGCGGTTGAGAAAGACCAGCCGCTGGTCGGGATTAGCCAGGGGGGCGAAGACGCGCCGGACGAAGATACCGCGGCGAGCGCCGAATGAACGGCCAACCGTCCGACAAGGGAGTTGGGTCGTTCGGATGACTACCCCAACCAACGCGGGGCACGGCCACGATCTGATAGAGGTCGAAGTCAAGTTCCTGCTGGATGATTTCGCGGCCATTCGCCGGCGTCTGATCGACGTGGGGGCACTGTTGGTGGCTCCGCGCGTTTTCGAGCACAACATCCGTTTCGACACGGCCGACGAGTCATTGCTGGCCCGGCAAGAACTCCTGCGTTTGCGTCAGGATACGCGCACGCGCCTGACTTTCAAAGGCGTGTTGGCTGATGCTGAGCAAGGCGAAGCCAAAGTGCGGGAAGAGATCGAGATCGAGGTGGGTGATTTCAACCGGATGTCGGTCATTTTGCAGAGGCTCGGCTTCCGGCCCGTTCAGACCTACGAGAAATATCGCGAGACTTACCAGTGGCAGGCCGTCGAAATCGTTCTGGATGAGATGCCATTCGGCCGCTTCGTTGAGCTGGAAGGGGCAGAGGTCGACCTGAAAACAGTTGCCGCGGCGCTGGGCCTGGATTGGTCGCGACGCTTGTTGACCAATTACCTGGAGTTAATGATGTTGTGTCGCCGCGAGTTCGACCTGTCGTTTTCGGACCTTACCTTTGACAATTTTCGCGATCGGGCAATCGATATGAGCCGCCTGTTGCCTCTGTGTGTCGTGGGCCATGGGGAGGCAGAATGATCGACGAACGTCCGGATCTAAGCGGATTGCCTGCGGAGGTTGTGGCCTACATCGAGGCGCTGGAGATTGCGGTTCAAAACGCTCGAGCAACATCATCCTCCGACCGCCCCACCCCCCTGCCTGATGAAGCGCCGACGACGAAGGTCATCCTCACTGTCAGTCGCCTGGGGATGATCAAGCGTACGCCGCGCCACTTTTATGGCCGCCAGCGGCGGGGCGGCATGGGTGTGTTTGATATCGACACTCAGGGCGACGACGCTCCCTGTGTGTTAGCTCAGGCGGACGAGAGCGATGTTGTATTGTTGCTGACCGGCGACGGGCGGGCTTTTCGGTTGCCGGTGGCTGCCTTGCCGGAATCGCCCGTGCGCGCCCGAGGGCAGGAGTTGCGGGACTTGTTGCCTCTGAGGCCGAATGAGCGTGTGATTGGTCTGTTGCCCGATGGCGGCGGCCAATATGTCGTCCTGCTGAGCCAACGGGGCTGGGTGCGTCGCGTGCTTGGCTCCTATCTGGGGAAAAATCTCATTCCCGGAACCAGCTTTCATGATCTGAAGGAGGGCGGCCCGCTGGTGGCTGCCTGTTGGTCGGCGGGGGACGGCGACCTGTTCCTGGCTACGCGTGACGGCAAGGCTATTCGATTTATGGAGCGGCAAGTGCCGGCGCGGGGCTGCCTGGGCATCCGTGTCGATCCCGTCGATGAGGCCGTTGCCGTCGCATCGGTGCGCGCCGACGACGGCGTGCTGTTGGTGGGCGAAGACGGGCAAGGGACGATTCGCCTGATGAGTGGCTTCGCGGCCAACAAGGTCCCGGCCGCCGGCGGGAAAGTCGCTATGAAAACAGAGTGCCTTGTCGGCGCGGCGCGCGTGTCCGAGCAGGATGACGTGTTCGTCATTTCTCGCCTGGGCAAGTTAATCCGGTTTGCGGCTGGTGAAATTCCTGCCAAGGAAGGCGTGGTGCAGGGGGTCGCCGGCATGTCGCTGCGTGCGGATGAGGTTGTGGCGCTGGCCGTGGCCGTTGGGGCTGCACAACCCTGATCCGGTTTCTATCGGATCGGTCGCGCTCCTTTCGAGCTTTCTGTACCTGATGGGCGAATTACGAGCTATTTCTAAACCTGTTATCCTGGACACTGAACTATTAAGGAGAAAACCAGATATGCTGGCAAAAGCCATGGCCCTCAATGATGAAATTATCCGCTTGCGCCGCCTGATCCACGCCAACCCGGAGCTGAGTTTTCAGGAGTATCGGACAGCGGCGTTGGTGGCCGATACGCTGGCCGAGATCGGCGGCTATCGCGTGCGTACGCAGGTGGGCAAGACGGGCGTCGTGGCCGAACTGGGGGATTCGGGGCCAATCATCGCCATTCGGGCCGATATGGACGCGCTGCCCATCCACGAAGCGAATGATGTGCCTTATGCGTCCCAAAACGATGGGGTGATGCACGCTTGCGGTCATGATGCCCACACGGCTATTCTGCTCGGCGTGGCCCACCTGTTGCGGCAGAGCTATGCTGAAGAGCGTTGGCAGGGACGGGTGCGCCTCCTGTTTCAACCGGCCGAGGAATCATTCGACGAAAACAATATCAGCGGGGCCACGGCGATGCTGGATGACCACGCCCTGGAAGGGATCGACGCGGTGATCGCCCTGCACGTGTCATCCGATAGTCCATCGGGCCACTTCATGTTCCAGGACGGGCCAAGCCTGGCGGCGGTCGATTCGTTTGATGCCTGGATTTATGGCGACGGGGCGCATGGCGCTTACCCGCATACGGGCAGCGACCCCATATTTATGCTGGCGCCTATCCTGACGGCGATTTATGCTATTCCGTCGCGGCGTATTAATCCGCTTTACCCATCGGTCGTGAGTCTGGGGCAGGTAAGTGGTGGAGCGGCGACGAACGTTATCCCGAACAAGGTCTTATTGCGCGGCACCATGCGCTCCATGTTGCCGGAAGTGCGCGAACAGCTTTGGCATGATCTGGAAAACGCCTTGCGCATGACAGAACTGATGGGCGGTCACTACGAACTCGACATCATCAAGGGCTATCCGGCCATGATTAACGATCCTGAGGCCAACAGTTGGATGCGTCAGGTAGCCGGCGATTTGATCGGATCGGAGGCCGTCGTCGAATCCCAATTCGGCATGGGCGCGGAGGATTTCGCCTATATGACCCAGAAGGCCAAAGGAGCGATGTTCATGCTGGGCGCGGCCATGCCCGAAGGGCCGATTCGCCATCACCATACGCCCACTTTCGATATCGACGAGCGGGTGCTGACGCCCGGCGCGGCCGTTCTGGCGGAGACGGCCCGGCGCTTCGTGACCGGCAAGCTGTCGCTTTGAGTGCTTGTGTGCGTGGACTTGATGAAAAAGAAGCGAAAATGACGCAGATTATGACAAGAAAGAACTTGTGTTCTATAGATATCCTCAAGTTAGTTATGTATACTGTTAGAACTGAATTATCGGCAGCATGATGGTCGGCCCTCTGTACAAGTCGGCTGGCGTCCTTTAAGACACGAGGCCATCGTCTCCACCAAGTTGAACAGGTACATCTCAGGAGGTATCGAATGAACTCGCAGTTGTCAGCAGAAAGGCAAAGCAAGGACGGCGGCCGTCGTTCATTTACTCGGCCGCTCATGCTTGTCGTTGGCGTTATCATCATGGCCGCGGCGATATTTGCCTGGGCAGTGCCGGCCAGGTCGGCCACGATTCCCACCATCAGTATCTCCAGCGTCTTATCCGATCAGACGGTGACGGTACAGGCTCAGAACTTCCCGGCCAATCAGAACTTTATCGTCACGATGGGGCCGATGGGCACGCAAGGTGTCAATGGTTACGTCGTGGCTACAACCAACTCGGGCGTTGGCGGCTCATTTAGCGCGACGTATAACGTTCCCGCCGAACTCAAGGGGTCGGAGCGAATTGCCATCCGTCTGCAAACGTCTCACGCATATCCCTATTACGCCTATAACTGGTTCTGGAACAACACAACGGGCGGAACGGGCGGCGTTCCTGGCTATACCGGCGTTCCCACCTTCAGCATCGTCAGTGTTGAAGCGGGCAAAACGGTTACCATCCAGACTGACAACTTTCCGCCGAATCAGACCTTTGCCGTCACTATGGGAGCGATGGGAACCCAGGGGATCAACGGCATTGTGGTCGGCACGCTGAACTCGGGCGTCGGGGGGGTGCTGAAGGCGACCTTTAACATTCCCGCCCAGCTTCAAACTGCCTATCAGGTGGCGATCCGCGCCCAGACGGCCCACTCCGCCCCCTTCTTCGCCTATAACTGGTTTTACAACAACACGACGTCAACGGGCACGCCGGGAACCGGCGGGCAACCCGCCCCGACGCCGCAACCTGTTCCGCCTCCGCCGCCCGTTTATACGGGCACGCCGACCTTCACGGTGTGTGCGGTCGTCCAGAATACGTCGGTGACGATCAAGACCAAGGATTTCCCGCCGAACCAGACATTCCAGGTGACGATGGGCGCCTTCGGAACGCAAGGCATCGGCGGTTATCAGGTCGGCACTATCAATTCCGGCACGGGTGGTGAATTGACGGCCACCTTTAATGTGCCGTCGCAACTCGCCGGCGCCGGTCGTATCGCCATACGCGCTCAGACGGGACAGGCCTATCCGTTCTTCGCCTACAACTGGTTCTATAACACGACGGCCACTGTTTGCCCGTAGAGGGAGTATGCGCAGATTTCCCGGCGAGATGCCGGAGAAGTGTGTGATATCCCGCAGGAGATAAACACGAACAAGGTCTTCTCCCACAGGAGAAGACCTTGTTTATTGCCGGACCGCGGACAGCTTGCTGGCAGGGCTTTTCAGTTGTCGAGGTGTCATGCCGGATTCTTTACCGGCGACCGAGAACAAGCTGGGCTGCGGAGCCGGTTAGGAAACCGGCGCTACGGAGAGCGATCGGTTACTGAAAAGCCCTGAGCTCGCTGGCCGGTCGCTAGCCTAACGCCCTCATTCGTGATAGAAAACGCCCATGTTGCGTTCATGGAGTGATGCGTGCTGTCCAGCCTGATCAAATCGATGCGACCGCGCCAATGGCCCAAAAACGGTTTCGTGTTTGTGCCGCTCCTGTTCGACCAAAAATTGTTCGACCCGGCCGGCGTGCTGGTGGTGACCGCGGCGTTCGTCCTTTTGTGCCTGATGTCCAGCGCCGTGTACCTCATGAATGATCTGGCCGATATCGAGAGTGATCGGCAGCACCCGCTCAAGAAGAATCGCCCTCTGGCGGCCGGTCAATTGAATCCGCGTGTTGCGGTGGCGGCGACCATCTTGCTGGCGGCCGCCAGCCTGCTCGCCGGCTATTATCTCTCGCCCGCTCTGGCCGTCATTTTGCTCCTCTATTTGCTGTCCCAGATCGCCTACACCTTCAAGCTGAAACACGTGGTCCTGCTCGACGTATTGACCATCGCCCTGGGCTTCATCTTGCGGATCGCCGCCGGTGTGGTCGTGATCGAGGTGGTACGCTTTTCGCCGTGGCTCTACGTGTTCGGCGGTTTTTTGGCTCTCTTCATGGCTCTGGGCAAGAGACGCGCCGAGCTGACCCTGCTGGGGGGCGAGGCCGGCGTCCACCGCGCCATTCTGGATGATTACAATCTGGACCTGATCGACCGGCTACAGGGTATCGTCACTACCAGTGCTATTGTCGCCTATAGTCTCTATACCTTTCTGGCCGAGGGCCTGCCGCAGAATCACGCGATGATGTTGACGATTCCTTTCGTGCTCTATGGCGTCTTCCGCTATCTTTACCTAATTCACGTGCGCGACGAAGGCGGCGCGCCGGAGGAAATCTTGCTGCGCGACCGGCCGCTGCAAATTACCCTGGTCTCATACTTCCTCATGGTTTTTGCCGCTCGCTATCTGTTGAATTGAACGGAGAGGGGTGATGATCGCAGCGACGGCTCCCGGCAAGATCATCCTGTTTGGCGAACACGCGGTTGTCTACGGCCGCCCGGCGCTGGCCGCGCCGATTCATCACTTGCGGGCGCGGGCTACCATCGAGGAAACCGGCGCGCCGGACGTGACGCTCACGGCGCCCGATTTGAATCGGACGGCTCTGCTATCAAACGTTAATCCTCATAATCCCTTGGCGGCCATCGTTCGCGCGGTGGAGAAGCACTGTCATTGCTCGCTCTCCGACGGCTATACGCTGAGCGTCACGAGCGCCATTCCTATTGCCAGTGGGCTGGGCAGCGGCGCAGCCATTTCTGTGGCCGTCATTCGCGCGTTGGCGGTGTACATGGGCCAAGGCGAGGCATTTACGCGCGAATTGGTGTCCGCTCTGGCTTACGAGGTCGAACGGCTCCACCACGGCACGCCCAGCGGCGTCGACAACACGGTCATCGCCTTTGAGCAGCCGGTTTACTTTGTGCGCCACGACCCTCAGCCGGCAATTGAACTATTGACGCCGGGGCGGCCGCTGCGGCTGCTGATCGGCGACACGGGCGTTCGCAGCGCGACCAAAGACGTCGTCGGCGACGTGCGCCGCCAATGGGCAGCCGATTCCCGTCATTTCGATTCCATTTTCGACGCATGCGGCCGAATCGCGGAAGCGGGCCGGTCGGCCCTGGTCGCGGGTGATCTGGCGGCAGTGGGGACGTTGATGAATGATAACCACGACTGGCTGGTGCGCATGACGGTTTCCTCTGCGCCTCTGGACAAACTGGTGGCCGCGGCGCGCGATGGAGGGGCCTTGGGTGCCAAGCTGAGCGGGGCGGGGCGGGGCGGGAATATGATCGCTCTGGTTACCGGGGAGACCGAAGCAGCCGTCGCCGAACGCCTGGCGGCGGCCGGCGCAGTGCGCATCTACAAGAGTGATGTGGGGTAACGGGGGCGGGGAAGTGGGTTGCCGCGCTCTTTTCGGATAGAATCCGACTATTGAACGCGAAGCCAAACTCTGCAAAAAAAAGCCGGCGCAACGCGCCGGCAAGGTTAAAATATTTGTTTAAATACAGCCATCGCCCGGACGGCAAGCCGGGGACGGAGCGTCTGTTTGCGCTAAGCCTTGGCCATTGTCTTGAGGCAACGGGTGCACACGTGGAGGCGCACGCGGCGGCCACCCTGCTGGACAGTCGTCCGCTGGATGTTCGGCCGGAATTGCCGCTTGGTTTTGCGCTGGGAGAAGCTAACATTGTGACCGCTCATCGGCCCCTTGCCACATACATCACATTTCGCCATAATTTCACCTTACCCGACGCCCCTATCGGCGTCCAAATCAAAGGCGACCAAATGGTCGCCGCAACTTTTAATATTATCAAGAACAACCCCCAATTATAGACGAGTGGCGTGTCGATTGCAAGCACACGCCAGGAGCAAAACGATTTATGCCAGTTCAAGAGGAGTCCAAGGGGAAAATCGACATTTCCTCGGCTACCATCGCGACCATTACCACCCAGGCCGTGCACCAATGCTATGGTGTGGTGGGGATGACCAGCAAGAACCTTGTCAACGGCATCGCGCAGCTCTTGTCACGGGATAACCGCCGCGGCGTTGAGGTGAAGGTCGATGGAGAGCAGATTATTATCGACGTCTACGTGATCGTCCAATATGGCGTTCGCATCCGCGTGGTCGCCGAAAGCATCCAGAATACGGTCAAATTTCACGTCGAGAAAGCTTTGGGTCTCCCGGTTCATGCGGTTAACGTCTATATTCAGGGACTGCGCATGAACGGCGAGCAATAATGGCCCTCATGACGGAGGAATTGAACATTTTATCTATGGCATCAGAAACAATGACAGTACCGCCCCCGTCCGGCGGTAAATGGTTGCGCTGCACGGGGCCGCAGTTGCGGAAGATGGCTCACGCCGGATTGCTGTGGCTGGAGCAAAATCGCGACCACGTCAACGCGCTCAACGTTTTTCCCGTGCCGGACGGCGATACGGGTACAAACATGCTGCTGACCATGCGCTCGGCCTATGCGCGCATCGAGAGCAGCGATGACATACACGTCGGCAAGGTGGCCGGATTATTGGCGCAGGGCGCGCTGATGGGCGCGCGGGGGAACTCCGGCG
>JACKBY010000025.1 GCA_020634335.1 Promineifilum sp. | reverse complement strand
TTGTTTCCATCGACCCGGCAGCTGACACGGCAACCATCTTGTCGGTACCACGTGACTTATACGTGGAAATACCCGGCTATGGACAGGATCGTATCAATACGGCGCTGGTATATGGTGCTCGGGATGGTGACTATCTCGACGGCGCAGCGCTCGCCATGCAAACGGTGTATTCGAATTTGGGCATCCCGGTAGACCATTTTGTCCTGGTCGATTTCAATGCGTTTGTCCGGATTATTGATTTATTGGAAGGTATTGACGTTCAGGTTCCCTATGACATCAATGATCCCTCCTACCCCGATATGGATTTCGGATATGATCCCCTTTATATTCCCGCCGGGTTGCAACACTTTGACGGCCAAACGGCGCTGAAGTATGCGCGCACCCGTCACGCGGATAGCGATTTCAATCGTGCTTATCGACAACAGCAGGTGCTGTTTGCTGCTCGCAGCAAGGCCCTCCAGTTGGGATTGGGGAAGATGTTGTTAAACGCGCCGTCCTTGTATCGTGAGGTCGAGGGTGGAATTCGGACCGATCTGAGCCTGGACCAGATTTTGCGCCTGGCTAAAACGGTGGGCGACATACCGTCCGAAAATATGCGCAACGAGGTGCTGGACCAGGACTACGTGACCAGTTATCGTACTCCAGGCGGTGCCTCGGTCTTGTTGCTCAACTCGGAATTGGCCATGCCGCTCATTCAGGAGCTTTTCGGCAATTAAATTGTCGCGATGATGGTGATGGATCTATTCGCAGTCAGACGGTTCAGCATCGTCGCGACGATGTAGCTGAAGTTACAGACTTCAAACTGGTTTTGCCAACGACAGTGGCCTCTTAAGATTGATTGCTATAGTCTATTTAAGCAGAAGAGGGATTCACAGTTTTCTAATAAGGGCAATCGGGAAAATAGTGAAAATTCCAGACCCCTTATTTATATGATAACAATCGAAAAAAGAGTGAAGCGCAATTTATGAACCGGCAAGAATTTAAAGAAAGACTGAAAAATGGCCCGCTACTAATGGATGGGGCCTTTGGAACTGTGCTCCATGGTCGCGGCATACCGATTGACCAGTCTTTCGACATGATCAACCTCAGCAATCCAGCTTTGGTTGCGGAAATCCACCGCTCCTATATCGATGCCGGTTCTGATCTGATCGAAACCAATACCTTTGGCGCCAACAGATTCAAGCTGGCTGAATACGGCCTGCAAGATAAGGTTGAAGAGGTCAATTGCGCCGCCGTTGCGGTGGCGCGACGAGTCATCGCCGGTTCCTTCAAAGAAACCTTGTTGGCGGGTTCGGTGGGGCCGCTGGGTGTCCGTTTGGCCCCCTTGGGTCGTGTCTCGTCGGACGAAGCCCAGGAGGCCTTTCGGGAACAAATTGAGGCTCTTGTCACGGCCGAGCCGCTGGGAGTTGACCTCATCATCGTCGAGACGATGTCGGATATCAAGGAGATAGAGGCAGCTGTGGCCGCTGCTCGCTCGATCAGTGACGATATCCCCATCGTCGTTCAAATGACGTTCACCCGCGACGACAAAACCATGTTGGGCTATCCGCCTGATGCGATTGCCACCAATCTAGCCGCGCTAGATGTGGATGCCGTCGGTATCAATTGCAGCGGCGGCCCGGCCCAGGTGTTGCGATTGATCGGCGTCGTCCGCAAACTTGCACCAGATATCCCCATCTCGGCGGCCCCGAATGCCGGTTGGCCGGAGCAGATTCAGGGCGGGCGGGTGATGTACCCGGCGACGCCCGATTATTTTGGGGATTATGCGCGAGCCTATGTCAGCGCCGGAGTCAATCTAATTGGCGGTTGTTGCGGGACCACCTCCGCGCATATCAAAGCGATGCGACAAGCGCTCGACACTCCGGGCGAATCGACAGTTTCCATGCCGCAGATTCGTATCCTCAGCCGTCCGGAAACCACCGTGGTGGTTGGTGATCAACCCACGCGCCTGGCTCAACACCTGGCCGCGCAGCAGCTTATCCTGACGGTTGAGATGGATCCGCCCAAGGGCATCGCTGCCGAACGGCTGTTGGCCGGCGCGCGCATGCTCCGCGAGGCGGGCGCAACGTTCCTTAACCTGGCCGACAGTCCTCTGGCCCGGATGCGCATGAGTGCTTGGGCGGCGGCCTACCTGGTACAAAAAGATGTCGGTCTGGAGACGGTGCTCCACTTCCCGACACGAGGGCGCAATCTACTGCGCATCCAGGGCGACTTGTTGGCCGCCCATGCGATGGGTATCCGCAATCTGTTCGTGACGATGGGCGACCCCACGAGAATTGGAGACTTCCCCGAAGCGACAGATACCTACGACATCGTACCAACGGGTCTGATCGAGCTTATCAAAGCACAATTCAACCGCGGCCTCGATAAGGCCGGGCAATCGATTGATCTGCCCACATCCTTCGTCGTCGGTTGCGCGCTCAGCCTGACGCCCAAAAACGTGGAGTCGGAACTTAAGCTGCTGCGCAAAAAGGTTGAGCACGGCGCGGATTTTGCCTTGACACAACCTGTGTTCGATCCCGCGGCGGCCGTCGAATTTGTGCAAACCTACGAGCGCGTGTACGGCGAGCCTCCGCCCCCCATCCTGGCCGGCATCAAACCCTTGTACAATAGTCGCAACGCCGAATTCCTGCATAATGAAGTCCCGGGAATCGACATTCCGCATGATACCCGCGAACGGATGCGAAGAGCCGCAAAGCCGATGACTGAAGGGGTCGAGATCGCCAGAGAGATCTCCGAATCATTGCGACCCTATGTGCATGGATTTTATATTATGCCCGCATTCGGCCGCTATGATCTGGTGGCCGATGTCCTGGACACGCTGCGCCAGATGTGATTTGTCTGCTCGTGGTTGTGTGATTTTCATATCCATCAAGAACGGGATGGCTCCTTCGGGCCATTCCGTTTTTTGATCGATGGCGGGTAATAAAACTTGTGGACTAGAGGGGTTCCATCGGTTAAAGTTGCGGGGATTGACAGGCAACATCGAATGATTTTGGCTTGAAAAATTCTGGACCTAGTGAGGGCAAACGCGATGAGCGAATCTACTACCATCGTCATATTTGGGGCATCGGGTGATTTAACACACCGAAAATTAATCCCATCGCTCTACGATCTATACCGCAAAGATCGGTTGCCCGATACCTGGCGCATCCTGGGTGTGGCCCGTTCCGACTATTCCGATGACTCCTTTCGCGAATACCTGGAAACCGGCGTCAAGGAATTTGCCAAAGATACCTACACGGCCAAAAGGTGGCGCGAATTTGCCAAGGGCATCAGCTATTTTCGCGGCGATATCACCAGTCTCGAGTCTATCAAAGACCTGGACAAGTTCATTGGTGAATGGGAAACAGACGGAGATGGAAACCGGATTTATTATCTGTCTGTCGCGCCCAACCTGTATGAGAAAACGATAGCCAATCTGGGAGCGGCTCATATGGTCAATGAGGATCGCGGGTGGCGGCGCGTGGTCATTGAAAAGCCGTTCGGCCACGATTTGGCTTCGGCTCGCCAACTGAACCAGGCCGTTCATCACGTTTTGGCCGAGTCGCAAGTTTACAGAATCGATCACTACCTGGGCAAGGAAACGGTTCAGAATCTGTTGGTCTTCCGCTTCGCCAATTCCCTCTACGAGCCGGTGTGGAACCGCAACTATATCGACCACGTGCAAATCACGGCGGCCGAGACGGTTGACGTGGGCCATCGAGCGCACTTCTATGACGGTGTCGGCGTCATGCGCGATATGATGCAAAATCACGTTATGCAGCTCTTGTCTTTGGTGGCCACCGAGCCGCCGTCCTCCTTTGAGGCTGAGGCGATTCGCAACGAGAAGGCCAAGGTGTTCAGCGCCATTCGCCCCATTCGGCCGCAGGACGTCGCCAAATCTACCGTGCGTGGTCAGTACCGTACCTATCGGGACGCCGAGGGTGTTGCGCCCGGCTCCACAACGCCGACCTACGCCGCCTTGCGTTTTTTCGTGGACAATTGGCGGTGGCAGGGCGTGCCGTTTTACATGCGCTCCGGCAAGGCGTTGGCCGCCAAGGTCACGGAGATCACCATCTTTTTCAAACGGCCACCGCACGTCATGTTCCCCATGCCCGCGAACAGCAAACCAGCGCCAAACCGCCTGTCGATTTGCATTCAGCCGGACGAAGGAATTCATTTCTCTTTCCAGGCCAAAGTGCCCGATACGACGGCCGAGATGCGCAACGTCGAAATGGCTTTTCATTACGACGAATCATTTGGCACACAGTCCATCCCCGAAGCATATGAGCGCTTGTTGCTGGACGTTATAAAAGGCGACGCCTCGCTGTTTACTCGCAGCGATGCCATCGACTTGTCGTGGCAATTGATCGATCCGATTCTGGAGGGCTGGAATTCGAATTTTGCTCCGCCGTTAAACTTCTATGAATCGGGAACGTGGGGACCAGAAGAGGCCAAGGAACTCATCGCCCACGATGGCTACAGTTGGGTCCACGGTTGTAGTCATGAGGAAGATAATTAGCTCCCTGATATAAGGGGCCCGGGAATACCGCGAACTTTCCACCCGCTGTCTGACAAATCCCTGAGATCTGTGGATGCGGCTTTGGTCAATCGGCCGAGTCTTCGGGGCCGGTCTCTTGCAGGTAGCGATAGAGCACGCCCAACACCGTTGCCGGCTCGGCTTCGCGTTCCCGATTTTGGCGGCGGGTGGCCCGGCTGCGGCTTATCTGGAGGAAGCGCCTGGCTCTGGTTACGCCCACGTAGAGCAGCCGCAGCCGCTCACAAATCACTTCGATGTGGGCTGATTCAGTGGCCGTCCGATTGGGGTAGACACCGGACTCGCTGTTCATCAAGTACGAGAGTTGTGCCGTGGCCTCGGCGTTCGGATCGCCGCCCAGGAAGTCATGGACGCCCAGGAAGGGTGCCTCCAGGCTACCCGGAATCCACATCCCGTCAATCCCGACCAGGAAGACGGCATCCCACTCCAGACCTTTGCCGCTGTGTTGGGTCGTCAGGGAAATGCGGCCCGGTTTCGGCTCGTAGCCGGAATCATCACGCATGATGTTGAGCGAGCGCCGCCCGGTTGCCACCGATTGTAATTGCGCCACCAACTCCGGCAAGCGCCACTCCGGTTGCGCTTCTCGCCACTGGCGCAATTGGCTGGCTATCTGATAGGCGATGGCCAGATCGATCTCGTGCGAGGCTTGATCGTCTGATGACTCGGCGGGGCGGGGCGGGAACAAGGCGTCGGCCAGGGCCAGCGTCAGATCGTCAATCGGCATGGTGCGTAAATCGAAATTCACGCGCAGAAAATCGGCCAGCCGCTCCAGGCGCACGACATCGTCTTCGGAAGCAACGCCTGTCGGCAAAACATCGACCAGCGTCTCCTCATCACGGGGGAAAAGGATGGACTCGGGCCGATAGACGCTGCGGAGCAGGGCCTGGAAACGTGCCTCATCTTCGGCTTCTGCGGGGTACGCATCGTAGACCGGCCCTGATTCTCGCAGCTCCGACAAACCGCTATAAGCGGCCTGTAACGCTTTCGTATCCAGTGGGTTTGCCAGCACCGACAATACGGCGTGGAGCGCCGCCGCCACTTCTCGCTCGCGGCCGCTGCCGCGCAGCAGATTGTCGTAATCGGCGTTCAGCCCATCGAGATGCTGGGCGATGGCGTAGCCGGCCTGGTGGGTGGGCACGAGGATCGCGATGGTGTGTTGGGGGTGTCGGCCGGCATATTCGGCCGCCAGCCGGGCCACGGTCGGCAATTCTTCGTCTTCGCGATGCCGGTAGACGCGGATGATCATCTCGGCCTCGCTATCCGGCGGATTGGGCTGGGCGTCGCCGGGCGGCGTGGGCAAGATGTCCTGACGGCGGAAGGCGTCGCGCCTGACTTCGGGCACGGGATGGTGATCGATAGTCCAGTTGAGCATGGCATTGGCCGCGCCGATGATGAGCGGCGCCGACCGGCCGCTGTTAGGCAAAGTACGCGCCGTAACGTCTTTCCGATCGATGAACTTGGAGAAGAAGCGCGGATGGGCTGCGGTAAATGTGCTGGTTATTGCCTGATTCGGATCGCCGACGCGCACCCAGTTGCCTCCCGGGCCGGCCAACGTATCCAGCAGGATTTCCTGTAGCGGGACGCTATCCTGAGCCTCATCTTCGAGCACGAACGGCCAGCGCGTGCGCAGGCTTGCCACCAGATCCGGCCGATGTTCCAGCAGGTCGGTCGCGCGCCAGATGAGATCGTCGTAGTCGAGTCCGCCTTGGCGCGCCAGCGAAGACTGGTAGCGGCCGTAGATGCCCGCCATCATGTGCATGAGAGGTGAGCGAGCGACGTTCGGGGTCTCGCCATCGAGATCGTCGGAATTGATTTGTTCCCGAATGGTAGCCTGGATTGATTCCGGCGAATGGCGCTCATTTTTGGCCGCGCGAATGAATGAGGCGGCCGTAGTGGCCGTAATATCGCGCCAGCGGGCGATCATCTGCGGGCTGTATTCGCGGCCCGACTCAGGCAGAAAAGTCTCCCACAAACGCACGTTGTCATTGATCCAGCCGTCGACCGCGGCTTCTAATATCTGTCGACTCTGCAAATCGTCCAGTACGGCCAGCTCATCACCCGGCGTTTCGCCGGCCGCCCGCACGATCTCCAGAGACAGGCTATGCAGTGTACGTACGTCGTAGCCCTTATCTTCGAGCCCTCTCTCAAGCAGGCGCTTTCGAATTCGTGCGCGAAATGTGTCGACGCTGCTGTTTAGAAAGGTGACGACAAGTACCTGTTGGCTCAGCGCCGGATCGAAGTGATGATCAGCTATGAGCTTGGCTGCCAGGAGCGACAGGGTGAACGTTTTGCCGCTGCCGGGCACGGCGCTGATCGCCATGCGTCCCGTTGTATAAGCCAGGATTTTCTCCTGGGCTGGACGCAGCCTGAACGTCGGGGAATCATCGTGTTCGTTCATTGGGATAACCAACCAGTATCCATTATAATCAAACGTTCGCCATTTGGCATTTTTGGGATGATCGCGATTGCAAATGAAGTTACGTAAATCTTCAGTATCCTACTTGTCGTTCATGATAATGGCTGTTGCTCTGCTCGTCGCGCGAGGTGACGTCGCCTGGGCTCAGGAAACGAATCCGGCGGACAAGCAGGAGTCAGATGGAACGGCTGTCGATGAGCGATTCGGTATCGTGGAGGCTTTCTGGAGAGCGGATGATGCGGCCGAGTTGGGTGTCGGCTGGGATCGTATCCTTTTCTACTGGAACGAGATTCAGCCGACAGGTCCGGACGACTGGAATACCTTGCACGTGCTCGAAGAATGGCTTAATGACGCCCGCGCGGAAAACCGGATGGTTATGGGTTTGTTGAAGAACACGCCCGCCTGGGCCACGGACGCCGAACCCTACTCCGGCGTGCCCCGTGGCCTCTATCTTCCCGTGGATGACCCGGCTAATCTGTGGGCCAGGTACGTTCGAAAGGTGGTCGAGTATTACGCGCCGCTGGGTGTGCACCACTGGATTGTCTGGAATGAGCCCGAAATTGGGGTTGGAGTCTATGGGCACGAGTTTAGTGGTTCGACACGCGACTATTATCAGCTACTCAAGGTAGCCTCCCAAGTCGCTAAACAACGTGATCCGGAGGCTGTCATTCACCTGGCCGGGTGGTCATACTGGCACGATCCGGCGTGGCTGGGCAAATTTTTGAGCATCGCCACCGCCGACCCTGAAGGCGCGGCGAACGACTACTTTTTTGACATCGTTACTCTCCATATCTATTTCCGCGTGGAGACCGTGGAAGAGCTGGTCGAGGAAACGTGGGCGATTCAGAAACGGTATGGTTTAAACAAGCCGGTTTGGATTAATGAGACCAATGCCTCACCCAATCTTGATCCCCTGTGGCCGGTGGAGCGGCCGAATTTTCAGGTTGATCTAGAGCAGCAAGCGTGGTACATCATCCAGGCTCATGCTCTTGGTTTTGGTGCCAACGCTACTTCGATAGGTATCTATAAATTACTCGACATATTATTGCCGCCTGGTGGAGAATCCTTTGGAATTCTGCGGCCGGACGGCAGCCGTCGCCCCGCCTTCGATGCTTATCGAACGACGATTCGCTATCTGGAGGATTTTGTTTTCCCGGTCGGCCGCCAACAGGAGGAAGATTTTTATGCCTTCTCCTTTAGGCGACCGGATAGCGTTACACGGATACTTTGGGCGAGAACATCGACCGACCTTATTCTCAAAGTACCAGCCCTGGCGAATGAAGCCCGCCTCGTTTCGGCGCTTGGCGACTACGAGACCACGTTAAAAGCCTACCAGGGCCACTATCGTATCCGTTTGCGGGGTGCCCACTGTGCTCCGGCGTGCGACATAGGTGGCCCACCGGTGTTCCTTGTCGAACAAACGGCCGAGGAGTTGAGCGTGGAGCAGATGGTTACTATTGCGCCGGAGTCCGCGATAATGGCGACAGCCACGCCGACCCCATCGGTCGAGGAAGCCACCAATGTCCTGCCCACAGTGCCCCGGCAAATCATTCCGCTGCCAACTTTTTGGCCAGGCCCATCCGCGACGCCTACACGAGAGCCGACCAGCACGCCCACAGCCAGCCCCAGTCCGTCCCCGACCCTTGAACCCAGTTTCACGGCGACGCCATTGGCCTTGTCTTTCGCGGACGATGCGACTGCTGGTATGGATCAGCCGGTCGATGAAGAAAAGATGTTGCTTGAGGCTACCCCTGAAGGCACAGTCTGGCTCGTGGAGCGGGCCGGCAACTTGGGCTCGTGGCTATTTCTGGCCGCGGCCGTCTTGCTGGGAGGCCTATTGATCATGGTCGCCTTTCGTTATCGCCAATCTCGCTAGTGATGAAATCGCCGAAAGCAGACGTTATTGTCGTTGGTGGCGGCTTGGCCGGCTTGACGGCAGCGCGCCGTTTGAGTGAGCTAAATATTCGCGTAGTAATTCTGGAATCCTCCGATGAGGTAGGTGGGCGTTTGGCGACAATTCGGATTGGCAACGGTTGGGCGGATGCAGGTGCGCAGTTTTTTACCGTGCGCGCACCGGAATTTGAACAGATGGTGGGCCAGTGGTTGGCGGGTGGACTTGTTTTTGAGTGGTCACGAGGATGGTCGAATGGGTCGCCAGCCAGCTCTTTGCCCGACTCGTATCCACGGTATGCCGCCTACGGTGGGTTTGGAACTTTCGCTCGGCGCTTGGCCAAGGGGATGGATATCCAGTACTCTATTCGTGTAGTCGGTATAAGCCACACGGATAACGAGTGGAAGCTCAGTGACAACACAGGCCAATTGTGGCACAGCACAGGAATTATCTTGACCCCGCCGGTTTCTCAAACCCTTGGGTTGCTCGATGCCGCAACCGTCTGGTTGCCCGCAAAGGAGCGCTACCTGCTGGAAGCGATCACCTATGCTCCCTGCCTATGCGGGTTATTTGAGATAGATGGCGCTCCATCTCTACCCGAACCGGGAGTTGTGCAGCGGCCCGCAGCGCCCATCACGTGGATTGCCGACAACCGGCGCAAGGGAGTATCGTCCGGCGCAAGTGTTGTTACCGTTCACGCAAGCCCGTGGGAGAGCCGTCGGCGCTATTCGATGACGAAACAAGTGGTACTAGAGTGGATGCTGAAAGAGGTGCAGCCGTGGCTGCCGCGAGGGGGGAGGGTGGGTAATGCCCAGCTTGTCCGCTGGCCGTACGCCATTCCCGAGACGCTCTATCCGGGCCGCTGTTTGGCCGGAAACTGGCCGGGACCGATGGCCTTGGCCGGCGACGCATTTGATGGCCCGCGCATGGAGGGAGCCGTGTTATCGGGTATGGCGGCGGCCGATGCGTTGTTCGAGCGGTTATAATTTTACTTAATTTCCGTCCACTATTTGACTCGAAGTCGTTCTTGCCGGATTGCGGGCCAGTTCTATTAGCGGGGGGGGCTCTCGTCGTACCACATCCCATAGAGCCACTACTGTCGCAGCCGTCTCCCGCAACTCATACCAGCCTGCCCCGCGATAGGTTCGCAAATCGGCCACCGCCCCGACTGCCTCAATGCCTAACCCTTCGCAGGTCAGAAGCGCACGAGGCAGATGAAATTGTTGGGTCACCAGGACGGCATTCCTTACGTCAAAGACGTGGCCCGCCCGGTAGCATGTGTCATAAGTCCGATGACCAGCTCTGTCGGCCGTGATGTCGATGGGGTCAACCCCATTATCTATCGCATAGGCCATCATAGCGCCAGGCTCATCGTAATCAGCATTCCGATTGTCGCCACTGACCAAGATGTGATCGACCTGACCGGTTTTGTAAAGGGCGATTGCCGTGTCTACGCGATCGCGCAAGACGGGGCTGAGGCGGCCGTTGCCATAGACGGCCGCGCCGAAAACGACGGCGACCTGCCCGCCCGGCACATCCGGTTGTTGATAGATCGAGCGTTGATAATAGAGCTTGACGGCGTTGCGCCATAGGACAGGCGACGCCATCAGGAAGACGAGCGCGGACAGAAAGATAAGGCAGCCTTTTCGCGGGTGTGACATGACGAAAGAATTATAGTAGGCTGCGATTTATTTCCGGACTGATTTGCCAAGCTCTAAGGATATACTGACAGAAAACTCATATCGCGCGTTTAATAATATATTGACAATATATAGACAATATTGCTATTATCCACATGACTTGGCTAGACAACCAGGGGGCAGAATTTAAATTTACAAGGCAGTTTATTGTGGTGATGAAAGGGGGAAATGAAGACGAGAAAACTCATGGAGTTTCGACACAATTTTACGGTAAACGCTCCGGTCAGCGCCGTTTCGGATTTCCACTATCAGCCAGGTGCCATGAAGCAGTTGACGCCATTGCCTCTTGTCATTCAAGTGCATAAAGCGGGGTCGGTTAGAGAAGGATCGCAGACCAGATTCACCCTATGGTTTGGCCCGTTGCCCGTGCGTTGGCATGCCGTCCACAGCCAGGTGACCTCACGGGGATTCACTGATACGCAGGTAAGTGGGCCACTCCAGACTTGGCGTCATTCCCACCGCTTTGTGGTGCTAGATGCGCACACGACTTGTGTCGAGGATCACGTCATCTACGAGCACGCCGAGGGGATAAAGGGGGCCATCAGTCGTTTATTGTTTTCCCGGCCGGGATTACTTTATCTGTTCACGGCCCGAAAGTACCTTACCCGGCTAGGGGTGGGGCGCATGATGGCGACCGAGCGAGCAAAAAGCCCAGCCGGCTAGACTAGTTATGGGGCGTGCACTACGTACGGTGGTTATCGGGGCTGGAGTGGGCGGCCTGACGGCGGCCGCCTTGTTGCTAAAGGCCGGTCACGAGGTCACCGTCCTCGAAGCTCATATCTACCCTGGAGGGAGCGCCGGCACGTTTTACCATCAAAAATATATGTTTGACGCTGGTGCCACGCTGGCCGGTGGCTTTGCGCCGGGCGGGCCACACGCCAAGGTGGCCGAAATCCTGGGGCTGGAGTGGCCAATACGAGCCGTTGATCCAGCCTGGATCGTCCACTTGCCCGATGGCCGTGTGGTCACTCAGTGGGTAGATCGTTCGGCATGGGAAGACGAGCGCAAGAGGCTCTTCCCCAACACTGAGCATTTCTGGCATCTGCAAGAACGCCTCGCGAAAATCTCGTGGGATATCGCTTCGCGACCCTTTCCGTGGCCGCCACAGTCGCCGGCTAATTGGCTGACGCTGGCTCGTGGGTTGCGGCCGAGCACTCTGCCGGCCATTCCTTATCTTGCCCGGACAATGAACAGTTTGCCGCTAGGCAACGATCCGCTGTTCCGTACCTTTCTCGATGCCCAACTTCTCATTTCTGCGCAAACAACGACCGAACGAGCCGGGGCACTGTACGGAAGCGCGGCGCTTGACTTGCCGCGACGTGGCGTAAACCATGTCCTGGGCGGAATTGGCTCGCTTGCCAAAACGTTGGTGGAGTGGATTCGCGCCAACGGTGGACAAGTCCATTTTCGCCAGCGCGTCGAGCGGATCGAAGTAAGCGGCGGGCGAGCGAAGGCCGTCTACACTGTGCAGGGTGCGCGACACCGAGCTGATTTCGTCCTCGCCAACGTGACTCCATGGAAGCTCAACGATTTGCTCGGTGCGGAAGCTCCGGGCGCGCTCGCAAGCGAATTGGAGAACCTTGAGCCGACGTGGGGAGCCTTTACACTTTATCTGGGCCTGGAGGGCGCGGCAATTCCGGAGGGCTTGGCCGACCACCATCAGATCATCGTCGATCCAGCCCGTCCCTTGGGAGAGGGGAATTCGGTATTTCTCTCGCTGTCCGATGCCAATGATCCCCTACGGGCGCCACCGGGCAGGCGCGCGGCCACCCTTTCGACTCACACTCGTGTCCAAACGTGGTGGGAACTCTATCAGGCTGCGAACAAAGACGGCTATTTCCAGCGCCGCAGTCTGTACGCCGACAGGCTTGTCGAGGCCGCGGCACGGGTGGTGCCGGACCTTCGTTCAGCCATTCACCTTTGTTTGCCGGGAACGCCAGTTACCTTTGAATATTATACCCGGCGGCCGATGGGGATGGTGGGTGGCTTTCCCCAGTCGTCGCTATTCGCCGCTCGTGGCCCTCGTGTCGGCTTCGCCAATCTTTGGCTGGTTGGCGACTCGATCTTTCCGGGACAGTCGACTGCCGGCGTCACGCTGGGCGCTCTGCGCGTGGCGGCCGAAGTGGCGGCGGCGGGGCGGCGTTTGACGCGCCATGTCCACACCGCTACACTCGCCAACCACGAGGTGACAACCCATGAATGATCCCGCCTCGCAGGCCCACATTTTTCAGATCAACGCGTCGAACGGCGACGTGCCCAAGCAGCCCTTGCGGGTGGCGGAAGTTAATTGTCTGGGTCTTAGCACCGATAGCCATCACGACACAGTGCATCACGGTGGGCCGGAGAGGGCGTTGTGTCTCTACTCCCTCGAATTGATTAGCGGTTGCAATGCGAAGGACACTCCATCTTTCCCGGCTCCACGGGCGAAAACGTCACGATTGTGGGCCTCGACTGGTCATTGGTAGAAACGGGCTTGCGATTGAAGCTAGGGGATGATGTTGCCATTGAAGTGACACGTTACGTCACTCCTTGCCAGGCGATTCGCGAGTCATTTGCCGGCCACGGCTTGAATCGCATCTCGTGGCGTACGAACCGGGGTTGGTCGCGGGCCTACGCTTGCGTGTTGCAACCGGGCAAAATCGCTATCGGCGATATAGTTCGTCCTCTGCCCTGACGTTTCCTGTGATTTTTCGCGTAGCCAAAAAGCCGATAACAGTTTTGGGCGAGACGAACATTCCGTCACGTTCGTAAATACGACGCGCCGTTGATGTCGATGATTGCTCCGGTCATAAACTCTGCCCCTTCGGAGGCCAAAAATAGCACTGCGTAAGCCACTTCTTCCGGCCTGGCGACGCGATTAAACGGGCTTTGGCCGCGAACCTCCCGACCCCGCTCGCCTATAAGGGCATCACGGGCCATGTCAGTTTCCACGAATCCCGGCGCGACAACCCCCACCGAGATGTTGTACGGCGCGAGATATTTAGCTAGCGATTGGCTCATCGCGTTTAAGGCCGCCTTGCTGGCCCCATAGGCCGGCCCGGTTGGCTCGCCACGAAAGGCGCCACGTGACGATACATTGACGATTCGGCCGCCCCCTTGCGTAATCATCTGTTGGGCCGCACAGTAGCACAGATTCGCCGCCCCCAACAGGTTTGTGTCGATAGTGGCCCGCCAGCTTTGTTGCCACGTTTCATAGTCCACTTCGGCCAGGGGATGATCCTCATATATTGCGGCATTGTTGATCAGCACGTCGATCCGTCCGGTGTGCGCCACCACATGATCGACGATTCCGGCTACGGCGTTGGGATCGGCGATGTCACCTTGCACGATGAAGTGGCCCTTCCCCGTCAACGAACTTAGTGTCTCTTTGGCCGCTGCCTCGTTAGCGTGAAAATGAACCGCGATCCGCGCGCCTTGCCCGGCAAATAGCTGGGCGATTGACCGCCCAATGCCCCGCGATGATCCGGTTATCAGGACAACTTTATCGGTAAAATCGAGCATTTTTGGTTCCTTCCTCACGAATGCAGAACATTATGGGGGAACAAAGGTGGACTGGCAAGCAAGTCGTTTTTGTCCATGGTTGTCGCTTTTAGCAAGGGATGGTATTCTTTCGCGCGTTGTGAGGACGGCATGGACCGACACGATCAGCGTCATAAGCCGATAGCAGATACACTGAGTTGTAACGAAACGAGGTGGGGCATGTCACCAGGATGATATGCCCCACCTCTCTTTTTGGGAGTAACGATGACCAAATACATATTTTTTACGGGTGGCGTGGTCAGCTCTGTGGGCAAAGGCGTGACGGCCGCTGCCTTGGGGCGACTGTTGAAGGCGCGGGGGTTCAGCGTGACGGCCCAGAAGCTCGATCCCTACATCAATGTCGATCCCGGAACGATGTCGCCGTATCAGCACGGAGAGGTATTTGTGACGGACGATGGGGCCGAGACCGACCTCGACCTGGGGCATTACGAGCGTTTTATCGATATCAATTTGAACCAGGCATCGAATGTGACCACCGGCCGTGTGTATGCAGAAGTCATCGCGCGCGAGCGTCGTGGAGATTACCTTGGCGGAACCATCCAGGTCATTCCCCATATCACCAACGAGATCAAACGCTGCATTTTCCAGGTGGCCGACAAAAGCCAGGCCGAGATCGTGCTCGTGGAGGTCGGGGGAACTGTGGGCGATTACGAAAGCACGCCTTTCATGGAAGCGTTACGCCAAATGCGCTCCGACGTCGGTCGTGATAACAGTCTTTTCGTCCACGTAACCTATCTGCCCTACATCGCCGCCAGCCAGGAACTGAAGACCAAGCCTACACAACACAGCGTGCGCGAATTGCGCAGCATTGGCATACAGCCCGACGTCATCATCGCCCGGGCCGATCATCCCATACCGGCCGAGCACATTAACAAGATCTCCCTGTTTTGCGACGTGCCTCCGGAAGCGGTTATTCCGGCCGTGACAAGCGACATTCTCTATAATATTCCGTTGCTGCTAGAGGAGACTGAACTGGCGGAGTTCGTCATGCAGCGGCTCAACCTGGTTCAGAAAACAGAGCCGGAGTTGGCCGAGTGGGAGGAGATGATCGCGGAGATACGCCGCCCCAAGCCCACGATTCGAGTTGCCCTGGTTGGCAAGTACGTCGAACTACACGACGCCTACATGAGCGTTCGGGAGGCGCTCTACCATGCCGGTATCAGCAACGACCGGCAAGTAGAAATCGAATGGATCTACTCCGGCGATCTGGAGAAGGGGCGATATTGGGAGCGCCTGGAGGGAGTGAGCGGGGTGGTAGTTCCGGGTGGGTTTGGCGAGCGGGGAATCGAGGGCAAGATCAAAGTAGCGCGGTGGGCCAGGGAAAATAAAGTTCCCTATCTGGGCCTTTGCCTGGGTATGCAAGTAATGTGTATCGAATTGGCCCGCTCGGTGCTGGGCAACGACGAGGCCAACAGCACCGAATTTGACCGCAACTGCGAGCATCCTGTGATCAGCCTCATGCCCGACCAGCACGAAATGACCGACATGGGCGGCACGATGCGCCTGGGTGCGTACCCGGCTCATTTGACACCGGGCACTATAGCGCGCGCGGCCTATGGTCAGGATACGATATCAGAGCGCCATCGCCACCGCTGGGAATTCAATAATGCTTATCGCGATCTGTTGAAGGGGGCGGGAATGGTCTTTAGCGGCTTGTCGCCCAACGGTCGCCTGGTGGAAATCGCCGAGTTGAGTAATCATCCTTTTATGGTCGGCAGCCAGTTCCATCCGGAGTTCAAAAGCCGGCCCAACCGGCCCCATCCCCTGTTCGACGCCTTTATGGCCGCGGCCGTGGACTTTCAGCAGCGGGCGGCGGATAGTGGAGACGATCAGACAGTGGAGATGTTTGAGACTCAAGAGAGCGAAAAAGTTGAGGTTCAGTAGGAAAGATTGTTCTGGCCTAAGCGTGATTGTATAGGCTACTCGCGCTTGGCGATAGTAGGCCCGGTGGCGACTTGTTGGTCGCGCTGTAACGGCTCAGCCGCCTCCAGCCTGCGCCACGCCGCGCGGATTTGCTCCAACTCTTCCTCAGTTTCCGGTACCTCTCCGTAGCGGACGCGCACGAAGGCTTCGGTGATCAGACGAGTCTCGGCCGCTTGTCCTGCCCATACCCTGCCCAATGTGCCCAGGTACTCGTATGGCGTCTCCGTCGCCACGCGCGGGTAGCCGGCGTCGGCCGCCACCCGGCACATTTGTTTGTAAATCCGCCGGATCGAGGCCGCCGCCCGCCACTGGCGGAACAGCCCAATACGCTCCAGGAATCGGCGTCCCCGGCCCGACTCTTCTTCATCGTCGATCCGGCCGCGACTCCTCTGGCTGTCGCGCGCGGCGTATGTAGCCTTCTGATAGCTGCGCCCCAACGCCAGCGCGACAAGCACGAGCAAGGCGACCATGATCAAGACAGTGGTGCTGCGGCCGATGAGCGTCGGCCCGACGACTTCTACTGTTTCCGTTGGTGTGGGTATCAACGGCGAATCCAGATTGCCCAATATATTGGAGGCCTGCAAGGTGGCGGATAATTGACCGAGCACGCCGCCCAGGATGCCGGCTAGCCATTGTATGATTCCGGCCACGACCTCGGCTGCCGGGTAGATCAGCTCAAACAGGATAGCTCCGGCCACGGTCGCGCCAAATTGCAGCGCCTGCCACAGAGGGGCCAGCCAAGCGACGAGAAGGAACAGCGGCTCCCCGGCAATGAGGGCTGTCAGTACGGCGGCAACGATGACGATCAGGAAAGCCGCGGCAGCCACGACTGCGAACCAGTGGGCATTGAGCGTGGCTGCCGTGCCGCTTCGCTCCTGCTCGATATTCTCCGCCCTGACCAGGCTGATGACCATCAGGGCCGACAGGAAGAACAACAGGATGAACGGTACGATATTGGCGTTCAAAAATGCCCCGCTAAACCAGACGATCAGCGGCAGAAAAACCAGACCGCCCAGGCGCAGCCGCAAACCGACATTGTTGATCTCGGGATGGCGGGTCGCCAGTCTGATGCCCCGCCACCAGATGAAGGCGGTCACTAGAAATACCGAGAGGTCTCGCGTCCAAAGGAGGTTGCCGCCCTCGCCCAAGCTGTTCAGGAATTGACGCATCCAGCTAAAATCAAACAGCGATCCGTCGTTGTAGAGCAGCAATCGCCAACTCTGAAAAATCGTCAGGACCAACCCCAGCAGCAACAGGCGACGTTGCCGTTTTAGATCCCACTGTATCAAGCCCATCAGTCTAATCAGGTTTAACGGCAGCAACATCACCAGCAAAAGCCAGAGCGCCACCTGAAGCGGCGGCCAGTAGCGCGCCCAGCCGAGAATAACCAAAACCACAGGAGTGAATAAGGCGACTTCCATCAAGGCAAAGCCCAGATAGAGCAATTCGTGGCGAATGTAGCCCCATGCCGTGGGGGTCGGCGCGGTAAGGGCCTTGCGGGCTTGCAGGTTGCCGGATTTGCTGGAAACGTCGGCGCTCACTCCACCGTCTCCACTTCTAGCTGAACCGGTTCCGGGGTGGGAATGCTGCTCAGAGCCGCTTCTGTGGCTGTAGCACTGCGATGGCCGGCTCGGAAGGCGGGCACGTTGGACGGAATGTGATAAATCAGGATGGAGTTGTACCGGCCGCCCACGTGAAGCTGAGGCGGGGGTTCATCACCTAATGCCAGCAGAACCACCCGCCGGCCGGCTTCCTGCAGCCGGACGAGTGCGATGAGGATTTCTTCGCTGACCACGGCCGTCACCAGCACGATGGTCGAAACCCAGGAAAGATGGGTGCTTTCGCGCATCAGCATCATGTCGATGGCCCCGGTGGCGAACTCGGTGACGGCCGCCAGGGCTTCGAGCACATTGCCAAGTTGGGTGGGCGAACGGCCGGGTTGAACCCGAATAGGCTGATCAGAGTTGGGAACTGCGCCATTGGCAAACAACCCAACCCCCCACCCTTGTTGAATGCCGTAGTTGCAGATGGACGCGGCCACGCTGATGGTGCGCTCCAACAAATCGGGGTCGAATCCCATCCAGTGCCGGGCAAACGTGGCGACGTTGAGGAACACGGCCAGCGTCATGCCCGTCGATGGGTCATATACCTTCGTCTGCAAATGGCCCCGTCGAGCCGTCGCCTTCCAGTGGACGTCGCGGAAACGATCCTGCGGCATGTAGTCGCGAATGCCCCTGGTGCGTATGGGATCGGTGAAGAGGCTGTGCCGAACCTTCACTTCCCCAAAAGGTTCCTTGGCCGGCAGGCCCAGTTCCTCTAGGGGCCAAATCTGGGGATAGACGATGAGCGTATCGATATACTTGTGTTCGCGCTCGCGCGTGAAAAGGGTGAAGATGTCGCCGGATTCATAGGAAACCGGCCCAATGTGATAGTAACCGCGAACGGGGAAGCGAAGGACGGCTTCGCGGCCGACGCGCTCCTGACTTTGCATCGAGAAAACGCTCTGCAGAACGAAATTGCCGGTCAACTCGCCGGACATACTCAGAGGCGAATTGGCGATATCCGGTGGCACAGGTAGCTGATCGCGGAAACGCAGCCACGTTAACGGCAGGCGCTTGTCGTTCTGAACGACGACGTTCATGTGTATGGCCTCGCCGGGGAAAACGCGGGTGCGGTCAAAGTGACGCTCGTAGCTCACGCCGAATAGCGACAGGTTTTTCCATATGGTGCTAATGCCGACGATGATGAGCAGTGTGATGCCCAGCGCGATGAGACCGGGGTTGCGGCCGGCCACCAGGCCGATGATGACGAACAGAAAGGCCAGAGGTATCCAGGCGTCGCTGAAGATGCTGTTCTCGCGCTCTCGCATTACCAGGCCCCGGACTCTGGCGACGTCGGCCATGTCCACGCCCTTGCCGCTCATGGCCGCCAGCATTAGATTTTGGCGAGCGCGACGAGCCGTCTCGCGTTGGGTATCGTGGGCAACTAGTTCGAGGTCGTGGAAACTTTCGGCCATCGTATTAGGCTCAGGCGACGTCGACCGGAACTGCCACCGTATCGACTACTTCCTTGACTACATCCTCGGGCACTCGGCCGCGCAAGCGCGTTTGTGGGTTCACGACCAGGCGGTGAGTCAGCACGTGGGGCGCCATCTGCTTGACGTCATCGGGAATAATGAAGTCGCGACCGTTGAGGGCGGCGCGTGCCTGACACGTTCGGTATAGGGCTAAGGTAGCGCGCGGGCTGGCGCCCAGCATAATATCGTCATGCAGTCGCGTCGTGCGGCAGACGTTGACGATATACTGTCGAACGGACTCTTCCACTCGAACAGTGCGGATACTCTCCTGCATCTGCAGGATGTCCTGGGGGCCGACGACGCTTTCCAACGTATCCAAAGGGTCAGTCCTTTCGAATCGTAACAGCATCGCGTTCTCGCTGGCTTCATCCGGATAGCCCAGCGTGACTTTCATGAGGAAACGGTCCAGCTGAGCTTCCGGCAATGGGAACGTGCCTTCAAGTTCGATGGGGTTTTGGGTAGCCATTACCAGAAACGGCCGCGGCAGGTTGTGGGTGGCAATGTCGACGGTTACCTGGCGTTCTTGCATGGCTTCCAGCAGAGCCGATTGGGTGCGCGGCGTGGCCCGGTTAATCTCGTCCGCCAGAAGAATCTGGGCCATGAGCGGCCCGGGCCGATATTCAAACTCCTGTTCTTTCTGGTTGAAATAGTAGATGCCTGTGAGGTCGGATGGAAGTAGGTCGGGTGTAAACTGGACTCTTCGGAATGAACAACCCAATGAGGCCGCGATCGTTTTGGCCAGCGTTGTCTTGCCCGTTCCGGGCACGTCTTCAAGGAGCAGGTGGCCCTCACACAAGACGGCGATCAGAGCCAGGTCGATGATGTCGGGTTTACCGACAATCACCTTTTGAATATTTTCGCGCAATCGTTCGGCTATATCAGCGATCATGGTTTCTTCTGCAAGTATCTTTATCGTAGTTGTGAGGAGAGGTAATCGAGGATGTCGATCTTGGTCAAAATGCCTTTGACCTGGTCATGGTTGTTGACGATGACGACGGCCGCACGATCCTTGATGAGGGACATGAGCGTCTCCAGGCGTGAATTTTCACCGACGACGGGCACGTCGGTATTGATCATGCCCTCAATCGTCTCGCTGGCCTGATGAACATGGTCGGTCAACAGCATGTGGTTGAGCAGATCGATCTCGCTGACCAACCCCACCAGCCGGTCATCGGCATTGACGACCGGAAGCTGGGAAACGTTGTGATCCTTCATAAGGGTCACAACATCGCGCAGTAAGTCGGTCGTGTGGGCCGTATATACCAGGCCGCTGTCCTTTTGGGACTGGATGTCGCCGGCGCGAATATCGCTCCAGACCTGATCGAGAAAGCCGTTTTCCCTCATCCAGTCGTCATCGAAGACTTTGCTCAAATAGCGCGAGCCCGAGTCGGGCAGGATGACGACGACGACAGCGTCATGCCCCAAGCGATGCTGCTGAATATACCGAATCGCTCCGACCACAGCCGAGCCGCAAGACCCGCCGCAAAAGATGCCTTCCTCACGCACCAGGCGGCGAGCCATCAGGAGGCTTTCGCGGTCGTTCACCTGCACGATCTCATCGACGACATTCAGATCGGTCGTGCCGGGCAAAAAATCCTCGCCAATCCCTTCGACTTTGTACCCCTCGGCGGTCGTGTATTCCCCCGAGCGATGTAGCTCATAGAGAATGGAGCCGATGGGATCGACGCCGACGATCTGGATGTCAGGGTTTTGTTCCTTCAGATAGCGGCCGATCCCGGTAATCGTCCCGCCGGTCCCCATGCCGGTGATCAGGTGGGTAATTCGGCCCGCAGTCTGCTGCCAAATCTCCGGCCCGGTGGTGTCATAATGAGCCTGAGGGTTAACCGGGTTATAGTATTGATCGGCGAGAATGGAGTTGGGGGTTTCTTCGACCAGACGACGAGCGACAGAATAGTAACTGCGTGGATCTTCAGGCTCGACGGCCGTTGGCGTGACGACAACCCTGGCTCCAAAAGCGCGCAACAGCAGGATTTTCTCTTGCGACATTTTGTCGGGCATCACGAAGATGCAGCGATACCCCTTGATGGCCGCCGCCATAGCCAGCCCGACGCCGGTGTTGCCGGATGTCGCCTCGACGATGGTGCCCCCCGGACGCAAGCGGCCCTCTCGCTCGGCGTCTTCGATGATCGGCCAGCCGATGCGATCCTTGACCGAGCCGCCGGGGTTGAAAAACTCGACCTTAGCCAGGACGAGCGGGTCCAACCCGCTGGTGACGGAATTCAATCGGACCAATGGCGTGTGGCCGATGGTACTCAGAATATCATCGTGGAACTCCATGGATAGCGGTTTCACGTTCTCTTTTAACAATGGATCGGATGTGGTCATAGTATATACACTTCTTTCCCCCAGATTTCACGCGGGCTTCATGTAATGATAACGGGAAATCTGGCATGATGCATCTGCAAGCTTATGTAAAAAAGACTTGCGGTCAATTGTTGTTATGTCTATAATTTACTCTAACTGGCACTTGACATATTATTAAGGAGAGAAGTTATGAAAAAGTCGCGCTGGACTGTAACCGTAGCGGTCATCGTCTTGTTGCTCGTGACTGTGGCCGTCGTGTCGGCGGCGACTTACATCGTTCAGCCAGGGGACACGCTCTGGCGCATCTCGCGCCAATTTGGGACGTCTGTCGATGCCATCGTGCAGGCCAACAGGATTGCGAACCCCAACCTCATTTACGTGGGCCAGGCATTGGAGATCCCCGGAGTGAACACGCCGGTGCCAGTTACACCCGGCGCCACGCCGCCCCCAGTTCCAACTACACCTCCAACCCCACCTCCCGCGAACCAGACTTACGTTGTCCAGCCTGGCGATACCTTGACACGGATTGCTGCCAGATTTGGAACGACTGTGCAGGCAATTGCCCAGGCGAACAATATCGTCAACGTCAATCTCATTTTCGTGGGTCAGGTTTTGACGATTCCGGGAAGCGGTCCGGCTCCTACCGCCGTTCCCGGCCCTTCTACCCCGGCACCGCCGGTTGGCAGCTTTGAGCTGGGCGGTCAGACTCAGACCTTTGCCAACCCCCAAGTCATGAAAGACTCCGGCATGACCTGGGTTAAGTTCCAGCACAAATGGGCAGCGGGCGATACGGCCGACGTCGTGGCCCCCCTTATCCAGGGTGCCCACAACGACGGCTTTAAAGTGTTGATATCCGTCGCCGGCAAGCAAACCTATCCGCCACCCAACAGCATTGATTTTGCGGCCCTTACGCAATTCATGGGGGCCCTGGCGGCGCAAGGTCCGGATGCCATTGAGGTCTGGAACGAGCAAAATATCGACTTCGAATGGCCCGCTGGACAAATCGATCCGGCTGCTTATGTGAACAGCATGCTGGCCCCGGCCTATCAGGCGATTAAAGCTGCCAACCCCAATGTCATGGTGATTTCCGGCGCGCCGGCGCCGACGGGTTTTGATAATGCGACCAATGCCTGGGCCGATAACCGTTACATAGCCGGCATGCGCGCGGCCGGAGCGGCCAATTATGCCGATTGCATCGGCGTCCATCATAACTCAGGAGCGACGGCGCCCAGCGCCACAACCGGCCATCCGGGAGGCTCCCACTACAGTTGGTACTTCATGCCGATGCTGGACCTGTACTACAATACGTTTGGCGGGGCCAGAATGGTTTGCTTTACAGAACTGGGTTATTTGTCAGGCGAGGGTTTCAGCAGCCTGCCCCCCAATTTCTCTTGGGCATCGGCAACGACCGTGCAGCAACAAGCGGACTGGCTGCGCCAGGCCAAAGATCTCTCGGCTGCCAGCGGCCGCGTGAGAATGATGATCGTCTTTAACATCGATTTCACCTTCTTTGACCCGGCCGGCGATCCTCAGGCAGGCTACGCCATCATCCGTCCGGACGGTAGTTGCCCGGCCTGCTCGACTCTCAGATAGAATTTACAGACTACTCGTAAAAATCGCAAAAGGCGTAAAGGTTACCCCTTTACGCCTTTTTGTTATACTAGGCACAGCCTGTCGCGGCCGGGAGCCGCGCGTCTCTGGAGATAAACCCTCATGAAAGTCCGAAATATTCTAGCCACCAAAAAAGGCCACCTCATCACAATCGATGCCGAGCAGCCGGTACGCAAGGCCATCGCCATGCTGGTGGACAATCGTATCGGAGCCTTGCTGGTGATGGATTCGACCGGCAAGCTCGCCGGCATCCTGAGCGAACGCGATATTATGCGAACGGCGGCCACGGACGAAGCGTTGTTTGATCGTCCGGTCACCGATATCATGACCAGGGAGGTTGTCGTTGGTATGCCACAGGATGACGTAATCGCCGTCGCCCACACGATGCTGGAAAAGCGATTCCGTCACTTGCCGATCATGGATGAGGGCCAGCTAATCGGTATCATCTCGATCGGCGACGTGCTGAAGATTCAACGTGATGCCTATCGCGGTGAGGTGGATACCCTGGAAACACGCATCATTGCTAAAGGAGAGGAATAGTCCTATGTCCCCAATTGGAACCGCGACGCAACCCTTGCGCGTCGCCATTGTTGGCGCCGGGCCGGCTGGTTTTTATGCGGCCGAGCGCCTATTTAAAGAAACGGAGCTGGTTATCGAGGTCGATATGTTTGATCGCTTGCCGACTCCGTATGGCCTTGTGCGCAACGGCGTTGCCCCTGATCACCAGAAAATCAAGTCCGTAACGGCCGTATTCGACCGGGTTGCCGGAAACCCGCGCTTTCGTTTTTTGGGAAACATCGAGCTGGGGCGAGATGTCACCGTCGATGATCTGAAAGAGTATTACCACGAGATCCTCTTCTCGACCGGCGCTCAGACAGATCGGCCCCTGGGTATCCCCGGCGACGACCTCGCCGGCAGTTACCCGGCTACGGAGTTTGTCGCCTGGTACAACGGGCATCCTGACTATCGTGAGTGTGAGTTCGATTTATCCCAGGAGCGCGTTGCCGTGGTGGGTGTGGGCAACGTGGCCGTGGATGTAGCCCGTATTCTGTGCCGGACGCGCGAGGAGTTGATGAAGACCGATATCGCCGACTACGCGCTGGAGGCACTGAGCAACAGTCAGGTGAAGGAAGTATACATCCTCGGCCGCCGCGGCCCGGCCCAAGCCGCCTTCACGGCTCCGGAAGTCAAGGAACTGGGGGAGTTGGCTGACTGTGATACCTTTGTGTTGCCGGAGGAGGCCGAGCTGGATTCTCTTAGTCTTGCGGCAATGGCTAACGCCGACAGGGCTGATGTCCGCAAGGTCGAGATCATCCAGGAACTATCCCACCGCCAGCCGTCCGGCAAGTCGAAGCGCTTGATTTTACGTTTCTTGGTGTCGCCGACCGAATTGATCGGTGACGAGCACGGGCACGTCAGGCAGATGAAGCTGGTTCACAATGAGCTATACGCGACCGAGGCGGGGTCTCTTCGTCCCCGTGCGACTGACAGGACCGAGACACTGGATGTCGGCATGGTTTTTCGGTCTATCGGCTATCGAGGCGTACCTTTGCCCGGCGTGCCTTTCCACGAGAGTTGGGGGGTTATTCCCAACAATGGCGGCCGGGTGATCGACATCACTACCAAAGAGCCTTTGCTGGGAGAATATACCGCCGGTTGGATCAAGCGCGGCCCCACAGGGGTCATCGGCACAAACAAGCCGGACGCGGCCGAGACGGTGGAGAATATGCTGGAGGATGCCCGTGCCGGCCGCACGCTTGAGCCATCCCACCCCACCGCCGAAGCGGTAACGTCGATGCTGGATGAGCGCCAATGTCGCCCTGTTTCATTCGACGACTGGAAACGGCTGGACGAGTTCGAGCTAAACCGAGGGAAAGCAGAAGGGCGTCCGCGTGTCAAGTTCACTCGCATCGAGGACATGCTGGCCGCGCTGCGCTCCTAGTTTAAAACCGGAAAAATATGCCGTCTGATGTGGTAATTTATAGTGATGGAGGAGCCGACCCCAACCCCGGCATCGGTGGTTGGGCGGCTCTCCTATCTTTTAACGATCACGAGAAAATCCTAACAGGCAACGACCCCAGGACCACGAACAACCGCATGGAGTTGCAGGCCGCGATCAGCGCCCTGCGTGCATTGCGCCGACCTTGCACCATTGAGTTCCACACTGATTCACAGTACGTGAGACGAGGGATTACCGAGGGCGTTGAGAAGTGGGCGGCCGCCGGCTGGAAAACCAGGAACGGCCGGCAGGTTCCCAATGCGGATTTGTGGCAAGAACTTCAGGCGCTGGTCCGCCGGCACGACATCGCCTGGATTTGGGTGCAGGGTCATAGCGGCGACCCCTCCAACGAACGAGTGGATAAACTGGCTCGCGAGGCTCGTTTGCAGATCACGCCCAAGGTCAATCTCGAGGCAAATGTCCCCAGACTTTACTTGCGGGTGTCTTGCAAGGGTAACCCGGGGCCGGGCGTGTGGGCCGTAGCCTTGGAGTCGGATGGCGAGTGGGAATCTCATACCGGCAGGCTTTCGTCAACCACCAATAATCGACTGGAGTTGACCGCGGCTCTCGAAGGTCTTCTACTTCTCCAGCCCGATAGTCAAGTACAGTTGTTTACCACATCTGACTATTTGTTTAAGGGAGCTACCCAATGGGCCGGGGGATGGCAGGCGCGTGACTGGCAGAAGTTGGACGGCCAGGCGGTCGCCAATGCCGACTTGTGGCGGCCCCTGATGGACCTCGCGTCACGCTATCGTGTTGAGTGGGTTAATGCCAAAGGACAGCGTCTGGAAGGGTTGGAAAGGGCCGGCCGTTTGTTGGCGGTAGTCTGAATGTTGTCCCATTCCATTGACAACCAAACTGTGTCTGATACAATATTCATCCATCGAGCCGAAGTGGCGAAACTGGCAGACGCGCTACGTTCAGGGCGTAGTGAGGGTTCCCTCGTGTGGGTTCGAATCCCACCTTCGGCATGATTTGGATAGTATCATCAGCGGCCCGGACAGCGTGTGTTCGGGCCGTTTCTGTTTTGAGATACAGTTTACCAACGCTATAATGACCCGCATCATCGGGGATGGGATGATTGACGCTAATATTAGTTGAGGGTTTTTTGTATGACGATACTGCTTATCGTAGTGATTATTTTTCTCGTGCTGCTGCTGGGCATGTTTCTGGCTTTCCTGTTTACAAGGGCGGATAGAGCAGTCACCGTAACCAGACATGAGATGGTAGCTGAAGAGCGTGCCTACAGCCCCGGCGTTACCCTGGGACACAAGATAAAGGTAGAGGCGAGTTACGAACAGCAATTGAAACAGGCGCGACTGGAAGCGGCCAAAAAGGCTGCGGCAACTCCGCGCGGAGCCAATAGCCAAATTGGCCGGGCCGGTCAATCGACGCTGGCAACGGCCGGGAAATCGGTTTCTTCGGACGCCATGACGGCCGTGCGCATTGCCCGTTTCCACGGTTGGGATGGCGCCCGGACCGGCGCTCCGGCTGTGAGTGGCCCGGCCGCGGCAGCCCCGACTGCGGTGGCGTCTGGAGCCAGGGCGGCCGCGCCGACAATTCCTCCTCCAACGTTGATAGCCATTACGGCCGATATGCCCCCGGAGGAGATGCGCAAGGCGCGTGTTGCCAACGCCAAGGCCCAATCGGCCTACAACAAGGCGCTCAAGGCGGCAGAAACCGGCGCCCCTGTGACGACTGGTGGAACAGTTGCAGCCGCGCCCTCCGGAGCGACCGCCGCGGCAGCTCCCGCGGCCGTCAGCATCGAACCACCAACGTTGATCGAGATCACGCCGGATATGGCCCCGGAGGCGGTGCGCAAGGCTCGTGTGGCGAATGCCAAAGCCGAAGCAGCTTATAACAAGGCCCTCAAGGCGGCCGGCGCGACGGCCGTGCCCGCTCAGGCCGCGGTGGCTGCGCCGCAGCCAGCCGCTGCTGCGCCTGTTGCGGCGCCGGCGGTGGGCATTGCGCCGCCTCAACTCATTGAGATTACCGACAGTATGCCGCCTGAGGAAGTCCGTCGGGCACGAGTATCCAATGCCAAGGCCGAAGCGGCTTACAACAAGGCGCTCAAGGCCGCGGGCATCGACCCCGCCGCCAAAGCGGGAGAACCAGCACCGGCCGCTCCCGTCGAAAAGATGGCTCCGCCCGAACCCGCGCCCTCTGCCGCGGCCGCTCCCGTGGCGGGCATTGCGCCGCCACAATTGATCGAGATCACCGATGGCATGGCGCCGGAAGAGATTCGGCGTGCCCGCGTGGAGAATGCGAAGGCCACCGCTGCTTATAATAAGGCGCTCAAGGCTGCCGGCATCGATCCCGCAACGCTTAAATAGCAAACCCCCTTTCTTTAATAGATGTGAATCCCGACCGTTATGTACACAACGGTCGGGATTTTGTTTAACAGGTACTGAAAGATGAAGCGGTTGCGGCCCTGGTTTCTTCTTGTCGCGTTTGTTGCGTTTAGCATACTGGCGATCCGTCTCTTTATCAGGCTTACCGATGGCCGGGCGCAGGATTTTGTCCAGTGGGGCTATGGAGATGAGGGGGAACGCGCTGAGTTGATCACGGTGCAGAGGGATGCTTGTCCCGGTGCGCCGTTTATCCTGCCGACCGATGGGTTTATCGGTTTACTCTATGAAGATCCCAACGGGCCTTACAGTTCGTTCGCACCTCATCAGGGCATCGACATCTTCAGCAACGCATCGCCCGGCGTTTCGCCCGTCTATGCCGCTTATGATGGCTATATTTACCGCGAGTCGGGTTGGCGGAGCGCGCTTATCCAGCGAATCCCGGATGATCCTCTTGTGCCGGGTCGCCAGATATGGCTTTACTATGCCCATATGGCTGACCGTGAGGGCAATAGTTTTATCGTGCCGGCATTGCCGCCGGGAACAGCCGAAACCTACGTCCAGCGCGGGACGCTGCTCGGTTATACCGGTGATTATAATGGTAACTCGCTGCGTGATATCTGGGTTCACCTCCACTTTTCTATCGTTCTCGATGATGGAGAGGGCAGGTATCTGAACGAACTGGAATTTGCCAACACCCTTGATCCGACTCCTTACCTGGGCATGCCCCTCAATCATGCCTGTCGGGAGCAATCGATGGGTTGCAGTCCGGCACCCGACTGCCGCCAGAACTGAAAGCGCTCGCATTTGCGGCCAGCGGCTGCCCTTTCCCCACCTCGTCCCTGATTAGAATATATCTAAATCTATACCTCCCCCTGTATCGACTTACCAGAGCGTTGTCGAGGCGTTGCCGTACACTATGACCATATAAATCAAGAACAGTCTCTGTCCTGATGGCCGATACCTGGCACTGATTGTATGAATACAATGCAACGTCCGGACGGACCAATAGACCAGAGAATAGATAAGTGACAAGGAGAGAAGTATGAGCGACAGAGTGACGAAGACGATAACTGTGAATGGCGACCTGCCTGCTATCTACAACATTTGGGCCAATTTTGAGGCGTTCCCATATTTCATGAAGTATGTGAACAAGGTTACAAAGACCGGCCCGCGCACCAGTCACTGGGAAGTCGCCGGCCCCATGGGCGTAAATCTGGAATGGGATGCGGAAACAACCCGCCTGGATCCTAATCAACGCATTGCCTGGAATACGAAAGACCACGATGGCAGTGTGACAACGAGCGGCGACGTGGTTTTCGCTGAGCTTCCGGATAATCAGACCCGTATCACGGTAACGATGAATTACTCAGTGCCAGGGGGCAAGGTCGGTGCGGCCGTCGCCCAACTGTTTAGTAATCCCGATAACCGGCTCGAAGAAGACCTGCGCAACTTCAAAGCCTATGCTGAGAATGGGCGCTCTTCCTAGAGAGATTGTCTGCCAAAAATTTTACTAACGCCGGGCATGCATGCCGGCATCCAGTAATTGATGAAGGAGTATGATAATGACTACTTACAAGCAGAAGAATGACATGGGCGATACTGCCGTCGATAAGGCCCAGGAAGCAGCTGAAAAGACGCAAGAAAAAGTGAGCGAGACGGCCGCGGCGGCCAAGGAACAAGCCAAACGTACCGCTGCGCAGGTTGGGGAACAAGCCAAACAGACTGTTGATTCGCGTATGAGTGATGTGGCTCATGAGATTGGCTCCGTTGCTGATGCGGTTCGTCAAACCAGCCAAGACATCGGTGTGGAAAGCCAAACCCTATCGAAGTATGGCGACCGGTTGGCTGAGCAACTTGAAGGCATTTCCTCTTACCTGAACGAGAAGGGCGTAGAAGACGTGCTGACCGATTTGCAGGACTTCGCTCGCCGTAAGCCAGTGGTATTCCTGGGCGGGGCGTTCATGCTGGGGATCATGGCCGGCCGTTTTGTGCGCAGCAGTGGTGAGCGTTACAACCAGTATGAGGGTGATCAGTACATGACGGGGTACACGGGCTATTCCGAACCCGGGGGGTATTCGTCGTCGAATACTTACACGACTTCGGTTCCGCGGACGCCGACCACTCGCCAACAATCCGGGCTTGATCAGGCATCAACCTCCTCTCAGGGCCAGTAGTTAATTGATTGACGCGAGGATGTTTCCATCGCCCCCAGGGAATTTGAGAGAGGCGACGGAATCCATTCTTCGATAAGAAAATAAACGTGAGAGGGACACTATGAACTACGAAACAAATGCTCGTTATTCGACAGAGCAGGAGCAGCCAAGCCTTGGTGATCTGTTTTCCAATTTATCGGCTCAGGCCAGCCTCTTGTTTCGACAGGAAGTGCAATTGGCTCAAGCCGAAATGACGAAGAAAGCAACCCGGGCCGGGCAAAACGCGGCATATGTCATTTTGGGAGCGGTCGTTGCCCAAGCTGCCTTTCTGACCTTGGTAGCTGCGCTGGTTCTGGCACTATCTACCGTGATGGATGCCTGGTTGGCGGCGTTGCTGGTGGGTGTTTTATTGGCCATTGGTGCCGCGCTAATGGTCCGTTTTGGCCTGACCAAGCTAAAGGAGATCGATCCGGCTCCACGCCAGACGATACAGACAATGAGGGAAAATAAAGAATGGCTAACTCAACAAATTTAACCTACCGGCCCGATTCCGTCGCCCTTGTGCCCGCGCCTGAGCACGATGATCCGGCCCTCATTAGAGAGCAGATCGATTATACGCGAGCGCAAATGGGATCGACCATTCAGGCGATAAGTGAACGTCTATCGCCGGATAACCTTATTGAACAAGCCAAGTCTTCTGCCAAGGAGGCTACAGTAGGAAGGATAAATGACATGAAAAACGAAGCGAATCGCCGGGTGGAGGGAGCCTCCAGCAGCCTGAGCCAGACTATCCGTGATAACCCGTTGCCGGTAGCCGTCATCGGTCTTGGATTAGGATGGCTGTTCCTATCCGAGCGCAAGAAGAGCGATATGGATACGTATCGCATGGGCGATTATGAGCGTCAACCGGGCCGCTACCAATATTATGGTGAAGGCAATGGGGGACGTCCACTGGCCGAAGCTCGTGACTTCGCCAGTGAGGCAGCGACCGCCGTCGAGCGCAAAGCATCCCAGCTCAAGAACAAAGTGGGGCACGTGGTACATGAAGCCACTGATGCCGTCGAGGAGGCCGCCAGCCGCACTGGAGAGGCCGTTAGTGATACAGCTTCCCAGGTGGGTGATAGCATTGGACACACGGCCGAACGAGTCGGTGAAACAACCGAGATGTTGCAAGACCGGGCTGGTCAGGCGGCCGAAACTGCTCGCATCGAGGCTATGCGCCTGCGACAAGAAGCCGAAATGCGTAGCCGGCGTGCAGCCATGCGCACTAAGGAGTCGTTCTGGGAAAATATGAACGACAACCCGCTGGCGGTTGGCGCTGTGCTGGCTATCGTCGGCGCGGCCGTGGGCGCCGCCATACCGACCAGCGACTATGAAAACAAGCTAATGGGCGAAACGCGCGATCGTCTACTGGATGAGGCTAAGGAGCGCGCGCAGGACGTTGTGGAGCGCGTGCAGACAGTGGTTGACGATACGCAGCGCGCTGTGGTGACTGAGGTCAAGGAGGCCGCCCGGCAACAGAATCTGACCTTGGATGCTGTGGCGAAGGAAGAGAAAAATACCAGCCCTACCTATTCGAACTAGGCCCTTACACGCTTAAGCCATTCCTCGGACGGAAATTGGAAGAGGAGAAGTGACGACTCGGTTCGGTAGCGATAAAATTGGGCAGGAACGTGGCGACTGCACGTTCCTGCCTTAAGCGCTATTTCGGAAGGAGGAGATAATGGACAATGGAACAGCCAGGTTGCGACAGATCATGGATTGGCGGGCGGCGATCATAGCCGGTCTTTTGGCCGGTGCGCTGACGATGCTGTTGTGGGTGATCTTGTTAGCCCTGACAACCGGAGGCAGCGTGTGGGCGCCATTCCACCATGTGGCCGCCATTCTTTTGGGCCAGAGTGTTCTGACACCTTCTCAAACTATCAATTTCCAGGTGGTGCTAACCGGAGCTGTCATTCATTTGTTTCTTTCCGTGCTCTATAGCGTCATTCTGGCGTTCATCATCCATCGATGGGGTTTGTGGGTCGGCATCGTTGGCGGTGCTATTTTTGGTCTGGCCCTCTACGTGATTAATTACTACACTTTTACGACCCTCTATCCATGGTTCTTTCCTTTGCGCGGCTGGATTGCGCTGATGGGTCACATTGTCTTTGGGGCGGCGGCCGGCGGGATTTACGAAGGTCTGGAGCGGGACATTTACGTAGTGACCGACGCCCCTGTTTCTGACGCGGAATTGTCTGCCTAACCATCTGCAACTATCAAACCATCGGAGACACTATGAATCGCAGACGTAGTTTTAACGGCGGACGCTTGCTGGTTGGGTTAGCCATTGCCGTCTTTGCCCTCATATCTTATTTTGGTTCAAAAGAGTACAACCCCATTATAGAGGAAGATCAGTACATCGGCATTACGCCCGATCAGGAGATCGCGCTTGGATTGCAAGCAGTACCCGAGATGACGGCCCAGTTCGGTGGCCTTCACCCCGACGTCGAAGCCCAGGGCTTTCTGGATAGTGTTTGTCGACGGCTCATCAGTAATAGCGATGCCGGGCAGGCGGATTGGCCCTACGAATGTTCATTGCTCGTAGACGACGAAACCGTTAATGCGTTTGCTCTTCCTGGTGGACAAGTCTTTCTGACGGCGGGTTTGTATAATCGTCTGCAATCCGAAGGGCAACTCGCGGGAGTCCTGGCGCACGAGATCGGCCATGCGGTGGCACGACACTCTGCGCAGCAGATCGCCCGACAACAATTGACCCAGGGATTGACCGGCGCTGTAGTCATTGCCTCCTACGATCCCCAAAATCCCAATAGCGCAGCCACTGGTCAAATGGCGGCCGTTGTCGGTCAATTGCTCACAATGCGCTACAGTCGCGAGCATGAGCTGCAAGCTGATCGGCTGGGCGTGCGCTTTATGGGGGAGGCAGGCTATGACCCCCGTTCATTGATCGACGTGATGAACATCTTGGCCGAAGCCGGAGGAGCCTCACCTCCGGAATTCTTTAGCACCCATCCCAATCCGGAAAACCGAATCGAAGCGATTGAAGAGGCCATCCAGGTTGAATATCCAAATGGAGTGCCCGATGGGCTGATCCAGTGATGAATAAGTTTGTTGATCTGATCAAAAAGACTTTTCAGGAGTGGAGCGAGGACAAAGCGTCGCGGTTGGCCGCCGCGCTTGCCTATTACACAGTCTTTTCTATTCCACCCTTGTTAGTAGTAGCAATTGGCATTGCTGCCCTGTTTACAGACCGGGCCATGATCGAAAACCAGTTGGTCAATCAGGCCGGCAGTTTGATGGGCGTTCAGGGAGCCGAGGCCATAGAAACGATCCTGGACTCGGTCGAATCGCCCGGGGGCAGCGAGTTGCTGCCCACTATCGTCGGTGTGGTGTTGTTATTCTTCGGCGCGTCAGGTGTGTTCACGCAGTTGCAGGATGCGATGAACACCATCTGGAATGTTGAGGCTGATCCGGACCGGGGTATTTGGGGAGCTGTCAGGGAACGGTTTTTATCCTTCACCATGGTGCTGGCGATTGGATTCATCTTGCTGGTTTCCCTTTTGCTCAGCACGATGGTGACCACATTCGGGAATTACGTGGGGGGGCTGGTCTCTGATGCAGAGGTACTGTTGGGGATTGTGAATTTTGTTTTCTCGTTGGTGGTCATCACCGCCCTATTTGCGCTAATGTTCAAGACGATACCTGACGTTGACATCACCTGGCGTGACGTGGGGATTGGCGCGTTTTTAACGGCCTTGCTTTTCAAAATCGGCGAGTACGCATTGGGCGTGTATTTTGATCGCAGCGATCCCACGTCGGCCTTTGGGGCGGCCGGCTCAGTGATCTTGCTGCTCTTGTGGGTCTATTATTCCGTCCAGATTCTGTTTCTGGGGGCGGAATTTACTCAAGTCTACGCTACAGAATATGGCTCAGGCATTCGTCCCGAAAGAGGAGCTGTTGTTTTGACTGAGGAGGCGAAAGCCAAACAGGGTATACCCACTGAGGGTAAGGTAAAGTTGGAAAAAAGCAGACGGCAGTAATTTTCCAAACCAAAAGTGTTCTCAGTTAGTCCGAGAGCGTTTTTACCCATTCAGTATGATAGTGAACTTGACTTAAGCTCCGTCGAACAAATCCAGCAATAACAGAGGCGCGACAGTAGCCAATAGAACGACGATCCGCCCCGCGTAAAGTGGGGCTTGGCCGATCCGTGCCAGGATGAATCGTATAGTGTAAAATGCGGGCCTCAATCACGTTACCTACAGGTATGGTGGACGCCAAACAATTGATAACATCTGCTATGTCGTCACTATCCGACAATCCTGACTTGGCTTCTCTTCCAGATCTACAGGCTGACAAGCTAACCGCTTTTCAAGCGTTAGGCATTGCCGCCAGCAAGCCGCTTCCCAACGAAGAGACTTTCCTGCAGCTTATGGAGATCATTGGCCGGCACTATGGATGGGTGAAAGGGCGGTTGATTAGCTTACGCGATACGAGAATAGAGGGGAAGCATGAGCTAAATTGGGTCCACCCGACCAAGTTCGATTCCGACCTTCACGATCAGACCTGGAATAATGAGCTTGTTCCTATCATCTGTCGCCAAAGGGATGGCGGGATTATTTTTAATCACGAATCGGAGGAGGGTTTGGAGCTTTATTTCCCCGAGCGCAAGCCGGGTATCGAAGCCTATGTAGGTGTTCCTCTTCTCGTAAACGGTGAATGTTCCGCCACTGTTGAATTTTTCGCGGCCGAGACCATCGCTGATCTGCCCAACGAGTTGGACGTCTTAACCCATGGGGTGGCTCTTATGGGACTGGTCGTGGAACGTGGTGATGCCCAGGCTCGGCTGCGCGAAAGTGAGCGCCGGTTCCGTGGCCTATTCGATCAATCCGTCCAGCTAATCGCCCTTCTCAAACCCGATGGCACAGTCATCGACATCAACAATACAGCATTGGAATTCGTGCCGGGTGAATACGATCAGATTATAGGCAAGAAATTTTGGGAAGCCTCTTTGTGGCCTCCTCTGGTCGATGGTCATTTAGACCTGGAGACGGCCGTTCAGCGTGCCGGAGATGGTCAGATCATTCGCTTTGAAACGAGTGTCACGGGTAAGAAGTCCGAAACCGTGGTACTCGACCTGACAATTAAAGCCGTACGCAACGAGGGAGGAGAAGCCGTCCTGCTTGTCGCCGAAGGTCGCGAGATTACAAAGCTCCATGCGGCATTGCAGGAATTGCGGCAAACTGAGCAGAAATTAGGCGAGGCGCAGCGCATCGCCAACCTGGGGCACTGGGAATATTCTTTCAAAGACGGGCAGGCGACCTACTCCGACATCGTGTGGGAACTATTCGCTCTCGAACCTCAAGTAGTTCAGGGTTCGGCCGAGCAGTTCATCAATCGAATTTATCCTGATGATTTGAGCGATCTGCAACGAGCAATTACCCGTTCTATTCGAACAGGCCGGCCATTCGAGCATCAATTCCGTTTCATTCGGGACGATGAAAGCATAGGGATGGTTTATACGGCGGGTAATACGGTCATGGACGAGGCGGGCATGCCGTTGCGAATGACAGGCATTATCCAGGATATTTCGGGCCGCCGCCAGCTGGAGGACTCGCTGGCTCAGTCTGTTGAACGCTTGTCCGGTCTCAATCTGATTGGGCAGATCGTAGCTACATCGAACGATTTGCCCGCAATTTATCAGAGCATCCTCTCTGTGGGGCGAAAGCTGCTCAATAGCGACACGATGGTGTTGTTTCTGCACGAAGGTGCTGAATTGTACGTTGCGGCTGTCGATGAGGAGGATAGGTTGAACCTGGATGGCATTCGCATCTCCGAGCACGACGGCGTAGCTGGAAATGTGTGGCGTGCGAAGAGCGCTGTGTGGTTAACGGGTGAGGATTGTCGCGAACAACGATCGTCTCGATTGGCGGCGGCTACCAGCTATGAACCCGAGAGCATCATCGGCGTCCCGGTGCAATGGCAAGACCAGTTCCTCGGCGTCCTGGAGGTCACCCACGAGCATGACCATGCCTTTGGTGATGGCGATGTTAGCATGATGCAGTCGATTGCCAATTGGATTGCCATTGCCATCGGCAAAATCACCCAGCACGAAACGCTCCAACGTCGTCTGCAGGAGTCCGAAGAAATTGCAGCTATTGGCCGTGCGCTGAGCCAGACGCTTGAACCTCAGGTAATCTTGGATATGATCGTCAATAGTGCCCACGATCTGGTGCCGCGATCGGATTGGGCCGTAATCCACATTTTGCGCGGCCGGCCGGAGCGGTTGGATCCGGCCGCCTTCGCGGGAGATGTGGAAGATTTGAGCGACTATGTCATCGACCGCAACGAGGGAATTGCCGGTCTGGCCATCGACGAAGGTCGGGTGATCAATGTCGGCGACACTCGAATCGATCCCCGTTCCTCTACCTATGCACGGAGCACCGGCTTGCGCTCACTCTTGGTCGCGCCGATTCAGTCGCGCAACCGGGCGTTGGGAACAGTCAGCCTTCATTGCATGCTGCCGAATGCTTTTACAGTTGAGGATGAGCGCTTGCTGACCATTCTGGCGGCCCAAGCCGGTTTGTCGATAGAAAATACCCAGTTGTTTGATTCGCAACGGCGGGCGAGACTTGTCGCCGAGATGCAGCGAGAGCGGTTGCGCGTGTTAGCCGACCGCATCGTCACCGCGCAGGAGGAGGAACGGCTGAGGATCTCGCGTGAGTTGCATGACGAGGCGGGGCAAGCCCTGACCTCCCTGAAAATCAGCCTCGATCTGATTCGCAGCGGCCTTCCACCAGGACTGGATACACTGAACGATAGATTGGCTGATCTGGCCAATCTAACGGGCAATACAATGGAGACCTTGAGAACGTTGGCTCATGATTTGCGGCCGCCGGGTCTCGATGCGTTTGGCCTCAATGTGGCCCTCGAAGGACTTTGCCATGATTTTGCGGCTCGCACGCAACTCTCTGTCCATTATAGTGGCCGCGATGTACCGGGGCTATCCACCACGACAGCCCTCTCAATTTATCGTTTTGCCCAGGAAGCGCTTACCAATATTGCCAAACATGCCGAGCCACAACAGGTCGAGCTCAACTTGACCAAAGAAGATAAAGCGATGAAGTTGGTTATAGCCGATGATGGCAAAGGATTTATAATCGATCAGGATTCGCGCGTGAGCAATGGGATTGGGCTAATGAGCATGCAAGAGCGCATTGACCTCGTCGGCGGAAGCTTGGAGATCGTCACTGCACCGAATGAAGGTGTCCGCCTGACGGCTGTTGTCCCTATTGAATCTCAATAAAGTGAGCGGTTATTGTTATCAAGAGAGTTACGATGATTAGAGTCGTTGTCGCGGATGATCACCACCTGGTACGACAAGGATTGCGCGCTCTTTTGGAGGGTACGCGCGATGTAGAAGTGATCGGCGAGGCGGGGACAGGATATGAAGCCGTCGAGCGGGTCGCCGAGTTGGTCCCGGATGTCATCGTCATGGATTTATCCATGCCCCAGTTGGACGGGGTGCAGGCCGCATCGCGGATCCTGGATTTGAAGGTCCCCACCCAGGTAGTGATCGTGTCGATGCATGGCGACACAAGCATCATTCATGGCCTTGTTAAACGAGGCGTAAAGGGCTATTTGCTGAAAAATGCGTTGGCCGACGAGCTGATTCTGGCTGTTCGTTCCGCGGGAGCTGGGAAGCTTTACCTAAGTCCCACAATTTCCGAATCGGTGATGAATCTGCTGCTCGCGCCGCCGAGCGAACATCCCGAAGATGGGGAGGACCCTCTAACGCCTCGCGAACGTGAGGTCCTGCAGTTGGTGGCCGAGGGTCATACCAATATGTCAATCGCCAATTTACTCACTATCAGTGTAAAAACGGTCGAGAAACATCGTGCCAACCTGATGACCAAGTTGGAAGCCGACGACCTGGCGACGTTGATTCGTGTGGCCATCAAACGCGGGTACATCTTTCTTGATAACTGAGTCGTGGTTATGTCTCAATCGCCGGCCACAGGTAGGGAAATCCCCCATACGAAAATCCCCCCGTTTATGGGGATAATCTGTCTTATAACGGGGATAGTTTGTTTGATATTTTAGTTAACTGTTCGAGTACCTCCCCACGGGCTCCCTCATCTGAGCTAAGGGACAATACGGAAAACATCGAAAAGAACAGTTAGGCGTAATGATTATGAGTGTGATTCGTGTATTAATTGCCGACGACCATGCACTGGTTAGGGAAAGCGTTAAGGCAATTTTGGCTAATGAAAGCGACATAGAGATCGTGGCTACCGCCGGGGATGGGCAGGAGGTTGTCGAGTTATTTAAGTCCCATCACCCGGATGTAGTTGTAATGGATATCTCCATGCCTAAGATGGACGGCATTCATGCCACGGAATTGATCGCTCAACAGGAAGGGTCAGCTGGGATCGTCATCCTGTCTATGCACGTGAATGGGGCTCTGGTGCAGCAGGCATTGCGTATGGGCGCGCGTGGCTACGTCCTGAAGCGGCAGGCCACCGACGAGTTGCCCAAGGCTATCCGCGCCGCGCACCAGGGTCTTACTTTTCTCAGTTCTGCCATTCCCCCGACATTTTTGCCCCACTGTTGAACTTTTAAGCAATCGATATCAATCCCGCTTTTCGAAGGCCGGACAGACTCGTTGTTGAACTGCGAGTCTATCCGGCCTTTTTGGCATGTACACCATCGCACGGATGCCGCCTATAGACCATAGTCACAGGAGAAATAGGGGTTTACCCGGCACATAGGTAGGATGTTCCCCCATATCATATGTACATATCAGTGGGCATAATTGTGCTATACACATCGCCACCCAATGCTGAGGACGACGAAAGAAACGAACTGCCAACATTACTGATCATGATTCGTGAATTCTACTGGGAAACGATGATTGGTTAGTGAAAAGGAGTTAAAACAGACCATGATACGTATACTGATCGCTGATGATTCTGGACTGATTTGCGATGCCATGCGCACCGTACTTGACCGGGAAAAAGATATCTACGTCCTCGGTTGCGCGCGCACTTTGGAAGAGGTCGAGTTTTTGAAGCCTCATGCCGGTATGATATTGGTAGGGCCGGCACTGGATGGAGAAAGCTCCCTCGAATTTGTTCGCAACGTTCATACAAGTGATCCCGACAAAAAGATCATTGTAGTCGGTATACATAATCAACCCGAATTGATTACACAATACATCGAAGCAGGGGTTGTGGGCTACGTTTCCCGTCAAGAGTCAATGTCCAAATTAATGGAAAAGATTCATGCCGTAGATGCTGGACAAGCTATCGTTTCCCCGGATGTGGCCCTGTGCCTCATGCAACGCCTTGCTCAACTGTCCCGCCAGCCGTTCGTTAGTGGTTGGGGAACCGACGGGGCGACCGGCCTGCACGAATTAACAGCTCGCGAGCGCGAAGTCCTCAGCCTCATCGGCGCGGGATATTCGAACCGGGAAATAGCCGAAAGTCTGGTGATCGGCTGGGGAACCGTCAAGAATCATGTCCATAATATCCTCAAGAAGTTGGACACGAGCAGCCGGCACGAAGCCGCGGCGATCTATCGTGTACATGCCCATCAGGGCGGCTCCATGATGTTGGCTGCCTAACATTCTCATCATTGCCTTGTTCGCGGCAAGGTGATGTTTCGAAAAAAGCCCGTTCGCAGACTATCGTGCGAACGGGCTTTTCATTGTTGGTGGGTATACGGGAGCTAGTTGATGAACTCCGCACCGCCCATATAGGGTCGAAGCACTTCCGGGATGCGAATCGATCCATCCGCTTGCTGGTTGTTTTCCATGAGCGCAATCATCACTCGGGGCAGGGCCAGACCGCTGGCGTTTAGCGTGTGGACAAATCGGGGTCGCCCGCCATCGGCTGGCCGGTAGCGTATGTTGGCTCGACGCGCCTGGAACGCCTCGCAGTTGCTGGCCGAGCTGACTTCCAGCCACTCTTGACATCCGGCCGCCCATACCTCGACGTCGTATTTCTTGGCCGCGGCGAAACCCAGATCACCGGTAACCATCTCAATCCGCCTGTAGGGTATCTCCAGAGCCTCGCAGATATCTGTCGCGTGCTTGACCAGGATATCGAGATGCTCGTAGCTTGTCTCCGGCGTCGTAAATTTATACATCTCGACTTTGTCGAACTGATGGCCGCGCTTGATGCCGCGGACGTCACGACCGGCGCTCATTTTTTCACGGCGAAAGCAAGGTGTATAGGCCACGTAATTAAGTGGCAACTGGGCTTCATCTAGTATCTCGTCGCGATGCAGGTTCGTGAGGGCGATTTCGGCTGTTCCCAGCCACATAAAGTCCTCTTCGGCATCGCGATAGATGTTGTCGGCAAATTTGGGCAATTGCCCGGCCCCCACGAACATGGCCGACCGCACCATGAACGGCGGATAGATTTCTGTATAGCCGTGGGTATTGACGTGATAGTCGAGCATGAACTGAATGACTGCACGTTGCAGTCTGGCCCCACCAGCCTTCAATATGTAAAATCGCGAGCCGCTTAGTTTTACGCCCCTTTCAAAGTCCAGTATACCTAGCGCCGGACCCAGGTCCCAATGCGCTTGCGGCTCAAAGTCGGTGAAATGAGGCAAGGGCGCACCTTGTGGCGGGTAAGCGATGTTGTGGCTGTCGTCCGGCCCAACGGGCACTGACTCGTGGGGAAGGTTGGGTACCCACAACATTAGCTCGGCGACTTTCTCCTCAACTATCCTGAGTTCGTTTTCCAATACCGTGATTTGATCGCCCAGGACGCGCGTCTCTTCCTTCGACTCATCGGCATTGAACTGGAGGCTGTTCAGTTGGGTTTGGAGCGGTTGTGTGGGTTGCCCGCCGGCAGCCGCCTGTTTAATATCGGCTTCCAGCTTTTTGATTGACCCCATCCATCGGCCGATTTGCTTCGAGCTTTCGTTGCGCTGCCGGCGCAATTCTTCAACTTCCTGGATGATTTCTCGTCGCCGCTGGTCGGCGGCCAGGATGTCGTCGAGCGGCGCTTTTTCGTCGCCCAGACGCGCGATCTGCTCCTTCACCCATTCCGGTTTCTCGCGAATCAAGTTGATGTCGATCATGTATCTCCTCAATAGAAAAAGCCCCCTTCGATTCCAGGACGAAGGGGGCTCGTGGTGCCACCTGGGTTTGCTGGTTCGCCAGGAACCAGCCTCTCTAGCACGTTAACGGGTGCAACCGGCTCACCTTATACCTAACGGCTTGCGGGAGCAACTCGGGAGGGGATTTCCGGCCTTTGCGGCATTGGCTTGCACCGTCCGCCAACTCTCTACAACTCGCGGCCGCCGTACTTGTCTCCGTCAGAGCTTTTGATCAATTCGATTGACTGCCATTATAGGCTGCGCAAGGGCGGCTGTCAACCGGCACTCAGGCGCAACCTGCGTGTATCTGTCGTCGCTGGCGGTTGCCGGTACGTCAGGAACGCGTAGACCGTTCAATGTGACTCAGCGAGACGGCGATCTGTGCCGCGACACGGCCGTTGTTCTGCAAAAGAGCAGAGTTGGCGGTCATGCTGCGGCCTTCGGTCAATTCCACTACCCGGCGCAGCAACCACGGCGTTGAAGCCGGGCCGTGAATGCCCGCCTCGTCGGCTTCACGAGCAGCACGCGCGGCCGCTTCTTCGGCCTCATCAGGCTCCATGCAGGCTTCATCCGGCGCGGGAACGGCGATGAGTGTGCCGCTGTTCAACCCAAGCCGGCGGCGAGCCTGGATTAGTGCGGCCACAGCTCTCGGATCGTCCAGCCGCACGTCAACCGGCAGACCGCAGGAGCGGGCGAAGAAAGCCGGTAGTTCATCGACGCCATAGCCCACTATTGTTACTCCTTCTGTTTCCAGAACCTCGCGTGTTGCCGGCAAATCCAAGATGGATTTCGCGCCACTGCTGACGACAGTGACCGGCGTTTGGCCCAACTCGCGTAAGTCGGCACTGATATCAAAGGGGTGCCCGCGGTGGACTCCCCCAATGCCGCCGGTAGCAAAAAGTTCTATGTGGGCCAATGCGGCGAGAATCATGGTTCCGGCAACCGTCGTTGCGCCATCCTCGCCACAAGCCAACGCGATAGGCAAGTCGCGCCGGCTACACTTGCGCACGCGGTCGCCTCCGGCCAATTGACCCAGGTACTCTATCTCGTCATGAGAAAGCCCAATGGTTGCCTTGCCGCCCAGAATGGCGATGGTTGCCGGCACGGCTCCACCTGAGGCCACAGCCGCTTCCATAGCCAGCGCCGTCTCCACATTCTGCGGATAGGGGAGCCCATGGGTAATGACTGTGCTCTCCAGGGCGACAACCGCACCGCCGTCAGCTAATGTTTGTTCAATCAGGGGCGAAAAATGCAGCAATTGATCCATAAGGCCATTGTACCACAGCGCCATGTGACATCATGTCTAATACACCACAGGCATTGTTTGTCAATTCGCCTGTTGCCTGATGGCTCCTTAGGTACTAGACTCCAGACTGAACGACATGAACGCCGATACCAGAATTAACGCCAATTCGGAGTTTGAGCGGGCGCGTTGGCAGGCGGAACGAGAGCGTCTGACCGCCTGGCTGCTGGGTCGTGACGCGCGCTTGCTGCCTTTCGATTCCATTCGCAGAAATTTGCGCCACCAGAGCCCGTTCTACCGGGGTATTATGGAGGTACCCGTCGAGCAAATTATTGGCAGCGTTGGTCGTTACGATGAGATGACGCGCGAGTTTTTGCCGCTCAACAATGCCCTGCGCGATAGATGGGTCAAAATGGTCGAGCTGGCAAACAGCGAGGGATGGCCGCCCGTCGAACTGTACAAGATCAGCAACGCCTATTTCGTTCGCGACGGCAACCATCGTGTATCGGCCGCGCGTCGCCTTAAGATTCCCACCGTTGAAGCCCACGTCTGGGAGTATCCTGAAGAGATCGAGATTGGCCCCAAGGATAGTCTTGACGAGGTTCTCAATAAATTTCGGGAAAGAATCTTTCTCGAAAAAACTGGTCTTGACCGCCTTTATCCTTCGTACGACATTCGCTTTACAACTAGCGGTCGCTACCCGGAGCTACAAGCCCAGATCGAAGAGTTGCGACAAAAGCTGGAGTTGATAGACGAGCGTGAAGTCAACTTTGAGGAGGCGGCCGCCGCCTGGTATGAATTGATCTATCTCCCCAGCGTTCAAATTATCCGGGAGTCGGGCTTGCTGCAGGCCTTCCCCGGTCGCACAGAAGCGGACCTGTTCGCCTGGATGTCACTCCACCGCGATCGCTTGCGCGAATCCTACGGTGACTATGAAAAATTGGCCGACCTGGCTCAGTCACTCCTCAGGGTTTATAAGGAAAACCCCGCCGAAAAGATGTCACGCCAGGTACGAAGACTGTTTGGGGCCGAGGATTTGCCGCGGTTAGGGGGCCTTGAGCCGGCTTCGGCCGACGAAGAGGAATGATCCTATGCCTATTGTGACAGATTCCTGATAAGCTGCCTGATTAGTTCCCCGGCGGTTTGTCACCGGCGCAGCGGGTCACTACAATTATCTCAACCTGTTAGCGCCTTCACCGCGCCCATGAGCACTTATGAATTGTCTGGAAGAATCTGTGCGCGTGCCGATCCTGCGCCCGTGCCGTTATCCACCCTTGATCGCCTTGTTACTCCTCATCGTCGGGGTTCTGACCACCGCGTGTGGGGTCGATCTCCAAAACCCACCTCGACTGGCTACGGCCACGGCGCAAGCATTGGCTACCCCCTCACCGCCATCCGCTGCGCTGCTCCTCCCTGCGCCGACGACAAACCCGCCAGATGCCGTCGATTCGGCATTTGCCGAAGACCCCACCAAAGCGACAGTGGTGGCCGCAAGCTCCGAAGGCGACGGCCTGACCATCTGGGTCAACGAGACATCGGCCGAACACAAGCGAGTGCTAGACGAGATCGCTGCCGAATTCGCCGACCGAATGGGCGTCAACGTCGCCGTTCAACTGGTATCGCCGGGTTTGTTACCTGACCTGGTCAGCACAGGGGTGCTTTCCGGCACCCTGCCCGATTTGGTACTGTATCCCAATGAGTTCACTGCGGGCTGGGTAGCGGACGGCATCCTCGATCCGACCGCGGCCGATGAGGTGATCGAGCGCCTGGGCCGTGACACGTTTGATCCGTCGGCACTCGACCTGGTTGAAGTCGATAATGTGAGCGCTGCCATCCCCAGCGACGGATTCCACCAACTTCTTCTCTATCGGGCCGACTGGTTTGAGGATTTGGGATTGGCGGCTCCTGATAATTACGCGGCCATGGCCACGGCTGCAGAGCGGATATACAATCCCGAGGCCATTATCTCAGGATTGGTTATTCCAACCGAGTCGAACCTTGTCACCACCCATCAGGCATTTGAACAGATCGCTCTGGCTAACGGCTGCCGGCTAATCGACGAGGCGGGCGAGGTCGTCATCCTTGAACCGGCGTGTGGCACGGCGATCGAGCACTACTTTTCGACGATCAACCAATTTAGTCCTTCGGGAGTGCAGACGGATACGAGCGCGGTCATTGCCTTTTTGACCGGACGAACGGGGATGATCATCACTTCTCCGGCCATCCTTCCCTTGCTGGCTGGATTCGACGAGTCAAGAGTGCCTTCGTGCGCAGAGTGTGACACCGTGGAGGACGGGGTGAATTATCTGGCGCGCCACACCGGCATCGTGACGAAAATTCGCGGGCCGAACGGCACGCCCACTGCTTTCGGCAACGTGCGCAACCTCGGTATTACGACGACAGCCGATCGTGAGCAGGCGCAGGCTTTTGCCGAATTCTGGTTTGCCGAGGGCTATGAACGGTGGTTGGCCGTCAATTCGGAGCGAAAAGTGCCGATGCGACAGGGCGTGCCCAGTGAGCCAACGCGTTTCATTGATACGTGGGCCGCCATTCCTCTTGACGGTTCCGGATTCAGTTTGCAGGATGTCTTCGGTAATGAAGTCGTCGATAGCCTGCGAGACGGCATTGCCTCGGCTCCGCGTTGGGGTATTCGTGAGGGATATGGGAGCTTGATGACGCAGCTCTACACGGACTTCACGATATCAATCGTGTTGCAAGAGATGTTGAGCGGTTACTTTGATACCCAGACCACCCTTCAGGAGGCCTATCGCCGTACGGTCGCATTTATCCCCAACTATGCGTTCCCGGACAGATTGGCCGAAGAAGAGGCTCAACCATAGGCTATTTCTGCTGCTTGACGCATCAGAAATGGCATGTTATGATGCTCGCACGATGACAGGCCCAATGAACTCACTGGCTACGTTCTACTTTTATTTTTATTTTGGCGACGACACCCGGCCGCACTTGTTGCGCTTGGGAGAGCCCGCCACGGCCTGCAGAGCATAAGCCAGACGGACAAACACCCCCAACACACCAGGACGCGGCTAGGAAGCCGCGTCTTTTTTGTTTTGGGGAATTAACTTGGTGAAGAGGAGAGAGAATCATGTCCAATGAGAAAGACCCGCAGAATGACGATCAACCTCAAAGACTCATGATGTGTCGTGGCGTGCGCGGGGCGATTACAGTCGGCAGCGATCGGGAAGATGAAATTCTGGAGGCAACGCGCGAACTTTTGCAGGCGCTGGTAGCCGCCAATGAAATGAGCGTCGACGACATTGCCAGTGTATACTTCACGACGACCCCTGACCTGACATCGACTTACCCGGCCTACGCGGCTCGCCAGCTTGGCTGGTATGATGCCGCGCTGTTGTGTGGTCACGAGATGGCTGTGCCCGGTGGCCTGGTTCGTTGTGTGCGGGTGCTCATTCACTGGAATACCGCCAAAACGGCCAAAGAGATCGTTCACATGTACCTGCGCGAGGCTCATTCGCTCCGGCCGGATCGCAAGAATGTGCCCCCCGTGCGGCCGCGGCAGATGTCACAAGTCGAGGCGGCGGTCAAGTTTCTGGCGATGACACTATAGGGTCTCATCTGTTATAAGGATTTATTGAATGATGATCGTAATTATGCAGGCAGAAGCAACTACGCGTGAAAAATCGGCGGTGATCGCGCGCGCCGAAGATTTTGGTTTCAAGGTGCACTTGTCTGATGGCAAGGAGCGCACCATCATCGGCATCATTGGGGACGATCGCGTAATCAATCGCGAACAAATCGAGCGCATGCCCGGCGTAGAGCGCGTCGTCCCAATTTTAAAGCCGTTCAAACTCGCCAGTCGAGAGTTTAAGGGCGAGGACACCGTCTTTCCGCTGGGCGACCACACCATCGGTGGGAAGGAAGTGCTGGTCATGGCCGGGCCTTGCTCCGTGGAAAGCCGCACGCAGATCATCGAGACGGCCATCGCTTGCAAGGAAGCCGGTGCCCACGTGCTGCGCGGTGGTGCGTTCAAGCCACGAACCTCGCCCTATGCCTTCCAGGGGATGGGTGAGGAAGGCTTGAAATATCTGGCAGAGGCCCGCGAGATTACCGGCATGCCCATAGTTACCGAAGTCATGGAGCCGGCCTTGGTGCCGCTGGTCTGTGAATACGCTGATATTCTGCAAGTGGGTGCGCGGAACATGCAAAACTACGCCTTGCTCCACGCCGTGGGGGAATCCCAATACCCGGTCCTCCTGAAGCGCGGCATGAGCAGCCTGATCGAGGAGTGGTTGATGTGCGCCGAGTATATCCTGAGCCACGGCAATACCCGCGTAATGCTCTGCGAGCGCGGCATTCGCACGTTCGAGACCTACACGCGCAACACCTTTGACATCAACGCCATTCCCGTGGCCAAGCATCTGTCCCATCTGCCGGTGGTGGCCGATCCCAGCCATGCTACCGGCAAGTGGGAATACGTGGCCGGCGCGGCTAAGGCCGCGGTGGCCGCCGGCGCAGATGGCCTGATCCTTGAAGTGCATCCTCGGCCGGAGGAAGCCATGTCGGATGGCGCTCAGTCATTGAAACCGGAGAAATTTGCCAAGCTGGTGGTCGAGATGCGGGCTATCGCTCAAGCAGTCGGTCGAGATATTATGCCGTGACCCGTCGGTTAGTGATTCGAGACGCGCGAGCCGCCCCGGGAAGCGGGCCGGCGGGGCTGGCCTGGGATGGGGAAAGGTTGTGGCAGGCGGATTATCGCGACGGCCTCATCTACGCTATCGACCTGCAGGGCGGGGCCGTGCAGCGCAGCTTGTATTGTCCCGGCAACCTGAGTGGGTTGACCTGGGACGGCCACTCGCTGTGGCAATCTCTATTTGACCAGGAGATGATTCGTCGTATCAATCCACAGACAAATGACTTCGACGAGACGATCATTCTGGAAGGTCGCGGTTGGCTGTCCGGGGTGGCTTGGGACGGCCGAAGGCTATGGGTTGTTGCCCAACAAAAGGGGCTGTTGTTATCTATCGATCTGGAAACAAACAAGTTCGAATCCCCTGTGGCCGGCCCAATTGCCATGGGTGACATCGACTTTCACGACGGTTGCCTATGGGCCAGCATGGCCGGGCCAATGGAATTCGATAGGGCTCTCGGCCGGTTTAACTGGCTATCCGATTCGCCTGATTATGCTGTAGTTCAGCTTGACCCGCTGGATGGGCGGGTGATCAATCGCTATCAGACGGAATCATTGTATTCCGGATTGTGCTGGGTCGGCGAGGATTTGTGGCTGGCCCATAGCGGGAGCCGTTCTATTTTCAGAGCTGGGCTGGAGTAGCCGCAACATTGCGAAATCCCCAAATTACTCTATCGTGCGATTGCCCACCCGTCAGGTTGGGTTATAATCGGCCGAGCATTGTGGGGAAATCGCTCTCACAAATTTTCCCTGATGGAGTCAAATCGATTTATGGCACGTCGCGCTGTTTTTCCCTTTACGGCAATTGTGAACCAGGAGCGCATGAAACGCGCCCTGATCCTGAACGCAGTCAGCCCGCGCATAGGTGGCGTATTGATTCGTGGTGAGCGCGGTACGGCTAAATCGACCGCGGCGCGCGCGCTGGCGGCCCTCCTGCCAGACATCACAGTACTGGCCGGCAGCCGCTTCAACTGCGATCCGTTGCGCCCAGACGAGTGGAGCGATGATAGCCACGCGCGCTACGATGACCAGCCGCTGGAGACGGAAATTCGACAAACCCCCTTCGTCGATCTACCCGTGAGCGCCACCGAGGATCGCGTCGTCGGGACACTCGACATCGAGAAAGCCATTAAAAGCGGCGAAAAGCACTTTGAGCCTGGTATCCTGGCGTCGGCCAACCGGGGTGTCCTTTACGTGGACGAGGTTAATCTGCTTGACGACCATGTTGTCGATCTGTTGCTGGACGCGGCGGCGATGGGCATCAACATCGTCGAACGTGAGGGGATCAGTTTTTCACATCCATCCAAATTTATCCTCGTCGGGACGATGAACCCCGAAGAAGGAGACTTGCGCCCCCAGTTGTTGGATCGGTTTGCTTTTTCCGTGCAGATCGAAGGCTTGGAAGACCCCGAGGACCGGGTGGCCATCATCGAGCGACGCATCGCGTTTGAAGTGGATCCGGAAGGATTTCGGCATCAGTGGGCCAGTAATGAGTACGACTTGTCCAGACGTATCGCCAACGCGCGCGACCGGGTCAATGAGATCACTTATTCGCGCCGCGATTTGATGTCGATTGCCGGACTTGTTTCCTCGTTAAACGTCGACGGCCACCGCGCCGATCTGGTGATCTTGCGTGGCGCACAGGCGCATGCGGCCTTGCAGGGACGCAGTCGCATCACGGATGAGGACATCATTTTGGCGGCCGAGCTGGCGCTGCCGCATCGGGTCCGTGGTCGTGTGTTCCAGGATAGCGTCCTGTCGGCTTCTGAGCTGTCTGAGCGTCTGGATGAAGTACAGGGCGAAATGGGTGTCAGCGAGATGGGCGAGCGGGAGGAAGAGGCCGAATCGGCCGCCACGGGAAAAAAAAAGCCTTAGGCCAGGAAGATGAAGCCGCCGACGGGGCCGAGGTCTCGCAGCAAGAGGCCGGCCCCCAGTCGGTTCCCAACTCCCCACATGATGCCAATTGGTGGGAAGGCGGCCAGAAAATCAGCAGCTCGCAGGAGTTCGCGCCTCGCCGCCTCGATACCCAACTCGACCGCCTAACCCGTAAACAAGCCGGCCGCCGGTCGCGCACCAAAACCGACCGCAAGCGCGGCCGCTACATCCAGTCACGCCTACCCCAGGGCGACAAAGTTCGCGATCTGGCTTTTGATGCTACTTTGCGAGCCGCCGCGCCCCATCAAATTCGCCGGGATCGCTCGCGCCTGGCGCTGGCGCTGGAGAAGAGCGACTTGCGCGAGAAGGTGCGCGTTCGTCGTTCGGCCAATCTTATCCTGTTCGTAGTGGATGCCAGTTGGAGTATGGCCGTGGCCGAGCGGATGGAGGCGACGAAGGGCGCGATCATGTCGTTGCTTACTGACGCCTATCAACGGCGTGATCGGGTGGGCCTGATCGTGTTCAACAAAAACGATGCTACCCTGGTATTACCCCCCACCAATTCGGTCCAATTAGCCAAGAAGGCGTTGAGCGACATCGCTGTCGGCGGCAAGACGCCCTTGACGGCCGGTCTCTATCTGGCCTACCAGGTTTTCCGACAGGAGGCTTATAGCCATCCCGACGTGCTGCCGATGATGATCTTGATGACGGACGGGGCGGGGAACGTGAGCATGACCGATTTGCCGCCGCAGGAAGAAGCGCACAAGATCGCCCGACTCCTCAGCGAGACGGACGTCCGCTCGGTCGTTATCAATATGGAGCATGCCGCATTTGACCAGGGGTTGGCCCGTCAACTTGCGGAAGAGTTGGGCGCGCCCTGCCACACTCTGGAAGATTTGCGGGCGGATACGCTCTATCGGACAGTCCTGGATCAACTTGTCACGGGCAGCTAGTGATTACCTGTTGAAATTCATCGGCATAATGATGTGGACAAAGTCATTATCGCCGACGGGCTTGATCACACCGGGATCGTTGGGGTTGGTGGTTTCCAGCGCGACTTGCGGCGTTTCGATGACGCCCAGCGCGTCGGCCATAAACTTGACGTTGAAAGCGATCTCGATGGGCATACCCTCAACGTTGGCGTCGATCTGGGCCACGTTATCGCCCGTCTCCTTACTATTGGCGGCGATGGTGGCATACGCTGCCGATAATCCATCCCCGGGTTCCACCGAGACGCGAGCCGTATTACTCGACTCGCGCGCGAAGATGTCGGCCGTCCGGCAAGCCTTGGTGAACTCGGCCGTATTCAGTACGGTGCGCGTCGTGTGGGTGCGCGGGATAATGGGTGCGTAATCGGGGAACTTGCCGTCAATGAGCTGGGAGACCAGCAATACGTTGTCCATGTCGAAAATTATCTGGTTGCGGCCGGGTGGCATGGATATGTAGACGGCTTCCAGGTCGTCAGTGATAATGCGGGCTACTTCGTTGAGCGCGCGGGCGGGAATGATCACGTTAAACGGCTTCTCGACGTAGCCGGCAATGTGGGCCGAGCGAACGGACAGGCGAAAGCCATCGGTAGCCGCCATGGCGATGCGATTGCCCTCAAAGGTCGTCAGCACGCCGGTGAGGGAAGGGCGTGAGTCGTCGGTGGCCGCGGCGAAGGCTACCTGGCTAATTACGTGCTTGAGGACGTCCGGCTCCATGCGAATACGATTTTCCTGGTCAGGATCGGGGATCACTGGAAATTCATCGGAGCTGATTCCTTTCACGTTGGCCTGGGTGCGACCGCACGTCACGTGCAGCGTTTCTGTCGTTTTCGTCAGGGACATCTCCACAGGCTCTTGCGGAAATGTGTTGATCAACTCGCTGAACGTGCGCGCGGGAACAGTGGTTGCTCCCGTCTCTGCCACCGTGGCCCCGATCCAGCAGGTGATGACGATTTCCAGATTCGTGGCCGACAGCTTGAGGCGGCCGTTATCTACGGCCAGCAGCACGTTCCCCAGTACGGGGAGAGTTGAGCGTGGACTGACGGCGCGGCTGACGGTACTAAGGCCTTTGGCGAGGTTTTCCTGGAGGCAAGAGATCTTCATGTTCGTATTCCCCGTTTAATTGTTGTACTATCCCGCATGTGCTTACTCAGTATACCCTCAGTAAAGACGGGATGCAAGAAAATGGCACCAAGTGGCAAAAACAGGTCGCGCTATCGCGATCTTGCCGACTTGCCATCCAGGAGCCCCTTGCCAGAATCACAGCGGTTAACCGTGGCGGATGTGGTAGAGGACAATAGCCAGTGCTACGTGCACGTTTAGCGATAGCCCTTTTCCATACATGGGCAGGAATACGGCTGCGTCGCAAGCGGCGAGAGTGGCCTTCGTCACGCCATGGTCCTCATGCCCGACGATCAAGCACGTCCGGGCCGGATACTCGAATTCATGATAGGGCACAGCATCATCGGTCAGCTCAACGGCGATCATGCTAAACCCTTTGGCGCGTATTCCATCTATGGCGACCAGTGGATCGGCCTCATAGTGCCAGGGCAACCGCAGGCTTTTATAACGCCCTACCTTGTCAATCGTCGCATGGGGCGGTGTGGGGGTGATGCCGGTCAGAATAAGCTCACTGACGCCGGCGCCGTCAGCCAGTCGAAAGATCGAGCCGACGTTGGCCGGATATTCCACACTTTGCAGCAGAACGGTCAACTCACCAGACGGTTTGTGCGCCCGGCGATAATCTCGCAGAAAACGTTTCAAGTCAGTGCCGATCAGAGGGCGCATCGAGCCAGATACCTTATTCTGATTCTGGTGGAATCCTGAGCGTAGTGGCGGAGCCAGTTCAGGATGTGGTCATGCTGCCGCCAGTTGCTGCAAGTCGGCGAACTCAGCAGCCACATTGTCGATAATTTTTTCCGGGTCAGGCACCAGATGGGCATCGGTCGTCACGCCCACCATCACCCCACCGTTATAGCTCAGGATGCTGATGCCCATGCCCAACCCTCCAGACTGGGGAACCCAGGCCATAATCTCGCTCATTGGGCTACCGGCCAGGTAGAGTTGGAACTGCG
>JACKBY010000024.1 GCA_020634335.1 Promineifilum sp. | reverse complement strand
GCCGGCGGTTCCGGTATCCAGTATTTCGTGGGCGATTTTGACGGCGAAACGTTTGTCAGCGAAAACGACAAGGAAACCACGCTATGGGCCGACCTGGGTTCCGACTTTTATGCCCCACAGTCATGGTCCGACACGCCCGACGGTCGACGTATATGGCTGGCCTGGATGAATAACTGGACCTATGCCCAGCATATCCCCACTTCCACCTGGCGCGGCTCGTTTTCAGTTCCGAGAGAGGTATCTCTGTTAACCACGCCGGAAGGCATCCGCCTGGTGCAGCAGCCGATCGAGGAACTGGGGCAGCTGCGGGGCGAGCATTGGGAATGGCGGGATGAGGTTGTCGGCCCTGAGTCCGACTTGCTGGACGAGGTTCGAGGGGAAACAGTCGAGATAGTGGCCGAGTTTGAGATCGAAGATTTGGAGGATTCAGATCGCTTTGGTTTTCGCGTGCGCACCGGACCCGGCGAGTACACAACGATCGGTTACGGCACGAAAGCGCGCACCCTGTACGTCGATCGCGCGCAGTCCGGAGACGTAGCGTTCCATCCCGCCTTTGCGGCGATTCATACAGCCGGCATGGAGCCTGTAGACGGCATCGTAAAGTTGCACATCCTGGTCGATCGCTCGTCGGTGGAAGTATTTGGCAATGACGGTCTCGTCGTTTTCACGGAACGCATTTTCCCATCGAGCGACAGCCTGGGTTTGGAGTTATTCCTCGACGGCGAGCAGGTCAATCTCAACGCTCTGGACATATGGCAGCTCGAGCCGGTCACCTTCCTGGTGGATTACTCCGGCGATCCGGAATAGATCAAGATGTCTTTCAGCAACTCACCATATCGCCGGAACTCTGAAGAACCGAAGGGTGATATGAAATCATTAGTGATTTTCTAGAGACGCCCGCTAATGTGGATGAAGGAGATGCAGATATGACGACACCAACCGTGGTTCTGTCACGTGAGGGAGCAAGCCCCCGCAAGCAACAGCAGACGCTGGCCGGATTTTCGATGGCCGGGCCGGCGATACTGCTCATGCTTTTATTCGTGATTACGCCATTTTTTGCGGCCATCTACTTCAGTTTCACCAACCAGCGACTGATTTCGGGCAATCCGACCGAGTCCGTCGGGCTGCGAAACTATCAGCGGCTGCTGAGCCTCTCGGTCCTGACAGTCGATCCGGAGATCGACGAAGCCACCGGCCAACCGGTCGTCGATGAGGAGGGCAACTTCGTCTATCCCCGATCGCGCGATTTTACACGCGACGAAGAAGCCTACCCGCAATATGCCGGAATGCGCGAGTGGTTCACAATCGAGCTAGGTGGCCAACTCACTTACATCCTGGCCGGCGATCCGCTCTTCATGCGCTCGCTGACTAATAACTTCTTCTTCGCGTTGGTCGTCATCCCGATTCAGACCGGGCTTGGGTTGCTCCTGGCCCTGCTGGTGAACCAGGGCTTGAAAGGTCAATCCTTCTTCCGGACCATGTACTTCGCGCCGGTAGTAACGTCCATGGTGGTCGTCTCCATCGTCTGGCGGTTCCTCTACGATAACAACAACGGGTTGATCAACGAGATGCTGAACACGTTAACTTTTGGCCTCCTCGGGCCGGTCAATTGGTTGGGCAATCCCAGCATCGCCATGTGGTCTATCATCATCATGTCAATTTGGCAGGGAGCGGGGATGCAGATGATGCTCTTCGTCGCCGGGCTCCAGCAAATACCGGAGTCTCTCTACGAGGCGGCCAGCATCGACGGTGCCAATGGCTGGCAAAAGTTCCGCTTTATCACGATCCCGGGACTGCGGCCTGTGCTGGTCTTCATATTCTTGACCATCACTATTGCTGCTTTCCAGTTGTTCGACCAAGTTCTGGTGCTGACCAATGGCGGACCGGACGACGCCACGACAACTACGGTTTTCCACATGTTTCGGAACGGCTTTCGCGAGCAAGACATAGGTTACGCCTCGGCGATTGCTGTTGTCTTTTTCTTGATCATCGTTGCCGTTAACCTGATTCAGCGTTACACGGTTCGGGAGAGGGGGTAGAACCGACCATGCCAATGACAGCTAAGTCCGTCGAGACAACCTTTTCCGCATTGCGGGACGGCATCGACCGCCCCTACAACGGTCGCGAATCTACGAGAACAATCGTTATCTTCATGACCATTGCTGCTATCAATCGGATCCGGATCCGGGTGAGTTGAGAAAGAGGTAACCAGACATGACAACAATAGATTCCGCAGCATCAAGTAGCGAGCGCAGACCGGGGTCGGGAGGAAAGGCTCTTAGGACCACATTGCGGTACGTGCCACTTTTATTATTGGTATTCTTCTTCACGTTTCCGCTAGTTTTCATGATCGTATCCTCGTTCAAGGGCAGTAACCAGCAGATTTTCGCCGACCTGAGATCGATTCGTGCATTCTTGCCGACAGGTGAGCTAACCACGGCTAATTACGAACGAGTATTCACAGACAGCAACTTCGTTCGCTACATGCTCAACTCAATATTCCTGACGGCTGTCACGATCATATTGGCCCTAACAGTGAACAGCATGGCAGCCTATGCCTTATCGCGTCTCAAGTGGCCGGGGCAGAAACTCATTTTGTCCATTATTATTGCCACCTTGATCATCCCGGGCCAGGCCACCATTATGCCGTTGCTGTTACTGGTCAGCCGACTACCAACACTGTCATTTGAAGATGGGGTTGCCATCACACAGGGGTGGTTGGACACTTATTATGTCCTGGTCATCCCCTTCATCGTCGGCGCGTACTCGATCTTCCTCTTCTACCAGTTCTTCCAGGAAATTCCCAAGGACTTCGATGAAGCAGCATTGGTCGACGGCGCCAGTCGATTTCAGATCTTTTACCGGATCATTGTTCCTATTTCACTGCCGGTCTTCGCGTCGGTCGCCATCCTGACCTTCATCTCCTCGTGGAACTCCTTTCTGTGGCCGACCATGACGATTCAGAGTGACGAGCTTCGTCCGGTGATGGTGGGCTTGCTGTTCTTCTTCCAGAGGGATACACAATGGGGTGAAGTCATGGCCTATACCACGATGATCACCATCCCGGTGCTGATTTTCTTCTTTATATTCCAAAGTGCCTTTGTGAAGAGTCTGGCCTCGAGCGGCGTCAAAGGCTAGTTTATAGGAGGTCTAATCATGGGACTACTTGTCTGGATTATCATCGGAGCGGTCGCCGGTTGGCTGGCCTGCCGATTAACAAGTCGCACGGCGAACATAGATGACGCTGTCAACGTTGGGTTTGGTATTCTCGGCGCGTGTGTCGGCGGTTTCGTCACCAATCTGGTTATCTATCGCCCTGTGTTTGAGTTCAATCTGCAAAACGCGCTGGTAGCCGTCCTCGCCACCGGCGTCTTTCTTGTCGTCGTCAATGCCGTGCGTCGTTGATCGCATATCTTATGAATGAGAATTCTGCCGTCATTGTCACATTCGGCGCTGCTACATCCGTCGCCACGCGCCAGGCCATGGCCGGTGACCCCCACCGGCCGCTCTATCACTTCCTGGCCCCGGCCAACTGGATGAACGATCCCAACGGCTTCATCCACTGGCGGGGCCAATATCACCTCTTCTACCAGTACAATCCGGAGGGGGCGTTTCACGGGAATATCCACTGGGGTCACGCCGTCAGCGCCGATCTGGTGCATTGGCAAGATCAGCCAGTCGCGCTGGCCCCCACACCGGACAGCCCGGACAGCGGCGGCTGCTGGTCGGGTTCGGCGATCATTGCCGGTGGCAAGCCGTTGATTTTCTACTCCGGCGTCTACCCGCAGGTGGTCTGCGTGGCCACGGGCAGCGACGATCTGAACACCTGGACGAAACACCCGGACAATCCGATTATCGCCGGACCGCCACCAGGCATCGATGCCGGCGACCCGCCCGACTTCCGCGATCCGTATGTCTGGCGCGAAGGGGCGTGGTGGTACATGGTGATGGGCTCGCGCGATGACGGTGTTGGCGGCGTGGTATTGCTCTATCGCTCGGCCGATCTTATGAACTGGGAATATGTACGCCAGTTGTTGGCCGGCGACCAGACAGCCCTTGAACCGTTCTGGACCGGATCTGTCTGGGAATGTCCCAACCTGATCGCGGTGGATGGCCGGCATGCGCTGATAGTATCGTACCAAGCCCACATCAGCGGCGAACTTCTGTTCCCGGGGTACTACGTGGGTGACTTTTCAAACGATCAATTCACACCGGAAGTATCCGGAATCCTGGAATACGGGGGCTATCTCTACGCGCCTCAGGCGATCGTGGACGAGAGAAGGCGACCCATCCTGATAGGCTGGCTTCTGGAAGGTCTCAGCAAGGCGGCCCAGCGGGCCGCGGGCTGGTCGGGAGTCATGTCCTTGCCCCGTCTCTTGTCGCTGGGCGAAGACGGTACCTTGCGCATGCAACCTGTCCCCGAGCTACGACAACTGCGCGGTGAGCATTTGCGCGTGGAACAGCGCATCGTCCGGCCCGGTGCGGAGAACATCCTCGACGAGGTTCGCGGTGATTGCCTGGAAATTGAGGTGGTGTTGGAACATGACCAGGCTATGTCTTTCGGTCTGCGCTTGCGCTGCTCGCCGGATGGCTCGGAACAGACGACAATCCGTTGCGACGTCACCACGAACACCGTGACCGTCGACCGGCAGCGCTCCAGCCTGGGCACTGACATGCAATGGGGTGGCAGTTCGAAGGCCGCGATCGTGGAACAGGCACCCCTGGCGATGGATGGACCGGTACGCATGCATATCTTCCTCGACCGCTCGGTCCTGGAAGTATTTTTCGACGATCGCATCGTGCTCTCCACCCGCATTTATCCGACTCGGCCGGATAGCCTGGGTGTCGAACTATTCACCGTTGGGGGCGCGTTGCGGGTCCGGTCTTTGGACGTGTGGAAACTCGCGCCGATTTGGCCGATCTTGGATATCTCCCGGATACGTGCGTAAATGCCTGCTAGGTGAGGGTTCCTAAGAACTGCTCATCCTCGATGGGCCTCCCACAAAGCCAACAGCTCAGGGTCCTGCCTGACGAAGTAACGATAAGCGTTGTAACTTATCGGTTTAGCCAGTTGAGGATTGACGATCTGCCAGATGCGCCGCAGCGGGACACGCATCCGCAAATGCTCCCGGATTGTAGTCCTGTACGGGTCCAGAACTCTATACTTGTCGCGACTGCCCTTGGGCCGTCCCAGGTTCTTTCCCTTAGCCCGTGCGGCAGCCAGCCCTTGCCGGGTGCGCAGGGAGATGAATTCGCGCTCCGTCTCGGCAAAGTAGCTGTAGATAGCCAGCAGCAGTTTCCGGTGCGCTCCGGTGGTGGATAGCTCCGGTTGCCGGACAAACACCACCTCAACGCCGTTCTCGCCCAACTGGTTGATGATATCGATCACCTCGAACATGTTGCGCCCGAGGCGGCTCAGTTCGGCGACCAGCAGTACATCCCCGGCATTCAGATAGGCCAGCAACTCATCAATGCGGCGTTCGCGCGTGCTTTTTCGTGATGACATTTCCACGCTGATGAAGCGGTCGATCTGAAGTTTGTGCCGTTGGGCGTGCTGAAACAGCAGATGCTCCTGTTTCTCCCCATCCTGTTTATCCGTACTGACCCGAATGTAGCCGATGACCTTCATAGTTGCTCCTCACCGCCTGTGAAACAAAAAGGTATTATTTGGCAGTTGTTATTGTTGAATTGTAACATAATAGCCGATCATATTTCTATATCGTCTCAGCCCAAACAAACGAGCGTTTCTCTATGTCAGAATCGGCTTTTTCCCACGAAGAGCTCTTGCGCGACGCCAAATTCAAGCCGGAGGACATCGCGGAGATCCACCAAAGGCGACGGGATAACAACAGGCTGGGCTTTGCTTACCAGCTGGCGTTTGTTCGCCTGACGAATCGACTCCCGGCGCAGCAACCCCTGGAAATCCTCGACGAACTGTTAACCTATGTGGCCGTGCAACTGGATATTCCCGGCCCGGCCATCGCCGAATACCAGCAACGCAGGCAGACTATCGTCGAGCATGGAGGGGCGGTTGTGGATTACCTCGGCCTTCGCTCTTTCGGCGAAGGCGAGATACAAGCGGACATTTACGGACGTTTCCGGGAGGTACCCTGACTCGTAGATGAAGTGCCGGCCGTTGCCGTCGGTCACCTCGCGAGTGCGACCCAGAACGGCCGTGGTCGTGACCGCGCCGTCGTAACCGGTCTCGGTCAGTTGCTCACCCAATACGTCATAGGTGTAGACCATTTTAGCCTGCGCGTCGCATTGAAGGTGTAGTCGTGGGTCAGTGTCGTGCCTTTGTGCTGCTTAATCAAGTTCTTTCGCCCGTTGTAGGTAAGTGTTGTCCACCCGCGTCACTACCTGCGACCCGCCGTTCATCGCTTGGAAGCCACAGGCCAATCACATACCGTCATATGCGTCACCTAATGAAAAACTTTCCATGAGCCAATAAGGATAATGTCCTTGATTGAACCACAGGTTCTGCAATAGTTCAGAGAACGATCGAGCAATGATCGGGCAGAATCCTCTGATGCCGTGTCTGCCTATAAAACTATCATAGCAACGGCCTAGTCTGAGTACGTTCAAGTCAATAGTCAGATATTGCTGCTCAGGGTCTGAGGCAATAAGGTACCAGTCAGAGCTAATATCTTCAAGCCATTCAGGTTCAGACCACAAATCTGGGACGAGTATCTCATTGGCCGGGAGAAAGCGATTTGGTGAGAGTATCGAGTAAGGGTATTCGGCTGAGCGAAACAATTCGACGCCTCCACAAAACGAGTAAAACTCGGTTAAGTCATCAGGTAATTGATGCTTTATATTTCCAGTTATGGGCATTCCAACTGGTGGCCGAACTAAGCAGTCGGAATGCTCTCTCACGAATGTCAAGAACTCGATAGCTTTCATCTTTGCCAAGTCCCTGTGTAAATGTACTGGTTGAATACTCGGAAGTAGGTATCCTGCACAGATGGAGGCACACCTGCTGCGTCAAACATTCGCAGAGACAGCTCTTGTATCTGTTGAGGCAGCACTTCTGCCCAGTTTGGCCCACGCCCAAAAGCATTTTCCCTAATCCAGTTCCAATATTCGGAAATAGTAGCTTTATGCTGCTCGACAGTTAGAGCTATAGTTGGTGCATCACCCTTTCGTGAAAGGTAACCAGGAATATTTGCAGATGCCCAAACGTCTAAAATTCCATGATGATTAACAAGATCATGTGCGGAATTTGTGGACGATAGGGAACTATGTCGAAAGCCTTTGGGCGAGCAGCACGTAAAGCTGATACTCCCTCGTCCGCGTATCACCCAACCGTCGCCGGAACAAACGGCAGCATGCCGAAGCTGTCATTCCACTGGAATCCATCGCGCAGAGCAAGCACCCAATCGGCCGGCTCCCAAAAAGCGCCAACTATTGCTTGAGGCACATCAACGAGGACCGTTTCGGCCGTTGCCGAATTGGCAGCCTGTTGCTTTACATCCCACCCTTCGAGCCACGCCGAATCCTGATAGGTGCGCCAGTTCTGTGATTCACCATCACAAATGATCTCGCATTCCCTATGCCCCGTCGGATCCGTGAAGTTCACCGGATTATTTCGCGTGTAGCTGTACCGATTGTAACTCTGCGGGTTCTGTGGATCGGGCACGATACTGTCCGGCGAGATAAACCGCCCAATCTCCGGCAGGTAATACCGGGCGTTCATGTAGATCAACCCAAAGCCATAGCTCCCCGTGTTGTTCATGCGGTGGCCGGTGAAGCCGCGGTCGCTGATGCCCGGATTGACCGTCGTTGCCGGGGTGGTGCGGTAGCCGCCGTAGGCGTCGTAGCGGGCATAGTTGCCGTTGACCCACGTCCCGTCGGCCTTGCGCAGGGCGTAGACGCTGCCCCGCCGGTCGGTGTAGAAGTAGTAGAACGCGCCTGTCTGCCCCGCCACCTTCACCCGCGCGGCGATGAGCTGCCCGGCCAGAAAGTAGTGGTTGCGCTCGGTCGATGACCCTGTGACCGGAACCGTCTTCTCGTATTCCGGAAAGGGGGTGTAGACCTTCGTACCGTTGGGTTGCACGGTCAGGGTGCGGTTGCCGCCGGCGTCGTAGTGGAAGCTTGTCACCTGCCCGTTCACCGTCACGCTCGTCAGCCGGTTCTCCACGTCGAAGGCCTGCGTGTAAGTGACGCCGTTCATTGTCCGGCTGCTCATGTTCCCGTTCGGGTCGTTGATGAAAGTCGCCGTCAACCCGTCACCGGTGACGCTCTCCAGGGCATGGTAATGCCGGCCATCGTTGGGCGTGTCATCGATGTCGTAGACGTAATTGCGCACCACTCCGCTGGTTTCGCTTTTCCGCTTGTCGATATTCCCGCCGGCCCCGTAGGTATAGGTGTAGTTGTAATTCACTCCCGACGGATCGCCCGACCGTTGCTCCGTCAGCATCCGTCCCACGCCGTCGTAGGTGAAGGTCGATACCGCCGTGCCGGTACTATAGAGGGTATTCATTTCCCGCAACTGCGTCAGCGCGTCGTAGTCCTCGTAATGGAAATCAGGAATATCGTCGTTTGTTGCACCGTGGTTCAACCGGCGCAGTTGAAAGTTTTCATTCTGGTCATGATAGGTTAGTGCCGTATCCTCAATGCCGTTGCCGACCCGATCGATGCCCGTCAATTGGCCGCGGAAATTGTGGGTCAAATCGGCTACCAGGTTGCCGCCCTTTTTCTGCGAGTGAAGGGTTTCCGGAAACTCACCGTCATACGTGTAGGTCACCACTTCGTTGCCGTCGGAGTTGCCATAGGTCAACGTCTCGACCCGGTCGGCGGCGTCATAGGTGGTGGACAGGTTGAAGCTCACACCGTTGATTACACGGGCATAACTCGTCACCCGGCCGCGAAAATCATAGGTGAACGTATCCGCGAACGCGCCGGCGCCGCTGCCGCCGGTGGTGCTTGCCGGCATTCCCTTGCCCGCGCCGCTGGTGTGATAGGTGTAGTTGGCCAACAACGTCCCGCCCCACATCGCCGGGCATGGGGTAGTGCCCGTGCCGTCATGCCGTTTGCTCGTCGGCCGGTTGGCCGCGTCATAGTAGAAGCACAGCCGCTGGTTCTTGGCGTCCGTCTGCCGCGCCAGATTCCCGCTGCCGTCGTAGCCGTAGCTCCAGAAGCCCATATCGGGGTCATTCATCGTCAGCTTTCGCCCCAGCTTGTCGTAGGTCATCGTCGTCATGGCGTTGTTCGGCCCGGTCGAGCAGCGTCGTCCCGGATTCGTCGGAATTGGCCGCGCCGATCCAAAGGGCGTGCAGCGGCAGTTGATGATAGACCCCTCCGGGGCGATGACCAAATGCTCGATGCCGTCCAAATGGGGCAGCAGCGGACCCAGCAGGGGCCGCCCCAACCGGCGGTGGCCGGCCCGGTTCACCACCTTGTCATCGTAATTCGACAGGTAGTCGTAGCGCAGCGCGCCCCGCTCCAGCGCCGCTTCGACGGCGATCGGTTCTGCCACCCCGCCGCGCAGCAGGCAGAGCAGCGGCCGCTCGGCCGCGTCGATGATCAGCCAGATATCAGGGGAAAACGCCGCCCCGCAGCGGGGGCACTGGAGCGAAGGGAATTGGGCAAACGAATGGGCCACCGGCCGCCTCTTGTCGTCTTGTCAATGCCGCGCTGGAGCGCGTATTGTATACCGGCGGCCGTCGATGAGTCGGGGCGGGGTCCTGAAGAGTCAGAAATGAAACCCGGATGGCGCGCGGATAGAACGGATTGAAGTGCTATTATTCCCGTTCATCCGTTATATCCGTGTTAAAATTGTCAATCCGTCACATCCGCCGGCCATTCTCACGGCCCGACATCGTAGGCCAACACGTAAATCTCAAAATCCCCCCCGCTATCGTCCTCCCAGACCACGAACACCCGGCCGCCGGCCATAGCCGCCACCGGAAAGTTCGAGTCACCGGCGTTGTCGCTGATGCCCCCGCCCGTGGCCGAGTTGAGGCCGACCTCGGCCCAGGCCGTGCCTTCACGGCGGCGAACGTAGATCTCGTTGTCCGCGCCGGTCGTCTCCTGCCAGACCACGTAGGGCACGCCCGCCGCCAGGACCAGGTCCGGCTCTTTCGACTCGCCCGCCGTGGCGCTGACGCCGCCCGGCCCGGGGGCGGCCGCCGTCCATTGGCTGCCGTCCCAACTCGCCGCGATGATCTCCCGCTGCCCGGCCGCGTCATCGTACCAGGCCAGATAGGCCGCGCCCGCAGTCGAAAAGGCCAGCGCAGGATACTGCGACTTGCCGGGCGACTGGCTGATGCCCCCGCCCGCGGCCGAGCCGTCTCCCATCTCCGCCCACGCGCTGCCGTTCCACCGTCGCACGTAGATATTCGATTGGCCGCCGCTCGCCTCCGTCCAGGCGATCGCCGGCCGGCCGGTTGGATCGAGCGCCAGCGCCGGGCGGCCGGAGCGGCCGCTGTCGTCGCTAACGCCGCCGCCGGTCGCCGACCCGCCCAGCGCCACCCAGGCGCTGCCGTTCCACTGCCGCGCGTAGATCTCATCGTTGCCGCCGCTGTCGTCGACCCAGGCGGCGACGGCATCGCCGTTGGCCGCCACTTGCAGATCGACGTAGGCCGACGCGCCCGTGTTGTCGCTGATGCCCCCGCCTGCGGCCGAGCCGCCTCCCACTTCGGTCCACGCCGTGCCGTTCCAGCGACGGACGAAGATTTCGGCATCACCGCCGCTCAGGTCGTGCCAGGCGACCCACGGGCGGCCGTCCGGCCCCACGGCGACCGCCGGCCACAGTGAATCGCCGGCGTTGTCGCTGATGCCCCCGCCCGACGCCGAGCCGCCCAAGGCGCTCCAGCTCGCCCGATCCCAGCGGCGCAGGTAAATTTCGGCGTCGCCGGCGTTGTCGCTGATGCCCCCGCCCGTGGCCGAGTTGGGGCCGACAGATCGCCAGGTATCCGCACTTGTGGGCGTCGGGCTGGGCCCCGGCCCGGTCCCCGGAACCGGATAAACGTGTTGATCGACAAGCCCCTCCACCGATAACCCGCCGCCGTTGCCCAGCGTCGACCGGACCGCACCGGTATCCTTGTCCAGAAAATAGATGCGATACCAGCCGGGCTTGCCGGCGGTGTCGATCGGAAAAGAGCGGGAACTGCTCGCGCAGCCGCTGGCCTCGCCCACGATCAGGCCTGTGGAATCGGTGATCTGGATGGCGTCCAGCTTGCCGTCGCCCTCGTTGTCGCCGCAGTCGGTAGCCCGCACAGTGATGGCCGTCTCGTTTTGGATATGGATGTAGCCTTCCCAAAAAGTCAGGATACCGTAAGTAGCCCAACCGGTGGGCAACGGCTCGATTTGCGCTAACACGTTGGTGGCGGCCAACACGGGGTTCGACGGGTCGGTATAGATGTGCTGATCGCGCAGCCGGTTGACCCAGATATTGCCGCCGTTGCCGTTCCTAGTATCGTTATCCTGGAAAAAGAGCCGGTAGAAGCCCGGCTTGCCCGCCGTGGGGACGGATATCGTGGGGTCGCCTGCACAGTTGGGCATGTCGACGACCAGCTTGCCGTCGGGATCATAGACCTGCAGAATATCCAACCGATTGTTGGCCGAATTGTCGCCGCAATCCAGAACACGGATCTCGATCAAGGGCTCGTCCTGCACCCGCAGCAAACCTTCCCAATAGGTCAAAGGGCCATTGGTGTGCCAACCAGTCGGCAGCGGCATGTTGCCGATCAGTAAATTGGCCGAAGGCGTTGCGGTGGCGACAGGCGTGGGGGTGACTGTATGGGTAGCCGTAGGCTGAGCTGACGGGCTGGCCGTGGGCATAGGGGTTGGCTGCGGCGTGGCCGGCGCCACATCGAGCACCACGGGCAAGTAAGCCGATTGGTCGGCCGCCGCGGACGTATACTCGACGCTCAGACAAGCCTCCAGCCAGGCCCACGACGGCCGGTTATAGACGTCGGCGCTGATTGTGTTCAGGCCGGGCACGAGGTTGTCCACGTTGGCCTCGGTCGGTGGTGGCCAGACCAGGGCATCAAAGCGGCCGATTTCCTGGCCGTTCACGTGGAACACCACCCCGTCGTCGGCCACAAAGCGGGCCGTGGCGCTGGTCACGGCGACCCCGTCCGGCAGATTGAACGTCTTTACCAGCGTGGTGGCGCTGTTGGGCTCGCCGTTCTGTCCCCAAATGGGCAGCGCGCCCTGGATGTCAGGGATGCTGCCCGGAAGTGGGCCGTTTGCCTGGAGGACGGCCGGTAACCCCGTTGACGGCTCCAGCCATGTCGTATCGGTGCAGACATGGATCACTGTTGCCGTCAGGCGTTGAGGAGAAGCGCTGATTACTACATGGGCAGTGAGCAGGAACAGGCAACTACTTATATATAAGTAGACGAAATATTTTGCGCAGATTCATCATCTTCTCCGTGGGACAGGTCGCGGTGGGGAAAGCTTTCGCCCTGCATGGCCCAATAAACGAGCAACTACACTATAACGGTGCGACAACAGAAAGGCAATGGCTAAGATTAGCCACGCTTTGCCCCAGAAGGCTCAGGCAACCAAGAAGTGCCTTCGCATAACAATTGACATGGACAAATCTCCCAAAACACATTAATTATCCCTATAACCCCCGCAACTCCTTTCCGGCTTGCACGGTAAAAAAATACCCCTATCTCCTCCCGACGGATCTCAATCCGTCGCTGCCGGCCGAAACCGGTTGAAACTGGTTGCCGGCGATGACATCAATTGTGGGCCGATCTGCCGGCTTGGACCGGTTTCGCTGCCCGGCCGCGGTGGCCCAGACGCAGCAGTGGCCCGCCCGCCCCGGCCCGCCCGCCGGCCAATGGCGCGGGGCAAGCGACGGACGACGAGTGACGAATGACGAACGTGCGTTCGTTTCTTCATTCCTTATTCGTAGTTCGTAGTTCCTGATTGCCCCCGCGGCCGTCGGATAGAAGCGCTTCTCGATCCGCTCGTCGTTGCCCGTCATCCCTTTCGTAAACAGGTCGGCGAGGCGGCGGTTGATGCGTTTCTGGCGGCCTTTGGGGCGCGGCTGGTGGCCGCGGGCGGGGCCATAGGCATTGGGCAGGCGCCAGGCGAGGTAGGTGGCGCCGGGGCGGCCGTGGTGGCCGCGGTGGTCGCGCAGGCGGAAGAGGGCGCGGCCTTGCTGCCAGGCGCGCTCTTGCTCGGCCGGGCCGATGGGCGCGCCGGGGGCGGCGGCGACGCGCTCGCCCAGGGCGATGTTGGCCTGGGACGCGACCCCGACCCGCCGCTCGTAGGCTGCCTGGCTGCGGGCGCACACACCGGACAGCTCGGCCAGCGTGTCGCGGGCGATGGGCATTCCAAGTGGCGAGTGACGAATGACGAATGACGAGTTCAGAGCGCGCTCTTCATTCGTCACTTGTAATTCGCCACTGGTCATTTCTTTGGCTCGTCCGCTGTGGAAGGTGGCGTAGAGGTGGGCGCGGGCGTCGCCGATGGGGCCGAGGAGGGCGGCGGGGGGCAGGCCGACGGGGCGGCCGACGAGCCGCCGGACGCCGAGGGCAGCGGCCACCCGCGCCGGGCCGTGGAGCCAGAGGCGGTCGTCTCCGGCACGATGCCGGCGCGTCCAGAAGACGCCTTCGCCTTCGGCCAGGAGCTGGCGCAGGCGCCGCCAGCCGCACAGGCGCAGCGGCGAGGTGTTGTCGCACAGGGCGGCGCGGGCGCCGGCCAGGGTGACCATGCCCCGCCCCGGCGCGTCGAGGTGGCGCAGGAGGAGCCACAGGCGGCCGGCGGCCGTTCGCTCTTCGCGCAGCAGGCCCAGGGCGATGGCGGGGTAGACTTTGATGTGGGAGGAAGAGGGGAAATCCACAGATGGGGCAGATGAAAAAGAAACCACCGATTGCACAGATTTCACAGATGAAGAGGGGAGCTGGGCGGGATCGATGGAGAGTGGCAGGCTGTGTACATCGGCCGCGGTAACCTGATTACTGTCCACCGACCGCTGACCACTCTTTCGTAGATGGGCGGTCAGGGTTTCGCTGCCCCAACCGAGGTGGGATGGGAGGGCGGACAGGCTGCGGGCCAGCTCGGCGAGGCTGGGTTGGGTGGCCGGCGGCGGATGGTGGGCAGTGGGTAGTGGGTAGTGGTCAGTAGCCGGCGGCAGGGCGGCCAGGATGGCGGCGGCTTCGGCGAAGGTGGGGGGGGCCGCCTGCCCGGTGGTCTGCCTGGGCGGGGCGGCCGGCGCGGCGGGTTGGTGTGCAAGCTGGACGGCTTGGGCCACAGGGGGCAGGTGGGTGCGCGGCGTTTCACTATGCGAAGGCATGGTGCTTGTCTCTTGTCGGTCGGCGGGGAGGACGGCGGACGGCGCCCCCCCTGCCCGCCCTTGGGTAGCTGCCCGGTCGTGGAGAACGACGGATGCTGGATGATTGCCGGCCGCGGCGAGGCATTCGGGCGGCTGGGAAGGATGTGATGGCTCGGGGGCGATGTGGCGGCCGGCGGCCTGGTCTGGGGCTTTTGTTGACGACTCTGTAAATGCAAGGCTATGCGAAGAGGTGGTTGGCGGGTCGCCAACAGGGGCCGGTGGTCGGCCGCCGACCGTCGGGACGCAGCTGTCGGTCGTCGCTCGACGCTCCGCCTCACCCTTCCCGGCGGCCAGCCGCTCTCTCAGTTCGTACAGTCGCCGGTTGGCCGCTTGGGCCGCGGGCGAGACGTTGCCGTCCATCGTCGTCTAGCACGTGTCGTTGTTGCCGTGTGGCGCGGGGGCGCGGTGGAGCCCGACGGGGCTGTGTCCGGCCGGTTGGCCGTCGTGGGGTCTATTTCGCGCTGTGGAGGCCCTCATCCCTTGGGACTAGTCCCAAGGGATGAGGGCCTTTGGCGGTGACTCATCCTATGGATGAGGTACCCGGTTGGCCCGCTTGACACGGTGATCGGCCTGTGCTATCCTCCATTTATTCGTATAGAGGGCCGCTATGGGGATATAAATCCCCCCTCCCCACTGAAGGGGCGCTGTCGATGGGTGTTGCCGCACCCGTCGCATTCAGGCGAGCGGTCCTTGCCGTTTATAGCGTTTGCAAGAAGGCCGGCGGGTTTCGTCGGCTTTTTTGCTGTCCGGTGACTTCGATAGACTCAGTACACTGTTACAAAGAAATATCAACCACGGATTTCGCAGATTTAAGAGAACGTCTGTAACCTCTGCGGATCTTCTTTCTGGATACTATTCATGTAACAGGGCGCCAAGAATTAAACACGGATGGGTCGCGGATAGAGACAGCGTTGCTGTTACAGTCGTTGGCCGTTTCATCGTCGTGGTCAATTCGTTGGTCTGCAGCAGTCTCCGAGCGGCGGGCGCGAGGGCTGGGCCTCGTGCGCGCCGGTCGACGGCTGTTGGAGAAAGCATCGACAGGTTATAGTGGTTTCTCGGAGGCTTTCCGGGTGGGTTGGTGGTGTTTCCGGGGAGAAACCCGGTTTCGGCGCTCCGTTTAGCATAGCAATTTTCGGCGGCGGTGGCTGGTCGATCTTCGACCACTTTGTGTCTGGCTGGCTTGGGCCAATCGCCGCGCGATCCGGCCACAGTATAGCACATAATCAGAACATTTGTGCTATGTATTGATGGAAATTGATGGCGGATTTTCACAGCGCGAGGGCGAGACAACCGGCATGGCAGGTAAGGTGAACAGATGGGGGTGCGGGCCGGTTGTGCCGCCCGTACGGTTGTTGGTGGTTTCATTAGACGGCCCACTCCGTCAGGTCGCGATCTACCATGGGTAGATCGACCAGTGTGACGCCTTCGGGCCGCCAGCGCTGCCGTCCCCGGGTGGTGGCCGAGGTATCGACCAGCCAGTCGGCGCGGGCCTGGGCCTCGTCGGTCCAGCCGGAGGAGGAGAAGAGCACGTACTGCACGCGCCATTCGCCGTCGCCCTTGGGCACGACGTGGGCCGTTTTCTTGACCAGCGCCTCCAGTTCCTCCAGGCCAATCGGCTCGTCGCGCCAGTAGCAATCGCCCAGAACGAGGCACTGCTCGGCCTCGTTGAGGCCGACGACGTCGATCATGTAATTGGCGGCCCACTCCGCGCCGACTTCGTCGACGGAAACGGGCAGCGCGTCGTGGCCGGCGGCCAGCAGCGTCCAGGTGCGGCACAGCTCCAACCAGGTGTTGCGCTCCAGAAACTCGCCCATCGTCTCTTCGATCTGCTGCATGACCGGCCCCACCTGCCCCAGGGCTAGCTTGCTCTGGTGGGCGCTGATGAAGCGGTAGAAGAAGCGCAGGTAGGGGTCGGTGACGACGTAGCGGCCGCGGCGGCTGTCCTGGCCGCGCTGGCTGACGGGCACGTCGCGGCGGACGAAGCCGGTGTCGCGCAGGACGCTGAGGTAGAAGGAGGCCTTGCTGCCATCGAGGCCGGTGCGCTGGCCGATTTCGCCCAGGGTTTGCTGGCCGTTGGCGGCGGCGCGCAGGATGCCGACGTAGTTGTGCATGTCGGTGATGAAGTCCTGGAGCAGGATGCGGCTTTCGTCGACCATCCAGGCGTGGGCGGGCAGGACGTTGAGGCGGAAGTTGTCCAGCACGGGGCGGCCGGCGTCGAGGCGCTCCCAATAGGCGGGGACGCCGCCCCACATGCCGTAGACGGCCACGCGGTCGGCCGGGCCGTATTCGGGGAAGTAGGCGGCGGTGGTGCCGTAGGGCAGGGGCGGCAGCTGGATGTGGGCCGTGGCGCGGCCGTAGAGGGGCGCTTCGTATTCCAGCAGGTGCTTTTGCATGAGGCCCATCTGCGAGCCGGAGAGGACGAGCATGACGTTGGAGTCGCTGAGCCAGCGGTCCCAGATTTTTTGCAGGGTGCCGACGAAGCCGGCGTCGACGTCGATGAGGTAGGTGACCTCGTCGATGAAGAGGGCCACGCGGCGGTCCTGGGCGTGGTTGGCCAGCTGGCGCAGGGCCAGCTCCCAGGTGCTGAAGCTGAAGTCGCCGGGCACGTCGGCGTCGGGGTCCATGAAGCTCATGAGGGCCTGGGAGAAGGAGCGCAGCTGGGTCAGGGTGGAGGCGGGTTCGGCGACCCAGTAGAGGCCCTGGTCGGGGCGCTGGCTGAGCCAGTGGGTCAGGAGGCGGGTTTTGCCGACGCGGCGGCGGCCGTAGAGGATGAGCAACGTGGCGCGGTTGGAGGCCCAGAGGTTGTCGAGTATTTCGAGTTCGCGGCTGCGGCCGACAAATTCCGCGCGGTACATAGGTTAATCCTGACGAGAAGGACCCACAGATTTCACAGATGACACAGATTTGGAAGAGAGTTAGGCGCAGGTTGGGCAGATTGAAGAGGGCGCGACCGAATTATAGGCAGGGCCCTTGTCTTAATCTGTGAAATCGGTGTCATCTGGGGTTTATCTCCGTTTCGCGATCATAGGCCAGTTACAGCTAGGCTAGTTGAAACTATACTAAATGATCTGAGGGGAAATGTCAAGGGGTATTGTTGTGGTGGGGCAATGGGGAGGGAGGAGCCGAGATTATGAAATTATCAGGGGATCGACGAGTTCTTCGGGAATACGGTTGCGCTCGATGGCCGCGTTCATCTCGGTATGGTGATCGCTGTAGTAGCTGAGCGCGTCGAACACCTGGGCCAGGGTCAGATGAGGCAATTGAGCGGGGATAGACTCGGCCGATTCGCCTTGCCGCCACAGTTCGACGATGGCCCGCACGGGCGTGCGCGGGCCTTCGACGATTGGCTCCCCGCTCAGGATGGCGGGGTCATTGATTATGTAGCGGTGGCGGGTGGCCTGGATCATGGTTTTGCTCCAGGCCATTATAGCATAGTCGGCGCAATCTACTCTAGGGCGAAATGTAAATTGATCCCCACCTCATCCAACAACGCCGTTCTCTTGCCCCCCACCCCACCGTCGGCTATCATCCCCTTGCGACCATGCCGGGTCGTATGCCGGGCCGTATGAGGAGGGCCGACGTGTCTGAACCGCCCGCCGACAATCTGGACATGAAGCTGCGCCTGGCGGCCGATCGGGTGCTGCGAGCGTTGGAGACGGCCCTATGACCACCCCCGACCGCACCGACGCCCTGCGCCGCATCGTGGCCGCGCTGCCCCGCCGAATTGTGGGGCAGTCGGCGCGCCTGATGGTTTACACCACCACGCTAGCCGTCATTTATCGCATTTATGCCGGTGACCTTTCGGCCATTCCCCTGCTGGCCGCCTCGCCCATCCTGGCTCGCCTGGTGGAGGAGGTGGGCGGCAGTCTGTTGTCGAATCTCATCGAGCGCGTGGCCCGCGACGACGAGCTCGGCCCGGAGGATATCATCGCCCGCCTGGAAGAGGCGCTGGATAGCATGAGCGACGACCTGCACGAAGCGTTGACCCGCAACGAGCAACTCCTCACACTCATCTATCGGCTGCTGGTGAGTCTGGATATCCCGGCGGGGACGCCGTTCGAGGAGATCGCCATGCTGACCGCCCTCGCCCAACCGGCGGCTGTCGCCGTCCCTCGTACGCCTCACTTGCTGGCGCGCATCGGCCACGATGACGAATTGCAATCGGTGAGCGACCTGTTGGCGGAGATCGATCTCGCCGGCCGGGGGCAGACGATCTTCCTCATGGGGCCGCTCGGTTCCGGTCGCGCCGCCTTCGCCGCCGAGGTGGCCGCCGCCGCATCGGAGGACTTCCGCACGGCGTCGATCCGCTTCGCTCCGACCGAGGTCGAAACCGCCCGCGAGATGACCGATCACCTGCGCCTGGGCCGCCGCCGCGCCCACGTCGAAGCCATCCTTGAAACCTTTCCCGTCACCGCTAAACAGGCGGTGCACCGGCCGTGGACCGACTTGATGATCCAGTTGAGCCAGGCCGGCGCCTCGGCGGGGCCGTCCGGCGCGGCCGACGAGATCGAGACGCTGGGCCACTACGTTCGCTCGGCGGCCCGCGTCAATTAGCTGGTCATCACCATCGACAATCTCGATTGGGCGCCGGGATATCGATCGACCTGCCACGCGCTTGGGTGCGGAGATCGCCCTTGAGCGTTTCGTGCTGCTGCTCGTCTCTGCTGGAGTCGCCCGCCCTCTGCCGAGCCAGACGGCCTTACGCCACACGGAGCCGTAGATGCGATTGGGGCAAAAACTGTCGCCGAAGGGGATTGCCGCACGCCTCGGCTCCGATTACCTACGGTTTATTATCGCAATGCATTAATTATATCCAACCGGCGGCTGATATGAACTGGCCGCCCGGCCGCAGATGAAATGCCGACGGTGACCCCAAAACGGTTTGTACCCCGTTTGGCTGGAATGGTTGGCTCAGGGCGCGGTCAAACGCCTGACGACGGCGGGTTTCAGCCCATCGGAGGCGGACGGAAATGCAAGTGTTCGGCGATGCGCCGACCATGCCTGTCACCTGCTGCCGAGACGCTCGACGGCTGGGACGACCCCACCCTTCACACTGAGGCGACCGAGGCTCCCGCTGAGCTGCGCCGCGCTGGAGGGGAGACGCGTCTGACCCGTGGCCGGTTGGCGCTGACATGGACGCCGACGCTTATTGATTTCTTTCGACTGCACTTGTTACCCCACGACGATCCTGATGACGGACACGCACGCAACCAAGCATTCAGTTGCTGGCTTCACGCCGGTCGATGACCGGAAGTTTTCTTCCAGTCACCGTTTGCCCGGGTCTATTCGCACTAATGTGGGGCTGGGCACCCGCCGCCCCGGAGCAAGTGGACGAATGGCGGCGGGCGCCGCCTTCGGCGCTGAGGGGCCACTATCCTTATGGCTATCGTGGCCTGGCGACCTGGCGCGCCTCTTCTGCCGCGGGCTGGCCTGCCTGACAAAGCCGAGGAGTACCGCCGCTCAGCCGGCGGCAGCAATCAAGCAGGAATCAGGCGCTACATCCAGCCCCCGCTGGAGAGCGTGCCGGAGAACAAGCATGAGGCCTACAGGCTATCGACGCCGGACCGTGTTTCTGGAAAAAGTTCTTGATGTCGGTATGACCTGTGGCGCGAAGTTGCGGGATAGGGCAAAGGCTGGGGGCGCTATTCTGCTGTTGCAGGATTTATACGAAGGCCAACCTGGCATGGCCTTATCCCTGTCCCTACGGCGCTGGCGCGCAGGGATCGGATTAAGCGGCGCAGTGAATCGCCACACGCGCAACGGCGTGATCGATGCGCTCGATTCCGATTTCTGCGGATGCCACCTCGAGGTTGGCGATACTGACGGCAGCCAACAACAGGATCAGCACGGTCTGGCATCGCTCGACAACATGATTTGGCTTCCTGCCGCAGGCGATGGGCGACCCGCGGCGGCGCGGCCCTACTTTACGAGCGCGCGCCCCTGGCCGCCGCCCGCGAGCGCGTCCGGCCCGGAGCATCCTGATATGTGCAGCTGGCCTCGAATAACCTGGGCGGGGCTGCTGCAGGCGATGGGCGACCCGCGGCGCGGGTTCCTTACCTGAGCGCGCCCCTGGCCGTCAGCGAGCGCGTCCTCGGCCCGGAGGATCCTGACACGGCTATGTGACTAGCCTCAACAACCCGGCATTGCTGCAGGTGATGGCGACCGGCAGGCGCGGTCTCATTACGATAAGTTCCCTGGCTGTCCGCGGCGAGCGCGTTCCCCGGCCTGAAAGCATCCTGCCATGGCAGCCGGCCCGGCCAACCCGGCGCGCGCTGCTGCAGGATATTGGCGGCGACTCAGCAGCAGTGCGCCCTACTCGAGCGCGCCCCGGCTGTCGAAGTGAGCGCGTCCGGCCCGGAGATCCTGACACGGCGACTAGCCTTAACAACCTGCGGGCTTCGCTGCGGGCGATATGATCGGCGGCGGCGCGGCCCTTACTCGAGCGCGCTCCTGCCGTCCGCGAGCGCGTCTCGGCCCGGAGATCCCGCTACGGCAGCCGGTCTTCAGTCAACTCGCGCGCGTTGGTGAATTAAAGCGCGTGACGAAGGGCGCTGCTCTGGAGCGGGCATCAATTGGCGATTTACACGGCCTGCCTGGGGCCGACCACCAACACGAAAAGTCACGGCGGCGGCGTGCGGGGTGAAGTGTTGGCGTTACCCCGCCGGCGGAGGTTAGGCCGGGGTCGCGCCTGCCGGCCGATGCTAACCCGCGACCACGACCAATGCGCCGCCGTACTGTCACGGCGATCAGGTTAAGAAAAGAGCTCAGGCGACGACCGTGGCCTTTGCCGCAACCGTGCGGCCGACGATCTGCGTGCCGTCGTTACCCAATGGAAACGACGTCGCCAGTGCTGCACTCGAGGATTGAACAGGCGGATGCGGCGTCCGTTCAGTGGGTCAGATTACACTATGCGAATAAAGCAGTTCACCTGACGGCCGCTTTCACCCCGCGCCCGCTTCTGCCAAGGCTCGCTCAAGCAAATCAGATACCCCCAGCGGCCGCGCCCACTCGGTCAGGTACGCCGTATCCAGCCCCGACCCTTGCGCCTTCATCACCCCCAACACGTCGCGCCATTGGCGCTCCGAGCTTTCGTCGCCCCGCCGAAACCACTCCAGTTTGGCCAAAATGACGTCCTCCGCGCTCAGAATCCAGACGCGCTCCCCCGCTGCGCTGCCCGCCGGCTCGCTGATGCGGCGTTGCAGTTGTTGGCGGTCGAAGGCCCGCCCCTGGGCCAGGAAGATGTCGACCTTGAACATCGATGCCAGATGGATGAGATTAAAGCTGCCCCGCTGTTCAATGGCTTGCCGCATCAGCGCCTCGCCGGGTGTATAGAATCGCTCGCCCAGGGCATCCACCAGCGCGGCGGCGTGTGGGGGTTGCAGCTCTGCAATGATGTCGGCGTCCATGGTGGTGCGCACCACCCCATGCACGATGCTGGCCAGCGAACCGCCGATCACGTAGGACACGCCCAACGTATCCAGGATGCCGGTCACTTGCCGGGTGACGGCCAGCGCCTCCGTGTCGATCACCACCTACTCCGGTCCCGGGCCATAGGCCTGGGCAGCCAACTCTACCCCCAGCAGCAGATCGGCCAACCGGCGGCGCAACACTTCGGGGGTGGCGTGGGGATGACGCCGCCGCAAGCCATCCAGCGCCATCTCGCGGCCTGTCCGGTTGAGCTGCTCCATCAACTCCCACTTGCGCCAGCCCGGCGTTTCGCGCCACAGGCGAACGAGCACGGCCTCGGCCTCCGGCGACGTATCCCGGTTCATTTGGCGCCAGGTCGGCAATGGTGTGATAGAGTCCATCTGCTTTTGTCCTAACTCCTGCGCTGTAATCGCAGAGCGCTGCCTGCTCGCGAATAGTTGACAGGCATGATACTAGCCCAAACCCAATCCCCAGGCAATCATCCATAACCCTTGACATTGCACGTAACTACCTGTATTCTACTTGCATGGTACATGTGCTATACACGTAATTACCCGTAAATTTGGCTCAAATCCCTTCTCCGCGCCCCCGGGTCATCCGGTGTGGCGTGGGTGGGCCGGTGGCCGGTGGGCAGTGATCAGTAGGTAAGGGGAACAGCAGGGCAGCAGGGCAGTATGCAAGCCCTCGGCCGACCGCATTCGTCATTCGTCATTCGTCATTCGTCATTCGTCATTCGTCATTCACCATTCGTCATTCGTCATTCGTCATTCGTCATTCACCATGACTGTACTCGCAATCGTTAATCAAAAAGGCGGCGTCGGCAAGACGACGACGGCCGTGAATGTGGCTCACGGGTTGAGCCTGCGGTTGGGCGCGACGGGCAACGGCGCGGAGGCGTCGAACCCCGAGCGGCGGCCGGCGCGCGTCCTCCTGCTCGATATGGACCCGCAGGGCAACTGCGCCGCGGCGCTGGGGGTTGACCCCGGCGGGCGGTGCATCAGCGACCTGCTGGCCGGGCGGGCGGCGCTGCGCGACGTGGTGGTCGGCGACGGCCCGCGCGCGGGCGGCGGCACGGGTCGGCCGGGACTGTTCCTGATCCCGGCTTCCGAGCGGCTGGTCGAGGTGACCGAGGAACTGCTCATCCGCGACTTCCAGAGCTTTCGGCGAGGCAAGGCTGAGGGTGGGGGGATGGACGACGTGCTGCTCGACCGGCTCGGGGCGCTGCGCGAGGCCTTTGCCTACATCGTCATCGACTGCCCGCCGTCGCTGGGCAGCCTGACCACGGCCGTCTACCGCTTCGCCGACCAGGCCGTCGTGCCCGTGCGCACGGCCATGCTCGACGCCGTGGGCGCGGCCCAGCACACGGCCATGATCAACGAATTGCAGGCCGACGGGCTGCCGGTGCAGGTCAGCTTCATCCTGCCGACGTTCTTCGAGCCGCGGCAGGTGCTGGCCCGGCAGGTCTATCAGGACCTGGTCGCCAAATACGGCCGCCGCCGGGTGGCCGTGCCCATCATCCAGAGCGTCGTCGTGCAGCAGGCCCAGGCGGCCGGCGGCAGCACCTTGTTCGAATATCCGCCGGCGGCCGACAGCCCGGCCACGGCCGCCTATGGGCGGCTGGTCGACCGGATCATGAGCTAGCCGGAAAGGGCGGTTTTCCTTCGCATAGTTTAGCGAAGGGGAATCGGCTTTACGGGCTATAATCGGACGGGTCATGATGGATGGGACAAGCAAGCAAGTTATGGAGCAAGCGATGAACGATGAGTCAGCTCTCAACCCAGTCGAGCAAAAGGAAATTGATTTCTATGGCGATGAATTGATCGCCGTCCGCGCTGAGGACGGCCACATTTACGTCTCGTTGCGACATCTATGTGAGGCGCTCGGCATCGACACCCAGGGCCAGGCCCGGCGTATCAAGCGCCAACCCGTTCTGACCAAAGGCTATAGCTGGGTAGACATTTTGTCTACTCAGCCCACGCCCCAGCGCCGGCGGTCACAGGTCTTGCGCGTTGATCTGGTGCCCCTCTTCCTCACCGGGATCAGCACACGCAATATCAGCGACTCGGCTAACCGCATCAAGCTGGAACGGTTCCAGGAAGAAGCGGCCAAGGTGCTGTGGGAGGCGTTCCAGTCCGGTCAGTTGACGCCCGACCCGGCGTTCGACGACTTGCTGCAAGCCGACACGCCCGCCGCCCAGGCCTACCGCATGGCCCGCGCGCTGGTGGAGATGGCCCGCCAGCAGCTGATTCTGGAGGCGCGACTGGGCGACCACGCGGCGCAGTTGGCCGCCCACGACGACCGGCTGGAGCAGATCGAGGCCACGCTGGGCGACCGCGGCCGCTTCATCACCCCGGAGCAGGCCAGCAGCATCAGCCAGGCGGTCAAGTCCATCGCCCTGACGCTGGGCAAGCAGAGCGGCCGCAACGAATACGGCGCGGTCTATGGCGAGTTCTATCGCAAGTTCGGCATCCCCTCCTACCGCGAGCTGCCCGCGCGCCGCTTCGACGAGGCCGTGCGCTTCCTGACGGACTGGTATCAGCGCCTGACAGGGGAGGGGCTGCCGTTCTGAGATGGAAGAAAGCACATAGTTCTTCATCTGTGTAATCGGTGCAATCTGTGGTTTCTCCTCTTCAATCTTATGACCGACGACCTCGACTTCCTCGATAAACTGGAACAACAAGCGGCCAAGCGCCCGGCGCGGGGGCGGGGGCGCGACTTCAGCACCGGGCTGGAGTCAGTCAGCCACCAGGCGGCGGCCCGCGCCACGGGCGGCAAATCGATGGCCGGCCGCTACAAGCGCTACACGGCCTACCTGTCGCCGGAGAGCATCGGCCGGCTGAAGGAGATCGCCGACGAGATCGGCCTGAGCCAGGCGGAGACGGCGCGCTGGTTCGTGGAGCACATGATCGCCCTCTATGACGCCGGGCTGCGGCCGGAGACGGAGGTGGCGGTGGTGCGGCGGCGGTTGAAGCGGGGGTAGACAATACGAAATACGAGATACGAATGAGAAGTTGGGAAGGGTGGGAACGGATAAGAAGGGGATGGATGCAATGGCTTGTCCCATCGACTAATGTTTCGCATAGTTTTATTTTCCGTTGGGGCGTTGGCCGTGCCTCTTGACATTTCTGCCCCCATCAGTATCCTATCCCTACAGGCCATGCCGGACAGTCGCCACACCCACACGCTAGACCTGCTCGATCTGATCGCGCATCACTTCGATCTCGAAGAGGTGCGCACGCTGTGTTTCGCGTTGGGCATCGCCTATGACGACCTGGGCGGGGAAGGCCGGCGCGGCAAGGCACGCGAGTTGCTGCTCCTGGCCGGCCGCCACGACCGCATGGCCGATCTGCTGGCGCTGCTGCGGCGCGAGCGACCGGCCGTCGATTGGGCCGCCGCGCCCAGCCCGCCCGCCCCCACAGCCGACCCACCGCGCGCCGGCGACAGCTACGTCATCGGTCCGGCCACAAACTCCTATATGGTCGTCGGCCCTGGCGCGTCCATGGTCATCGGCCGCGATGAGCCGCCCCCGGACCCGACCACGTGACTCTGGCGCCCGCCCCCGAATCGCAACCGAGCGGGACCGGCGCTGAACTCATCGGCCGAGACAAGATCGTCGTTGGCGACCTGACCAACACCTACGCCGCCATCGGCGCCGGCGCCAGCCTCATCGTCCACAAAGCCCGCTCCCGCACCGGCGAGATCCGGCGCGAGGAGCGGCTGATCGAAGAGCGGCTGGCCGACGCGCTGGAGGTCCGGCTCGATCGCTATCGCCGCGCGGCCGACGCGCCCCCCTTCGGCCCCACGCTCAACCCCTACCGCGCCCTCAAAAGCTATGAGATCGAGGACGCGTCCCACTTCTATGGCCGCGCGACTGACATCGACCACCTGTGGCGCCATCTCAATCAGCCGCTCACGGTGCTGCGCGCCGAATCGGGCGCGGGCAAAAGCTCGCTGCTGAAAGCAGGACTGGCCGCGCGGTTGCTGGCCGGCGGCCATCTGCCCATCTACCTGCGCCCCATCGACAACTACCCCACCGACGAGCTGAAGGCCTGGTTCGCGCCCGACTTCGCCACGCAGGCGGGGTTCGAGCGCGTCCGCGCCGACAGCTTGACCGGCTTTCTGGAACGGGTGACGCGGTTGCTGGGGGCCGGTCAGGCCGTCGTCGTGCTGGTCGACCAGTTCGAGGAGTTCTTCTACTATTTGCCCGACGGCGAGCGGCGGCGATTCGCGGCCGAGTTGGCCGACTGCGTCCAGCGGCTGCGGACCGCCGTGCGCTGGGTGTTCGCCATCCGCGACGAGAAATACGCCGGCTTCGGCGAATTCCACCCGGCCATCAACCTTTCCTTCCGCGAAACCTACGCCCTGCGCTGGACGGCCGAACAGGGGCGCGAGACCATTGTCGAGCCGGCGCGGCTGGGCGCGCTGGCCTATGCCCCCGACCTGCCCGACCGCATCATCCGCGACCTGACCGCGGACGGCCGCGCGTTGTCGCCGCTGCACTTGCAGCTCGTTTGCCATACCCTGTTCGAGGCCCACGTCGCCGGCCAACCCCGGGATCGATGCCTGATCGAGGCCGGCAGGTATGAGCAGGCGGGCGGCGCGGGCGGCATTCTGGAGCACTACCTGCAAGACGTGCTGGCCCGCACAGCCGGGGAAGCCGATCGCGAAGCGGCGCGGTTTGTGCTGGGCGAGCTGACCACATCCGGCTATCGCCGCACGCGCCGCACGGCCGCGGCGCTGGTGGCCCAGTGGCGCATTGTCGCCCCCAATTCGCCCGTCACGCTGGCCCACGTGCTGAACTCGCTGGTGGCTAACGGCCTGCTGGTCGTGCGCGGGGTGGGGGAGGCGGCCGACTATGAGCTGACCCACGACTTTCTGGCCCGCAGCATCGAGCTGGACCCCCACACGCGGGCCCGCAAGCTGGCCGGAGAGCTGCTGGCCCAGGACGCGCAACTTTGGCGGGCCGCCGGCGCGGCCGAGGAGGCGCTCATCCCCCGCGAGCGGCTGGCGCGCATCGAACCCTACATCGGCGCGCTGGCCCCGGCCGACGACGAGCGGGAATTGCTACGTCGCAGCCGCGACCGCGTGGACGAGATGGAGCGGCAAGAGGTGGCCCGGCTGGAGCGGGAACTGGCCGCGACGCGGCAGAGCGCGCGCCTGCAGCGGGTGCTGGTGGTCGTCTTTGCCGCGGGCACATTGGGGTTTCTCTACGTGTGGCTCATGCCGTTGGTGCTGCGCTATCGGGCGGCGGCGGTGCCTTTGGTGCCCGTTCCGGCGCTGGGGGTGGCCTTCGAGGCCTATGAGGTGACCAACGAGCGGTATGGCTGGTGTGTGAGGGCGGGCCGATGCTACATGCCCGACGGCTTCCGACGCGTGGAGGCCGCCTGGGAGACAGAGTCCCAACAGCCGGTCGTCGGCGTCGACGCGGCCGACGCGCTGGACTTCTGCCGCTGGATCGGCCGCACGCTGCCGACGGCTGATGAGTGGGTGGCGGTGGCGCCGCCATTCGAGGACTGGAAAGAAATGGGGCCGGACGAGGCGCTTCTTTGTCGCCTGCCGGGCGAAGCGTGCTATGACCCCAATGCACCGGTCGGCCTAACGCCGGTGGGCGCGGGCCGCCGCAGCCAGTACCAAACAAGCGATGACCGCGACGGCGGGATCTACGATCTGGTCGGCAGCGTTATGGAGTGGACGCGAACACAACGCGTCAATCGCCTGGGGTTGGTGGATGTGGCCGATCTCGACGACATTCCGGTCGAGAGCATCAATATCATCGCCCTGGGCGATAACTTCCACATGCCTGCCGAGGAGGTCGGCCGTTTTCAACTGGCGCTGGAGTACAATTCGACAAGCGACACCAGGAGCGAGTTAATCGGCATTCGTTGCGTTCAGTGACGCTGTTGCGATTCATTCATCGTCCATCGCGTGGCCGGATTGCGGCCACGTCATTCGTGCCAAAGGAGAAATATCATGATGCTAGACGATTTGGGTATGTTGAACGATTTCGCCGCTGATGAGCCGGATAACGACTTGTCATCGCGGCTCGATCTGACGGTGAGCGAACCCATGGAGCCGGGGGTTGTGGACGCCCCCCTGCCGAACTTAGGCGTGTCACCGCCGGTGGTCATCGAACCCATGGAGCCGGGGGTTGTGGACGCCCCCCTGCCGAATTTGGGCGTGTCACCGCCGGTGGTCATCGAACCCATGGAGCCGGGTGATGCCGCGCCTTTGCCGGGGGTTGATCCGGGGGATCATGGGGAACTACCGCCGGGTACCATCTTCCCGATAGTGTCGCCGACCACTTCCGGCGGCGGGCGTGGAGGCATGGTTATTTCCGCGCAGCCTCTGGCGACTTTTGCAGACCCTCCACACCCTCGACCCAAGTGGAACTGCCCTGCTGGGGATTTTGTTACCTTTACCGCCGGGAGCAGTGCATTGACAGTGACCGTCTATAACGGCTTCGTGGGCGGCGAGGCCAACACGGTGATGCCACAGAAAACCGTGAATCCGGGCGATCTACCAGTCAAACATCCAGGCTGCTTTACCCATTGGAAAGCCATCGTCGCCGAAGGGGGGTACACTGCCGTTGGTCAGATGGATGGGATACCTTTTGCTTTCCAATAGGTGACTGGCTGACCCCGTGCCCAGCAGGGCGGGCTTCTCGACCGGCGGGCCGCTCGCTGGGCCGGCCGCCGCCGTCGGCCTTGCCTTCGACGAAACGATCAGTCTTGGAGACGATCCCGGTCTCGACCATGTGCGGCTGTTCGTCGATCTGGCCGGGGGGCAGGCGCTGGTGATGGACCACGTCGTCGCGGCCCGACCTTAGCAATCATAGCTGCGCCTCCAAACGGCCCTAAAACGCCTGCCCGCGAACAAAGCCGCCGCCATCGCTCTCTACGGTGTTGCCCAAAGCCAGCTGCAGAAACTCGGCCGCCGCCCCGCGCGACAGTCGGGCGTGATAGGGTTGATTATAGTAGTTCCACAGGCACTCGTGACAGGCCGTCTCGGGGCCACAGCTACAGGAGGCAACGCGCTCCTGTGCCGCCGCAAACACCGCCGGCAGCGCGTCGGCCACCCGGCGCACGTGGCCCGCGCCGCCGGGCACGTCATCATAGAGCACCAGCATCGGCACGCCGGCCGTCCCCTGAAAGTAGCGTGTGCCGTTCAGGTCGTTGCGCCTTATTTCCAGCTTCACGCTCGCTCCCTCGATCAGGGCGTAGAGTACCGATAGCCACACGCTCTTCCCTGTCTCGTCCACATCGGGCACGGCCAACGGCCCGCTCACCTGCAACTCCAGCACGTCCGTCAGAAAGTCGTGGCCCAGGTGGCGGTGTTCCAGATAGCCCGGGCATGGTTGACCGGTGCGTGGACTGGTATGGGTGGCGTCGGCCTTCTTGCCCTTCTTCACGCCCGCCGGGCGGCCGAAGCCGCACGTGCGACAAATCTCGAATCCCATCCGCCGCGGGCCATGGTTCAGCACGATCAATTCGCCAAAGCGAGAATAGCGCTGGGCGATGGTCACCCGTCCGTTGCTCAGTTCGGCCACCGGTCGGTAGGTGGGCCAGTGGCCGTCGTCATCCGCCGCCAGGTGATTCGGCTCGTGGCGGCGGTCGAAGTAGACCTGCGAGGTGTAGCTGCGCGGTGGGCGGGTTTCGCCGGGGCGGGGGGGATTGTCGACACGCGCGGCCACAAAGCCGAACTCCGGCTTGACGAGTTTGCCGCTTTGGCCCGGTATCGACCTTAGGGGTTGCCCGCAGCCCTCACACTGGGTCGCCGCCTCGCCCTTCTTGCGGTTGAAGCGACCGCACACCCGGCACACCCCGAAGGCCACCTCCTCCAGCTCGCGCTGCGGCTGCTTTTGCAACCCGCCGCCCGTCCACACCGTCTTGGCAGCCACGAGTTGGCTGCCCGGCGCAAATTCGGAGATAGCCAGCCGCAGATCGCGCTGCAGCTCAATCTTGGCGGCTACGGTTGAATTCACATAGTCGGTTACCAGGGGTACCACGTCCACCGGGAAGCCGTACTTGGGCAACACTCCCTGGCGGCCGAACTCGTTGAGAAGGTCGCGCTGGCGGATGGTGTTTTCCACGCCATAGTAATAACCGGCCAGTTTCGACCCGTTCTTGGTCTCTTTGGCCCCGGCCTCGACACCCAACCGGTGAAACAATTCAATGTCGCCGCGGATCATCGCCGCAGCCACATCCATTACCCCCGTGTCGCCGGCGTTGGTCACCTGCTCCAGCCAACCCCAATCGTCGAGTCGCAATTCGACGTGGAGCGATTCGGGCACGATGCGTCGCAGCGCCGCGCGCACCGCCTCCGGCCGCTCGGCCAGGTAGTCCGTCAACAACGCCGGCCCCGTGGGCCGTTCGCCGTCGGGCACGAAGAACGGCCCCACGCGCAACTCGTCTCGCTCGCCGAAGCGTCCCGGCTCGTCGGCGCAGCGCCGCAGGAAGGCGGCAATGAGCACCGAATTCATGTGGCGGCGCACGATCTCCGGGTTGCGAATGGCAATGACCGGCGGGCGCACCTGCCCGCCGACCATCTTGGCCGGGTCCTTGTAATAGGCCAGGTCGTGGGAACGGCGCTGGGCAAAGGTCAGGGCGAAGGCGGCCGTGTGGCTGCGTCGCCCCGCTCGCCCGGCCCGCTGCACATAGTTGGCCGTCGTCGGCGGCACGTTGCGCATCAGCACGGCGTTCAGCGTGCCCACGTCGACGCCCAACTCGAACGTGGTGGAACAGGACAGGACGTTGACCGCGCCGTCGATAAATTTTTTCTGGATTTCGGCCGCCGCGTCGGGCCGCCATTGCGCGGTATGTTCCTCGACCGTCATGAAGGCCGGCTGGAGGTGACGATAAAGGTAGCGATAGTGCTGGTTGGCGCCCTGCAACTCGGCCGCGCCGACCGGTTCCAGCTCGCCGGCGCAACCGTAGACGGGACACAGGCCGCGCAACGACCGGGGGGCAATGTGGCGGCAGCGGCCACAACGCCACACCGTGTCTTCGTCGCCCACGGCCGACCATTCCCATCGGTCGGCGTCCAGTTGGTAGACCGGGCCGTCGCCCTTGTTGGGCCCGGTGTGCCAGGCCTTGGCCCAGGGGCCGCTGTGCAGCCATTCCCACAGCCCGTTCAGGACGCGCGTGGCTTCGGCACGGTGTTCGCTCACGTGCATGTCGGGCGCGACACGCGCCAGCAGCTTCTCCAGCAGTTCGGTGCGCGTGTTGGCCCCGCGGCGCGGCAGCCAGCCCTGCAACGCATAGGATCGGGACGCTTTACCCGGAGACAGTTGCCGCGTCAGGAAATAGGGCCGGTTGCGCGGCGCGAAGAAGTCGTCGGTCGGCTCCACGCCGTCGGGAAAGCGCACCCCGCCCCGCCGCCGCACCGTATCCAACAGTTGCTCCACTACTTCCCAGGCTTCGGATTCGGCCAGGTTCCACGGCGCGTCCAGGAGCGGCCTGGGCGCAGACAGACCGGCGGGCCGCACCAGGCGGAAGCGCAACATCCCCAGCCCCTCCAGACCCTGCAGATGGCCGGATTCGGTCAACTCGCGGGTCAGCCACTTGAGCGTTTCATTCTTGCGCTGGCGAAAATCGGCCTCGTCGTCGAGAACGCCCTGGTCGCGCACGCGGCGCTGCAGGATTTCGGCCAGGCTGTTGATGCGCAACTCGCCCGTCCGCGCTTCCGGGTCCTCGGTCATCATCGCCAAAATGAGGCGGCGATAGAGAATGTTGTTGGCGGTACGCTCCAGATAGGGAGCGGTGAAGGCGGCATCCTGGCGGCTGTCGGCGAAAATGAGCAGCTTGCGCCCCTGGCCGGGGAGGCGCGAGGCGTCCTCATCGGCCGGGACGGGAGGCAACTGGGTGTAGAGTTGGGTGGCCAGCACGCTGACGGGCGCATCACGGCCGGTCAGCAAACGGTAGACAATGCCGGTCGAACGCGTACGACACCGGCCGCAGACCATCCGCTCGGGCTGGTCATCACGGAAGGTGGCGCGGCGCACCGGCCGCCACGCCTCGTGGCCGCAGGGCGGCGGCTGATGACCTTCCACAACCAGGCCGCAATGCAGGCACAGCGACCACGCCGGCCACTGCCCATCGTCGGCCGCCTCGACCCCTTCCTCGGCCAAATCATCCTCGTTGGCTTCAGCCACCTCGGCCTCCAGGACGAAGTAGCCCCGTTCGTCGCTGCCTGTGGCCGTGTCGCCGGTTAGGGGGCGCAGCCGGAAAGCTCGTTCGCCGGGCCGCTCGACCGGCTCCAATTCGCCGACGACATAGGCCACGCCACAGCGGGCGCAGGTCGCCAGCTCGAAGACGGCCGCGCCACAATCGGGGCAGGTTTCGTGGCGACCCAGAAACAGCCGCGGGCCACCATCGCCGTGGGCCGAGCGACGCAGGCAAACGAAAGCCCCCTCCAGAGCGCGAGCGAAGACGTGGTAGCGGGCGGGCAACAGCGGCAGGTCATCCTGGTGGGGCCGGGCCTGCACGGCCAGATCGACCAGCCGCACGGCCGCTTCGCGCGCTTCCTCGGGCGGCAAAGCAGGAAAAAGCGGAGCGGCCAGGTCGGCCAGCAATTGCGGCCCGTCGGCCAGTTGCGTTTGCAGGCGGCGCAGGCGGCCGTCGCCGCGCAGGACCTCGTAGAGGGCAGCCGGGCCGTCGTGGCGGCGGCGGGCCGCGTCCACGACGGTGGCGGCGACGCCGTGCCGCTCGGCCGCGGCGGCGATAGACGCCGCCACCGCGACCGCATCCTCGCCATCGCCGGCCGGCGCGGCCAGGGCCTGATAGAGTTTGTCCGAGCCGTCGCCCCAGGTGTCGCCCAGGGCCGCCGGCAAGCGCCGCGTGGCGGCGAAGACGTCGCCGGGCGCGAACGGCTCGTCGAACAGCGCCGCGGCGAAGCGCGCCGCGGCGGGGAAATCTTCGGCCCCGCGCCCCAGCGTGGCCGAGGTGGCGATGCAGCGCAGCCCCCGGCCGCCACGCAACACCCGATCGCGCAGTCGCCGCAGCAACATGCCAACCTCGATGCCCGTCGCGCCGTCGTAGACGTGGGCCTCGTCGGCGACGATGAAGCGCCAGTGCTCACCGGTCGGGCCGTCGAACAGCTCCGTGTCTTGCGGGCGCAGCAGCAAGTACTCCAGCATGGCGTAGTTGGTCAGCAGGATGTGGGGCGGGGCGTCGCGCATGGCCGCGCGCGACAGTAGTTCGTTGGGCGGCGGGTCGCGCTTTTCGCGGGCGCGGAAGGCGTCGAGAGCTTGGGCCCGCTCTTCCAGGGTCTCGCCGGTGTAGCGGCCGTAGGTGATGGCCGGGTAGCCCTGCAGCAGGCCGCGCAGCCGTTGCAACTGGTCGTTGGCCAGGGCGTTCATCGGATAGAGCAGCAAGGCGCGCACGCCGGGGCGGCTCAGCGTGCCGGCTGCCTCTTCGCGCAGCAGATGATCGAGGATGGGGATGAGGAAGCTCTCCGTCTTGCCGGAGCCGGTGCCGGTGGCGACGACCAGGTTGTGCCCGGGGCGGCCGGGGTGATCGACGACGTTGGCGACGGCCGCCGCCTGGTGGGCGTAGAGGGGCCGGTCGAGCGGCAATGCGTCGGTCGTGGCGCACAGTTGTCGGAAGCCGGGCGCCAGCAGCCCCTCGGCCACTAATTGACCGACGGACGGGCCGGTCTCGTAAGGTGGCGAGGCCTCCAGCAGGGGGCCGTTGATCAACTGCCGGTCGCCGTGCAAAGCCGCCCAAAAGCGCTCGCGGAGTGGCTCATCCTGGAAGGGATAGATGGTTTTGAGGTAACGTTCGTAGCTCTCGCGCAGCATGTCGGTGGTGCGCAGGGGGTGGAGATTGGTCATTGCCCCCCCCTAGGGGAGTCCAGGATCAATTGGGTCAGGTCAATGGTCAACACGTTCTCTCCTTTTATCTCGCTAAAATCCATCTTGTGCGCTTGTTTATAGTGTCGCCTCAAGGCCGGCGGACTGATAAATACGTGATCGCAGGCTGGTTGTCCAGTGAACCGGCAGTGATAGACGGGGCCTTTGAGAAACCGAATGGTTCGATTATTCAGATCGATCTGCACGAGAAGCTCCGAACCCGGATGATCGGCCCAAAGCCGGCCCACTACCCGATAAGGATCGCCGTTATTAGGACAAATATCGATCCATTCCGATGTCAGAGCGTTGCGAATACCGGTCACACGCATCGGCCCGGCGTTTGTGCGCAGGTAATTGTCCTTGGCGATGAAACGCTCGTCGGGCGCGCGGTTCAGCAGGGCGACCAGCAGCTCCGTGGCCGTGGGGCCGCCCGCGGCGAAGAGAAAATCGGCCGCCGCCCGCGCCGCGGGCAACAGCGCCGCAACCGCGGCCCCGATCGTGACCGTCCCTTGCGCCACGTCGCCCAGCAACGTCCGCAAGCCCGTTTCGTCGCCGGCGCGGCACAGCGCCTGGAGACAGCGGCGGCGTGGTTCGCCCGTGGCGATGGGCAGCAACGCCTGATAAACCGTAACTTGCAGCCCGTCGGGCAAGTGGGCCAGATAGGCCCGGCGGGTTTCCTCCGGCAGTTCGGCCAGACGGCCCAGGAATTGACCGTCAAAAAGGCCCAATTGGACGATGCGATAGGCCGACTCGTCGCCCAGCGCCCTGACGGCGTCGGCCCATTGCACGAGCTGCGCCATCGTCAGTGCCGACCGTTCGCGCCGCAGGGTAATATTGAAGCGCGCCAAAGAGCCGCCGCAGTCGGTGCGGGCCATGTAGAGCACCCAGGCCAGCGCTTCCTCGGCCGGCAGCTCGTCGCGGCGGGCGCGGGCCAGCGCCGCCTCCAGGGCCGCCGCCATGTCGTCGGGCCGCAGCGGGAAGGTGTGGGGCGCGCCGGGCGCGGGTCGTTCGGCCGCGGCCGCATCCCACGGATCGAACACGACCATCTCGGCCAAATAGTCCCCCGCGGGCAGCCGACCGGGCGGCAAGCGCCATTCGATGCAATCAGTCGCGTCGTCGGCCACCTCCAGGACGAACGGCTCAGACGCCCACGGCCGATCGACCGGCCACAGGCGCAACCGGCGTCGACGGGCGGGCTGCGCCGCTTCCCAGATGACGCTCAGGTGATCGCCGTCATCGTCGCTCTGCCAGGTGGCGGCTACCTGTCCCAGCTCCAGCGTGGGCAGCAGGTGGGCAAGCGTGACGGCCTGTTCCTCGTCCATGACGCCGTCGCCCAGCAGCAGTTCCAGGGCGGCCACGCGCCCGGCATCGCGGAAGGCGTCGAGCCACTCGATCAGCCCGGTTTGGGGGTGGCGGCCGGCGTGCCGGAGCGGAGAGTGACGCAACACGCGCCCGTCGGGGTCGACCAGCCGCCAGCCGACGGCCAACTCCGGCGCGCCCGGCGGCGGCGGCAGTTCGATGCGCAGCAGCGCCGCGTGGCGATCCTCGAGGGCCTCCGGGTGCAGGCGCAGCGGCGTGGTTGACCACCGGAAGTCATCGGGCCGTTCCGGCTCCAGTAGACCGAAGCGCAGCCGGTAGACGGGCAGATCGAAATCCAGCGCCGGCCGTGAATCGGGGCCAGCGTCCGGATTTGCCCCGGCAAACCCGGTTTCCAGGCGAAGGGGAGCCCGTGTGAGATCGGGCGCGAGGCTGAGGGCGCGGGCCACAAAGCCCGCGCCGGCCGCTTCCGGCGGTCCCACAATCACCCCCGTCTTCGGCGAGGTCAGATCGTAGCCCGCGGGGTGGATGATTCGCCAGGTTGACGGGGAGCCGTCGGTCGCCGTGTGGAGGCGCGGATAGCCCTGGAAGCGCAGGCCGGGAGCAAACCGCAAATCAAAGTCCGCCTTACGGCCATAGGGGCCGCGCAGCCGCACGTGGAACTCCCCAAACGGCGCGGCCCCCAGCAGTTCCGGCGCGTCGAAGGGCAGGATCAGATCGCCTTCGATGATGTAGCGGTGTCGCAGGGCGTCGAAGGCGTAGTCGCGCGGGGTGGGCGGGTCGGCCGCGCCGATGGGCGTGATGGCGATTCGCCAGCGCTCCGGCTGGTGACCGGCGCGGCCGGGCGGGATGCGCAAATCGGGCGGGCGGCCGTTGTAGAGGGCGAAGCGCTCGTGGATGCCGGCGGCCAGGAGCGGTTGGCCGTCCAGCGTGGGGCGGGGCGGCGGCGGGTCGTTGCGGGCGCGGAAGGCGACGTGGCGGCCGTCGGCCAGAGTCAGGTCCAGGCGGCCGTCCGGCTCCAGCAGCCACGTCTCACAGGCGAAACTCGCCCAGTCGCCGCCGGAAGAGGGCAGCTCGATCAGTTTGCGCGCGGCCTGCGGGTCAACTTCGCAGTGAAGAGGATAGACCAGTTGGCGCTCGCCGGGTGTGATCCAGTACGCCTCCGTGTTCTCTCGTTGCCGGTCGGCCAGCACCTCGCCGGTGGCGGCGTCGAAAGCCAGCAGCGGCAACACGCCCGGCCCGTCGAGCGTCCATGACTTGAGTAGCGTGTCGCCGGCCAGGGCCGACACGCGATAGGTCGGGGCAACGGTCAGGACGTTGACCACCGCGGCGCGAGCGACGAACTCGGTCTCGTGGCCCAGGCGGCGGCGATAGGTCGTTTCGACGCGTTGGCGGTCGCCGGCGTCGATGCGCCACGTCAGGGAGTCGGGGGCGCGGGCGGCGGCATAAACGACCGGCGGCAGGAGGATGGCCACGCCTTCGCCGTACGGATCGAAAGTCAGCTTGGGGGCGGCGGGCAGGCGAACGTCGGGCTCGACCCGGCCGCGCGGGGGGTGCCGGGCACGCCAGCGGTCGTAAGCGTCCAGGACGCGGTCGGGCAGATCCAGGGTTTCCGCGTCGTGGCCGCCCTCGCGCCACAGCTCCAGGCAGCGCTCGACGAACTCTTCGGCCAGGTCGCCGCCATATAATAGGAAGCGCTGCGCCGGCCGGTCGATAATCACCGGGAACCTGTCGCCGGCCCAATCGGCCAGCAGCGTGGGCACGTCGATGAGCGCGTTGCGGCGGTCGACCCGATCGAGCAAGTCGAAGAAGTCGTCGAGACAGTAGGTGGGGATGCCGGCATGGGCCAGAATGGGCGTGATATGGACGTGGCCGCCCAGGTGTTCGAAAGTGGGCAGCCTCTCGCGGCGCAGCACGTCGCGAAAGGCCTGGCCGGCGTCGGCCGTGTGGGGCCCGGACAGACCCAGCGCTTGGCGCGGCCCGGTCCAGTAGTCGCCACCCTCATAGGTATAGAGCGCCTCGAGCACCAGGTAGAGGGCGAAGGTCAGGGGATAGCGCCGACGGATATCCTTCAGGCCTTCGGCCGGCGAGTCGGCGAATAGCGGCCCCAGCGCCGCCCGCAGTTCGAGCAGATGGGCCTGATCGTAGCTGAGTTGCCCCAACAGGGTGATCGAGGGCACTATCGACGACAATTCGGATTCGTACTGGGCCAGCGTTTTCATAGCGTCCCTGCCTATGCCGTCCGCTGCCATCGCTCCGCGCTCAGCGCGGCCACGAACGGCGACGGCAACGCCTGGTCATAGGTGACCAGCAGCCGGCGCATGGCCCGCGTGCAGCCGACGTAGAACAGCCGCCGCTGGGCGTCGTCGTGGGCGGCGCGTTCGTCGGGGTCGGTGGCGGCCGTGGGGCGCGGCAGCCGCCCGGCCTCGGCGTGGGCCACGACGACGATGGGGAACTCCAGCCCCTTGGAGGCGTGGAGCGTGGTCACCTTGACCCCCGGCGATTCCATATCGAATTCGCGGCTGGGCATGAAGCGCGCCGGCAAGCCGTGGTCGCGCAGCGCCTCGGCCAGGGGGCGGCCGACCTCGCCGGAGGCCACCAGCACGGCCGCCGCGCCGGGCGGCAGCCGCAGCTGCCCGGCGGCGTTGGTGATCCAGTGGGCGATGTGACGCCATTGGTCGGTCGCGCCGCGCGCGGTATAGAGGTCCGGCGGCGGCCGGTGTGAACGAATTCCTGCTGGGCGGCGTCGGGGTCGGCGTCGGGCAGGCCGGCGACGATCTCGGCCGCGGCGGCGGCAATGGGGCGGGCGGTGCGATAGTTGCGCCGCAGGATGCGCGTGCGCCCGCTGACGGCCAGGGCGGTGTGGACAGCCCGCCAGCGAAAGCCGCGATTGTAGAGCGACTGGTTGGCGTCGGCCGTCAGGAACACGCCGCCGGGGTCGCGGCACAGCTCCACCGCCAGGGCCAGCGCCGCGGGGGGCAGGTCCTGGGCTTCGTCGACGATGACGTAGTCCCAGCGGCGGGTGAATTCGCCGGCCCGCACCCGGTCGAGCGCCGCCAGCGTCAACTCGCCCCAGGTGATCAGGTTCTGCGCCGCCAGGTGGTCGCGGTAGGTCTCGTAGAGCCGCCAGACGGCCGCCCGCCGCTCGCGGCCGAAGGCGATGCCGCGCCCGGCGCGGTCGGCGGCCAGATAGGCGGCGGCGTGGCGGCAGGTTTGTCCCTCGATCACCCAGTCGAACTCCTCCAGCAGGTAGTCGTCGCGCAGCTCCCGGATTTGCCCATAGGCGGCGGCCAGGTCGGCCTGGCCGAAGGCGCGCGGAGTCAGGGCGGCGCGGGCGGCGTGGAGGGCCTGGGCGCGGTGGTGGTCGCCGGCCATCTCATACGGCTCGCCGCTCGATCTGGCGATCCATTGCGCCGTCCGGCTCAGCGTGCTGACGCGGATTTCCGGGGGCAGCCGGCCGTTTTTGGTCAGGCGTACCGAATCGCCCAGCAGTTGGCGCAGCAGCGATTCGCTGGCGTTGATGAGGGCGTTGGTGTAGGTGGTGAAGAGCACCGACGGCAGCCGGCCGGTCTGGGCCAGGTGGTGGTCGACGACGGCGCGGACGCGGTAGAGGGCCACGGTCGATTTGCCGGAGCCGGGGCCGCCCTTGACCAGCGTCGGCCCGCGCAGCGCCCAGCGCGTCAGCGGCTCCTGGCGGTCGTCGAGCCGCAGCAGGAAGCCGGCCAGGTCGCCCTCGGCGTAGCGCAGCAGGTCGGCGGGGTCATAGAGCATCAGGTCGGGTTCGGCGGCCAGTTGGTCGGGCGTGGGCGAGTAGAGACCTTTCATCACGCGGTCGAGGGCGGCGTCGGGCACGTGGGCGTTGGCGGCCAGCAGATCGTCTTCGGTGCGACAGGCGAGCAGCACGGCGTGATGGGCGGGGTCGATGCGCCAGCGGGCCAGCAGGTCGGCCGTCAGCACGCGCGGCAGCCGCGCTGCGCCGGCGGCCGGGCCGGCCGGTTGTCGCCACTCGGGGTGCTCTTGCCACTCCGGCCGGGCGGCCAACTGGGGGCCGAAGGCTACGGCCGCGTCGGGGGCGTTCCAGCCGTCGTAGTTGAAGCGCTCATAGACGCGGCCGCGCGGCCCGACGCTGAGCAGATTGACCATTTGTGCCTGGCGCTCGGCGGCGTAGATCAGGCGGAAATCGCCCAGGCGGTAGCGGTAGACGTTGTCATAGCCGGCCAGCTTTTTGATCGTGTGGCCGCGGGGGGTGACGGGGTCGCCGGTCAGGTCGACGATGGCCTGGCCGACAGATTTTTGCAGGTCTTTGGGCAGGTCGATCAGGTCATCGAGAAAGGCGGGTTTTTGGGTGATAGTCCAGGTCATATGGTGTCACTTTTCCTGAGCCGGCGAACGGGTTTTCCGGCCGTCTACGTCGGCCAACCGGCAAGCGGGGCCAACAGGACAGACAGGCCCCGCTTGACTGAGCATATTATGTCATTCTTACGGTACAAATAACGCCACGATCCGGGCGGCCGTGTCTGTTCATCCCTTCATCCTCTCCTGTCTCGCCTGTAAGCCTCATTGTCTAAACAAAAGAATCGCCTCGAAGGCGATTGAAACATCACGGTGGTAAAGACGGCGGTCACCTGTTGCGAGGCCATAGTCTAAACAAAAGAAACGCCTTGAAGGCGATGCCAAAAGACCTCAGCGGTTGGCGAACAGGAGTTCGCGATAAACTGCCGAGGTCTTTTTGGTATCACTAATAAAGATTAGATTAACTATGATTCAGATTCGCTAAACTTGCCCCACCCACCCTCCGGCGTATACTGGCCCGGCCCCGCTTCGGCCGGGCGACCCCGGCTGGCGAGATGAATACGACCGGCCCGGCTGTGCAGGATTTTCGCGCCCGCCTCACTTTTTACTTCCTGGAAAACGATGCTCGCAATTACGCCTTGTTCCATGATAGCGGCACGTGGACTTCCATTCAGGAAAGAGAATAGACTGATCCTCGATGGCCCACCCAGCGGCCGCCGCAAAATAAACTAATAAGCCGGATTTTCTGTGAAAATCCGGCTATTCTATCACCAGTTCATCTCCCGCTCTCTGGCCGGCCGCGGGCCGGCCTGGTGGCTGTTGGCGCGCGGCGGGGGCGCGGCCGGCGCGCGGGCCGGCAGCCGCGCGGCGCGCTTGTCCATTCCCGTTGGCGGGCTTGCCGGCGCATGGAGGCCCGGAAGGCCGGGTTGCGCCACGGGTCGGGCGCCGGCGGCGCGAACGGCACCGCGCCGGCCGGGGCGGTCTTCACGACGCGCGGCGGCAGCAGCCGATCGACGCCGCGCTGCGCCACCAGCAGCAGCGTGTAGAGCACCACAACCACGAACCCGCCACCCGCCAGCGTCGCCACCGTCGCCAAAACCCGGTCGAACCGGTCGCGCGAAGCCAGCCGCCGGTCGTTTTCGGCCTGCTGCACGCGCAGCGTCTCGGCCATCGTCGCCACATCGTAATCGGCCTTGGCCTGCATCATCCGAAAGTACAGTTGCGCTTCTTCCTGCAGCCGTTGCGTATAAAAAGAGAGGTCGATCTGGCCACGCTGCGCCTCCAGCGCGGTGCGACTGTTCATCAATGCCGCTTCGGCCCGCGCCCGTTCACCATTGAAGATATCGGCACCGGCCAGCGACAGCGCTCCCACAAATATCAGCAGGCCGACAACCAGCATGAACCCAAAGACGATTTTCCACAACGAATGATCCGCCTGTATCACGTTCACGTCCCACCTCGCAACGGGGCGAGCGTCCCCGCCCGCCCCGGACAGTCCGCCTATCCCAAAACTAGCATCCAGAAAAGCAGGGCCAGCAGCAAAAACAACACGACCATCAGGAACCCGCCACAGCCAACATCGTTGTTCGACGGCGGCGGTTGCACGACGACCACGGGCGGCGACGTGCGACTGCCCATGGCGATGATCGCCGTCAGGGCGATCATCAGTCCGATTGCCAGGCCGATCATCATCGGCAAAACGTGAGTATGGTCCATTTCCTGCCTCCTCAATCGACCACGCGGCGGGCTTTTGCCCCACCCTTTCCACACCATCACCGACATAGAGGCCGGCCGTGGGTGCGGCTCGGCACGGCAATGAAATAAAGGCCCCGGTCGCGACTGGCTGGAACCGGCACATCCAAACCGGGGCCTGCGGGATGGGTCGACGGCGTCCGTCGACCGCCCCGTCGGCGGGGGCGGCGTCGAATGTCCGCCCCCGCCGACGAACCACCCGTGGTTCGCCGCGATGTTTATTGGGTGTTAACGTGCTGAGAATCGGCTATTAGCCCGGCAAGCATTTTCGCCGCTACTTATCCTGATGTATCCAGATAAGTATTTCTATGATATCATTAGTATATCAGGATATTAACGGCAATGTCAATAGTCTGAAAGGAAATACCCGCCGTTTCGCGGGGCCAGTGGCCGAATTACATCTAACCCCAGGGTAATTGTGACCATATATACGCCCACTATGCATTTCCATAGCAAATATGGATACACTGTAGCTATACTATTGACATGAGTGAGACATTAATATAGAATGGTAAGGATAAAGCCGAAAGAACGGTCGATACCCTTTACGGGAAAGGGCGCGCGGCAAACGTCGAATTTACCACGCCGCGCATCGACCCTTTCTATTGCACACCTTCAAACCGGATAGACAAGGATGATTCTAAACCATGGCCCTGCAAGCGGGTGATTTGCCATCGATCGCGGCGGGTGGCTTGCCTGCCCCCGATTTGTGGCCGTCGGCCGTTAGCCGGCTGGCCGCCGAGTGGCGTTTGCCCATCGACTGGATCGCCGCTGCCTGTCTGGTGGCCGGCATCCCCTGTGACACGGCAAACGGCGACCCGCCCGCGGCCGTCCTGCGTCTGGCCAACGATCAGCGCGACTGGTTGCGCGTCTACCTGCCCGACGCCCTTGAGCCGGCCGCCCATCCCGTCGACGTCCCGGCTCTGCGTCTGCGCGCGCTCTACCGGGCCATCTACTGCGACGCCCCGGAGATGCGCCACATCCTCATGCTGCTGGCCGCCCGCCACCTCCGCCTTTTCAGCGACGACGCCGATCCGGCCCTGGCCGACGAAATGCTGGCGGTCTACGTGCCGGCGGCCCAACGGTTGGGCATGTACCACGTGCGACGCGCCTGGGTCGAGGAATGCCTGCGCCGGCAACATTCAGCCGTCTACACCACGCAAGCAGACACGATGGGTATTCAACTCGAGGCCACGTCTGAAAATCTGGAAGCGCTGGTCATCGCCCAGCAAGCCGTCTGGCTGGTACCCCGGCCCGGCCCTGGGCCGACTCTGCCGCCGGCGGACGGCGGCCCGCTGACGCTGGAAGCGCGCGGCTGGCTGGTGGCCCACCTGCGCCACGAACTAGACCGCGCGCTGCGCGACGTGTTCGGCAGCCAATTGCCCCCTTACATCGATCCTGTTTTCGACCTGCCCGGCCACGCGCTCAACCGCGCCGCAGAGGCCGGCACCACCGAGCAGCCGCAGCTTGTCGTGCGCCTCTTCTGCCGCACCGCCGACGACTGCTACCGAGCCATGGCCGCCGTCCACCGCGTTTGCCCGCCGGCCGGCGCCACCCAAAGCCAGGCCATCCGCGACTTCATCGCCGCCCCCCAACCCAACGGCTATCGCACGCTGCAAACGCTGGGCCTTTGGTCGCCCCCCGCAGGCGATTTACCCGCCCGGCTGATCAAGGTCTACATTTTGACAGAGGAGATGTACCAGGTGAACGAGTGGGGTATTCTGGCCGCTGCGGCCAGCGATGCCACCGCCCGCGCCGCCGTCGTTGCCTGGTGGAACCAGCTCGACGGGCCATCCGCTGAGCTGGAGCGGCGTACCAAAGGCCGACACAAAGACATCGTCGCCTATGTGCGCGACCACCCCCCCGGCGGTTCCTCGCGTCCGCTCTACTGCTTTTCGCCGGCAGGCCAGCTCTTCCTGCTGGACGAAAAGAACACAGCGCTCGATTTTGCCTATCGCGTCCACACCCAATTGGGGCCGCACACGGCCCAGATCCAGATCAACGGCGATGTCGTCCCCTTTGCCACCGAACTGAGAAACGCCGACCTGGTGCAAGTCACGTTCGACATGTTCCTGGCCCGCATCGATTTTGCCTGGTTGGGCATGGCTAAGTCGCGGCGGTCGCGAGCTAAAATCAGGGGCGCGTTGCGGCGTCGGGCCAGTTTCATCCACCGCGGTCGCTGCGCCTTCGAAGAAACCGTCATGCGCTGGTTTGACCTCTACCACCACCGGCGCGACCGCGCGCCTTACACGCCGCCCATCTGCGCCACGGCCGACGTAGAGCATTTCCTGGAGCGGGCCGCCATTCGCCTGGGGATGAGCGATCTGGACGCGCTCTATGGCGAGATTGCCGGCAATGCCGGCCGGGCCGACAAGCTGGCCCACCGTTTCATCTCCGAACTCATCAGCCCCAACTTTCGGCTGCCAGACGGCCAGTCGTTGTCGTCGAATCTGCAACAGATCATCCTGTGCCAGGCCTGCCGGCCCACGCCAAACGACGAGGACATCAAGGGCCAGCTGTTGCGCAAAGACACGCTGGTCGTCCACCTGAACGACTGTCGCCAAATCCGGTCGGACGCCAACCTGATCGACCTGCAACGCGACCCCCAAGACAACGCCGAATCGTGGCCGCTCTATCGCTTCGAGATCAGCACGCCCGACTTCGACGGCCTGCTCAACCGCGTGTTAAGTCTGGTCTACGACATCCCCCATGCCTATCTGTTTCGTATCAACGCCGAGGTCAATCAGTTGCTGCGCGCCACCATAAAGCTCGACGTGGCCGCCAAACTGCCCCAACTGTGCCACGATCTGCGGTTGCAGATTGCCCGGATGGCCGATGACACGCAAGTCAGCTATCGACCGGAGCCGGCCGGCCGGCGCGTCGAAGTGCGCCCGGCCGACATGTCGCGCCGCATTCTCAACCCCTTCACCGAAGGCGAAGTCACCGATTGGCGTTTCTTCGGCCGCGACGAGATCATCAATGCCATCATCGACTGGACTTACGGCAATCCGCTGCGGTCACAGACGCTGTTTCTCTATGGCCAGCGCCGCGTGGGCAAAAGCTCGCTGGTCAAGCGGATCATCGAGCACGAACAGGACGGCCTGGTGGAATTCCCCCAGCGCCGGGTAGCGCCCGTGCTGGTCGATTTCCGGTTGGCCTCGCTCGACCAACCCTTCACGGTGGCCGAGCTACTGGTGCAGCGCGTTTTCGATGCCCTCCACCAGCCGATCCCCCGACTGGAATTGCACGACGATCCCATCGTCTGGCTCGACCGGCAATTGACCGCCGCCGAGCACCTGTATGCCCCCCAACGGCTACTGATCATCGCCGACGAGTTCGACGCCGGATACGGCCAGGTCGTGCGCCGCCGCCGCCGCCCGATCATGCTCGACAAGCTGTGGGCCATCATCAGCAGGCACCCCGACATTCGTTGGCTGCTCGTCGTCCAGGACATCTACCGGATTGACCCCATCTTGCAGGCGGCGTTGCCCCACCTGCCGGTGGACCCGCCACAGATCAACATTCGCCACCTGCCGCGCCCCGTCGCCCGGCAGCTCATCGTGGACTTGTCCACCCGCCACGAGTTCCATTTTGCCCCGCCTGCCGACGCCATTCCCGAGCAAATCCTCGACTGGACGGCCGGCAACCCCTATCTCATCCATGTCCTTTGTCGCCGGCTTTTGGACCGGGTGAAGCGCGCCCGTCGCCTGGAAATCCGGCCCATCGACCTGGATGGCGCCGTCCGCGAGGTGCTGGGCCGCCCGGCCTATTTCGATCATCTCACCCAACCGTTGCAGGGGTGGCGGCGCGACATCGTCCTCTATCTGGCCGAAGCGCTGGCGCTGGGCCAATCGTGGCCGCTGGCAACAGCCAAAGACGAGTTGACCGATCTGTTCGGCCTGTCCGACCGCGAGCTCGACGGCCACATCACCTTTCTGGAACAAATCGGTGTGCTGGAAACGGTGGCCGCCGGGCCGCGCCGCACTGTCGGCTTTCCCATCCACTTGTTGCACGAGGCCCTGCGCGACCCCGATTATTCGTGGGGCGCAGATCCGCTCGGCGACATCTACTAGGCCTTATTCCGGAGAGATTAAACGATGTACGGTAATCCTTTCTCAGATTTTCTAATGTCCGAAGAGTTCCTGCCCGTGGGCCGAGAGAACATCCTGGACGACATCGGCCAGGCCATCACCCAGCCCAACCCCGATGATCGCGACCTCCACGGTCTGCCCCAAATGGGCAAGACCGCCCTCTTGCACTACATTGGCGGGCCAAACTTTCTCAAGAAGTATCGCACCGAGTTTCAGAAGCCCTATGACGAGGAGCCATACCGCATTTTTATCGCCTTTATCGCCGGCTGGTTTAAATCCGTTCATCCTTTCGTGCAAATTTATCGCGAGTATTTTCGTGCTTATCAGGCCTATTATGACACCATGGCCGCCCAACATCCGGAGATCAACCTGCCCGAACCGCCGACCATACCGATCAAGGTCGAGGACGGCGAGACAGCCATGGCCTTCGTGGAGGTGAATCTGCGCGGGCTGGACAGGGCCGGCATCCGCGCGGTCATGCTCTTCGACGAATTTGACAGCGACCTGGCCTATGCCCGCCTGACAGCCGACGAAACCGCCCGGCTGGCCGCCTGGAAGCCCTACGTCTTCATGATCCTGGCCACAGAGCGCCGCCTGGAAGACGTCAACGCCGCCGCCAAAGGCTCGCCGTTCTACAAGCGCCTGCCGCAGATCGCCATCCGCGATATGCGGCCCGACGAAGCCCGCCTGTTCGTGACCCGGGTGCTGGCCGCGCGCGAGGCGTCGTTGCCGGACGCCGACATCGACCGGCTGGTGCGGCTGGCCGGCGGCTTTCCCTATTTGTTACTGCTGGCCGGGCAGGCGTTGTGGGAACTGCGGCGGCGTATCGGCTTGCAGGACTCGCCCGACAGCCTGCCCGACGCCTTCCAACCCTATCTGGAGAATCGGCTGGCCGACGACTTCCGGCGTCTGTTCGAGCTGTATTTCCAGCAACGCACCAACGCCCAGCGCCAGGCCCTGCTCGACCTGGCCCGGCGAGAGACGATCAACATGGACGAGGCTGTTGCCGCCACCGGACGCCAGGACGTCCTGCTGACCAGCCTGGAAACGTATGGTCTGGTCGATTTCGACGCCGAAAGCCGGGTCTACCGCCTCTTTTCGCCGCTGTTCCGCAGCTTCTTGCTGGCCTACCTGGATGCCCCGGCGGCCGCCACCGCCGCCACCGCCACCGCCGAAACGGAGCCGAACCTGACCGGCTTGCAGTCCAGTCTCTACGATGTCTTTCGCAGCCGGCCGGGCGAAGTGCTGACTTTCGAGGAACTGGGCCGGCGGGTGTGGTCGTGGACGCTGTCGCTGGGCGACGAGCCGAGCGAGCGCGACAAGCGCAAGATCCACATCGCCGTCTCCAAGCTGCGCCGCGAGCTGGAGGAGTCGGACACGGGCGAGCGCATCGTCAACCTGCGCGCCCTGGGCTATCGCTTCGAGCCGGCGGGCTGAGGGGGCGGGGCAGCTTCCGGCAACGGGTTTAAACGGGCCTGGTGTGCCCAAGATCGATCGGCATCTGCGTGGAGATACACGGGTCGGGGCCGGCCCAAAACCCGCCCCGACCCCCTAAGACACAAGACCCCGGAGGTTTTCGGAAAACCTTCGGGGTCTTGTGATTGTTTCAATCGCCTTCGAGGGAGGCGATTCTTTTGTTTAGTGGGTACCTCCCGGAAACGTCCGTAAATGTCCGCTTGTATATTAAAGGTGGGCAGGATAGCCTGCTCCACAACGGGCAAGAGGAAGGGTGAGCCTGTATGTCCGCTCAAGTCTCTGAACTCGATGCTTAGATTACGCCCCCTTCCTCGTGCTTGCTTTGAGAACGAACGGTATCTGAAGCCAACCTGTCCGACGGGTAGAGCTTGAATTCGCAAGCAGGTTCTGCAAGCAAGCGCCGCCTTATGTCTTACAAACGAGGTGCCTCTTCATGGATATTCTGGGTATCGATATCTCCAAGAACAAGTTCGATGTAGCCCTCCTGATAGAGGATGAATATCGTCTGGCCACCTTCGACAATGACTTAGTGGGGTTCGTCGCTCTGCGGAAGTGGCTGAAAAAACGGAGGGTGGACGACCTCCACGCCTGTCTGGAGGCAACCGGCCGCTACAGGGACGAATTGGCTCTGTTCTTGCACGAAACCGGTTACCAGGTCAGCGTTGTGAATCCGGCTCGTATCCAGGCTTATGCGGCCAGCCAGCTCAAGCGTAACAAGACGGATAAGGAAGGCGCCAAGATCATTGCCCACTTCTGTGCTACCCAAGCCCCAGAACGGTGGACAAAACCATCGCCGGCCCAGCAGGAGCTACAGGCGATGGTTCGTCAACTGGACGCGTTACAAACGATGCGCCAGCAGGAGAAAAATCGATTGCAAGCGGGCGCTCCCTCAGCTGTTGTGCTCGAAACCCTGGAAGCCCATGTCGCCTTCCTCGACGAACAGATTAGCCAGTTGATGGCCCGTATTCACGATCACATCGACCAACATCCTGACCTCAAACAACAGAAGGCCCTGTTGACCTCCATTCCCGGCATCGCCGACGTAACGGCGGCGAGACTGCTGGCCGAGATTCCATCGCTGGAACGTTTCGAGGGAGCGTCTCAACTGGCCGCCTATTCCGGACTTACACCTCGCGAGCATCAATCCGGTTCCAGCGTCTTGCGTCGCGGCCATCTTTCCAAGACAGGGAATGCCCACTTGCGTCGTGCCCTCTACATGCCGGCGTTAGTCGCTCTCCGCTGGAACCCAATTATTCAGGTCTTTGCTGAACGTCTCCGCGAACGCGGCAAGCCCAAGATGGTTATCGTTGGTGCGGTGATGCGCAAGTTGCTGCACATCGTTTACGGTGTGCTGAAGTCGGGCAACCCTTTTGATCCAAGTTATGCTGTTAATGTCCAAGGTTCCGCTTGACAATCAAGACGGTATCTAAGGCGTCAACCTTTCCTAATCGTCACCATTTTTGCTGTAAATTTTGAACTCAAAGAGACCTGAAACCGCCTCTGATGGCAGATAATGACTTGGATCCATGGCAGATGCTGGAGAACTTAAACGCTGAGGGTACAAACTCTCGCAAAAACCATCCCCAAAATCAGCGTGTTTGATATTTCCTACCGTGCGTTTCCTCGTGAATCCGGGACATACCCAGAATGCCGCTAAGCTGCCACTTGACAAGATGTTTCTCAGTATGCTATCATACTAACACGTGTTAGTAACACGTGTTAGTCGAGTTGTTTAAGAGGTAGTCGTCCGATTGTTTCTATCTACAATAAATCGATGACCAAGATTAGTTCCTACAAAAAACGTCCCTCCATGCAGGATGTGGCCACGCTGGCCGGCGTGTCCCGCACGACCGCTTCGTTCGTCATCAACAACGTTGAAGACGCAGGTATCCCCCAGGACACACGCCTTCGGGTCTGGGATGCCGTCAAGCAGCTAGGCTATCGTCCCAACGCCATCGCCCAAGGCTTACGCTCGGCCAAAACGCATACAATTGGCTTTATATCGGACGAGGTTGCTACATCCCCGTTTGCCGGGGAGATCATCCATGGCGCTCAGGACCGGGCCTGGGAAGATGAAAAGCTGCTGTTGTTGATCAACACGGGTGGCAACAGGACGATGAAACAGCTCGCTGCCGAGACACTTCTGCAACGCCAGGTGGAAGGTGTCATCTATGCCACCATGTATCATCGCGAGGTTCATCCCCCGGAAAGTATACGCCAGGTGCCGACCGTCCTGCTCGACTGTTTTGTGGCTGATGGCACACTCCCGTCAATTGTGCCGGACGAAGTAAGTGGCGGATCTCGCGCCACGTCGCTCCTTCTGGAGCGCGGTCATCGCCGCATCGGTTTCATTAATGATTCTAACCCCGTACCGGCGTCGGTTGGGCGCCTGGAGGGATATAAGCAGGCGTTGGCTGCTCACAATGTCCCATTCGACGAGAGTTTGGTTTTCGCGGGCGAGAGTATAGCGCGCGGGGGATATGAGTGTGCCATGCAATTGATGAAGCTTCCGGATCGCCCGACCGCTCTGTTCTGTTTCAATGACCGAATGGCGATGGGTGCCTACGACGCGCTTCGCAATCTGGGGCTGTCCATTCCAGGAGATGTCGCCGTAGTAGGGTTCGATAACCAGGAGGTCATCGCCGCCAGCCTGTATCCCGCCCTAACGACCATGGAATTGCCTCACTATCAGATGGGCAGATGGGCGGTCGACGAGTTGTTACGGTTGCTCGCCCAAGGGGAACCGGACAGTGAAACACCTGTCCGGTATAAGATCGATTGCCCGTTGATTAGCCGTGATTCAGTCTAACAATTGCTCATATGGAGAAGAGAGGAGTCTTTATGGAGATGCTCAAAAACTGCTAGAAACCGGTCAGTGGTCGGCCTGACCCGGATTAACCGGCCGACTCATCGTCATCGAAATCAGTAAACGCAACAAGAAATAGGAGAAATCCGTCATGAAGAACCAGCAGAAATGGTGGGTAGGTATTGTTTTGCTTGTCGTCCTGGCCCTGGCGCTCGCCGCCTGTGGCGGGGGTACAAATACGCCAACTGAAGAGGCCGCACCGACTGAGGCAGCGGCTGAGGAAGAGGCGCCCGTGGAAGAACCAGCTGCCGAAGAGCCGGCCGCCGAGGAACCAGCCGCCGTCGACGGTAAAACTACGCTGGGTTTGTGGACTCACTCGGCGGGCAATCCGAACGAATTGGGCGTGATCGAACAGTGGGTAGCCGACTTCAATGCCCAGAGCGAGCAGTTCGAGGTGGTTATTGAGTCGTTTCCCCAAGAATCCTACAACGACTCCGTCGCCGCCGCCTCTGTGGCCGGGAGCCTGCCGTGCATCATCGACCTGGATGGGCCTACCGTGTCCAACTTTGCCTGGTCGGGTTACGTTCAGCCTTTGCCTATCACCGAAGCCGAACTGGACGAGATGGGCATCCTGGACAACGACATCGGCCGCTACAATGGCGAGATCTACTCGGTGGGCCAGTTCGATGTTGCCTTGCTTGTCTATGCACGCAAGTCCATCCTGGACCAGTACGGAATCCGCATACCAACAATTGGGGAACCGTGGACACTTGACGAATTCCAGGCTGCGCTGGATACGCTCAAGGATTCCGGGGAGTTCGAATATGCTTTTGATGTGAACGCGGGCTACACCGGTGAATGGTGGCCCTATGCTTACTCGCCATGGCTCCAGAGCTTCGGTGGCGATCTGATCAACCGGGACACTTACCTGGATGCGGAAGGCGCCCTCAATGGCCCCGAAGCAGCGGCTTGGGCTGAGTGGTTCCAGAGCCTATTCACTGAAGGCTACGTGCCGGCGACGCCGGCCGACGACCAGGGCTTTCTCCAAGGCCGGATCCCGCTGTGGTATACAGGCAGCTGGTCAGCACAGGCTGTCCTGGATCAATATGGCGATGACGCCCTCTTCCTGCCGCCACCCGATTTCGGTAACGGCCCGGTCATCGGCGCCGGCTCGTGGCAGATGGGCGTGACCACCAATTGCCCAGAGGATGCGACCCCCGGTGCCTTCGAGTTTGTTCTCTCCACCTTGACACCGGAGAACATCGCGTTCATGTCCGAGGCGACGGGTTTGATTCCTACCTCGTTGGCGGCGGCTGACCTGACGGAAGACTACGCCGAGGGCGGCCCCTTCCGTTCCTTCTTCGACATGGCTGAAGCCTTTGCCCTGGTGCGCCCGGAAACGCCAGGCTACCTGACTATCTCCAGTCAATTTGAGCAAGCCGGTCTCTCAATTCGCGACGGCGGCAATATTCAGGATGGCCTGGACGATGCTGTGGACAGCATCGAGCAGGACATCGAGGACAACAGTGGCTACGGTTTTGGAAACTAGCATTTAGCTGATTTCTTTTCCTCCGGATGGGGCAGGTCCTCGGGCCTGCCCTGACACCATACCGGGTTTGCGCCGGTTACAGGCAGGTCTGTGATATGAAACGGCACATGTGGCTGAAGTTGACAGCGCTCATGCTGGCGGCCGCCTCGCTGGTGGTTTTGGCCGGGTGTGCGGCCGTGGCGCCCCCAACAGTTGCGGGTGTGTCGCTGGCACTCGACGAGCCGTTCCGCCCCCAATATCACGTCTCTGTCCCTGAGAATTGGGCAAACGATCCGAACGGGCTGGTCTATTACGACGGCGAGTATCATCTCTTCTACCAGCACAACCCCGATGACACGGTCTGGGGCCCCATGCACTGGGGGCATGCGGTCAGTGCCGATCTGGTCAACTGGATACATTTGCCTATCGCCCTGTACCCTGATGAATTGGGCACGATCTTCTCCGGCAGTGTGGTGATCGACTGGAACAACACGGCTGGGTTCGGTGAAGAGGCCATGGTCGCCCTTTTCACCCATAACGATAACGGGCGTCAGATGCAGAGCGTTGCCTATAGCACCGACAAGGGTAGGACCTGGACGAAGTATGAGGGCAATCCGGTGCTGGAACCACCCGCCAATATCCGCAATTTCAGAGACCCGAAGGTCTTCTGGTATGAGACGGAGGGCGAAGCCGGCCACTGGGTAATGGCCGTCAGCGCCGGCAATATCATCCTGTTTTTCATGTCTGACGACCTGCTCGATTGGGAATCCAGTGGTGGTTTCGGATTGACTTATGGGGCGACCTGTGGCGTATGGGAGACGCCGGATCTCTTTGAACTGCCTGTCGATGGTGGGACGCAGATGCGTTGGGCGCTGGCTGTGGCCATCGGTGGTTGCGCGCCG
>JACKBY010000023.1 GCA_020634335.1 Promineifilum sp. | reverse complement strand
TTTGGCCACGCGCTGGACCGCGCCGGCGCGCGCCGTGGCCCTGCTGCCCACCGACGCCGCACCCGCCGCCGCCGGCGAACTGCGCTTTGCCCGCAGCGGCGCGGCCACGCTGGAGGTCACCGGCCTGCCGCCGCTGTCGGCCGACCGGCAATATCAACTTTGGCTGGTGGTCGGGGACGAGCGCGACAGCGGGGCCGTCTTTTCCGTCGACGCCGCCGGCCGGGCGGCCGTGCCCGTGGCCGCCCCGCGCCCAGCGACGGCCTATGAGCGCTTCGGCATCACGGTCGAGCCGGCCGGCGGCAGCCCCGGCCCCACGGGGGAACGGGTGCTGGGCAGTGGCGGCTGAGGCCGGTTAGCGATCAGAGAGTTTATATAAGGGCGCAAGCAGGTGAACGCACTTGCGCCCTTGCGGGTCACGCAGCCGTCGCCCTCCGGGCTAGGGTCTCACCAGCACGGGCATAAAGGCCACAAAGTCCGGCGGGATTACCTCTTGCTCGACCGTGAACGACCCCGCCGCGCTCCACTCACCGGCCAAGTCGCACGCCTCGCTCAGATTACGGCCGCGCACGCGCCAGTAGTAGAGGCCCGGTTCCAGCGAGTCGGTTGCCTGATAGGTCGCGGCTATTGTCGTTTCCTCGACCAGCGGCGCGGCGAAATCGGGCGTGGCGGCCACCTGAAGTTCGTACCGGCTGGCAGCCTGCACGCTGCTCCACTCATACAGGACCACGCCATCGTTGAGCGTCGCCCCCTCCCCCGGCTGAAGCAGCGCCGGCGCGGCCGGCGGCTCGCACGGCGGCGGCCCCAACGTCTCAATCGTGAACGACCACACCGAGCTCAACGGGCCGATTTCCTCACCCGCCAGCGCAAACACGCGCCAGTAGTAGACGCCGGCCGCCAGCGGCTCTGTCGTAAAGGTCGTCGCCTCGCCCGTGTGGCTGACCAGCGGCGCGTCGAACGTGGTATCGGCCGCGATCTCCAGGGTATAGGTCTCGGCGTTGGGGACGGCCGACCATTCCAGCGCCACGACGGGTTCGTTGATCGTCGCCTCATCGACCGGCGCGACAAGCTTGGGCGGCAACAGCTCGTCCAGCGCGCTGAGCGCGGCAAAGGCATCCACCAGCCCCTCGCCACAGGCCCACGGCGCGCAGAAACTCCCCTCTGGAAAATCGCGGGCCGTGGCCTGGATGATGCCGCTCACCTGGGCCGGAGTCAGGCTCGGCTCGACACTCAGCAGCAACGACGCCACCCCGGCCACGTGCGGCGTCGCCATACTCGTTCCCTGATAGAAGGCCAAGCTATCTTTGCCGGGCACAGTTGCCCCGTCGTTGAGCGTCGACAAAATGCCGTTGGCGGCGTTGCCGGGCGTCTCGCCGCCCGGCGCGGACACTTCGATGGTGCTGCCGTAGTTGGAATAGTATGTCAGGTCGCCTTCGCGGGTCGCCGCGGCCACGGTGATAACCCCCTCACAACTGGCCGGGGTGTAGAAATCGGCAATATTCGAATCGTTGCCCGCGGCCACCACCACCACCACCCCCGCGGCCACGACGTCGGCGACGGCCGCCTGCTCGGCCTGGCCGCAAATGCCCTGCCCGCCCAGGCTCAGGTTAAGCACGCGCGCCGGATTGGGGTTGGGCGGCACGCCGGGCACGGGCAACCCCGCCGCCCAGCGAATGGCATCGATCACGTCGGCCGATTCGCCGCCGCACCGCCCCAGCACGCGCACCGGCAGGATTTTGGATACCCAGTTAATCCCGGCCACGCCGCTGCCGTTGTTGGACGCCGCGCCGATGGTCCCGGCCACGTGCGTGCCATGCCACGAACTGGATGAGGCCCGGCCCCCTGGGCAGTCGCCCGGTTCCGCCCAATCGCCGGGGTCAGACGGATCCGCGTCGCGGCTGTTGTTTTCGCTCTGGTGATCGTTGTCGTTGGCTTGCTGGGGCGAGGTGATGAAATCGTAGCCCGGCACGGTGCGCCCGGCCAGGTCGGCGTGGGGCAGAATGCCGGTGTCGATGACGGCCACCACGATGTCGGCCGAGCCGGTCGTGATATTCCACGCCGGCGGCACGTTGATGCCTTCCTCGCTGCCGGGCGTGTAGCGATAGTGCCATTGATCGGCAAAGGCCGGATCATCGGGCGACTTGTCCGCGGCGCGGGGCGACCCGGCCACGCGAATGCCCATGTGTTGCCAGGTCGCGCCGGGCTGGGCATAGGCCACTTCCGGCAGCGCGGCCAGGTCACGGGCGATGGCCTTCGCGGTGGGCGCGTCGACCGGCGTCGCCATCTGGAAGACATAGGCGTCGCCCGACATCGGCCGCAGCAGGGTCAGGGATCGCCCGGCGGCTGTGCTCAGCCGGTCCATGCGCCGCGCCATGTCGGCCGGCGCAACCGATCGGCCGGCCGGGTCGGCGAATTTGACGATGAACTGGCCGGTGGGGGGTTGGGGCGGGGGCTGCGCGGGCACAGCCGGGAAAGCGGCGGCCGCGCGGCCGCCGGACAGGATAACCAACCCCATCACCACCACCGCAAAGACCAACATCGCACGCGATTTTGTGCCGAAAATCAATTTTTTCATAACCAGTATTCCCCTTGGCCGCTGGGCCGGAGACAACTTTAACTCATCGGCGGGGGCGCGGCAATGTGCGCGACGGTAGCGCGAACTTTCCGGCTTGCGCGCCGAAGAACAACCCGGAAAGGCGGCGCACCCGTTGTTGGGCGAATCCATTGGCGTTGGTTCACGGTCGCCTGACCCTGATCAAGCGACACGCACCCCACCGTAGAGGGCGAGGCAGCGGCGAGAGGAGATTCTGCGAAGCGTAATGGCGGTCGCCGTGGGCTCGCCCCACCTCCGAGTTAAGTCGTCAAAGCGCGTGAATCGGTTTGGCTTTTCAGATGGTGTAGCGCCGGGTTTTTATCCGCCGGCCGAGAACAAGGTAGGCTGCGGAGCCGGTTTAGGAACCGGCGTTACGGGGCGGCCGAGAACGGGGTGGGCTGGGGAGCCGGTTTAGAAACCGGCGTTACGGGGCGGCCGAGAACGGGGTGGGCTGCGGAGCCGGTTTAGAAACCGGCGTTACAGGGCGGCCGAGAATGGGGTAGGCTGCGGAGCCGGTTTAGAAACCGGCGTTACGGAGAGCAATCGATTCCTGAAAATCCCTCAGCAGCGGGTTTGAACCCGCGCCGGCGGGCCGTTCGTGTGATATACTCCGCTGTCTGGGGATAGAGCTTGTCACGCCCTGACACACTGAAATCTTATGAACAACACCACTCGTTCGATCTCCCTGCCTCTTTGGGCCGGGGATTTGCTTATCTTGTTGCTCTTCGTCTTTATCGGCCAGCGCGACCACGGCATGAGCCTGACCGGCGCGCTGCCCAGCCTGTTCACGACAACGCTGGCGCTGGCCTTGCCGTGGAGCGTTGTCGCCTGGCTCATGGGCGTTCTGCGCCTGCCGGGCGACTGGCCGGCCGCCACCTGGCTGGGTCGCGTCGCCGCCGCCTGGCTCATCGCCGCACCGTTGGGCCTCATCCTGCGCGCCTTGTGGCGCGGGCAAGCGTCCATCATCCTGATATTTATGATTGTGGCCCTGGGGCTGGGCGGGCTGTTCATCCTCGGCTGGCGGGCGGCCGTCTATGGCTGGGCGCGGCGGCGGGCGGCGCGGGCCTAGTCCACGTCCAGGTGCTTGTGCTCCACCATCATGCAGCGATCCATTACCACCCGCAGCCCGGCGGCGCGGGCGCGAGCGGCCGCCGCCTCGTCGACCACGCCCACCGGCAACCACACCGCCTTCGCGCCAATGGCAATGGCCTGATCGACGACCGGGCCCAGCCGCTTGGGCGATAAATAGATGAGGGCCACATCCACGGCATCGGGCACGTCGAGCAACGACGCATAGGCGGGGCGGCCAAGGCCGACCTCCAGCCGCGGATTGACCGGGATGACGGTGTAGCCGCCATGCCCCTTCAGATAAGCCGGGGCATAGAAAGCGGCCTTGCGCCGATCACTGTCGCTGAATCCCACCACAGCCACCGTGCGGTAGTGGGTCAGGATGTAGTGGATGTCTTCGTATTGCGGATCGTTGTTCATAATGGTCCGTTGAACTGTGGTCAGTGGAAGCAATTGCTGCTGACGATCCACTGACCACTCATTCTAATTGATATCCAGCGCGTCGACGTTGGCCTTGGCCGGCATCCCTTCCGCCTGCCCCGACCAGACGCGCTCGATTAATTCACAACTCGACGACGCGCCCAGCGTGTTGATGTGACAGGCAAATACGTCGTCGCCAAGCATCGTCTCGCCGCCAATAATCCCCTTCTTGTCGGTCGACATATAGAGTATTCCATTGCCGCCCATTCCGCCGGGCGCGAAGTCCAGCCCGTCGATATCGCTCAGGGCTGTGGACAGATCGCTGCCGTCCAGGTAGAGCGCAAACGTGCCGCTGGTTTGCTCGGAACCCAACACGCCCGTGAACACCAGCACGTCTTCGTCCTGGCCCGACACGCCCACGACCTTCACATTGCCGGTGGTACTCAGCAACAGGCGGCCGTCGGGCAGCAGGGCGATGGCGTCGATGTCCTCGGCCGCCGTCGTCAGTCCCACGTCGGAGCCGTCGAAGTACCACTCGAATTGCCCCGTAGCGGGAATGTAGCGCACGATGTCGCTATCGTCGATCTTGATCCCCGACAGGCCGGGCAGGTTCTTTACCGGCCCGTCGACGCTGATCAGCAGCGAGCCGTCGTCGAGAATCGCCAGCGCATTGATATCCTTCTTGCCCAGGCCATGATCCGCGCCTATGAACAATCGCGTCAGGGCCTGGCCCGGCTCGTCAACCAGCACGTCCTCGTCGGCATAGGCCAGCCCGGCGGCCGTGCCGTTGGTCTTCAGGCTGATGGCAACGGTCGGCTCCGGCGGCGGCGGCGCAAACCCGGCCGTCACGGCCAGATCGCGCGTGACGCGCAGCGATTGCGCCGGCGAGTCGCCGCCCAGGTCGCCGCTCCAGCCGGTGAACACGTTGCCCGGGTCGGGGTCGGCGGTGAAGGTCAGCACCGTGCCGAAATCGTAAGCCGTCAGCTCAATCGGGTCCTCGCCGTCGGGGTCGCAGTTGGGCGGCGGATCGACCAACACCACACCGGGGCCGTCGGCCGTGGCCGACACGGTGAAGCACGGCGGCGGCTCGGCCGTCGGCGCGCAATGGTCGGCCGGATCGCGGCCCGTGCCATAGGCCAGACCGGCCAGGGCGTCGTAGGTCTGCAAGAGGCCGTTGCCGTAGGTATTGTCGAAGCCCGGCTGGCCCAGATCGAGGGCATAGCCCTCCAGCGCGGCGCGCACGGCATCGCGGTCGGCTTCCGGCGCGCAGGCCCGCAGCAGCGCCACCGCGCCGGTCACGTGGGGCGCGGCCATCGACGTGCCCTGGAAATAGCTGTACTGGAAGTTGTGGGGCGATGAATTGTTGACAAACGTCTCCTGCAAGACCCCGTCCGGGAAGCCGTCGTTGTTTTGGTCTTGCGAGGTCTGGCCGCCGGGCGCGGCAATATCGACCGCCGGGCCATAATTGCTGTAGGAGGCGCGCGTCTGATTGTAGCGCGTCGCCATGACGCCGATCACCTCGGGGTGGTTGCCGGGGAAGCCCAGCACGGCCCGGTTGTTGTTGCCGGCCGATACGACGATGACCACGTCGTGGGCCGCGGCATAGTCGATGGCGTCGTTGACCACACCGACGCTGCACGACGGCCAGGCGCTGAAACAGCTGGAGCCGAGCGACATATTGATGACCTGCGCCCCGTTGTCGGTGGCCCAGACGATGCCCTCGGCGATGTCGGCATTGGAGCCGCTGCCGTTGGTCAGCACCTTGACGGCCATGAGGCGCGCGTCATAGGCCAGGCCGACGACGCCCGTGGCATTGCCGGCGCAGCCGGCCACTGTCCCGGCAACGTGAGTGCCGTGGTTAAGGTCGTCGAGCGCCGCGCCGGGGAGGGTCGAATTGCCGACGACGTTGTATTCGGCGTAAAGCGGATGGCAAAAGCCGTCCTCGCCGTTGGGGTCGATCCCGGAATCGAGCACAGCGACGATGACGCCGTCGCCCGTGGTCACGTCCCAGGCTTGCTCCGCCTGCACTTGCGGCATGTGCCACTGGCGCGGGTAGAGGGGGTCGTCGGGCGCGGCGTCGGCCGTCATCACATAGTCTGGCTCCACGCGCAGCACGGCCGGGTTGGCGGCCTCGGTGGTCAGCAGGGCGTCGATTGACTCGGAAGGGGCCGGATAGAGCCTGTACCAGTGGCCGAAGATGTGGTCAACACGGCCGGCCAACCCGGCCGAGGCCGGATCGGTCGCCAGCTCGACCAGCACGTGGGACGTTTGCCGCGGCGCGGCCAGACCCCCCACCCATACGTCGGGCGTGCCCGCGATGGGAGCCTCAATCGCGGCCGACGCCGGCCGCAAGCCGAGTAACCCGACAACACACAGAAAAGCCACCGCAGCAGCCACTTTGATCTTGCTATTCATTTCCGTGATCCCTTGCCACAAGCTGTGGCCTGAACACGCTGCTGTACAACCGCGAGCGCGCTCGGTCCCCGGCGCTCGCACGCCGGGGACCGATTGTCTATTGCCTACTGATCAGGGGCGAAACCCGCGTCATCTAGGGGAAAGACGGCATATCGAGCAGGCTGATATTTTCCACAAAGCCATTGACGGCCGGGTAGCTGCCGTCCTCATTGAAATTCCAGAACGGGCCATCCAGGTAGTGGTGGTTGCCGTCCTTGATGCCGGCGTTCAACTCGGAAGCCTGGCCGTATAACGTACCGCCGCCTTCCGTGTCGCCGGTGAAGTCACGCCGCGGTGTGAACAGGAAGGTGATGCCGTTGTCGATCGTGCCGCTGTCGACATTGCTGGTAATTCCGTAGTAGTCGACGTCGATCACGTCCAGACCGGTGAGGGCGTTGGGCGGGTCGATGTTGGCTTCGGAGCCGTCGAAGGCGCGGAACCAGAAGCCGGCCGTGTTGTACCCCAGATTGGTGGCGCAGAAGGCCAGCACGTCGCTGCCGTCGCCGACCAGGAAGCCGCCCTGATTGTTGTTGACCCGATAGCGGCCGCGCGTCGAGAGGAAGATGACCCCGGCGTTGCAATCGTAGGGGAAGTCCACGTCGGCGGCCAACACTTCGTAGTACTCCGGCGGCCAGACGGAGATGCCGTCCACCTTTTCACTCATCGTCGTCAGGCCCACGTCGGAGCCGTCGAAGAACATCTCGTACTCATATCCGTCGTAATTGGCCGCGCCATTGGTGAACTTCACAATGTCCTGGCCGTAGACCCAGGTGGGAAAGATACCCGGTATCTTGGTGCGGTTGGCTTCGAAGGACAGATACAACTCTTCGTCGGTATCCAGCTCGTTGCCGAGGAAGATGTAGTCGAAGGTCTGTTCGTTGAAGCTGAAGGCGCTAAGATCGTGCTTGGTATCATTCAAGCCATAGTCTTCGCCATCGAAAACGGTGATCCAGTTCGACGTATAGTTGGCAACCGGGCTGTTGCCGCCTGCCAGATCGAGGAAGAGAATGTCATTTTTGTCGTAATTGACACCGTCGGACGTGGTGCCAACCGTATCCATGTTGATGAATACACCGTTGTAATCGGGGAAACAGGCCGTAGCGGCGATCAAAAAGATGACCATCACCAGACCGAACCGTAAAAGCTTTTTCGTATCTCGCGCGTACATTACTAATATCTCCTGTGAAATCCATATAAACCACCTGTGTCGCCGCTTGACTGGCTCCGGCGAAGGCGGCCGGTTTGGATGGAACGAATCATTGGGCGCAGCACCGGTCAACGCCGGCTGGAAAAACCCGCGGGGCTTGGAAACCCGTTTGGGCGCGCCCCCCTCAGGCAATCAACTCATATGTGCAGCTCCTCACCGCTGAACGCGGTCCGGATGCCCCCGCGACGCTCGGTCGTCGGGGGCATCGTCGTACCATTACAATCTGCACGACTTCAGCCCGTTAAGACAGGGGCCGGGCCGTTTCAGAATCGCGCGTGTGCACGCTCGTCTGTCTCCATGGAAACTAATTTCCAATATCGCCCAGGGACAGCCCCGTCGCCGTGCCGTTGAGCGCCGGCCACGTTCCGTTGAAGTCGTCCGCGGGGCCGTCGATGAAGCCGGTGTAGTCGGCGGCAAACAATTCGCTGGGCCCACCCACGGCATAGTCGGCCGTGAAGGCCTGGCGAGCGATGAAACCGAATATTAACTCGGCCGGTTCCTCGTCGACCTGGCCGTATGGGTCAACCGGCAGCAGTTCCACTATATCAATGCCGGTGATGGCGTGCTTGGGCGTGACGCTCAGGTCTGAACCGTCGAAGCCGCGGAACCAGAAGCCCGCCGTGTCGTTGCCCAGATTGGTGGCGCAGAACATGAGGATGTCGGAGCCGTCGCCGACCAGCGAGCCGCCCGGCGTTGGCACGCGATAGTTGCCCTGGGTGCTAACGAAAATCAGACCGGCGGCACAGTCTTCGGGAAAGGATACGTCACTCGGCACCATGTCCGCCGTCCAGACGTCGAGGGCGTCAATCTTTTCGGAGATGGTCGACAGACCTACATCGGAGCCGTCAAAATAGACCTCGAAGTCGCCGTCCGTGACGACGCTGGGGGTGATGTCGTTGGGGTGGAGCACCACGATGTCCTGGCCGCGGACCTTGTCGGGGATGCCGGGAACGTGGCGGGCGGTGAAATCAAAGGACAAGTACAGCGCTTCTACATTGTCCAGGGGGGTTCCAACCGGGTAGGGGGACACGCAATCGGCCACGATACCGCCGCAAGGGCCTATTTCAGCCCATTCGATGCTGAATCCGTTGATATTGTGCACGTTTCCCAGACCGTAGTATTCGCCGTCGAAAAGCTTGAACCAGGCGTAGGCGTCGTTGGTCGTCGGGCTACCGCCATTCAGGTAGGGGATACGGCCCACAATGTCATACGCGTCGTAAGGAACGCCGTCATCGGTCATGCCCGCGGCATCGGTGCTGATATAAATGATGCCGGGGTAAGGCGTTATGCCCTGCGCGGCGGCCACTTGCACCATCACGCCGACGGTGACCACCAGGACGACGGCAAATACAGCGATGCGTTTCCAAAGTCGATTCATCATTATAGTTCCTCTTTAAAAGAGCGGGGTGTCTGATTTCAATCTTGGTGTCGAGTGAGCCCAAGTCGGTCGCTTTTGCCGCAAATTGCACAACGGCAGCAACGATTCCGCACTGGGTTGGGGTGTGTAAGTTCGACCAGGCAACCGCCTAGTGCCAGGGCATAAAGCATCTCCTCTGTCGGCAGAGATGCGGCAACGTCTTAGGTCGTCCCGCGAATCGCTCTGCGACACTGGTTAGATTTATTTGATTATTACTGCCGGTCTGACGAGCCGGCACTTGCTCCTGGAACACCTTCGTAGCGAGGGCAGCTGTTCATTCCTGCCATCTACTCTATCCCAGTATAAAATATTTGGCTGTATAACACAATACACTTCCGTAGGTATTTTTACTCGTTCGAGTAACGGCCTGCTTGTGTCTTTCGTGCCGGGAAGGGACCGCCGGCAGGCGATGCGCTGCGTGCCAGACGCAAGAACGGACAGGAAATCGGTAACACGATGCGGCGGCGACCAGCTCTTATCCGGAGCCGGGGCCGGCTGAGAGACCGGCTCCATAGGGGGCGATCACGGAATTGGCATCTCCGACGACGAGAGGTCAGAACCATAGCCGAGAGTCTACACTTGTTCTTTATTTTGCCGTCTCATGCTATACTCATCATAGTCTTCTCCGTCTTACTGATCCGTCATTCATCATACAAAAGGAGAGAAGGTCATGACCGACATCAAAGCTAAAGTGACCGAAACCGCCCGGCAGGTAGCGCCATGGAAGAAGGGCATTCCCTGGGGGGTGGTGCTCATCGAAGGGATTCTCCTGCTGGCGCTGGGCACCTACATGTTTTTCGCCAAGCCATCGACGCTGACGATCCTCGGCTGGATCATCGCCCTGGCATTGGCGGCCGGCGGCGCGCTCAGCCTCTATCTGGTCGCTCAGGCCACCGACCGGACGCCCTCGCGCCAGTGGACGCTCGTCCACGGCGTGGTTGGTCTGGCCGCGGGCGGGCTGGTGATCCTGTTACGGCTGCTGGGCTGGCTATCGGCCGATACGGCAGCCATCATTCTGGGGCTGGGCTGCCTGATTTACGGCGGCATGGGCCTCTACCCCCTGCTCGACCAAAAGCTCGTGCCTCTGCGGCGCGTTTCCCTCATCGGCGCGACCTTCTTCGCCATTCTGGGGGTCTTGCTCCTGCTGCAAGCCTTCGGCGTGGGGACGCTGGTCACGACGGTGCAGATCGTCACCCTGCTCATCGTCATCGCCGGAATCGTACTCGTCTTCTGGAGCCTCATGTTGCGCAACAGCGCTCAGTAGTCAAACCCTCATCACGTTCAATAACATAGGAGAAATCATCATGGACAATCTGCTTTGGGGCATCGTCGTGCTGCTTGCGGGCATTTTTATCGCCTCTTACGGCAACGTGCTCATTCGTTTCGCGCTGGCTTTTTTGGGCTTCGCCATCGGCTACTCGCTGGTCATGTGGCTGGGCGGCGGGCTGGATGACGTCCTGCGCATTGTCGTGGGTATCGTCGTCGGGGGAATTCTGGCCGGGTTGTTCTATATGCTGGTCAAGTTCACCCTCTATCTGGCCGGCGGCATCATGGGCTTTGTCCTCATGGTCGTGTTGCTGGCCCTGTTCCGTCTCAGTGGGCTCGACCTGGGCGTTATCGGCTTGGTGCTGGTCGCGGCGGCCACGGCGCTGGGCGGCTTCTTCGGGCCGCGCCTGGGCAACAACCTGGTCGTCTTTGCCACCAGCCTGGCCGGGGCCTACCTGATCGTCCTGGGACTCAGCGCCCTGTTCCTCGACGCCGAGGCCGAGGATCAACTAACCCTGCTCTCCACTGCTTTTCCGCTGGTGCTCTTTTTGAGCATCACGGCGGTCAGCTTCCTGGCCCAGCACCAGGCGGCCAGCTTGCGACGGCGCTTCCTGCGGTAAGAAAGAATCCACCGGTCTCGCGGTCTACGCCGGTTTCACTGAAAATCGCCACAACGCCGGGCATGAATACCATGCCCGGCGTTGTGGCTTTTGGGCGTCAACCCGGCCCCACGCTTCAACGGCCCTGTCCCTGCCACCCGGAAATACGCGATTGCAAACCTGTTGCCGGCCGGGCACTCAGGTATTCGCTACCTTAATGACACATAAATATATATTCAATATACTTGAGTATATATTCAATACTGTTTATAATACCCTCAATATGCACGCAACGCGCCATAGTGGGCGTGGGCGAGGAGATTTAAGCGTATGAACCGTGACAGCAGGACGCAGCATGGGCGTCCCCATCAATACATGAAACGATCCGGGCGCGTCGACTGCGCGACCCGTGGGGACGGGATATCGTCCAGTGGCCGGCCGGGTGGCCGGGAAGGAGCAACTCCTATGGAAGTTAAAATCATCATCAACGAAGCCGGAACGGGCCGTCAGGCCCACGATCATCGGGGTCGCCGGGGCAACCACTCGCCCGCACGGCGAGGGCCGGCGCAGCGCCCGGACAGCCGGGGCCGCGTCATCGGTAAACTCATCGAGCTGCCCGATGGCCGCGTCAAGGTCATCGGCCGGCGTGGGCCGGACGGCAGCCGGCGTGGGCCGGACGGCAGCCGGCGCGCTCAATGCCATCACGAAGGCAGTGGCCGGGGATGGGTCTATCGAGACGAACAGCAGCATTCACTCGCCGGCCGCGAAGCCCGGCGCGCCCGTCGCCGCCTCATCCGGGAGATCGCCCATGCCCTTGAGGCGGCCGATCTCAACAAAGCCTAAGGCTTAGCGAAGCCACAGATTGCGCCGCTGCTGCCCACACCTGGGCAACCGGCGCGATCTGTGGTTTCATTCTTTTGCCATTCAGAGGCCCCATGAAAATCACCACACCCAAAGGGTACGTCATCGAACTGTCGGCCGACGAGGCCGAGACGCTTTTCCCCGGCCTCGTGCGCGGCGTGCGGCGACAACTGGCGGGGCTGGCCGAGCCGGCGGCCGCCGACGACGAACCGCTCAGCGCCGCCCGGCTTGTGCGGCGCGTCCTGCGTCGCCACCGCATCCCCCCCACCCAGCGCGCCGTCTATCGCGTCCTCTACGAAGCCGGCGACGACGGTCTGGACTTCGGCGCGCTGGCCGCGGCCACCGGCCGCACCACCGAAGAGCTGAGCGGCGTGCTGGGCGGCCTCGGCCGTCGCGTCAATGCCACCCCCGGCATCGAGACGCTGGCCGAAGCACCCGGCGTCAACTTGCTCTTCGAACACAGGGAAAGCGCCCCGCCCGGTGGCGGCTGGGGCTGGGCCATGCGCCCCGAACTGCGGCAAGCGCTGGAAGACCTGGGCCTGCCCTGGCAATAAGCCCTGCGCCCTTTCCCTGATCCAATCCTCCTTCCCCTGCGTATAAATTAGTACCGGCCCTCTGCGCCGGCATTGTATCCACCTGTTCAACGGATGGAGGTCCACATGCAGCAACAGAAGAAAGTCACTCGATTTGTATTGCCGGCGGTCGCCCTTGCGGTGCTGATCGCCATGTTTATTTTCCTGCGGGCGCCCACGGAGGCCGCGCCCGCCCGCGAAGATGCGGCCACGGCCGCCTGGGATGTCGTCGCCGACGGCCTGGCTAACCCGCGCCATCTCACCTTCGGCCCCGACGGCGCGCTCTACGTGGCCGAGGCCGGCGCCGGCGGCAGCGGCATTTGCATCCCCGGCCCCGAGGGCATTGATCAATGCTTTGGCGAGACCGGCGCGATCACGCGCGTCGAATTTGACGCCGGCTGGATGCCCACCGGGCAAGCACAAATCATCACCGGCCTGCCTTCTCTCGGCGACGAGGGCACGGGCAACGCGGCCACCGGCGCCCACGCCGTGGCCTTCGACGGCGCGGATATGTATGCCCTGACCGGGCTGGGCGGAAATCCGACGCTACGCGACTCCGGCGGCGCGCTGGAAACGGTCGGCGGCGATTTTGCCCAACTGCTGAGCACCGGCCCCGGCGATGCCTTTGCTGCCTGGGTCGACCTGGGCGATTATGAGCGCGACGAAAATCCCGATGGGGGCATGGTCGACACCAACCCCTTTTATCTGTTGCGCGTCACCGACGGCTTTCTGGTGGCCGATGCCGGAGCCAACGCCCTGCTTCACGTCACCGACGCGGGGGTCATCAGCACCGTGGCTGTCTTCCCCGACCGGATGATCGAATTCCCGCCCGGAACCGGCAACATGATCCCCCTACAGGCTGTGCCTACCGCGGTCGTCGTCGGGCCGGACGGTGCGTACTACGTCGGGCAACTGACGGGCGGCCCCTTCCCGGCCGGCGCGGCCAACGTCTGGCGCGTGGAGCCGGGCAGCGACCCGGAGGTCTATGCCGAAGGCTTTACCAATATCCTCGACCTCGACTTCGCCGCCGACGGCAGCCTCTACGTGCTGGAGATGGCTACCAACGGCCTGGCCTCCGGCGACCCGACCGGAGCCGTCACCCGCATCGGCATGGACGGCAGCCGCAGTGTGGTCGCCCGCGAGGGGCTGATCACCCCCACCGGCATGACCATCGGCCCCGACCACGCCCTCTACGTGTCCAACTTCGGCACCAGCCCCACCGACGGGCAGGTCGTGCGCATCCCCACCGCGCTGAGTGAAGCGGCCGATTTTGCCGCCTTCCTCAACGGCGGCAATGAAGTCCCGGCGGTCGATTCCGCGGCCAACGGCGTGGCCCGCCTCCACCTGGCCGATGACGGCACGCTGTCGTGGGAAATCGCCGTGCGCGACATCGCCGACATCACCGCCGCCCACATCCACCTGGCCCCCGCGGGCAGCAACGGCCCGGTCATCATCCCCCTCTACACCGGCGTGGGCGACTTCGACCCCGACAACCCCATCATGGGCAGTGCCATGCTGACGCCGGAACAGATCGAGGACTTGCTGGCCGGCAACTACTACGTCAACGTCCACACAGCGCTCAACCCCAGCGGCGAGATGCGCGGCCAGATTTATCCCGCGCACACCTGGGCTTTCGCGGCCATGCTGTCCGGGGCCAACGAAGTGCCCCCGGTCGACAGCCCGGCCACCGGCCAGGCGCTGCTGACGCTGAGCGCCGACATGAGCGAATTGCACTATCGCCTAATGGTCAATGATCTCGACGGGGCGACGGCAGCCCACATCCACGAAGCCCCCGCGGGCAGCAACGGCCCGGTCATCTTCCCACTCTTCACCGGCGGCCCGCCGCCGTTAGAGCAAGGCAGCCCGGTCAGCGACACACTGGCCCCGACCATTAGTCAGGTGGCCGCGCTGGTGGCCGGCGACTACTACGTCAACGTCCACACCCCGGCCAACCCCGGCGGCGAGATCCGCGGCCAGGTCGGGATGGCTATGCCGCGCATGGATTCCCACGCGCTGCTGACCGGCGGCGAGGAAAACCCGGCCGTCGACACCGACGCCGTGGGCTTGGGCACGTTCCACCTGTCGGCCGACCTGAGCACGCTCGACTTCCATCTGGCCGTGGCGGACATCGAAAACGTGACCGCCGCCCACCTGCACACCGGCTGGCCGGGCGTCAACGGCGGCGTGGCCCACGCCCTGTTCCTCGGCGGCCCGCCGCCGCTGGAACCCGGCAGCCCGGTCAACGGCCTGATCGCGATGGACGCGCAGAGCGTGCTGGACCTGTGGAGCGGCTACTACTACGCCAACGTCCACACCACGGCCAACCCCGGCGGCGAGATTCGCGGCCAGGTGGAAGGCGCATCGCTCTTTACCGCCGACCTGAGCGGGGCTAACGAAGTGCCGCCCAACGGCAGCACGGGCACCGGCCGCGGCGTGCTGGCCCTCAGCGACGACGCCTCGACCCTGTATTATCGGGTCATGGTCGCCGACATCGAGCACATCACCGCCTCTCACATCCACAACGGCCCGGCCGGCGAGAACGGCCCGGTGGTCTTCCCGCTGTTCACCGGCGGCCCGCCGCCGTTCGACGTGGACAATCCCGTCAGCGGCAGCGTAGCCATGACCGACGAAAACGTGTTCGATCTGATCGCCGGCAACTACTACGTCAACGTCCACACGACGCACCTGCCCGCGGGTGAGATTCGCGGCCAGGTGATGCCCGAGGAAGTGCCCATGCACCTGAGCGCGGCGCTGGCCGGCGACCAGGAAGTGCCCCCGGTGATAACTGATGCCACCGGCCAGGGCCGCTTCACATTCGATGCCGGCACGAGCACGCTGCACTACTACGTGGCCGTGGCCGACATCGACAACGTGACCGCGTCGCACATCCACAAGGCCCCGGTGGGCGTCAATGGGCCGATCATCTTCCCGCTCTACATGGGCGGCGGGACGTTCGACCCCGATCATCCCGTCGGCGGCGGCGTGGCCCTGGGCGCGGAGCATCTGGTGGATCTGCTGACGGGCTACTACTACGTCAACGTGCACACGACCGACCACCCCAGCGGCGAAATCCGCGGGCAAATCGCCCCCGTGCCGGTGCAGACTCAGTGGTTCTCCTTCATGCCGATCATCGCGGCATCGGAATAAGACGGTAGCCCGGGCCTCAGAGGCTTGCGCGAATTTCTGTTCGCCACCCTCTGAGGCCCGGCATCACCCTGTAGCGCAAGCTGTCCAGCTTGCGACCAGAAAAGACGCAACCTCGACAGGTTGCGCTACAGCCAACGATATAAACTAATGACTATGAGAAAAATCTCTCGCGTTTTTACTGTGCTTCTGGCCGGCCTGTTGCTACCGGCCATGACGTGGCTCATCATCACCGCCCGCACGGCAACGGCCGCGCCCCTGCCCCCCTCCACCCTTTCCCCCCACCTCCCCACGGCCGTTGGTCTCATCACCCTGCAACCGATCCAGGACACCACCCTCTACGAATCCGAACTGGGCACGATCAGCAACGGCGCGGGCCAACACTTCTTCGCCGGCAAGACCGATAACGGCACCATTCGCCGCGGGCTGTTGGCCTTCGATCTGGGAGCCATTCCGCCCGGGGCCGTCGTCGTGTCGGCCTCGCTAACGCTAACGATGTCGAAATCCCTCCCGGGGGACGCCGCGGTAGCTCTCCACACCTTGTCGGCCGCCTGGGGCGAGGGGCCGTCCGATGCCCTGGGCGAAGAAGGCGCGGGGGACGCCGCCCAACCCGGCGACGCCACCTGGCTCAACACCTTCTACGACAGCGATCTCTGGGCCACGCCCGGCGGCGACTTCGATCCCGCGCCCTCGGCCATTACCGTCGTCGGCGGGCCGGGAGCCTACACCTGGGCCTCGCCCGCCCTGACCGGCGACGTGGCCGCCTGGCTGGCCGACCCGGCAACCAACTTCGGCTGGGCGCTGCTGGGCGACGAGACCGCCAACCGCACCGCCAAGCGCTTCGACAGCCGCGAGAATGAACCCACCGCCCGGCCGCGGCTCACGGTGACGTTTGTGGTGGAGTCGTCGCAGGTGTTTGTGCCGTTCGTCAGTCGCTAGGGATTACTCCCCTTTGCCGTCGGCCATCGCCGCCCATTTCGCCATGTAGCGTTCCAGATGCGTCTGCCCGTCGGCGATGCGCTTGCGCAGCAGGTCGCGGACGCGCTCGACTTCGGCGGCGTGGGCCTCGTCGCTAAAATGCCCGGCAAAGTGGGCCGTCCGCAGCCACAGCAGATAAGTCGTCAGGGCGTCGAACTCGTTGTATTCAACGATAGCCCGCACGTCGCCGGCCAGCCACAAGTCGATCACGTTGTCGCCGGTGGTATCGATCTTGCCGGGAATGCCACAAGCGGCAGCGAACTCGTGGAGCTTGGGCGTGGCCCGGCCCCAGCCGCCGATAACGTCCTTCAGGTCAACGTGGCCCTCGGAATTCTTGCTGAAGTAGTCGTAGCCGTCCCACGGCTTGTCGGGCCGGTGGGCAAAGCCCGGCGCGCTCACGCCCTGGGCGATGCCGCGCTGGATGAGGATGGGCACGTCGGCCTCGCGCGAGTTGTAGCCGACAAGTTGCGGCTTGGGGGTGGCGTCGCCGATGCCGCGCAGGAAGCGGCCGATGAGGTCGCGCTCGGGCATGACCTCCCCGGCAGGCAGCGAGAACAGCGTCAGCGAAACGGCGTCGTCCTGCGCTTTGCGGATGACGACGGCCATCGAGACGATGCGGCACAGCATCGTCTTCAGATAGGGGCGCGGCTCTTCGGGCGTGGCCCCACCGGCCGCCCACATCGCCGCGTAGACTTCGTCATCGGGCGTGTCAGGCGACAGGTTGCAGGCGCGGCGGCCGCTGCCCAGGTCTGGGGCCCATTCGAGATCAAAAGCCCAGACGTGGGCGGGGACGGAGCGGATCATGGCACGACCTCCTGTCAATAACGTTACCAATAAAACGGCGGACGAGTCGCTGTTACCAAGTATAAAAGTCGATGGATAGTGGAGCAAACTTGTATCCACAAGACCAATGCACTTTCTGCCAAGCGGCGACCTAACTCATGTTGCATTTCTGCAACCGGGGACCTAGAATAGGTGTTCTGAAAGGCAAAGTTATGGAATACCTCGACCGCATTCTTCTTGGCGACTGCGAAAATGTTCTGGCCAACGTCCCCGATAATTCAGTGGACTTAATTTTTACGTCGCCCCCTTATGCCGATCAAAGACGACATACCTATGGCGGTGTAAGCCCGGCCGAGTACGTAGATTGGTTTCTTCCCAAAGCGAAGGAGTTCCTCCGAGTACTTAAGCCCACCGGCACGTTCGTACTGAATATTAAGGAACGGGTAGTCAATGGCGAACGCCATACATACGTTCTTGAGCTGATACTGGAACTGAGAAAGCAAGGCTGGTTGTGGACTGAAGAGTTCATGTGGCACAAGAAGAACTCCTATCCGGGCAAGTGGCCGAACCGGTTCCGGGATTCGTGGGAGCGCCTGTTACAATTTAACAAACACCGCCATTTTAACATGTATCAGGATGCGGTCATGGTGCCTGTCGGCGATTGGGCGAAGACGCGCCTCTCAAAGCTAAGCGAAACAGACCAAATACGCGATGAATCCAAGGTCAGTAGCGGGTTTGGGAAAAACGTCTCTAACTGGATCGGGCGGGATATGGTTTATCCAACCAATGTGATCCACATGTCGACGGAATGCTCCAATCGTAACCACAGCGCAGCTTTTCCACTGGAGCTTCCTACCTGGTTCATCAAGCTGTTTACTGGTGAAGGAGACCTTGTCCTCGATCCATTTGTCGGCTCAGGAACCACCGCTGAAGCAGCCAAGATACTTGGACGACACTATCTCGGCATCGATTCAAGTCCTGATTTCTACAAATTGGCGGAAGAACGTGTCATACAGACGCAGCGCCGCCTCTTGGAAAAATCAGAAACCTATTCCACTAATGGAAACGATGAATCCTCTTGACTTCGACTCAGTACGAACCTTCGTCAATAACAATATCGACGACTTCCACAAGCGAAAATTAGCCTCATTAGAGCGACTAACTCTTCGCAAGCTACTCCAAAAAAATCCTTATCTATTTAAAGCTAAAAATATCACCTCAGCTAGTGAGCTTATCATCGGGCTCCTCGATGCCTCACTTTCTTCGTCGGAAGAACAACTATTCGGCGATTTCCTCGAAGGTCTGGCCGTCTTTATAGCCGAACAAACCTGCAACGGGCGAAAATCGGCTGCGCAGGGCATCGACCTGGAGTTCGTCAACCATAATACCCACTACATTGTCTCCATCAAGTCTGGCCCGAACTGGGGCAACAGTTCGCAGCATCGCCGTCTCGCTCAGGATCTGCGCGACGGCGTAATTCGCGTGCGCCAGTCACGCACGGCCCTCAATGTGCAACCCGTTCTTGGCATTTGTTACGGTAAAACACGAACTAAATTCTCAACGGATGGCTATCTCAAGGTCGTCGGCCAGAATTTTTGGTATTTGATTAGCGATAACCCCGACCTCTATACCGACATCGTTGAACCAATTGGCTATCGTGCCAAAGAACACAATGACCGCTTCATCCAGGGTCGTGCCGCGCTGGAGAACAAGCTGACCGGCCAGTTCGTCAACGCCTTTTGCGATCCATCCGGCGCAATCGACTGGATCCGCCTCGTCCAGGCCAACAGCATGAACCTCGACCTCGCCGAATTCCTCCCCAACGCTTGACCGCGATAAACCGACCACCAACCGGCGAGACCACGACCGCCCAAAAGCACGCTTCATCCATACCTCCTATCCCCAACAGCAAAACGCCACCGTGGGAGCGGTGGCGCGATGCTAAGGAGGAAAACGGAGAAGTATAGGAGGAGGAAATCTCTGTGTGCTGCCTGACTATAGAATACCCTAACGCCCCGTTTTTCTCAGGCGGCCGCGATACACGCCGCCTGTAAATCGCTTTACAATGCCGTGAATCCGCGGTGAATGACCCCCACGACAGCGGCCGCCCCCACCGCACGTCCTGTTTCCGGCCGTCCAGCCGCTCATAGAATCCCCGCGTCCGTCGCCAACTCCCCATCCTCGCGCCGGCCTGACGACGCGCAAATACACCCTCACCATTCTACTTTGGTATACCCCACATTGCGTGTCGTGGTTGTATGCTGCTGCCTATGGGTTGCCCATCAGGTTCTTCCATCAGCAAACGTGTGAGGAGACGCGCAGGTATGAACTTCAGTAAAGCAAAAACGCCCGGACCCTACCGGATCGCCGGGTTGGCCGTCCTGATTCTCAGCGCACTCTTTTTGGGCGCTTTCGCGGTTGCGGCCGAACCGGGCGGCGTCGCGACGACTGCTCGCGTTTTCCTGCCCACCGTCCTCCAGCCGGCCTTCGCCATCCGGAACGCGAACTTTGAGGCCGGGCGGACCGGCTGGGTAGACACGTCAACAGATGGGGGGGCAGTGATTCGCACAGACCAGCCCGTCGCCGCCCATAGTGGCGTTTGGGTCGCCTGGCTGGGTGGGGCCAGGAACAACATCTCTACCATCTCGCAACAGGTGACCGTGCCCGCGTCCGCGCCTATCCTGTCATACTATCACTACATCGCTTCGGCCGACGCCTGCGGCTACGATAAGGCCGTGGTCTTTGCCAATCTCACGCAGATCACATCCTATCAACTCTGCTCTTCCCAAAACACCCACGGCTGGGTCAGGAAGGTGATCGACCTGAGCGCCTTCGCCAACCAGTCAATCATGCTGCAAATTCGCGTCGAAACCGACGGGACGCTCAACAGCAATTTGTTTGTCGATGACGTCGCTTTCCAGAACGGGGCAAGCCATACCGCGTCCTCATGGATGACCGGGGCGTCGGACGTCAAAGATCAGATCGACCGGTCAGGTGTGCCGGACAATCCTGCCGCATCCGAGCAACTGCGCCTCGGAAAATAGCCATCCACTTTACCCGGGCATAGGCCGCAAATTCCAATGGTCATAGGAGACAAACATGTTTAACCATCTATCTGATCTGAAAAAAGCCGGACTTTTCTATGTCGTCGTCATGAGTCTGTCCCTTGTCATCGTTCTGCTGTTTCGGGCGCTTGCGCCGCGAGCAGAGTTCGTGGTCTTGATCAATACCCTGACCCCCCTGTTGGCGGTCGTTCTGATGCTGCTGGTCTTTACCCGCGATGGGCACAGGCGAGCCGGGTGGTCGGCTTTGGGGCTGGGGCAATCGGGCCGGCGGCTGTGGGGGCTGGCGCTGTTGCTGCCCCTTCTGGTGCTGGGTGTCAGCTTCGGCCTGACCTGGCTGACCCGCGGGGCAACGTTTGCGCTCCCCACAGAAGCGGGCGGGCTGCCCAACCTGCTGATCAGTTGGCTGCCCAAGTTTCTAATCGTCACGGTATTTGCCCTATCCGAAGAAATCGGTTTTCGCGGCTATCTGCTGCCACGGTTGAAAGACCTGGGTACGAACAGAGCCTTGATTCTCTCCGGCTTTCTGTTCGGCACCTGGCACCTGCCGCTCATTTTCCTGACACCGTTCTACATCGGCGACGGCAATCGGCTGTTGACCGTTCCCATCTTTCTGCTGCTCATTACCGCGGCGGGCATCATTTATGGCGTCATGCGGTTGCAGTCAGACAGCATCTGGCCGAGCACGATCCTTCACGGCGCATTCAATTCAATGCTGGGCATCTTTGAAGCGCTGACCGTCATGAGCACCCCCTTCGTCATCTATCTGGTGGGCGAAAGCGGGCTGTTGACCCTGCTGGCGACAGCCGCGGTTGCCTTGTGGCTGACGCGGCGGCGAGGTTCGACCGTTTCACTAACTCCCATACTGGAAGAGGCCTGAGAGCGCTTTCGGTTTAATGAGGAACAGGAGTCATCATGAACCACACACTTTCATCCGAGAAAAATGTAGTTTCCAGCGGGAAGCAGACAATCGTCCTCATGGCCTGGGGGGGCATGCTGCTGCTCAGCCGCCTGCCCCAGATCATCGCCCAGGAGTTTTTGGGCGTCGATCTGGGGCCTCAAATGCTGTGGCTGTGGCTGGCTGTGGGCGCGGTGCTGATCGCCGGCACGTTCGTCTGGGCCACGCTGCGGCCGTTGCGCGGCTACTTTGGGGTGCTTACGGCACTTTACGCCGCGACAGTCGCCCTCAATGCCCTCACGGGGACGGCCGTTTGGCAGGGCTGGTTCGGCGGCACAGAAACGGCCTGGGCGCTCAGCTTCTTCGGCGAGCGCCTGGGGGTGGTGCTGCTGGCACTGGTCGTCATGGGCGTGCTGCTGCTCATGGGCCAATCCCGTCGGGACATCTTTCTGGAAAAAGGCAATTGGCGGGCGCGCACCGGGCTGCACCTGCCGGGCCGGACCAAAACGCTCTCCTGGGCCATCGTCGGGTTGGCGGCGGCTTTCGTCCTGGCGCTCCTGCTCGGCTGGGGTCTGACCCAAATGAACCCCGGGCCGGCCCTGGACTGGCAGCAACTGCTCTGGCTGGCTCCTTTCGTTCTGCTGTTTGCCCTCATGAATGCCTTTGGCGAGGAGATGGCCTTTCGCGCCGGGCCGCTGTCCCAGTTGTGGGCGGTCATTGGTGAAAATCAGGCCGTGTGGCTCACGGCCGTGTGGTTTGGGCTGGGCCATTACTATGGCGGCATCCCTTCCGGGCCGATGGGCGCGGCGCTATCGGGGTTGCTGGGGGTGCTCTTGGGCAAGGCCATGCTGGAAACCAGAGGGATCGCCCTGCCCGTCCTGATGCATTTGATCATCGACACTGCGATTTATCTGTTTCTGGCGAGCACGGCCGTCTAGGTTCCAACCCCCTGCCCCTCCCCCCGCGCAAAGCAAGAGGCGGGCTACTCAGGCCAGTAGCCCGCCTCTTGCTTTAATGTGAACGTGGCGCGGTTCATCCCGATCCCTTTTCCGCCGCTCATCCCCGACCATTTTCCGGACGAAGGCGGGCCAGGATTGCCGTCCTGCATCGGTGCGCACGGCCTCCGTCGATTGGCTGCCCGGCCGCCGGGCCTCATGGCCGCGCCGCGCCCCGGCCGTTAGGCCAGTTCGCCGGCCGGGCTTTCCCGGCATTGCGATGGGTCTGTTGGTACTCGGGGCCGAGCCGTGACCGCGGGACGGCGGCGGCAGAGGGGGGTGTCGCTGGTCTGGTTGCCGCCGTCGCCGGGGCGACCCCATGCCCACCGGCGCACATCTATACGAAAGTGGCGGGGCTGGCCCGACGGTTCGCCCTGACCCCACAACAAAAATCGCCCGGCCCCCGGCGCGATGCCGGAGGCCGGGCGTCTGTGAACTGCACCCCAGCCGGTATCAAACCGGACTAGGCCGAGGGCACCGACCGCACCTCAACCAGCTCACGAGCCGGCGATTCATCAAAGGTCTGGCGCGCGGCCCGGCCCACTCGCCACAAAGCGAATCCCGCCAATGCGAATAGTCCAACCGTCCACAGCCCATACATGCGCGTCAGGTCCGGGCCGCTGAACAGGCTGAAGAACATCGATCCCACCACATTCTGCGACACATGGGCCAGGATGAGCAGCAAGGCACTTCCCCGCGTGCGGATAAATATCCAGGTGAAAATCAACTGCACGGGAAAGAGCGACAGCGCCACAATCCAATCTTGCTGGCCGGCCAGGAACAGCGGCAGATGCCACAGCGCGCGCACCGTGCCCAGGATGATGACGACCGCGATAAACGACCGGCTGCGCAACAACCGCGGCAGAGCAAAACCCGACCATCCCGCCTCTTCACCCAGACCCACCCATAGAAGCGAATCGAGCGAGGCCAGAGCCAAAGCCGACAGACTGATGGGCATCAGCGATCTGGTAGCCGCCGCGCCCATCAGGATGTTGGCCCCCGCGGCAGCCGCACTGACGAGGATCGGGAAGCCGATGGCAACAACCCACCACCCAATGCCCGCGCGCCAGTGGAAGATGCGGCGGCCGAATTCCCGAATGGCCGCCCACCCACCCGCCAGCGGCAGCACGATCAGCGCCGCCAACAGGGGGCCCAACGGCAGGATGGGCGGGAAGTTCCCAATGTGGAGGACATAGAGCAGCGAGGGCCACCAGGAGAGGAAGAAGGCCAGCACCAGAAAGACGGCGACGGGATGTTGCTTAACGAATAACCTTGGATTTTTCATGATCTTATTCCTTTTGTAAGAGCGAAATCTGTTATGACGAAAAATGGCGGTAGGCCGGCTCAGGCGCTCGAATCATCCTGGCCGATCTGACCGAAGTGACTGTCAGGCAGGTGGTTTACATGGTTGTCTCTCCTGTTGTGCGCCTCCTCATCGCCGTGCGAAGGGGAAATAGACGAAATATGCGGTTTGTGGCGTGGGTGACGCCGTGGGCGTGGGCGTGGGCGTGGGTGTGGGCGTGGGCAATGGCGCCGCACCAAACTCGTAGGCCCCAATGTCGCAGCGGCTTTGGCCGTCGCCGTCACCGTCGGCCGGTCGGCCGTAATCCCGCTGATCCCCGGCGATCAGGGCTTGTTGTTCATCGCCACATCCCGATGGAGCCGCGGCGTCGATGGCCGGGCTTCCACCCAATAACGCGTGGGTCCATGTCGGGCCGCCGTTGCCGGCCAGTGCGCCGATGCGCGGATCGACCGTCACGTAGTTGGCCATGGAACCGACCAGATGACAGGTGGTGGCGGGAATGGCCCGCAGCATGTTGTAGCCGGCGGAAGCAATCGTTCCGGCGCAATCTTCGTAGGCATCGAAAATGCCCCGCTCCAGTTTGTTGTTCACGACCAGCGAATTGCGCAGGGTCAGCACGCCGTCAAAACTGTTGGCAATGCCCCCGCCCAACCCGCTGCCGTTGTTGTCGCTGTCGGCCTGGTTGAAGGCAACGGTGCTGCTGCTGAGCGACAGGTCGGCCAAATTATAGATGCCGCCGCCCCAGGAACCGGCGTGGTTGCCGCTGATGGTACTGTTGATGATGCGGATCCGGGTATTGCCATAGGCGTAAATGCCCCCGCCGAGAGTCGCCATGTTGCCGGACACGGTGCTGTTGGTCATGGTTATGATGCCCCCGAAGCTAACAAGCCCCCCGCCGATATCGGCCGTGTTGCTGCTGATGGTGCTCCGGTCGATTGTGACGGTCCCGGCATTGTCGAGGCCGCCCCCCGATGCAAAAGCATAGCTGCTCTCGTTGCTCTGAATGGTGCTCTGCCGGACGTCTAGCACGGCCTGCGAAGCGTTATAGAGGCCGGCCCCGTGAACCGGCCCACCGTTGCCATAGACGTTACTGTCAATCAAGGCGAGCTCCCCGGCATTGTAAATGCCGCCGCCATAACCCCCATAGTCGCCCGGCTCCAGAACCCGGTTATAGCCGACGACGACATGATCCAGGGTCAGACTGCTTTTCGGGCCGTTGTAGAGCGCGCCGCCGTGTTGCAGGGCCTGGCCGTTCTGGAACATGACGCCGACGATCAGGACGTTGACCGGCCCGACCGTCTCCAGAATGCGGTCGTGGACCATGTCATTTTCGTTCCTGATGCGGGTCACGCCCTGGGGAATGCCGATGAGGGTCAGGTCGTCGGTGATATCCAGATCGCCGTCGAGGGCGGTGTCATCCTCACCGGATCGCGTAAGGGGATAGATTTTGCCCTCCAGAATGATGGTGTCGCGGCCCGGAAGGGCATTTGTTTCCATGACGGCCGCGCGCAGGGTGCAAATGCCGCTGGGAAAACTATGGCAAATCCCGTCGCCCGGCGCAGCATCATACTCGTCAATGGCACTGACGCTGACAGTGAAGGTAATCCCTTGGGCGACAGTCTGAGGCCGTGCCGGGATAGTGGTGGCATTGACCGAAACGATGCGGCCCAAGACCACAACGGCCAGCCACAGCAGAAGTTTTCCAGAGTGGGAAAGCCCGTGGCTAGTCATGGGATTCTTCGGTTTGGGGCGGGGTCCCGTGGCTCTGGGTTTCGTCTTCGGCCATCGTGACCGAGACCGACAGCAGTGTCAGGCCCAGGTCGCGGATCTTGTTCAACACGCCGTGCAGCGCGGCCTGGTCAGCCAACTGTCCGATCAAATGGGTGGTGTCTTCGCCCGCCGGCGAAATCGCGAGGCCGTCAAACCAGTCGGCCCACGACGGGGCCAGTTCACCCGCCACGCAGATGGTATAGATAGGGAGTGGGGTCATGGTTATCCTGTTCATGGTTCACCTGTCTAAGGTGGCCGCAGGATATCATGGCGGGGGGTGTAACCGGGGTATACGGAAGTCGTATTGGAAAGGCGTATTTATTCTGCCGGGGCCGGCTTGCTGCGGCTGTTGTGGCTAGAGAATGCCCTGGGCACGGGCTTCGGCCACGGCCTGGGTGCGGCTGTTGGCGTCCAGCTTGCTCATGATGTTGCTGATGTGCTTCTTGACTGTGGGGACGGCGACAAACAGCCTGTCGGCAATGTCGCGGTTCGACGCGCCGGCGGCCACCAGGCGCAACACTTCCAGCTCGCGCTCGCTCAGCATATCCATCGGCCATTGAGACGGCGGCGGCCCAAGCACAGGGAAGGCGGCCAGCAGCTTGTTGACGTAGGCCAACCGCCGCCGCAAGTTTTCGCCGGCGAGCGGGTCATTACCCTGGCCCAGTTGCGCGCGATAGTCGATGAGCAACCGGCGAATGGGCTCGCCCTCATCAACGAAAGAGCGCACAAATCCGGCGCGCTCGCCCAGATCGAGGGCTACGGCCAGTGTGGACAGCGCCTGGTTTTCGCTGCCGTGGGCCAGCAACGCTGCCGCCTGCAGAACCAGCCCCTTGATCAGGATGTTGCCATGCCCTGTTTCTGTGGCGGCTTCGATCAGGGGTTCCAGCGACCGGAGCGCTGCCTGCGGATCGCCCTGGGCCATCAGGAGTCGAGGGAGCGCCAAACGATAGAGCGAATAGGGATTGAGCGACGCATCCTCTCGGCTGTGGATGGCAAGCCAATCGACCGCAGCGTCCAGGTGGCCTTGCCGGATCAGCAGTTGAAACTGATTGTAATAGACGTAAGCCGTAATTCGTGAGGTGACATCGTGATTGCGCAGAAGGACGTCCGCCTGCCCGGCGTATGACGCGGCGCCGGGGAGATCATCATAGGCCAGCCGGATTTGCAGAAGAATGCTCAGCGCAAAAACCTGGACCTCCACACTGCCAAAGCCCACCGCCATGTCCAGGCAGCGGCTCAGCACCGATTCCATTTGCTCCAGCTGGTCCAGCTCGTAACCCACAAGGCTGGCGGCCATATAGGCAAAAAGGGTGCCGACATAGGGAACCGGTTTGCCGCCCGGTTCGGCAATGTCCAGCGCCTGATGCACCAGCCGGTCAGCTTCTCGCGCCCGGCCTTTCTCGAGCTGCACCATGCCGTCGAGCGCCAAGAGATGGACGTTGTGCGGCCGGGTGGCCGGGTCGGCGCCGGGTGGGATATGGGCCCCGGCCAGCACTTCCGACGCCGAATCCAGATCGCCCTGAGCGTAATAGAAACTACCCAGAAAGACAATCAGTATCCCCCGCAGCCAAAACGAATCCGGCAACAAACGGAGCGCTTCCAGAGAAAGCTCAACAGCATTGGGCGTGTTCATCAGGCTGGCATAGCAGGCGCGAAATGCCAGCACTTCCGGACGCAATTCGGCCGTGGTCGTCTCATCCAGGACAGCCAACGCGGCTTCAGCGCCCCGAAGCTTTTCATCACCGGTCGCAAAGTCGCCGATGGTCATGGCCCCCCATGCCTGAACGAGCCACAGTCGTGGATGGGCCTGCCAGGCAGTAGCGGGCAGTTCGGCCAGCCAATCCTGCAACAGATTGATTTCGCCGGTTTGCCATTTAATACTGTGAACGCGTTCAATGAGACCGGCCGCCTCCTCAAAGTCACCGGCCGCCAGCGCTTGGTCGATGGCCTCATCCAAAAGGCCGTTCTGAGCCAGCCATTGGCTCGCCAGTTGATGCAGCGTGGGCAACCGTCCTGTCTGTGACTGGCGCAGCCGCTGGAGCAGGACTTCGGCAAACAGGTGATGGTAGCGGAACCATCGCCGTTCCTCATCCAGCGGGATCAGGAACAGATTGCTTTGCTCCAGGTATTCGAGTATTTCCTGACCCTGACCGGCATCCGCCTGCGTCAGTGCATCGCCCAGCGGCCCGCAAATGCGCTCCAGCACGCTGGTAGCCAGCAGAAAGTTGCGCACGGACTCAGATTGATGGCTGATGACTTCCTCAGTCAGATAGTCAACGATGAATCGGTGACTTCCGGCGAACGCCGTGATCAGCTCCGCCTGATTGGCGCGACCGCGCAGAGACAAGGCCGCCAGCTGCAAACCGGCCACCCATCCCTCCGTGCGTTCCTCCAGCGCGACCAGTTCGTCTTGAGTCAGGGTCAAACCCATGATCTGATTCAGGAACAAGCCGGTTTCTTCATAGCCAAAGCGCAGGTCGTCGGCTCGAATCTCGGTCATCTGGCCGCGCACGCGCAGCCGGGAAAGGGGCAGCGGTGGATCGCTGCGCGTGGTGATCATGAGATGCAACTGCGCCGGCTGGTGGTCGATCAGATAAGTCAGGGCAGTGTGGACGGGTGCGGCGTCGATGACGTGATAATCATCCAGCACCAGAATCAACGGCCGTTCGCTCTGGCTGAGGTCGTTGATCAGCAGCGTCAGAATCGCCTCGGCCGTTGTGGGTTGCGGCGATCTCAGGAATCGCAGGGCCGTTTCCCCCAGTTGGGGGACAACCGCCTGCAGCGCCGATGTGAGATAAGTCAGGAACCGCACCGGGTCATTGTCGTTCTCGTCCAGCGAAAGCCACGCCACCCGCTCCGCGGAAAGCTGGGGGCGATACTGGGCAAGCTGGGCGATCCAGGCCGTGACCAGGGTAGTCTTGCCAAAGCCGGCCGGCGCCGATACAAGCGTTAGCCGGGATGCAAACCCCGCAGGCTCGGCGCCCAACCCATCGTTGAGTCGCTCCACAAGCGGCAATCGCTCGATGAGGGCCGGGCGCAGTGTCGGCTTGAAAAACTTGGTTTGCAGCAGCAGTTCGGACATACGGTTACACGCCCCGGCCTCAGGCCCGCCCCGGCGTCTCCACTGTCCGCTCGTCGCGCACGTTGCCCGTGTTCAGCGTCCCCGCCGGCTCGAACAGCAGCACGTGGACTTCCTCCTCGGCCACGGGTTGGTGCTCCACGCCGCGCGGCACGATGAGGAACTCGCCCTCGTCGAGCGTCAGATCGCCGTCGCGCAGGCGCATCAGCAGGCGGCCCTTGATCACGTAGAACAGCTCGTCCTCATTCTCGTGGTGGTGCCACACGAATTCGCCCTTCAGCTTCGCCAGCTTGACCTGCTGGCCGTTCAGCTCGCCGGCGACGCGCGGGCTCCAGTATTCGGCGATGCCGGCCAGCTTGTCCGCCGGGTTGACTTTGTTCATGGGATCGCCTCTTGCCTAATCGTCGCGCCGCTCGTAATCCGCTTCCACCGCCGGCTCGACCACGCCGTCGGGCGTGATGTTGTACATGACCAACCGCCAGCCGTCGTCGCGCGGGATGAGGTCGATGCGCCAGCCCCAGTCGGGGCCGGGCGGGGCGGCATAGGCCCCGCGCAGCGACAGCTTGTCGGGGTCGTCGGCCACGCCGCCCAGCTCCATGCGGCTGTGGCCCATGTGCCACGAATCGACCCACGCCGCCCACACCGCGCCCGTCTCCGGGTTCGCGCCGGCCAGCAGCAGCCCATCTTGCGGCTCGCCTTCGTCGGCCCAGGTGTAACGCAGCAGGGCGAATCGATCCCCGGCGACGAGGGTCACGTCCATCGTCGTCTCCGAGACGCGGGCGTCCTGCCCATGAAGCCACAACTGATTGGTGCCGCGCCAACGCCCGGCCAATCGCTCCAGTCCTGGGGGAATACTCATTCCATTCTCCTTGCCGCCCGCGGGATGGCCCGGGGGATTCGGCCGACGGCTCTCCCGGTTACTGACCAGCTACGGACTATTTTACACCAGTTCGGCCGTTCGGAAACGCGCCCGCCGGCCCGATCGTGACAGATATCCGTGTTCCCGGCCAACATTTTGCTATACTCAGAGTGCGGTGACTTCTCTCTTGTCGCCGCGGGACAAATCACATGCAGGCAGTCGTCGAATTTCTGGTGGAGGAGCCGCTCCTGTTGCTCTTTATTGTCGCCGGGCTGGGCTATTTGCTGGGCGCGGCCAAAATCAGGGGCATCAGCCTGGGGGTGGCCGCGGTGCTGTTCGTCGGCCTGGCCTTCGGCGCGCTCAGCCCCGACATGCGCCTGCCGCCCATTCTGGTCGATCTGGGACTGATCATTTTCGTCTACACCATCGGCCTCAGCAGCGGGCCGGGCTTCTTCGCCTCATTCCGCCGCAAGGGACTGCGCGACAACGCCTTCGTCTTCCTCATGCTGCTGCTCGGCGCGCTGCTGACGGTCGGCTTCGCGGCCGTCTTCCGGCTAAAGGCCACCGTGACCGCGGGCATGTTCGCCGGCAGCCTGACCAACACCCCCGCGCTGGCCGGCATCCTGGAGACGGTGGCCCGCGTCGCCCCCGCCGACCAACTGGCCGTGCTGGAGACCGAACCGGTTATCGGCTACTCGGTGGCCTACCCCATGGGCGTTATCGGCCTGATGCTGGCGATCTACGTCATGCAGCGCGTCTTTCGCATCGACTACAAGGCCGAGGCCCGCAGCCTGCGCCAATACAACGTCGTCGAGCAAGACCTCTACACCCGCACGGTGCGGGTCACCCAGCCCGCGGCCGTCGGCGTGCCCGTCACCGAGTTGTTCCGCCGCCACAAGTGGGATGTCGTTCTGTCGCGCGTCAGGACGCAGGGCGAGTTGAGCCTGGCGACCGGCGACACCACCTTCGCCCTCAACGACGAGGTGACGCTGGTGGGCGCGCCGGAAGAGGTCGACCGGGCAGTGACCGAGCTGGGCGTGCCGGCCGGCGAGCAACTGGAACTGGATCGCAGTGACTTCGACTTCCGGCGTATCTTCGTCTCCAACCACGAGATCGCCGGCCGCCGCATCAACGAGCTGGACCTGCCGCGCACCTACGGGGCCATCATCTCCCGCGTGCGGCGCGGCGATATCGACCTGCTGGCCCGCGGCGACACCGTGCTGGAGTTGGGCGACCGCGTGCGCGTCGTCGCCCGCCGGGCCGACATGCCGCGCCTGTCCGCCCTTTTCGGTGACTCCTACAAGGCGCTCAGCGAGATCAACCTGCTGTCGCTCAGTCTTGGCCTGGCCGCGGGGGTGCTCATCGGCCTCATTCCGATCCCCCTGCCCGGCGGCGTGGTCATCACGCTGGGGCTGGCCGGGGGGCCGCTGCTGGTGGGCCTGGTGGCCGGGGCGCTGCGCCGCACCGGCCCGGTTGTGTGGACCATCCCCTATAGCGCCAACCTGACGCTGCGGCAGATCGGCCTGGTGCTGCTGCTGGCCGGCATCGGCGTCCGCTCCGGCTACACCTTCCTGACCAACTTCTCGGCCAGCGGCGGGCTGCAAGTCTTCTTCGCCGGGGCCGTCATCACCACGCTGATCGCCTTCCTGACCCTGCTGATCGGATACAGGGTGTTCAAAGTGCCCTTCGGCATGTTGACGGGGATGCTGGCCGGGCTGGGCACGCAGCCGGCGGCCCTTGGCTTCGGGCTGCAACAGGCCGACAACGAGCTGCCCAACCTCGGCTACGCCCTCGTCTTCCCCATCGCCACCATCACCAAAGTCGTCGTCGCCCAGTTGTTGCTGATCCTGTTATCGTGAGAGCGACCACCGCCCCCACGCCCTCTCAGTTATCACCCGCTCAACCACGTAACGCCGGTTTCTGAACCGGCTCCCCAGCCCAGCTCGTTCTCGGCCGCCGGACAAGAATCCGGCGCTACCCCTCGACAACTAAAAAAACACCTGCTGCAACCCTCCCTCCACTTGCACGTAATTAATATTAGTGGAAGATAAACAAGTCTGCCGCGTCGGCGCAACGCCCCGGCGACCTTGGAACCGGCGCGAGAAAACAACTTACTTGAAAGGAGTGGTTTACAAAATGGATTACATGGACACAATCAAACGCGGTTTCTCCCTCACATGGAACAACAAGTTCATGTGGGTGTTGGGGTTTCTGGCGGCGCTCGGCAGCGGCAGCGCCTTCTCGAATTCCAATTACTCGACCAACTCCAGCGACATGGCCGGCATGGCCGACTGGATGACCCCGGAGCGCATGGCCGCGCTGTCGGCCGGGCTGATCGCCTTCAGTTGCGTGGCCGTCATCCTGGGCCTTGTCCTGTGGCTGGTAGCCCTCAGCGCCCGCGGCGGTCTCATCGCCGGGGCGGTCCAACTGGATCGCGGCCAGACCAAACCAACCTTCCGCAGCGCGTTCGGCATGGGCTGGCGCAAGGTCTGGCGGCTGGCGGGCATGACCCTGCTGCTCTTTGCCGTGCCGACGATCCTGTTCATCCTGCTCGTCATCGGCTTCATCGTCCTGGCCGGCGGGGCGGCGCTGATGGCCTCGGGAATGGATGACCCCAGTGCCTTTGGCGCGGGTATCGGCGGGGTGGCCCTGGTCTTCCTGTGCCTCATGTGCCTGCTCGTTCCCTTCACGCTCGTGCTGACACTGATCTACCCCTTCGCCTTCCGCGGCATGGTGCTGCGCGATCTGGGAGCGATGGACAGTATCCGCCACGGCTGGCGCACGCTGAGGGAGAACCTGGGCGAGATCATCTTGCTGGGACTGGCCTTCTTCCTGATCAACATCGTCATTATCGTTATCTCCGTCGCCATCATCGTGCCCATCGGGCTGGCGGTTGGCGTGCCCATGGCTATGTTGTCGGGGTCAAACGCCTCAGCCATCCAGGGGATTCTGGCCGTGCTGGGCATCATCGTCGGGCTGGTCATCTTCGCCCTCTTCTCGGCCATCACCACCGCCTGGCAGTCGTCGACCTTCACGCTGGCCTATCTGCAATGGACGGGGAAAGACGTAATCGTCGAGTAGACGCCGGCTATTTGGAAAATCGGGTTTCGCCGTTCTGGGCGAAACCCGATTTTTATTTACGAGTGGAGAGAGTGCGAATCGACATAGTTGGGTGGAATGATGCCCGATTCCGTTTTTCTATCCGGCGGGCGAATGATTCCGCGCTTTTGGTCGATTGTTCGCCCAACAACATCCCCCAACCCCGTTATCTTCAGCCACACTGGGCCAATGGATGCCCTGGCCCGCGCCGCTGATCGGGAAACGCGCGTGCGGTACCCGTCGCGCAAGCCGGACGCGGATACCAACCAGACGGCCGATTACTAATCCTCCATGACCACCCCCATCGGCATCGACACCGGCGGCACATTCACCGACTTCATCACCTTCGACGCCGACGGCCGCGCCCGCATCCACAAGCAGCCCTCCACGCCCGATGACCCCTCCCGCGCCGTCGTCGCCGGGCTGGACGCAATCGGCGGGCCGCCCGGCGCGCCCGTCCTCCACGGCAGCACTGTGGCGACCAACGCCCTGCTGGAGCGGCGCGGCGCGCGAACGGCCCTGGTCGCCACCGCCGGCTTCTGCGACGTACTCGAAATCGGCCGCCAGAACCGCCCCACCCTCTACGCCCTCGTACCCCAAAAGCCGCCGCCGCTCGTCCCCCGCACGTGGCGCATCGCCGCCGACGAGCGCGTCTCGGCCGCGGGACAGGTGCTGCGGCCGCTGGACGAGACCGCCTTGGCCCTGGCGCTGGCGCGGCTGGCGGCCGAGGGCGTGGAGTCCGTCGCCGTCTGCCTGCTCTTCTCCTTCCTGCGCCCCGACCACGAGCGGCGCGCCGGCCGCCTGCTGCGCGAGATGCTGGGGCCGGACGTCCACGTGTCCCTCTCGGTTGACGTGCTGCCCGAATATCGCGAGTACGAGCGCACCGCGACCACGGTCATCAACGCCTACGTCGCCCCGCTGATGAGCCGCTACCTCGACCGGCTGGCGGCCGACACCGCCCCGCGTCGCCTGTCGGTCATGCAAAGCAACGGCGGCCTCCTCAGCGCCGCCGCGGCGGGCGAGCAGGCGGCGCGCACCGCTCTCAGCGGCCCGGCCGGCGGCGTCGTCGGCGCGCGCCACGTGGCCGCCACCGCCGGGCCGGACGGCCGCGGCTACGACGACCTGATCACCTTCGACATGGGCGGCACCAGCACCGATGTGGCCCTCTGCCCCGGCCGCCTGCCCCTGACCACCGAGGGCGAGATCGCCGGGCTGCCCCTGCGCCTGCCCCTCATCGACATCCACACCGTGGGCGCGGGCGGCGGCAGCCTGGCCCACGTCGATTCGGGCGGGGCGCTGCTGGTGGGGCCGCGCAGCGCCGGGGCCGACCCCGGCCCGGCCGCCTACCACGCCGGCTACGACGCCTGGCGGGCCGCGCTCGACGCGCGCTTCGCTCCCGGCCGGGCCACCGTCACCGACGCCAATCTCATTCTCGGCCGCCTCGATGCGGAGCGCTTTCTGGGCGGGGCCATGCCGCTGCACGCGGCCTCGGCCCGGCGCGCCCTGGCCGCGCTGGCCGCCGAGCTGGGCGCAGCCACGCCGGAAGAGGCCGCCTGGGCCGTCATCCGCGTCGCCAACGCCGCCATGGAGCGGGCCGTCCGGCGCATCTCGGTGGAGCGCGGCCACGACCCGCGCCGCTTCACGCTGGTGGCCTTCGGCGGCGGCGGCCCGCTCCACGCCGCCGAACTGGCCGCCGGGCTGAGCATCCCCCGCGTGCTCGTGCCGCCCACGCCCGGCGTGCTGTCGGCGCTGGGCATGCTGGCCGCCGAACCGGCCCGCGACTATTCGCAGACTGTCATGCTGCCCGCGGCCGAGGCCGACGCCGCGCGTTTGGCGGCGGCCTTTGCCCCGCTGGCGGCTCGTGCCCGGGCCGAAGCAGCGGCCGGCGGCGTCGACCCCACCCGCCTCTCGCTGCGCCACAGTCTCGACGCCCGCTACGTGGGTCAGTCGCACGAGTTGGTCGTGGCCTACGCGCCCGGCGATAGCGGGGCCACGGCCGGCTCCGGCGTGGTCGCCGCCTTCCACGCCGCCCACGCCGCCCGCTACGGCTACGCCCGGCCGGAGGCGGCGGTGGAGATCGTCACGCTGCGGCTGGCGGCCGTGGCCCCGTCTGTGGCCCCATCGCCCCCGGCCCGGCCGGTCGCCGGGCCGGACCCGACGGCGGCGCGGGTCGGCCGTCGCCCGGTGTGGTTCGACGGCGGCTTTCGCGACACGGCCCTCTACGTGCGCGAATTCTTGCGGCCGGGGAACCTTTTGCCCGGCCCCGGCGTCATCTATCAATACGACACGACGACGATCATCCCGCCCGGCTGGTCGGCCGCGGTCGACAGGCGCGAGAATCTTATTTTGAGCTTAGCGACGGTCGATTCTGACGGGAATTTAATAAACAATCGATAAGCTGAAATAGAAAGCATCCGCAGATGTCGCGGGTTTCGCGGATTTCTCAGCGGTGCGCTTGGGAAGACTGTGCATTAAGACTGTGCATTTCTGCCCCATGAGCGTTGGGTCGGCCGGCGGCCGTCTGGGCATCGGCGCATACGCTTCACATTTAAAGCAAGTAGATCAGGGCAGTCACCATTGATGCGTGACAAAAGGGCTTAAGGTTGGTCGCCGCGCAGCCGACAACGAACCTGTAACCTATTTAACCGATGGCCCGGTTCGACCCTGTTATAATGTAATCGATTCGCGCGTGGCGCTATTGATCAGTATCCCCCACTCCACCCGAATCGAACGATTCACACGGAGGTTTCCATGATTAGCAAACGTAATGTCTCTTGGCTGGCCCTGCCGCTTGTGCTGGCAGGGATTCTGGCGCTGTGGCTCATGCCCGGCGCGCCGGCCGCCGCGGCGGCCGACGCCACCTGGCGCGCCCGCTACTTTAACAATCGCGACCTGTCCGGCGAACCGGCCTGGCGGCGCGACGAAGACGCCATCGACCACGACTGGGGCGGCGGCAGTCCCAATGCCCCTCTTATCAACGACGACAACTTCTCCGTTCGCTGGACGCGCTCCATCAATCTGCCGGCCGGCACCTATCGCTTCTACGCCACCATGGACGACGGCATGCGCGTCTGGATCGACGACCAACTGGTCATCGACAACTGGACGCCCAGCCAGCAACACACCGTGACAGCCGACCGCTACCTCAACGGCGGCGACCACGCGTTCCGCGTCGAGTATTTCGAGGCCGGCGGCGTGGCCGTAGCCAAGTTTAGCTGGCAAGCCATTGGCGCCGGCGCTCCCGCCCCCGGCAACGCCTTCCGCGGCGAGTACTTCGCCAATCGCAACCTGAGCGGCGCGGCGCAATTCACCCGCGACGACGCGGCCATCAACTTCGACTGGGGCGACGGCGCGCCGGCGGCCAACTTCCCCAACGACAACTTCTCGGTGCGCTGGACGCGGACGCTCAACTTCAACCCCGGCACCTATCGCTTCGACGTGTTCAGCGACGACGGCGTGCGGCTGTGGGTCAATAACCAGCTGGTCGTCGACCAGTGGCGCGACCAGGCCAACGGCCGCTTCAGCGCCGACGTGGCCCTCTCGGGCAACACGACGCTGCGGCTCGAATACTACGACGCCACCGGCCGCGCCGCCGTCAGCCTGTCGTGGAACCAGGTCCCCGGCACCGGCGGCCCGGTCCTGCCCGGCACGTGGCGGGGCGAGTTCTTCAACAACAAAAACCTGAGCGGCAGCCCGGTCGCCGTGCGCGACGACGCGGCCATCAACTTCAACTGGGGCAACGGCTCGCCGATGGCCGGCGTCAACTCCGACCAGTTCTCGGTGCGCTGGACGCGCGACTACGCCTTCCCGGCCGGCACCTATCGCTTCGACGTGTTCAGCGACGACGGCGTGCGGTTGTGGGTCAACAACCAGTTGATCATCGACCAGTGGCGCGACCAGCCCGACGGCCGCTTCAGCGCCACCGTCAATCTGTCGGGCAACACGCCCCTGCGTCTGGAGTACTATGACAACACGGGCCGCGCGGCGGTCGCCTTGTCGTGGACGGCCCTCTCCGGCGGCACGCCGACCGGCGGGGCCACGGCCACGGTCATCTCCACGCTGCGCCTGAACGTGCGCAACGCGCCCAGCGTCAGCGGCGGCGCTCTGCTCCAGCAGTTGCAGCCCGGCCAGACCGTGGGCCTGACCGGCTTCAAGTCGGCCGACAGCCTGTGGGTAGAGATCTTCCGCCCCGGCGGCGGCACGGGCTGGGTCTACGCCCGCTGGGTCGATACGTCGGTGCCGGTGAGCAGCCTGGCCGTGAAGTAATGGAATAAGGCACAGTAGAAACCGGGGTTTGCCGCGTGGTCTTTCGCCCAACCCCCGGTTTCTTTTCCTGGCGGCTTGCCCCGCAGGCCCGTCATGACGATAATCAGGCAATCGGCTCCCCGGTTGCCTGATTTTGATCTGGAACGCGAGGCGGCCGGTGGATGACGAGCATTGACCAGACAAACCGGCCGCCGACGTATCAAGGACCAGCGCCTATGACCCACAACGAGATCGACGGAACAGCCTATGACTTCCCCCCGGGCATGAGCCAGCCGGCGCTGCGGGCGCTGCTGGAGGCGGGCTACACCAGTCTGGAGCACCTGACGGCGATCACCGCGGCCGACGCCCTGGCGCTCCACGGCATGGGGCCAAAGGGGATCCGCCTGCTGCGCGAGGCGCTGGCGGCGCGGGGCCTGTCTTTCGCCGGCGACCCCGGCAACACCGTTTCTTGAGTGATGACAGCCCGCCGATGTCATCCTGGATCTGCGCGATTGGCGTAATCCGCGAGTTTTCCTTCACGTCATAGTCAAGAAACCAGGTTTTCATGAAAAGCCCGGTTTCACCATCAGGAGGCAATCATGCGCTACGATCTGGTGTTCGAGGGGGGCGGGGCCAAGGGCATGGCTTTCGCCGGGGCCATGCGCGAATTCGAGGCGGCCGGCCACAGCGTCGGCCGCATCATCGGCTCCTCGGCCGGGGCCATCACCGCCGCGTCCCTGGCCGCCGGCTACTCGGCGGCCGAAATGCTGGCCGCGCTGAGCGAGCAGGCGGACGGCGCGCCTGTCTTCACCACTTTCCTGGGCGACCCGCCGCCGCCGTCGCCTGTGACCAACAGCGCGCTGGCCGAATTTTTGCACGCGGGCGATCTGTCGTTCGTGCCCGGCTGGGCCGAGGAGCGCCTGGAAAAAGGGCTGCTCAACGCCCTGGCCGCCAGCACGTTGGGTCGCCAACTGCTGTCCTTCTTCGACTACGGCGGCTTTTACTCGGCCGACGCCTTCGTCGACTGGTTCGAGCGCAAGCTCGACGAGGGAACCCACGACGGCCGCCCGCGCCGCTTCGGCAAGTTGACCTTCGCCGAGTTGTACGCCGCCACCGGCGTCGACCTGTCGCTGACCGCCTCCGACGTCACCCACAACCGGCTGCGCATCCTCAACCATCGCACCACGCCCGACGTGCCCGTCGTCTGGGGAGCGCGCATGTCGATGAGCTTTCCCCTGCTGTGGCAAGAAGTCGTCTGGCGTGAGGCATGGGGGCCTTATCGCGGCTATATCGACGACAAGCCGGTCGAATTTCCCCTGGCCGGCAGCGTGATGGTCGACGGCGGGCTGCTGTCCAATTTCCCCATCGAGCTGTTGGTCTCCCGCGAGCCGCTGGTGACGCAAATGATGGGGCCGGGACCGGCCAACGCGGTCGTCGGCTTTCTCATCGACGAGAGCCGGCCCGTGCGCGGCGCGCCGCCGCCCGCCGCCGGCCGCTCGCTGCCGGGCATGGACAAGCTGGGCGCGTCCCACACCGCCCGGCGGCTCAAGGGGCTGGTGGATACGGTGACGCAGGCCCGCGACAAGATGGTGATCGACGAAAACCGCGGCCGCGTGGTGCGCCTGCCGGCCAAGACCTACGGCACAACGGAGTTCGGCATGGATGACGCCCGCCGCGACGCACTGATCGAGGCGGCAGCAGCCGCCACCCGCGCCTACTTCCAGGCCCAGCCCGACGCGGGGCTGGAATCGCTCGACCCCGGCCCGACGGCCGAGAGCGACCGCATCGCGCTGGGCATGCTGGGCGTGGAGTAGGAGAGAATCCACAGCCGGCCCAACCCTCACGGAAGGGCCAGGTCATCGCGCGACCCCAGGGAGGCAACATGACGGCGGAGGAAATCAAGCGCGTGCTCGTGGTCGGCGCGGGCACAATGGGCGGGCAAATCGCCCTGCAATGCGCCATCCACGGGCTGGATGTGGCGCTCTATGATGTATCGGCCGGCGCGCTGGCCGCGGGCATGGGGCGCGTGCGCGGCTACGCGAGCCATTTGACGGCGCAGGGCCGCACGACAACGGCCGTCCTCGACCACATCCAGCCCACGACCGACTTGGCCGCCGCCGCGGCCACGGCCGACCTGGTCAGCGAATCCGTGCCCGAAGACCCGGCCCTGAAGGGGCGTGTCCTGGCCGAACTCCATGCGCTCTGCCCGCCGCGAACCATCTTCACCACCAACACCTCGACCCTGTTGCCGTCGATGTTCGCCGCGGCCACCGGCCGGCCGGAGCGCTTTTGTGCCCTGCACTTCCACCTGCCCGTTTGGGACGCCAACGTGGCCGACGTGATGGCCCATCCCGGCACAGACCCGGCCGTCGTGGAGACCGTCACCGCCTTCGCCCGTCGCATCGGCCAAATCCCCATCGTGGTCGGCCGCGAGCAGTCGGGCTACGTCTTCAACACCATGCTCAACGCCCTGCTGGGCGCGGCGCTGGAGCTGGCGGCGGGCGGCGTAGCCCCGCCGGCCGACGTGGACCGCGCCTGGATGGGCATTATGCACACGCCCGTCGGGCCGTTCGGCATCATGGATGCCATCGGGCTGGACACGGTCTGGAAGATCACCGACTACTGGGCGGGCGTCAGCGACGATCCGCGACTGCGGGCCAACGCCGATTTCCTGCGCGGCTATCTGGACGTAGGGCGGCTGGGCCAGAAGGCCGGCGGCGGGTTCTACGACTACCCGGAGCCGGCCTACCGCCATCCAGCGTTCCTGCCAGGAGAAGAGTTATGACCAGACTGCTTATTATGTACGTCGTATTCGGCTTGTTGCTGGTGGCCCTGTCCATCCCCATGCTGCTGGACAAGGTTCCGCCCAACCCCTGGTATGGGTTCCGCGTGCCCAGCACCCTGTCCGACGAAAAACTCTGGTACAAAGCCAACCGCTACATCGCCCGCGGCCTGCTGGCGACGGGGATCATCACCGTCGTGGGCGCGCTGGCCCTCTACCTTCTGATGCCGGGGCTGCCGGTCGATACCTATGCCTGGCTGGTGCTGGCCGTCTTCGGCGCGCCGATGATCGTCACGGTCGTGGCAGGGTTTCGCTACCTGCGGCGGCTAAAGCCCTGACCAGGGAAGTTGGCATCCCGGGGACATAGAGTGGCTCTCGGAGCCATCTCTTTCAGCGAATCCGGCCGATCAGCGACCCCGGCTCGACCTCTTCGCCGGACTCGATGAGCGCCCGCGCCTCGTCCACCTTGTCCCACACGTCGAACAACAGCACGCCCCGCACGCGGCCGCCGTCGAGATAGTAGATCACGCCGCGCCGGTACTCGTCCTGCCAATCCTCGACCAGGGTCATCCGGCTGTCGAGACGGCCCACGGCCTCATAGCCCAGGTCGAACAGGTCGGAGTAGAACATGGGCAGATAGCGATACGGTTCGGCCGCGCCGGCCATATTGCGGCCCGCGGCCCGGCCCATTGCCCGCGCCGCGTCTGCGTGTTCCACGCGGCGACGCCCGCCCAGGATCGCGTCGGGGTAGTTGGCGACGTCGCCGGCGGCGAAGATGTCCGGCCGTTCGGTGCGCAGATACTCGTCGACGACGATGCCGTTGTCGACCGCCAGCCCGATTGCCTCGGCCAGGCCGGTGGACGGCTTGATGCCGATGCCGGCCACCACGCGGTCGGCCGCCACCCGGCGCCCGCTGCCGGTGATCACCACCAGACCGTCGTCGGTCTGCTCGATGTTGTTCACACTCTCCCCGTTGAGAATTTCGACGCCCTGGTTCCGGTAGTACTCATTGATGTCGGCGGCCATGTCCGGCGGGAAAAGGCGGTCGGTGATGCCGTCTTCCGGAAAGACCATCGCCACCTCGTTGCCCTGGCTGCGCAGAGCCGCAGCCAATTCCGAGCCGATGAAACCGCCGCCGATGACCACGAACGACGCGCCGCGCTCGACGTCGTCGCGCAGCGCCACATAGTCGTCGACGGTGCGATAATAGTTGACCGCGTCGCCGCCGAAAGGCAACCGGCGCGGCGTGCCGCCCGTCGCCAGCAGCAGTTGACCATAGGTAAAGACCCGCCCTGTGTCGTCGGTCAGTTGCCGGCGATCCGCGTCAAGGGCCACGACGCGGCGGCCGAGATGCAGCTCGACGTCGCGCGGCAAGGGAGCGACGATCTGGTCAAGCGTCTTCTTGCCCTCCCACAGCTTCTTGGACAGCGGCGGCCGGTCATAGGGCGGCGCGTGTTCGGCCGAGAGCATGGTGATCGTGCCGTCCTTGTCCAGTTCGCGGATGCCTTCGGCCGCCGCCGCGCCGGTCATGCCGCCGCCGATGATCAGATAGTCAGTATCGGGCATAGGTTTTTCCTCCATAACAGTATAAGCAGGGTGTGGCACCATTTTGTCCGTTACGGCCGCACAATATCGCCCGGCGGTATCGCCTCCAGCGGTCGCGGCCGCCACGTCAACTGCCCCGGCGCATACTCGCGGTATCGGCCGCCCGATACCGCGCTGATCGGCCCCAGACGCACGTCGTCGATGAAAAAATCCTTGATACTGCGATAGGCGCTCTTGACGCGGATGACCACGTCCACCTCGCCGGCCGTGGGCAGGTTGAACTCCACCACGTGATAGAACCACTGCCGGTCGCCCATCTGTTTGGCGTGGGCCCAGCCGCCGGACTGTGTCCCGGCGGCGATGACCCACGCGCCGGATTCGGCCGTGTACTGATCCTTGCCGTCCAGGTTCTCGTGCCAATGCAGTTGCACCGGCACGGTCAGGCGGTACGACCCGGCGGGCAGGCTGACACGCTGGCGGAGCTGGCTGCCGAAGACGTTGTAATTACTGAATATCTTGTAGGTCGCCTCGCCGTCGAGGATCAGCGCGTTGGGCGCGCCCGGCCACTCGTTGGGCGGCAGTTGGTTCTTGAGCTTGTGGATCATCTCGGCGATGGCGGAAGCCGGTTCGCTATAGCGGGCGTCATACAGCGGGTCGCCCGGCTGCACCCAGGTCAACTCCCAGGCGTCCGGCCGCTGGTTGCCCAATTCGATGGTGCCCCAGCAGCCCTCGAAGCCACCGTTCTGCAAGCCGGCCGCGCCGCCAATGGGGGTGGGCAGCGGCGGGCAGCCCAGAACGGCCGTGGGGGTGGGGGTGATGGTCGGCGTATGGGTTGGCGCGAGGGTGGGCGTGGCACTGGGGGTGGGCGTGTTATCCGGCCGCAGCACGACGGGCAGATTGGCGTTGCTGTCGTTCCCGTCGGCCGTCGCCGCGGCCAGGTGGGTGGCCAACACCGCGATCACCACGACCGCGCCCAGCACCAGCGCACCGGCGACCGTCATCAAGATTTTGCGCATGAGTCTACCTCCTTGCACACGTAGGACGGCCGCGAATCGGCCGCTGGAGTCATTATAGCGCATCTACTACACACCTGACACGTGGGCGATGGCGACACGCGGCTCAGAACCCGCCTCGCGCTTGCCTGTCAGGCTTATCCCAACAATATGTTATAATCCCGCGCGGGAAAAACCATCAGGCTGATGCCAAACGGTTAAAAATCGTACCCTGTAAGGAAATTACATGAAACGCATTACCCCATACATCGTATCCATCCTGTTCATGCTCGTTTTGGCCGCTTGCGGCGGCCAGCCGGAGACGCCGCCCACCCTGCCGCCGCCGGCCACCAGCGAGGTTGCGCCGACCGACGCGCCGACCGACATACCGCCCACGGCCACCGTGCCGCCCGTCGCCACCGAGGAAACACCGCCCACCGCGGAAGCCGCCGCGCCGGTTGCGCCCGGCATTTGTGCCCAGTTCGACCCCACCCTGCTCGAACTCAACACACAGGGACTGGCCGCCGAATGGCAGGCCAACTGCGTGCCCGGCACGGAAGCCGGCGCCGACGGCCCGATGTTGAGCGGCTTGCCGGAACACGTGCAGATCAACTTCGGCAATCTGAGTCCGTCTTCCCGCCAGCCCGGCGATCCGGTCCTCTACATCATTCCCGCCGCGGCCTATCGCGCCCAGTGGGATGAGGCCGGGGTTCCGCTGGTGGGCGAGCAACTCGACGCGCTCAGCGACCTGATCGCCCGCGCCCCCAACGCCGTGCGTCCGCGCGGCATGCCCGTGCTGCCCCTCGAGGAAGCCGGGGCCACCAACGATCTGGCCGTGCAGGGGCGCGCGCTCGACTTCGGCACGTGGAGCGGCATTCGCTTCGCCGGCCGTTTCAGCCAGGGCCCCACCCCCATCACCAACGACAACCTGCACTACATCTTCCAGGGCTTCGCCGGCGACAACGACGAATTCTTTGTGGCCTTCTTCTATCCGGTCACCACGCCGAATCTGCCCCTCACCGCCGAAGAAGTGACGCCGGAGAGCATAGCGTTGCTCGAATCCGACCCGATCGGCTATTTCGATGAGCAAGCCGCGGCGCTCAATGCCCTGACCTCCGCCGACTGGCAGCCCGACCTGGACCTGCTGGACGAACTGATCGGTTCGCTCACCTATGGCGGCGACGAGTCCTCGACCGAGGCCGAGGTGATCGACCCGGACAACGGCGGCCGCCCGTCGTCCTACGCCATCGTTACCGGCGCGGCGGGCGTCAACGTGCGGTCCGGCCCCTCGACGGCCTTCACGTCGCTGGGCGTCGCCCCGCTGGGCGCGCAACTGGAGCTGGTCGGCCGCAGCGTGGACGGCAACTGGTGGGTGACGCCCATCGCCGGCGCGCCCAACGGTCGCGGCTGGGTCAGCGCCTCGTTCGTCGATGCCTTCAACGTGAACGCCCTGCCCGTCATCGGCGCGCCGCCGCTGCCCACGCCCATCCCGGCCACCGCCACGCCCACCCCGGAGCCGGCCAACCCGTTCATCTCTTTCTGGAGCGACCGGGGCACAATCGATCAGGGCCAATGCACCACCCTGCGCTGGTCGGTAGCCAATATCCAGGCCGTCTGGGTCTACGAGGTCGGCGAGAACTTCGAGCGCTTCCCCGCCACCGGCGACGGCAGCCGCTCGGTGTGCCCGGCGCAGACCACGACTTATGAGATGCGCGTCCAGTTGCGCGACGGCTCCATCGTCACCCGCCAGGTGACGGTCGTCGTCAATCCCGGCAATGTGCTGGCCGGCAGCCGGTGGGTGCTGGCCGCTTTCGGCAACGGCCAGCCGATCCTGCCCGGCCAGCCGCCGACGCTCCAGCTGAACGTCGGCAACAATGCCCAGGGCTTTGGCGGCTGCAACTCCTTCAGCGCCGCCTATTCGGTCAATGGGCCGTCGCAAGTTGCCATCAGCGTGTCGTCACGCGGTTTCAAGACCTGTGGCGAGGAGCTGGATGCCCAGGAAAACCTGTTTCTGGATTCGCTGAACCGGACGACCGCCTTCGACCTGTCCGGCAACCAGCTCACCCTGCGCGACGCCGCCGGGCAGGAGCTGCTGCGCCTGATCGGCCGGTAGGGCCGATTGCTTGACCAGCCGGCCGGCAGCGTGGGCGTCTGTGACCCGCGCTGCCGGCCAACGCCCCCACGCGCCGCCCAAATTCGTTATTTCCGACTCAGAGGCTCTTTGGGGCATTGCGATTGCCCCCATAGTGTTGTATTATGTTCACTTAGAGACCGGTGGCGCTCTCGTTTGCATAGGCCCGCCGCCCGGCCGGCCCGGCTGTGAAGTCTGTCTATTTAAGGAAGAAAAGAGGGAGAAACGGTTATGAAACGTCTTGTCTTGATCATCAGTTTGATACTATTGCTGGCTCTGGCCGCGTGCGACACCATGGGGCCGACCCAGCAGGAAGTGCTGCCCACGGATGCCGCCGCCCCGGTTGAGACGACACAACCCGCGCCGGAGACCACCGTGCCCATCACCGGCGAGGAAGCCGAGGGAACGACCGAGGAAGCCGGGGCCGATCTGCGCGGCGTCACCTGGGAATGGGTGTCGTTGCTCGACCCAATGGGCCAGACCACGGCCACCGACCCGGCGCGATACACCATCACATTTAACGCCGGCGGCACGGCCAACGTGCGCGCCGACTGTAACAACGTGGTCGCCAGCTACCGCACCGACGGGATAAACCTGGTCATCGAACCCGGCGTCACCACGCTGGCCGCCTGCCCCGAAGACACGCAGGATCAGCTGTTCCTCAACAGCTTGGGCGCGACCGAAAGCTACGTGGTGCAGGACGGCGAGTTGTTCATCACCATGAGCGGCGGATCGGGCACAGTCATCTTCCGCACAGCCACCGGCGAAGGCAGCGCCGAAGTGCCGGCCGGGGGCCTGGCCGGTCTCACCAACGTGACCTGGCAATGGGTATCCACCACGACGCCGACCGAAGAGATCGTTGCCGCCGATCCCACGCGCTACACCATCTTCTTCAGCGACGACGGCACGGCCGGCATCACCGCCGACTGCAACGTGGGCAACGCCGAGCACGTCACCGGCGAAGACGGCTCCATGAGCATCACCCTGGGCGTCTCGACGCTGGCTTTCTGCGAAGACTCGCAGGACACGCTCTTCCGCAGCCAGCTGGAAACCGCCAGCGGCTACCGCCTCGAAGGAGACGAGTTGCTCATCGACCTGTCCGGCGGCACGAGCACCATGCGCTTCCGCAACGGCGGCGCGCCGGACATGGCCGCCGGCGACACCGAACTGACCGGCATCATGTGGCAATGGGTATCCACCACGACGCCGGCCGAAGAGACCGTCGCCGCCGATCCCGCGCGCTACACGATCACCTTTAGCGCCGACGGCACGGCCGGCATCACCGCCGACTGCAACGTGGGCAATGCTGAGTATACCACCGGCGAAGACGGCTCCATGAGTATCACCCTGGGCGTCTCGACACTGGCTTTCTGCGAAGACTCGCAGGACACGACATTCCGCAGTGGGCTGGAAGCGGCGGCGATGTACCGCATCGAAGACGGCGCGCTGCTCATCGATCTGGCCGGAGAGGCGGGCACCATGCGCTTCCAGAACGGCGGCGCGACCACAACCGACGGGACCGCCCCGGAGAGCGAGACGCTCACCGGCGTCACGTGGCAGTGGGTGAGGACCGTGACCCCGGTGGAAGAAATCGTGGCCGCCGACCCGACGCGCTACCAAATCGTCTTCAATGAGGACGGCACGGCCAACATCAAGGCCGACTGCAACACCGGGCTGGCCGTCTACACCGCCGGCGACGACGGCGCGCTCGCCATCACGCCCGGAGCGATGACACTGGCCCTGTGCCCCGAAGATTCGCAGGCCACGCAGTTCATGAGCGGCCTGAGCGCCGCGGCCATCTACTTCTTCCGGGACGGCAATCTCCACATCGATCAATTCGCCAGCAGCGGCACGATGGAGTTCGCCCCGGCGGATATGGCCGAAGGCGAGACCGGCACGCCCGACAAGGGCGAGGCCGTCGGCCCCACGGCCGGCTTCGTGGGCACGGTCTGGCAGCTAAACACCATCGCCAAGCGGGACGGCGACATCACCATCAATGACCCCAGCCGCTACACCGTCGCCTTTAACGCCGACGGCACGCTCAACTTGCAGGCCGACTGCAACGTGGGTGGGGCAGCCTACACCACCGGCGACGGCAACATGCTGACCATCACGCCGGGGCCGATGACGCTGGCCTTCTGCGGGGCGGGTTCGCTGGACCAGATTTTTATCGGCGGCCTGACCAACGCGATGAGCTACCGTCTGGAAAACGGCAATCTGATCATCGACATGCTCTACGAGAGCGGCTCAATGGTCTTTTCGCCCACATCCTGATCGTCACGCATCACCGCAAACAAAGCCCCCGAACCGGACAGCCGCGTTCGGGGGCGAAATCAATGGCAGGCGACGGGAGGTATGACTGGATGGGCAAGAAAAACAAAAAGAAGAACAACGACGCCGGCGAGCCAGGCGCGGCCGAACAAAATCTCTCGGTGCGCGACCTGCTGCGCGTGGGGCCGGACTTCCAGCTGAGCGCCGTCGATCCGCGCCGGATTGTGGCCGGGCCGGCCGACAAGGCGGAAGCCCGCGCTGCCGCCGCCGCGCTGGAGGGCGAAGTCACCGAGTGGCAAGAACGCCTCTTCGCCGAGTCGAAGGGCGGCGGCCAGCGGCGGCTGCTCATCGTGCTGCAAGGCATGGACACGTCGGGCAAGGGCGGCGCGGCCAAGGCCATCGACCGCATCAGCGAGCCGATCGGCCTGCGCATGAGAAGTTTTGGGCCGCCCACCAGGGAGGAGAAGCGCCGCCATTTCCTGTGGCGCATCAACCGCGCCCTGCCGCCGGTCGGCTCCATCGGCATCTTCGACCGCTCGCACTACGAGGACGTGCTCATCGTCCGCGTGCGCAATCTGGTGCCGGAGGATATCTGGAGCGGCCGCTACGACGAGATCAACGATTGGGAAAAGAAACTGACCGACGGTGGCCTGGTCTTCCTCAAGTGCATGCTCCACATCTCCAAAGAGGAACAGCAGCAACGGCTGCTCGACCGGCTGGCCGACCCCACCAAACATTGGAAGTATAATCCCGGCGACGTGGACGAACGGCAGTTGTGGGATCAGTATCAGGAAGCCTATCAGGTCGCCCTGACCCGTTGCTCCACCGACTACGCGCCCTGGTACGTCATCCCGGCCGACCGCAAGTGGCATCGTGACTGGCTTTTGTCTAATCTGGTGGCCGAGACGCTGCGCGAGATGAACCCGCAATACCCGCCGACCGACTTCGACGTCGAGGTCGAGAAAGCACGTGTGGAAAACAGCTAGCCGGCCACGGAGGAGTTGACTATGTGTTGTGTGCTCTCCCTGCTCATCTTTATCGGCCCGCGTATCGCCGGCATCGCCTGGTATCTGACCGACACGGCGCGCTGGAACGCGGCCTTCAGCAGTATCCTGTGGCCCATCGCCGGGCTGATCTTCCTGCCCTGGACCACGATGGCCTGGGTCTTCATGTCCACGGGCGGCGTCAACGGCCTGGACTGGATCGTCGTCGGTCTGGCATTTCTGCTCGACATCGGCGCGTTCGGTGGCGGGGGCTATAGTCGCCGTCACCGGGATTAGCCTGTGGCGAACACCGCAACCACATTGTCGCCGGGCCGGAGCCTGCCGCGGCTGCTGCTCCACGCCGAAGGCGCGGCCGTCTTCGTCGCGGCGACACTGGTCTATTTCCGGTTGGGGCTGCCGTGGTGGGCCTTCCTGCTCTTCCTGCTGGCCCCCGATTTATCAGCCGCCGGCTATCTGCTGGGCACGCGCGCCGGCAGCATCACCTATAACCTGGCCCACGTCACCGTGTGGCCGCTGCTGGTGGGTCTGGCCGGCTGGTGGCTGGGCTGGTCGTGGGCCGCGCCCGTCGCCCTCATCTGGCTGGCCCACATCGGCATGGATCGAATGCTGGGCTATGGTCTGAAGTACCCCGACGCGTTCAAGCATACTCATCTGGATCAGGTGTAGTTTCAAGCTGCCCTTTCTATGATAGAATTCAGCCAACTTTGATCGACGGAACATAGACCCGATGACTTTAATGACAGTCTCTCTCGATGAGGGGGAAGTGCCTGCCTTGCTCAAGGAAATACTCCTGGAACTCATCGAAGATAGGCCCGATATTCTTCATGATATTGCCCTTGAGGCTATCGAGGACGCTGGTCTCTTGGCGGCGATCCATGAAGGTGAAGCAAGCGAGTTAATGGATCGGGCCGAGATTGATGCAATCTTGTCAGGCCAGAGTTGAAGCTGAATTCAAGTGCAGCTTCGCCCGCGATCCAAAGAAAATTAACGACCCAAAATTGCTAAAGCGAATTCAGCAGTTGATTCTCCCTGTGGAACAGGCAGATCGATTCGAACAAATCCCCGGCACAAAAAGTTAGTCGCACAGGGAAACTATTTCAGAATACGATTGGGCGATTATCGAGTGGGGGTCGCTGTCGCGGAAGTTCTCGTCACATTCGTGCATTGTCTTCACCGCAAAGACATCTACCGTTATTCCCCATAAGGATTTTTTTACTATGCACATCTTAGTCACCAACGATGACGGCGTCCACGCGCCGGGATTATTGGCGCTGGTCGAGGCCATGCGGCCGCTGGGCGATGTCACCGTCCTGGCCCCCGATCACAACTGGTCGGGCGGCGGCCACGTCAAGACACTCCACCGGCCGCTGCGCGTCCAGGCCACGACACTCAGCGACGGCACGCCCGCCCTCATGAGCGACGGCGCGCCATCTGACTGCGTGGCCCTGGCGATCCTCGGCCGCGTGCCCAAGCTCGATCTGGTCGTGTCGGGCATCAACACCTTCGGCAATCTGGGCTACGACGTGACTTATAGCGGCACAGTGACGGCGGCCATGGAAGCAGTCATCGCCGGCGTGCCGGGCTTCGCCTTCTCGCTGGCCGCCGACGACACCACCACCGACCGGGATTACGGCCCGGCGGCCCACTATGCCCACCGCGTCGTCAGCACGGCCCTCGCCCGCGGCCTGACCCCCGACATGCTGCTCAACGTTAACGTGCCCTGCATCCCCGCCGGCCAGATTCGCGGCCTGCGCGTGACGCGCCAGGGCTTGCGCGTCTACCGCGACCGGCTGGACGAGCGCCGCGACCCCCGCGGCCAGCCCTACTACTGGATCGGCGGCGAATACCCCACCGGCGTGCCCGACGACGGCACCGACTTCGGCGCGCTCCAGGACGGCTACGTCTCGGTCATGCCGCTGCAACTGGACCTGACCAACTACCGGCTGGCCGAGCGAATGAAAGCGTGGGAGTGGGGCCTGTAGCGCAAGCTGTCCAGCTTGCGCCACAGGCTCAACATTCGTCGCCATCGCTTTCGAGCTTCCGTATGATGGCGAATAACGACAGCGATACGTCCCCTATTCGTCCAGGTAGCCCGCCACGTCCAGCCCATTCACCTTCTTGGGCAAGCCGTTGTCGGCGGCCACAAACAGCGGGCCGCTGAACGTCCGCGTGCCCAGGTCGTAGGCATAGACCATCGAGTGGCCGCCCGTCGCGCTGTCGACATTGAACGTGCCCTTCGTCGTCAGATAGAGCGTCTGCCCGTCCTCGCTCAGGCTGAAGTCATCGGTGCTGTTGCGCGGCATCCCTTCGGCGCTGCCGTCCAGCACCATGTGCCACAGCCCGGCCGTGGTCTCGCCCAGCGAGGTCGCGCAGAAGCCGACCACGTCCTCGCCGCCGAACTTGAGCTGGCCGCCGCTGTAGTTGGGAACTTTGGCCGGGCCCTGGGTGCTGATCAGCAGATAGGCCAGGCAGTTGCCGCCGTTGATCGGCGACGCGGAGCCGTCGAGCACGTGCAGCCCGTCGATCTTCTCCTGCGTCTTCTGCGTCAGACCGACGTCGGAGCCGTCGAACCACCAGGAGAACGACGCCCCGTCCCACCACAGCAGGTCCATGCCGTCCACCGGGTCGGCCAGGCCGGGCACGCTGCGGCGGTTCTGGCCGAAGGAGAAGACGAAGTCGGGGGCGCCGGCGTCGGGAATCCAGATGGCGTTGAGGTTGTGCTTGGCGTTGAAGGGCATCAGGCCCGCGGCCGAACCGTCGAACCAGGTCGACCACGCGTCCCCGTCCCACTGGATGATGTCCTCCGGCCCGAAGGCCAGCCCGTCGCCGGTCGTGCCGGCGGTGGTGGTAGACATGAAGATGGCGCTGTTGCCGGGCAAGGGCGAATTGTACTCCACCGCCCCGGCGTCACAGGTATCGCTGCCGTCGTTGCCCTGTCCGGCCACGTCGAACGGCCGCGCCGCGCCGCGCTGGTCGACGCCGTCCACCGGCGAGACCGTGCAGTCGGCGTCGGGGGCCAAATCGACCGCCGGGCTGCCGGCCACGAGGTTGTGGGTCAGCGTCGGGCCGCCGTTGTCGGCCAGCGTCGTGTCGAGGATGGCGCTGAGCGGGTCGTTGCTGCCATCGCTGGTGGCGTTCACGTCGCTGCCGGAAGTGGCAAAGCCGAAGAACGCCTCGCTGTTGCTTACTCCCGCATGGCCGAACACGGTGTAAGAACTGTAAATCTGGCCGTTAAGGGCATTGTAGACTTCAATGCCGACCGGGTTCCCGGTCGTGTTGCCGCTGACGATACTGCGGTTGAATGCCACACTAGCGCTGTAAAGTATAAGAACACCGCCGCCTACATTATCGGCATGGTTGCCGGTGATCGTGCTGTTCACGATGGTGGACGTGGTATAGAATGACGTATAAAATCCCAGCAAGACCCCGCCGCCGACTTGTGCCGAATTGCCGCTGATCGTGCTATTAACGATATCGACTGTGCCGATAAGGTCAAAGACCCCGCCGCCGAGGTTGGCTTCATTGTCGGTGAGGGTACTGTTGACGATGTCCGTAGCGCTTTGTATGCTGCTGATGCCGCCGCCATAGACGCCAAAGCTGCCGCTGACTGTACTGTCGCGGATGGCGAGGGCGCTATGAATAGCCAACACGCCGCCACCAATGTACGCTGCCCCGCCGCTAATGGTTGTCTCATGGATGGTCAGCTCGCCGTATTCGACGGCCAGAATGCCAAAGGTGTCCAAATTACCGGGATCGCGGTGGATGGTGGAACCTTGCCCTTCGATGGTGATCACCGATGCCACAAGCGGCAAGCCGTGATTGGTGCCATAAATAGAGGCATACGGCCCGTCCTCGATCAGGAAGTCGCCATCGACCGGCAGGCTGATGATGTCATCGCCGCTGCCGGCCTCGCATTCCCCGGTCGACGTGAACACCTGGCTGTCGGAGTTGGCATTGACGATGGCCTCGCGCAGGGAACACTGGCCGTCGTCGGCCGCCACGACCACGCCATTGTCGACACTGATTGATGCCGCGTGGGCGGTGGACGTCAATGGCCCGGCGATCAGGGTCAAGGCCAGCGCCGCCCCGGCGGCCGTGGCGGCGACGCGCCGCGTGAATCGCCGCCGGACGCCCCGCGACAGCGTTTGCCACCGCGCCAGGGCGGCCGACAGCCGCGGCATAAACCGGTCGGGATGCCGAAGCATCAGAGCCGCCAGCCAGTCGCGGCGGTTGTGGGGCTGGAGAGTACGTTGGATAGGTTGCAAAATGTCACTCCATTGGGATGCAGGCCACCTTGACCCTCAAACCGGCCAATAAAAACAAAAAAGGGCAGCGCAAAACGCGCTGCTCCTTATACAGACATTATAGCCGGCTCAGTACGCGCGTCAAGGCGCAGTTACAATAGATCACAGTAGTCAGATCACAGTATTCGGCCGCTCTCGGCAGGGTCGCTTTCCTAGCCGGGTTTGCGGCCCAGGGCGGTGCATGGCGCTTTTGGCGGCCGGAAAAGAATCCGGCGCTACAGCGAACAGCGCCCGGCCGCTGCCGGCCGGGCGCTGTTCCGCGTCTATCTACTAGTCGTCCAGCGGCGCGCACATGTAGTTGGCGGCCATGCCGACCAGCGTGGCCGAGTCGCCGTAAGCGCCGTCGCCTTCGTAGGAGGCGATCTCAATGACGATCTCGTCCGTGCCCGCGGGCACGTTGGCCAGGTCGAACGTCAGCAGGTTCAGCAGGTCGCCGTGATCCGGGTTGCTGGGGCTGACGGTCTGCGTCACCCCGCCGGCCGTCACCGTGACCCACACCTGGCGA
>JACKBY010000022.1 GCA_020634335.1 Promineifilum sp. | reverse complement strand
CGTCAAGAACATCGATCTGCAATTCCCGACGAAGCAGATCACGGCGCTCATCGGCCCGTCGGGCTGTGGCAAGAGCACAGTGTTGCGGGCCTTCAACCGCATGAACGACCTGATCCCGTCGGCCCGGGCCGAGGGCGAAATCCTGTTTCACGGCAAGAATATCTACGACGAGGACGTCGATCCGGTGGAGGTGCGCCGCCGCATCGGCATGGTGTTCCAGAAGCCGAACCCGTTCCCCAAGAGCATCTATGAGAATGTGGCCTGGGGGGCGCGCATCAACGGCTTCAAGGGCAACAAGGCCGATATGGACGCGCTGGTGGAGCAGTCCTTGCGCGACGCGGCCGTGTGGGACGAGGTGAAGGACAAGCTCGACCAGAGCGGTCTGTCGCTGTCGGGCGGCCAGCAGCAGCGGTTGTGCATCGCCCGCACCATCGCCATCCGGCCGGAGATCATCCTGATGGACGAGCCGGCCTCGGCCCTTGACCCTATCTCGACGCTGCGCATCGAGGAGTTGATTCAGGAGTTGAAGGAAAACTACACTATCCTGATCGTCACCCACAACATGCAGCAGGCGGCGCGGGCCTCGGACTTCACCGCTTTTTTTAACATGGACAGCGACCGGGCGGGCTATCTGGTGGAGTATAGCCAGACCGACGAACTGTTTACCAACCCGAAGAGCGAGATGACAGAGCAGTATATCACCGGGCGGTTTGGGTAAAGAATTGGCAATGGAAAGGGACGGGCAAAACTGACCGTGAAATCCGTTTCCTCTGTATAAATAATTAACCAGTTCTTTCGGCCAGGAGAGGCAATGATGCGCCAAACATTTGATCGCGAATTACAACGCCTGCAGGATGAGGTGCTGCGCATGGGCAGCGAGGTGCAGGAGCACATCGTCCGCGTGACTACCGCCTTCACCGAGCGCGACCTGGTGACGTCGCAGCGGATGATCGACGCCGACGTGTCCATTAACGAGCGGCGCATCGCCGTAGGTCTGGGCGCGCTGAAGCTCATCGCTACCCAGTCGCCCATGGCCGGCGACATGCGCATGATCGCCGCCGTCATGGAGATCGTCGGCGAGCTGGAGCGCATCCACGATTACGTGAAGGGTATCGGCAAGATCAGCCTGAACCTGGGCGCGACGGCTATCCCGCAGGCGCTGGCGCTGCATCTGCCGGAGATGTCGGAGATTGCGGGGGAGATGTTGTTCCAGGCGCTCAAGGCGTTTATCAACCACGACGAGGACCTGGCCAAGCGCGTGCCGCAGATGGACGAGCGGGTCGATTTTCTGTTCAACGAGTTGTATGGCGAGATCGTGGCTCTGGTGATCGTTGATGCGACGCAAATTCATCGCGCCAACCAGTTGGAGTGGGCCTTGCACAACCTGGAGCGCTCGGCCGACCGCACGATCAACATCTGCGAGTGGGTGGTCTACATGGTGACCGGGGTCTATGCCGAGATGAGCATGGGCGAGTATGAATCGCCGCCGGCCCGTTGACGCGACCGGCAAGCATGGATTGAGAATTATGTCTACGACCATCGAGATATTCAAGTACGAGAAGAACGTCGAGTATTACGCCGCCGGCGATACGATATTCAGCGCTGGGGACGACGGGCATTACATGTATGTCATCCAGGACGGCGAGGTTGAGGTGCTCGTCGATGAGAAGGTCCTCGATTCGCTGGGGCCGGGTGGTGTCTTCGGTGAAATGGCGCTCATCGACAAGTCGCCGCGCACAGCCACGGTGCGGGCCAGAAGCGATTGCCGGGTGGTGCCCATCGACGAGGCGCGATTTATGAACCACGTGCACCGCACGCCGTTCTTCGCCATTCAGGTGATGCGTATTATGAACGAGCGCCTGCGGCGGCGCATGGTTGAGGCCGGCGCTCGGTAGGACAACCTGCCCGATTGCCGGGCAGGCAGCGCAACCTGGGCGGGTTGCGATGGACAAGAATGCAATCGGGAAGATTGCGCTACGGGCTGGGCCTGGTCGCCGGGCTGCTGTTGCTGGCGGTGGGCTGTGGCTCGTCCAGTCGTTTCCCGGCCGTCCTTTTCCTGCGGCCCGACGCGAGCGGCGCGCCCCAACTGTACGTGCAGCCGCAAGACGCGGGGTCGGCGCGGCAACTGACCGGCGTTGGCAATCCGGCCGCGCCGCCGGTCATCGACTTTGCCGCCGCGCCGGACGGGGAGCGTATCGTGTATGCCGTCTTCAGTGGGGCCGAGGGGACCGAGGATTCCGCCCTGCGCGCCGTTGATCGCGACGGCGGCCATGATGAGCCGCTGCTCGACTGCCCGGCGGCCGAGTGTTCCGGCCCGGTCTGGTCGCCCGACGGCCGGCGCCTGATCTACGAACGCCGCCCGTACACGGACGGCTTGCCCGGCTCGCCGCGCCTCCACTGGCTCGACCCGGCCACGGGCGAGACGCGGCCGCTCATTGAGGGCAATGAGACGCCCGGCTATGGGGCGCGCTTCTCGCCGGACGGCCAGTGGCTCAGCTATGTCTCGCCGACCGACGAGGGGGTGGTGCTCTACCGGCTGAGCGACGGGACGCAGCGACTGCTCAGCAGCCGCGTGGGCAGTCCGGCGGCTTTCAGCCCCGACAGTGCCTCTGTCGTCTACGGCGATATTTCGGTTCAGGGCCACGATGTTGCCCCGCCAAACGAAGAGGGGGACGCCCCGCCGCAGGAATCATCGAGCACGTTTCTTTACCGGACGCGCCTTGACGAAACCGGACCCCGGCAACGCCTGAGCCCCGACGCGGCCGTGGCCGACAGCGTGCCCGTTTTTTCGCCCGACGGGCAGTGGATCGCCTTTGGGCGCGTCCCGGCGGGCACAGACGCGGCGCGGCAACTGTGGCTGATGCGGCCCGACGGCGGCGAAGCGCGGGCGCTGACGGCCGACCGGACCGTGACCCACGGCCCGCCGAGTTGGTCGCCCGACGGCCGCTACTTGCTCTTTCAGCGCTATGACCCCGCCGTCGGCGCGACGTCGGTCTGGCGGTTGGAGGCGGCGACGGGGGAGGCGGTGCTGCTGGCCGACGGGGGTTATCTGCCGGGATGGTTGCCGTAACCGTTGGGCCATATTTATCCCCTGGCCGCCAGCGCACGCAAAGCTGCCGCGCCGTTGTTCGTGATGGCGTCGCCATGCCCCGGGGCGATGACTTCGGCATCAAACTCGGCCATCTTCCTGAGCGAGGCCCAGGATTGTTCATGATTGAGCATCGCGTTGGGCCAGCCGGGACAGTGGACGGGCCAGGTGACGAAGGCGTCGCCGGTGATAAACACCCGTCGCTCCGGCCAGTAGAACGCCAGATGTCCGGGAGTGTGCCCCGGCGTGTGCACTGTCTGGAGGGGGCCAATCTTGTCTCCCTCCTCGATCAGGTGATCGACGGCGAGCGGTTCATGCTTGTTAATGGCCGCGGTCAGCCGGCCGAAGAAGATGATCGGATACGATTGAATAGGGGTGGTCACGAAGATGTTTGGCTCCTGGCGACTGCGTTCACCGGAAATAATGTCGGCTTCCCAGGGATGGGCATAAACCGGCGCGCCGCTTAGCCTTTTCAGCGAGGCCAACCCGCCCAGGTGGCCGCGGTGAGCGTGGGTCAGAACGATATGCTTGATATCGGCCGGCCCTTTGCCCATGCGCTTCAATTCGTCAAGGATGTCTCCGGCATCGGCATCATAGAGTGTGTCGATCACGATCAACCCATCGCCGCCGTCTACGATGACCGCCTTGCTGTATCCTGCCTTGAAATAACCCCTTTTGGGGGGAGCGACGTCATGGACACCTGTTGTAAGCTCCATTGCAGCCTTCCTTTGCACATCGTGCGTTTACCTATCTGTTCAGAGCGGCAATTGACTAACAGGAGCATCAGTCTCCTCCGGCGGCCGGAAATTGTCTTTGGCCTTTTCCTGACGCCAATAGTAGTAAGTCCCCAGCAAGGTGGCCGCACCCACGAGAATGCCGTAGGCTTCTCGATTGGTGGCCCTGTATTGGGAGAGGGTTGCGAGCCAGACGACAAAGATGGCGGCTCCATAGATGATGAGACCGCCAACGGCCGGTTTGGCCTCAGCCCAGTCTTCGAAGAATGTCACGCGGAGCGCCCATAACGCGGCCAGGATCATGAAGGCCGACATGATGCGCGCGTCAAACGCCGTAAGTTCCCACGGCCAGCGCGTGGTGGCAAACGCGGGGTTCAGAAAGAACAGGCCCGCCACAGTGAACAGGAAGATATAGACCACTCTCATCACCCGGTTCAGGCCCAGGAAAATGGGGCCTTCGCGCAGCGCCGGTGACAGAGGCGCTGTGGCCTGGGGGCCGCGCGGCTCGAGGGCAACCAGGAGCAGCGGCTCGACAGCGTAGGCGACAACCCAGATGTGGGCCATGATGATGTTAGTGGACCAGTTTACTTCGTTGGCATGCCAAAATGTGGTGACAAAAATAATTGTCAGAAAGCCGAGATTGCCCCAGACTTGCCATCTTAGCCGCCACCAGTATTTCTCTCTCCAGAGATAGAATCCAAGATACAGACGGGCGATGAAGGATGTGCCGATGAACATCGCCGACAGTGGGGGAGCAATCGGCCAGGCAAAATTGACGCCTCGTTGGGGGAAAAACAGCAACCAGATCACGAATATTGAGGCTAGCAATACCTGAACCAGACCGATGCCGTTGAAGGATTTTGGTTTGGCCAACATGTGGGTTACTCCTCTTGAGCAACGTGCTACGCCGCAAGCCTGCAACTTCTGTTGCATTCAAGTTAAAGAGTTCCCCCACGATCTTTCATTATTATGGATAAGCTGTCTTCTGTCAATGAGGAGGCTGCTGTGGGCGGGGCTTTTCAGTTGTTGAGGTGTAGTGCCGGATCCGTATCCGGCGGGCGAGAATGAGGTGGGCTGCGGAGCCGGTTAAGAAACCGGCGCTACGGGGAGCGGCCAAGAATGAGGTGGGCTGCGGAGCCGGTTAAGAAACCGGCGCTACGTGGATAATCGAATTGGGGGCGGATAAGAATCCGGCGTTGCGTTGGTGGCAGGCTGGACGGGCGGGGCAGGGCGGCCGAATGGGTTTCGTTTTGCGGAATCCATGATCGCGCCCTGCCTCGCCCCTGTGTAGCTTAGCTCGCGCTCCAGGCGGTCAGATCGTCGGGCACATTGCTGAGGAACGCGGCCCAGACCCAGCCGACCGGGCCGCCGGCCGCGTCGACCTGCACCCACTGGCCGGTCTCGTCGGTCAGGCCGGTGAAGCCGACCACCGTGCCAAAAGGCAGAACCGTCAACAATTCGCCGTCGAGGCCCGGCGCGCTGCGGAGGCGCAGATTGGCCGTGGTCGTCGCCGTGACGACGTCTTCGCCGAAGGGCGGCTCGACCACACCGGCTGTGTCCTCCTGGCCGCCGGCCGTGTCATCCGCGCTCCACATGGTCAGGTCGTCGGGCACGTTGCTGAGGTAAGCGCCCCAGACCCAGCCGACCGGCCCACCGGCGGCATCTACTTGCACCCAGTCGCCGGTCTCGTCGGTCAGGCCGGTGAAGCCGACCACCGTGCCAAAGGGCAGAATCGTCAACATCTCGCCGTCGAGGCCCGGCGCGCTGCGGATACGCAGGTTGTTGGTCGTTGTTGCCGTGACGACGACTTCGCCGAACGACGGCTCGGTCTCGGCTACTTCTTCGTCGCCGGCCATCCCCTCGGCGCTCCACACGGTCAGGTTGTCGGGCACATTACTGAGATACGCGGCCCAAACCCAGCCGACCGGCCCATCGACCGCGTCGACCTGCACCCAATCGCCGGTTTGGTCGGTCAGGCCGGTGAAGCCGACCACCGTGCCCGAGGGCAGTACGGTCAAAATGTCGCCGTCGAGGCCCGGCATGCTGCGAATGCGCAGGTTGGCGGACGTTGTGGCGGTGACGACGTCTTCGCTGAATGGCGGCTCGTCCTGAGCCAAGGCGATGCCGGCCGGCGCAGCGATCACGAGGCCGACCAGTAACAGGGCCAGGGCCAACAAAAGCGCCGGCCGGCCCCGCTGGGTGGTTGGGGAATGCATAGGTAATACGTTCATCGTTATCTCCTTTTCATACGAACTACAGGGCACACGGTTGTCCCCTTTTAGCAGCCTAGCATCGTTGCCCGGGGCTATCAATAGACCGGAGATATAAATGAGCGCCTCAACCCTGCCTGTGCAGGCGGCTATTCTTTGATCAAAGGGGGTTGAACCGCGGAATGAGGCCGGGCGACTTTGGGGCGCTGCCACGGCCAGACCCCCACGGTCAGGTTGCGCCGCGCGAAGAAGAAGATTGCCAATGCCAGAGCCGCCAGACCGGCGAGGATCAGGACGAGCATATCCCCGGCCCATTGCCCTTCCCTGATGGCCTGGCCGGAGGAGTCGAGGTAGGAGAACAGGAAGAACGGCTCCAGCGGCTCCAGCGCCGTGGTCGAGGCGGCCAGATTGGGGCCGAGATAGCCGATGATGAGCACGGCCGCGGCCAGCATCAGCGCCACGCGCCGGCTGGGAGCGAAGACGGCCAGAAACAGGCCGATCATGCCCATGGCAAAGGTCAAGGGCCAGACCGACAGCACCGCCATGAAGATGTTGATCCCGGTGACGTCCGTCTCTACCTGGTTCTGGAGCGCCCCAAAGACGAGCAGAGACACCCCCGCGACAAGCGCCAGGATAATCAGCAGGGCCAGCGAGATAGCGATGGCCTTGGCGACGATGATTTGCCAGCGGGGCAAAGGTAGAGTTACCATCATTTCCAGACGGCCGTCCTCTTCCTCCCCGGCCAGCGTGCCTGTGCTGTTGATGATGGCGTAGACCGAGGCGATCAGCGGCATAAAGACCAGGAGGATGGAGCCGACCCAATTGCCGAAGGTGTTCAAATTCATGCCCATGTACTGGTAGATCGCCAGATCCGTCAGGCTCGCCATCTGGTCGGCCACAGACGGGTAGATGCCGATGTAGACGATGGGGAAGAAGCACAGGCCCAGACCCCAGCCGATGATGGCGTTGCGCCGGAATTTCAGTTCCTGCCAGATTAACCTAGGCATGATTGCCTCCATCGCCTTTGCCATAGAAGTCGAGGAAGATATCCTCGAGACTGACGTTGTGGGTTTCGATGTCCCGGACGTTGTGCCGGGCGGCGGCGGCCAGCACCTGTGGCAAATTCTCGCGCACCTCCAGGGTGATACTGCGCTCGGTGCGCGCCGTCTCGCTCACGCCCGGCAGGTCGAAGGTGGCCGCGGGCGGTATGTCGTCGAACACCATCGTCAGCCGGTTTAGTCGGGCGGCGATCAGCTCTTCGATGCCTTGAGTGGCGATCAACTCACCCTGGCGGATGATGCCCACCCGGTCGCACACGGCCTGTACTTCGGGCAGGATGTGGGAGGAGAAGAAGACGGTGCGGCCGTCGGCCTTCACTTCGCGCACCATCTCCATCACGGTTTGTTGCACCAGCGGGTCCAGCCCGCCCGTCGGCTCGTCGAGGATGAGCAGATCGGGCCGGTTCATGAAGGCGGCCACCACGCCCACTTTTTGCTTGTTGCCGCGCGACAGCTTGGCGATTTTGCGGCCGACGTCGAGATCGAGCCGCCCGGCCAGTTCGCGCCAGTAGCCTTTGGCCCCGTTTGCGCCGCGCAAAAATTCGTACATCTCGAAGAAGCGGTCGATCCTCATGTCCTTGTACAGCGCCAACTCGCCGGGCAGGTAGCCGACACGGCGGCGCAGTTGGACGCCCTGGGCCTGGCTGTCGAGGCCGAAGATGGCGGCGCGCCCGGCCGTGGGGCGAATCACGTCGAGCAGCACGCGCTGAGTGGTCGTTTTGCCGGCCCCGTTGGGCCCCAGAAAGCCGAAGGCCTCCCCTTGTTCCACCGTCAGGTTGACGTCCTTGATGCCCCGCTGCTTGCCGTAGTAGACGGTCAGGCCGGTGGTTTCGATTACTTTGTCACTCATGGTTGCTTTCTTGAACGGGCGAAGGAGGGAAGATCACCATCCACAGATTACACAGATGATGAAGAAACGGTTCTTTGATCGGCGTAATCCGGGTAATGTGTGGATCGTTATTCCGATCCTAGAAGAACAGCAGGTAGACCAGAAACACCAGGACCACGACGGTCAACAGGGCGAGCAGGGCCAGCAAGATCGTCAGGGCCTGGTTGCCGCTGTTTTTGCGAGCGGGGCGGGGCGGGCGGCCGCTTTGGGGCGGGGGTGGGCGGGCACGAGGTGCGGGGGCCACGCCGGCCGGCGTCACGATCGGCGCGACGGCTTCGGGGGCCAGTGGTTGCAGCCATTCGGGCACGTCGGCCGCGTCTTCGATGGACGGCGGCGGCGACGCTACTTGCTCCATGGTTGTGGCCGGGACGGGCGCGGCCGCGGGCCGCAGGTCGTTGACCAGGGCCGGGGGCAGGGCGTCGAACTCGATGCGCGCGCGAGCGTGGTCGGGGTCGAGGGCCAGCGTTTTGCCCAGATAGGCGGCGCGGCGGGCGTCGGAATCGACGAGCTGGCTCAGCAAGTACCAGCCGTTGGGGTCGTCGGGATCTTCGCGAACGAGGTCGGCGGCGATGATCTGGGCGCGCGCGTTATCGCCGGCGCGGGCGGCGGCTATGGCTTCGTGCAGGGTACTGCTCATGTCTTCCCTCTCTACCTGGTAATTATGTCAAACATTTTACCACAGCGGGGGGCGGAGGCAAGGGACGGCCGGAAGGATGCAGGGTTTTACAGGTGTCGAGGGGTGGCGACGGATTATTCTCCGGCGGCCGAGAAGGGGCGGGGCTGCGGAGCCGGTTAAGAAACCGGCGCTACATGGGTAATCGACTGAGAGGAAGGGGAGGAGGGGGATTATCGTTCGTGCAAGAAGCCGCGGTGGGCGTCGACCAGGCGGGCGGGGTCGACGCGATCGGGCGCGTCTAGCCGGCGCAGCAGGGGGATGAGGTCGCACAACGGCAGGCCCATGACACCCAGGTAGCAGCCGCTGAGATGCTCGACCGGCCGAAAGACGGGGTGCTGGATGGCGTAGCCGCCGGCTTTATCGAACGGGTCGCCGGTGGCGATGTAGGCGTCGAGCGCGGCGTCGCTGTAGTCGCGCATGGTGACGGCGGCGGTGTGGACCGAGGACAGTTCCCGGCCGCCGGGTTCGACGACGCAGATGGCCGTGTGGACGAAATGCGTGCGGCCGCGCAGGGTGACCAGCATGGCCCGCGCCTCGTCGGGCGTGGCCGGCTTGCCCAGGATGGCGTCGTCGAGGGCGACGGTGGTATCGGCGGCGATGATCAGGCGGCGTGTGCCGGTCGTGGGGGGGGGCAGGTCGCGGGCGACGATCTCGGCCTTGCGGCGGGCGGTGTGCAGGACGTAGTCGGGGGGCGGGGCGTCCAGGTGGGCGTCTTCGTCGGCGCCGGAGACGATGACGTCGAACGGGTAGCCCAGCACGGCCAGCAATTCGCGCCGCCGGGGCGAAGCCGAGGCCAGGATGAGGTGGATGGCGGTCATAAAAGAAATAAACACGGATTTGGACGGAGCAGACGGATTTAACGGATTTCTGATCCGTTAAATCCGTACCGTCCGAATCCGTGTTTGATTTCCCGGTAAGTCCGTTGCGAACTTACTTGACTTCGACGACTGCGCCGGCTTCTTCGAGCGACTTCTTGGCCTCGGCCGCCTGTTCCTTGCTGACGCCTTCCATGATGGTGCCCAGGGCCTCGACGGCGTCCTTGGCTTCCTTCAGGCCCAGGTTGGTCAGGGCGCGCACGGCCTTGATGACCTCGATCTTCTTGGCGCCGATCTCCTTGAGGTTGACGTTGAACTCGGTTTGCTCTTCGACTTCTTCGACCGGAGCGGCTGCGCCGCCCATCATGCCGGGCATCATGCCCATGGCCATCGGCGCTGCGGCGCTGACGCCCCATTTCTCTTCCAGCTTCTTGGTCAGGTCAGCGGCCTCCAACAGGGTCAGGCTGCTCAGTTCTTCGACGAGTTGATCCAGATTTGCCATTGTCTTGTAATATCTCCTAATTTACGGTTGCACGGGTTTCTTGGTCCGTGGCGTTATTAAACAGCGAATGATTGTGCCGGTGAGGCAATCGGTGTTACGCCGCCTCGGCGGGGGCGCTGTCGTCCTTCTTGGCGTAGGCGTCCACGACGTTGACGACCTGGCGCACGCCATTGGTGACGGCGGATACAATGCCCTGGGCCGGGCCGCTGATGAGGCCCAGAATCTGGGCGCGCAACTGGTCGAGCGAGGGCAGCGAGGCCAGCGATTCGACTTCGGCCGGGCTGAGCAGACGGCCGCCCAGCATGCCGCCGACGATCTTGAGCTTGTCGTTGCCCTTGGCCGAATCGACCAGTACCTTGGCCAGGGCCGGGACTTCGCCCAGGGCGAAGCTGGTGGCGACCTGGCCGTTGAGCAGGTCGAGCGGCGGCGCCAGTTCGTTCTCTTCCATGGCGACGCGCAATAACGTGTTTTTGGTCACGTTGATGCGGCCCTGGGCGTCGGCGATCTTGAGGCGCAGTGCTTCCATGTCCTTGACGGTCATGCCGGAGTACTGGGTCAGGAAGATCGCGGAGCTGTTTTGCAACAGGTCGCGGTATTGCGCTACCAGTTCGTCCTTTTTTTCCTTATTAATTGCCAAAGGTTCTCACCTCCAATTGGGTAATGGCTATGGATTCTCTTATCCGTGTTAATCCGTAGCCAATCCTTCCAAAATAAAAAGTCCTCATACCGGGCGGCCGATAGGAGGACTGGCGATTTGATGGGCTGGGCTGGTGGGCCCATTTCCCGCAGATTCGCGTCGTACCCCACCTCGGCCGGAGATTAAGAGCGCCTGGAGCGCCCGCCGGCTGTCTCGGGTGAAGACAATGAGTTGTTACGGTTGCTATTTTACAGCGTTGCTTCCCCTGTGTCCACTTTGATTCCCGGCCCCATGGTGTTGGCGATGGTAATGCGATGGATGTAGGTGCCCTTGGCCGCTGCGGGGCGGGCGCGCTTGACGGCGCCGATCAGGGCGTTCAGGTTGTCGACCAGTTGCTCCTCGGTGAAGCCGGCCTTGCCGATGGGGGCGTGGATGTTCGATGTCTTGTCGACGCGGAACTCCACACGACCGGCGCGGGCTTCTTCGATGAGGCGCGGCAGGTCGCTGCCGGGGGCCACGGTGCCGGCGCGCGGGTTGGGCATGAGGCCGCGGGGGCCAAGCACACGGCCCAGACGGCCGACCTTGCCCATCATGGAGGGCACGGCGATGGCGACGTCGAACTCCGTCCAGCCTTCCTGGATGCGCTTGATGACTTCGTCATCGGCGATGACGTCGGCTCCGGCTTCGCGAGCGATGTTGGCGTCTTCGCCCTCGGCGAAGACCAGCACGCGCACGGTCTTGCCCAGGCCGTGGGGCAGGACGACTACGTCACGGACTTGCTGGTCAGCGTGGCGCGGATCGACGCCCAGGCGCATGTGGACTTCGACGGTGGGGTCGAAATTGGTGGTGGCCGTCTCCTTGATGAGCTTGATGGCCTCGCTGCGGCTATAAACCTTGTCGCGGTCTACCTTGGCCGCGGCTTCCAGATACTTGCGTCCTCTTTTCGGCATGTGTAACTCCTTGTGGTGTAGCGACAGGAGTCGCTTTGGCGAGCGGCGCGTCGGCCGATCTCCCACTGATAAAATTACGGGTGACGGATGACGAGAAACGAATAAAGATTCGCTCTCATTCGTCGTTCGTCGTTCGTCAATCGTAACTAGTCGGTAATGGTAATGCCCATGCTGCGGGCGGTGCCGGCGATGATGGCCATGGCCGCCTCGACGTCGCGGGCGTTGAGGTCTTTCATCTTGACCTCGGCGATTTCGCGTAGTTGCTTGTTGGTAATGGAGCCGGCCTTGTCGCGGTTGGGGATGGCCGAGCCGCTCTTGACGCCGGCGGCTTTCTTCAGCAGATCGGCCGCGGGTGAGGTCTTGAGCACGAAGGTGAAACTGCCGTCCTGGAAGACGGTGATCTCGGCCGGGACGATCTGGCCGACCATGTTGGCCGTGCGGGCGTTGTAATCCTTGCAGAACTGCATCAGATTGACGCCGTGGGGGCCAAGGGCCGTGCCGACGGGCGGGGCCGGGTTGGCCTTGCCGCCCTGAATTTGAATCTTGACTACTGCTTTGACTTTCTTTGCCATTTTTACTCCTGGAGTTCCGGCGCCCGCCGTGGCAGGCTCCTCCTTGGTTCTGATCTAGGAATTGGCTATGGATTGGGACCGGGCGACGGCTATGACCTGGTCAGGTCCGTCCTTTGGTCTGAATCCGCAGCCGATTTATACTTTCTGAACGTGCAAAAAGTCCAACTCGACGGGCGTCTCGCGGCCGAAGAACGACACCATGACGCGGACTTTGGCCCGCTCGGCGTCGATGTCGGACACGGAGCCGATGAAATCGACAAACGGCCCGGTGCCGATGCGAACCTTTTCGCCGATTTGGAAGTCGAATTTGACCTTGGGTGCTTCGGCTTCCATGCGATTCATGATCTTGGCGACTTCATCGGGACGCAGGGGGGTGGGCACGTCGCCCATGCCGACGAAACCGGTGACGCCGGGCGTGTTGCGCACGACGTACCAGGACTCTTCGGTCAGGATCATTTGCACCAGCAGATAGCCGGGGAAGACGCGGCGCTCGACGGTGCGGCGCTTGCCTTCCTTGATCTCGATCTCTTCCTCGGTGGGCACAACCACGTCGAAGATGTGATCCTGCATGCCCATCGTCTCGATGCGCTGCTCAATACTGTGGCGAACCTTGTTCTCGTAGCCGGAGTAGCAATGGATCACGTACCAGGCGCGTTCGTCCGCGCCGGTTGTCTCGTCGTCCAGGTCGAGTAAATTGTCAGGATCGTCCAGCATTTTCTTATTGTCCATGAATCAGGCGTCCTACAGGCCGATGAGCTGCTCAATGATGAGGCGAATCATGTTAGAGAACAGGCTGTCTGTGACCCACAGGAACACGGCGAAGGCGGCGGTAACGCCCAGAACGATGGCGGTCAGACGCCAGGCCTCATCGCGCGTGGGCCAGGTGACCTTGCGCAATTCGCCGCGAGTCTCGCGTATATACTCGCTGAGTGGGTTCGCTTGTGGAACCGCTGCTGTTTCTTCTTTCTTCGACACGTATCTATCCTCTTCGGCATTGCGCAAGGTTTCTGACTTGCGTCGGGGTGCAAGATCAAGGGTCTTGCACTACAGTTTCCTGCAAGAGGCCGGCTGTTGCCGGCCTCGACAGGGGGTGCAGGAATCGAACCCGCAGCCTACGGTTTTGGAGACCGTCGCTCTGCCAATTGAGCTAACCCCCTAAAGAGATACGAGATACGAGATTAGAGATACGAATTCAGAGCAAAGCATCACGATGGACGGCCTGTTAACTCGTATTTCGTATCTCGTATTTCGTATTTGTTAACGTGTTTCCCGATGGAGGCGCACGACGCGGCAACGGGGGCAGAACTTGTTCAGCTCGATCCGGTTCGGGTCGTTGCGCCGGTTTTTCTCGGTAATGTAATTACGCTCCTTGCACTCGGTGCAGGCCAGCGTAATGTGGGTGCGAACGGCTTTCTTGGCCATCTAGTTAACCTTTATCCGCGGCAAGGGTATCCACCAGTATACCGCAAAAACGGGTATTGGCCTATACGCGCGTATAGGCCAGGCTACCCTTGCCTCTGTGGCGTATCGCTACGCCCTTTACTTAATAATCTTGGTAATGACGCCGGCGCCGACGGTGAGGCCGCCTTCGCGGATGGCAAAGCGCGCGCCTTCTTCCAGGGCTACGGGGGTGATCAACTCCACCTTCATGTTGACGTTGTCGCCCGGCATGACCATCTCCACGCCTTCCGGCAAGGTGATCTGGCCCGTCACATCCATCGTGCGGATGTAGAATTGCGGCCGGTAGCCGGGGAAGAACGCCTTGTGGCGGCCGCCCTCGTCCTTGCGCAGCACGTACACCTCGCCCATGAACTCGGTGTGCGGCGTGATGCTGCCCGGCTTGGCCAGCACCTGTCCCCGCTCCACGTCCTCGCGGCCCACGCCGCGCAGCAGCAGCCCGGCGTTGTCGCCCGCCTCCACCTTGTCCAGAATCTTGTGGAACATCTCCATCGACGTCACCACGACCTTCTTGCGGTCGTTGCCCAGCCCGATGATGTCCACCTCGGTGTTGGGCATCAGCACGCCCCGGTCGACTCGACCCGTCACCACCGTCCCGCGACCCTTGATCGAGAACACGTCTTCGACCGGCATCAGAAACGGCTTGTCCACGTCGCGTACCGGTGTGGGAATGTACTCATCCACCACCCGCATCAGCTCCCAGATCGGCGCGTACTCCGGCGACTCCGGGTCCTTGCTGCTCGACTCCAGCGCCTTCAGCGCGCTGCCGCGCACGATTGGCGTCTCGTCGCCGGGAAATTCCTGGCTGCTCAGCAGGTCGCGCAGTTCCAGCTCGACCAGCTCCAGCAGCTCTTCGTCGTCCATCATGTCGACCTTGTTCAGGAAGATCACCATGGCCGGCACTTCTACCTGGCGCGCCAGCAGCACGTGCTCCCGGGTCTGTGGCATCGGCCCGTCGGGCGCCGCCACCACCAGAATCGCCCCGTCCATCTGCGCCGCTCCGGTGATCATGTTCTTGATGTAGTCGCGGTGTCCCGGACAGTCGACGTGGGCGTAGTGCCGGTTCTCCGTCTGGTACTCCACGTGGGCGATGGCAATGGTGATGCCTCGCTCCCGCTCTTCCGGCGCGTTGTCGATCTGGTCGAACGCTCGAAAATCTGCCCAGCCTTTGAGCGACAGCGTCTTGGTGATCGCCGCCGTCAGCGTCGTCTTGCCGTGGTCGATGTGTCCGATCGTCCCGATGTTTACGTGCGGTTTCCCGCGCTGAAATTTCTCTTTGCCCATTCTTTGCTACCCTCAACTTACTTAAAATAGATAACTTCCCGGCGGTTTCAGTCAGTCGCCGGACGGCAATCCACGAACAGACGGCCCGGCAACCCTGCCGGTTGCCGCCCGCAGAACGAACACGAGGGGAAAAGCCCACGATGGGATTTGAACCCATGACCTCATTCTTACCAAGAATGCGCTCTGCCGACTGAGCTACGTGGGCGGCTATCGACCGTCTTATCAGAAGAGAAGACCCAGAATGAACTGGGTCTCTTCGGACGAGTGGGCCAGGTAGGACTCGAACCTACGAAGGCGTCTGCCAGCGGATTTACAGTCCGCCCCCTTTGCCGCTCGGGACACTGACCCGTGATATATCGATTGTTCCGGCTCGACCCGTGCCGTTGTTCGGAGCCGACACGCAGAGCCGACGATGGGACTTGAACCCATAACCGATGCTTTACAAGAGCATTGCTCTACCTGTTGAGCTACGTCGGCAGGATGATCGTGTTCGCCGCGTCCAGTCTATAAATGTTCGTTCGGCTTTAAGGCAAGCCAACCCAGGCACTATTTACAAGTGCCGCCAGATAAGTATAGCAACAAGTTCTGGTTCGTCAACAGGGAAGTTGGGCGGAACCGGCGGTTGCCGGCCCCGCCATGACTTGCGGACTATCAATCCGTGGCCCGGCTCCAGGGAGCGCCGGTTTCTTAACCGGCTCGCCAGCCACCGGACAAGAATCCGGCGCTGCATGGGCCGAACGGGACGGCCGTGGATGGGTTTCTGCGCAGGAAGAAGATTGATGTGGCGGTCAAAATAGGGAGCGCGCCGCCCAAATATAGGGAACCCCTCCCGATGCGCCCCCGGCCTTTCTGGTTTACGCTGTCAGTTGGCAAGGGGCGCGGCCGGCCGAACGACGCCGGCTAATCGTATCGTAAGGAGCAAATGATGACAATCTACAGAAAACTCATCCGGATCGTGGGGCTGGCCGGGCTGTTGGCGGCCGCGGTCGGGCTGGCGGCTTGGGCTGCGGCCGGTGGGCCGCCGCGCCGCGCCGCCGCCCAGTCAACCGGCGCGGGGCAGACGCTCATCATGCCGGGCGACCCGGCGGCCGTGCCGGGTTTCGGCAAGGCGGTGGCCCTCAGCGGCGACACGCTGGCTGTGGGGGCCGAGTATACCTCCATCGACGGACAGGACGCGGCCGGGGCGGTCGTGCTCTACGAGCGCGACCCGGCCACGGGCGACTGGGCCGAGAGCCGCCAGGTGCAGGCCGAGACGCCGGTCGAGCTGGCTTTCCTCGGCCGGGCGCTGGCCCTGGATGGCGATACGCTAGTCGTCGGCGCGCCGATGACGCTCGGCGACGCCGGCTACGGTCAGGGGGCGGCCTACGTCTTCGAGCGTGACGCGGGCGGGCCGGGGCAGTGGGGTTTTGTGGCCCGGCTGGCGGACGAGACCGAAGACGTGCTGCGCTATTTCGGCGCGGCCGTGGCCGTCGACGGCGATCTGATCGCTGTGGGGGCGTGGGGGGCCGATGAGTCGCGCGGCGAGGTGCTTCTTTATAGCCGGGCCGCCGGTTGGGCGCGCATCATGACGCTGACTGACCCGACCGGCCAGCCGCGCGATGCTTTCGGGCAATCGCTGGCCCTGCGCGGGGATTCGCTGGTGGTTGGCGCGCCCTATGTTGACGCCGACGCAACCATGGCCGACAGCGGCGCGGCCTTCGTGTTTGAGCGCGACGCGGGCGGGCCGGGGCAGTGGGGTCTGGCGGCGCGGCGCGTGGCCGGGCTGCCGGACGGCAACGGCCGCTTCGGCAGCCAGGTGGCTATCGATGGTGACCGCATCGTCGTCACCGCGCCTTACGAAGATCGCTATGTGGGCGGCCAGTTCGATGCCCAGGATGTGGGCGCGGCCTACATCTTCGAGCGCGACGAGGGTGGGGCGGGGCAGTGGGGGCCGGTGGCGGCGCTGCGGCCTTCCGACGGGCAATTGCTGGAGTTCTTCGGCCGCAGTGTGGCGCTGGCCGGCGAGCGGGTGTGGGCCGGGGCTTCGGATTCGGAGGCGGGCGGGCTCGACCAGCCGGGCATCCTCTATGCCTACGAGCGTCAGGGTGACGGGAGCTGGGCCGAACAGCCGCCGGTCCAATCGTTCGATGGCGGGCTGGATGATAACTTCGGCTTCAGCCTGAGCGCCGGCGACGACGAGCTGGTCGCCGGCGCGCCGGACCGGCTGCCGGAGGCCGCCGTCTATGTGATCGGCGTGTCCGCGACAACCACGGAATCGACATCGTCCTTCATGCCCACGCTGATGGGCGAGTGGTTTGCCACGACCGGCGTGCTGGAGGACGGGTCTTCACTGGAATCGCGCGAGGGGGCGGTGGTGGGGGCCGTGCCGGGCACGTTCGCCGCGCCCATCGAGGCCACGATCATGGTCAACTACAATCCGTCGCCCGCTCTGCCGCCCGGCTTTGTGCCTCGCGGCGACCGCTATCTGCTGGCGGCGCGGACGCTGATCGTCGCGCCGGAGGACAAGCCGCTGCTGGTGGGGCTGCCTGTGCCCGCCGGGGCCGACATCGACCATCTGGGCGTAGCCATGCTGATCCCCGACAAACTGTTTACCGAGCAGTCGGAGCCGGACACGCTGACGCGCAGCTGGACGGCCGCGCCGGGCCGCTATGATCCGGCGACGAATCTGTTCGTGACCACGGTGAGCGCGTTGCGGCCGGAGGGGATCACGCTGACCCTGTTTGAGCACCCGGACAATGAGCCGTTGCCGGCGGCCGCGCCGGCCACACGCGCCGCGGCGGAAGTGGCCTATCGGGTTCAGTGTGATCCGGTGACGTGGCAAACCGGGGTGTGCGATGCGGGCTACTACCTGCTCATCGGCGATATGATGGAGGAAGCGCACCGGGCGTTCGTCGACGACCACGGTTTTCAGCCGCCGCGGCTGGTGCATCTGGCGGGCATTTTCACCGGCGCGGACAAGACGCCGGCGCTGGACACGGTCGACTACTTCGGCGTGGTCATCGCCGAAAAACCGTGCAAGGATTCGTCCGGGCGGGCGATTGACGGCAAATACACCTATGAGTCGATGCAAATCCTGATCTGCATCGATCCGTTGGGCAGTACGGAGGCGCTGGAGCGGGCCGTGCGGCACGAGCTGTTCCACGCCGTGCAGGCTTCGTATACCCCTGTCGCCGAGGATCGCAACAAGCAGGCGCTGAAGGAGACCGACTGGCTGGTGGAGGGCACGGCCACGGCCGCCGAGCGGTCGGGCGACACGATGCTGCGCTCGCCGCGGGCCACGCTGCGCCGGGCGACGGATCCGCTGCTGAGCAACGACGATCTCCTGGCGTATCAGGCCCAGGACTTGTGGGTCTTCACCGGCCTGGACGGCTCGCAGGGCGACCAGACGCTGGCCTATCTGAAGCCGATCTTCGAGCAGGGGGCGACGCCGCAACATGTCGACGCGGCCATGTCGCTGGATGAGGCTTATTGGGTCTGGGCCAAGAATCAGGTTTTCGAGCACGAGCAGGCCATGGACGGCGCGTTCGGCGTGGGGCCGTGCGAGTTCGACCCGCATACCTACGACGGCACCCAGGTGAGAATTCTGGATTATCCCGCCGCCTATCGGCTGGAAGGCACGCTGCCGCCGCTGACCACGGCCATCGTCATGATTCGCAGCGCGGTGGCGCGGGAGATCATGCCCGTGGGAGCGAGCAACAGTACCAATCCGCTCGATTTGCGCTATAAAGTGGTGCAGATAGGCGAGGAAAATTGCCGGGACGTGGACGACGGGGCGCGCATCCTGCGGAACATCGCCGCCGGCGGCGAGCGCTACGTGTTGGTGGCGAACGTCAGTTATACGCAGGCGTTCGAATACGTGGTGGAAGTGGATTAAACCCCCTGTAACCAAAGAAACAGGTTCTGCGGCGTACACAGGTGTCTTCCTGGCTCTGCAAAACCTGCTAATGTGACAGTGTATTAAACAGGAGAATCGGCTACGGATGATGGCGGGCCAGGCGGATAGTAACGATATCTATCTGGCCCGTTGATATCTGTAGCCATTTTTATCTCCCCATCAGCCGCTATAGGGTACAATCTGCCCCACGCAAGCGCGCCAAGCGCTCGAGAGAACGTGGGAGATATGACGATGGCCGATCAACCGGTAACGATTCTGTGTCTGGCAAGTTACTACAAAGGGGCCAGTTTTCTGAAGGCCGCCAGTGCGCTGGGGGCGCACGTGATTTTGCTGACGCGCGAGAAGAACGCTGATGAGCCGTGGCCGCGCGAGAGCATCGACGACCTGCTGCTGATGCCCGATTTGCACAAGCGGCCCGATATCCTCTATGCGGTCAGCTATCTGATGCGCGGCCGGCGCATTGATGCCATCGTGCCGCTGGACGACTATGATGTGGAGACGGCCGCCGCACTGCGCGAGCACCTGCGGCTGCCGGGGTTGGGCGAGACCGGCGCGCGCTACTTCCGCGACAAGCTGGCGATGCGCACACAGGCCGCTGCCCACGGCATTCCCGTGCCGCCTTTCACGCCCGTGTTCAGCTACGACCGGCTGCGCGCCTACATGGAGCGCACGCCGCCGCCGTGGGTGCTCAAGCCGCGCTCCGAGGCCGGGGCGATGGGCATCAAGAAGCTCCACGACAGCGAGGCCCTCTGGCGCAAGCTGGACGAACTGGGCGACGCGCAATCGTTCTTCCATCTGGAGCAGTTCATCCCCGGCGAGATCTACCACGTCGATTCACTGGTCTACGAGGGCAACGTCCTGTTTGCCCAGCCGCACAAATATGCCCGACCGCCGATGACCGTGGCCCACGAGGGCGGCGTCTTCGTCAGCCGCACGCTGCCGCACGATGGGGACGAGGCGCGGGCCATTCTGGACCTCAACGAGCGGCTGCTGGGGGCTTTCGCGCTGGATCATGGGGCGACGCACGCCGAGTTTATTCGCGACCATGACGGGCAATACTACTTCCTGGAAGTGGCGGCGCGGGTGGGCGGGGCCGACATCGAGCGGCTGGTGGAAGCGGCCAGCGGGCTGAACCTGTGGGGCGAGTGGGCGCGGCTGGAGATCGCCTATGCGCGGGGGGAGCCGTATGAAGTCCATCCGTCGCGCCACGAGTACGCGGGCATTCTGGTGTGCCTGGCGCGGCAGGAATGGCCGGACATGGGGGGCTACACTGATCCGGAAGTGGTCTATCGCGTGCACAAGAAGCATCATGCCGGGCTGGTGGTGGCTTCGGCCGATGCCGGCCGGATAGAGGCGCTGCTGAGCCAGTATGTAGAGCGCTTTGCCGCCGACTTTCTGGCCGTGCTGCCACCGCTGGATAAGGCACCGACGTAGGGGACGGCCGGCTCTCGCCCCATTGCAGGAGCTCGACACCCAACGATGGGCCTGGTCCCATCCTCACGCCCATCGCGCGTCGGTTGTCTTCCCGCTGTTGGGCCGGTTTCCAGGGGGCTTTCCCGCGGCCGCCGGCCAGCACAAGGGTGGGGGAGCAGGACACAGCGGCCGCGGCAGGGGTTGCATGGCGGAAGTACCTCACTTGCTGACCCTTTCTCACCCCGGCTCTATGCAGCCCCCAGAAAACCGGTTTTTCCAGGATGCCAGTTTTGCACGGGCGCGGCGAGCCAATTACAATGGCCTTTATAGAGGCTTTCATAGACAAAGGAGTTGATTTATGTCTGTTGTTCGCTGGGGCTTGCTCTCCACCGCTAACATCAATCGCCGCCTGATCCCGGCCATTCGCGCCTCGGCGCAGGGCGAGCTGGTGGCCGTCGCCAGTCGCCGGCAGGCCGACGCCGACGCCTACGCGGCTGAGTGGGGCATCCCGCAGGCTTTTGGCAGCTATGAGGCGTTGCTGGCATCGAGTGCGGTTGATGCCCTGTACATTGGTCTGCCCAACCACCTCCACGCCGAATGGACTGTGCGGGCGCTGGAGCACGGCCTGCACGTGCTGTGCGAGAAGCCGTTTGCCGTGTCGCTGTCCGAAGTCGACCGGATGCTGGACGCGGCGCGCGACAGCGGCCGCGTGCTGGCCGAGGCGTTCATGTATCGCCACCATCCGCAGACCAAGATCGCCGGCGACTGGGTGCGCGGCGGTCGTCTGGGAGAAATCAGCGTCATGCGCGGGGTGTTCAATTTTGCCATGGGCAACCGCGACAATATTCGCCTGGTGCCGGAGTGGGGCGGCGGCAGCCTGTGGGATGTGGGCGTCTACCCGCTGAGTCTGGCGCAGTATTTCATGGGCGGGCCGCCACTGTGGGTTCATGGCGATCAATGGGTTGGGCCTTCGGGCGTGGACGAGTCGTTTATCGGGGCGCTCCACTACGGCAACGGGGCCATGGCCCAGATCAGCAGCGCATTCCGCACGCCGTGGTATACCCACTTTGACGTCATGGGCACGGAGGGGCGGCTGGTGATGACGCGGCCGTTCACCGGCACCGAGGGCGAAGAGCGACGCCTGACATTCGTCGGGGTCGACGACGCCGCCCTGGAGTTGGCTGTGCCGGAGCAGGAGCTGTATGCCGGCGAGGTTGAAGATATGAACGACGCCATCCTGACCGGCCGGCCGCCCTACATCGGGTTGAACGAGACCCGCGACCACGTGCGCACGGTGCTGGCGCTGTATGAGTCCGCGCGTCGGGGAGAGCGGGTGTTCGTGGAAGAGATGGTGGCGTAGGTACACCGTCCCCGAGCTGTCCGGTGACGCAACACCTGACAGCTCTATATTTTTACATTGCTCGCGCTGGCCCCGGCAAAGTTTTGTTGTATAATCCCGCATCATCCGGCCATTACCGGGCGGCTAAGAGGTGCGGAATGCCCCAAGCGAGTTTCACCAACGGTTACGCCCTGCTCATCGGCGTAAACGACAACCTAATTCCCAACTACGCCTTGCCGACCGTCGCCAAGGACGCGGCCGCCTTGCACAAGGTGCTCATTCATCCGGAGCGCTGCGCCTATCCGGCCGACAATGTGCGCTTGCTGACCGGCCCCGATGCCTCACGGGAGGGCATCTACGCCGGGCTGTCGTGGTTGAAGGAGCGGCTGGCCGCCGACCGCAGCGACAATGCCACGGCCGTGCTTTTCTATTCCGGCCATGGTGTGGTGAACGAAGACGACAACAGTTACTATTTTCTGCCCTACGACATGCGTTTGCCGATGCTGGATTCGCTGCTGCGGGCCGACGAGGTGGCGGCGGAAATCGAGATGGTGCGGCCGCGGCGGATGCTGGTGATCCTCGATTGCTGTCATGCCGGAGGCATGGGGATCAAGGGCGACGATCCGCTGGTGTCGGAGGGCATCAGCAAGGCCGCTGCCCCGGCCGAGGCGCGCAGCGTGGTGGCCCTGATGCAAGGGCAAGGGCGGGCGGTGCTCAGCTCGTCGACGGCCGCCGAAAGCTCCTACGTGCGCTCCGACCGCAAGATGAGCATTTTCACCTACCACCTGGTGGAGGCGCTGACCGGCCACGCGCAGCCCGAAGGGGCGACCGACGTATTGGTGAGCGACGTGATGGGCTATGTCTCGCGCGCCGTGCCGCGCAGCGCCCGCGACGAGTACGACGTGTCCCAGACGCCGGTTTATGAGATGAGCGGCGAGAATTTCCCCGTGGCGCTGCTGCTGGGCGGGCAGGGGATCAGCAAGGGGCGGCCGTTGCCCGACCCGTTGAAACCGCTGCCGGCGGCCGAGCCGGTCATCAATACCGGCGGCGGGGGCTACGTGGGCGGCAGTGTGACCGCCGGGGGCGACGTCAATCTGGGCGCGAAGACCATTGGCGGCGACGCGATCAGGGGCAGCAAATATGTCATGTCGGGCGATTTTCGCGGGGCGGTGCTCAACATCGAGTCGCATCTGTCGAACGTGACGCAGGCCATTATGGCCGCGCCGGGCGGCGACGCGGCGGCGCGGGCCGACCTGAACAGCCTGGTGGCGGGGCTGCAAGCGGAGATCGAACAACTGTCGGGGGACCACGCCGCCGCGGCCGAGGCCCTGACGGCGCGCCTGGAGCGGGTGACGAACGCGCTGGCCGATAGCGACGCGGAGTTGGCCGACATCGGCGGCGCGGCGCTGGAGCGGGCGGCCGATGCGCTGGGCGACGCCCGGCCGGGCATTCCCGCCATCGCCCGCCAAATCACTGCGGCCGTCCGCGGCCTGATGGGAAGATAAAGAAGAATCCACAGATGTTGGCCCGGTATGGCCGGCAACGAGGGGTTTGGCTCCGTCCTTTAAAAGCATGCCTGACGTTGCCCACGGCGAGCCATGAATCCCGACCCAATCTGTGAATTCTGCGGATAAAAACTCTGGAGGAAGCATGAACGAGGCGAGCCGCGAATTTCTGGCGGAGATGCAGGGCAAATTGAGCCAATACTTCAGCGGCGAGGAGATCGAGACGCTGGCTTTCGTGCTGGGGGTCGACTACGATTCGCTGCGCGGCGGCACCAAGCCGACCAAGATCAACTCGCTGATCGCTGAGATGGCGCGCAACGGGCGTCTCGAATCGCTGCTGCGCGAGGCGCGCAGGCAGCGCACGAACGTGACCTGGCCCGACGTGCCGGCCGACTTCGCGCTGCCACAAGGTTCGAGCGGCAGCGAGACCGACGGGGCGACCATCTACCACATTGCCTCGCTCAACACCGGCGGCGGGGCATTCGTCGGCGGCAGCGTGACCGCCGGGGGCGACGTGGAGGCCGGGTCGAAGAATGTCGGCGGCGACGAGATCAAGGGCAGCAAATACGTAATGTCGGGCGATTTTCGCGGGGCGATGCTCAACATCGAATCGCGCCTGGACAACGTGACCCAGACCCTGGGGGCGCTGCCCGCCGCCCAACCCGACCAGAAGGAGCAACTGGCGCAGCTTGTCGCCGAGTTGAAGCGCGTGCTCAACCAGATCGCTCCGCAGCAAGCGTCGGAGGCCGAGACGCTCGTGCGGCGCATCGGCGCGCTGGCCGACGAGGCGACGGCGGCGCATCCTGACCGGGAAGCCGTGCGCGATCTGGGCGAGATCGTGAAGCGGGCGGCGGCCAAGCTGGCTCCGACCGTGCCCACGGTGATGACGCTGGTGGCGTCGATCATCGAGCTGGTGGCGGCCATCATCGGCTGACCGTGGCTGCTACGCCCGCCGGCCTTCACCTGACAGTCATCTCGGCCAATCTGCTGAATCCGTATTGTCGCCTCGGCCGCGTCGACCGGGCGGCTTTGCTCGTTCGCCTGGAAACCTTTGCCCGGCTGGTGGAGGCCGAGCGGGGAGACGTGTTGCTGTGTCAGGAAGTCGGCCGCAGTCATGAATTTCGTGTAGATACATGGCTGGCGGGGCGGCTGGGCATGAATGCTCTTTACGAACGGGCTAATGGTCGTGCCGAGCGATTTGGGCGGGAGGAAGGTCTGGCGATTCTCAGCCGCTATCCCCTGTCCGATCCGGTAAGTTGTCTGTTGGGGGGAGGCTTGTGGCGGCGGCCGGCGTTGGGGGCCGTGGTTGATACGCCGCTGGGGCCAATCGCCGTCTACACGGCCCATCTGAGCCTGCGGCCGTGGCGCAACCGGCGACAACCGGCCCGATTGCGGGGGTGGGTCGAGGCGACGGCGGGCAAGAGGCCGGCCGTGATCGGCGGTGATTTTAATGCCGGGGAGACGTCGCCGGGCATCGGAGGACTGCGGCGGTCGTGGATCGATACCTTTCGGGCGCGGCAGCCGGCCGTCGGTCCGGCGGCGACCCACGTCACTCAGTTGTTGGGCCTGGAACTGGCCCGGCGGCGAATCGACTACATTTTCCTGCGGCCGGGGATACCGGGTATTCGTGTAGTCAGTAGCAGCCACGCCGGTGGGGACGAGCCGTTCTCGGATCATCTGGCTGTTGTGACCCGATTTGGGGAACAGGCGACACGGGGAAGGGCTGGCGCGGGCCTCTGAGGGCGTCGATAGCACAGAGTGACAAGTCGTCACGGGTAGGCTATGCTTTTCCCGGCCGCTCGCCCGACTGATCGGGCGGACGGCTGGAGGTTAATCATGTCGATTCGAACCCCTTTCCGCGCCTTGCTCGTGTTCGTGGCGCTCCTGCTGTTGCCGGCGACGGCCGTCCTGTCGTCGCCGGCGGGCGGCGAGGCTTTTGTCCCCGGCGCGCAGGGCGACGGCCCATCCGGCGACCCATCGGTGTCGGGCGACGGCCGCTTTGTGGCCTTTTCCTCGGCCGCCGCCAACCTGGTGCCCGGTGACGAGAATGGGCTGCAGGATGTCTTTCTGCGCGACCGGCAAACGGGCGACACCATTCTGCTCTCCAGGGGCATGAACGACGAGGGGGCCAACGGGTTCTCGGGCCGGGCGGTGGTGTCGGCCGACGGCCGCTTTGTGGCCTTTGAATCCGTCGCCGACAATCTGGTGCCCTATGACAACAATATGGAGTCCGACGTCTTTGTCTATGACCGGGCGGCGGAGACGCTTAGCCGCGCGTCGGTCACGTCCGGCGGTTTGCAAGCGGCGGGCGCGGCCTACGAGCCGGATATTTCGGCCGACGGCCGCTACGTGGTGTTCGCATCGACGGCCATTAATCTGGACAGCGCCGACGATAGCCCCTCCGTCGATATCTTCATCCACGACCGGCAGACGGGGCAGACGGCCCTCGTCTCGGTGGACAAGACGGGCCAACGGGGGACGGGCCTTGCCGGGCAGCCGGTTGTCTCGGCCGACGGGCGGATGGTGGCTTTTGCCTCGGACGCCGACGATCTGGTGGCGGGTGACGGTAACGAAGCGGCCGACATCTTTGTCCGCAACCGGCAGACCGGCAAGACGACGCGTGTCTCGGTGGGCACAGCCGGCCAGGAGGCGGACGCGGAGTCATTCGATCCGGCGATCTCGGCCGACGGCCGGGTGGTCGCCTTTGCGTCTTACGCCACGAACCTGACCGGCGAGGCCACAGGTGGCCGGGCCAATATTTTTGCGCGCGACCCGTCGAGCGGCAAGACGACGCTGGTAACGGGGGTGGTGGGTGGAGCTGACGGCGATTCGATGCGACCACGGTTGTCGGGTGATGGGCGCTACGTGGCCTTCATGTCGGCGGCGGCGAACCTGACGGCCGCGCCGGACGAAAATGGCGCGACTGACATTTTCGTTCATGATCGGCAGACGGCGGAGACGGCGCTGGTTTCGCTGGGAAGCGGGGGGCCGGGCGACGGCGATTCGTTGCAGCCGGCCATCTCCGCCGGCGGCGGGGTGGTCGTTTTCGCGTCGGCGGCGACCAATCTGGTGCCCGGTGACAGCAACCGCTGGAGCGACGTATTCGCCCGCGACCAGCAGGCGGGTCAGACGACGCGCGTGTCGTTGGCCCACGGCGGGGCGCAGCCGGCCGGCGACGCGGCGTACCTGAGCCTGATTATCCGCTAGCGGCGGCCCCTACCTGATAAGGGCTTTTTGCGTCCCGGTGGCGGCGTTCCAGGCGGCGGCATTGGCGGGATCGAGGCTGGCGAAGCGCAGGAAGTCCCAGGCCACGGCGGTCGCCGTGCCGGACCCGCTGACGGCCAGCCCCCACGGGATGGATGCTTCCTGCGGCAGGCCGAACAGCTTGCCGTCGCACATGAAAGCGCCGATGATGACCGGATCGAACCAGTCGAGAGGTTGCAGGTCGACGATGGCCTGGGGCGCGGCCGAGAGGGTGGCGCTGTAGACGCACAGCGTGCCGCCGGCCATCTGGACAATATCGGCGGCGTTGCCGGCGCTCAGCGAATCTTGCAGGAGGCGGCTGTACTCGGCGACGGGGAACGTCTCGACCGTGAAGGTGACGCCGGGATTGGCGGCGCTGTAGGCGTCGGTCAGGGTCTGGAAGGCGGGGTCGAACAGGTCGCTGTGTTGCGTCCACAGGCGCAGGGAGATGGCTTGGCCCACGCCGCCGCCCTGGTCGGCCGAGCCGCCGCCCTCGGCCGCCACAGGGGCGCTGATGGGCGTCGGTCGTATTTGCGCCCCCGGCCCGCCGCCGCGACAGGCGGCCAGCATGATGACCATAATTAACCCGAATATCACTTTTTTCATAGACGATAGCCTCTCATTCTGCGGCAAGTATAGCGCCAAAGGGGAAGGATGGCGTAGCAGCAACCTGCCGGCGCAACTTGCCGGCGCGACCTCGGCCAGCGAGCTGGAACGCTTGCGCTACAGGTTGCCATCGTGTTTGATCGTTAACGTGTAGAAACTCACGATGACTTGTCCTTCACCCCGGACGTGCTCAATGTGCTATACTCTGATTCTATGATAGACGAATACATTCTCGATAATACAACAGATGATTGGGGTGCGGGTATGGAAGATGGCCCGGTGCTTTCGGCGGTTTGCAAGACGGTGGTGGCCAACGCGGTAACGACAATTCTCAAGGCCGTGGGCGAAGACCCGCAACGCGAGGGCCTACTCAAGACACCCGACCGGGTGGCCCGCGCCTATGACGAATTGCTCATTGGTTACAGCATTGACCCGCTTACCGTCCTTAATGACGCCCTGTTCGATGTGACCTATAGCGAGATGGTCATCGTGAACGATATCGATTTCTACAGCCTGTGTGAACACCACATGTTGCCTTTCATCGGCAAAGCCCACGTGGCCTATATTCCCGATAAGAAGGTGGTGGGTCTGTCCAAGATTCCGCGTATCGTTGAGGTGTTTGCCCGACGGCTGCAGATCCAGGAGCGTATGACGCGGCAGATCGCCGATACGATTGAAGAGTTGCTGAACCCGTTGGGCGTGGCTGTGGTCATCGACGGCATGCACATGTGTATGGCGATGCGCGGCGTGAAAAAGTCGAACGCGCGGATGCGCACCAGCGCCCTGCTGGGCACGTTCGCCCACAACTCCAAGACGCGCTCCGAATTCATGGAGCACATCGGTCCGATTTCGCGGGTTCAACTCTAGCCGGGCTTCCCGCCCCACGCCGGCAACCTTCAGGGATTAGCGGGGACGGGCGGGCATTCCCGTTAGGCCCGCCGCAATTAGTCGCCCTGCGCGTCCCAATAAGCCTCGGCGTCCTTTTCCATCGCCAGCAGGCGGGTGTAGTAGTCGCGTATCTCCTTGAGGTGGGCCAGAGCGATCTTGCCGGTGAGGATTTCGTCGCCGCCGGTTACGTCTGTCTGGGGATCGTGTGCGCCGTGCTCCAGTTCAACGGCCAGCCCCAGGCGAAACTCTTCGGGGTCGACATCGTGCCAGTCGATGCCGATCTGGTCGCCGATTCGCCGGGCTTCTTCAGATGTGAACTCGTGTTTGGTTGCCATACTTGTTTGTTCCTTCGAGCGGCTGCCATGTCGCTCGTCCAGCCCGCATTATGTCGCGGTCGATGCCCCATTCAGGGCGATCTCCATCCCCGCCAGCCGCTCCAGCGCCTTGACCAGGGCGTGATTGCCTTCGCCGCCCAGGCCTTGCTGCTGGAGGGCGCGATAATATTGGAAGACCAACGCCGTCGAGGGCAAGGGGATGCCGAGCTGGTCGGCCGTCTCCAGCACCAGGCGCAAGTCCTTTTGCTGCAAGTCGACGGTGAAGCCGGGCCGCCAGTCGCGCCGGATGACTTGTGGGGCGCGATTGTTGAGCATCCAGCTGCCGGCCGCGCCGCCGCCGACGGCGGCCAGTGTCTGCTCCAGGTCCAGGCCGCCGGCCTGGGCCAGTAGCAACGCCTCGCCCACGCCCTGCATCGTGACGACGACGAGGATTTGATTGACCAGCTTGGCCATCTGGCCCGCGCCGTGGCTGCCGACGTGGGTGATCGTCTGGCCCATGGCCCGGAGGATGGGCATGGCGCGGGCTACCTGCGCCTTGTCGCCGCCGATCATGATGCTGAGCGTGCCCTTGGCCGCGCCTTCGCTGCCGCCGCTCACCGGCGCGTCGAGCATGTGCGCGCCGGCGGCTCTCAGCCGGTCGGCGATGGCGCGGGTGCTTGTGGGGCTGATCGTGCTGCAGTCGATGACCAGAGAGCCGGCGCGGATGCGCTCAATGACGCCTTGGGGGCCGAGGATGACTTCCTCGACGTCGGGCGTGTCGCTGACGCAGATGATGATGATGGTGGCGCTGGCCGCCACGGCGGCGGCGTTGTCGGCCACGGCCGCGCCGGCCTGGGCCAGGGGCGTGATGCGGCCGGGGGTGCGGTTCCAGACGGTGACGTCGTAGCCGGCCTTTAACAAATTGGCGGCCATGCCGCCGCCCATGATGCCTAATCCGATAAAACCGATTGATTCTTTCATGAATTTTGCCTGTTAATGGTTGGTAAGACGATTATGGGACGGGTGAGTGGGGTTGTCAACGAATAGCACTTTTAAATTTTGAAGGTTCGGAATGTGACGCCGGTTTCTTAACCGGCGTTACGGGGGGTTGAGAAACGGGTGGTGGGGGTGCATTAAACGTGGATGGGACACGGATAGTACGGATAAAACGGATTGAGAATAGGCGGTTATAATAGACAGCATGGCGGATAAACGAATGCGTGTGGCGTTGCCGGCGCTGGTTGTGGTGGTGTTGCTGGGCGGGGTCGTCTGGTGGGGGCTGCCGCGTCTTGTGGCCGCCTTGCCCGGCCGCGTGCGCCACTACGTGCCCGAAGCGCTGGTTGAGCGGGTGACGACGCCTTTGCCGACGGCCCTGCCCGCGCCTGCCGGCCCCGCGCCCGCGGCGCTGGAGCTGGCCCTGGCGACGCCGACGTTATTCCCGACTCCGGCCGGCGTGCGGGGGAATGATTTGGCAACCGTGATTGCCCCGCGGCCGTCTCCTACGCCCATCCCGGCGTCTACGACCGCCGCCGCGCCGCCTTACGGTCGCCTTGACGGCTTGCCCATTATCCCCCAAAAGTTTAATAACTGTGGGCCGACGAATCTCACCATCGTCCTCAACTATTATGACGTTGACGTCGATCAGTTTGACGTGGCCGGGGTGGCGCGGCCGAATTACGAGGATCGCAATGTCTCGCCCGATGAACTGGTGAGGTACGTCACCGAGCAGACGGATCTCGGGGCCGCGGCCTATGTGGCGGGTGACGTGGGCTTGTTGCGGCGGCTGGTCGCCGCCGGGTTCCCGGTCATCATCGAGAAGGGACTGGAGCCGGACGAGGCCACGGGCTGGATGGGCCACTATGTGACGGTCTACGGCTACGACGACGTGACGAGCCATTTTCTGGTGCGCGATACGTTCCTCGGCCCATGGCGGGGCGACGGGCTGGCAAGCTACCGGGATACGGAGCGGTACTGGGCACAGTTTAACGGCACGTTTGTCGTGGTCTATCCACTGGAGCGAGCGGCGGCCCTGGCCGAGGCGCTCGGCCCCGATTATGGCGATCCGGCGGCTCTGTGGGGCCGGGCGGCGGAGCGGGCGCGGGCAATCGTCGCCCTGACTCCCGATGACCCATTTGCCTGGTTCAATCTGGGCAGCAGCCTGATGGGGCTGGCCGGGCGGGGGGATGTGGCGCTCTATGAGGGCGCGGCGGCGGCTTACGATCAGGCTCGGCTGCTGGGGCTGCCGGCGCGCATGTTGTGGTACCAGTTCGGGCCGTATGAGGCGTATCTGGCGACGGGGCGGCCGGACGACATGCTGGTGCTGGCCGAGGCGACGCTGGCGAGCCAGGGCGGCCGCAACGTGGAAGAGACGTTTTATTATCAGGGGCTGGCGCTGGCGATGACCGGCGATGACGACGGGGCGCGGGCGGCGTTTGAACGTGCGGCGGCGCTTAATCCGCACTCGGCTGTGGGACAGGCGGCGCGGGCGGCGCTGGCCGGCGAGTAGGGTGTGGCGGCTAGGCGGGGGGCGGCAAGCCGTCGTCGGGTGGCTCCGTGTGGGCGGCTTCGAGCGCTTCGCGGTGCTCCATGATCCAGATGTAGGCGTCGGCCTCGGTGCGGCCGGGGAATTCGGCCAGCAGGTTTTGCTCGCGAATGCCCTCGATGGCCGGGCGGTAGACGTTGTCATACCACGACGTGACGGCCTCGGCATAATCGACTGGTCGCTGCCAGTCGAGGCCCAGATAGTACTGGTGCACGTGGATGTGCTCCAATATCTTCTCGTACTTGCCGGGCAGGCTGACGATGATCTCGGCGTCGGGCCGCAGCTCGTGGAGACGGGTACGCTCCAGAAAGGCAGCGTACTCCTTGTCACGAATCATCGTGTCGATCCACGTTTCGTGGCGCAGGGTGCGGATGACGCGGCGGACGACGCGCTGGCGGTAGACCTCGGCCATGCGTGCCGTCGCCGCCTCGCGGGCGTCATCGTCGTCGAGAGTGCCTTGGGCGGCCTCACGCACCAGCCACTGGTATTCGCTGACGCGCAGGTAGAGATCGGCGGCGGTCAGTTGAGCGAATTGACCCAGCAAGCCCTCGGCCTCGATAGCTTCAATGAGCGGCTTGTAGACGCTGTCGTGCCAGGAGAGGACGGCATCTTCATAGCTCACATCGGCCTGGCGCTCGGTGCCCAGATAGTAGCGATGGGCATTGATGTGTTCGTGGAGCCGCGCGTATTCGGTGGGGTTGCTCAGGCGGAAGTCACTGTCGGGGCGCAGGTCGTCGAGCCGCGTTTGTTGCAGGAAGTGGCCGTAGGCTTTCTCCATCAGGACGCTGTCGATGTCCATGTCGACTGTCAGGCGGAAAGGCACGTCGATCTCGGTGACGTAGGCGTCGATGTCGATCTGGTCGCGGTCGCGGGCGACGGAAACGCGATGGTTGCCGTCCTTGACGAAGTAGACGTCGCCGATCTTGTAGAGTTCGACCGGCGGCAGGGGCACGTCGCGGTAGCGGGCCTTGCTGATGTTGATCCAGCGGTCGGTCGTCTGCCGCTGGGTGGGCAGGAAGGCGCGGTCGAAGTCGCGGTAGCGGCCGACACTGCCGACGATGCGTTCCAGGGGCACGGTTTGCAGGCCGATGTCGCGCTGGCCGCGATAGGGCAAGGCGTGGCGCACCTCGTCGAACGGCAGCAGTTCATTGCTGCGTCCCGTCAGGCGCGCCATCATCTTGCGCCACATGGAGCGTAGGTAGGCTTTCTCGAAGTCGTCCTGGGCCAGCGAATCGTACATAGTTTTAATCGTCAGGCGGGATTGTACAGATAACGCGGCGCGACGGCGACGGACAAGCTATACAAGCGGCGTGTATTGCGGATCGTACATGTAGGCCCGTATGGCCCGCTCCGGATCGTCGGGCCGTGGTTGGGTTGCCAGCCCCTCGCGCCAGGCGATTTCGGCCACTTTTGCGGCGATGGCCGCGGAAACGTCGCGGATGCGCGACAGCACCGGGTAGATGCGCCCAGCAGCCATATCGTCATCGGTCACTTGCTCGGCCAGCGCGTGGGCAGCGGCCCCGAACATTTCGTCGGTCACGTGCCGCGCGCCGCTGACCACCACTCCCAGCCCCACGCCGGGGAAGATGTAGGCGTTGTTGCCCTGGCCGGGGTTATAGGTCTTGCCGTACAGCGTGAACGAGGGGAAGGGGCTGCCGCTGGCGAAGATGGCCCGGCCGTTGGTATAGGTGTAGGCCTCTTCGGCGGTGCACTCCGACTTGGAGGTCGGGTTGGAGAGGGCAAAGATGATCGGCCGCTCGTTGTGGCAGCCCATGCTCTCGATGATCGCCCGGGTGAAGGTGCGCGGCTGACCGGACACGCCGATGATGGCCGTGGGCCGCAATTCATTGACGGCCGCGGCCAGATCGCTCAGTGGGGCGTGGTCGTGGGCATAGGGCAGCTTGTGGGCGGCCAGATCGGCCCGGCTGCGGACGACGAGACCTTTGGAGTCGACGAACCAGCAGCGTTGCCGGGCTTCTTCGGGCGACAGCCCTTCGGCGACCATGGCCGACACGACCAGATCGGCGATGCCGACGCCCGCCTCGCCCGCGCCCAGGAAGAGCAGGCGCTGCTCGGCCAGCGTGCGGCGCGGGCCGCCCTCGGCGGCGATGAGACGCAGCGCGGCCAGCAGTCCGGCCAGGGTGACGGCCGCGGTGCCTTGGATGTCATCGTTGAAGACCCGGTAGCGGGTCCGGTAGCGCTCCAGCAGGGCGAAGGCGTGGTGATTGGCGAAATCCTCGAATTGCACCAGCACGTCGGGGAAGCGTGTGGTCACGGCTTGCATAAATTCGTCGATGAAGCTGTCGTAGGCTTCGCCTTGCAGGCGGTGCTGGGGCAGGCCGATGTAGAGCGGGTCGTCGAGAAGGGTGGGGTTCTCCGTGCCCACATCGAGCGTGATGGGCAGGGTGGTGGAGGGGTGGATGCCGGCGCAGGCCGTGTAGAGGGAGAGCTTGCCGCCGGGGATGCCCATGCCGTTGGCGCCCAGGTCGCCCAAGCCCAGAATACGCTCGCCGTCGGTGACGACGATGACGCGAATGTCGTCGTTGGGCCATCTCCGGAGCAGGTCGGCGATGTGGCCGCGGTCGCGGGCGGAGATGAACAGGCCACGCGGCCGGCGAAAGATGTGGCCGTATTGCTGGCAGGCCTGGCCGACCGTCGGGGTATAGACGATGGGCATCATCGTGTCCAGGTTGTCGATGAGGATGCGGTAGAAAAGGGTCTCGTTGCGATCTTCGAGGTCGCTCATGTAGACGTACTTTTCCAGATCGGTGGGCTTTTTGTGGAAGTTTTCCAGGATGCGGGCGGCGTGTTCCTGCATCGATAACACGCGCGGCGGCAACAGACCGTTCAGGTCGAAAGCCCGGCGCTCGGCTTCGGTGAAACCAGTGCCGCGATTGAGCAGGGGATCATGTAGAAGGGCCACTCCGCGGGGGAAATCGGCGGGCAGGGCGGCCGGTGCGGGTTGTGAAGTCATGGCTTACTCCGGATTCGGGTTATTGGACAATGTCCATCTGAAAGTGACGATCTGCAAGCGCCCATGCCGACAGAAAGGAATGTCTGGGTTGGCGGGAGCGGTGGCTGTCGGACTCGGTTAAAAAAGAACACACCGAACGGTCGGGCACTATGGTCAAGTGTACAATAATGTCGGCCGTTTGCGCAACGGCTGTCGCTCAACCTCAGGGCTTTTGAGTTGTCGAGGTGTGGCGCCGGATCCTTATCCGGCGGTTGAGAACGAGCTAGGCTGCGGAGCCGGTTGAGAAACCGGCGCTACGGAGAGCGCTCGATTACTGAAAACCCTGGCTCAACTGTGCAGGCTGAGGGCGAAGCGCAAGCTGGACAGCTTGCGCTACAGGGATTGCGGATCGGTGGCGATTTCGTGTATCATAAGGTCGCAGGCTACCTGACATAACAAGGGTAGTGGTAGCTGACGGGAGGAAATCATGCTGCTGGATCGAATTGCGTCAATCGTACTCGTTTTTTTTGGGGCGCTGGTGTTGGTGTTGCTGGTGCTGGGGCTGGCCGTGTCTTGCCGGGGGACGGGGGCCAGCCAAGTCGCCACGCCAACCGCGGCCGCCGGCTCCGTGACGCCCAGCGATACGTTCAACACGGCGACGCCGCTCGGCGTCACCCTTCCCGCCACGGTCGCCGGCAGCGGCGATGTGACGGCCACAGCCGACCCCAATGCGACCATCGACCCCAATGCCACGACCCTGCCCGGCGCGACGATTGATCCCAACGCCACGACTGATCCCAATGCGACGGTCGATCCCAATGCCACCCCCAACCCCAATGCGACGGCTGATCCCAATGCCACCACAGATGCCAATGCCACCCCCATCGCCGGCGCGACGCCGGACGCCGGCGGCACATCGACACCCGGCGCAACGCCCGGCACGGGGGGTATTCCCGGCACAGGGGGGATGACGCCCGGCGCAACGGCCCGCCACGCCGTCTCCCGCGGCGAGTGGGTCTTGCAGATTGCCCGTTGCTATGGCGTTTCGGCCGGCTCGGTGCTGGCGGCCAACCGGCTGGCGAATCCCGATTACATCTTGCCCGGCTGGATTCTGACCATTCCGGACATCGGTCGCCAAGGCCCAATTGTCGGGCCGCCCTGCGTCATCAGCTATACGGTGGCGACGGGCGACACCTGGGAAATGCTGGCGACGCGCCATGGCACGACAACGGCCATTTTGCAGCGGGCCAATCCGGGCTTGCTGGCCGTTGGCCGGTCGATCTGGGTGCCGCGCGTACCTTGATCTGGTGCCGGCCTGTGCCTTGTTCTCAATCTGCCAACGAAAGGAGTCGATAATGACCAGACGCTTGAGCCGATCGGCCTTTGAACGAGCCGCGCGCTTTATGCGCGAGGAAGCCCGGCCGCTGGAGCACGCGCTCTTCGCCTTTTATTTTGAAGGGGGGCGTCGTACGGGCGTATTGGCCGCGCTGGTGCCCTTCCAGAATCCCGACGGCGGCTTCGGCCACGGGCTGGAGCCGGATATGCGCTCGCCGGCCTCGTCGGTCATCGCCACCGTGACCGCGCTCGATATTTTGCGCGGCGTCGGCGCCGACGAGGACACGCCGGGCCTGCCGGCGGCGCTGGCCTATTTGGTGGGGGCGTATGACGTGGAGACGGAGCGCTGGCCCATCGTGCCGCCGGAAGTGGAGGACGCGCCCCACGCCCCATGGTGGAGCTACGCCGATTCGGTGGAGACCTATCGCAGCTTCTGGGCCAACCCACGGGCGGCGGTGGTCGGCTATTTGCAGCAGTTTAACCGGCTGGCCCCATCGCCCTTTAAAGAGGGGGCGCGGCACGCCGTGGTCAACGACCTGATGCGTTATCCGCAGCATATGGAGATGCATGACCTGCTGTGCTTTGTCGACTTGCTGGAGACCGACGGCTTGCCGCGCGAGCATTACGAGGGGATTCTCGACAAGCTGCGGCGCGCGTTGCCCCAGTCGGTGTCGACGACCGCCGAGGAGTGGGACGACTATGGCTTGCAGCCGATTCAGGTGGTTCGTTCGCCGGAATCGCCGCTGCATGGGGTGATCGACCCGGCGGTCATCGACGCCAATCTGGATCATTTGATCAACCGCCAACAGCCCGACGGCAGCTGGCGGCCGAACTGGAGTTGGGATTTCGTCGATGCGGCCGCCTGGGCCGTGGCCGAGCGTGAATGGCGGGGCGTGCTTACCCTGCGGGCGCTGCGCACTTTGCAAGCTTACGACCGCATCGATACCGTTTAGCGCCGCTGAAACGGTAGCATGAGCACATCCGGTGAATCCGAGGCCATCGACCGGGCCAGGGACGGGCCGCCGGCGACGATCCAGTCGCTGCGGGCTGACTTGCTCAGTCTCGGACTGCCGGTTGGCGCGACGGTTCTGGTCCATTCGTCGATGAAATCGCTGGGCTGGGTGTCGGGCGGGCCGGTGGCGGTCATTCTGGCCCTGGAGATGGCGCTGGGGCGCGAGGGAACGCTGGTCATGCCGACCCATTCCTCCGACCTCTCCGACCCGGCCCATTGGCGCAACCCGCCCGTGCCGGCGGCGTGGTGGCCGGTCATACGGGATACGATGCCCGCCTTCGACCCGGACCTGACCCCGACGCGCGGCATGGGCAAAATCCCGGAGACGTTCCGGCGCGGCCGGGGCGTTGTGCGCAGCCGCCATCCCAACGTCTCTTTTGCCGCCAAGGGGCCGCTGGCCGGACGCATCACCGCCGACCATGGCCTTGATTATTCATTGGGCGAACGCTCGCCGCTGGCCCGGCTCTACGAGCTGGACGGCTGGGTCTTGCTGCTGGGGGTGGGCCACCAGAACAACACGTCGCTGCATCTGGCGGAATATCGGGCTGATTTTCCCGGCAGGCGGGAGATGACCAACGGCGCGCCGATCCTCGACACCGACGGCCGCCGGGTGTGGGTTCCGATCCACGACATCGACCTTAACGACGAGGATTTTCCCCTCATCGGCGAGGCGTTTGAGGGGGAGACGGGGGCCGCGCGGGTGGGGGGCGTGGGCCGGGCCACGGCGCGCCTGATGCCGCAGCGGGCGCTGGTTGATTATGGTGTGCGGTGGATGGAGGCCAACCGCGCGGGTGGCTAGTGACTTGCGGGCCGGTTGGAGACGGCGCAGAAGTGCCGGACCCCGAACGAAATCTGTGCCATCAGTGGATTCTTCTTCTACGCCAGGGGAATGCCCGCCGCGGAAAGGCGCTTTTCGACCAGCATCATGATGCGCAGCCGCAGGCCCGCGCCGTGGCCGAATTGCGCCCGGGCATGGATGCGAATCTCGGCCGCGCTGCCCAGTGTGCCGTCGCGCGAGACCAGCGTCCACGGTTCGATGCACTCGGGCAGCAGCGCGGGGGCTTCCCGGCCCAGCGCCAGCAGCTCGGCCATGGCCGCGGGCAGATCGGCCGCCGCCACCTTGCAGATCACGTCTACGCCGGAGTAGCTGCCGCGACTGTAGTTGAGCAGGATGCGCACTTCGCCCTGGGGCACGTTGATCAGCTCACCGGTGCGGGTGCGAATGCCCAGCGTGCGCACCGTGACGTGTTCCACCACGCCCTCCAGCTTGTCGCCAACACGGAAGATGGCGATTTTGTCGCCGACGTTGAAGCGATTCTCGAAGATGTTGCTGACGCCGTTGAGCATGTCGCCGATGTAGTCGCGGGCGGCAAAGCCGAAGGCGTTGGTCGCTACTGTGGCGACAATGGCGAGATTGGACAGGCTGAAGAACTGACTGATGGCCAGGATGAAGGCGATTGTGAATGCGGCAAAGCTGATAAAGCCGGCCACAAGTTGTTGCACGGTGCGACGGCGGCGCTGGGCAAGCGAAGATTCGGCCGCGGTTGGCTGATCCGGGTCATATTGGGCGGCCTTGAGCAGCCAGCCGGACAGCCGGCCGCTGACGCGGCTGACCAGCCAGGCCAGCACGAAAACCACGACGACGAAGATGATCTGTAACGGCAGTTGCAGCAGCGGGAAATAGGCCACTATCGCAGTGGTCGTTTCCGAGGGGCCCAGCAAAGAACGCAGAATAGTCAACTCGTTGATGTCGGCCGCGCGCAGGATGCCGATGGCCAGCGCCGTCAGGGCGACCAGCAGGAGCAGCGGCAGCAGCAGTACAAACAGCAAGCGCCGCCTCATGATGGATCGCTCTCCTTGCCGCCCAGCCGGATGCCCGCGGCCTGGAATCTTTCGTGAACGACGGCGTGTAATGCCAGTTGCAGTTCGTCTTCCCACTCCTGCGTCGTCTTGCCGAACAGGTAGAGGTCAAGGATGGCTCCCATTTCGCCCTCCAGCGACATCGGCTGCCAGGGTTCCATCAGATAGGGCACCAGAGTCATGGAGGCCGGGGCTAATTCGTTGAGCAGTGTCACCGCCCGGCTGAGGTCGGCGGCGGCGATGGGGACAGCGATGTAGACGCCGAGGAACTCGCCGCGGCTGTAATTGCGAAAGATGCGCAAGTCGCCGAAGGGTATGGATGTCAGTTCGCCGCTGCGGGCGCGCACGGACAGGAAGCGCAGATCGACCGACTCGACCAGCCCGTCGACGGAGCGGTCGAATTGTTTGTAGCGAATGTGGTCGCCGACGGCGAGATTGCTCTCGAACATATTGCCGAGACCGCCCAGCAGATCGCCCACGGGCAGGCGCGCGCCCCAGGCCAGGCTGCTGGTGAGCGCGGCCACCACCACGGCCAGGTCGGCGCGGGCGATGAACTGGCCCATGGTCAGCAAGACAGCGAGGAGAATGGCGGCGAGGGCGACGATGCTGGACAGGATTTGGCGCGCCGTGTGGCGGCGGCCGGGCGGCAACGCCGTCGAGACCTCGGCCGGCATCTGGTCGCGGGCGAAAAGCCTGTCGGTGAGCGGCTCGCCCAGTATCCAGCCGGCGATCCGCGCGCGCCGGCGAAAGACCCACAGCGCCGCCCCCGCAACCAGCGCGATGAAGATGAACTGGAACGGCAAGAGAACAACCCGCGCCAGCAGAATCGAAAGCTGTTCCATCTCGGCCCCGCCGGAATAGAAGGCTGTGGCGAGGATAGCCGCGGGGTTGACGCCGGAGAAAGCGGCCAGGCCAACGACGAGGCTGAGGGCCGCCAACACGACCCACACCGGGGCGAGCATGATGATGAGGAGGCTACGGAAGGTCACAATGGCGATTTCCAGGCATGATGTCGGCTCTTGTCCGGGCCGCCGGGTTGGGGCGGCGGGACAAGGACATTGTAGCAGGGTTTTTCAGTTGTCGAGGTGTAGCGCCGGATTCTTATCCGGCGGCCGAGAACGAGCTGGGCTGTGGAGCCGATTAAGAAACCGGCGCTACGGAGAGCGATCGATTACTTAAAAACCCTGGGCATTGTAATGCGCCATTAGACGATTGCCAAGATTCGTATTAAGCTAGGGGGTGTTGAGGGCAGTGGGGCAGGTGACTGGCCGCTGACCCTGTATTGCGGAGGATTGTGTGGAATTGCTCCGGGGAGATGGAACGGAAAGATGGGTCGCTGGGAATATCTGGTTCGGGTGTTTGCGCTGGACAAGGAGGACGAAGTCGTCGTCGACTATGTGACGCGGGAATACCCCGAGCGCAATTGGAAAGAGATGGTCATCTATGATCCGCTGACGCTGGAGGCCTGGCTCAATCAGTGCGGCCGCGAAGGGTGGGAACTGGTGAGTCTGGAGCCGGCCGAGAAGCAGGGCAAGAACGGCGAAATCGGCCGCGTCTATGCTGACGCAACTCCCAACTGGGCACGGTTCTATCTGTGTGTCTTCAAGCGCGATACGGGGAAAATGGAATGACGACGGCCTCGAATTACCTATCCAGCCAACCTGTCCATGACGAGCCGGCCCCGGCCCCGCGCCTGGGGCTGGTGCTGGGCGGCGGCGGCGCGCGGGGGTTGGCCCACATCGGGGTGATGCAGGTCTTCCAGCGTGAGGGCGTCCCGGTCGATCTCATCGCCGGGACGAGCATGGGCGCGCTGGTGGGGGCGCTCTACGCGGCGGGCGTGCCTATCGCAACGGTGAAGGAAGAAGTGGGCCGGCTCAGCTCCCTGAAGGAGCAACTCAAGCTGGTTGACGTCAATCTGTCGGCCGCGGGCCTCAGCCTGGGCGGCCGGCGCATCTATAACTTTATGGCCGACCTGCTGGGCGAAGACCTGACCTTTGCCGATTTGCGGCTGCCGCTGGCGATGGCCTCGGTCGATATCCGCACCGGCCGCGAGGTGGTGTTGCAGGGGGGCCTGGTCATTGATGCCGTGCGGGCGTCGATCTCGGTGCCGGGCATCTTCGAGCCGGTCAATCTGGGCGATTATCGTCTGGTTGACGGCGGCGTGCTCGACAACGTACCGGTGGACGTGGCGCGTTCGATGGGGGCGACGCAAACTATCGCCGTGGACGTGTTGCCCAGCTTCAGCCGCAATCGGCCGGGCATGGCGCCGGTCGAGACGGGGTTGCAGTTGCCGTTTGGCCCGTCGTCTTTCACCGAGCTTTATAACGTGGTGATGATCATGCTGGCTGCCCTGACGGACAGCCGCCTGAGCGAATACCGGCCCGATCTGATCATCCGGCCGGAGCTTCCGGCGGGCATTACCCTGATGAGCGGCTTCAGCCGGGCAGAGGAGATCATCGCCGCCGGGGAGACGGCGGCCGAGGACGCGCTGCCGGCCATTCGCGCGCTGCTGAGGCCGGCCGGCAGGCCCGGCGGCACGGCCGAAGATTCCCCGGCCGTTGCTAGGCCAACAGGCTGATGCCCAGCCCCACGCCGACGGCCAGGGCCACGCTGGCGATGAGTTCGGCCACGTAGACGCCGTCGCTCCCGCCCTGAGTGACTCGCGGCCACTCGGCGATGAGTCGGGGCAAAGCCACCAACGGCACCAGCAGAAACAGCCCGAATGCCACCAGCGTGGAGATAATGAGCCGTTCGGTGATACCGATGAATTTGTTGGGCCCGGCGGGGAAGTTGGGCGGCTGCCCGTTTACCATGGCGTAGATGACGAACTTGAGCAGGACCCAGGCCGGCATGGTGAGGAAGGCGTAGCCGAGGATCGTCGTCAGGACGGGCATGGCCCGCGCGCTTTCCAGGATGCCGCCCACAAGATCGCCCCACACCAGATAGCCGCCGAGGACGAGGGCCAGAATGATGAAGAAAAAGTGGGCCAATTGATCGAGGATGAAGCGCAGTAGCGGTGAGATACGGGGCTTGAAATAGAATTGCCAGGCGTCGACGATGAAGTGGGTAATGCCGATGATGAGGACGCCGCTCCACCAGAAGGGTTTGAAGGGCAGGGCAAAGGCCGCAGTTGTGAGGAAGAGAATCAGGCTGTGGACGACGACGCCCTTCATCTCACGTGCTTTCCAGGCGGCCAGCCCGTCCCATTGTAACACGTAGTCGCCCACCAGGTGGGCGAGAAACATCGCGATAATCATGATTAAAGTTGCGCCTAATTTACCAGGCGGCTAGGGAAATATACACATGTCCATCATATCCGGTTTCTGTGAGGCGTGATGTAGCCCACATTACACCGGAGGTGATGTCTGTGTATCGTTGCTGCTATTCCGTCTGGCCGGTTAGGTCGGTCAACTGGGCCAGGACGAGGCGCAGGGCTTCCAGCTCGCGGCCGTAGGTGGCCCAATCGCCGGCGCGTTGCGCGCTCTCGGCGGCCGACAGATGGGCATTGGCCGCTGATACCAGTTCCTCGAAGCTCTGCGGGTTGGGCGGCGGCTGGGCGGGAGTTGCCGGCGGCGTATTGCCGGCCGGCGGTTCGACGGCCACCGAAGCGCCCTGGGCCAAAGCCAGCAGCGACGCATTCAGTGTTTCGGCCATGGCGATGTTGGTGTTGCTGGCCGTGACGATGCGCTTCAACTCCGGCAGGGCGCTCGTTTCCGACAGCAGATAGACCGGCTCAATGTAGAGAAAGCTGCTGTTGATGGGCAGCACCAGCAAGTTGCCGCGAATAACGTTGGAGCCGCGCTGGTCCCACAGGGAGAACTGTTGCGAGATGACCGGCTCCTGGTCAATTCGCCCCTCGACCTGGATGGGGCCGAAGATCAATTCCTGCTTGGGCAGTTCGTAGACGATGAGCTGGCCGTAATGTTCGGGGTCATTGCGCGCGGCCATCCAGCCGATCATATTGTTCTTGGTGGCCGGGCTGAAAGGCATGATGAGCAGGTACTCGGGTTCGTCGGACCCCGGCAGGGGCAGCGTTACGTAGTACGGCTCCATTTGGCCCTCGCCGGTATTGGAGATCTCCGTGGGAATCTGCCACAGGTCTTCCTTGTTATAGAACACCCGCACGTCCTGCATGTGATAGGTGGTGTACTGGTGGGACTGGACGGTGAACAGATCCTCAGGGTAGCGCACGTGGGCCAGCAGATCGGCGGGCATATCGTCGAGGGCGTGGAATACGCCGGGGAAAGCGCGCGCGTAACTGGCGATAATCGGATCGGCGGGGTCGCTGAGATAGTAGGTAACGTCGCCATTGTAGGCGTCGACTACCACCTTAACCGCGTTGCGAATGTAATTGACGTTGTGCAGCCGGTCGAATTGGCCGTTGGTGGCCGTGGCGGCGCTGGGCGTCTCGGTGACGCGCAGCGGGGTGGAATAGGGGAAGTTGTCGCTGGCGGTATAGGCGTCCTGCATCCAGATCAGCCGCCCCTGGCCGTCGACGACCAGATAAGGGTCCTGGTCGAGAAGCAGGAAGGGGGTCAGCTCGCGGATGCGATCCTGGATTTGCCGGCGATATTGGACGCGCGTGGTTGAGGTGATGTCGTCGGAGAGCAGGACGTTGGGGTCGCTCTGGCGCATGGCGAAGGCCAAGCGCTTGAGGAAGGTGTTGAGAACGATGCCGCCCGTGCCGGTGTAATTCGTGTAGACATTCTCATTGCCGCTGGGATAGTTGAATTCCTGACGGCCGCTGCTGACGTAGACGGTGTCGTCAGTCAGTTCGCCATAGTAAATTTCCGGCTGTGTCACTTCGATCTCGATGCGGCTTTGGGGCGGGAAGTCTTTGATGAAGAATTGCGGCTGCCCGTCGCGCGTCACCTCGTTGACCGGGTTCATGACGATGCCGTAGCCGTGGGTGAACTCCAGATTGCGGTTGACCCAAGAGGGAGCGGGCAGCTTGCTCTTGTCCAGCTCGCGCGTGCCCAGCATCACCTGGCGCTGTTTGCCGTCTATCGTGTAGCGATCCACGTCGACGTCGCTGAACTCATAATACGGCCGCAGACCCTGCAGTTGCCGGTAGGTCTGCTCCAGCGGCCGCCAGTCCCACAAGCGGATATTGCGCAGGACGTCCTCGTTGTCGAGCAGGTCCTGTGGCTGGAGATCGACTACTTCGCCGAAATCGCGGGCTTCTATCTGATCGAGCGCGAAGGCGAAGCGGGTGAAGTCGATGTTGTAGCGGATGTAGGGCGTCTCCAGGGTCAACTCGTTTGGCTCCACGACGTAGCGTTGCAGGATGCCGGGCAGCAGGCCGCCGACCAGAACGGAAGCGGCCAGCCACAGGCCCCCGGCGATGAGCGGCAGACGGATGTTGGGCCGCAAGACGTTGTAGAATAGGGCCAGCGCCGCCAAACTCATGAACGCGATTTGCAGCCGCAAAGCCCACAACGTGGCCCGCAAATCGACGTAGCTGGCCCCGAAAGCGACGCCCCGGTCAGAATAGACCAGGTCGAAGATGTCGAAGACGTAGCCGGCGGCCCACAGCAGCAGCAGGAACCCGCCCAGCGCGGCGGCGTGGCGTCGCAGAGCCGACGAAGCAAACACCTGCCGCCGGTCGCGCTGGAGTTCGGCCAGATTGGATGTGCCGTAGATGAGGTACAACCCGATGAGTGCGACGATGAGGAGTATCAGCAGCCAGCTATGGGCAAAGCGCAGGACGGGCAGGGTGAAGATGTAGAAGGCGATGTCGCGGCCGAAAATCGGGTCGGCCATGGCGAATGGTTGGGCGTTAAGATAGAGCAGCACCTCTTCCCACGTGCCGGCGGCGGCGGCGGCGAAGAGGAAGGCCAGCACCAGCCCCGCGCCGCTGATCACCCAGCGCGAGCGGCTGTCGGTCAGCAGCGCCTCGCCGGCGCTGGATGCCCGCAGCGCCCGATTGCGCGCCGCATGCCAGTTGACCAGCAAGACGATAGCCGCCACCACAAAAGTGACTGCGAACACGATGGCCCGCACGGTTAGGCGCTTGACGAACATATCCTGGAAGCCCAGCGAGTCGAACCACAGAAAGTCGGTGTAGAACGTGGCGATGGAGCCGAGGCTGAACAGGAAGAGCAGCACCAGAAAGACGAGCACGAGCGTCCGGTTGATGCCGCGTGAGCCGGTGGGCGGCGTCACAGTGCGCCGAGGACGGCGACCGCCGTCGTCATCGCGATCCGAACGCCAGCCTGCTTCTTCCATTGCGCGGCGAAACACCTCAGGAATATCGAAATCGTCTTGTTTCATAGGGGTTGCACTCCATCAATCGCACCGTGGATTGTAGCGACATTGACGGATTATTGCCGGTTCTGATCATTGGTACTTAATTATGCGGCCCCAGACGCCGCCGCCAGACCAGCCGGCGCAAGGGAGATCGCATCGCCCGCCACTCGGCCGCGGCCTCGCTCTTGCCTTCTTTGTTCGGCCCATACTGTCGCGCGGCGAAGTGGTGGGTCAGGCGTTCGATGGCCGGCCGCAGGGCGGACGCATCGGGAGAATCGAAGGCGGGCGCGGCCAGCAGGTCGGCGGAGAACTCGGCCGGTGTCTGGCCCGGTTGCGGCGGGTGGCCCAGGGCGGCTGCCCCGTCTTGCAGGCGGGCGAAGGCGGCCTGCACCTCGTCCAGGCCGGCATAACGCGGGCGGAGGCTTGCCACGAGACGGCGGCCCCACAACCGCCCGGCGACGAGCAGCCCCGCCGCAAAGCCCAGCAGCAGCGCCCAGGGTGGCTCCGGGCGCGGGGGCGCGCGGTCGGGGATGGCGAGGGGAAGCCCGCCGGGGGTGTAGGTCGGCGGCGCGGACGTGGCCGACGCCGCCGGTCGGGCGGCCGGGGCAGCGGCGGCAAACGGCGCGGTCGGCTCGAACTCAATCCAGCCGTAGCCGGCAAAATACACCTCGGCCCAGGAGTGGGCATCGAGCTGGCGCACGGTCTGGATGCCGCTGGCATCGGCCGGCTGCTGCAGGAAGCCCACGCCCAAGCGGGCCGGCAGCCCCACGGCCCGCGCCATGACGACCATTGCCGAGGCGTAATAATCGCAAAAGCCGGTTTGCAGGTCGAACAGGAAATGGTCGACGATGTCGACGTCGGGCGGTGGCAAGGGCAGGTCGAGCGAGTAGGGGTACTGGCGCAGGAAGCCTTCGATGGCCCGCGCCCGGTCGTAGGCGGACAGCGGGCCGGCGTTGGTCGGGGCGGTGATCTCGAAGGCCAGGTCAATGACCCGCGCGGGCACGCTGTCGGGCAGGGCGGTGTAGCGGGCCAGGATTTCCGGCGGGACGTCGCCGGTGGAGGCGGCGCGCAGTTGCTCCGGCGCGGCCGGGATGATGGTGGTTTCGACCGTGTAGCGCGTCGGGGCGTTGTTGCGGCCGCGCACGCCCACCAGGTCTTCCTGCCCCCGCCACATTGCCACGACGTCGTGGCTGAATATGGACGGGCGGCCCAGCGTGTAGCGCGTGGCCCGCCGGTCAAAACGCCAGTCAACTTCCTGGGTCACGCGGATCGTGGGGGCGGTGATGGCCGTCGCCGGCGGAATGATCTCACCCGCGCCGACGTTCTCTTCGCGTTCGGGCGAGCGCGTCCAGCCGCGGCCGGTGTAGACGTCGAAGCTGACCGAGCGCCAGTGGTAGGGCGACAGATCGACCGGCGTGTCCGGCCGCAGGGTGGCGGTCATGACGACCGTCTCGGCCAACTCCGGCCCGCCGCCCAACAGGAAAGATCGCGGCAACCCCCCGCCGCCGGCCGCGCCTTCGTCGACACGCGGCTGGGCCACCCCGGCAAAGGCGCGGGCCAGCGTCTGCTCGGCCGACACGACTGCCTCCTGGCGTTGGAACGTCTCGGCCAGGGCACGAAAATTGATGGCCGGGATGCCCATCGCCAGCGACATGATGCCCAGGCTAAGCCCGGCGGCGTAGATGAGCAGGTCGCTGCGCACTTCGGCCGGGTAGTCGATGCCCCGGCGCTGCCAATCCAGCTCGCGATAAAGGTGGGTCAGGTAGACGCCGCCGGTGATCGCCAGGCCGAAGAAGAAGACGGCCCAATAGATGGGCGACTGACCGTAGAACGTGTTGGCTGCCAGGGCGAAGCCGGCCAGCGTGAGGCCCAGGAAGGGGCGGCGGGCGCGATAGGCGCTCCAGGCCAGCAGCGCGCCGACCCACCAGCCGGCCAGCGCCAGCCCCAGGGCAAAGACAACTGTCTCCGTGCTGCGGCCACCGCCGCGCACGGCGGCCAGCCAGCCGGCGGCCCGGTCACCGAAAAGGGCCAGGCGAATGCGCCAAAAATCGCTGACGGCCGCCGTTCCGGCCTGCGCCACGCGCCACGGCGGCCAAAGATCGGCCACGAGGAACAGCGCCAGGAACGCCCCGGCGGCGATGAGCAGAAGCCAGGCCACAGCCGGGCGACGTACGCGACGGGCGACGATCATCGTTCCCACAAAGCCCACGACCATGATGGGACCGATGAACCCGTCGTTACTCACCCAGCCCACATCGAGGACCGAAAAGGCCAGGCAGGCCAAAGCGCCCAGTAACAAGCCAAAAGGCAACCACCCGAAGGGTGGGCGAAATCTGTCTAGCAGGCGGACGAGCCAGTGCGTGGACATGATGACGGCTAGCGAGCGCCCGGCGGGCGACGGACGGCCACGGCCTTGCCCGTGCCGGTGATCTTGAACTCCCAAAAGCCCTGATGTTCTTCTTCGACAATGGGCCGGCCGAGATCGCCCTGGCGCAGGGTGGCGCAGCGCACGCCCAGCAAATTGATCGTCTGCCGCAGGGTCTCGCTGTTGCCCTCGCCACCGAACGACGCTCGATCCAGCAGGATGACCTGGCATTCGACGCCCTGTCGCGCCAGTTGGGCCAGTTGGGGCAGCCAGTCGGTCTCGACTGCGGGGGTGATGATGACGGCTGCCGACCCGCGCCGCGCCGAGACGCCGAATTCGCGCAAGACCCGCGCCAGATCGGTGTCGCCGTCGGCGCGCAGCAGCGCCAACGCCCGTAGTATCCGCCATTGTTGCCCCGCGCCCAGGCCCGGCGGGACGATCTGCGGCTCGCGGCCATAGGCGTTCAGGCCGACGCCGCGCATTTCGTCCAGCGCACGGGCGGCCAGCGAGGCGGCCAGCAGGACGGCATGCTCCTCGGTTCCCGCCGCGCCTTCGCCCAGCTGGACGGCCGCGCGGCAGTCGAGCACCAGCCGGATATCGCCGGCCGCGTCGCGCTCGAACTGGCGCACAAACAGGTTGCCGCGGCGGGCGGTAGTCGGCCAGTGGATCCAGCGATAGGGGTCGAGGGGGTGGTAATCGCGCACGGTGGCGGCGTTGACCGTGGCCTGGGGCGAGCGTTCGCGGCTGCGTGCTCGGCCTTCCAGCCGGCCCGGCGGCAGCGGGATGGGCAAGGCGGCATGAATGGGGGGGTGGATGATGATCTCCTGGGTGGCCTCGTAGCGGCGAACGGCGCGAAAGATGCCGAATGGATCGCCGCTGCGGATCTCCCACGGGCCTAGCTGATACTGGCCCCGCCGGTGGCACACGGACGCTTGCCGCCAGCGCACGACATCGATGGAGCCCACGCTGCGCACCGCGCCGATGTGGTAGCCGGGCACACTGGACTGGTCGCGCACTTCAACCCACAGCGCGGGCATGCCGGAGGTGTTGGCGAGGGTGAATTCTTCCTCCAGCCGGTCGCCGACGGACACCCAGCCGTACTTCAGGCGTCGCTCGGCCGACAGACCGCGCGCCAGCGCCCGCGCCCAGAAGAAGGAGACGGCGACGAGGCCAAGCAGCGCCACGAGGAACGTCGTCCAGATTCGGTCGGGCAGCAGCAGGGCCGCGACCAGCAAGCCGGCCAGCCACAGCAACGGCAGGCGAAAGCCCATTTCCAGGCGGCTTTCGTCGTTACCCAGCAGGCGGCGATTGAGCCGGGCGCGCCACGTTGGCCAGCGACCGGCAAGGGGGACGACCATGCGCCCATTGTGCCATAGGCCAGGGGCTCGCGCCATTGAATGGGGCGGCTGGTTGCGCCGGTATTTTTACCGGCATTCCCGGTCGCCGGTTGAGAAACCGGCGCTCCAGGGCAGGTGGGGATCAAGCGTCAGACGCGCTGGTTGAACCAATGGCGCAGGTCTTTTATTCCGTCGGCAGTCAATTTGTGGCCGGTGGGATACTCGTGGTATTCCAGGTCGGCCCCGGCGTGGCGCAGCAGCCCGGCCGCGTGTTGCGAGCGGGCGGATGGGATGGTCTCGTCTTCGCTGCCCACGGCCATGAAAACGGGCAGGCCGTCCAGACGACCGGCAACCTCATCGGCCACGGCGTCGGGAGCGAAGCCCACCAGCCCGGCGACGCCGCGCACCAGCCCCGGCCGGGTGAGGGCCAGGGCGAAGGCCGTGGCCGCTCCCTGACTGAAACCCATGAGATAGATGCGATCGGGGTCAGCATTGTAGAGGCGGGGCAGGGCGTGGAGGAATCGGGCCAATGCGTCGACGGCGGGCTTGAAGGTCACCAGGTCGGGCCACTCGGATGGAGACTGGATGAGCCAGGAAAAGAGGTCATGGTCGGCCAGCGGCGCGCGCGGGGCGACGACCAGCCACGGCCGGGGCACCGTTTTGCGAAAGACCCACATCACGTCTTCGTTGCCCATGCGGCCGTGGATCAGGACGGCCGTGGGGTAGGGGCCGGGGCCGCTGGGCATCTGGTAGCGGTAGGCCAGCCCGGCCTCAAACCATTCGGGGCCGGTTTGCACAAGTTGGGGTGGATTCGTCGATTCCATAGGGTTGCCATAAAAAATGAGGTGGCAGTAAGACGGGCGTCCTACTGACCACCTCTGGGGGGGAGCCAATTACAAGTATACGGAAATGTTGCGGTTTGTCAATATCTATGACTTTATTGATAAATAGCTCGTTAGGGGGCAAGCGGCCGCAGATTGCACAGAGGACACAGATTTTTGGGGCGTGCGCTAGCTCTGGTAGTCGGAGAAGTTTCATCGCCGGTTGTCCCACTCGTAAGTAATCTCCTTGCGGCCGCCGCCTTCTGAAGACCCGTGGGTCTTGATCAGGTTGACAGTTTTGGGGGCCCGACTACTATTGCGCTGGATGGTTGATCAGGCCAAAGTGAAAGCGTTCGTGGCGGATTGCCGCCGCCACGTCGCCGGGGAACTGCGCGACGATTTATACACGCGCGTGCTCTACAGCACCGACGCCAGCCTTTATCAGGTCATGCCGCACGCCGTGGTCATTCCCCGGACGATTGAGGACGTCATCGCCGCCGTGGCGCTGGCGGCCGAGTATGGGTTGCCCGTACTACCGCGGGGGGCGGGAACCAGCCTGGCCGGGCAGGCGGTCAACGAGGCCCTGATCATCGACTTCACGCGACACCTGGACGCCATCGTCGAGATCAACCCCGATGAACGGTGGGTGCGGGTGCAGCCGGGGGTGGTGGTCGACGACCTCAACGCCAGTCTGCGGCCGCACAGCTTGCAATTCGGCCCCGATCCGGCCAGCAGCGACCGCTCGACCGTCGGCGGGATGGTCGCCAACAACGCCACCGGCAGCCACTCCCTGCTCTATGGCATGACGGCGGATCACGTTCAGGCGATGGAGGTGGTGCTGGCCGACGGATCGCGGCTCGCGCTGCCGCCCTCGGCTAATCCAACAGGCGGAAATATTCGTGTAGTCACAGGGATAAAGGAGTTAATCGCTGATTCCGCCAACCGCCAGATCATCCGCGAGGGCACGCCCCACTATTGGCGGCGCTGCGGCGGCTATAATCTTGACCGTCTGATGACCAGCGATACGCCGAACCTGGCGCAACTGGTATGCGGGTCGGAGGGCACGCTGGCGGTGATGACCGAAATCACGCTGGGGCTTGTGCCGCGACCGGCGCACACGGGGCTGGCTCTGGTTCACTTCGATGATCTGCCCACGGCTCTGGCGGCCGTACCCGCCATGCTGGAAACGCAACCGGCGGCCGTCGAGTTGATCGACCATTTGAGCCTGACGTTGTGCCGTGATGTGCTTGCCTATGCGCGACTGCTGGCCTCGGTGGTGGACGGCCACCCGTACTGCCTGTTGGTCGTCGAATTCCAGGGCGACGACGAGGCAGCTGTGGCCGATGGTATTCAGCAGCTGGAAGAACGCTTGCGGCGGGGGCGTCTGGGCGCGAGCCATGTGACGCGCGCGCTGACGCCGGAGGCCCAACGGGCTGTGTGGGGGGTGCGCAAGGCCGGTTTGGGGCTACTGATGTCGATGAAAGGGGATGTGAAGCCGGTGCCGTTCATCGAGGACGCGGCCGTGCCGGTGGCCCATCTATCGACCTACGTGAGCCAAATCGAGGCCTATTGCGCCGAGTTGGGCACGCCGGTGACGTACTATGCCCATGCCGGGGCGGGTTGCCTGCACATCCGGCCGCTTATCAACCGGCGACGCGCGGCCGAAGTTGCCCGGCTGCCCGACATTGCCCGCTTCGCCGCCGGGCTGGTGCACGGCTATGGCGGGGCGATTTCCAGCGAGCACGGTGACGGCCGGGCGCGCAGTTGGCTCAATGAATCCTTCTACGGGCCGCAACTTTACGATCTGTTCCGGCAGGTCAAGCGCATCTTCGATCCGCAGAACCGGCTCAATCCGGGGATTATCGTCGAGGCCGCGTCTATGACCGAGGCGATGCGCGCCCTGCCCGAAGCGCCGGATGAATCGCGCGTGTGGTTTGGCGACTATGAGCGAATCGACGGCCAGATACTTCGTATAGCGAAACAGGGAAATACCCACAGCCAGTCCACGACAGCAGGCCCCGGGGGATCGAACCCTGCTTCCAGCGCTCCGGCGTCGGGCTTTGTCCGTGCCGTGGAGATGTGCAACGGGGCGGGCGTGTGTCGCCGCCTCACCACGGGCACGATGTGCCCCAGCTTCATGGTCACCCGTGACGAAGAACACAGCACCCGCGGGCGGGCCAATGCCCTGCGGGCGGCCCTGTCGGGCGTGCTGCCGGCGGCGGAATTGACCTCGCCGCGAATGGCCGCCACCATGGATTTGTGCATTTCTTGCAAGGCTTGCAAAGCAGAGTGCCCGTCGGCGGTGGATATGGCCCGGCTGAAGTCGGCGTTCCTCGTTCGCTACTACGCGGTGCACGGCGTGCCGCTGCGCGCCCGGTTTTTCGGCCACGCCGCGACGTTGAATCGGCTGGGCAGTGGCCGGATGGCCCCCGCGACCAATGCGGTGCTGCGCTCGCGGCTCGGCCGGCGGCTGGCGGCGCGCGTCCTGGGGCTGGCTCCGGAACGGCCGCTGCCGCTGCTCGCCCGCGAGCCGTTCGCGGCCTGGTGGGGGCGTCGCTCCAGCGCGCCGGCCCTTCCAGACGGAGAAGCGGTGATGCTGCTGATCGATCCGTTCACTAACTATAATCACCCCGAAGTGGGGATTGCCGCCGTGGAATTCCTGACCGCCGTGGGCGTGGCTGTGGTGGCCGCGCTGTGCGCCGATGACGGCCGGGCGCTGATCTCTAAAGGCCTGATGGGGGCGGCCCGGCGGACGGCGGCGCAGGTTGTGGACGCTTTGACGCCTGCGGCGGAGCAAGGACTGCTCATCGTTGGGCTGGAGCCGAGCGGCCTGCTGACGCTGCGCGACGAGTACTTTCATTTGCTGCCCGATGACCCGCGCGTAGCTCTCGTCGCCGGGCAGGCGCGCACGTTTGAGGAGTACGTGGATGAGCTGGCGGCGCGTCTCGACCTGCTCCCCTATTTCAACGCGGTGCCGCGCCGGGTGTTGCTCCACGGCCATTGCCACCAGAAGGCGCTGGTGGGCACCGGCCCGGCGCGACGTGCGCTTTCGCTGCCGCCCGGCTACACCGTGGAGGAGGTGGATTCGGGCTGCTGCGGCATGGCCGGGTCGTTTGGGTATGAGGCCGAACACTATGCCATTTCGATGCAGATGGGCGAGCGGCGTTTGCTGCCCGCCGTGCGCGCGGCGGCGACCGGCACGATCATCGCCGCCGCAGGCGTGAGTTGCCGGGAGCAGATCGCCCAAGGCAGTGGACGGACGGCGCTACATCCGGCGCAAATCCTGCGCGATGCGTTGCGGCAAGATTTTCGGGGGTGAACAGGTCATTCGGCGCGGGTCCGGGCGCGTTGACAAATCAATGCGGATATAACCTGTAGCGCAAGCTGTCCGGCTTGCGGGCCGGGGAGGAGGCAAGCTGGACAGCTCGCGCTACGGGCGCTTCCATTGACAGTTGGGGAGTAGGCGATTGTCGGGTGTTTGCGGTAAGATCGCCGCGGAGAAAATGATGGTGGAGAGTGTGTAATGTTTTGTGGCCCGCGTCCTGTCCGGTTATCGAGTGTGTTCGCGCTTCTGTTCCTCCTTCTGGCTGCGGCTTGTGGCGGCGGCACGGCCGGCCCGGAGAACGTCTTTATTGCCGACGAAGCTGACAGCGGCCAAACGGTGACGATGGGCGTCGGCGACGCCCTGCAGATCATGCTGGCGGAGAACCAGACGACCGGCTATCTGTGGCGCGTGGTGACCAACGACGAGGCCGTGCTGGAGAGCAGCGAGGAGCCGTCGTACGAAGTTGATAGTGACGCTATCGGTGCGGGCGGCGTCAAGACCTTCATGTTCCGGGCGGCCGCGCCGGGCACGAGTGTGCTGCGCCTGGTCAACGCGAGGGATCAGGACACGGCCGTCGAGCCGAGCCGGGTATTCGAGATCACCGTTCAGGTCGTGGAGTAGGGACGGGATCGGCGGGCAGGTCGGTGCGGCGGCGGGCGGCTCGCTCCACTTTGCGGCGGCGGCGCTCATCGTCGCGGAACAGGCCCAGCGCGCTCAGGGCATCGGCCGCGTCGCGGGGCGGGCCGCCGGTCAGGAGGCCCAGCAGAAACACGAAAGCCTCGTCGTTGCCCAAGGTGGCGATGGCGGTTAGCGTCGTTCGCCTCAGACCGGGATCGGCCGCTGTCGCCCGCAACTCGATGAGCAGGGGCAGGGCGGCCGGCAAGCGGGAACTGCCCAGGGCCAGGACGGCCGCTTCGGCCTGCGCCGGATCATCACCGCCGGCCAGCCGGGCCACCAGGGATATGGCTGGCTCGGGCTCCAGGGCCAGCAACGCGCTATAGCACTCGAACATCACCGCCGGTTCCGCGTCGCCCACGTGGGCCTTGTACCAGAGCAAGGCCGCGCCGCCCGGACGGGCGGCGTAGGCGATGGCCCGCGCAGCCCCGCTGCGCGCGTCGGCCTCCGGGTCGGCCAACAGGACCGCCAGAGCCAATAGCGTATCCGGCGGGTCGGAGCGAGCCAGCCCCAGGGCGCACACTGCTCGCAGTGGGGCGGCCGTGTCTTCCTGCCCACCCCAGATCGGCTCCGGTTGCACGTGAAGTGCGCCGCGCCGGAACAAGTCGGCGTCGCGCACTTCCAGACGATTGAGCGCCTCGGCGATTGCGACTTTGGCAGCGCAGGTGGGATCGCGCCGGACGGCGTCGACCAGGAAGCGCTCGAAGGCGGCGACCAACTCCGGCACGTAGCCGGCCAAGGCCCACTCGCCGACGATTTCGGCCGCGCGGGCGGTCAGCAAATTCGAGCGGGCAGCCAGGGCGCGGCGCAGCTCGTCGGCCGCGCCGGGCTGCTGCGGGTCGGCGCGAATGGCGGTCAGCCGGGCCAAGTCGTGCTCAAACGACTCACGCTTGCTCATGGCAAGATTTTTATGGCCGCGCGCCCAACGCGAAATACTCCTCTGTGCGGTCGCGGGCCAGGATGGCCGCTTCTTCGGCGGTGATGTCGCCATAGAAGGCCCGTTCGATCTCTTCCGAGGCGGTGGATTCGATATCTTCCCACGTGCTGATGAGGGGTACTATTTGCAAATGGTCGACGCTGTCGAGGAATACCTGGCTGCGAGACGGCCTGGCCGCCGGATCGAGGAAGGCGTCGGACTCGGCTACCGCCCGCAGGGATGGGACGGTGCGGCCGGTGCCGGCGATGATTGTCTGTCCTTCGGGCGAGTTGGCGAATTCGATGAGAGACCAGGCGGCGTCCTTGTCCTTGGCCGCGGCCGACAGGCAGTAGGCGTCGCTGTGCAGGATGCCGGCTGCTTCCTGGCCGCGCGGCAGGGGGGCGATGTCCCAGTCAAAATCAGCCGCTTCGCGGAAGGTCGGCGTGCCGCGCCGACTGTCGAAAAACATGGCTGTCGTGCCCTGGATGAAGCGCGTCTCGCTGTCGATGGCTGCTTCGGCTGTGCGGTCGGGGACCACGTGGTGGACTGTCTGCAAGGCGACAAACCATTCCAGCGCTTGCAACGACGGCAGGCGCGTCAGACCCAACTGGGTGGGGTTGGCGGGGTCATCTACGAGGCGGCCGCCGTTTTGCCAGACAAACGGCGCGAGGCGGTAGAGCGACGGTTCGATGCCCGCGCCATATTGATCGATAGTCCCGTCGCCGTCACTGTCCCGGGTCAGGGTTACAGCCGTGGTCACGAAGTCGTCCCACGTCCAGTCGTCGGCCGGTTCGGCCACTCCGGCGGCGGCGAAGAGATCCCGATTGTAATAGACTACCAGGCTGGAGACGTTCTGCGGGATGCAGAGGATGTCGCCCTGCCAGGTAAAGGCGTCGATCGTGATGGGGTAGAAATCCTCGCGGGCGATTAGCTCGCTTTTGTCCAGGTAGGGGCCTAACGGCTCCATTTGCCCCGCGGCGGCGAAGGCGGGCACGCGCCGGTAGTTGAGCAGGGAGACGTCGGGGGGCGTGCCGGCGGCGAAGTCGGTGACCAGCTTGGCGCTGTAGTCGCCGGCCGAAGGGATGTGGGTCAGGGTGACGTCGATTTCCGGGTGGGCCGCCTCGAAGGCGGCGACCAGCGTTTCGTAGGCGGCGTACTCGGCCGCGTCGCCGGAAACAGTGAAGGACACCGTTGACGACTCGGAGCGACAGGCAAACAGGAGCAGGGGCAGGAGGAGCAGGGCAAGGGGTTTCATGGGCCGGATTTTAGTTGTCTCTTTCCGATTGACCAGTAATTGAACCGAACTTGCGGGCGTGGGCGCGTTCGACGGCGGCCACGGCCAGCACGCCGCCCACCACGAGCAGCAGCGGCAGCAGCGTCGACCACAAAGCCCCGGCCAGCAACAAGGGGTAATTGGAACGGCCGAGTTGCGCCAGAAGCTGGAGGCCGACCGGCAGCGTATAGCGGGCGGCATCGCCCAAATAGAGCAGGGGCGAAATGTAGTCGCCCCAGTAGAGGATGAAGGCCAGGGCGGCCACGGCGACGGCCGTCGGCCGGGCCATGGGCAGGGCCACGCGTCCCCACGTGGCCAGCACCCCCGCGCCTTCCAGCCGGGCCGAATCGTAGATGGCGGTCGGGATGCGCCGAAAGGCGCGATAGAATATGAGGACGAAGAACGGCGACGTGCCCATGAAAGCCGGGACGATGAGCGTCCAGAGCGTGCCGCCGATGCCGAGGCGGCTGTAAAGGATGAAGCGCGACGACCACAGGGCCACGCCGGGGATCATGAGCACCAGCAAGGAGAGCAGCACCCAGCGCCGCTGCGTGGGTCGCGGCAGTCGGGCCATGGCGAAGCCGGCCCAGGAGGCGGTCAGCACAGTCAGGGGCACGGCGACGGCGGCGACGAGCAACGAATTCAGTGTGTAGCGGCCGATGGGCAGGATGCTGAACAGCTTGCGAAAATTTTCGACCGTGGGGAGGCCGGTCCAAAGCGACGAGGTCAGAGGCGACCCCGCCGGACGAAAGGCGGCCAGCACCATGAACAGCAGCGGCAGCAGGAACAGCGCGGCCAAAGCGAGACGCAGCAGAGCAGGGATGGGTTTTAATCCCGCGCCTTTGGCATGGGTGGCGTCTGGTCGCGTCACAGCAAAAACTCTTCTTCGCTCAGGCCCACCTGCCACTGCCGGGCGACGAGGTAGACGAGGATGAGTAACAGCCCGGTCACGACGTAGAGCGCCCACAACGCGGCCGAGGCCACGCCGAAATCGAGGCGACCGAACGCCGCCTCATAGATAAATTGGGGCAGGGTGTAGGTGGCGTAGTAGGGGCCACCGCCGGACAGCAACCAGGCCAGCGTGAACGATTCCTGCAGGAGCAAGACAGCGTCGCGGGCCATGAGCAGCAGGAGAACGGGGGCCAGCAAGGGCAGCAGGACGTAGCGCAGGATGGCTCCTGCCCCGGCACCGTCGGCCGCGGCGGCGTCTTCCAGGTCGCGCGGCACGTCATAGAGGGCGGCCAGACACACCAGAAAGCCCTCACCGACGAGCCACAGCAGGGCCAGGGCGATGGCGGGCCGCGCCCATTGGGCGTCGGACAGCCAGCCGGGCGCAGAGAGCGACAGGGCCATCAGCAAGCGATTGAGGGGGCCATAGAGCGGGTTGAGAATCCACAACCAGGCCAGGGCGAAGGCCGAAGCGGGCATGGCCGCGGGCAAAAAGACGGCCGCCCGCAACAGATGGCGCAGACGGCCGCCCCGCGCCAGCCGCGCGGCCAGAAACGCGCCGAACACGCGCAGCGGCGCGGGCAAAATTACCAGCGCCAGGGAATTGAATACGCTCAGACTGAAGAGAGAATCGGTTCGCGCCAGGGGAAAGTTGAGCGTGCCGACGAAACGCGGCGGGCTGAGGGCATCGTAACGAAAGAAGGCCAGCGCGAATGACAGGATGGCCGGGACGACAAAAAGGAGGCCGATCCCCATGCCATAGGGCAGCAGCAGGCGCTTCAGCCTCCTTTCGTAGCCGTCGTTCATGGGACTCCGGCCGGCGGCGTAGGAGTCGCTTGGATTCCGGAGCCGATGATGCTATATCCCTAATTCGGACTTGATCTGATTGAGCACCGACTCCTCGGCGCTGGAGACGCGCGTGCCGCCGAAACCCAGGAAGCCGCCTTCCTTGCTGGCGTTGGCGACGGCCTCGGCCACGGCGTAGATCATCGCCTTGAAGGAATCGATATCCGCTTCGGTGGCCCCCTTCTCGCGCAATGTGGCGATTACCTCGGCCGATCTGTCGCGGATGAGCTGCTTCAGTTCGTCGGCGGTTTCCGGTTTGTTGGCCTTGAGCATTTCTTCCTGCCCTTCGGCCCACTGCTTCAGCTCGGCCTCTTCCTCTTTGGTGGGCTTGGTCATCATGTAGGACTGAATGCCCCGCATCAGGGGGCTGTCGGCGGCGTGGGCATCGACGTATTCCTTCATGGAGCTCATGATGGCGCGGAACTCGCCGATCAGACCGATGGGGCCGGACATGTCGGCCGAGACGATTAGCGCCCCGACGGACGCCGGGACGGATATGATGCTGCCCCACTCTTCAACGGTAAAAGTATCACGGTCGATCATCTGTATCTCCTTGCATTTGATTATTTGGCGTGGTCGTGGACAATGCCATGGTATCTATTGTCAGCGATCGGAACGGACCATGAAGTTTTTACTCCATCACGGCCCGTTGGGCAACCACGTGCGATCGGCGCGCATGTGATACAATTTTGCGGCGATTTTCCGGCGCTCCCGGAGCAAGGCTATAGCGTGGAGGGAAGAATATGTTCGATGATCCCTGGCAAATGCCCGGCCTCATTTTTACCCGGCGTCTTTACGTGGTTCCGCTGAACGCCGCATTTCTGGCGGCCTCGCTCGATGGGGATCGCGACACGGCCGAAAAGATTCTGGGCGCGACTATTCCGGAGGAATGGTTTGACGAACCGGCGCGGATCGGCCGACGGTTGGAACAAATGCAGGCCGATCCGGGACTGGAAGTGTGGCTGTCGCGGGCGATTGTCTGGCGCGAGAAGCCGCCCATCTCCGGCAATCCGCCCTTCCTCGATACGCCGGCCCCCGAGGATCGGTTGGTCATGGTCGGCCAGATTGGTTTTCACTCGTGGCCCGATCCGCCCTACCTGGCCGACATCGCGCCGGGCGGCGTGGAAATAGGCTACGTGGTGTTCTCACCTTATCGGCGCAGGGGGTTCGCGCGTGAGGCCTGCGAAGCGCTGATCGAATGGGCATTCCTGATGGAGGAAATCAATCGTTTTGTTTTGTCGATCAGCCCTGCTAACATCGCATCGACGCGGTTGGCCTTGAGCATGGGCTTCAAGGTCGTCGGCTCGCAGATTGATGAAGAGGATGGTGCGGAGGATATTTTCGTCCTGGACAGGACGCCGCGGCATCTGTTGCCGCAACCGCCGGCCACAATGATTGAATAGCTGAACGAGAACGATTATGCTCCACAAAAAGATCCTCATCCTGACCGCCGATGCCGGCTTCGGCCACCGCTCCACGGCCAACGCCCTGTGCCGGGCCTTCGAGTTGCGCCACGGCGACGCGGCCCAGGTCATCATCGTCAACCCGCTCGACGAGCCGGGCGCGATGCCCTTCATGCGCAGCGCCGAGAACGACTACGATAAGCTGGCCCGCGAGTGGCCGCAGTTCTACAAGCTGGGCTACAAGATGTCGGACCTTCGTCTGACCACGAATGTGACCGAGATGGCCTACGTCATGATGATGTACGATGTCATCGCCCGGCTCATGAAGCAGCACCAGCCGGACGTGGTGGTCGTCACCTTCCCGACCTACCAGTATCCCGTGGCCGCCTACCGGCGCATCAGCGGCCGCAACGTGCCGATGGCGACGGTGGTGACCGACCTTGTCTCGTTGCAGAAGATGTGGTTCAGCCAGTCGGCCGATTTGTGCCTGGTGCCGACGGAGATCGCTGGGGCGCTGGCCCGCGAGCGCGACCTCGACCCACAGAGCGTCCACGTGACCGGCCTGCCGGTGAACCCGACCCTGGCCGACGTTCCCGCTTCCAAGGCCGAGGCGCGCCGGGCGCTGGGCTGGCCGGAAGACAAGTTCACGCTGCTGGCCGTGGGCAGCAAGCGGGTCGAACGGCTCGATACCTTCACCCACGTGGTCAATCACGCCGGTCATGATCTGCATCTGGTCGGCGTGGCCGGCGGTAACGACTCCCTCTACCACACGTGGCAGGGGACGGCGTGGCACGTTCCGGCGACGGTCTACGATTTTGTCGGCAACATGCCCGATCTGATGCATGCCGCCGACGGCGTCATCACCAAGGCCGGAGGGCTGATCGTCACCGAGTCGCTGGCCTGCGGCCTGCCGCTGCTGCTGACCCAGTTCATTCCCGGCCAGGAAACGGGCAACGCTCGCTTTGTCGTTGACGAGGGGGCGGGCGATCTGACGCTGGAGCCGCTGCACCTGCTGGAGGTGCTGGCCCATTGGT
>JACKBY010000021.1 GCA_020634335.1 Promineifilum sp. | reverse complement strand
GGTTGCGCCGCTGCGTTGGCAGCACGCAACCCCGCCAAGTCTCGCCAAAAGCGAGAGTTAGCGCTTGGTATAGGTCGGGGCCTTGCGGGCGCGCTTGAGTCCCGGCTTTTTGCGTTCCTTCACGCGCGCATCCCGGGTCAGGTGGTCGCCGGCGCGCAATGGCGTGCGCAGATTCTCGTCATACTTGACGAGGGCGCGAGCCAGGCCCAACCGGACGGCGCTGGTTTGGCCGGTGATGCCGCCACCCTGCACCAGTACGGTCACGTCCACCTTACCCATGAGGCCGCTATCTTCCAGCGGGCCGATGAGCGTCTGGTAGTCCCCATAGCGCGGGAAGAATTCCTGAACCGGCTTATCGTTGACGTAAAATGTTGGGCCTTCTTCCTGCGCCGCGTCGCGAAAGTAGATGCGCACGCGGGCGGATGCTTCTTTGCGTCGGCCGATTCCCTCGAAATATTCGCTCATAATTGATACCTCTTACCGGTCGGATGATCCGGTGTTCTAAAGCTCCAACGGCTGTGGCAGCTGCGCCTGGTGAGGATGCTCATTACCGGCGTAGACTTTCAACTTCTTGAACATTTTGCGGCCGAGGGCGTTCTTCGGCAACATACCGCGCACGGCCGACTCGATCACTCGTTCGGGATACTTCTGCATCTGATCACGCAGGGTGATCTCTTTTAATCCCCCGATATAGAGCGAGTGGCGGTAGTATTTTTTCTGCTCCAAACGGCGGCCGGTGACGGCGACTTTGTCGGCATTCAACACGATCACGAAATCGCCGCAATCCACAGCGGGACTATAGATCGGCTTATGCTTGCCCTTCAGAATCGTCGCGATACTCGACGCCAGACGGCCTAACGTCTGCCCTTCGGCATCCACCACGTACCAAGCGCGCTCAATTTCCGCAGGTTTGGTTACGTAAGTTTTCATCTCATTCCTCCACCGGCGGGTGGCCGGATATTCAGGTCCTCATCAATTATCATATTCCACAGACACCAAGTACAGCCCATGGGCCGGAGCGGCCATCGCCGAACGATTTCGCTCGCGCGCCGCCAAAGCGGCCGAAAAATCATCGAGCGTCCACTGCCCGGAACCAACCATTTTAAGAGATCCGACGATACTGCGCACCATCCGATTCAAGAAGGCATTGGCACAAACGTCGAAGATGAGAAATTCATCTTCTGGTCGCCATGTCGCCGCAAACACTTCGCGGATGGTGCTCTCACCAGTCGTCGGCCGGCCGAACGTCGCAAAATCATTTACCCCCACCAGCAAGGCGGCGGCAACATTCATTTGCCCCACGTCCAAAGGCCCCGTCACGTGCCACGCGCGCCGCCGCCACAAGGGCCGGCGAACGGGTGCCGTCAGGATACGATACTCGTAACTGCGGCGGCGGGCGTCAAACCGGGGATGAAACCCCGGTGCGACTTCGACCACGTCAGCCACGGCAATATCCGGCGGCAGATTCGCATTCAGCGCGCGATGCAGGGCGGCCGTTCCATGTTGCTCCGGCCACTCGATTGTAAACGCTATGACCTGTCCCAGCGCGTGAACGCCGGTATCTGTCCGCCCCGCGCCCAGCACCCGTATGGGGCCATTCGCCAGGCGGCTCAGGGCCTGTTCAAGTTCCGACTGAATCGATGGGACGCCACGCCGTTGCCGTTGGAACCCGAAGTAGGCCGTCCCATCATATTCAACGGTGGCCCGATAGGTTCGCGCCGTGGCGTCGGCTACCATCGACTCAAATGTCACACGATTCGACTATTCTTCGACCAGCATCAGAACGGCCATATCGGCATTGTCACCGGGTCGCCGGCCGATCTTCACCATGCGCGTATAACCGCCGGGACGATTGGCATACCGGGGCGCGATCTCTTCAAAAAGCTTGCGGACGACGTCCACTTCCTCGAAGGTCCCATCCTCGGCTTCCGTCGTTCGCGAGCCGGGCAGACGCGCGGCCGCCAGGCGACGAGCATGAAGAGACGAGGTCGAGCCGCCGTCGGTCTGGGACAGCCCGCGCTTCGCCAGGGTGATCATCTTTTCGGCCGCGGGGCGAATGGTTCGCGCCTTGGCTTCGGTGGTCGTAATTTGTTCGAATACCAATAAGTCGGCGATCAGGTTTCGCCGCAGTGCGTTGCGGTGGCCGGTGTCGCGATTCAGCCTGCGGCCATGTACTTTATGACGCATCGTAAACTCCTCTAGCAGCCATCGGAGGCCTAGGCCGACCGCTTGGCCTCATCTTCTTCCGCCAGGAATCCCTTGAGCCGCAGTTGTTGCTTCAGTTCATCCAGCGATTTGTCGCCGAAGTTGCGAATCGCCAGCATGGTTTCTTCGCCACGATCCAGCATTTCGAGCATCTCGCCCACCTTCGTAATGCCGGTTCGCTTCAATGAATTGAAAACGCGCACACTCAGGTCAAGCTGCTCGATGGGTGTATCATAGATTTCGTTGGGAATAGTCTCTTCTTCTTTCTCTTCCTCAACGGTGACAAAGGTTTCTTCGCTGACGCCGGCAATCGGCCGCAAGTGTTGGGTCAGGATTTGGGCCGCCTGGGCCAGCGCGTCCTCGGGCTTGATCGTCCCATCGGTCCAAATCTCCATGACAGTCCGGTCATAGTCGGCGATCTGGCCCACGCGGGTCTTTTCGACCTCGTAGGCCACACGCCGGATCGGGCTGAAGATGGCATCAACCGGCAACTCCCCAATGGGCAGCCGGCCCCGGTCTTCGGCGGGCGAATAGCCGCGCCCCGTCTCCGCCATCAGTTCGATCTCCAGATAGGCGTCATCAGCGTCAACGGTGAACAGGTACAGATCCGGGTTGATGATCTCCACCTCTGGCGGAACCTGGATGTCGGCCGCGGTGACCGGACCGGCTCCCTGCACTTCCAGACGCATACGCGCGATATCGGTATTGACCAGTTGCATCCGCAATTGTTTCACGTGCAGAATAAACTGCATCATATCTTCGCGGACGCCGGGAATGGCCGAAAACTCGTGGGGCACGTCCGTCACGCGAATAGAGGTGACGGCCGCGCCGGGCAGCGAAGCCAGCAGCACGCGCCGCAGGGCATTGCCGAGGGTGGTGCCGTAACCGCGCTCCAGCGGGCCGATGACGAATCGTCCATACTCGGCCGACATGGCCGCGCTTTCGATCTTCGGCATAACAAGATTATTGATAGTCAAGGCTATTACCTCCCTATTGGAAGCTCGCAAGCGGGTTGAATCACGCTATGATGATCTCTGCCCGCTTGCAACCACTTCCATGAATCGGTATGTTTTTAGATGAGTAACTGCCGTTAACGGGAGTAGTACTCGACGATCAACTGTTCGTTGAGCGAGATGTCAATATCCTCGCGAGCCGGCGCGTGCACCACACGTCCGGAGAGGTTGGCGGATTCCACCGTCAACCAGCGCGGCACGCGGCGATCATCCAGATTTTGGCGCAAGTCCTTGAAGTAGGTCAGTCGATTGCTCTCTTTGCGAACCGACACGACATCGCCCGGCGCAACCAGCGCCGAGGGAATGTTGGTCTTGCGGTTGTTCAGCATGATGTGGCCGTGCTGAACCAACTGGCGAGCTTGCGCGCGCGAATCGGCCAGGCCCAGGCGATAGACGACGTTGTCCAGCCGCTGTTCCAGGATAGCCAGCAGGTTGTAGCCGGTCAGACCGGACTGCCGCGAAGCGCGCTCGAAATAGCGGCTAAACTGGCGCTCCAGGACGCCGTAGATGCGGCGAGCCTTCTGCTTTTCGCGCAGCTGCAAAAGATAGTCCGAAGCGCGCCCGCGCCGGAATTGATTTTCGCGTCCGTGCTGCCCCGGTGGGTAGCCGCGTCGTTCGACCGAACATTTGGGGGTCAGACAACGCGACCCCTTCAGGAATAATTTTTCGCCCTCGCGCCGGCATAACCGGCAAACTGGGCCTGTATAACGTGCCAATTTAGGTACCTCCTATTGAGTACCAATCGCGGGAGTAAGATATCGGTAAAACCCGCGATCAGGGTTGGGAGAGGTTTACGGGCTTGGCCACCCTTCCTCCCTCTCGTCAACTCGGATAATTAAATACGACGTTTCTTCGGCGGCCGGCACCCATTGTGCGGCACCGGCGTGATGTCCTGAATGGAGGTCACGCGAATGCCACTGGCCTGAATCGAGCGGATGGCCGCCTCGCGGCCGGGGCCGGGGCCCTTGACGACAACGTCCACTTCCTGCACGCCGTTGTCCACGGCGATGCGGGCGGCGTTCTGGCCGGCCAATCGAGCGGCATAGGGCGTGCTCTTGCGAGAGCCCTTGAAGCCGGCAGAACCGGCGCTGGCCCAAGAGACCGTATTCCCTTTGGGATCCGTAATCGTCACGATGGTATTATTGAAGGCGGCATAGATATGCGCCTGCCCCTTGGGCACCATCTTCTTGGCTTTCTTTCGCGTCGTTTGTGCTTGTCTTCTACGTCCCATCTTTCCTCTGAAAAACGATTCACTACGAACAATAGCTGCTCTCTAGATGCCAGCGCTCCATACTCGGAGTCCGTAGTTCGTCACTCGTAACTCTGATTACTTGCCGCCCTTGCGACGGCCGCGCCCGGCCACAGTCTTCTTCGGGCCTTTGCGCGTGCGCGAGTTGGTGCGCGTGCGTTGGCCGCGCGCCGGCAAATGACGCCGGTGACGCAACCCGCGATAGCTGCCGATCTCGCCCAGCCGCTTGATATTCATCGCGACTTCGCGGCGCAGCTCGCCCTCCACCGTGTACTCTTTCTCGACCAACTGGCGCAGCCGGGTCACTTCGGCCTCGGCCAGGTCGCGAACCCGCGTATCCGGATTCACTTCGGCGTGTTCGAGAATTTGTTTGCTGGAGGTCCGACCAATGCCGTAGATATAAGTCAGACTGATCTCAACGCGCTTATTGCGCGGAATATCGACACCTGCAATACGAGCCATTCTGTCTCTCCCTTATCCTTGGCGCTGTTTATGGTTCGGATCGACACAGATCACGCGCACCACGCCATTTCGCTTGATGATCTTGCATTTCGGACAACGCCGCTTGACAGATGATGTTACTTTCATGATTCTACTCTCCAGCCGGGCCGCAGCCCAGGCTACGCATCAGGCGGCCTGCTCGATGACTCGCCGCAGGGCCTGCTGAACGGCCTCTCTACTTTGCAGACCGTCCACATTAACAACCAACCCTCGCTGCTGATAATAATCCAGCAAAGGCTTTGTCTGTTCTTCATAGACGCGCATCCGGGTACGGATGGTATCTTCCGTATCATCAGCGCGTCCCTCGATTTGGGCGCGGGCCAGAAGCCGTTGCACCAGTTCCTCGCGATCCACCACGAGATTGGGCACGACGGTAATGCGGCCGCCCAATTGCTCCAGCAGTTGGTCGAGCGCATCAGCCTGGGCCTGCGTGCGCGGGAAGCCGTCGAGGATCGCCCCTCCGGCCGCATCCGCACTCGCCAGCCTGTCCTTGACCATCGCTACAGTAACCGCATCGGGGACCAGCTCGCCCTTGTCCATGTAAGTGCGGGCCAGCTTTCCCAGTTCGGTTTCGTTCTTAAGATTGTAACGGAACAAATCGCCGGTCGAAACCTGTGGCAGACCCAGCGATTGCTCCAGCAGTTTGGCCTGGGTGCCCTTTCCAGCACCAGGTGGGCCAATCAAGATGATGAACTTCATGACTTGATGAACCCTTCATAATGACGCATTAGCAGCTGTGCTTCCAGCTGACGCATCGTGTCGATGACGACGCCAACAACGATGATAAGACCGGAGCCACTGATGACCAGTACGCTTCGTTCCAGTCCTTCAATTCGCAGAATGACGGCCACGATGGCCATGATGCCCGGCAGCACGGCGACCAGGCCCAAAAAGAGCGCGCCCACCAACGTGATGCGTCGCACCACCGACATAATGTAGCTTTCCGTGCGCTTGCCGGGCCGAATGCCGGGGATGAACCCACCCTGGCGTTGCAGCGTTTCCGGCAGGTTTTGCTGGCGGATCATGACGTCGGTATAGAAAAATGTAAAAGCCACAACCAGAATAAAGTACAAGATCCAGTAGGCCGCAAAGGCGACCGGCGCTACCGTGGGGTCCTGCGACCGGCCAAATGTGCCGATTGTCGATGCAACCCGATCGATGAAGCTACCGCTACCGGAGATGAACAAACCGGCAATGAGCGGAAAAAAGGTCAGGATCGATTGGGCAAAGATAATCGGGATCATGCCGGCAGTATTGACCTTTAACGGTATATAGGTGCTCTGACCCTGATAAATCTTACGTCCTCTAACACGACGCCCATATTGGACGGCTATTCGCCGTTGCCCTTCCTGGATAATAACAATTACCAGAACCGTCAGCACCAGGTATAGCACAAAGGTAAAGAGCGAGAAGATACGCGCCGTCGCCTCAAGGGCGAACATTTGCGCCAAGCTGGGGATGATGCCGGACACGATTCCGCCAAAGATAATCAACGAAATGCCCTGGCCCACGCCTTCTTCCGTAATGCGCTCGCCGATCCAAATGGCGAACATCGTTCCGCCCACCATGGCGATCAATGTGGTTAGCGTCGGCAGCAACTGCGTGGCCCCAAAACCGAAGTTCGGCATGATCGACTCAACGCCGCCGGTCAGACTGGTGCCCACCAGGCGAATCTGGCCGATGCCTTGCAAAAATGCCAACGGAACGGTCAGGTAATAAGTATAACGGTTCAGCTTGTTGCGGCCCGACTCGCCTTCCGACTGCAATTCCTCAAACTGAGGAATAATCGGCGTCAGCAACTGAATGATAATCGAGGCCGTAATGTAGGGATAGACACCCATCGCCATCACGGAGAAGTTGCTAACCGCGCCGCCGGACAGAAGGTCGAGAAAGTCAACCACGGCGTTGCCGGTCTGCTGCGACGTGAATGACAGCCACGCTTGCAGGTTCACGCCCGGCACGGGAATGTTTGCCAGCAAGCGATAGATAATAAGCATCCCGATGGTAAAGAAGATGCGACGCCTCAGGTCGGGCAAGGAAAAGGCTGCGCGTACTGATTCTATCATTACATTTCTCCCGCAGGGTTCAAGTGCCGCTCGATCGGTCTACTATTGTAGACGAATCAGGCATTGAACGGAATAACCTCTGCCTTGCCGCCCGCGGCCTCGATCTTCTCTTTGGCAGTCGCCGAGAAGCGGTGGGCCTGGACGGTGATAGCCTCGGCAATTTCGCCGCCGCCCAGAATGGCGACTCGATCGGACGATTTCTTGATCAGCCCGATAGCGGCCATGAGTTCGGGGGTGACGGTTTCGTCTCCGAATTCGAACTCGGCCAGCCGGTCGAGGTTGACAGCCTTATATTCAACGCGACGAATATTCGTGAACCCGCGCTTGAACGGCAGCCGGCGCGCCAACGGCAACTGGCCGCCTTCAAAGTAGGCGCCCTTGCCGCCGCCGCTGCGCGCGCCCTGGCCTTTGGTGCCCCGGCCGGCTGTTTTGCCCTGGCCGGCAGATATGCCGCGACCAACGCGCTTGCGTGATTTCTTCGAACCCTCGTTGGGGCCTAAATCGTTGAGTTTCATCTGACTAGACCTTCTTGGACCGCGATTTCCCGGTCTCAACTTCTTCCACCGTCAACAGGTGGCTAATCTTGTTGATCATGCCGCGGATGGCCGGTGAATCTTCGTGCTCGATCGTCTCGTACAACCGCCGGAACCCGAGAGCCCTGACGGTCGCTTTCTGCCGCTCGGTGTAGCCGATCGCGCTCTTGCTATAGGTAATGCGTAACGTGGTCATGATTTACGCCCCCAGAACGGCGCCACCTGATTTACGTCCTTGCCCCGATCGGCCGCCACCTGGCGGATGTCCATCAAGCGGCCGAGACCGTCCATCGTCGCCATCATCACATTTAGGACGTTGGCGCTGCCCAGCGACTTCGTCAGGATGTCGCGATAGCCCGCGGCCTCGATGACGGCGCGCACGCCGCCGCCGGCGATAACGCCGGTGCCGGGTGATGCCGGCTTGAGCAGCACCTTGGCCGCACCATGCCGGCCGATTACCTCGTGCGGCAGGGTAGTGCCATACATCGGCACGGTTCTCATGTTCTTTCGCGCCGCTTCCAACGCCTTGCGAATCGCATCCGGCACGGTTCGGGCTTTGCCGATGCCGACGCCGACCTTGCCGCGATTGTCGCCCACGACAACCGTTACGCGGAAAGAGAAACGGCGGCCGCCCTGCACCACTTTGGCGACTCGGGCGATATCGATGATGCGCTCGTCGAAATCATCTTTTTGCTCGCGAAAGTTCTGTTGTCTTCTTTGACCCATCGTTGACTCCTGAACGAGTTATCGCCTCGTTCTACAGTTTCAGTCCGCCCTCGCGTGCGCCATCGGCCAGGGCCTTGATACGGCCGTGGTAGATATAGCCGCCTCGATCAAAGACGACTTCCTGGATGCCCGCATCGAGTGCTCGTTGGGCGACGATCTTGCCCACGATCGCGGCTTGTTCTTGTTTTTTCTTGCCCGTCACCTGATCGACCACTTCTTTATCTACGGTCGAAGCCGAGACCAGCGTTTGCCCGGCCACGTCATCAATCACCTGAGCATAAATATGATTCAGGCTTCGAAAGACATTCAACCGCGGCCGCTGGGCAGTGCCGGAAATCTTCAAACGGATGCGCCGCTGACGTCGCTTCCGAGGATCATTCATGTTCTTTGCCATAATGTCCCTATCCTGTTAGCGTGTATAGCCTAGCTCATACACGGCTTTCTTCTAGACCTTACCGGTCTTGCCGGCCTTACGGCGCACGATTTCGCCCTCATAACGGATGCCCTTACCTTTGTAAGGCTCCGGGGGGCGCTGTTTGCGTATGCGCGCGGCAATCTCGCCGACATATTCCTTATCAATCCCGCTGACGGTCACCTTGCGGCCGCGCTCTTCCACAGCAAAAGAAATGCCGTTGTCCGGCGCAAAGTACACTGGGTGGGAATAACCCACATAGAGTACTAATCGCTGGCCGTCCATCTCGGCGCGATAGCCCACGCCTTCGATGAGCAGCACCTTGTTAAAGCCGGTGCTGACACCCGTGACCATGTTGTTCAACAAGGCGCGGGTCAAGCCATGTAGCGAACGGTGCTGCCGGCCGTCAGTCGGACGGGTCACACTCAAAACGCCGTCCTCCAGGCCGATCGACATATCCGGATGGAGCGTTCGCTTGAGTTCACCTTTCGGGCCTTTCACAGCGACCGTCGAGCCGGCGATGTCGATGCTCACGCCCTTGGGCAATTGTATTGGCGCCTTACCAACTCGAGACATACCAAACTCTCCCTGGCGAACTGGTGTCCGCCAACTTGTGTCGAATTCTACTACCAGACCTTGCAGAGCAATTCGCCACCCAGACCGAGTTGGCGGGCCTTCTGGTCAGTCATAACGCCTCGCGAGGTCGTCAGAATGGAAACTCCCAAGCCGCTGAGGACCCACGGGATTTCTCTTTTGCCCACGTAGATACGACGGCCCGGCGAGCTCACGCGCTTGAGGCCATTGATGACCGAGCGGCGGTCGCGTCGTCCACCTACGTAACGCAGACGAATGACCAGGATGGGAAACTTCTCCTGCGTCACAACTTCGTAATTCTCGATATAGCCTTCGTTTTTCAATACTTCAGCGATCGAGACCTTCAATTTCGAATGGGGCATGGCGACCGACGGCTGCTGCCTGTCTAAGGCATTCCGCATCCGCGTCAACATGTCAGCAATCGGATCAGTCATTGACATTGCGCACCTCTACTACCAACTCGACTTGACGACACCCGGAATATTACCTTTCAGGGCCTGCTCGCGGAAGCAAATGCGACACAGGCCAAAGCGACGGATATATCCTCGCGGGCGGCCGCACAACTGGCAGCGGTTACGGACGCGAACCCGAAATTTCCGCTTCGTCTCTCGTGCGATCATTGATTTCTTCGCCATCTATATTCTCCAGGGCGCCTAAGCCGCCTCAGCGACCTCGCGCTTGAAAGGCATTCCCATCAGGGCTAATAGTCGTCGGCCTTCCTCGTCGGTCGGGGCCGTGGTGACAATGGTCACTTCCATGCCCCGAATCTTGTCGATTTTGTCGTAATCGATCTCGGGAAAGATCAATTGCTCGCGCAACCCCAGCGTATAATTGCCGCGTCCATCGAACGCATCCGGCGATATTCCCTGGAAGTCGCGCGTTCGCGGCAAGGCTACGTGGATCAGGCGAGTTAGAAACGCCCACATGCGATCTCCTCGCAGCGTCACCTTCAGGCCGATAATGCGTCCTTCGCGCAGCTTGAAGCTGGCGATTGACTTTTTGGCTTTGTTTAACACCGGCTTTTGGCCGGTGATGGTCGTAATATCGTTCGTTGCGAACTCGATCGCCTTGGCGTTATCGAGCGCTTCGCCCAGGCCGACGTTCACCACGACCTTGGTTATCTTTGGCGCCTGCATAACGCTGGAGTAATTGAACTCCTTTACCAGGGCCGGGACCACCTCATCGCGATACAATTCGGGCAGCGGCTTAAAATTCGTTGCCATACTGATTCCTCCAGGCTGAGTGGCAGATTGCCACGGTTCCCGCCTGCGCCACATATCGCGTGGCGCGGTTCAGAAGCCGCTTGGGGCACCTGGCTCGCCTAATTTAATAGACTGTCGTGTTAATCCAGCTTGGCGCCCGACTTCTTCGAGAAGCGGACGACATGATTATTCTCGTCGCGGCGCACGCCAACACGCGTTGTCTCGCCGCTATTCGATTCGACCAGCATCACGTTGGAGACGTGAATGGGCGCTTCAAACTCAATGATGCCGCCCTGGGTGCGCGACCTACCGCCGGCCGCCGTTGGTTTCTGATGTTTCTTCACAATATTGACCCCGGAAACGACAACCATCTGCCTCTTGGGGTAGACACGCTGCACAGTCCCGCGCACGCCCTTGAAGTTACCGGAGATCACTTCTACTGTATCGTTTACCTTAATTCGCATGACTTAACCTTATCCCACCCTGTAATGTCATCGACTACAGAGATTCCGGCGCCAGGGACAATATGCGCGAAAAGCCCTTGTCACGCAGCTCACGAGCCACCGGCCCAAAGATGCGCGTGCCGATCGGGTTCTTGCCCTCGGAGTCCAGGATCACGGCGGCGTTATCATCGAAACGGATATAACTGCCGTCTTCCCGCTTGTATTCTTTGGTCGTGCGCACGATGACGGCCTTCACAACAGCGCTCTTCTTGACGTTCGAATTCGGCGTGGCCTTTTTCACGGTCGCGGTCACGACATCACCTACGGTGCCATAACGACGCCGCGAGCCACCCATTACCTGAATGACCAGGAGTTCGCGGGCTCCCGAATTATCGGCTACGTTGAGACGACTTTCCTTCTGAATCATGGGGATGCCTCGCTTATTCTGCTCGCTCCAGGACGGAAACAAGTGCATATCGTTTTTCCCGACTATAGGGACGGGATTCGATTATCATCACGCGATCGCCAATATGGCTTTCGTTGTTCTCGTCGTGGGCCTTATATTTCTTCATGCGGCTGACGACCTTGCCATAAATCGGGTGTCGTTGAGTCGTTGACACGGCGACGACGATGGTCTTGTCCATTTTGTCGCTGGTTACCACGCCTACGAGACGTTTACGTTGCTCTCTCATCTTATTACCTCGCGTTTCCTAACGTGCTACCTCATGGCGGATAACCATCTGCGCCTGCTGGGCAGCGCGGCCCTTGGGGCGTGCCTTGTTCAGGTTGACCCAGGCCGTCGCCAGCTTCTTGCCGCTCTTGTCGTTAAATTCCACCTGCCAGGCGCTATCTTCATAGATAAAGCGGGCGTGGGCCTGCCACTCATTACCGTCCAGCAGTTGGGCGATTGCCGGCTCGGCTACGGCCGCGTCGGTCACCAAATCTCTCTGATGGAGAACAGTTTCCACTTGAGCGATCTGACGGCGAACCTGCCGAAGTCGGGCAGTATTCTCCAGCCGGGCCGAGGCCACCTGGAAACGCAAGTTGAACATCTCTTCGCGCGCTTCTTCCAGCGTCTTTTCGAGCTTGTCCCGGCTCATCTGATTGAGTTCGACGATATTAGCCATTACAGGCCCTCCTCGCGCGTGACGACCTGGGTGCGGATCGGCAGTTTGTAGCCGGCCGAGCGCAATGCTTCCAGGGCAATATCGTCAGGGACGCCGGAAACCTCAAAGATAATCCGACCGGGCTTGACGACCGCCACCCAATGATCAACCGATCCCTTCCCCTTGCCCATGCGTGTCTCCGCCGGCTTGGCGGTAACGGGCTTGTCGGGAAAGATTCGGATCCAATATTTGCCGCGACGGCGCATTTGACGAACGATTGATCGACGAATCGCCTCAATCTGGCGACTGGTGATCCAGCCCGCCTCGAGCGCCTGCAAGCCGTATTCGCCGTTCTGCAACGTGGTACCGCCCTTGGCCATGCCTCGCATGCGGCCCCGGAATTGCTTGCGATACTTTACGCGTTTAGGCATTAACATGTGACATTCTCCGCTTTATCAGTGGTCGGTGGTCAGTGGCCAGTACGCTTGACTGACTCCTGACTACTGAGCACTATTCACTAATGTAGACGTCCGTCGCCTCGACGCGCTGCGGCAGGATCTCGCCTTTGTAGACCCAAACCTTGACGCCGATGCGACCATAAGTCGTCAACGCTTCGGCGAATCCATAATCCAGATCGGCGCGAATCATGTTGCGCGGCACTCGGCCTTCCCACATCTTTTCGTTACGGGCCATCTCGGAGCCGGAGAGCCGGCCGCTGGCCTCGATGCGAATGCCCTTGACGCCGGCGCGCATCGCCTGCAACACGGCGCGCTTCATGGCTCGGCTATGGGAAATGCGCCGCTCCAGCTGCCCGGTAATGTTCTCGGCAATGAGTTGGGCGTTGGCATCGGGTTGAGTGATTTCTTCAACCTCGACGCGCGCCGTCTTGCCGGTCATGTCCTTCAGCTTCTGCCGCAAGTCCTTGACGGCCGCGCCCTTACGACCGATGACAATGCCGGGGCGAGCCGTATGGATGGTCACCTGTACCTGGTTCGGAAAGCGCTCGATTTCGACATGGGCCACACCGGCCGAGCTTAGATCTTGCTTGATCAAGCGGCGGATAGCCATATCTTCGAGCAGCAAGTCGCGATAGCGACTGCCCTCGGCGAACCACCGGGCGTTCCAATCGCGAATCGACTTTAAACGAAAGCCTACAGGATGTACTTTGCGTCCCACTTATTCCTCCATCCGGAATTCCGGATCAGTATTGGCCGGCTAGACGGCCGCCTCGCGTTCGGCCAATACGACCGTAATGTGCGACGAGCGACGAACGATCGGACGAAAGCGACCACGCCCGGCAAAACGGCCGCCGTGGGGCGCCTTGCGGTGGCGGGGGCCTTCGTCGGCCCAAATCTCGCTCACCACCAAATCGTCCATCTCCAATCCGTAGTTCTCTTCCGCATTGGCAACCGCCGAGGCGATCAGCTTGAACACCGGCTCGGCCGCGCCCTGGGGCATGAAGCGCAAGGCATCCATGGCCTCGGCCGCGTCTTTGCCGCGCACAGCGTCGACCACCAGGCGAACCTTTTGCGCCGACATCGGAATATGGCGAGCAATCGCTTTTACCTCAAATGTATCGGCCATGATTATCTCCGTCCCTTCTTCTCCGATTTGGCCACATGACCACGGAACGTCCGCGTCGGTGCAAATTCGCCCAGCTTGTGGCCAACCATGTTTTCCGTAATGTAGATCGGAATGTGGCGCCGACCGTCATAGACAGCGATGGTGTGGCCGACCATTTGCGGAAAGATGGTGCTGGTCCGCGACCAGGTGCGGATCACTTGACGTTTCCGCACGCTATTCAGATCCTCAACTTTCTTGAGCAGTTTCGGATCGATAAAAGGCCCTTTCTTCAATGAACGTGACATATTCAGTCCTCACTTTCCAGCCGCCGGTCTACCATTCAGCAACCGTCGTGCCGTTCTCGACTCATTCTCGACTAACGACGCTTCTTGCCGCGACGACGGAAGATGTATTTGTCCGTCGCTTTGTTGTTGCGCGTCCGCTTGCCCAAGGCGACCTTGCCCCAGGGCGTCTTGGGAGCCGCCATACCAATCGGAGAGGCACCCTCACCACCCCCATGGGGGTGGTCGCGCGGGCTCATGACTGAACCTCGCACCGAGGGACGAATGCCCTTGTGACGATTGCGGCCGGCCTTGCCCAGCTTGATATTGCCGTGCTCGACATTGCCGACCTGGCCGATTGTCGCCATGCACTCCTGCGAAACGTAGCGTTCTTCGCCGGACGGCAGACGAATCGTCGCGTATTGCGGATGGTCCTTAGCCATTAGCTGGGCCGACACGCCGGCCGACCGCACCAATTGGCCGCCCCGACCCGCATAAAGCTCGATATTATGAATGGTCGTGCCCAGCGGAATGTTCTTGAGCGGCATACTGTTGCCGGGGCGGATTTCCGCCTTCGTCCCGCTGATTAGCGAATCGCCGACCTTGACGCCCAGTGGGGCCAGAATGTAGCGCTTCTCGCCATCGGCGTATACCAACAGGGCGATACGCGCCGAGCGATTGGGATCATACTCGATGGTCGACACGCGAGCCGGGATATTGGCCTTGTCACGCTTGAAGTCGATCTCACGATAGAGTCGCTTGTGTCCGCCGCCCTGGTGCCGCACGGTAATCTTGCCGCGAACGTTACGACCGCCGCGCTTGCGCAGACCATGAACAAGACTTCGCTCCGGTTTCGTGCGGGTGATCTCTTCGAACGTATAGCCACTCATATCACGGCGGCCGGGCGAAGTTGGCTTAAATAATTTTACAGGCATGATTCCTCCGATCAGACGCCAACTTATACGCCTTCAAACAGGTCAATCCGGCCGCCGGGTTGCAACGTGACGACAGCCTTCTTCCAACCGGCCTTGCGAACAGTAATGCGCCGCAGACGGCGCGCGCGCTTGGCGGGCATGTTGGCGATGCGAATCTTCGCCACGCGAACATTCGGCCAGGCAAGCTCAATGGCTTGCTTCACCTGCATTTTGTTCGCGCGGGGATGGACGACAAAAGTATATTGATTATTAACGTCGGCCAGAAAATTACTTTTCTCAGTCACTACCGGCCGGCGGATGATGTCTCGCCAATGCATGTTACCCCTCCACCGCGGCGTCTTCGGCGTCGATCCATTCGTCATCCACATCCTGTTCCAGGAAGCTGGAGACGACGTCGAGCGCCGCCAGCGGCATCACGATTTTGCTATAGCCCAACAGATCGCGAATGTTTAGGTAATTGGCCCGCAACGTCTTGACATCAGTCAGGTTACGCGCCGACTTTTCCACCACCTCGTTGCGATCGGCCAAAAGCAATAGTACGGTCTCGCCGTTCGTCAGTGTGTTCATCATGGCCGCCATGCTCTTGGTCTTGGGCACGTCCATGCTGATCTGATCGAGCAAGACGATATCACCTTGATCCGCCTTGACGGAGAGAGCGGAGCAGAGCGCAGCCCGGCGCATTTTGCGGGGCATGTTCTTCGTATATTTACGCGGCAATGGCCCATGAGCCTTGCCGCCGCCGACAAAGATGGGTGCCTTGCGGCTGCCGTGGCGCGCGCGTCCGGTGCCCTTCTGCCGATAAACCTTGGCCGTGGTGCGGTTCACCTCGGAACGGGTCTTGGCCTTATGCGTACCCAGACGCGCGTTAGCCAACTGCCGTACCAAGGCTTGGTGCATCAGATCACGGTTAACAGCCGCTTCAAAAATCGTGGCCGGGAGCTCAAATGTGCTCACCTGTTCGCCGGCCATGTTATAAACTGGAAGTTCCATCGTTGTGTCTCCCAAAACAACTCGTATCCACTCTGGGGTCGGTTGTCTTAGCCCTTGGCCGCATCGCGGATAATGACCAGGCCGCCTTTCGCGCCCGGCACCGCGCCTTTAATTGCAATCAAATTTCGCTCAGCATCGATCCGGACCACTTCCAGATTTTGGGCGGTCAGACGCTCGTTGCCCATACGGCCGGCCATCGACTTGCCCTTCGGAACACGAGCCATTTCAGTGGCCGAGCCGATGGAACCGGGCGCGCGCCAGCGGTCAGACTGGCCGTGGGTGCGCACACCTCCAGCATAGCCATGACGCTTGACGACGCCCGCAAACCCGCGGCCCTTCGTCTTGCCAATCACGTCGACCTTGTCGCCTATGGTGAATTGCTCCACCGTCAGCGCTTGTCCAACCTGATAATCGCCGGCGCTGCTCGTGCGAAACTCGCGCAGATGGCGAACGGCCGGGATGCCCTTGTTCTTGCGACGACCTTTCTTGTCACTCTTCAGAACGCCGAGATGTCCCTGTTGACCTTTAGTCAAGCGCTTCGTCGATACCTCGCCAAAGCCCAGTTGGACGGCGGTATAGCCATCATTTTCTACATCCTTGACCTGGGTCACAAAGCAAGGACCGGCCTGGATGATGGTCACGGGTGTCACGACGCCTGCGTCATCGAAGACCTGCGTCATACCCACTTTCTTTCCTATCAAACCTTTCACGAGTAACCTCCCGGCGCTCGATAGCCGTTCGTGCCTAGAGCGAAATCTCGATATCCACACCGGCCGGCAAGTTGAGCCGCATCAGCGTATCAATCGTTTTCGAGTCGGGGTTGATCACATCGATCAACCGCTTGTGGGTCCTAATCTCGAAATGCTCTTGCGAGTCCTTGTCGATGAAAGGACTACGGCGAACCGTAAATCGCTCCAAACGGGTCGGCAACGGCACCGGGCCAATGACCCGCGCGCCTGTGCGCTCGGCCGTGCCAACAATGCGCTTGGCAGACTGGTCCAGAACTCGATGATCGTACGCCTTCAACCGGATACGGATTCTCTGTTTCGACATATCTTGCCTCGTTCAGCCTGCCCTTTACTTAATAATCTTGGTAATGACGCCGGCGCCGACGGTGAGGCCGCCTTCGCGGATGGCAAAGCGCGCGCCTTCTTCCAGGGCTACGGGGGTGATCAACTCCACCTTCATGTTGACGTTGTCGCCCGGCATGACCATCTCCACGCCTTCCGGCAAGGTGATCTGGCCCGTCACATCCATCGTGCGGATGTAGAATTGCGGCCGGTAGCCGGGGAAGAACGCCTTGTGGCGGCCGCCCTCGTCCTTGCGCAGCACGTACACCTCGCCCATGAACTCGGTGTGCGGCGTGATGCTGCCCGGCTTGGCCAGCACCTGTCCCCGCTCCACGTCCTCGCGGCCCACGCCGCGCAGCAGCAGCCCGGCGTTGTCGCCCGCCTCCACCTTGTCCAGAATCTTGTGGAACATCTCCATCGACGTCACCACGACCTTCTTGCGGTCGTTGCCCAGCCCGATGATGTCCACCTCGGTGTTGGGCATCAGCACGCCCCGGTCGACTCGACCCGTCACCACCGTCCCGCGACCCTTGATCGAGAACACGTCTTCGACCGGCATCAGAAACGGCTTGTCCACGTCGCGTACCGGTGTGGGAATGTACTCATCCACCACCCGCATCAGCTCCCAGATCGGCGCGTACTCCGGCGACTCCGGGTCCTTGCTGCTCGACTCCAGCGCCTTCAGCGCGCTGCCGCGCACGATTGGCGTCTCGTCGCCGGGAAATTCCTGGCTGCTCAGCAGGTCGCGCAGTTCCAGCTCGACCAGCTCCAGCAGCTCTTCGTCGTCCATCATGTCGACCTTGTTCAGGAAGATCACCATGGCCGGCACTTCTACCTGGCGCGCCAGCAGCACGTGCTCCCGGGTCTGTGGCATCGGCCCGTCGGGCGCCGCCACCACCAGAATCGCCCCGTCCATCTGCGCCGCTCCGGTGATCATGTTCTTGATGTAGTCGCGGTGTCCCGGACAGTCGACGTGGGCGTAGTGCCGGTTCTCCGTCTGGTACTCCACGTGGGCGATGGCAATGGTGATGCCTCGCTCCCGCTCTTCCGGCGCGTTGTCGATCTGGTCGAACGCTCGAAAATCTGCCCAGCCTTTGAGCGACAGCGTCTTGGTGATCGCCGCCGTCAGCGTCGTCTTGCCGTGGTCGATGTGTCCGATCGTCCCGATGTTTACGTGCGGTTTCCCGCGCTGAAATTTCTCTTTGCCCATCGTATCGCTTCCTTCTCTGTACTATCCCGGCGTCGGCCGGTCTACCTCGGCGGCTGCCGGCCGTCGAAATCAATAATTACCTGAATAACTCTCGTATCGAATACGCTTTTAGTAACCACTTTTGCGAGGTCTATTTACGGCCGTGCAGGATTTCCTGCGCCACCGAATCACTGACCGGCGCATAGTGGTGGAATTCCATCGTAAAGGTGCCGCGACCCTGGGTCATAGACCGCAACCGCGTCGCGTACCCGAACATCGTCGCCAGAGGCACTAGCGACCGAACAGTTTGCAAGCCGTCGGACCGCAACTCCATGCCCTCGATCATGCCGCGATTGGCAGACAGATTACCGATGACGTCGCCGGTATATTCATCCGGTGCAACCACCTCAATATACATCATCGGCTCCAACAGGATAGGCTTGCCTTGTTGTTGCGCTTCCTTGATAGCCATGGAACCGGCGATTTTGAAAGCCATTTCAGACGAGTCAACCTCGTGGAACGAGCCGTCGATCAACGTGGCCTTCAGGTCAACGACCGGATAGCCGGCCAGCACCCCGCTCTCCAGTGCCTCGCGGATACCTGCTTCCGTCGGCCCGATAAACTCGCGCGGGATCGAGCCGCCGATGATGGCATTCTCAAAGATGATGCCGGAGCCTGGTTCCAGCGGTTCGACGCGCAAGACGACATGACCGAATTGCCCACGACCGCCGGACTGCCTCACAAAACGGCCCTCGATCTTGTCCACCGGCCGGGTGATCGTCTCGCGATAGGCCACGCGTGGCTGGCCGACGTTGGCCGCAACCTTAAACTCGCGCAGCAAGCGGTCGACAAGCACCTCCAGGTGCAACTCGCCCATGCCATACAGGACCGTCTGCCCTGTTTGCTCATCGACCTTGACCTGGAAGGTCGGGTCTTCTTCGGATAGCGCCCGAAGGGCGTTGCCCATTCTATCCTGATCGATGTTGCTCTTCGGCTCAATCGCCAGTTGAATAACAGGCTCCGGAAAGTCGATGGACTCCAGGATAAGGGGAGCTTTGGGATCACACAGCGTATCGCCGGTGAAGGTATTTTTCTGACCCAGCGTCGCCGCAATATCGCCCGCCCTGACTTCTTTGAGGTCTTCGCGGTGATCGGCGTGCATACGCAGAATCCGGCCGATGCGCTCGCGCTTGTCCTTGGTGCTGTTCAGCACCGAGTCGCCAACGCGGACAACACCCGAATAGACGCGGAAGTAGGCCAATCGGCCGACATAGGGATCGGTGACGATCTTGAAAACGAGCGCCGAGAACGGCTCATCGGCCGACGGGCCGCGCTCTTCCACTTTGTCGGTAAAGGGGTTTTCGCCCCGTATCGCCGGAACATCCAGCGGCGACGGAAGGTAATAGACAATGCCGTCCAGCACGCGCTGAATGCCGCGATTGCGTAGCGCGCTGCCACACAACACGGGAGTGGCACGATTCTGAATCGTCGCCCGGCGCAGGGCAGCCCGCAAGTCCTCGACCTCGATCTCCTCGCCCTCCAGATAGCGGAGCGTCAGCTCGTCATCGGTTTCGGCAATGCGCTCCACCATGTCGTGGCGTGCAGTCTCGACGTCGGCCAGCAGTTCATCGGGAATGGGCACTGCTTGGGGGCGCGCGCCAGAGTCATCATCGCTCCAGAAAAACGCCTCCATCGTCAACAAATCGACGATCCCGCGAAAAGCAGATTCTTCGCCAATGGGAAACTGAATGGGGATAGGATTCGCGCCCAGGCGATCCTTGATCATACCGATGGTGCGGCGAAAATCGGCGCCGACGCGGTCCATTTTGTTAACGAAGCAAATCCGAGGCACGTCATAGCCGTTCGCCTGACGCCAAACCGTTTCGGATTGAGGTTCGACGCCGGCGACGGCATCGAAAACGACTACGCCACCGTCCAGCACGCGCAGGCTGCGCTGCACTTCGGCCGTGAAATCGATATGGCCGGGTGTGTCGATGATATTGACCTGATGATCGAGCCAGTAGGTCGTTGTGGCCGCCGACGAGATAGTGATGCCACGCTCGCGCTCCTGATCCATGGAGTCCATCGTGGCCGTGCCTTCATGCACCTCGCCCATGCGATGGATCACACCCGTATAGTACAGGACGCGCTCGGTGGTCGTCGTCTTGCCGGCGTCAATATGGGCAATGATGCCTATATTCCGGACTCGTTCCAAGGGATAATCTGCCATGACTGAAAATTCCCTAAGGCCTAGAGCCGGAAGTGGGAGAAGGCCCGGTTGGCTTCCGCCATGCGATGCGTATCATCGCGCCGCTTGACCGCGGCTCCCTGGTTATTGGAGGCATCAATAAATTCGGCCGCGAGTTTGTCAGCCATCGTTTGACCGCCGCGATTGCGAGCCGCGCTGAGCAGCCAGCGCATAGCCAGCGATGTTTGGCGGTAAGGCTCTACCGGGATAGGAACCTGATAGGTAGTACCACCGACACGTCGCGGCCGCACCTCGATTTGGGGCATGACATTCTGCAAGGCTTGCTCGAAGATCTCGACGCCCGGACGGCCGACGCGCTCTTCGATCATGTCGAAACTGTCGTAGATCAGGGTCTGGGCCACGCTCTTTTTGCCGTCATACATGAGGCGATTGACAAACATCGATACCCGTACGTTGTCGTAACGCAGGTCGGGCTCGATCTCTCGTTTTTCCGGACGAACTCGTCTAGACATGACTTTACTTTCCCCGGCGGTCGTCTGCGACCACCAATCCGGTCTATTCGACCAACTACTTCTTCTTCGCCACCTTGGTGCCGTACTTGGAACGGCCCTTTTTGCGATTGACTACACCACCGGCATCCAGCGTGCCGCGCACAATGTGATAGCGCACGCCGGGCAAGTCCTTGACGCGGCCCCCACGAACCAGCACGACTGAGTGATCCTGCAAGGTATGTCCCTCGCCAGGAATGTAGGCGGTCACTTCGATGCCGTTAGACAAACGGACACGAGCCACCTTCCGCAAGGCCGAATTCGGCTTCTTGGGGGTCATGGTCTTCACCTGCGTGCAGACGCCCCGCTTTTGCGGCGCGCCCATCGGCTGACGGGTACGCCGCTGCTTGAACGAATTCAAGGTATATTGCAATGCCGGAGACTTGCTTTTCTTCGACTTAACACTCCGTCCTTTGCGGACAAGTTGATTAATTGTAGGCAAGGCTAATGTTTCTCCTTTCTAAAACCGTCCGTGCCGATATCGACCGCTAGACAGAAAACACTACAAACTGCTGCGTCGGAAGGGGGCAAAAATGTTGCTCCTTATCACCCGCAGTAGCAGAGGGCTTTCTATTTGGTTGTGAATAACTATAGAAATCGACTATTAAATAGAGGAAGGGGACAGAAAACACCCTACCAAACCCGACAATATGGAGGCCATCGCTCAAATGGATGTCGATGGCCTCCCTCATTCTCGACTATTCAGTTAATAACGACTCAATACGTCGCTACCCTGCTCGGCTAGACATACGATCATCAATCTTATCAGATTCAAAAAAGATGTCAAGGCACTGACGCCGGGATTTACCAATCCAACGTCTGTCCTCACCGATTACCGATTGGAGCGGGCCAAGCTCATCAGATCGTCACCGGCCCATTTGCGACTGGTGCGCTTGTCATCATCCTTGCCGAAGCGCACGATGTCCCCACCCTCGGTCGTCGCTTCCACGGCCAGACCCAGGCTTTGCAGTTCCTTAACCAGAACGCGGAACGAGGCGGGAACACCCGGCTCTTCGATAGGTTCATTCTTGACGATGGCCTCATACGTCTTGACTCGACCCTGCGTATCGTCGGACTTGACGGTCAACATCTCTTGCAGGGTATGAGCCGCGCCATACGCTTCCAGCGCCCACACTTCCATTTCGCCGAAGCGCTGGCCGCCAAACTGGGCCTTTCCGCCCAACGGCTGCTGCGTCACCAACGAGTAGGGGCCGGTGGAACGAGCGTGAGCTTTGTCCTCGACAAGATGGGCCAACTTTAACATATGCAGCACGCCCACCGTCACCGGCTGATCGAACGGCCGGCCCGACTTTCCGTCGAACAGCCGCTCCTTGCCCATCGTCGGCAGAGGAATGTGGGTGTGAATCGTGATCTCGTTCGATAACTCGATCAGCGTATCCAATTCGGTTGTGGCCGGATCAACTTTCACCGTTTCCGGCAAGATTGCACCCTGTCTCTCAAGCACCCAGGCGTACCATTCGCGCACACAAGCCTCGATGGCAACGGAATCGATTGCTTGCCAGCGAGCCTTGAGCACCTCGGCGGGATCGTCGGGGAAGATATCATCCGGATTCCAGTCGCGGCTGCGCAGCCACTCGCGCACCACGGCGCGGCGAGCATAGGGTTCGTCTACTTCCAATTGTCCGGCGTCGTAACCCAGGTCGCTCAGCCAGGCCACGATGAATAACCGTCGGGCGTGATCCTCGTTTTCCAGGGTCGATGTATCGTAATTCATCTCCGCCAACCAGTCCCAGGCCCATTCGCTGGCGACATCCCAAGCATGATCGATGAGCCAGGCGCGACCCAGCTCAGCGGCGATTTCCCGTTCCGTAGCCCCATCGAAGACCGGCGTGATGGCCCGGAAGCCGATGCGGCTGGCGGCCCAACCCAAGTGGGTCTCCAATACCTGGCCGATATTCATACGTCCGGGTACGCCCAGCGGGCTGAGGATGATGTCAATCGGCCGGCCATTATCCAGGTAAGGCATATCCTCGATGGGCACGATCTTGGAAATAACGCCCTTGTTGCCGTGGCGACCAGCCATCTTGTCGCCCTCGGAGATCTTGCGGCGCTGGGCCACGCTGACGCGCACCATCGTCTCGACGCCGGCGGGCAAATCGCGGTCGTGCTGGCGGTCAAAGACCTGCACGTCGACGACCTTGCCGCGCGCGCCATTAGGCAAGCGCAGGCTCGAATCCTTTACCTCGCGCGCCTTATCGCCGAAGATGGCCCGCAGGAGCTTCTCCTCAGGGCTGAGTTCCTTCTCGCCTTTGGGAGTAATCTTGCCCACCAGGATGTCATTCTCGTTAACGTCCGCGCCGACACGAATAATGCCGCGCTCATCGAGGTCCTTCAGGGCATCCTCGCTGACGTTGGGAATATCGTAGGTGATTTCTTCCGGCCCCAGCTTGGTGTCCCGCGCTTCCACTTCATGTTTCTCAATGTGGATAGAGGTAAACCGATCGCGCCGCACCATCGATTCGCTCACGAGGATGGCGTCCTCAAAGTTGCCGCCTTCCCACGATAGGAAGGCCACGACGACATCCTGCCCCAGGGCCAACTCGCCCTTGTGGGTCGAAGAGCTGTCGGCCAGTACGTCTCCAATCTGGACACGTTGGCCGCGCCGCACGATGGGATGCTGGTCAATGCAGGTACTCTGGTTGGAACGGTTATACTTGCGCAGGTTATAGACCCGCGGGCCAATTTCGCCCATGACAACGATCTTGTCGCCGGCAACGCTGACTACCTCGCCCGGCTGGTCAGCCAGGACAACCTGACCGGAATTCAACGCGGCCTGCAGTTCCATGCCCGTGCTGACGATGGGCACGTCCGGCTGCAGCAAGGGCACGGCCTGTCGCTGCATGTTGGAACCCATCAGCGCGCGATTGGCGTCGTCGTGCTCCAGGAAGGGAATCAACGCGGCCGACACACCGACAATTTGTCGCGGAGCAACGTCCATGTAGTCCACGCGCTGCACCGACGTGAAGCGAAACTGCTGGTTGCGCCGGGAAGAAACTCGGGCGGCCACAAACTGACCCCGTTCATCGATCTTGGCGTTGGCCTGAGCGATGGTGTAGTGGTCTTCCTCGTCGGCCGACATATTAACCACTTCTTCGGTCAGGAAGGGCTTGACCTGGACTTCCTGGATGCCCACGCCGCGGATCGCCGCAACGTGCTCCGCGGTGATCGTCTCCCCCTGAGCAACGATGATTTCGCCGGTGGCCGGATCGGTCACGTTGGTGAAAACATCATGGTTAATCAACTCATCGCCAACCGGTAGCTTGTTCAACACGCGGCGATAGGGCGTTTCGATGAATCCGTATTTGTTGACGCGACCATACGTCGCCAGACGGCCGATCAAGCCAATGTTCGGGCCTTCCGGTGTCTCGATGGGGCAGATGCGGCCGTAGTGGCTATGGTGCACGTCGCGCACTTCGAAGCCCGCGCGCTCGCGCCGCAGACCGCCCGGCCCCAGCGCCGAAAGCGTGCGCTTGTGGGTCAGCTCGGCCAGCGGGTTGGCCTGCTCCATAAACTGGCTCAACTGGGAACTGCCGAAGAATTCACGAATGGCGGCCACGACCGGCCGAATGTTGATCAGCGTTACGGGGGTAACCTGGTCGCTCTCGCGAATTGACATGCGCTCACGAACGACGCGCTCCATGCGCCGCAAACCGACGCGTAGCTTGGCCTGGATCAACTCACCGACCGTTTTCACCCGGCGGTTGCCCAGGTGGTCGATGTCGTCGGGCCCTTCCAGGCTGTTGTTGATCAGAATCATGTGACGGACAAAATTGACAATGTCCTGCTGGGTGATCGTGCGGTGGGTCAGCGGCACGTCGTTCTGCAAATCCAGCCGCTTATTGAGCTTGTAACGGCCAACGGCCGCCAGGTCATAGCGGCGGCTGTCATAGAGTTGCTCCTGCAAATATTGCGAAGCGTTGTCCAGTGTCGGCGGATCGCCGGGGCGCATGCGCTTGTAGAATTCGATCAAGGCCTGGTCGTTAATTGGCTTGTCGGGATCCCAGGTAGGCTCCTGCTCGATACTGCCTTGAATGTAGAGGTGTTCGCCGTTGGTGTCGACATCAGCGAAAAGCGCCAGCAGCTCTTCATCAGTTCCTTCTTTAATGAGCGGCTTGCCCAAGCCGTCGGGGATGGCGGCCATTGCTCGCAAAAACAAGGTCACCGGCACAGTGCGCTTGCGGTTAAATTTGACGGTCAGATAGTCCGTCTTGCGCGTCTCGAACTCCATCCACGCGCCGCGGTCGGGGATCAACTTACCCATAGCCAGCGGCCGGCCGGTGGTGCGCTCTTCTTCAACCTCGAAGTAGGCGCCGGGCGAACGAATCAGCTGACTGACAACAACGCGCTCGGTACCGTTGATGATAAACGTGCCGGCCGAAGTCATGAGCGGAAAATCGCCCATGAAAATATCTTGCTCAATCGGCTGGTCGAGGTCGGTGCTATATAGCAGGACGCGCACATACAGGGGCGCGGCGTAACTCATATCACGCTCAACGCACTCCTCAACATTATATTTAGGTTCCCCAAACCAATAGGTTAAATTAAAATCTTTAACTTCTTCGCGTTTGCTGGGGAAATAGAGTTTCAAATCGCCGTTAAAACTCTCGATGGGAGAAATCTCATCAAAAAGCTCCGCTAATCCCTCGGTCACAAACTGCTCAAACGAGCGCAACTGAACGTCGATTAACGTCGGCAGTTCCATCGGTTTGGTCGTTCGGGCGTAGCTTTTGGTATAAATACTGGACATATAGAGTTCCCTGCTCCCTGGCCGGCGAATCGTCATTCGCCTTCTATAATAACTTACCAACCACCTAACACGGAAAAGGTGCAATCTACGCTTGCACCTGTTCGATTGCTCTTTCGCTGTACGGTAACCATCCTGCAATTCGCGGTTAAGAGACAGACTTACGCGAACTTGTAGTATATAGTCACTCGTGCTGTTTGTCAAGGTTTTGGTAGATGCTCAGGACACGTTCAGCAGCCGCATGCCAGCTAAACAGTTCCATCACTCGCTTTCTGAGTTGGAGGCCCAACTCGATTCGTCGTGGCGGATTGTGGACGAGTTCATCGATGGCCGCGGTGAAAGCACCAACATCACCCGGCAGCGCATATACGCCCAGCTCGCCCAGATATTCCCGGTTCACGGCCGTGTCATAGGCCACAATGGGCAGGGCCATGGCCATGTAATTGAGAAGCTTGCCGCTCCCTTCACTCGTGGACATTTTCGGCGCTACGGCAATATCGCAGGCGGACAGATAATAAGGCGCATCGCTAAATGGCACTCGCCCGGTAAACGTGACCACGTCATCCACGCCCCGCAGCCTGGCTATCGCCTGATAATGCTCCACGTTGGGGTAGCCCATCACTAAAAAATGCACGTTCTCGCCTCGCCGGCGCAACTCCACGGCCGATTCGATCAGGTGAGGAATGCCCTGATAGTCAGTCAACAACCCCAGATAGCCGACGATTGTTGCATCAGCCGGAATATTATAGATCGCGCGCAGTGGATGATCGGCCGCGGCGAAGTGGCGAAAGCGAGCCGGATCAAAATGTGAGGCATCGGCACAGTCGGGCAAAGCATGGAGACGTGCCGGCGAAACTTTAAACTGATCGCGCAAAAGGGCCATGGCCTGCCCCGAACTGGTCAATATGGCGTGGGGCAAACGACGGGTGATGAACGACTCGACCCGGTAAGCCCAAGGGTAAAACGCCCCGCGCGGGTTGAGGAAGTGATGATCCACCATCTCGGCCGTCAGACTGCCCTGATAATCAAAGACGAGCGGGATGCCCATGAGTCGCGCCAGGACGCCGCCAATGAGCGCGCCCTCGTGCATGTGTCCGTGGATGATGTGCGGGCGAAAACGCAAGACCTCCTTGAATGAGCGGATAGTCAGATAGGCGTCAAAGGCGATCTTGTGCCTGGAGGAACCGACTTCGTAATCGGTATGCCAAGGCAGCGGCGCGGTGCGGCGTATATCAAGGCCGGGCACATCCTTCCCCATATAATAGGTAACGACGGCTACATCGACTCCCAACTCCCCCAGCGCCCGCATCTCTTCCAGGATACGAATGTGACCGCCGTAATCACTGAAAAAGGACGTAGGCGCGATCATCAGCACACGCACGCAACAACTCCTGACCTACCGGCCACCGGCATCTCTTAGTTGTCTTTATGATCGTCCCGCTTCAACTTGCTGCCTAGCCAGCCCCCCAGAAACTGATCGCTGACGGACGGCTGATCGATGGGTGTATCGACTGCCTCCGCCCAATCGTTGGCCGCTCTTTCCTTGAGCCAGCGTTCCCGTTGAATCAGGGAATTGCCGAGCGTTAAATCGATCATCTCGCGATCACCGCCCTGGATCTGGCGGCGAAGATCGGTCAGTTCCTGCAAGTAGGCATCCAGCCAACGCAACGTGGCAGCCTTGTCATTGAGCGCCAAACTGGTGATATCGGTGCCGTATTGCAGCGGTTGAGTAGCCAAAGCAAACGACGAGTTGGCAAACCGCAGCATGTCGCGCCAGCCGGTTGATTTTTGCAGGGCGCCAAATAGGGCGGCCGCCGCCAGTCCGGGCAGCGTCTCCACACCCTGAACCAGACCATCGTATTCCAGTGGATCGACAAAGTAAGGCGCGGCGCCCAGCAGGTGCCCAAAGTTGACCGCCGTCTCCACCGCCTGAGGCTCAGCCTTGACTGACGGCATGAGGCAGAACAGGCCATTTTTAAACAGATCGGCTGTTGCCGCTTCCATCTCGTCGCGACCGTCGTTAAGATAGGCGACCGACAAGACCGGCACGGCGCCCACATAGTGGCCGCCTTTTAGGTGTTGGTCGGCCCACTGCAGGCTGCGGCCCTTGAGGACGGCCAGATCAAGCACCAACGCGTGGGGCTTAAGCTCCTCACCGATCACCATCAAATTCGTTTCCAGCTCCGACAAGGGCACAGAAAGGACCAGAATATCGGCTACATTGGCTGCGTTGACCAAATTCCACTCCGCCTTGTCAATCGCGCCTAATTCGTCCTTGGCCTTCTGCGTCAATTCGCGGTAGCGATCGTGGCCGACAATAGTCAGCTCAGGCGCCGAGGCTTTCAACGCGCGAGCTATCGATACTCCTACACGGCCCATTCCCACGATGGATACTGTTTGCGCCTTCATTTGATTCCCTCGTATTTAGCTCTGATCATCAGCCCATTGGAGTTGGACCAGTAATCGGTCGTTCTCATTGTCGACTGAGTCATGTTTATCCTGATGTCGCCGGATCAAATCGATTACCGCCGGCCGGCTGCCCGCTGCGGCGGCCATCTCCGCGCCCCATTGTGGATGTCGAGCGCGGGCAATAAATGGTCGTCGCCGGCTGTCCAGCGAGCCATTGCCCCACTCGATTGCCCTTCGGGGGAACAACGCGCTACCAACGACGATAATGGTACGATCCCAAACCGATAAGGGGCATCGTATTTTGCCGGTGTCGTGTAACAAGGCGGCGGTCAGCAAATCCGGGTGATTATAACCCGCATCGCGCAGGCAGTGTAAAACGCGAATGGCGTGAGCCTGATCCGCGTAGGTGTAGCCATAGAACAAGGCTTGTTCGCGCTCGCTCAGGAGGTCGGCAACCTCGCGACGCGCGTCTTCGGCCAGCGGTCTGGCCCTCAGGTTGGCAACCAGTTGCCGCAAGCGATAAGCGATTTTCACGCTAGCCGAGGAGTAGTTGAGCTGTGGCCTCGACAGGACGCCACACCAAGAAATTCAACACCTGGGGCACGAGGAAGACGACCAGAAAGAGAATCATAAAGCCGTATTGTTCCAGCGGCCGCAAGCGATAACCGAGTTCCGGCGGCAGGATGGCGAAGAGAATTTTCGAGCCGTCCAATGGGGGCACCGGGATGAGGTTGAAGAACGCCAACGCCAGGTTGATATACAGGAACTGGATAAGGAGGTTGGCCAGCGACAGAGAACTTGCGTTGCCCAGGAACAGGGAGTTCGTATCGACCAGACCGGCACGAAAGAAAACGGCGGCAATAGCGGCCATCACCAGGTTCGACAATGGCCCCGCAATCGCCACGATAGCCATTGAAGTACGCGGATTGCCGCGCATGTTCATGGGATTGACCATGACCGGCTTGGCCCAACCGAATCCGGCGATTATCAGCATGATCGTGCCGAATGGGTCCAGATGCTTAAGCGGGTTCAGGGTAATGCGCCCCATACGGCGCGGCGTGGGGTCGCCCAGATAATCGGCCGTCACGGCATGGGCCAGCTCGTGGATCGTGAATGCAACAAGCAAAACGATGATACGCGCAATGATGGTGTAAATATCAAGATCAAACATAATTCAGCGTTCGCGGCCACACGTGATAGTGACTATCAGTAGATTCCGGCCTCATTTTATCTCCCACACATAAGTATACATGGTCGTCCCAGTAGTTACGAGAGTGGGGTTAACTATTGCAGTGATGACTCATATATCTGGAGTTGATCGGGCAACAGGGGAATGCGAACTTCATCGCCCGGATGAAGCCGCGGATCGCCCGGCGCGTCGAAAAGCAGGCGTTCGCCACGCGACAACACCCAGATCTGCGAGAATCGGCCGCGAAACGTCACTGTGTCCACCACGCCGTTGATACTGTTTACATCAGACGGCAACAAATCGGGTGGAACTTCTACACGCGCCATGACCGGCTTAATCAAAAGCGTTACTTCTTCACCCACCGGCGGAATCGGTCCCTCGGGTAGAAAATAGCCGATAAGGGTTTTAACAGTACCATCGTCGCTGATCATCCCCGAAATGAGGTTACGAAATCCTAGAAAGCGGGCCACGAAGGGCGTAGCCGGGCGTTCGTAAATCGCCTGTGGCGTACCGATTTGCACGATCTCACCGGCATTCATGACGGCCACCCGATCACCAACGGCGAACGCCTCGGTCTGATCATGCGTGACGTAGATGGCCGTCATGTCGACGCGCTTCAGTATAGTCCGCAGGTCAAGCATCAGGCGTTCTCGCAGCGCGCGGTCGAGAGCGCCCAGCGGCTCGTCGAGCAGCAGCAGTCGCGGCCCGGGCGCCAACGCGCGTGCCAGGGCAACGCGCTGCTGCTCGCCGCCCGATAGCTGGGAAATCTCCCGCGCCTCCAGACCATCCAGTTCTACAAGGGCCAACATCTCGGCTACTCGCCCGGCGATGTCGCCGGCAGCCAGCCCTTGCATGCGTAACCCAAAACCGACGTTCTCGCCGACATTCCGATGGGGGAAAAGGGCAAAGTCCTGAAACATCATGCCGAAGCCGCGCTCGTGGGGCGGCGTTGCCGTCACGTCCCGGCCTTCGAAAGTGATCGTGCCGCGATCAGGCTGTTCAAGCCCGGCAATCAGGCGTAATAGAGTTGTCTTACCACTGCCGGAAGGCCCCAACAGGCACAGAATTTCTCCCCGCTCCAGGCTGAGATCAACGTCGCGCACGGCGTAGACGGTCGCGTCATAGGACTTGCCGATTCGGTCAACTTCCAAAAATGCAATGGGCATTAAAACTCTCCCTCATTGCCAAACCGAAAATGCTCAATAGCCAGAAAAGCCACGGCGCAAACCAGCATTAGCAAGACGCTCATCGCCAACGCCTGACCATAATTTAAAGCCCCCGGTTGGCCCAGAAAGCGATAGATAGCCAGCGGCATGGTAGGCCTCTCCGGCCGGGCCAGAAAGATCGACGTGCCGAATTCGCCCAAACTGATGGTGAAGGCGTACACTGCTCCAACCAGAATCGGCCGGCGGATGAGCGGCCAGTCTACCTCCCACCACACCCGCCAACCACCAGCCCCCAGAATGGCCGCCGCTTCGCGCAGCGCCGGCTGGATGCCGCGAAATCCCGGCAAGACGGCGCGCATGACGAACGGCACAGCCACGACGGCATGGGCGATGGGCAACATGAGCAGAGAGGCGCGCCAATTGAACGGCGATTGTCCAAAGGCAATCAGATAGCCCAGGCCGATGGTCACGGCCGAGGTAGCCAGGGGCAGCATCAGCAGCGCGTCCAATCCCCGCGCCAGAAGGGTCGTCCCAATCGGCTTGCGGCCGTTTGTCTCGCGCTCCCACCGCGTCAGGGCTTGGGCAGCCAGAAGGCCGAGACTTACGGAAAGAGCCATCGCCACCAAGGCAATCAACACTGAATTGAGTATCGCTTCCCCCGGCGGGATGAAAAATAGCGAGTCATCGCGGTTGGTGAAAAGCGCCTGATAATAAGCGGTTGTGAACCCACTGCGGCCGCGAAAGGACCGCACGACAAGGGCGTACAAGGGCGCGCCGATAAGCATCACGATCAGCACCACATTACCAAAGACGAATATCTTCTCTCGCGGCTTTTTCACTGCCCGCTCGACTGCACCCCGCGAGATCGCTTTCACGGTTTGCCCAACCCGCGCCTGGGTGCGCGTGTAGACCCACATCAGGATGAATGTAAAGATGATTTGCCATAGAGAAAGCGCCGCGGCCAGCGGCAGGCTAAACAGATTTAGCGCCTGTCGATAGATTTCCACTTCCAGCGTGGCGAAGCGCGGCCCACCGAGAATAACGATTACCCCAAAGCTGGTGAAGCAAAAGATGAACACCAACGTGGCCGCGGACGTAATGGCCGGCCGCAACAAGGGGAGCGTCACCTCAAAGAAAACTCGCCGCGGAGAAGCACCCAGCATCTGGGCGGCCTGGGTCATAGAAGGCGGTAAATTTTGCCAATAGGCGCTTAGAAGGCGCAAGACGACGCTGTAATTATAGAAAACATGGGCGGCCAGGATGATCCACACCGTCTGGTTGAGCCGGATCGGGGCAGCCTCAAGCGCGAATAAGTCGCGCAGCCAGGTATTGATGACACCACTGGGCCCAATCAGGGCCACAAATGCCGCCGCCACCACCACCGTCGGCAAAACGAACGGCAAAGTGGCCAAGGTGCGCACGGCTGTTTTGCCGCGAAACCGATATCGGGCCAGGACGTAGGCCCCCGGAAACGCCAAGAGCAACGTCAGGACAGTCGAGACCATAGCTTGCCAGGTTGTAAACCACAAAACCCGCAGCAGATAACCGTCGGTAAACAGTTGTGTTAATGCGGCCGTGTCAAGAACGCCCTCGGGTATCAGTCCCAATCGGAGAATAGATCCAAGCGGGTAGATGTAGAACAGGGCGAAGAAAATGATGGGCAGCAGGAACACGATTCCCGCGAGGATCAGGCGCGCCGGGTTGCGCCGGCCCGTGAGACTTTCAGCCACAGGTGGAGGAACCATCAGCGCAGAACTATATTCGTCCAGTCCTGAATCCACGTCTCGCGATTGGCAGCGATGCGTTCCGGGGCCATCTGCGCCGGGGCGTCTGCGGCGTGTCCATACATCCGGAAGATTTCAGGCAGTTGCGCTGTCTCGTTGGCGGGGAAGACAAACATTTTCAAAGGAATATCCTCCTGAAATGCTTTATCCAGAAGAAAATCAACCAGCAGACGGGCTTGTTCCTCGACCGCGGTGCCCTTCAGGATGCCAATGAATTCGATCTGCCGGAAGCAAGTCCCGTCGGTCAGCACCGCGGCCGTGGGCGCAGTGACCGGTGTTTCCTCGGCGAAGTAGACCTCGGCCACCGGGCTTGTGGCATAACTAACGACGATCGGCCGGTCGCCGTCCGAGGCGGCCGTAAAATGACTGTAATAGGCCTGCTCCCACCCGTCAACAACCAACACGTCATTGGCCGCCAACTGCTGCCAGTAATCCAGGTAGCCATCCTCACCAAAGGCTTCAATTGTCACCAGCAAGAACCCCAGGCCCGGTGTGGAAGTAGCCGCATTTTCGATGACCGTGAGACCAGCATAGGTCGGGTCGACCAAATCGCCCAGGGAATCGGGTGGGGGCACGCCCTCTTCCTCAAACCAGGCCACATCATAGTTAAGGCATATATCGCCGAAATCGACCGGCGACACCCGATATTGCGAATCAAGCTCCAGGGCATCGCTCACATCGCCCAATAGCGGCGACTGGTAGGGAAGGAAAATGTCGTTGTCCAGCGCGCGACTCAGGAAGGTGTTGTCGACGCCGAACAACACGTCGGCCAGGGGCGCATCTTTGGCCAGAATGGCCTTGTTGAGCATTTCGCCGCCGTCTCCCGCCTTGAAGATTTCGACCTGAATCCCCGTCTCCGCTTCGAAAGTCGCGATAAGCTCGGCGCTCACGTCGAAGCTGTCGTGAGTCATCAGCCGCACGACAACCGGCCCGTCGGTTGCTCCACCGCCGGCCGAACACGCCGTTGCCAGCCCGGCGATTACTAACAATACTAGCCACTTGGCAATACTCCGCATCATAAACCTCCACGAAAAAGCGCCCCTGGGTCAGGAGCGCTTGGAACGATTCGTCGTCATTTCCCTACGCCAGCATGACCTGGATCAGGTAGAGCGGTTTGTTCACTTTCCAGGAACATCTCAGACCGGTTGCGACCGGACACCCGCAAGACACCTATAAAATTGTTGTTACCGTTGATTATAAAGGGAGCCGGCCCACCCGTCAATCGCATTTGACTTTCCGTCGTTCGGTGCTATAATTTCATCCTGTCGTTGCGGGGTAGAGCAGAGGCAGCTCGTCGGGCTCATAACCCGGAGGTCGCGCGTTCGAATCGCGCCCCCGCTACCTGAGAAGAAGTCGCAGTGTGAACCACTGCGACTTTTTGTTTTATTCCGACAAAACCAAACTTCCAGCTACAATAATCGCTAAACTTCACCGGGATTTTGGAGCATCTGGTTATGATGAATAATACAACCCAAGAATTACTGCCCACGGCCTGGAGTCTGGAAGACCTTCTCGCCACGCCTCTCGAAGATTCGATGGACGCGCTCCTGGCCGATCTGGATGGGTCCATCACCTCGTTTGAGGTAAATCGAGAGCTATTGTCCGACACAATTGGGCATGACGAATTCCGGAGCATCCTGCGGCAGTATGAACACATCCTTGAACTCGGTTACCGGGCTTATGCCTACGCCCACCTGTTCTTCTTCTCGGATGTGAAAAATCAAGCGGCGTTGATATTGCGTGATCGCGTCGACCAGGCCGTCACGGCCGCCGATAATCGCACCCTCTTCTTTACGCTGTGGCTGAAAAGCCTGACCCCGGAGATCGTCACGCGTTTAGCACCGGAGGGGGATAACCGTCACTATCTGAACAACTTGCTCAAGTTCAAGCCTTATACCCTGGGCGAAAGCGAGGAGCAGATCATTAATCTAAAGGACACGAATGGCATCAACGCCATCGTCAGCCTTTACGACATGATCACCAACGGCTTTACCTTTACGGTGGAGGTGGAAGGCGAGCGTCGCACCCTGACCCGCGATCAGGTGAGCGCACTCTATCGCCATCCCTCACCCGACGTCCGCGCCGCGGCTTATCAGGAATTGTTCCGTGTCTATGAGGATAACAGCGCCGTTCTGGCTCAGATGTATAGCCACCGCGTCCGGGATTGGCACTCGGAGTCGCTGCTGCTGCGCCACTACCCCACCGCCATCTCGGCACGTAACCTGGCTAACGACATTCCGGATAACGTGGTGGACGTGCTTTTGGGCGTTTGTGCCGACAATAACGATCTTTTCCAACGCTATTTCAAGCTGAAGGCAGGATGGCTGGGGGTCAAACGATTGCGCCGGTACGATATTTATTCCCCACTGACCACGGCCGACAAAACGTTCGAGTACGCTCAGGCGCTGGACCTGATTATGGACAGTCTTCGGCACTTCTCGCCGGCCGTGGCCGATATGGCCTGGCGAATCGTCACCGACAATCATATTGATGCGGAAATCAGGCCGGGCAAACGTGGCGGGGCCTTTTGCTATAGCGTTCTCCCCGGCATGACCCCCTGGGTCCACGTAAACTACACTGGCAAAGCTCGTGATGTCGCCACGCTGGCCCACGAACTGGGTCACGGCATCCACGGCATCCTCTCCGCCAATCACTCTCTGCTGACCTACCATCCATCGCTGCCCTTGGCGGAGACGGCTTCCGTCTTCTCCGAGATGCTGTTGACCGAGCGCCTCTTGTCACAGGAAACCGACGTGGCCGTCCGGCGCGATTTGCTGGCCTATGCGGTGGATGACGCCTATGCCACCGTCCAACGGCAATCGTACTTCACCCTCTTCGAGCGTGAAGCCCACGACCTGATCATGGCCGGCAAATCGGCCGACGATTTGTGTGTGGCCTATCTCAAGAACCTTCAAACCCAATTCGGTGAAGCAGTCGATCTGAGCGACGACTTTCGATGGGAGTGGATTTCCATTCCCCACATCTATCACACGCCCTTCTATACCTATGCTTACAGCTTCGGGCAACTACTGGTCTTGTCGCTATACAGCCAGTATCGTGTCGATGGAGAGTCATTTATCCCCCGTTACTTGAACCTTCTGTCTTACGGGGGAGCAGAAGAGCCGGCCAAAGTGTTAAACGAAGCGGGATTCGATATTGCCGCGCCATCCTTCTGGCAGGGCGGATACGACGTGCTTCGCGACATGATCGACGAGCTGGAAAACCTCCACGCTTGATGAGACCCATAGCCCACGCATGAATCTGCCGCGCTGCCAGCAGCCGACAAATTCCGGAGTCAGGATAACAACCCGTGCCACTGGACATCTTCTCTCAGGAAAAATTGCGCCTACTACGCACGACGCCGGTTTTCGCCGGCCTCCAGGATGAAAGCTACATCAGATTGTCCCATGCGAGCAGGGTGGTTCCCGTCAAGAAAGGGTCGTTTCTTTTTTATCAGCACGATCCGGCCAATGCCCTTTACATTGTGAAGTCGGGTGAACTAGTCGTGGTCCTGGCAAACGCTGATGGTCGAGAGATGATTATCGACGAACTCAGTGTCGGCGATTGTTTCGGGGAAGTCGCCTTGTTGGCGTCCGGGATGCGTACCGCCGGAGCACAAGCCAGAAAAAATAGCGAAGTATTGGAGATAAAGGCCGGTGTGTTTCTTGATGTTCTCGATTATGAGCCGCCTCTTGCCCGGCGCATGCTGGAGATCGCCACACAACGGTTATTTAAATCTCAAAAGCGAGAAAGCGCTCTGGCCTTTCTCGATGCACCGGCGCGGCTGGCCCGGGTTCTCTTGGAGATGGATGAGGCGGATCGAAACGGCCCCGACAAAGGTTACGTCACCCTGTCGCAGGCAGAATTAGCACACCGCACCGGGCTCACGCGACAGACCGTGGCTGCCATCCTGAGTCGTTGGCGACGAGACAACCTGCTTTTGACCGGCCGCGGTCGGATAATGCTCCTGAACCGTTCAGCCATCCAGCAGATCCAGGAACAGAGTCTTCTTTAAGAGCCCCAATCCTTAATGTCGTCCAGGCGACAGACGCCATATCGAACAAAATGCTATAGTGTCCACGGGAAGGATTTTATCACCGTTGCACCGATGGAGGATGCCCGTGGTCACCCAAAACAACTCAAGGACGCTCTTGAAAAAGCTTTCGGCCCTGCGAGCCATTCTCTCCGATGACGACCGAATTTTACTTGATACCTTGTTGCAAAGTTCCAATGAGAATGCCTCCTTTTCCCCCAACGGCCTTGTAACCAACCATGATAACTCCGGACTTCCTTCAGCGGATAGAAAAGAGGAGGCCAACATCCATATCAGGTTCGATGAGGAAAAGGAGATGTACGTATGGGAATAAATGCCGGGCCTGTGGATCGCACCGTAGGCCCGGCTATGAAAGATACGGACGATTGCTCCGGGGGTTCAATCTCCCAGAGTGGCCACCATCACGGCCTTAATCGTATGCATCCGGTTTTCGGCCTGATCGAATACGATTGAGGCGGGGGATTCGAACACATCTTCAGTGACTTCCAGCCCATCTAATCCGAACTTCTGGTAGATCTGCTCGCCGATCTTGGTTTCCCGATTGTGGAATGAGGGCAGGCAATGCATGAACTTGACGGCCGAATTGCCACTCATCTGCATGGCCGCCTCGTTTACCTGATAGGGCTTTAGCAGCTCGATGCGCTGCTCCCACACCGAATCGGCCTCGCCCATCGATACCCAAACGTCGGTATGGATGAAGTCCACCCCTTCCACGCCTTTATCCACGTCCTCCGTCAGCACCAGCCGCGCTCCGGTTTGGCCGGCAATGGCCCGGCACTGATCGATCAATTCTTCGGCCGGCCACAGGCTCTTCGGCGCGCAGATGCGCACATCCATACCGAGCTTGCACCCGCCGACCATCAGCGAGTTACCCATATTGTTACGCGCATCGCCCACATAACAGTAGGCAACCTCCGCCAATGGCTTGGTCGAATGCTCGCTCATCGTCAGGATATCGGCCAGAATTTGCGTCGGGTGAAACTCATTGGTCAACCCATTCCAGACAGGCACACCGGAATACCGGGCCAGCGTCTCTACCGTATCCTGAGCGAAGCCGCGATATTCGATCCCGTCATAAAGGCGGCCGAGCACTCTGGCCGTGTCCTTCATCGACTCCTTTTGGCCGATCTGCGATCCCTCCGGCCCCAGATAGGTAACGTGCGCCCCCTGATCGTAGGCCGCCACCTCAAAAGCACAGCGCGTGCGCGTCGAGGCTTTCTCAAAAATAAGAGCGATGTTCTTGCCCCGCAAGCGCGGCTGCTCATAGCCGCCATATTTGGCCGACTTGAGATCGGCCGAGAGCTTAAGCAAAAAACGAAGCTCGTCGGGCGTGAAATCCAGTTCCTTTAAGAAACTACGATTGCGAAGGTTAAGTGCCATATTCTTTATCCCTGTCCTGCTAATGAATTCATCTTTTGGGCCAGTTCCAGGTCGAGATTACTGATCGCGTCATCCAGATCGTGGGTAGACAGATCGACCTCGACGCGATTGTAACTATTGGCCCAGTCCGGATGATGATCCTTTTTATCGGCGTAGATGCCAACGCTCACCATCCAGCCGATAGCCTCGGCAAACGAATCGAATTTGAACGACTTGTGCAATTTGCCGTCCTTGACTTTCCATCCGGGTAACGCCTCAAGCGCAGTTTGAATTTCCTTGTCATCCAGTTTTTTGCGGGCCATTTGACTTGCCTCCGTTCATGTAACAACTATTGACCATCAGATAACGTTTATTCCGGGCGATTTTCCGGCTTCCCGGCAACCTTATCAGGATAGTATGACCAAACCGGATACGACGATCCGGTCAATTCGAAGCCAAACCGTTCATACAAGCGCCGGGAAGGTGAATTATCCGCTTGGGTGTTCAACGTTACGGCGCGAATGTTTTGAAGGCGATAATTATTTAGAGCATCGGCCAGGAGAGCAGCGCCGATCCCCATACCCTGTCGAGAGGGATGAACGGTCATACGCGATAAATGGGCGTTCCCCTCGCCACCCGTGCTAAATTGGAAGGCCATCAGTTGCCCTTCGTGCAGGGCCACCGTGAAGCAGATGGAATGACGCCAGGCGAGGAACAGATCTTCCGCGCTATGACGCCAGCGCGGCTCAAACGCGGCCTCCTCGATAGCCGCCAAGGTCGGAATGTCGTCCATTAAAAGAGGGCGTATGACCAGTTGGGGCGGCGATGAAAAGGTGGGTACAGAGACCCCTTCCTTGCGGTAGGTCAGTACATTGCTGGTGGGTGCAAATCCCAACCGCTCCAGCCAATGGAGCGGCCAATAGCCCGTCAGAAACCAGGCGATTTCATTGATGTTCGGATCAAGGGTATCAAGAACGGCGGCGAACATGGCTTCCGTTCGGGAATAACCGGCGGTCGAATCGACGGCGGCGATGCGTACCCAGGCGGCTGGCGGCGGCTCGGCCGCGATAGCCAGACAAGCCGGTATCTCGCTTTTCCCCGAAAGGTTCTCCCCAGTATGGCCCTCGTCAAATACGACAAAACCCGGCCTCTCCAGCCACGCCCCGGGCGCACGCCAATCGGTATGAAGGTGGACGTAAACCCCCATTTTCATCAGCCGTTGAATAGCGCCCGCATCCTGCGGGGTGGCCTTTCTGACATGACGGCGCAAAATCGGCTCGCCCGTCACAGAGTTTGCTAATTGCATATCGCTATTGTACACTACATAAGAATCTTGAGTGATACCATCTACGGGACGGACAGCAAGCGGAACACCATAGCATGGGTAGCCATGTTCCGAATAAACAGACCATTATGGCAACCGATCAGGCCAAAGCACGAGCGTTAGAAAACACTGTCGCCACGCTCACGAAACGTTTCGGCGACGGTATTATCATGCGCCTCGGACAGGCGACAAACATGCTGGTTGAGTCGATTCCCACGGGGTCGCTCTCACTCGACATTGCATTGGGGGTGGGCGGCGTGCCGCGCGGCCGCATCATCGAAATCTACGGCCCCGAGTCCTCCGGCAAGACCACCGTCTGCCAGCACGTCGTCGCCGAAGCCCAGAAGCTCGGCGGCATCTGTGCCTTCATCGATATGGAGCACGCCCTCGACCCCACCTACGCCGCCCGCTGCGGCGTCAACATCGATGACCTCTACGTCTCCCAGCCCGACACCGGCGAGCAGGCCCTGGAAATCGCCGATGCCCTCATTCGCTCCGGCACCATGGACGTCGTCGTCATCGACTCCGTGGCCGCCCTCGTCCCCCGCGCCGAGATCGAGGGCGAGATGGGCGATACCCACGTCGGTCTCCAGGCCCGCCTCATGTCCCAGGCTCTGCGCAAGCTCTCCGGCGCTATCAAGCAGACCAACACCGTCGTCATCTTCACCAATCAGTTACGCGAGAAGATCGGTGTCATGTTCGGCAACCCGGAGACGACTTCCGGCGGCAACGCCCTGAAGTTCTACGCTTCCATCCGGCTGGACATCCGTCGTATCCAGGCCATCAAGGCCGGCAACGACGTCATCGGCAACCGCACGCGGGTCAAGGTCAAGAAGAACAAGGTCGCCCCGCCCTTCACCGAGTGCGAGTTCGACATCATGTATAACGAGGGCATCTCCCGCACCGGCGACGTCCTCGACCTGGCTATCAATAATAACCTGCTAGATAAACGCGGGGCTTTCATCCGTTACGGAGACATACTGCTGGGTCAGGGACGTGAGAATGCTAAGACTTACCTGGCCGAGAACCCGGCCATGCTAGACGAATTGGAGAAACTGATTCGCCAATCAGCCGGATTGCCGGCCACGGCCGTTCACTGATACGGGGAATTAAAGCGCCCTTAAAGAGCGCGATGCGGGTACTTAAAAACAAGGATATTAGACGGCTTACTGCCACTGCTAGATTACGGCGCTTCGCTTTGCGGCGTCGATGGCAATATGAGTCGATAAGGATTTACCCAGTTAGCTTGACGCATCTGGTTTGAAATTTGTGTACAGGAACCTGTTGTTGATTAGAATGGATAAACCTGCGGATGACAATCGAACCTTTCGGAAAAGGGTGCGTATTCATTCTGACAGGCACTATATGGAAACTTGATGAACCGGCCCTGCCGCTTGCTCCGCAGCAAGCCCTATCAAGTACATAATGTTCTCGACTAACCACCTCGGTAACTGTAGCCGTCATATACGACCGTTGCGCTAAATGGGTTTTCCACCCGTCATCGGGTGGCCTTTATTGACAACAGATCGCGAGACCTGAGCGCCTGAATGCTAGCCGTGGCTTTGTAACCACGGCTTTTTGCTTTTATACCGATGGGTACGATTACTGCTCTGACGGCACAGGTGAAAAACCCGGACCGGGTCAACGTGTTCATTGACGGCGCGTTTGCCGTGGGTCTGGCGCTGTCTGTGGCTGCCGGCTTAAGAATCGGGCAGGAGATAAGCCAGAGCGAATTGGAACAACTAGACCAGCGCGATGAGGTTCATCGGGCCAGAGAGCGCGTCTTACGCCTGCTGGCCCGCCGGCCCTACAGTTCAGCCGAGATATCGCGCTATCTTCGCCGTCATCAGATGGACGACGAAATTATTCAAAATGTAATAGACGACCTGACCGAAGCGAAGTTAATCGACGATGATGCCTTCGCCGCCTACTGGGTGGAACAGCGCGAGACCTTTCGGCCGCGCAGCCGCCTGGCCCTGCGCCAGGAACTCAGCCAGAAAGGCGTCGAGCGTGAAATCGTTGCCGAGGCTCTGTCCGACGTGGACGAGATCGACGCAGCGCGGCGGGTCGCGCGGAAACAAGCCGGGCGATGGCGCGGATTGGCCGAAGCCGAGTGGCGCACCAAAATGACACGCTATCTGATGCGTCATGGGTATCCCTACGACGTTGTCAGCGAAGTCGTCACGGAAACCTGGCTTGAAGTGAAACCTGACGAAGATGAATAAGGAGAAATAATTATGGAACTATGGATAGGCCTGCTGATAGGCATCGTGGTGGGGGCGGCCGTGGCCGCGTTCATCACCCGCGCCGTCATGCAGCCCCGGGTGGCCGATACAATCGCCGCCGCTGAGTCGGAAATCGCCGAAAAACGCCTGGCAGCCGAGCGGGAAGCCGAGAACATTCTGCGCACGTCTCGCGAGGCGGCCCAGGATATTCGCCTCGAAGCGGAGAAGGCCATCGAGCGGCGCTACCAGGACCTGGCACGCGCCGAGGAACGTGTCGACCGTCGCGGGGCCAATCAGGACACACAGGCAAAAACCCTCGAACAACGCGAACAATTGCTCAATAAGCGCCAGAGCAGACTGGACAAGCGCCAGAACGATCTGGGCAACCTGGAACAGGAGCACCGCCAAAAGCTGGAAGAGACCGCGGCTATGACCACCGATGAGGCGCGCGCCGTCCTCATCCAGCAAGTGGAAAAGGAAGCCCAGCAAGACCTCGCCCGCGTCATGCGCGAAATTGACAATCGGGCCAAGGAAACGGCCGAAGATCAGGCGCGCAAAATCATCGCCCTGGCGATTCAGCGGCTGGCGAGCGATCAGGTGGCTGATATGGTCGTGTCCGTGGTGCCGCTTCCCGGCGACGAAATGAAGGGACGCATTATCGGCCGCAACGGCCGCAATATCCGCGCCTTCGAACAGGCCGCGGGGGTCGACATCATTGTGGACGACACACCCGAGGCCGTCACCGTCAGCAGCTTCGACCCCGTCCGGCGCGAAGTCGCCCGGCGCGCGCTGGCGAAGCTCATTACAGACGGCCGCATCCATCCGGCGCGCATCGAAAAACTGATCAGCGATGCCCAGGAAGAAGTCGAGCGCGTCATTAAAGAGGCCGGCGAACAGGCGGCCTACGAAGCTAACGTCCATGGCCTGCATCCGGAAATCCTGAAGATGCTCGGCCGTCTCAAGTATCGCACGTCTTACGGGCAGAATCAGTTGCAGCACGCCGTTGAAGCATCCCATATCGCGGCCATGCTGGCCGCCGAACTGGGCGCCAACATCGAGACGGCCAAGATGGGCGCGCTGCTCCACGATCTGGGCAAGGCGATGGACCACGATCAAGAGGGCACCCATGCCCAGCTAGGGGCCGAATTCGCCAAACGGTTCAAGGTGCCGCCCATCGTCGTCAACGCTATTGCATCGCATCACCATGAAGTCGAGCAGGAATCAATCGAGGCCATCATCGTCGAGTCGGCCGACGCCATATCGGGCGCCCGCCCCGGCGCGCGGCGCGAGAATCTGGAGAACTACATCAAACGAGTGCGCACGCTGGAAGAAATTGCCACGTCGTTCGCCGGCGTCGAGAGCGCTTATGCGCTTCAGGCCGGGCGCGAAATCCGCATCCTGGTAAAACCCAATCAGATCGACGACCTGGCCGCCGTACGCCTGTCTAAAGAAATCTCGAAGAACATTGAGGACTCCATGCAGTATCCGGGTCAGATTCAGGTGACGGTGATCCGGGAGACGCGGGCGGTGGGGTTTGCGAAGTAATCAATCCCGTTAGTGATACAACGGACGTAAAGCCCCCGGTGCGTGCTTCGCTACCGGGGGCTTTTTCGCTTAGGCGATAGTAGTGGTATTATCTTGCGGCACAAGCACAATCAATAGGGTTAACAGTTGGGACCTGGAGAGTGTCAATGAGCATAGAATCTGTAGCCGTCATCGGCTCAGGCACCATGGGACGCGGCATTGCCCACTCGGCCGCGCTGGCCGGCAAACAGGTTGTCCTCTTCGACCTGACGAGCGAGCTACTCGACACAGCCGTCCGTTCCATCCACAAGAATATCGACGAAGGCCTCAGACGCGGCAAAACGGAACCCGAAGCAGCCGAACGCGCCAAAGTTTCGATCTCTCTAACCACCGATCTGGGCGAGGCGGCCAGGGTGGACTTGGTTATCGAAGCCGTGCCGGAGGATATGGAACTGAAACGTAAGGTGTTCGGCCGCCTAGATGCCGCCGCCCCACCGCACGCTATCCTCGCCAGCAACACCTCCAGCCTCAGCATCAGCGCTATCGCCGCCGCCACCGAGCGACCGGACCACGTCATCGGCCTGCACTACTTCAATCCGGCGCACCTCATGCGCCTGGTCGAGATCATTCGCGGCGACTCGACCAGCGACGCCACCGTAACAACGTGCCGGCAATTTGTCGCCGAAATAGGCAAGACAGCCGTTCTCTGCCGCGATTCCCCGGCTTTCATTGTCAACCGGATCGCCCGCCCCTTCTATGGAGAAGCCCTTCGCCTGCTGGGCGAGCAAGTGGCCGAGCCGCAGACGATTGATCGGCTGATCAGTTCCCTCGGTTTTCCGATGGGGCCGTTCGAGCTACTTGACCTCATCGGGCTTGACGTCAATCTGGCCGTTACACAATCCGTCTACGACGCATACTACCAAGACCCGAAGTACCGACCACATCCCATTCAGCGGCGCATGGTTGATAGCGGCCGGCTGGGACGAAAAAGCGGGCGTGGCTTTTATGACCACAAAAATCGCCAGTCCTGAATCGCTATGCGAATCTCTGGCTTAGGAATGACCCAATATCGGATGGGGGCGGTATGGTTCCTCCAATAATTGAATATCCTCCGGCGACAAGTGAATATCCACCGCGGCAACCGCGTCTTCCAGGTGGCTCATCTTGCTCGCACCAATGATGGGCGCGGCCACGCCCGGCCGGTGCAGCAACCACGCCAGCGCCGTCTGGGCCGGACTGGCCCCGTCAATGCGCCCGGCTACCTCCACCACCCTGTCCACGACTTCATAATCATTGTCGCGATAATACATATTGTGGGCATAGGTATCAGTTTTGGCGCGCAGTGTATCGCCCTGCGCCTCGCGCGAACGGTTACCGGCCAGAAACCCGCGAGCCAGCGGACTCCAGGGAATGACGCCGACGCCTTGATCGATACAGAAAGGCAGCATCTCGCGCTCTTCTTCGCGATAGATGAGATTATAGTGATTCTGCATCGACACGAAGCGCGTCCAGCCGTGGAGATCGGCCGTGTACTGCGCCTTGGCGAATTGCCAGGCATACATGCTCGACGCGCCGATGTAACGCGCCTTGCCGGCCTTCACCACGTCATGGAGCGCTTCCATCGTCTCCTCAATGGGCGTATCGTCATCCCAACGGTGAATTTGATAGAGATCGACGTAATCCATCCCCAGGCGGCGCAGGGAATTATCAATCGCCTCCATAATGTGTTTGCGCGACAGGCCGCCGCCGTTGGGACCCTGGCCGATCGGGAAGAACACCTTCGTCGCCAGCACAACCTCATCGCGCGGGGCGAAATCGCGCAGTGCCCGACCGGTCACCTCTTCGCTGACACCCAGCGAATACATGTCAGCCGTGTCGAAAAAGTTGATGCCCAGTTCGAGCGCGCGCCGGATGAACGGCCGGCTTTGCTCCTCGTCGAGTACCCACTCGCGCCAGTCCGGCGTGCCATAGGTCATCATCCCCAGGCAAATGCGCGAAACCTTCAGTCCCGTGCGGCCGAGATTCACATATTCCATCGAAGCCTCCTCGTATCGGATTAATAAGCCGATGATAGGTCGTGACCAGTCGCTCGTCAACTCTGCACCCCGGGCGACGATCCTGATATAATTCACCCTCTATGGAACAAAGTTCGCGGAAAGGCCAGTGGCAGGTGTGGGGTGGGATTCTCATCGGTTTGGCATCCCTCGTGGCCGTCTTTTACTTCTATGCTCGCCCCAGCGAGATTCTGGATAGCTTGCGTCACGTCCACCTCGGCTATTTAGGTGTGGGGACATTGGGAATAATCGCCTTTCTGTTGTTGCGGGCCATTCGCTGGCGATTCATGCTGAACAATGCCGTGCCCTATAGCCAGGTCTTTCACATCCAGAACATCGGCTATATGCTGACCCAGCTGCTGCCCTTGCGATTGGGCGACGTGGCGCGGGCTGTTCTGATCGGCAACGTCCCTCCGGTGACGATGGCCCAGGGTATCTCGACAATGGTCGTGGAACGCCTGTTGGACATGCTGTTCATCGTCGTCCTGCTGCCCTTCACGCTCTCCGGCATTACTACCCTGCCGGACTGGATGCACTCGTTCGCCCTGTTCTCCGGCTTTGCCGCCATCGCGGGCATCGGCGTTCTCGTGATGGCCGCCAACCAGCGGGAGAGAGCTTTGCGAATGCTCGACGGCCTGATGGCGCGCTTGCTGCCGTTCCTGGATCGGCAAAAGTGGCTCGGCCGGTTCGATGGGCTGTTGATCGGCCTAAAAAGCCTGACTTCATTTCGAGACGGACTCATATTGACCGTGCTCAGTATTTTGATTTGGCTGCCCGTCATCCTGGCCTACTACTTCATCATGCGCGCCGTCGGTCTGGAACCGACGTGGGTCATGGCCGCCTTTGTCGTCTGCGCCGCCGCGTTCAGCGTGGCTGTGCCTTCCACCCCCGGGCAGGCCGGCCCCTACCACTTTGCCGTCATCACCGCCCTCCAGCTCTACGGCCAACCGCCGGTGGAGTCAGCCGGCTTTGCGTTTCTCTATCACATTACCAACATCGTGATCATGGTGATCGTGGGCTTCATCGGCATTCTTGGGACCGGGGTCACGTTCCGCAACGTGCTGGCGTCAGCCCAATCGCTGGTAAATCGTCAAGCAGCCGATCAGTCGCCATGACACTCCGGCTACTTTTCAAGGTGCGACACCCGACGACTTGCCGTGTATAAGTTCCAAACTTCCGTACCAACCAAGGGTTATCCGTTATGAAGGTTCTCGAAGTATTGACCTATTATCGACCGTGGGTGAGCGGGTTGACGATTTACGTGGAACGCCTTAGTCGGGCGCTGGTCGAACAAGGTCATGACGTCACCGTACTGACGTCACAGTATGATCCATCGTTGCCGCGTTACGACGTCATGGATGGGGTGAAGATAGTGCGCATTCCGGTGGCGCTGCGCATCAGCAAGGGTGTGCTCATGCCCGATTTTGGGCCGATGGCCTGGAAGCTTTCGCGTCGCTCCGATGTGCTTCACTTGCACTTGCCGCAGTTCGACGCCCCGGGGCTGGCGCTGCGCGGCCGTTTGCTGCGCAAGCCGGTCGTGCTTACCTACCATTGCGATCTGCAATTGCCGGTGGGCCTGTTCAACAAGGCTGTGGATCGCGTAGTGCAGTTCCAGAACAGGGTAGCCGGCCGCCTGGCTGACGTCGTCGCGACGTATACCCGCGATTACGCCATACACTCGCCCTATCTGTCCCAATACGTTGACCGCAAGCTGGTCATCGTTCCACCACCCATCACGCTTAACCCGGTCACGGACGCGGCCGTGCGGGCGTTCAGAGAAAAGCACGCCGTGGGCGACCGGCCGGTCATCGGCATATCGGCCCGGTTGGCGGCAGAGAAGGGCGTCGAGGTCCTGCTGCAAGCTCTGCCCCGCGTCATAGACGCCTATCCCGACGTTCTCGTTCTCCACGCCGGGCCACACAAAAACATCCTGGGCGAAGAGGCTTATGCCGCCCGTCTGCGGCCGCTCTTCGAGCAATTCCAGGCTCACTACAAACTTCTGGGCACGCTACAGGGCGAAGAGTTGACCGCTTTCTACCGCAGCCTCGACCTGCTGTGCATATGCAGCCTGAACAGCACGGAGAGCTTTGGCCTAGTGCAGATCGAAGCGATGCGCAACGGCGTGCCGGTGGCCGCCTGCAATCTGCCCGGCGTGCGCCAGCCGGTGACGATGACCGGCATGGGCGAAGTGACCGAGGTCGGCGATGCGGAGGCGCTGGCCGAAGCGATCATTCGGATTCTGAATGAACGCGAGCGGTACGTGCGCGACCCGGACCTGATCGCCGCGAGCTTTGATCCCGCCCAGACGGCGGCCGAATACGCGCGCGTTTTCGAGGCGCTATGTCACGGCGGGCATCCCGCTCAATCCATCGAACCGCCGGCCTATGACCGCCTGCGGGCAATGCGCGACAACGCGCCCCCATCGACAATCCTAACATGATGCTTGATACGACAGATGATCTGCTCTGGCAGCAGCTTAAGACATTGCCGGCCTTCAGAGCCCTGTTGCGAGCGGTTGAAGCCCGGTTCTACTCCTACGTCGATCTGCCGGAACCGCTGCTCGACATCGGCTGTGGCGACGGCAATTTTGCCCAGTTGGCCCTGCCCGGCCGGCGAATTACGGCCGGCATCGATCCGTGGTGGCGGCCGCTCAACAAGGCCGTTAAAGCCGGTAATTACGAACTACCCCTGCAGGCCCTCGGCGATAATATGCCCTTTGCCGATAATTATTTCGCCGCCGCTTTCAGCAATTCTGTCCTGGAACACATTCCCGACATCCAGCCGGTACTCAACGAGATCAGCCGAGTCTTGCGACCGGGGGGACGTTTTCTCATCACCACACCCAGCCACTATTTCACCGAGTTTCTGGGTGGCGCGGCTCTTTTTGAACGCCTTCATCTGGACGGTATGGCCGAACGGTATCGACGCTGGTTCAATTTCATATCGCGTCATGCCCATACCGACCCACCCCAAACCTGGGCCGACCGGCTGGCAACGGCGGGGTTCGTCATCGAGCGCTGGCAATACTACTTCTCGCGCGACGCTCTGCGCACCCTGGAGCTAGGCCACGCACAGGGCTTGCCCTCGGCCGCTCTGCATGCCCTCACCGGCCATTGGATCGTCGCTCCCTGGGAAAGCAGCCTGGGACCAACAGAGCGCTGGGTGCGGCCGTACTATGAAGAAGAAGCGTCTACGGCGGAAGGTGCCTATTTATTGTTCATCGTTCGCAAGGAGAGCAGCCAAGCAGTAGACACCTATCTTCCCCCGCCCATGCCTATAGCAGTTCAATAAGCGGTCCCTAAAATCGCCCGCCCCTTGTTATATAAAGGGAAAGGCTTTATGATCGTCACAATGGTTAGCGAAGATGATCCCGTGACCAATAAGGCCCCAGCAGATAGTTCGCCCTACTGGAGCAAGACCACCAAAGTTATCGTGGTGATTTTCGTGCTCTTGGCCGTAGTATGGCTGATGGGACGCTTCAAGTCCCTGATCGGTATGCTGGTCATTGCAGGTATTTTGAGCTATCTGCTTGAGCCAATCATCAGCTTCATTGATCGACGAACGACCGTTCGCCGGGGGCTGATCATCATCTTCGTCTATCTCACGTTGGCAATAGCCATTATCAGCGGGTTCTTTGCGCTGGGTCTGGCAACATTCGAGCAGGTCGGCAATCTAATCACCCTGTTGCCCGCTCTTATCGAGAACGGCACAGAAACGATCAGCACCTTCATCACTCGTTCTGAACCCACCCAGATTGGGCCATTTGTGATTAATCCAACCATCGTCCCCTGGGAACGAATAACCGACCAACTGCTGGGGATGCTAGACCCGGTGTTCAGCCAAAGCACGACAGTGGTAAGCCGTTTGGCCACGTCGACGGTTCGCACCGTTTTCAATGTGGTTTTTGTTTTTATTATTTCTCTCTATCTAGCAATTGACTTGCCCAATTTTAGCGGTTATGTCAAGGACTTCGCGCAACAACCCGGCTACCGAGCGGATGCCGAACGACTACTCCCGGAATTAAGCCACGTGTGGCGAGCATATCTACGAGGGCAAATAATTCTAGGGCTGGTCATCTTTATCGTCGTCTGGATTGGGTTGACACTGCTGGGCGTGCAGAATTCGCTGGCATTGGGGCTCCTGGGCGGGCTGCTCGAGTTCGTGCCGACTCTGGGGCCGGTGCTCAGCGCCGGCGTGGCTATACTCGTGGCTTTCTTTCAGCCCAGCAATTACCTGGGGCTGGAAGCCTGGCAGTTTGCCCTGGCCGTGTTGATCCTGATGGTTGTTATTCAGCAGGTCGAGAACAACTTGCTGGTTCCGCGCATCGTGGGCGGCGCGCTCGACCTCCATCCCGTACTGGTCATTGTCGGCGTGTTTATGGGGGCAGCGTTGGCCGGCGTCCTGGGCGCGATCCTGGCCGCACCCATCGTGGCCTCGCTGAAAGTTGTGGGTCAGTATACCTGGCGCAAATTATTCGATCTGCCACCGTTCCCTCCCGACGTAGGGACGGAAGAAACGACGCCGGAGGAGCCACCCCCTTCCGTGATCATGGTTGAGTAAATTCGCCGACCGCGCCTAACAGGCGAAAAACCTCTTCCTGCGCTTGTCGTCCGCGCACCTGAACCGGCGGCAACGATTCCACCAACACACTACCGCGCACGCAATCGAAGACGTCTCGACTGATAAGGATCTGGTCGGTTCCAGCCAACTCCTGCAACCGTTTGCAGAGGTTAACCACGTCACCAACGGCCGAGTAATCCTTGCGTTGCTCGCTACCCACATTGCCCACGACCGCGTCGCCGGTGTGAACACCTATGCCGAAATAGAGAACTTTTTCCGGCGGCAGGGTGCGCCGATAGACTGACAGGCGCGCTTGAATCGCCAGAGCCGCCTTCACCGCCAGTTCGACATGGTTCGTCTGGGGATTGAGCGGGGTATTAAACAGAGCCATCACCGCGTCACCCATGAACTTGTCGATCAGGCCATGACAGTCGCTAATCGCCGCCACGGCCTCCGAGAACAGCCCGTTAGCCAGCGCAATCAGTTCTTCAGGATCAAGATGCTCGCCAAAGCGACTGAAATCGCGTATGTCGGCAAAAAGCACCGTGATCTCGCGACGTTGCGGTTTTTGGGCGGCGTCAAGGTCCCTGACCTGATCGACCAGCGCCGGGGGCAAATAGCGGCGCAGGCTCTCGATGCGCTTCTTTTCCGAGACGTCATCGAGAACAATCGCCACGCCGCCCACCCACTCATTTTCCACCGTGTGCAGCGGCGAAACCGTCACCTGCAAGGTTTTTGAGTCCGGCGACGAGCCGTTGGCAGGTAGTTCCAGCTCAGTACTTTGCGATAGCCCGCCTTCCTTCACTTGCCGTATCAGAGACACCACCGGCTCCCCCAGCCGGGCGGACACGTCCTCATAAGCGACAAGGCGGGCAGCCCCGGCTTCCAGGCCCAGGATGTGCCCGGCCGCGCGGTTGAGCAGGGCAATGCGATCATTCTCATCGATGGTAATGACACCGCCGGCTATCGAGGCGAAGACGTTATCCATCAGATGCTTCATGCCGGCGATCTCGTGGAACAGTCGCGCATTGTCGATGGCGACAGCCGCCTGGTCAGCAAAGCCCGCCAGCAAGTCGCGGTCGGCATCACTGAAAATACCACTGGCAACCCGATTGTCGGCATAAATGACGCCGATGGTGATGCCTTTAATCTTGAGGGGCGCGCATAGGATGGACCGCAATTTATAACTGACGATGCTGTGCTGTTCCGAAAACCGCTCGTCTTCCTGCGCGTTAATGGTGACGATAGGTTCGCCGGATGCGGCCACCTGTCGCACAATGCTGTGACTGATTTCCAGCGAAGCCACGTCATCCAGCGTCTCTTGCGAGATGTTGCGGGCCATCTTGACTTCCAACCGGCCGTGGACAGAGAGCAACAACATGGCACGCTCGGCGCGGGTCAGCCTGATGATGGCGTCCATGACTTGTTGCAAAACCACGTCAAGATCGAGAGAGGAGTTAATTGCCGCGCCGACGGTCTGGAGAGCCAGCAGGCGCTCGCGCTCCGTCTCCTGTTGCCGGAGTTCCTTCTGGAGCTGTTGCGCCTTGGTCTTTAGTTCATCCAGGCGACGTGTCAACATGCCGGTGCCGCGAATACCCGTGGCACGAACCATATCATCAGATGTCCGCAGCAATAACTTTTGCTGCTCGGTCAGAGCGGTTTGACAGGCGTCAATCTGGGACAACAAGCTGTCCAGAGTGGCAGGAGAAGATGGGGGTCGTTGGTTTTCCACATCGCGTCCGTAATTCAATTCGCGTTTCATTTCATCGGCATCACCGACCTCGCAGCGGTGTTGCCGATGAAATTATAGCAGAATAGCCCTGGGGAGCCGTGCGGAAAACCGGTGAAGCCCATCCACGAACGATTCGAGGGCGACAGGATAATTCGTTATTTGGATTTCCGGGAGCGGTCCAGGAAATTTGCCAGGCTACGCTTGATGAGCAGCGGGCGCAACTGCTTCCATTCCTGTAGCGAATCAAAATCGTCCTCGGTGGTTTTGGTCGGGCTAAAGCGTTGCAGCACGTACTGGCGTGTCAGATTGCGCACCGGTTGTTGGCCTTCGGGCACAACGGTCACCAGCGAGTCGGCCTGTTCGTAAGGCGTCTGTGTGGTGCGCCAGGGAATGCCAAGCCAACGCGCCCAGTCCCCCAGGCGTCCATAGCTCCGGTCGACATCGGCTTCGACGCGACGGTTGTAGTTGGCCCCCGCAAACACAACGCCACCGGCCACGCCCAACAGGAGTACGCCCGCGATAATCTGCCAAGGAGAAATACCACCCAGTGTCCCCTGATCGGCCTGATTGTTTTGTAGATCCCCCAGCAATCCGTCGGCGGATTCAAAGTTATTCAGGTCTTCTGGAGGCAGTAAGCTCTCCGGAGCCGGAGCGTCAGCTTCGTTGACAGCGCTGCTCAGGTTGCCGGCGCCCGATGACGGCCGCTCGGCGACGGGGATTGCTTGCGTCGGCTCGAAATGGATCCAGCCATAGGTGGGGAAGTAGACCTCGACCCACGTATGCGAATTTACGGCCCGCACGCGGTACGATTGCGTAGGTTCGTCATATTCGCCCAAGGCATAGCCGCTAATCAGCCGGGCTGGGATACCTTGCGAGCGCAGCATCACCGCCATGGCGGAGGCATAATAGGTGCAATAAGCTTCCTTGAGGTCGAACAGAATATAGTCAACCGGCTCGGAGGCATCCGGCGGGGCATCGATTTGATCGTTGTAGTCGATATTGGTACGCAGATAATCACGGACGGCGATGGCTTTATCATACGGATTTGTCAGACCGGCGGTTAGGTCCTCAGCCAGCGCCACCGTCTGGGGCGTGATTGTGTCCGGCAGTTGGAGGTATCGATCTCGAATCCATTGCGGATAGTCCGTGGTATCCTGTTGCAAGCTGGTCGCATCGGCCACGGAGACGCGCGACGATACCTGATACTGGTCGCCCTGTCGCAAGATGAATCGCGAGCGCAACGCCGTAATGAGTGTTTGCCCTTGCGGATCAAACGTGGCATCGAGCAGCATTTGGCGGTCGCTATTGACCACTTCCGGGGCAGCATAGAGAAAGCTGGAGTTAGGCAGATAGTTCGTCACGGTCTGCGTGATGACCGTGCGCGACATCGAGAACGGAACGTTGAGCGGGCCGTCATCGGGGTAGTGGATGAGTTCATCGACCTCGCTCTCGGCCGCCTTCCAGCCGCCGTTAATATACGTATCATAGGCAATGGCCTGCCAATAGACACCATAGGGTAGCTCCTTGTCCACATGCACGTCCATTACGAGCGTATTCCCGACCGTTCGCGGCCCACCCAGTACCAACGTGTCCTGATAGGGATCACTTGTGCCAGCGCCGTATGAGCGAAGCGACGAAAAAAGCCGTGTCCACGTGTCCTGGAACGTTCGCCATGGCCCCCCCGACCCGGCCATCGCCTCGCTGATGGATGCGCTGGCCTGCAGGCCCGGCAAGCTCCAGGCCATGACCAAAGCCAGCAGCGCCGCCAGCAGTCCGGCGCGCATGAAATCGAACTGGATGCCGCGGTCGTAGCGAACGGCAGCTCGTCGCCACTCGGCTTGCTCGGCCGTCAGATGGGTGACGGCGATAAACAGCAAGGCAAGTAAGGTGTAAACGGCCAGATAAATGAGGAGCGGCCGTGGCCCATTGTAGTAATAGACGACGCTCAGGAGCACGATCCCCATGGGAATGACTACCCGCCAGACGTGCGCTCGCCGAAAGGTATACCAACCGGCCAGATAGCCCAGTAGCCAGAATAGCGACGTCGTTTGAATGACGAAAATGATGCCGTCCCGGCTGGTTCCGCCGCCGATGGCCTTTTGAAGCCATTCTACCTGCCGTCCCAGCAAATCAATGATTCTCTCGCGCCACGGCCCGTCATATGGCAGGGTCGAGCCGACGAGAAAGAAGATAAAGAACAAACCATAGATCAGGGCAAAGATGTGGGCCGTCCGGTCGCTGAAGACGCTTTTGGCCAGCAGCCATCCGGCCACAAGCGCCAACGTCGCCACGATCGGCAATACATACATGCCGTCCACCAGGTCGGCTTGCAGAACGGCGATACTGGCTACCAACAGCATCGCCCAAACCAAAAATAGTGAAGGCAGCCCCTCGCGCAATCGCCCTGCGGTTTCCATGTGCCTTACTCCTGAGATTTCTAAACCATCCTTCCCGATTCGGGAAGATATTAGTGGATTTCTATTTCTTCGTCGGTTGCTTGCGCCCGATTGAGCCAGTCTATTCTATCGAGTGGCGATTAAGGGTCAATATAGTGACAGGATTGTTATAGAGGCTTAATGAATCTCTCTTGTTTTGCAGGTGGCGGATTATCGCGCATATTCAGCCAGCGGTTGACGTAAATCACGTAGGCAGTCCCTAGGCCCAAAGAGAAAATGAACCACTGGAAAGCATAATCCAGGTGCGGCCCCTCAGACAGGTCGATCTCCTTCGGCGTGGGAATAGGCAACTCAGAAGAATCACCGTCCTGAGGAGCCAACTTTACGTAGAAGGGCGCAAGTTGATAGGGCAAGCGCTTCCCTAAATCGGCAATATCCACGCGAAATAACTCAACACCGGGATCGGGAGGGACGATAGCATCCGCCGTGCGACGGGTGATGGTCTCTGTCAGGGCGACATAGCCGTTCACCGTTTGTGTGCCAGTCTGGTCGGCATACATTTCGCCCGCCTCAAAGGCGGCATCGGGAATCCAGCCTCGGTCGACTAACACGGCCGTATCCGTCCCTTCCAGGAGTAGAGGTGTAATTAGATGTACCCCGGCACGGCCATCCCACGACTGAAGCTTCAAAACGCGCTGTTGCTCGTAATCATACACGCCTACCATTGCTACGTCCCGATTTGCCAGGTCGCCGGACACCTCACGCGGCTCCATGACCAAATACTCGCCTATCTCCCGATTCAGGTCGATAGGCGGCGACTCGATGGCCGCCAGGAGCTGAGCATTAGCCGCCCGCCGTTGTTCCAGCCGGTCCAGCTGCCAAATTCCCAAACGGGCCAGCAGCAGCATCAGGGCCACAACCAGAAGCGTGACCCACCACCACTGCCGGCTTACCAAAGCCCTGGCGAGTTTACTCGCTTTCGTCATACGCCCTGTCCCCCACTCGCGCCGCCAACAACGACCCCGGACGCGGCCAATGCCTCATCGGATGGGTGAGGCTCATCGTTCCTGGGCGTTTTCGTTCCCTCGCCGGACAATAATCGGAACAAAAGCACCAACGCGGCAATCAGGTACATCATACTGCCTGGTATCCACATGATAATGCCGCTTAGTCGTTGATCATCGAGCACCGACATCCCCCACAAACGGGGCATATCGACATAGAAAGAGTAGATTGGTTCCTGGCTAAAAGCCAATGCCGCTCCCAACGCCATATTAGGCGGAACAGCAGCAATGACGAAAGCGATTTTAGCCGGCAGGCTCATATTTTTGTTCAATCGCGGCCCCGCTCCGATCACCGTCCACCAGAAAAGCATCCCGGCGACAAACATCGTCACGTGTTCCAGATCATGAACAAGCTCGTTTTGTAAAGCAGCATCATACGTATTGGGATCGTGCCAGCCGATGATAAACACGATCATGCTAAACCAGACGATGGCGGGCGAGGTGGCCCGTCGCAGCAAACGGCCAATAGTCGATTGCTTGTGAAGGACGAGATTGAGCGCCGAACCAGCCGCCAGTCTGGCGCGTGCCGGAAGACCCCACAATAGAAAAGGCATTGGGTTGGGAAGCAGTAACAGCACCGGCGCTACCATAATCAGCAATAGATGCTGAATCATGTGCATAAAGAAGAGCTGTTGACCCAACACATCAATCGGTGACATCAGCGCCAGGCCGATCACCAGCAACCCCGATATGTATGCGACCGGCCGCCAAGCGGCCCCCAGCGAGCGTGCGCCTCTGGCCGAGCCGCTAATCCGGCGCAGTTTTCGCCAGCCGAGCAAGAAAAGCACGCCTGGAACCCACAGAACTATGACTACCTCGGGGCGCCACCCCCAGGAACTGAACGCCGCCCGAGCGATAGGATCCATATGAATAATTGTAGCGGGATTGGCTCCAAAAGCAGATCAAAACAGGGCCACGACTAACCTAACGTTCAGTCGTGGCCCCGCTTGCGCAGCCCGGCTTACGTAGCCCATTGGCTTAACGAATTATTTAACGGCGTGGCCCATCAGGTAGAGGGCGGGATAGAAGAAGACCCAGACGACGTCGACGTAGTGCCAATAGATGGCTGTGGCCTCGACGCCCCAATGGCGCTCCGGCGTGAAGAACCCGCGGCGACCATTCCACCAGATGATGAGGATGAGGGCAATGCCACTCAACACGTGCAGCGCGTGCATGCCGGTCATGGCATAGAAGACACCGCCATAGACGCCATCGGACGGTTTCAGATGGCCGAACAGTTCAATGCCGAAAAGTTCGCCGCTCAGTCCGAAGACGTTCCACTCCATCACGACGACCATAATGAAAAATATGGTTCCCATGAGGGCCGCTAGCAAGGCGCTGCGCAAGAAAGTTTTCTGATCGCCGTTGGCCGCGCCGACCTCGCAACGATACATAAAAAAGCTGCTCAGCAACAAAATGCCGGTAGCCAGCAACCCGATTTCCTGGCTCAGCGCCGGGCGAGTGTTGCCCCAGAGCACGAAGCGCGTCGTGAACAGCGCACCGAACAAAAATAGCTCGGAGAACATGAACATCCACAATCCCAGACGATTGGATCGCATCTGGGTCTCATAAGGCACCTCGTGGCCGTGCGCATCGTCGTGGGGCGAATGGGTGGTTACAGCGCTCATTTAATGACTCTCCTCCCGCCACAAGCGCGCAATATGCATGAAGTTTTGCACGATGATCGCCGCCTTCACAACCGCGATGATAAACAACAGCACCAGCGACTGAACATACACCGACTGAACATACACCGCCACAAAAAACTCGATAATGGTCAGCACCGCCAGCATCGCCAACGTGATTAGCCCGAGGCGGTAGGCGGCCGATTTTCTTTCACTCATGGTATCTGCAATCTCCTCTGCTAATCCCCTGAGGGCACGGGAACCACTTCGCGTGTATACGTTGCTCCATCCAGACCGTAATCATACGGCTCGCCGATAACCTCAAACGGCACCGCGTAATTGAATTCCGGCACCGGCGAGGGAATCTGCCATTCGGGCGAACGCGAGCGCCAGGGGTTGATGTCGGCCAAAGGCGCAGTCCGCGTGCTGGCCACAAAGTTATAGATCATGATCAGGACGGACCAACCGATGATCAGCGCCGCCAGGGTAATGAGCACGTGGGTCGTGGTGATGCCCAGCGCCGGGTCATAGTCGGCCACGCGGCGGCGCATGCCCAACAGGCCGACGCTCATCTGGCCGATGCTCATCACCCAGAATGCGGGCAGCATGAGCCAAAAGTGAAGCTTGCCCAGCGACTCCTTGTACATTCGGCCGGTAACCTTGGGATACCAATAGTAGAGCGCGGCAAAGAACGGGAAGATGTAACCGCCGAACATCGTGGCGTGAAAATGGCCCACGATCCAGTAGCTGTCGTGCAGATGCAGGTCGGTGGGAATGGTACCCAGTATCGGCCCGGTCACGCCGCCAATGAGGAACACCGAGATAGCACCAAAGACGAACAGAAGGGGCGTCGGCGGATTCTTGGGCAATTTACCTTCCCAAATCGTCGCCACCCAACTGAAAAACTTCACACCCGTGGGGATAGCCACCAGCATCGTGGAGAACATGAATGGCATCCGTAGCGCGTCGGCCATGCCAGAGGTGAACATATGATGGGCCCACACGAGGAAGCCGACGAGTGCGATGCCCATACTGGAAAGCGCCACCCATCGGTAGCCGAAGAGGGGCTTGCGGGCGAAAACAGGCAGCAATTCGCTGATGACGCCCAATCCCGGCAAGACGAACACGTAGACAACGGGATGCGAATAGAACCAGAAGAGGTGCTGATAGAGGATGGGGTTGCCGCCGCCGGCCGGATCGAAGAAGTTGAGGCCCAGCACGCGTTCGGCGACCGACATCGTTAGCGCGACACCCACGGTCTGGGTCGCTGTCATTTGAATGATCGACGCCGCCGCCGCTCCCCAAACAAGGATCGGCATGCGAAAGAGCGTCATACCCTTGGCCCGCATCGTGGCCGTCGTCACCAGCATATTGATGGAGCCGGCGATTGAAGAGAAGCCATTGATCCAGAAACCCAGCATAAACAGCACAATGCCCAGCGGCGCGCGCAGGCTCAACGTGGCATAACCCACCCAGCCCGTGTCCCAACCGCCGACGGCCATACCCATCAAAATAAGAACCGCGCTGGGGATGGCCACCCAATAGCTAAAGGCGTTCAAGCGAGGAAAGGCCATGTCGGACGCGCCGATCATTAACGGCACCAGATAGTTAACCATCGCGCCCACGCCCAGCAAAATGCTGGCGATCATGATGATGCCGTGGGCGCTGAACAATGTGTTATATTGGTCATTGGTCAGCCATTGCATCCCCGGCTGGGCTAACTCGATACGGAACAGGATGGCGAACAGACCGCCGATCAACAGGACCAAAATGGACGTTATGGCATATTGAATGCCGATGACCTTATGGTTGTAATCGACGTTGAGGTAGCGCGACCATTCCGGCTTGCCTTCCGGCGCACCGTGCCGCAGTGGGGTTCGCTTGCCCACAATCAGCTTAAGCCAATCCGTCAGAACACCGGCGCCCACCAAAAAGCCAATGACGCTGAGAATCGCCCCGAAGGCGACGGCCGGCTCGTAAAGTCCTGGGGTCGGCAAGCCGCGAAAGGCCCGCAACATGGCGATAAAGCCATAGCCCAAAGCCCAGGCAACGAACTGGCCCACCAGACCCTTCACCAGGGCCGAAGTTAAGATAATTCTAGTGTTTCTAAACATCTGTCTGCTCCGTGATTAGGCTCAGTGTTCACTGAAGCGTCTTGATATAGGCGATGATGTCGGCGGTGATGTCGAGATCTATCGCTTCGGCGGCTTCGACTTCTTGTTCACGAGCGGCAAATTGCTCCAGGTAGTTTTGCGGCATAATGTTAGGATTAAAACCACCCACAACTTGCGAGTTAGGATCGTGGATCGATGTGGTGATGTAATCGTCATCAGCTATTACCGTCGATCCGTCCGCCAACGGCACTTCGTGCTGGTAGAGGCCCTGCCACGTCGGCCCAACTCCGGGTGATCCGTCGGCCGAATGACAAGCCACGCAGCCGAAACCCTCGGCGCTGGCCCAAAAGGCACCTCTTTCCTCAGCCGTCAAATCCGCAAAAGCGGGAACAGCCTGCTTCTCATCAACCCAGGCCTGGAACCCGGCGGCATCGACGACGCGGACGTCAGCTTCCATCAGCGTATGGTTTAATCCGCATATTTCCGCGCAACGCAGTTTATAGGAGCCGACTTCCGTCGGGGTGATGCGCAAGGTGGTCTCCCGACCCGGCACCAAGTCTTGTTTGACACGAAACTCTGGAACCCAGAAGGAATGAATCACATCCTCGGCGTTCATCTTCAGAACGGTCGTCCGATTGACCGGCAAAACCAGCTCGCCCGAGCCGATATTATCTTGCTCCGGATAGGTGAAACTCCAAATCCACTGTTTGCCGACCACGTCGACGGTCATTTCACCTTCTTTGGGTCGGGTAATTTCGTTAAGCGTGACGGCCCCCCAGATGCCGAAGCCAATCACAACGAAAGTGGGAATGATGGTCCAGGTAATTTCCAGGTTTCGGTTGCCATGAATATGCGGCCCGTCGGTCTCGTCACCGTCTTGGCGACGGAAGACAAAGATCGCATAGAGCATCAGCACCATGATGAGCGAAAAGAGGAAGGCGATCATCCAAAAGTGGCCGTTGAACAGGTTGTCGATCGGCCGCGCCTCAGCGCTGGCCGCGACAGGCAAGGCAAAAATGGACTCGAATAAGTATCGCAGCCCAACCGTCGACAAGACCAATAAGAGGATGATGTTGATTAAATGTCTAAGCCGTCCCATTCTTCAATATCCTGACTAGATAGATCCACACCCAATTTTACTCACTGTTTTGACCGGATAGCGACCTACCACGGCCCCCCAAACACCCAACATACAAATTGCCGGATTAACCGGCTCGAACACACAAAGGCGGCGACACGTGGTCGCCGTGGCCCACTTCATAGACCATCGATGCGATGGAGATTTTACTGCGGGGCATTCAAAATGACAATAACCCCAATCCCCAGACCGACTACCAGAAGACCGCTGAACACGATGGCCAGGAAGTCCCACGGTATCGCCAGGCTTTCGGTACGATTGATCGCCGTAATACGCTCGGAACGAAACCACAGACCAACGGCTGTCAGGGCGATGGCCACGGCGATGAAAACCAGGGCCGAGGTGGCATTCACGATAGCGTCATTGCGTACAACTTGCCCGCCGGGAAAGAGCAGGCTGGCTAACAACAGGGTCAAAAAGGCCACAAACATGGCGATCGTGATGCCCGTCGTGATCACCGCCCAGCGATTCCACGTCGATTCGGGCGCGACACTGGTCGGCCGTGTCTCGCGTAGTTTAGAGATCTTTTCGGATTCTTTCTTTTCCAGGGCTGCAACATTCTTCTGATAAGCCGTACTGGACGTGGCGTTGGTAGCGAGGCGCGAGAGAATAATATAGATAATGCCCAAGGTCAGACCGGCGCCGATAACCAGGCCCGGAATCAGGACAGCCAGCCCCAGCATCCATTGCCAGCTCGCCAGCGTGATCTCAGAGCGGCCGCCGATGGGCACCGGCAGCGGGAACGTGACGATAGTGGGATCCGAGGGCAGCGACGTTGAGGAACCACCCCCGAAAAAAGAGGGCAGCAAGATAGTCAGGAGGCCGCTCCCAACCAGAATGGCAAAAATGATCAACCAAGTAATCAATGAGCGATTATTTCTCACGTGTCCGTCTCCACTAGTTCATGCTTCCACAGGGTTTAATCGACACCCCGCAGGTGTATATACCATCACACATAAATTGCGGCAATAGTTTCCACAGTATTTTCGCTATTCGCGTTCGCGCGCGCTCCCTTTCTCACCCAACCTCCCCAACAATCTTCTGATAGGCGATCCCTTAGGCTCGCTGGGCAGAGCCTCTCCCAAATCTTCCCGCAAGGCCATCAACGTCCGGTGATAGAGCGATTTGATGGCTCCCTCGCTGCGTCCCATAACATTGCCAATCTCTGCATTCGAAAGATGTTCAACGAATTTGAGCGACAGCAATTCCTGGCGCTCGGCCGGCAGCCGGCGAACGGCCGTCAGCAAGGCGGCCCGATCTTCGGATAGCAAGGCTTTGGCTTCCGGGCCATCCTCGTTAACCTGCCAGCGGCTTAAATCATCCAGAGAAATTACCTTACGGCGGTTGCGAT
>JACKBY010000020.1 GCA_020634335.1 Promineifilum sp. | reverse complement strand
TGGTTATAATCAGGGCTCAAGTGAACTGACGTTTGTGCGGATTTCCGGAGAGAATAGATTCATGGCCGAAAATATCGAGACAATGTCCCCGGTTGATATCGCCTGGCTGAGCATGGAGGAGCCGACCAATCAAATGATGGTGAATGCCGTCATTGTTTTTGACCAGCCTTTGGAAGTGGAAAGAGTTCGGCAGGTGCTGGAATTCCGCTGGATGCGCTATGCGCGATTCAGGCGGCGCGTCGTTAAGCCTTCTCTCCCTTTTCGGCGGCCCTACTGGGAGACGGACCCCCACTTTAACCTGGATCTCCATCTCCAGCATCTGGCTCTGCCCGCTCCCGGTGATCAGGAGGCTTTGGAGGACATGGTTAGCGATCTGATGAGCATGCCGTTGGACTTCTCGCGGCCACCGTGGAAATTCTACGTCATCGAGAATTATGGCGAGGGGTGCGCGGTGATGGCGCGGATTCATCATAGCCTGGCCGACGGCATGGCCCTGGTGGCTGTGCTGCTGTCCATGGCCGATTTTCAGGCCGACGCGCCGCTCGTGCCGGTTGAGAACGATGATTCTGTGCCGGAGAATGAATTTCCGGGTGTCTTGGCCAGAAGAGTCAGCAATACGGTTGACCTGTTTCGACGCACGGCTGACCGTGCGGTGCAGGGGGCTTTTTCGGTCTTGCAGGATACGGAAAAGGTGCGAGAGATCGGTGAACAAGGGGCGGGCATGGGGCTGGCCGCCACGCGCTTGCTGGCTCGCAGCGCCGATCCCCACACGCGATTGAAAGGCAAATTGGGTGTCATCAAGCGAGCGGCCTGGTCCAGAGCGATCCCGTTGGGGGACATCAAGCTCGTGAAAAACAATCTGGGTGGAACAGTCAATGATGTCTTGGTCACCGCGGTGACGGGCGGGCTGCGCCGCTATCTGGTTGGGAAAGGGGACGACGTAGCCGATCTTGAAATTCGTGCGGCCATCCCGGTGAATCTGAGAACTGAGGCGGATAACGGCAAACTGGGAAACAAGTTCGGGCTGGTCTTCCTGACCTTGCCGATTGCGCTCGAAGGGCCGCTCATGCGCCTGACGGAAGTTCGCCGGCGAATGGAAGAGTTGAAGCGCTCGGCCGAAGCGCCGGTGACGTTGGGTATACTGGGTATGATGGGACTCGGTACGGATGCCTTCCGTGAGTTTGTGGTTCGCATCTTGGAGCCGAAGGCCACCATTGTCTTAACAAACGTGGCCGGCCCGCCCATCAAACTATATTTGGCGGGTCAGCAGATTCGGGAAATGATGTTTTGGGTTCCGCAAGCAGGAAGACTTGGTGTGGGCATCAGCATTCTGAGTTATGCCGGGAACGTCTATTTAGGAATCGCTACCGATGCCGATCTGGTGCCCGACCCCAAGCTGATCATCGAGGGCGTATACGAAGAATTGGCTCAGATGAAAGTGATTGCCCGGGCGGTTCAGTTAGGGAACGAACAAAGATAAGCCCTCGCAGATGTGTGCGGGGACCTCAAGTACCCGCACACATCTGTCGTATAATTCCTCTAGCCCATCATGTAAGCATATTCGCCCAGACTGCGACTGCGACGAAGTTTGTTGAGAGCTGATTTTTCTACCTGTCGAATGCGTTCGCGTGACAGCTTGAAAATCTCGCCAACTTCTTTGAGCGTGTGAGCATCTGATCCTTGCAAGCCATAGCGTAGACGAATGATGGCCGCCTCGCGTGGGGTTAGTTCGGAGAGGACCTCGCCCACCTTCTGGCTGAATAATTTCGTAGCCACGGCGTCAGCCGGCTGTTCGATGTCCCGATCTTCGATGAAGTCGGCCAATTCCGCATCCTGATCATCCCCGGCGGGTTGCTCCAGCGCCAGGAGAGGGCGGGTGATTTGCAGCAGCCATTGAACCTGATTGGGTGGCAACTCTACGCGCTCCGCCAACTCTTCGATGTCGGCTTGCCGCCCCTGGTTTTGTTCGATGTCGCGGATGGCGCGGTAGAGTTTGCGCACGTTGCCCGTTTGGTGGGCGGGGATGCGTATCATGCGGCCGTAATTGGAAAGCGCCCGCGTGATGCCTTGCCGTATCCACCAGGTTGCATAGGTGCTGAAGCGGTTGCCACGCGTGTAGTCGAATTTATCGACGGCCATCAGAAGGCCGATGTTGCCTTCCTGAATCAAGTCGAGGAAGTCAAGACCCTGTCCAAAATAGCGTTTAGCGATGCTGATGACCAGACGGGTGTTCGACCTGACCAGCAGGGCGCGCGCTGCTTCGGCCTGATCTATCAGCCGTTGTAATTCGACTTGCTCCTCGGCGTCGGCGTCTTCTTCGGCCAGGCGTTGGGAAGCGAATCGTCCCATTTCGATATGCTTGGCTAGTTCGACTTCTTCCTCGGCCGTCAGCAATCGTTGCCGGTTTGTCTCCAGCATGTAGCGGCTGAGAAAGTCGCCAGTCGGCACTTCGTTAAGGGCTGAGCGACGCTGTTGTTTGATTTTCTGGAGCGATTCATACCCGTCGCCCGCCTGTTGCCGGTCGTATGCATCGAGATAACTTTCCAGGTCTGAAAACATCCCCGGATCAATATCATTGGAACTGTCGTCCACCATCTGGGCCTCTGCCGGTTCCATGAAAATATTCTTTGCAACACTGTCCAGACTTTCTGTGTTATTTACCACGGCGTCATCGGCATTGTTCTGTCCCGGCTTGAAACCATCAGACGATTTGTTGTTGCTTGCCGAATAGTTGGAGCGAAAAATGTCCATCTCGATGTCGAGCGAGACATTTACGTTGTTGTCCCAGGTTGTTGTGGTCATGTCCCTCTTCCAAAAGTAACACTTGTAAACTAAATCCCTTTCGCACGTCTATTGCCAAAATTCGCAGGCTATGATCCAGGTGCATCGATCAATATAATAACGTATTGTCTAAATATTGTCAAGATAATGTACAAATAATGATGATAGGTAACTGCCCTAAGTATCCTGGTGAGTGCATTTAAGACGCGATCCACTACCCTGACGAAGGTCAAGTGGGCATTCTTACCTATTTGATTGGGCGTTGAGCAGAAGCTAAGAAAGCCCCGGATGCATCACGTTGTGAGAGTGTCCTGCCCTTTGCCGAGCAAGTATGTCAGGAATGTTGTATGGTCGCAGCCGGGCGGTTAAGAAGGGAATTGTTCTGTTTTGGCTAGTGGGGCGGAAACTACATTAAATAACGCGGGGCCTCGATTCGTTTCAATTCGTCGTCCAGGCGTAGTTTGTAGAGTTCTGTCTGGCCGGGCGGCCGTCTTAAATTGTACAAGTCTACTTCCTTGTTGAGTTTGTCCACCTTGGCTTGCCAGCTCCGCATAACATCGTCCCAACCGAGATTGAGGGCCTGACGATGGCTTTCGCCCGGAGCATAGGCAAAATTGGCCCGATAACGTTCCCAGGTGCGAGCCATCTCTTCCCGCAAAGCTTCTATTGCTTCCACGACTCCCAGCCGGTGGACAAGCCAGGCCGGTTTGATATCGTTGGCTTTCATGATTTGATTAGCCAGGGCTTGGCTGCCCTCGTAGATATTTCGCTCCAGGTCGAGCGGCCTGCCTTTGCCCGGCAGGTCTTCGAACAGGCCGCGTCGCCGGCCGTCTTCGATCAAGTCCTCCATCAGATCCTGCCACTGGAAGCGCATCCGCCGTCGATGTTCGTTGAGATTATCCCCTTCTTCGGTCGAAGGCTTGTCGTTGGATTCAGCCATACGGTCAATTTTACTAAGTCTTCAATCGCTTACCAAGTGTCCGATTTGCTGCCGGTCGTAGAGTTCTCGTTGCAAATATCGTAAAAAGTGTGCAAAATTACTCGTGGTGAGCCGTTCCCGGCCGTCATGGTTTTATTAATGGAAACTAGAGTCGACATATCTTTTCAACAATTATCCCGTTTCGATTGGCAAGATTACCGGTCTTTTTATAACCACACGCACGATCATTCCGTTAGTGGCGTGCTCCGGATTGCCCCCGGCGTCTATTCGTCACAATTGGATAATCATCGTGACATTCTTGTTTATCTGCCGCCGTCCTATCACCGGGGGGATCGCCATTACCCGGTTCTCTATATGCAGGATGGCCAAAACCTCTTCGACAATGTGACAAGCTACGCCGGCGAGTGGGGCGTCGACGAGACAATGGAGGAATTGGGTCATCAGGAAGGCATTGAGGCTATTGTTGTTGGCTTACCGAATGCCGGCGTTCACCGCCTTGATGAATATAGTCCTTTTCGCGACAAGCGATTAGGCGGCGGTCGAGGCGACGATTATTTGCGATTTATGGTCGAGACGATCAAGCCTCAAATCGATGAGGAGTTTCGTACCCTGCCGGAAAGGAAATACACGGGCATCATGGGGTCCTCAATGGGCGGGCTGATCAGTCTCTACGCCTTTTTTGAGTACCCGCACGTGTTCGGATTAGTGGGCATCATGAGTCCGTCGTTATGGTTTGCCGGTGGGGCGATATTCGATTACATCGCATCCACAAGCTACCATACGGGCAAGGTTTATCTCGATGCCGGAACGCGCGAATACGGGGAGAGCCAGCATGGTGGCTTGTTACATCGCGCCACGGCCTCGCGACGCTACTATGCGAGCGTGCGCCGCTTGAAGGGTATGCTCGTGCGCAAGGGGTATCGACCCCTGCGAGACATCATGCACGTCGAAGAGCGCTGGGCCGGACACAGCGAGTCGTCGTGGGCCCGGCGCCTTCCTCCAGCCATGCGTTTTCTGCTGACGGAGGCAATGCGCCAGACCAGAGGATAATCGCACTGTTCACGTGATTCCTTTCGTCTTATCCACGACCAGGTTGATCTATAAAGGGGCATTCCATGCAAAACAAACTTGACGACCTTAAGAATCGGTTGCAAGAGATCGAGGATCTTAATTCGGCCGGCGCCGTACTCAATTGGGATCAGGCAACCTATATGCCGCCCGGCGGCGCGCCCGCTCGCGGCCGGCAGATGGGCTTGTTGTCGCGCCTGGCCCACGAGAGATTTACAGATCCGGTGATAGGCCATCTGCTCGATGATTTGCGATCTTATGAGGAGAGCCTCGAACCGGAGCACGACGATGCGGCCCTGATCCGCGTTACCCGTCGCAACTACGAAAGGTCGGTGCGCATTCCGCCCCAATTGATGGCGAATTTCAACGAGCATGCGGCGCTAGGCTACCAGACGTGGACCACGGCGCGGCCGGCCGACGATTTCGCCGCCGTTCAACCACACCTTGAGAAGACTCTGGATTTCAGTCGCCGTCTGGCTGATTGCTTTCCGGGCTATGATCACATTGCCGACCCCCTCATCAACTTTGCCGACGAAGGGATGAAGGCCGAAAGCATCCGCGTGCTATTCGCCGATTTGCGCGCCCAGGTCGTGCCGCTCCTGCGCCATATTCTCGATCAGCCAGAGGTTGATGACAGTTGCATCCATCAGACCTTTGCCGAAGTGAAACAACGCCAATTCGGCGAAATGATCATTCGTCAACTGGGTTATGACTTCAATCGCGGCCGGCAGGACAAGACGCACCATCCCTTCATGACCAAGTTCTCCTTGGGTGATGTCCGCATCACCACACGCTTCGAGGAGGACTATCTGAGCAACGGGCTGTTCAGCACGATCCACGAATCCGGTCACGCAATGTACGAGCAAGGGATCGATATGAAGTATGAGGGCTCGCCTCTGGCCCATGGCACGTCGGCCGGTGTTCACGAGAGCCAATCCCGTTTGTGGGAGAACGTCGTCGGCCGCAGTCGCGCTTTCTGGGGGCACTACTATCCCCAACTACAAGCGACCTTTCCCCAGCAATTGGGTGACGTGTCGCTCAATACGTTCTATAACGCCATTAACAAGGTTCAGCCGTCGCTCATCCGTACCGAGGCGGATCAGATCACCTACGACCTGCACGTCATGATCCGCTTTGATCTGGAGTTGGCTCTGCTGGAAGGATCGTTGGAGGTGAAGGATTTACCCGAAGCCTGGCAAGCGCGCTACCAGTCCGATCTGGGTATCAGTGCCGAGGGCAACCGCGACGGCGTGTTACAGGATGTCCACTGGTATGCGGGCGTGATAGGCGGCTCATTCCAGGGTTATACGTTGGGCAACATCATGTCGGCGCTGTTCTACCGGCAGGCATTGGTGACGCATCCGGAGATTCCGTCTCAAATCGGCCGGGGTGAGTTCGATACGCTCCTTGGTTGGCTGCGAGAAAATATTTACCGGCACGGGGCCAAGTTTACGGCCGACGAGTTGGTGCGGCGCGTGACTGGCGGCGAGCTAACCATCGAGCCATATATTGCCTATCTGCGCGGCAAGTTCCTGGAATGAGCGACCATTAATTGAAACGCGAAAGGGCGCAAAGCCAATATATGTGGCTTTGCGCCCTTTTTGTGTTGTGCTCTTAATCGGTTAGCCCGACATTCTCGATGAGACGGTAATCAGTTCAGAGAAAAAATGCCGATGTCTTGCGAGGGAATCGTTTGCATAAGCGATAACTCCTGGCGATAGGAGCGCTGCAACATCCGTGTCAGGTCTGATGCCCGATCCAATGCCAGAAAGGCCTGCTTATCGGCCGTGGGCAGTTGAATCAATGTCGCTGCCATGTAGATAAGCGCCTCCGGATCAGAAGGTATCTGATGGGCTTCCACGTCGACGTTGCCGACGATAGCCAGCTTGTTCAGGTACTCGATCATCAGTGGCTCCAATCCTTCAACTTGCTCTTGCTCCGCGACCTCATTCTCGATATCCAAGGGAGCTGGCGTGACCAGCCCCACCAGATAGGGTTTGTCGTGGTTGAACTCGACCACGCGAAACCGTTCGCGGCCGATGGCCATAATGAGCATCCGCCCTTGGTCGAGCGGCTGAACCTGGGCGATCTCCGCTGTACAGCCCACGGTGATGTCCCCAATCATGGGGGTGCCGTCATCGATGCTCTCTTCCAGATGAATGATGCCGAACGGTTGGCCCTCTCGAATGCAATCGGCCATCATTTCTTTGTACCGCTCTTCAAATATATGAAGCGGCAGAGGCATGCCGGGAAAAAGAACGACATTGAGCGGAAACAGTGGTAGCTCATACATTTCTAGCTTTGACTTCATGATATGGTCCTCTACCTTGATTATACAAAGTTCGAAGACGATTGCAGCCAATCCCTAGTTTAGTATTAACCTAATCGAAAGGGTTGATTGGTCTCTGCTGATCGGCCGGATGGCACCCGGCCGTGCCCGGCTGGGGCATGTTTGCCTGATTAGTCCGTCTGGATCCAAGAAAAAAAGCCCGGTGGCTTGATCGGTCACCGGGCATTCCTAGGCGTATGGCGCACAGAAGTTATCTGGGGCCGGCGGCCTTGATCTCCTCCGTAACCAGATCCTCAAATTGTTTGAAGTTCGCCTTGAACATTCCAACAAGTTTGCTCGCCTGCGCATCATAAGCGTCTTTGTCGCTCCATGTGTTGCGCGAGAGCAGGATGTCATCCGGCACGTCGGGAACGTGTTGTGGCACTTGCAGCCCGAAGAATGGTTCTTCCAGCATCGGCACGTCGTCCAGCTCGCCGTTTAGGGCGGCGGTAATCATCCGGCGTGTGTACGCCAGTTTCATGCGGCGGCCGACGCCATGTGGCCCGCCGGTCCAACCCGTGTTAACGAGCCACACCTTGGCGTCGTGTTTGCGGATTTTTTCGCCGAGAAGCTCAGCATAGACGCCGGGACGCAACGGCATGAACGGCGCGCCGAAGCAGGTGCTGAAGTTGGGTTGGGGTTCAGTGATGCCGCGTTCTGTCCCCGCCACCTTAGCCGTGTAGCCGCTCAGGAAATGGTACATGGCCTGTGCATTTGTTAGTCGTGAAATAGGCGGCAGAACGCCGAAGGCGTCGGCCGTCAGGAAAAACACGTTGTTAGGGTGGCCGGCCACACCATCACGGACGGCATTGGACACGTGGGAGATGGGGTAGCTGGAACGGGTGTTTTCGGTCAGCGACCCATCATCGAGATTCACGCGCCGGTTGCTGGTATCCATGATGACATTTTCAAGGATAGTGCCGAATTTGCGGGTGGTTTCGAAAATTTCAGGCTCGCCTTTCGGGTCCAAATTGATGACCTTGGCATAGCATCCGCCCTCATAGTTGAAGACGCCGTCATCACTCCAACCGTGTTCGTCGTCACCGATGAGCATGCGGTTGGGATCGCTGCTGAGGGTGGTCTTGCCGGTTCCGCTGAGGCCAAAGAACAGGGCAACGTCATCACGGTCTTCGCCGAAATTGGCACTGCAATGCATGGACATCACGCCTTGCTTGGGCATGAAGTAGTTCATGGCCGTGAAGATGCTTTTCTTGATCTCGCCGGAATATTCGGTGCCTCCGATGAGGACGAGCCGCCGGCCGAAATCGACCAGAATGAATGTCTGGCTATTGGTGCCGTCCTGATCCGGTTCGGCTTTTAGGCCCGGCATGTCGATAACCGTGAAGTCAGGCCTGTGGGTGCGCAATTTCTCCGGGTTGAACTCGCGGATGAACATATTGCGGGCAAATAAATTGTGCCAGGCGTATTCGGTGATGATGCGAATGGGCATCCTGTATTTAGGATCGGCCCCCACAAATCCATCAAAAACGTAGATGTCGCGGTTTTGGGTATAGGCCAACATCTTGCGGTAGAGGTAGTCGAAGTTCTCTTGCGAGAAGGGTTGGTTAATTTTTCCCCACCAGATATCCGCCTCACTGCTGGGTTCTTTGACGATGAACCTGTCGTTGGGCGAGCGGCCCGTGTGGCTGCCCGTCTGCACAATCAGGGGGCCCAGGTGGGCGATTTTTGCTTCGTTGCGGCGGGTGGCCTGCTCATAGAGCATCGGGGTGGTTAAGTTCCAGTAGACGGTTCCGGGGTTCTTGATCCCGTGGTTTTCGACGCCATAGTCACTGATAAAAGCGCCAAAATTCTGCATGTCGTTACTCCTGTAGTAGTGGGTTAAGAGGGTGCGCGCGTGATTGGCTCCTAAATAGTTTATGCCAAGGCGGATGAATTGGCAATTGTAGGCTGGCGAATTTTGTCATGAATCCAATGCGTAGAATGTCACGATTGTAACAACCCGCCAGGCGTGGCTTCGTTGCTTCATTGATGAATGGTTGCCATAAAATCTGGAAAGCGTCTATTATAGGTTGTCTGATCGTCGGCGTCCGGATCATGGATAAGCATAAATTTCCACGTGGAGGAATCAATATGCGAGATGAGCAGCCAATCGAAAAGATCATGGCCGAATCCAATACCATTGCCGTCGTCGGGTTTTCGTCTAACCCGCAGAAAGCCGGTTACTATGTCCCCGCATATCTGAAACGTCAGGGTTACGCGATCTATGCCGTTAACCCGAATGTGGGCGAAGGATTGGGTGGCGAACCGGCGTATGGGACGCTGGGGGAGGTGCCGACGCCGGTCGACCTCGTCCTCATTTTTCAGCGGAGCGAAAACGTTCCGCCCTTTGTCGATCAGGCAATCGAAATCGGGGCGAAAGCCGTTTGGATGCAACTCGGCATAGCCAATGAGGCGGCCGCTCAAAAGGCCGAGGCCGCCGGCTTGGACGTGGTTCAGAACGCTTGCATGCTCGTCGAGCATAAAAACTGGGACAGATCCTAGCCGCTCCCTCCTGGGTACCTGGCTAATCCGTTGTGGCTGATCCATTTCCCGCCTAAATTACAACCCGATTTAGTGATTCGCGTATAGAGTAGCGGAGGTTAGGACCATGGGCGACAACATCAATGAATTAAAAGATCTGGAACGCGAATTGACTGAGATGGATGATCAGGCGGACAAATCGGTTGAAGCGCACAGTGGCTCGGGTAAAAGCTGGATTCCGGGCCTGGTGCTCATTGGCATCGGCGCGTACTTCTTGTTGAACAATTTCACCGACTTTCGGCTGAACAATTGGTGGGCCTTGTTCATCTTGATCCCGGCTTTTGGAAGCCTCGGCAACTTTGTCAGGGCATATCGCCAGGAAGGTCGTGTCAACGGCGAAGCCCGTGGCTCGCTAATTGGCAGCTTGATGCTGTTCTTTGTGGCCTCTATTTTTCTGTTTGGATGGAGTTGGGCCTCGGTCTGGCCGGTCTTTTTGATTATCGCCGGTCTGGGAGCGCTATTGGCCGGACTATTGGATTGAGTGGGTGCTTCGACCCCCATTATCCATCTCGGCCCACCACGCGCGGAAAGACGGCATGGGCAAAGGCAATGGCCGCGCCGGCTTCCAACAGCCGGCCAGCCACCAGCAGCCAGGGTGACAGGTGATAGACCGGCCCCAACGAAGCCAGCCAGATGCCCGCATTGAGCATGACGAGAGCCACATACGCACCGGTTGTGTTGCCTCGTCGCGGCTCTTTCCAGAAGCGCGGCAGGATCCAAAAGGCCATGCCCAGTGTGAGCTGGGCGACCCAGCCGATGAGCAACCACTCGATGTGGGCGGGTAGCCAGTTCCAGAGTGCGGGATGCAGCGGTTGGCCCTTATGGGCCAGGAGCAATGCCCCAAAGGTGAAGCCCATCAGCAGGTAGCCGAACGATAGCTTGATGTACCATTGACTCAGGCTAGGCATACTCTACTCATTTCGATAGCGTTCCTTGACCCGCGGCCAAGTGTTGTAGACAAAGAATACGGCCGCCAGCCATTGAAACAAAGCGGAAGCGACCAACCCCCAGCCCCAAATATCCAGTGGATTCATGGCATTGAGCGGCTCGCAGAAGACGCGCAAAATCAGGCCGACATTCAAAAGAATATATGTGGCCCAGCCAAGGGACTCATTTCCTCGAGGCCGCGCCCGGGTGATAATGGGAAACATCCAGAAGATGACGCCGAAGATCATCTGTGTCACCCAGCCGACCATGATCAGGTGAAAAAATGCGGGGGACAAGTAGGCCAGCCAATTCGGCAGCTGGACGATTGCTCCCATCGAAAGCGCTATACCCAAGAGCAGGGCGACGGCCAGGTAGACGAACGCCGATTTAATGTGCCAGCGAGAAAGTAAAGGCATTTATCACCACGTAAATGGATGCATCCTCGGTTACTCTTTATGCCGGTGCCTTCGGCGGCGCGGCATCCGGGGCCTGGTTTTTGCTTCCTTGGGCCAGTGCTGTGGCCGTAATGAGGAGGAAGAGCAGTAAGGTGAGTCCGTTCAACAGGCTGCCCCACTGCCGCAAGGGAATATTGTTGATCAGGTCGCCGGTAATGCGCATCACAAGGGACAGATGGAGAAAGATCAACGGCAGGTAGAAGGACGGGAGATAGGCCATCGGCCGTTGGAGGACCGATGGAAATATCAGTGGCGCGTGACCGAATATCATGGCAAAGACGAAGCCGAGGAACACGCTATGCAAGACGGCGTCGTAGAGTGGGCCGGCTGGAACGCCGCCATAGACCAACCACAGCAGGCCTCCTGTCCCCAGCCAAATGTAGCCGCCGAACAGGGCATAGGCGATGAACCGCGTCAGGTCCCGATGCCGCAAATTGCGGCGCGCGATGTCGAAGATCATCAACCAGGCCGCCAGCAAAATCATGCCCAGCCCAGTCAGTCGCGTTCCGGTATCGTAGTTGAACCTTGACCAGACGACGCCGGCCAGGAAAATAGCCGTAGCCACGACAAACCAGTGGATCGTGCGGTTCGACAGGCGTAAGACCCGGCTTAACTCCAGCCGTTCGCCGGCGATGGTGAGGACGAGAAAGGCGATCCACCACGGCGTGACAATGTAGATCGGTTGCCCTGCCACTTGCCACAGGTTGCCGATCAGCCAGGCGAGGGAACCTAACGCCATCGTGATCGTGTAGATAGCCGTGTGTTGCCGGACGATGAGGCTGAACAGGATGACCAGGCCGGCGGCGGCCAACGCGAGCAAATACCCCGCCCCCATCCACGACAGGCCCGTGATTAACAGCAGGCCGCCCAGCGCCGATAACAGCGGCACCAGATAGGCAGCTTTTCTATCCAGGGCCACAGCCCGCTCCAACCCAATGACTGTGCCGAGAAATGCGGAAACCATCAGGGGCCCATGCGCCGCCGCCAGATCCGGTTGAACGGGCGGCCAACTCCAGCCCGCCCGCAGCAGCCCAGCCCAAATGGCAAATAACAAGGCGATGATCGCCAGCAATAAGATCGGTAAGCGATGCATGGATTTGGAGATGCCAGTTCCTGGCCCCGGGCCGACAAAGGGGCGGCCGGGTACCGGAGCGATTTCGCGAACGACCAGAGGCCCTTTGAACGGGTTAGCGAAGCATCAGCAGTAACATCACAACGGGTGTTTCCGCCACAACGGTGTGGGGTAACTTGGGAGCCATGCGCGCCCAGGCCCCTGCTTCGACAATGGATTCGTCCTCGCCCAGTTTCAGGTGGGCGCGACCACTCAGAAAGTGCAGAATCGCCGGATAGGCAGAGGTGTGTTCGGATAGTTCCTCGCCGGCGGCAAAGCTGAACAGGATGGCGCTCAATCGTTCGTCCTTGTAGAAGGTGCGGCTGAGGATTGAGCCTTCGGGCACAACCGGAGCCATCTCTAGGAGGTTGGGAAATAAATCGTAGTTCTCACTCATTTGTAGGTTTTCGTTCAATGCTCTGTTTTTGGATAATCACCAATAGCTCTTCCACGAACTGCTCCGGTGCCAGCTGATAAACCAGCGCGGCATCGTTGATCGTGAAGAAGGGCGCCACAGCACAGCCGACGCAGGCCATGGCGTGATTGTGAAAGACGTCGGCCGTCTGCGGCCAGCGGTCCAGCACCTCGGTAATTATCATATTGCTCAACACTTCAGTCGTAGGCAGCATCTTGTCGCTCATGGGCATTACCGCCTTCATCGTCTCGCATCGCCGATAAGGGGTCTGACAGACTAAGGGATTGAGCATCCAGAGTATTTCTGAATGAATCCCTTAATCTGTCAGACCAACCTTAGTCTACTCGTGGAGGGTACGGATATAGGCGATGATGTCAAGTAATTGATCATCCGTTAATGCGGGATTGCCGCCCTTAGGAGGCATGTCGACCCCGGTCGTATTGTCGGGGTGACCAATCGGCCGCCCGGTCTTGACGAACTCCAGCAATTCCTGATCGTTGACCGTCAGCAGGAACTCGCTGGTCGTGAACGGTTTGCCCAAGCCCTCAACGCCGACGCCGCCCGGCCCGTGGCAGGCGATGCAAACGGTGTCGAATTGCGCCTTGCCGGCCACCGGGTCGCCGGAAGGAGTAGGCGATGCTGGAGGTGCTTCGGTAACGGTTGTTGCTCCGCCGCCGCCACCACCACAAGCAACCAGCACCAGGCTCATTACCAACACGGCCAGGACGGCCAAGACTATATGCTTATACTTCATCTTTCAAACTCTCCTCTCGATGTGCTTCATTTATCGCCATCCAGATGGATGCGATTTAAACAATGTTTGTCGGGATCATATCGGGTTCACGAATCGGCGGTTGCCGTCAGTTTCCCATCCCGATCATTAACTCTCCCGAATCAAGTCGATCCAGTAAGTCGCCGAAGGTCAGCACGACGGCATCCTCCTGCTCGAAGGCCAGCGCGCGAGCATCTTCCTCGTTTGCGACGGCGACCACGCCTGTACCCATTGGTGTCATCAGACCGGCATTCATGACGATCCAGGCCTCTTCGGCGCGCAGCCACTCGGCCGTGTTGACGTCGTGAACCCAGGTGGAGGCGCGCTCCTCGGGATTGCTCTGCATGAACTGCAGCATCTCGCCCATATCATCGAAGCGACGAGCTTCGCCATCGGCCGTCCAGTAGGCGGAAGCATAATTCTCTTCGCTAATGATCATATTGCAATTGCTGCACACGTCCTGACCGTAAAGGATTTCCGGCGGCGTGTCAACCAAATCCGCACCACCACAAGCCGTTAGCAGGGCAACCAGAACGACAGATAGAAAAAACATGAATCCCTTCATTATAAAACCCCTCGTTTCTTAAAGGCCTGGGTAGCCAAGGCAAAAGGCACGAGCACCCAGCTAAACAGCAGCCCGATCAGCAACGGCCAGAGCGTCTGGCCATAGGCGCGGAAGGCGTAGATGCCGGCCGGGCCAAGCACTTCCAGGTTGTCGCGCAAGTCGAGCACCGCCGCGAGTTTGAAGACCTGGAGCGGATTGATCAGGGCCAGCGCCAGGAGCTGCTGCACGTCAATCTGCATGACCATCGACGTCCCCATCAACCCCAGATCGCCGAAGTAGACCAGGATCAGCCACAGGAATAGGGCCAGTCCCACAGCCGTAGCCGCTTTTTTCACGGCGGCCGAGATCAGGAAGCCCATGCTTAAACTGGCGACGGCCAACAGTATTGAGAGAACAAGCAGAGTGAGATAAACCATAAAATCGCCACCACTGCCCATAAACGCGATCAGGATGCCCGTCAGTCCGAAACCGATAACCAGCGCGGCTGTCAGTGCCAGAGAAAGCCCAACGAATTTGCCCAGCAGCAACTCGGCGCTGCTGATAGGTTGGGCCAGGAGATAGACCAGTGTGCCTTTTTCTCGCTCACCAGCCACGCTCATCGCCCCCAGGGTGAGGCCCATGAGGGGGACGATCAACAGGATCAGGTTGATCAACCCGGCGGTCGTGCGGCCAAAGCCGGCCACGCCGAAGCTGCCCGCGCCGGACACGGAAAACCAGGCCAGCGCCAACGACAAGGCGGTGAAAGCGATGGCATACAGCAGAAACCAGCGATTGCGAAACGCATCGCGCAATTCCTTTTGAATAAGGATCAGAACATTTTCAAAGTCCATCGCTATTACTCCACGGAGAAATCTTCGACATTGATACCCGACTCCTGCAGCACGCGCAGTACCTTGCCCTTGTTGCCGGGGGCCGCGTGGACACGGATGCCGCGGCCGTTGCGGCTGACGGGCATGCCCAATCCTTCGAGCGTTTGCAATGCTGGTTCGATGCCCTCTTCCGGCAAGTAGAGATGCAACGTGGTTTCCCAGCCAAGGCGACGTTCGAGTTGATCGGGCGGCGAATCGACCACGAGGCGTCCGCCTTCGAGCAGCAACACCCGATCGGCCAGCGCCGTCACCTCTTCCAGATGATGAGATGAGAAGATCATCGTCTTGCCGCTCTTTTTCAAGGAACGCAACAAGAAAAGGAACTCTTCGCGCGAGCGAATGTCGAGGCTGGCCGTCGGCTCGTCCAACACGAGAATGGGCGGGTCAGACAGCAAGGCCACAGCCAGGGCCAGCCGCTGCTTGAGGCCGCCGGACAATTCGCCGATACGCTTCTTGACGTGCGGTGTCAGGTGCACTTGCTCCAGCAATGGTTCGAAGTCGAAGCCGTCCGGCACCTTCTTCAGTCGGGCGTAGAAAATGAGTGTTTCGGCCACGGTCATGTCGTCGTGGAAACTGAGCTCTTGTGGGACGAAGCCAATTTGTCGCCGTACCTCTTTACTTTGCCGGCGTACGTCCATTCCATTAATGACGATTTCGCCCTCGAAGGGGAAAAGGTTCAAGAGGCAGCGCACGGCCGTCGTCTTGCCGGCGCCGTTTGCGCCCCAGAGCGCTACCGCTTCCCCGGCTTTGACCGTGAAAGAAAGGTCATCGACGGCCGTGAAGCGACCGAAATGTTTGGTCAGATGGCGAACCTCGATCACCAGGGTGATTGGGTCGTCGCGAGTATCAGCGGCCATGACTTGCGTCTCCTTGGTCAAGCCCAACGATCATCGTATGAGTCGGTTGGGGCGATATATCGGGCATTTGGTAGCGTCGCTGCCCGACGTGCAGAATGGCATATAAAACAATCAGACCGGCCGGCAGCAGCAGGAGCGGCCAGAAATTGCCTTCTTTGTCACTGTCGGGGCGCGGCGCGACGGTCGGCATATAAGGCGTGGTTAAGGGCAATGTGTCTACTAGAATCGGCTGGGGCCGCACCAGTGGAAAGGCGCGGGCGGCAAAATCGACGGCATTGATTACCGGGCTATAGAGGAACAACCGTAATTCCGGTCGACGACTGATTAGGCTGTCGAGCAGGCGCTCGGCGCGATAATCGATCTCGCCCAAGCCGTCGCCGTCGGCATCGTAGCCCGCATAATCGCTCCAGTAATTGCCGCGCCCGTCGGCCGTCCACTCGTTTGCCACAAGCTGCCCGCCGCCGGCCACGACCACCTGCTGTTCGTTCTCGATGAAGCTGTTGTTGCGAACTCGGTTGTGGCGAACGGACGGCAACAGCTCCATACCTGTGTCGTTGTAGGCGAAAAGGTTGTCCTCGATGATGCCTGTACTGTCCAATTCACGCGGTGAGCCATCGACGTAGGCGCCCACGCGATTATCCAGGAACCTGTTGCCCGTTATCACTGAGTCGTCCATGTCCTTGAGGCCAATGCCGTAGCCGCTGGGGCCGCGGTTGAAGGCGATCAGGTTATCGATCAGGTGCATGCGGCGACCGTACATTAAATAGGCCCCCACCGAGTTATAGGTCAACTTGTTACCTTCGATAAGGGCGTCATCGCAGTACATGAAATGTAGTCCATAGCGGCCGTGGGTGAATTCGTTGCCGCGCAAGGTGAGGCGCTCCGAATACCACAACACCGCATCTCGGCCATTGATCGTCTTGTTTTCTTCGACCAGCACGTCATCGCTATCCCAAATGCGAATGAGATCGCCGCGCCGGGCGATGTCGAGGTCTTTGCCGGTAATGGTGTTCCGTCGCAATGTCGCACCTGGACCGGAGTGGACGTAAATTCCGAACAACACGTCGTCGAGTTGGTTGTCTTCCAGCAAAACATTGGGCGCGCCGACGTTGATGCCGGCATCTTCGGTGATCAGCTTGTCGCCGGAGTTGCGCAGGGTGAAACCGTTTACGGTCGTGCCCGGAGCATTGAGCGTCAGGACGGTGCCGTGGAAGCCGGCGTCGATGACAGGACTATTGATGCCGATGAGGCTGATGGACTTATCTATGACCAGATTGCCGTTGAGGACACCTCCGATCACTTCGATGGTGTCGCCGGGTTGAGCCGCAGCTACGGCCTCCGGTAATTGGTCGGCGGACACACGAACGATGTCCTCGGCCCGCGCCACGGGTGACGCGCCCAGCATCAATACCGCGAGAAAAATTATCACAAAGCGTTTCATTGTGTGGGCCTGCGAAGTTACGGACGGAGCAACGGAGATTAGTCTCACATGCACCTGCTATTGGCCGCTCTCTACGAGTGGCTTGTAGGCTCGTCGCTGGTAGAACAACCCGGCCAGGATCAGAGCCACGGCCAGGAAGGCCATCCATAGTCCGATTTGAAACGTGGCCACCGTCTCGAACTGTCCCACCATGCCGGAGCCTAGGATCGGTGGCACGAAGGGCTTAATCGAACTACTCAAGGGGGCTGTCGGATCGAGGTTCAGACCGAAGTGGCGCATCCAGTAATACATGTCACCAATGAATATGAACGGCCACAATATCGCCGGGACAGCTAAAAGCAAAGCCCAAGGTGAGTGGATGAAGATGGCCGCCAGAACCAGCAGGACCAGAATAGCCACGGCCACCAGACTCACGGCCCGCTCCAGTTCGGCTGCCTCGCCCAACGGCCGCATGCCGATGTAGTGATTCAACCCATCGATCTCGCGGACGTCGCCGGTCATTCGATTGACATACACTTCAATCGATAACCCCCCCGGGTATTGCGGAGCCTTCAGCGTCATCTTCCAATAGGGAAAAAACATCGACGCCAACAGTAGAATCGCGGCGATACCCAGCAGGATGTTGGGTAGATGAAATTGTCGGCGCTCATGGTCTTCCAGACCGCGGGGCGCTCGCGGCCCGATTATCTTTTCAATTTGATTGCTCATGATAAATCTCTGGGTTGAGCTATTGCACGTTTGGAGAATGCGCCCGGGATGAAATCCTTTCACCCCGGGCGTAATCAACGAGGAGCGATTAGTCGGTTGCGGCCGAGGCCGAGTCAGATGGTTCCACCAGCATATAGCCCATCATCTCCAAATGCAGGGCCGAGCAGAATTCGGTGCAATAGTAGGAGAACACACCGTTTTGGGTAGCGTCGAACTCAAAGGTCACAGCCTCGCCCGGCTCAATGCTGACGTGGATATTGTAGGCTGGGATGGTGAAGCCATGGGTAGCGTCGAGGGCGCGCTCGATGTTAGTGATGTGCCAGGTCACGTGATCGCCCTCGCGTATCTCCACGCGCTCCGGCGTGAAGTGGCTGCGAATAGCTGTCATGTAAACCTCGACGTTGTTGCCGTCGCGGACGATTCTCTCTTCGCCTTGCTTCGCCGCATCTGGGTTCACGGCTTGCGTGTGAGGGTTCCAGCCGACTTCGGGGTACACATCCCATGGGCTGATCTTGTCGGCCTTGATGATCTGGGCATAGTGTGGCTCTCCGTCGGGAATCGGCAAGTCATAGAGGACGGGCATATTGGCACCCGGGGCGCTGATGTCGAGTAACTGGAAGTTCTGCGGCAGCAGTGGGCCGACCGGCATGAAACGATCGACCGCCCACTTGTTCATCGACACCAGATAGGTACCGTCGGGCGAGACCGTATCGCCTTCGGCCGTCACCAGGTGGCCGATGTTGTATTGCACCGGCGTCTTGGTGACCAGTGTCCAGGGCGGGTCGTCGTTGAGTTCATCGAAGGAACCGCCCAGCGACCAACGGGCGACAGCCGAATCGAGGAATAGACTGGTGTAAGCATAGCCCTTGTTATCAAACTGGGTATGCAGAGGGCCCAGGCCAAGTTCAACCTGCGCTTCCATGACGGCATCGAAATCGAGGATCGGCACGCCAAATTGATCGGTGTCGGACGTTCCGGTTTCGATGGCGGCCATGATTTTATCGAAGCTGTATACGGTCACATGGGGGTCAAGCTTGCCGGCAATGACGATGAACTCGCCGTCGGGAGTGACGTCGACCCCGTGGGGGCTTTTCGGCTCAGGGATAAAGTAGAGCAACCCCTCGGCAATGGCTGTATCGAGCGTGATGACCGGGAAGTTGTTGATGTCGGTCGTGTTGCCCGCGGCAGCGACTTCGGCCGCTTTTTTGAGGTTAATGACATGCATGAGGTCCATGTCATTCTGGCTGGCTCCCGACTCGAATGGTGGATTGCCTAGCTCTACGCCGCCGGTCGCCATCTCGGTATTGATGGAGTTGCAAAAGACCCAACCATCGCTGACCAGCTTGCCGCTGTCGCACAGGTCTTGCCAATACGGCGGTAGTTCAATGGCGAACGACGCTTCGGGGTCAATGCGACCCTTATCGCGGTCAAAGTGCCAAAAGGTGATCATCCCCTGGTAGTCGGTTTCATAGTTGGCGATTGAGCTATATTCAAAGCCCAGTGGCATGGCGTATTGGCCGCCCTCGATGATCCATTCGGTGTTGGGGGTAGAGAAGGTGCCGCCGTGATCGCTGAGCGTGATGGGGTTCTTGACGAGTTGCTTGGTTTCGAAGTCACGCAGGTCGATAACCGCCAGACGGGCGTTGGCCTTGTCGTTGATGAACAGGAATTGGCCGTCATAATCGCCGCCGGTCTCGCTGAGCGCCGGATGGTGAGTGTCGCCCCAAGTCAATGGGTTGCCGTTGGCCGCGGTACCGCCTTGGGCCAGAACGTCCATGGTGCCCTGTTCCCCGTAGCCATAGCCCTGCCACGGTTCCGGGGTGAACACCGCGATCTGCTTGATGATACGCATCGACGGCAGGCCGATGACATAAACCTGACCGGACTGCCCACCCGAAGCGAACAGATAATACTCATCGTGCCGGCCGCTGGGGGTATAGGTCTTGACGGCGTTGGCGATGTCGGTGGGGGTCAGGCCTCGTGCCTCGGCGATCGCGTTGATATCTTCAGTCGCTCCGGCTACTTGCGCGCCGGTAGAGGATTGCCCGGCATTATCGCGACAACTGACGATCAGGACGGCCAAGGCCGCCAGGATCATCAGGGCCGTGACTAGCATAAGCGGCCTGGTGGATGATCGGTTCAGTCTCATTTTTACTATTTCTCCTGAATGAACGCGCCGCATGTGACGCGCTTAGTTAAATTGAGTGAGCAACAATGGGATCAGGATAGCAGAGACAAACAAAAAACTCTTTGCAATTGTGCAAACTGACACAAATCAGTTTGGAACGGACACGCCACCTCTATCGCCATATCGTCTATGGGCATGCAAGGGGCAAGAGCCCACGGATTTCACAGATACGCAACGTTCGCGGAGGTGTACCTGGGACGTTATGCGTGAATACGGGGAGATTAGGCTGTACCGGTTGGAGAGGGAAGTCATTCAGGCGTGTGGCTGGGTGGAGGAATGTCCTCTGCCAAAACCACTAATTCGTGGGCTTTGAGCAAGGTAACCTGCTTGCGACCCGTGGTGATCAACCCGTCGCTATCCCATTTGCTCAGGATGCGGCTGACGTTATAGAGGTTTGTGCCGGTCATTTGCGCCAAGTCTTCCCGGCTGAGGGAAATATCGATGAGGATGCCTTTCTCGGTGCGACGGCCAAACTGGCGGACGAGACGCAGGAGTGCCCGTGCCAGGCGTTGTTCCACTCGCTGTGTGGCCAGTTCCTGGAAGCGATTCTGCATCTGCGTGAAGCGCTGGCCGACCATGTTCATGCCGTTTAGGGCCAGTTGTGAATTACCTTTCATTAGGTCGAGCATCGCGTCGCGACTCCAGCCGATGGCGGTGCATGGCTCGATGGCTTCGGCCGACAGCGGATATGGCATCCTGTTCAAGGCCATGATAATGCCCAACCCCTCGCCTGGCCCAAAGTAGTTTACAATGACCTGGTTGCCCTCGCTGGTTATCTGGGACAGCTTGGTCCGTCCGGTCAGGATGACGTAAAGCATGGTGGAATCCTCGCCCTGATGGAAAAAGAATTCTCCCGGCGCGACCTCGAAGAGACGACCCGCACTGGTGATACTCAGGCATTCCTCCGAGGACAAGCCACTGAACAAGGGGAAATCGGCGATAACGTCGCAAGGATTCAGAGAAGGGTTCATGCCAATTGAATCTTATCATATGTAGTGATCTGGGGTTAATTCACCGCCCGCCAGGCCTTTTCAGTTGCCATTTGATTGGCAAGGGCAAGGTGGTTAACCGGCGGCTAAAAACAAGGTCGGCGGCCCGGGCTGCGGAGCCGGTTAAGAAAGCCATCTCGCACAGAGCGGCCGATTACTGAATAATCCTGCCGCCTGGCCTGGTCTAATTTGACGTGCAGGCACCGGCATACTATGATCAGTACGCATTGCCCGACCCTACCCATTTGTCCGGGGCGGGATTGAACAAGGAGCGAAAAAACAATGAAGCAACTACATAACCGTCGCTTGTTAGCCGTTGTCGCGATCGGGATGGCGATGTTTATACTGGCGCTCGGTGGACGGCCCGCCGCCGCGCAAGATGCCCAATGGCTGGGCGAGTTCTGGAATAATCGTGATTTGAGTGGCCCAATAGCGATGACGCGCTGGGAAAATACGATTGATTTCAACTGGTTTGGCGGTTCGCCCGATCCGCGCATCAACAGCGATAATTTTTCGGCCCGTTGGACACGAACTGTCAACTTCCCGGCCGGCACCTATCGGTTCTTCGCGACCATGGATGACGGGATGCGGATTTGGGTCGATAATCAACTGGTCATCGATTCATGGACGCCCAGCCAGGAGCACACCATGACTTTTGACCGGTTTATGAGCGGCAATCACGCAATTCGGATCGACTATTTCGAGGCGGGCGGCTATGCCGTGGCCCGCTTCAATTGGCAACAAATCAATTCCGGCGGTAGCCAATTCTTCCCAAACTGGCAGGCCGAATATTTCAACAACACGACGCTGGCGGGCGCTCCCGTTCTCGTCCGCGACGAAGCTATCATCAGCAACAATTGGGGGCTGGGGTCTCCCGGTCCGGGCGTTAATTCCGACTTCTGGTCGGCCCGCTGGTCACGCCAGTTAACGGCGCGCGCCGGTCAATATCGCATCATCCTGACCAGTGATGACGGCTCACGGTTGTTCATCAATAACCAACTGATTATCGATAATTGGCGCAGCCAGGCTACCACGAGCATGTCTACGGATTTCTTTACCCAGGGGGGCACCCTGGACGTGAGAATCGAGTACTTCGATGCCGGTGGGCCGGCGTTATTGCGCGTTGACTTGATCACGATTAGTGGTGGTCTGGTGACGGTCTTGCCGACCCCGCCCACCAGCGGCGGCTCCGGTAGCTGTTCCACTTCGCCGGCGGGAATGCAGGCGCAATCGATCGCGTTGACCGCTCTTAACATCCGCCGCGGGCCCAGCACCCAGTTCGAGACGATGGGCACGCTGGCCCCCTGCCAGATCGTTCCCTTGGCCGGATTCCGCAACGCTGATAACACCTGGGTGCAGATCATCACCGCCAACGGGCAGACGGGTTGGGTTTCCACCCAGTACGTGCGGTTGGGGACGGTGGTTTCGTCGCTGACGGTTTCCAATTAAGGTATCGCGCCGACGGCTGTAGCGTTCCGGCCTGTTCGTAAGGCCTGGCGTGCGTTTATAATGATTCGGTTACGATTCGGTCGTTAACCCGACCGCTGACCGGCAGGCTCCACCACACTGGGGCCTGCCGGTTCATCTGCTTCCACCGTTCTTTTGGCTTATTGCCTTTGTGCTATCATCTGGGCTACCTCAAAAGCTTGCCTGCCGCTCGTATCCAGCCATCTATCCTATTACACCGGGCGCGTAATCGGTTGCGGTAAAAGGTATGAATCATGATGCCAAGCCACCCACCAATCGGTAATCTGCCTATGAAGGCGCGTGTCCGTTGGCCGTCGCTCGTCTTGCTGGCCATACTTCCCCTCACCTTATTGGCATCTATGGCAACTCGAAGCGAGGCTCACGAGGCATCCTCCCCCCATGTCTCGGTCGCGTCACCCGAATATGGCGTGGTTTTCATCAGCTCGGCCGAAGATCGCTCTCCGGGCAGCGGCCGCACGTCGGAATCATTGGCCCAGCAATATGAGCGGGGCCTGTCCACAGGCGCCGCCTGGAACCGTTGGCCCCTTTACTGGTTCAATATCGAACAAAGTCCGGGAAACTTCAATTGGGCCGCTCAGGACGCGACGGTGAAAGAAGATATAGCCCACGGTTTACAGCTCAACGCTATTCTGCTGGGTACGCCGGGCTTCTACACGACAGACGGCATCGTTCGCGCCAGCCGGCCGCCGCGGTTGCGGCCCGGTCAGTTAAGTCTCGACGCCGTGGAGAGGGCCACACCGCAAGGCCTCTTTGAGCCGGTTTTTGCCGATGGGACGGATAACCCCGGCGAGGGCAAGAAGCCCAACCCGGCGAATAAATGGGCTACCTTCGTGTGGCTGGCCGTCAATCGCTATAAGCCCGGCGGCGAATTGGCCCAGGCCAATGGCTGGCCGGCGGGCGTGGGTGTCACCCATTGGGAAATGTGGAATGAACCGGACCTCGATATTTTCTGGAATGCTCCTCTGGCCGACTATGCACGCCTGTTGAAAGTCGGGTTCCTGATCGCCAAGCAGGCCGATCCCAACGCACAAGTCCTGTTTGCTGGTTTGGCCAACAACTACGCCAAGCTCAATTACTACCGCGATGTCCTGGCGATTTTCGCCAACGACCCACTGGCCGCCGACCACGACTATTTCCACGACATTCTCGCCACGCATAGCTATTTCCACGCCTGGAAGTCCTGGTATCATGTCTATCGGGCGGCGGGCGCCATGCGCGAGTACGGTCTGGACAAGCCGATTTGGCTTAATGAGTCGGGCGTCCCGGCCTGGGATGACTATCCGGGACCGGTTTGGGATCCGATGAGTGCCCTGCGGGCCACAGCCGCCGAGCAGGCTGACTACGTCATTCAATCAGCCTTCTATGCCGTGTTTGCCGGTGCGGATAACATTTTTCACTTCCAGCTTTACGACGGCTGCGGCAACCAGCCGGCAGGCACCGACTTCCCGCCCCACAATGGCGAATTGTGTGACGACAAAGGGCAGTATCAGGGCAAGCCCTGCGCGGGAGATGCCAACGGCCTGTTTCGTAATCCGACAGACATGAGCTGCTTCACCCAACACCCGCAGCCCGGCAGCGCGCGGCCGACATTGGCGGCGTTTCAGACGCTGACCACTCATTTGGTTGATGTCGAACCCTATTGGCGCAAACGTCAGGGTGAGGCCGATGCCTGCGCCATGCAGCGGCCGGACGGCAGTATTTATCGGCAGCCGCCTCAGGAATGGATCGCTTTCTATCGCGAGGCGACCGACGAGCGCCTCGTCGGCATGTGGACGCTATGTGATCGCCAGGAAACAGCCATCATCGACGCGACCAGCCCCGATGGTCGGGCTACTATTATTTTTGCCGACGGTCGAACCCAGATAATTGCTGCGGTGGACGGTCATTATTCGATTCAATTGCCCCCGGCAACGAACCGCAATCCGTTCCCCGGACAATCGGTTAATCCGTTGTTTCCCATTGGCGGCTCGCCCGTCATTCTTGTAGAAAAGGAAGATCGCACACCGCCTAATCTGCCGTTTAACGCCTATCTATCGTCGGTGATGGGCGGCGTGCCCTGGCCTGAGCAATAGTAATTGGAGCAACTTGTTATGGACAAGCCGATCCTCTTCGACTTCCCTTATAGCTTTGAGACGGAACGATTGACGATCCGCGGCCCACTGCCCGGCGACGGCCCGCGCGTGCGCGAGGCCGTTTTGGCTTCGCAAGAGGCATTAAAGCCCTGGATGCCATGGGCGGTTGAAGTCCCTACGGAGAAGGAATACGAGGTTCGGGTGCGTGAAGGGCAACTCAAGTTTCTGGCGCGAGAAGATTTGTGGATGATGCTGTTGCTCAAAGGCTCAGGCACGCTCATCGGGGGGAGCGGCTTACATCGCATTGATTGGAGCGTGCCGAAGTTCGAGATCGGGTATTGGGTTCGAACCGGCTACGACGGCCAGGGATATATCACCGAGGCTGTCAACGGCATCACGGCGTTCGCCCTGAACACGCTGGGCGCGCGGCGCATCGAGATCCGCTGTGACGTGCTGAATGTGCGCAGCGCAGCCGTCGCCAAGCGCACCGGCTACAGGCTGGAAGGTACATTCCAGCGCGACGCCCGTGATCACTTCGGCCGGTTGCGGGATACATACGTGTTTGCCCGCACGTCCGACGACCAAGATTAGGCCAGGTTACTCTACTTCGTACATCGCCTCAATCTCGTCGAGGTGCATATCACAAATTGCTTTGCGTTTCAGCTTGAGCGACGGCGTCATCTCGCCGCCTTCCACACTGAAGGGCTGAGGCAAGATAGTGAATTTGCGCACTTGTTCGACGCGCGCAAACTGCGTGTTCACCAGTTCGTCGATCCCGGCCTGGATAGCGGCCAAAACTTTGGGATGATTGTGCAGCTCTTGTCCCTCTAACTGGTTGGCATCGGCAAATCGAGTCAGGGAGTCGGGATCAAGCGTCAGTAAGGCGCATAGATACTTGCGACCCTCTCCCACGAGAACGGCGTCCCCCACCAGTTCCAGATTTTTCAGGGCGGCTTCGATGTTGCGCGGGGCGATATTTTTGCCGCCGGAGGTGATGATAATATCTTTTTTGCGGCCGATGATAGTCAGGAACCCGTCCTCGTCGAATCGGCCCAGATCGCCGGAGTGGAGCCAGCCGTCGATAAGGGTATTGTTCGTGGCTTCGGCATCTTTATAGTAGCCCATGAAGACGTTGGGGCCGCGCATCACGATCTCGCCATCGGCGGCCAGCTTCACCTCGCTGCCGGGCCAGGCCTGGCCGGTTGCGCCGAATTTCGTTGCTCCGGGCCGGTTAAACGTCGTGGGGCCACAGCCTTCCGACTGACCGTAGACCTCGAAAATTGTCACGTCGAGCCCGCTGAAGAATTCGAGGATGTCCTTGTTGATCGCCGCCGCACCGGAAACCGCCACCCGCGTGCGGCTGAAGCCCAATAGCGGCTTGATTTTGGAAAACACCAGCCTATCCGCCAGACGGTATTGTACGGCCAGCATCCCTGATGGCTCCTGACCCTGGTTGCGCAAATCGACTACCTGCCGGCCGATGGTTTGGGCCCAGTCGGCTATCTTGCGCTTTGCGCCTTGCGATTCGTTCAATCTCTCGGCCACGCGGTTGCGGAATCGCTCCCACACGCCGGGGACGCCGAAAAAAATGGTCGGCTGCACATCGCGCAGATTTTCGGGAACCTGGGTAAGCGACTCGGCAAAGTAGACCGCGAAGCCCGTTGTGGCGCTGGTGTGAATGGTGAACATCTGCTCGGCGATGTGGGACAATGGCAGGTAGGAGAGTAATACGTCGTTGGGGGTCAGGCTGAACAATTCCTGGCCCGTCCGGGCGGTAGCCGCCAGATTGCGGTGGGACAGCATGACCGCTTTGGGTGGCCCCGTCGTTCCCGAGGTGTAGATCAGGCTGGCAAGATTCTCCATTTCGATGGCCGCCATGCGTGCCTCCAGTTCGGCATCGCTGATGTTCGACGCGCGGGCCAGGAACGCTTCCCAGGTAAGGGCCATGGGATCATCGATGGTTGTGCCACGCATCGCGACGACCCAGCGCAAATGGGGCAGGTTGGCGCGCGTCTCTTGTACTTTGGCCCATTGGCTCTCGTTTTCCAGAATGAGCAGCGGTGATTCGGAGTGAGCCAGAATGTACTGGACTTCGGAGGGACTGTTGGTGGTATAGATGCCCGCTCCCACACCGCCGGACATCATGGCCGCCAGCTGGCCGATGACCCATTCCGGCCGATTGATTCCCAGCATGCAGACAATATTCCCCGGTTCGATCCCAAGCGCTATCATGGCCTTGGCCGTCGTTTTGACTTGTCGAGTGAATTCTTCCCAGCTTGTCGGCACCCACGCGCTACCGATTTTTTCGTAATACGCGGGTGCGCTCGGCCGAACCTTCTGATGCTGGAGGAATCGATCGATGATGCTGTCGCCATTGTTTGCCATGTTAACTTTTCCTTGATTAGATTGATGAACCGGTTGAAATCGATGGCGGAATCGGCGCCGGCAGCCTGTCGCCCATTCTGCAAGGAAGCGCTCCTTCCCCATTAAGCTTTGCTTATACTATATCACCCAACCGGGCGGACCGGTAAATGGTTGAATATCTCCTTCGCCGAGCACGAGGCGCACGCTTTCCTCCAAGGTCATGCGGTTCGACAGGACGGCCGCTTCATATTGACTTGCCCAACGGTGGATGAGGCCGCATGCTTTGCGGAGTTCCACAAGCATCAACTGGGCCAATGGCCCGCCGTTCTCCAGGAAGCCCGACTGCACATAGTCATCTTCGATACGCTGGAAATCATACTCCACCCGGATGATTTCCGCCGCCCAGTGGTCTGATTGCCACGTGAAACGACCATAGCCCGCTCGCCGGTCGCCGTCGAATGATGCGCCCACGGAACCGATGTTGACCACCAGTGTATTGTCTACCCAACGTATGAGAGGACGATGCGTGTGGCCGGTAATGAAAACTGCCGGAGCCGGAGCGATCTGGCGGCGTATGTCGGCATCGATAGACATGGGATAGATACCGTCCCGATTGCTGCGCATGGAGGCGTGGACGATACGTAACAACGCGCCGTCAGGGGCGGGCTTCTCGAATACATCCGGCAGTGTTCGCAGCGTTTCCAAATGGGGGCTGACCTGTGACAGGGCAAAATGAGCGAATTGCTTAACCTGGTAGGCCGGGCCGGATAATGACTGGTCGGGAGTGCCACAATCCAGGACAAATTCTTCGTGGTTGCCGCGGAGAAGATGCCAGCCCTGAGTCCCGCTCCGGCCGATTAGCAAGTCCAGACAATCCCCCGACCGCGGGCCACGGTTGATAATATCTCCCCCGACCACGACAACATCCGGCGACCAGGCGTCCACGTGAGCGATTACAGCTTCGAGGGCGGGTAAATTGCCATGTATATCCGAAATAACTGCTACCTGCATGTGCGGGATTATAGCGAATGTGGCTCGTTCCGCGGAATGGATCGTAGCCCATGTCGCCCGAATGCACTCAATTTGTTATCCTGCCGCCTATGTTCGTCTTTCTGTCCAAATTCTTGCCTTTGTTTATTTTCCCTTTGGGGTTCATCGCGCTGTTGCTCATTGTCGCCCTGGTATGGCGGCGGGGCAGTCGCTGGATGATCGTTATGGCCTTAATTCTGTTGTGGCTTGGTAGCAGTCGCTACGTGGCCTATGCATTGGTGCGCAGTTTGGAGACGCGTTACCCGGCCGTCATTGGCGCGCCCAGTGTTGACGCCATCGTTGTGCTGGGGGGCGGCACGCGCGGCAGCGACCCGCCGCGGCCGCTGCCGGAAGTGAATGAGGCCGGCGATCGCATCATCTATGGGGCCAAGCTGTATCATGAAGGGGCAGCGGCGATTGTGTTGGTTACCGGAGGCAGCATCGACTGGATGACGCCCGAGGGTATCGAGCCGGAGGCTAATGACATGTCGGTGCTGATGAAATTGCTCGGCGTGGCCCCTGAGGCTTTGTGGCTGGAAACCGAATCGCGCAATACTTATGAAAATGCTTTCTACAGCCGGCAAATGTTGGCTGAGAGGGGCTATGATACGATTTTGTTAGTCACGTCGGCCATGCATATGCCCCGCGCCGTTCCCCTCTTCGAGGCCCAGGGTCTGATAGTCATACCCGCGCCGACCGATTTCCTGGTGTCCAATGCCGAATGGAGTCACTTGTGGCACGGCGGCCCCACGGTGACGTTGATCAACCTGTTGCCGAATGTCGAGTATCTGACCTATACGACACGGGTGATGAAGGAATACATCGGCTTGTTTATCTATGACTTGCGCGGCTGGCTGTGAAAAGCATATTGCCCGTGTGTCCTTTCCTATTAACCGTTTGCGGCGATAAATGCATCCAGGTCTTGCTTCAGTTGGGCCAGCGAGGGATCGTGGATGTACATCATGTGACCAGCCTCATAGTGTTTCATGTCGACGTTGCCCCGCAAACTCTCGTCCAACTGTAGATGATTGAAGGTATATCGAGTCGCCAGGTAGGGCGTCGCCAGATCGTAATAGCCGTTGGCGACGAAGACGCGCAGATGAGGATTCATGCTCATTGCCTTACGTAACGTCTCGCCGACATTGACATAAGAATTTTGATTTTCCTCAAACGTCCACGGATGAACACGCTCACTAATAATTTCGTAGGGCAGATCGCTCTCAAACTGAAGTTCGCGACGAATGTAGTCGTTCAGGGTCCCGGCGTAGGCCCCCTGAATGATGGCGTAGCTTGGATCGTATTCGTGATACTCGCCGGCGGCGTCGCGATCGATGCCTGTGAAGCGACTGTCAAGCCGGCCGACCGTCCGCCGTTGATCGCGCAACAGCTCTTTGATAAAGCGATAGATATTGATACGCAGGTTGGTGGACTCGATATAGTCGACCGACAGGCCTGTGTAGTACGATAGTTGCTTGGCGATCTCGGCATGGTTCGCGGGAGGGAGATCGTCGCCTTGCATCAAAGCCGTGGCATACTTGCCCAAGGCAAAGGTCTCCACCTCGGCCAACAAGCGCTCAAGACTCGCTTGCAGTTCTGGTACCAACCGCTTGTGATACCAGGCCGTAGATGCATAGGTCGGCAGAAAGAGAATGTAGGGCAGGTCATTTCCGAGATGAAACCCCAGGGTCATAAAGTTGAGCACCACGGAAATGAGCATAATGCCGTTCAGGTAAAAGCCGTGCCGTTCCTGGAGATAGCCCGCCAGCCCGGCGGCGCGGGTGGTGCCGTAACTTTCGCCAATGAGGAAGCGCGGCGATCCCCACCGCTGGTAACGCGAAACATAAAGCCTTATGAAATCGCCGACTGATTCGATATCGGGTTTGAAGCCATGGAACTGTTTGTCCTTCTCGCCGGGGACGGCGCGGCTGAAGCCGGTTGTCACCGGATCGATAAAGACCAGATCGGACTTGTCAAGCAAGCTGAACTCGTTATTGACCAGGCGATAGGGTGGGGGGAGCGCGCGCCCATTCTGTTCCAGAACCACTCGCCTCGGTCCCAATAATCCCATGTGAAGCCAGACCGACGATGATCCCGGCCCCCCGTTGAAGGCGAAGGTAATCGGCCGAGCAGCGGCATGATCCTGCTCGTTTACTCCATCGGGTGCGTCAAGCGTATAAGCCACAAAGAAAATAGCTGCTTTGGGCTTTTCGCCCTCCTTTTCATCCTCGGCTTTCAGGATGATGCGACCGGCCATGGCTGTATAACTCATCGTTACACCGTCCCTCTCGAAGGTGTGACGGGTCTGCGAGATGAGGTCAACGGGGGGTGGGCCGGGTGGGGTGGGGTCGTCTGTCTTTTGGGATTCTGGTTGGTTCGACATGTTTCACTCCTGTCTGCAGATAATTCAGCTTATCCGCACTTGGGAAAACAGACCAATATTTTCTCTATGCCGGATCGTTAAACCTGCCCATGCGAAGACGAAACGGTATAATTCGCGGTCGATATTCAATCGGTTGGAGTTTTTGGCATGGATTCAACAGTTACCAAAACACAGTTGGAAAATGGAATGACCGTCCTGCTCAAGGAAATGCATCATGCGCCGGTGGCGACCTTCATGGTGTGGTATCGCGTGGGCAGTCGCAACGAGGTCCCCGGCCGGACGGGTGTATCCCATTGGGTTGAACACATGATGTTCAAGGGGACGCCCAGTTTCCCCGGAACCGCCATGGAACGCATGATCTCGCGCGAGGGCGGTTTTTGGAACGCGTTCACCTGGCTGGACTATACTGCCTATTATGAGACCATGCCCTCTGACCGAATTAATCTTGCTTTGGAATTGGAAGCCGACCGCATGGTCAATACCCTCATGGAGCGGGAGGAGGTCGAAGCCGAGCGGACGGTTATCCTCTCCGAGCGGGCGATGTATGAAAATCAACCGAATTTTCTTCTGGGTGAGGAGTTAACATCGGCCGCGTTTCGCGTTCATCCTTATCACCATGAGGTGATCGGCGATACAGCCGACTTGCACTCCATGACGCGCGATGATCTCTATCAACACTATCGTCTGCATTATCACCCGACCAATGCCATAGCCGTCGCTGTCGGTGATTTCGACACGGCCGATATGCTCGCGCGCCTCACATCGCTGTATGGGCCAATCCAGCCCGGCGAACCCACCAAGCCGATCGTGCGGGTGGAGCCGGAGCAACCCGGCGAGCGGCGGGTGACCGTGAATGGGCCAGGCGACACGGCCTATCTGACGTTTGCCTACCGGGTGCCGGGCGCGGCCCATGAGGACTATCCAGCCCTGTCACTTCTCAATGCCGCCTTTGCCGGCGGCAGCAGCCTGGGTATGTTTGGGGGAGGTGGTTCCAATCGCAGTTCGCGACTCTATAAGGCTCTTGTGGCTACCGAGTTGGCAGCCGGCGCCTATGGCAGCCTGACACCCACCATCGATCCATTCCTTTATTCCATCAGCGCCGTCGCGCGCGCCGGTCGAACGTTGGCGGAAGTGGAAGCGGCATTGGAGGCGGAACTGGCCCGCCTGGCAGCCGAACCCATTACGGAAGCTGAATTGGCCAAAGCGCTGAAGCGCGCGCGCGCGCAGTTTATTATGGCCGGTGAAAGTATTTCCGGCCAAGCTCAGTTGATCGGCGCGGCCGAGGCGATTACCGGAGATTATCGCTGGTTTGAGACTGTGCTGGAGCGTCTGGCTCAGGTCAAGCTAGAGGACATTGAGCGGGTGCGCGCACAGTATTTGCAGCCACACAACCGCACGGTCGGCTGGTATCAACCCATGGATGACCAGCCGGCTGATGTTTTTAGCGATGACGAGTCGGCGGAATGAAAGCACTAAATTCTATACGTGGTTCTGTCTGGGAGTGGATTGGCAAAGCGGACTTGGCCCACCGCTTCCCCAGTAAATTTGACCGGGAAGACAGCCGGTTAATCATTCAGTCGGTCATTATTGGCACAGTCGTGTGGGGGCCGGTTTTTCTGCTGAAGCTTGCTATAGAGTATACGTATCCGATTGTGCTCAACTGGGTAGGGCGGACGCCGTCGATCTGGTTTATTCTCGTACCTTTGTGGCTGGGGGCAATCATCGTCTTTCTGGTGGCGCGCTATCGCGGCAGCCAAATTCTTTATCACGATAGCGATGGTGTGGTTCACACGCTGATCGATGTGGAAGGCGACGGACTGGAGCGAGCCATCGCTCTCTACCACACGTCCGAGCCATCCTTTGAACGGACAATGTTGGGCAGGGAAGGGTTGGAATTGCGCTGGGAGCTGCCTACCTACCTGATGGCATTGCGCAAGACGGTGGCTACCTGGGCCACATTGGGGAGCGGTGGTAGTGGAGGATTGGAGGGTAGCGTAGCCCTGATTGGCGAGAATCTGGCAGTCATGATGTTTAAGCCGAGATCGCCGATTCGCGAGGCGGGGCGGCGAATCGAATGGCTGCGGCGGCCGATCCAGTGGTGGTCCATGAAGGATGTCGACCAACTGCAAACCGCCCAACTGAGCGGCATTGCCGCCGCGGTGGCTACGCTGACGGGTGCGCCTTTTATGTCCGCTTTCTTTGCGGCCGAAGTCATGTACCGTCGCCGTCCGCTTATTGAGAAGCTGATTTATTCCCTCATTGCCACGCTCACCGCCTACTTCCTCAGTTCCATTGCCCACTCAGGTCACGTAAGTTTTTTCGATATTGAAACGTTGTACCTGCCGTCTGCGAGCTGGCAATACTATGGGCTGGTCATGATCATGGCCGTGCTGATCGCGTTTATCAGTATCTATTTTGTGCAGTTAAGAAAGCTCATAGACCACGCCTTCCACCATTATCTGCCGACACCCTGGGCTCGCCACCTGCTGGGTGCGACGTTGACGGGTCTTGTGGCTATCATTGCCGTCTCCCTGGCTAAACGTTCGGGCGATCCGCTGGCTCTCAATCCTTTCACGCTGGTGCTGGGAACCGGCGGCGAGACGATTGAGATGGCTCTGGCCGGGAAGATAACGCTGGCTATTGCCGCCATAGCTCTGTTGGGTAAGATTTTGACGACCTCTATAACGATCGGCTCAGGTGGGTCGGCCGGATTACTGATCCCCGCGCTTTATTTGGGGACTATGTGCGCCACCGTTCTTGCGGATGCTGTGCATTACGAGCCAATGTTGTTGATCGCGCCGGCTATGACGGCCAGCTTGGCCTCCATTGCCAACGTGCCGTTGGCGGCCATCCTAATACCTGTGGAGCTTTTTAGCGCCCACTACTTACCCGCATCCTTATTGGCTCTGATCGTTTGCACCTTCCTGACGCAAGGCAACAAGATTTACCGTACCCAACGGGAGACCTTCGACAAGCGACAAATCTTGCCGGGGGTCGAGGTCCGGCGAATCACCGCTCCGGCCGAATGGAACGAAAAGACCCTCATCGAACTGGATCTTCGCCGAAAATACAACGTGACTGTCATTGGAAGGCTGGAGCCGGGTAGCGGCGACAGTCTGCCCAAAATACGCCTCCACCCCTCCTCCCAATCGACTGTCCACACGAACGACACGATTGTTGCCATGGGCGCGCCGGAGGATCTGGACAGAGTTGAAAACACGATCTGGGCCGAGCAATAGGCCAGTGTAACATCGACTGCCCGGCCCGGATGAGCAGATGAGCGCTAGAGGTTGTCCCCTGACGGTACATGATGGAGTGAGATGAGTGTGCTAGAATCCAAAGAGATGTTGACTGAGCCGGATCTACTGGACGATCTTCGGACACTGAACGAAATATCCCTCGCCCTCAATCAGTCGGCCGATGTCCGCAACGCTTTGGATAAGTCTCTGTCCCTGCTGGTCGAGCTGATGGGCCTGCACACGGGCTGGATATTCGTCATCGATCCGGTGGCCAGCGACCGCTGGGGGGGGCGCGGCTTTCGTCTCGCGGCTCATCTGAATCTGCCCCCGGCCATGTCTGTGACCCGACCCGAAGCATGGGACAAAAGTTGTGATTGCCAGACGTTGTGTTTGGAGGGCATGATGACCGGCGCTTACAACGAAATTCGGTGCAGCCGGCTCGGCAGTGTGACAGGCGACCGACAAGGATTGGCCGTTCATGCGTCTACTCCCTTGCGTTCCGGGGAGCGCGTGCTGGGTATCCTGAACGTGGCGGCTCCCGACTGGACCCACTTCACTCAGCGTAATTTGAGTCTTCTCACGCTTGTAGGCAACCAGATGGGTGTGGCGCTGGAGAGGGCGCTGCTCTTCGACACGTTGCAGGAACAACGCATTCACGAGCAAGCCGCGTTGCTGGATTTATCGCAGCAGCTTCTAAGCCGTCGTGACCTGGATGATCTGATGACGTTCATTGTCGACGAGGTAAGGACGCAATTGAAGGCCGATGCTTGCGCGGTATTGTTGACTGGGCTGGATGCGGATTACCTTTACTTTCGCGCCGCCTCCGGTTGGTCAAATAACCCGGTTGAATCGGCCTATCGTGTGCCGGCCGATGAGTCGACCGGCTCAGGCCAGGTTATGCGCACCCAGCAAGTGCTCCTCATCGAGGATTTGCAGGCGCAAGATCCGCCTCTATGGACGTCGGATTGGCTGGCGTCGGAAAATTATCGGGCCGTAGCGATTGTGCCGTTGATCGCCGAGGGTCAATCTATTGGCACGCTGGTGATTGATTCCCGGGAACCGCGTACTTTCTCCGAGAGCGATGTGCGCTTTCTGCGACTCATGGCCAACCAGGTCGCCCTGGCTCTGGAAAAGGCACGCTTGCACCAGGAGGAACTGCAACGGGAAAGCATCGAGAAGGAATTGGACGTCGCTCGGCAAATCCAGATGAGTATGTTGCCGGCCACTGCACCGCAAATAGAGGGCTGGGAGTTCGCGACACATTTCGAGGCGGCCAGACAGGTGGGTGGGGATTTCTATGACTTCTTCCCCTTGCCGGGCGAACCCGGTCGCTGGGGAGTGGTTATCGCCGACGTCAGCGACAAGGGAGTGCCGGCGGCTCTTTTCATGGCCCTGAGTCGCACGACCATTCGCAATATTGCCTTGCGCGGCCGCGCGCCGGCCGAAGTGCTTTCGTGGGCCAATCGCTACATTCAGGAAGATAGTCAGTCCGATATGTTTCTCTCGGCATTTTATGCCGAGCTAAATGTCCACACCGGCAATCTGCTGTACGCCAACGCGGGGCACAATCCGCCACTAATCTGGCGGGCTGCGGAAAGAGAGTTCCACGAATTGCCCGCCAGCTGCCCACTACTGGGGGTGTTTAGTGATATAGAAGTAACGGCCACAAATGTGGAGCTTTTGCCCGGCGATATCATTATTTTATATACCGACGGCGTATCCGAAGCCGTTAACGGGACGTTTGATGAATTCGGGTTGCCCCGCTTAAAAACGATTGTCCGCGACTTGTTGACCGCGGACCCTCAGGCCAGTGCCGAAGTCATTCGCGCGGGCATAGCCGGTGGGGTGATAGAGTTCACCGACGATACGATTCAGTACGATGACATGACTTTGTTGATCGTCAAACGCAAAGAGGTGGTGCATGACATCCAGTAGTTATCCGGGGCCGGAGTCAATTCGACGTCACGTGCTTGACAATGGGATCACGGTGTTGATTTACGAGAACCCCTATAGCGGGACCATCTCCTTGCAAGGCGTTGTTCGCGCCGGCGCGGTGGCCGAGACTCGCGAAAACGCCGGTCTGGCTAACTTTGCGGCCGATATGCTGCTGCGCGGTACTCACAAGCGCTCGTTTGACGAAATATTCGAAGCTCTGGAGTCCGTTGGCGCGGGTGTATCCTTTGGCGGCGGCCGCCACACGTCCGGCTTTTCGTCCCACAGCCTTGTAGAAGATTTTGATCTCGTGCTGGACGTAATTATCGAGTCCCTTTGCCGGCCTACCTTTCCTGAAGAACAGATCGAGCGGTTGCGGGGTCAACTAATCACGGGTTTACAGATGCGGGCCAACAACACCCGACAGATGTCCTGGCTCGCTTTCAGCGAAGCCGCCTACGGCGAGCATCCCTACGGGCGGTCAGTGAGTGGTTACCTGGATAGCGTGGCCGGCATGGGACGGCGAGAGATCGTCGATTTTTATGATCGACATTATGGGCCCCAGGACATGATTATTGGCGTGGCCGGTGCGCTTCCGGCCGATATGATGCTGAAAAAGATAGAGACGGTTTTTGGCAGTTGGCGCAATGAACATCAACAGTTATCCCAATTATCACCTGATGTCGAGCGGCCAACAGGTTTGACCCGCCGCCACGTCTCTATGCCCGACAAACATCAGGCCGACATCGTGCTGGGGCTGCCCGGCCCGCGCCGTTCTGCCCCCGATTATCTAGATGCCAGCCTGATGAATACCATCCTGGGCGTCTTTGGGATGATGGGCCGGATCGGGCAGACCGTTCGCGAGGAGCAGGGCCTGGCTTATTATGCCTCCAGCCGTCTGGAGGGCGGTTTGGGGCCCGGTCCGTGGACGGCCTCGGCCGGTGTTGCTCCGGACAAAGTAGACCAGGCCATTGAATCGATCCGCCACGAGATTCGCAAAATGATGACAGATCTTGTCGCAGATGAAGAGCTGGCCGACAGTCAGGCCTATCGCACCGGTTCGATGCCTATGAGCCTGGAGACCAATAATGGCCTGGTAGACATCATCACTGACATCGAGCTGTATGCGTTAGGGCTGGATTATTTGCAACGCTATAGCCAAATGATTCAGTCGATCACGCCCGAACGAATCCGGTCGGCAGCCGGCAAATACCTGAGCGCCGACGACCTGGTTATTGCCGTTAGTGGGCCGGTGGAGGCGCTCTGATGCTGGCCGTAGGCGTGGACATCCTGGAGGTGGAGCGCATGACTCGGGGCGTGGCACGTTTCGGCGACCGATTTTGCGACCGTTTTTTCACCGCCCGCGAGCAGGAGCAATGCAATGGTCGCGCCACCAGCCTGGCTGGTCGATTCGCCGTGAAAGAGGCTGTCGGCAAGGCACTGGGTACGGGGATTGGCGACGTGGGTTGGAAAGAAATCGAGATCGTCAGCGATGATAGCGGTCGTCCTACACTGGCGTTGCACGGCGCGGCGGCGCGATTGGCGGCCGAAAGAGGGTTGGGCGAATGGGCCATTAGCTTGTCGCACACCGGCACTCATGCCGTGGGGATGGCCGTGGCTCTGGCTCTCGATGGGGCGTTTTTATCGACCATCGTCCCGACTGACATCACGCGCGACACGGACGATGATCGTCGGGATGCCACCAGGGAGGATAAGCGATGACGGCGATGGCCCAAAAGCGTTTGCTTGTCGTATTAGCTCACCCGGATGATGAGTCGTTTGGCATGGGGGGGACGCTGGCCCGCTATGCTGATGAAGGTGTTGACGTCCACATCGCTATCGCCACGGATGGGGTGGCCGGTTCAGTAGCGGGCGGCTACGAGCACACGCTCAAAGAATTGGCTGCGGTTCGCCGGCGTGAGTTGGATAAGGCAATAGAAATATTGGGCGGGACGCTCCATATGTTGGGCTATCGGGATTCCGGTTACATCGGCGACCCGGCCAACCAGCACCCCGAGGCGTTCATAAATAGCGATTTTATGGAGGCGACCGGGCGAGTCGTGGCCCTCATTCGACAGGTTCGCCCCCAGGTTGTTGTCACGCATGATGAGACGGGAGGCTACTTCCATCCCGATCATATCTATTGCTGGAAGATCACACATGCGGCATTCGAGGCGGCGGGGGATCCCCAAAACTATCCGGAGATCGGACCAGCCCCATACCAGCCGCAACGACTGTACTATACGGCCTTTTCCAATCGAATGGTGAAGCTATTTGCCTTATTAATGCGCTTGCGAGGGCAAGATCCCAAGCACGCCGGTCGTAATAAAGATATTGACTGGACAAAAATCGGTATTGATCCGCGCAAGTTGAATGCCTACATCGACTATCGTCGTTATTGGGATGTGAAGCGAGCGGCCGGCGCCGCCCATCCCAGTCAGGGCGGGGGATCGTCGCGTAATCGAATGCTGCCGGAATCCATTCAACGACGCTTCATGGCTAAGGAAACCTTTATTCGGGCCTATCCACCTGTTCCCGATGGCTATCGGGAATACGATCTGTTTGCGGGGGTCAACTTGGCCGACTAGGATTTTGGGGCGAGGAGCTACGGGAGGACTGAGCAATGTCGTTTAAGCGAGTGATGCAATTAGTCGGCCTGATAGCCGGCTTTCTGACCGCCGGTGCGGCGCTGATTGTGGCCTTCTTCACGAGGCGCATGGTGGTTCCGGCCCGACAGCCCCTATGGGCGACGCCGGCCGACATGGGGATGACTTTTGAGAACGTGGATTTCCCGGCCCAGGATAGCGTTCGTCTCTCCGGCTGGTTTATTCCCGCCGCCGGCCCTGACCGTCGGGGCGGAGCGACCATTATTCTCGTTCACGACTGGATGTGGAATCGGTTGGGAGATGCCGCGGACGACCTTATGGCGAATCTGTCGGGTACCACGCCGGTCGAGCTGCTGCGGCTGGCTCATGCCTTTCACTATGAAGGCTACCACGTTTTTATGTATGACCAGCGCAACCACGGCGAGAGTGCGGCCCATCCGCCGGTCACATTTGGCGTTTCCGAAGCCAATGATTTGCTTGGCGCAGTTGCCTATCTGTTGGGCCGTACCGACGTGGACAAAGCCGGCATTGGGGTGATTGGCTTTTCGATGGGGGCCAACACGATTCTCTACGCCCTCCCGCAAACCGATCAAATCAGTGCGGCGATTGCCGTGCAGCCGATGACCATTGGGGCCTACGCCGAGAGCTACACGCAGGATTTGCTGGGAGTTTCGGGGAAGATACTCTTACCTATGATCGATACGATGTACTCGACCGTGTCGGGGGTTCGGCTAAATGCACTGCAACCGGGATTTGCTGCTGCGGGGGCTGGGCAGACGCCCGTGTTGTTTGTTCAGTGCAAAGCCGACCCGTGGGGTTCGCTGGCCGACGCCGAGCGATTGCGGGCGGCTACGCCGAAAGGGGAAGGGCCGCTCTACGTCGACGGCAGCCACCGCTATCAGGGCTTTCAATATCTCGTCGAAAATCCTCGCATTGCCGTAACTTTTTTTGAACGATACTTCTGACACAAAATACAAGCGGGGCATCCAATCGGTGCCCCGCTTGTATTATCTGTTGAAAGTGGCGTAACGGTTAGGCTAGTCTCCCGGGACGAAGAATTCCACCGGTTCCGCCTTGTCTCCTCCATCACTCCCCAGCGCTTCGGGGTCTTTCCTTCTAAACTGGCTCATATACAATTCGTAGTAAGCTCCTTTCTGGTCCAGCAAGCTCTCATGCGTGCCTTGTTCAATGATGCGACCATCGTTGACAACCAGGACCTGATCAGCCGTCCGAATCGTGCTGAGACGATGAGCAATTACAAAACTTGTCCGGTCGTGGAGCAATTCCTCCAGGGCTTTTTGAATCTCGCGCTCGGTGCGTGTATCCACACTGCTGGTCGCCTCATCCAGGATTAGGATGCGCGGGTCGATCAGGGCGACACGGGCGATGGAGAGCAGCTGGCGCTGCCCCTGGCTTAGCCCGCCACCGCGTTCGCCCAGGATCGTCTGGTAGCCATTCGGCAATCGGGTGATGAATTCATCAGCGTGGGCCAATCGAGCGGCGGCCATTACTTCTTCATCCGAGGCATCGGGACGGCCGTAACGAATGTTGTTCATCACGGTGTCGCTAAACAGGAACGAATCCTGTAGAACAATGCCAATCTGTCGCCGCAAACTTTCCTGTGTCACGTCGCGAATATCTATGCCGTCGATCAGGATGCTACCCGCCGCGACATCCCAAAAGCGGGGCAGGAGGTTGATAATCGTTGTCTTGCCCGCGCCGGTTGGGCCGACGATGGCGATAGTTTGACCGGCCTGGGCGTTGATGGAAATGCCTTGCAGCACCGGTTCGCCTGCATTGTACTCGGCGTACACGTCATTGTAGACGACGTGGCCGGTAATCGGAGGCATCACGATGGCATCGGGACGGTCGACAATCTCAATTGGTTCGTCGATAAGTCCGAAAATGCGCTCCGCTCCGGCGATGGCGCTTTGGATTGTGGCCCACAGCGTCGATATTTGCTGCACCGGCCGGTTGAACTGCTGGCTATAACCGATAAAGGTGATGATGAGTCCAACCGATATGGACGTGCCCATCAATCCCTGGCCGTTGAGCATCAGGAGCCCGCCCACCCCGGCCACAATCGCCAAACTGGCGTAGCTCAGGCCTTCGAGTACGGGGCCGAGGGCACCCGTAAAAGCCTGGGCGCGGATGTTGGCATCGCGATTAGCTGCATTATTTTCACGGAAATTCTGGATGTTCTCGTCTTCGCGGCTGAAAGCCTGGACTTCGCGCACGGCCGAGATGCTTTCCTGCAAGTCCGCATTGACGTTGCCAATCTGCTGTCGCGCCTGGCGAAATGCCTTGCGCGCCTGGGTGGAGAACCAGCGTGTGGCGATGAACATCAGCGGCAACGTGATCAGGCTGATGAGCGCAAAGGGTGCGTTCAGCCGAAACATGACCACCACTACCCAGGCGATGAGTAAAGCCCCCTGCAATACGGAGACCAAGCCGAAGCCGATCACCTGCTGGAGGGTATCGATGTCGTTTGTGAAGCGGCTCATGACGTCGCCGGCATCGTGTTTGGTAAAATAGCCGAGCGGCAGCTGGTGGATGTGGGCAAATACCTTGGCTTGCAAGTCACGCAGGACGTGGTTGCCCGTCCAACTCATGATATAGAACATGAGACCACTGAAGACAGCGCTGCCGACGTAGAGGCCGATGATGAGGAGGATCAGGCCGCCGAAACCCCGCAGTGTGTCAGCGGCTGACGCTCCGATATCGGGCGTGGTATATGTGCAATTGCTGAACGCGCTGTTGCCCGTGTCGCCGCCCGGTAGAGTGGGTAGTCCCGCGCCGTCGCCGACAGCCGCGGCGATGCTGAAAGGCCCCAGATAGCAGTCTACCGCCTGTCCGGTCAGATCGGGGATGAGAACTTGCATGTAGGTGGTGCCGATGGCCAGTACAGCCACGATCAAAAGCACCCAGCCATAATGGCGAAAGTATTGCCACAGGCGCTGGAGAGTAGGGCCGACGCTGCGCGCCTTGCTCGTCTCCGCGCCTAAAAATTGTGCGTTGCGATCCATCATAATGATTTTCTCCGTGGATGAGAAACCAGCGCGCCTGGCGGTTTCAGAGGCCGCTATTCACGCTATGGCTGTTTCTTATCCGGCCGGTGTGATGTCTTCCGCCAGCTGTGAGTGGTAGATTTCTGCGTAAACTGGACTGTTTTCCATGAGTTCTTCGTGCGTGCCGCGAGCAACAATCCGGCCCTTTTCGAGGATCAAAATACGGTCGGCATTGAGCACTGTACTGATGCGTTGAGCAATGACGAAGCTGGTGCGTCCTTGCATCAGGCGGTCGAGTGCCGTCTGAATCTCAAACTCGGTGTTCAGATCGACGCTGCTGGTGCTGTCGTCGAGGATCAGGATGTGGGGATCGAGCAGCAGGGCGCGAGCAATGGCCACGCGTTGCTTTTGTCCGCCGCTGAGAGTCGCGCCGCGCTCGCCCACTGCCGTGTCGTAGCCTTGTGGGAATTCGGTGATAAAGTCGTGGGCCGCCGCGGCTTTGGCTGCGGCTTCGATCTCCTCATCGGTGGCATCAGGGCGGCCGTAGGCGATGTTCTCGCGAATGGTACCGCTGAACAGCACCGTCTCTTGCAGAACGATGCCGATGCGCTGTCGCAGGCTTTCCAGCGTCACATCGCGCACGTCGTGGCCGTCGATCAGCACTTGACCTTCGCTGACGTCGTAGAAACGCGGAATCAGATTGATAATCGTGCTCTTGCCGCTGCCGGTGGCCCCCAGTAGAGCAATTGTCTCGCCCGGTTCGGCGACGAGATCGATGTGGCTGAGAACCGGCTCGGAGCCCGCGAAATAGCGGAACGTTACGTCACGGAATTCGACACGGCCATCCACATCGCCCAAATCTATCGCGTCCGGCTTGTTCTCGACGTCATTTTTAGCATCCAGTATTTCAAAGATGCGATCGGCGCTGGCCCCCGCCTGAGCCATCAGCGAGATAATGAATCCCAGTTGGCCCATCGGCAGGAATACATAGACGAGATAAAGGCTAAACTTTTGCCACTCTCCTAATGTCAACGTGCCGTCGATGATCTGCCGGCCGCCAAAGTAGAGGACGGCCGCCTGACCCAGATTAGCGATCAGGAAGATGAAGGGAAACAGGAAGGAAAAGATACGGCTAACCTTGATGCGTTGCTCCATTAGGGAGTCGATACCCTCGTGGAACCGCTTCTCTTCGCGTTTCTCGCTGGTGAAAGCCTTGACAACCTTCAACCCGGCCAGGTTTTCCTGTAGGGTCGTATTGACGCGCCCCAGTCGCTTCTGCACCTCAATGAAAAGTGGTTGAGCGATGGCGCCAAAGGCCATGAAGACGATCAGCGCGATCGGCAATACGGGCAACACCACCAGGGTCAGTTTGACGTTGGTTAGAGACAGGATAATAAGCGTCCCGCCGAGCAGCAATAAGGCTTGCAGCGCCATCAACAGACCCATGCCGATGAAACCGCGCAATCGTTCCACGTCGTCTGTCGCCCGGATCATGAGTTGGCCGGTGCGATTGCGGTCATGATAACTGAAACTTAAGCGCTGAATTTTGGTGAAAATATCGTTGCGCAGGTCGAAAGCGATATTCTCCGACAGCGCCTGAGATAGAAAATTCTGCCCAAATGCGAACAAGCCGCGAGCGAGGGCGAAGAGGACGATGATTAAGCCGGCGGTGATGATCGCGCGGGAAGCGCCGTCCAGTTCGGCCTGGGCCGATGTCAGATCAACCCCCAGGCGTTGCGCCGCGATAGCCTGAATGTTGGCCGGTAGGTTCAAAATACCCTGATTTGTGGCGGCGGTGACGATTGTGTCGATGATCTGTTGCAGTAACTGCGGCACAACCAGTTGAGCGGCCGTGGCGATGATCAAGGCAACGGTGGCCCCAAGGGTTAATCGTGGATACTTGGAAAGATAGCCAAGGGCACGGCCGAGGGATCTTAGACTCGGCCGGCCAGCTTTTTTTGGACGCCCAGCGGGCGCCCTTCCGGATAACTGCATAGTTGCCTCCGTAGCGATTGGTGGATTATTCCTTTAATGTTGCGGCGCGTTGGCTTAATTTCTGCAGGAGTGTACTGAGGACTTCCATCTCTTCTGTGCTGAGCACGGCAAATAACTGATTGATCAATTCGATATGGTCGTTGGATTGCTCAATCATCTTTTCCCGACCGGCCTCGCTTAGATGGATGTTAAAACGCCGCCGATCGTTCATATCCAATTGTCGCTCGATTAATCCGTTTTCTTCGAGAGAACGAATTAAAGAGCTGATTGTGTTGCGGCTGGTTCCCTGCTTGGCGCTAATCTCTGAGGGATTTAGACCATCGCATTGGCCGGTCCACTCGTTAAATCTGAGGCTCATGAGCACGCGATATTGTGCATATGACAGCCCGGATTCTTCGAGGTTCATATCGCTCAAGCGATAGATCTGATGAGATACCAGCCGAAAATCATCCATAAGCTGAGCGGCTTGCGCGTTAATTTCGGGATGAGAAGCTCGCATAAAGGCCGACCATTGCCGTCGCTGGGCCTCGCTAAATCTATCCATAATACTCCTCTGGTAAAATTATTCCAGATGGTATTATACGAAGGCGAACTAATTTGTCAAGATGGTATGAGCGCATATGAAATTTTGAGTAGGTATTTGAGGCATGGCCATCGAGTTTACCGATCAACTGGCCAATTTATAGGGGAGATACAACCGACTGCGCTTCGTCCGCTGTTTAATGCGCAGAATCTTTAATCGGTGGCATCAGACAAGCGAAACGGGGCAGGACGACCGGGATAAAGCTTCGCATAACGAATACCTGGCGGCCGTCCTGTCCCGCTTATGTTTCTGGGTGCACTCTAGGGGGCGAAGTTGATTGTCGCCCGCAGGGGAACTTGCCTATTGATCGTGCAAGAGTGTCAGATCTGTAGATTGCACAGTAATGGTTGCGCCGGCGCCTTCCTCTTGACGTACGGTTGCCTGAATGAGTACGCCACGTTGGAACTCGTGTAAAGCCGGCTGAGTGCCATCCTCATAACTGATATCCGGTACTGGTTGCGAGCGGATACGAAATCGCGTGCCCGATGGGGACAAGATGACGAACTCCGGGCTATCCTGCGGCGTGAGATTGGCGTTTATGATTTCTCCGCGAACGATGAAATCGACACCGGGCACGACGGTTGGCGGATTAATTTCCAGACCGGTATCGGGATCGATACCACTCGCCGGACGGCCGGCGATCATGTCGCCCGCCTCATTGCCTCCGTCTGCCGCCCCTTCTTCGGCGACAGCTTCTTCGGTTGCGGGGGCATCTTCCCCGGCGGGAGCTGCCTCTTCTACCGGAGCTTCTTCATCGGCAGGCGCGGGCGTATCCTCGACTGCCATTTCTTCATCAGCTTCGACTGCGGGAATTTCATTTGCCTCCGCGGGTTGGGCTGGTGGCTCGGTGCTTCCCCCACATGCCACAAGCGCTCCTGTAAGGGCGCATAACAGGAGGGTAATCCATAAAATCCTCTTCATTCTCTTTTCTCCTCTTATCTAAGTAATTTGTTTTGGGGCGATCGGCCACCCTAACACGAACCGGTCGTTAAGTGGGGTATAGTATGCTAATTTTACAGGCAAATGCAACACGCTTCGTATTGCTGGGTAAACCTGGGTGCTTATACCGGTCTTACGATCGTGGATTACTATTGCGCTAGAATCTAGTATAAAGGAGTGTGGACAAATGGATAAAACGGCCGAATCTTATGGTTTCAAAGCGGAGATCAAGCAACTCCTCCACATCCTGGCTCATTCTCTTTACAAGGACAGGGATATTTTCCTGCGCGAGTTGATCTCGAATGCCTCGGACGCTCTCACGCGGTTGCAATTTGAAGCATTGACAAATAACGATATTCTGGACCCGGAGGCGGAGGCGGCCATCTACATCGACTTCGAGGAAGCCAAGGAGGATAAGCCGGCGACACTCGTTGTTCGAGATACGGGCATCGGGATGACGCAAGATGAGATCGTCCGCAATCTGGGCACAATAGCTCAGTCCGGTGCGCGCGAATTCCTGGCTAATCTCAGCCAAAACAATATTGACTCAGGCGATGTGATTGGTCAGTTTGGAGTGGGCTTTTACTCAGTGTTTATGGTTGCCGAGCAGGTCCGGGTGATCTCGCGCTCCTACCAGCCTAACGCTGAGGCGGTGGCGTGGCAATCTGACGGGGGGGATGCGTTTACGGTGTTGCCCGCGGATAAGGCCGACCGCGGCACCGAGATTCATTTGACGCTCAAAGCGGATGCAGCGGAGTTTGCCAACGCTTATCGCCTGAAGCAGATAGTGAAGAAATATTCCGACTACGTGCGGTTCCCCATATACGTCGCCGGTGACCAAGCCAATCGGCGCGAGTCCCTCTGGCGCAAGCAGCCGGCAGAGGTATCGGCCGACGAGCACAAAGATTTTTATCGCCAGATGACGATGGATTTTGAGGACCCACTATTGACGATCCATTTTGCATCCGATTCCCCGGTCAACTTGCGCGCCTTGCTTTTCGTTCCCCGTCGCCGCGAGCGCGGTGTGCTCAGTATCCGTAAAGAGCCTGGCCTGATGCTCTATTCCCATAACGTCCTGATTCAGGAATACTGCACCGATTTGCTCCCTTCCTGGTTATCATTTGTCGATGGCGTGGTGGATTCGGAAGATTTGCCGCTGAACGTGAGCCGCGAGACCGTGCAAAACAACAGACTGATGGCGCAGCTGGGAAAGAGCGTGAAGGCACGCGTGCTGCGTGAGTTGAAGAAGCTGGGGGAGAACCATCCCGAGGAGTACGCACAATTCATCGAGGAATATGGGCCTGTTCTCAAGGAGGGCATCGCCACGGACCCGTCGTCCGTTGAGGAAATTTTGCCTCTATTGCGTTATCACTCGACCCATTCGGAAGAAGCGTGGACATCGCTGGATCAATACGTTGAGCGCATGTCCGCCGATCAGGATCAGATCTACTACGTGATTGGCGATAGTTTGGCAAGCGCCAGACGCAGCCCGCATCTTGATCCGTTTAAGGCCCGCAATCTGGAGGTGCTCTACTGGAGCGAACCCCTCGACGTCTTCCTCGCGCCCATGCTGCCTGAATATCGAGATAAGCATTTCAGGAACGTGGCCGATGCCGGGCTAGAGTTGCCCGCCGACGAAGCAGCCCCGGAAGCAGCCCTGGAGCCTTTGACACCGGAAGCGGATTTCAACCGGTTTGTCGGCCGGTGCGTCACCACCCTGGGGGATCGGGTGACAGAAGTGCGGCCGTCGCGGGTGTTGAAGGATAGCCCGGTTCGACTGTTGTCGCCGGACGGACAGAGTGTCGAGATGCAGCGTATTTACCGAATGATGGGTCGCGAGGTCGACGTGCCGCCACAAATCCTGGAGGTCAATCGCAATCATCCCTTGATCGCCGGCCTTTCCAGCCTGGCGACCAAACAGCCTGATTCGCCGTTGTTGCCGCTGGCAATCGAGCAGTTGTATGCAGGCGCACTTATGCAAGAAGGACTGCTCCCCAACCCAAGTGACATGATGCCGCGCATTCTGGAATTGCTAAGCATTGCCACCGAGGCTGTGGAGCGCTCGGCCGATAGCGTAGAGTAGGGAAGTCGAATAGAGACCGGCGCTTTACTCTGCCGCTTATTCTGTTAGAATCGGCTCCTGAGGTTTCAACATCTCAGGAGCCGTGACTGATTCGTCCACATCTTCGGCCGTGTGCTGGTCGCCGACCCACTATTGTTAATCAATTTCGCTTATGAATGCTTCGGCTAATCACCCATTGGAATCCCAACGACGCGCGATTGTCGTTGGCGCCTCATCCGGCTTGGGGGCCGCGCTCGTTCGCTTGCTGGCGGCCCGACGCTATCAGGTGGCGGCCGTTGCCCGGCGCGAGTCTCTCCTGTCCGCGCTTCACAACGACCCGCATGGGGAAAGCATCCATCCCTACGTTCATGACGTGACGCAATTCGAGCAAGTGCCCTTGCTGTTCGACCAAATCACGCGCGATCTGGGCGGACTTGATCTGATCGTCTATGCTGCGGCCGTTCAGCCGCCTGTCGCCTTGCACGAGTATAACTTCGCCAAGGACGAGGCTATGCTGCGCACGAATCTAATGGGAGCCGTCGCCTGGCTTAATGAGGCGGCCTTGCGCTTCGAGCGTGCTCGCGGTGGACATATCGTCGGCATTAGTTCCATCGCCGGAGATCGTGGCCGAGTGGGCAGCCCCGTCTACAACACCACAAAAGCCGGACTTGATACCTACCTCGAGGCTCTGCGCAATCGCCTATCGCGTTACGGCGTAACTGTGACCACTATCAAGCCGGGTTTTGTTGACACGGATCTGCTAAAGAATGCGGCCAGAACCTTTTGGGTCATTTCGCCGGAGGAAGCGGCCGCCCGCGCTTATGAGGTCATTCAGTCGCGCCGCCAAATCGCTTATATCCCGCCCCGTTGGCGCTTTGTCGGTCTGATCGTGCGCTCCATCCCGTCGGCCATCTTTCGCCGCCTCAACTTCTAGGTCTTAAGAAAGCCATGACAAATGTGAAATCAATATCCACTCCCCACAATAATCGGAAAGCTACCGGCCATGACGTGACTCGATTGTCTGACGGTCACCTGGAAAAGGTAACCTCGTGGGGGGAAGCGGTCAGTGGCATGAGCTACGTCTATCGCCCCAGCACGGTCGACGCGCTGCAAGACATATTGATGCTGGCTCGCCGGAGCGGTCGAACGGTTGGCTTTCGCGGCGGCGGCAACAGCTACGGCGACGCGGCGATAAATAGTGAAAACATGCTAGTCGATCTGCGCCGGCTCAAACGAATCCTGGAGTGGAACCCGGCAACCGGGCGCATTCGCGTTGAGCCGGGGGTAACCTTGGCCGAATTGTGGCAGTATGTTATTGAGGATGGTTGGTGGCCGCCGGTTGCCACGGGTACCAGCATGACCACAATTGGCGGCTCGGCGGCCATGAATGTGCATGGCAAGAACGCCTACCGGGTTGGCCCCCTCGGCGAGCACATCCTCGAATTTGATCTCATGTTGCCGTCGGGCGAGGTGATCACCTGCAATCGCGAGGAAAATCAGGACGTCTTCCACGCTGCCATCGGCGGGTTTGGCATGCTGGGCATCTTTATCAGCCTAACGCTCCAGATGAAACGTATCTATTCCGGGTTGTTGGACGTGGCTACAGAACCAAAGGCTAGCTTAGGCGAAATGTTCACGTTCTTTCACGAGTATGCGGCTGACTCCGACTATATCGTTGGCTGGATCGATTCGATGGCGAGGGGGAACGCGCTCGGCCGGGGCGACGTGCATCGGGCCAATTATCTGCCGCCCGGCGCCGATCCACAGCCGGCCCAAACCCTGCGCCTGGAAAACCAGCACATCGGCCCGAACCTTTTCGGCGTGGTTCCGCGGTCGATCATTTGGCTGTTCATGCGGCCGTTCTTGCGCAAGTCGGGTGTCCAGCTAACGAATTGGGGCAAATATTTAACCGACAATCTCGGTGGAGCGAAACGCTATCGGCAGCCCCACGTGCAGTTTCACTTCTTGCTCGATTACGTGCCCGACTTCAAAAAAGCCTACCAGCCGATTGGGCTGATCCAGTACCAACCCTTCATCCCCAAAGAGACGGCGCACGATGCCTTTGCCGAAATTCTGTCCTTATGCCAGAGACGAGATTTGCCCAACTTTTTGACCGTTCTAAAACGCCATCGCCCCGATGATTTTCTCATGAGTTATGCCGTCGATGGATTTTCGATGGCCATGGATTTCCGTATCACTCGTGAGAATCGGCAACGATTGATTTGGCTGACGCGCGAGATGGACGAGATCGTGCTGGCGGCCGGTGGGCGCTTTTACTTCGCCAAAGACAGTACATTGCGGGCAGAGACAGCCGAAGCTTTCTTGGGCCCGGAGCGCATCGCTCAATTTCGCGCGCTAAAAGCGCGTTGTGATCCTGATGGACTGTTGGCGACTGATCTGTGGCGGCGTCTGTTTGAGCGCTGACCGGTCGCTGACTGATTTCCCTGTCAGGCTGAGTCGTCTGACGGCTCTTCCGGAGTTACTTCCTGAGCGCGTCGCCGTAGACGCGCTTCGATGCCGCGGGCAATCACCCGGGCATCTTCGTAGCGGGTGAAGAAATTGTGCTCCCCGGTCAGTGTCGCCAGTCGTAGATAGAGCGGGTGGCCGTCATCCGCCTCGTAGGCGATTGTGATAGTTCGGCCGGACAGCTCACGCACCAGGTCCCAATATTCGCCCTCTAGCTCGTCAAGCGGCTTGACTCGACCGTCCGCTTCGTCTTCTCGGCCGGCCAAAAAGCGCGCCAGACGAATGACGTATTTGTCTGCTCCTGGCACGAGATCGAGAACGGTGGCCTGAAAGATGGCGCGCAGATAATCGCCGTTGGGCAAGCGCCAGGCAAATTGCAACGAGAATGATTGGCCGGGCTGATAGTGGGCTTCGGGCATGACGGGATCGAGGCTGAAAAGAGGGCCGCCATTGGCAGCCCTCTTCTAACTGGATTAACCGGATTGAATTGCGATCTAGCCTTAGCGGATTGCCAGTTCCGTAGCCTTGTCAAACAGATGCACGTTGTTCATGTCGAAGGCGACGGTAATGTTGTTGCCGCTGTGCACGCCGAACCGCGGGTCCACCGTGCCGACGAAGCTGTTCTTGCCGGAATTGAGGTATAAATGCAGCTCGTGGCCGAGCAGCTCAACGACTTCAACGGTCGCATTCACGTTTTCGCCGATGATGTTTGTCGGGGCGTATTCGGGCGAATGGACATGTTCGGGCCGAATGCCCATGATGACTTCCTTGCCGGTGTAGGGAGCGAATGCTTCCTTGCGATTGTCCGGTATGCGCACACGGAAATCACCCGTATCCACGAATTGACGGCCCTCCTCGTTGACCAGCGTACCGTTGAAGAAGTTCATGGCCGGGCTGCCGATGAACCCGGCGACGAAAACGTTTAGCGGCTCATTGTAGAGGTTGCGCGGCGTGTCGCATTGCTGCAGGATGCCGTCGGCCAGGACGGCGATGCGGTCGCCCATGGTCATGGCCTCGACCTGATCGTGGGTGACATAGATGAAAGTCGTCCCCAGTTTCTGATGCAACTTGCTGATTTCGGCGCGCGCGGTGACGCGCAGCTTGGCGTCGAGATTGGAGAGGGGCTCATCCATCAGGAAAACAGACGGCTCGCGCACGATGGCGCGGCAGACGGCGACACGTTGGCGCTGGCCGCCGGACAGGGCCTTGGGCTTGCGATCCAGAAGATTGGATAGGCCCATGATGTCGGCCGCTTCCTTGACACGCCGGTCGATCTCATCCTTGGGCATCTTGCGCAGCTTGAGGCCGAAAGCCATGTTGTCGTATACGCTCATATGTGGATAGAGCGCGTAGGACTGAAAGACCATGGCGATATCGCGATCCTTAGGCGGGACGTCGTTGACTACCCGGTCCCCGATCAGGATGTCGCCTTCGGATATTTCTTCCAAGCCGGCCAACATGCGCAGATTGGTTGACTTGCCGCAGCCGGAAGGCCCGACAAACACCATAAATTCCTTATCCGCGATCTCAAGATTGAAGTCTTTGATCACGCTCACATCTCCGAATCGCTTATAGACGTGCCGAAAACTCACGCTTGCCATAGTTGTCTCCTGTCAATATACCTAGCCTAATTCCATGCTTCAACATTATTGCTGCCGATGAGTTTGACTATATCCGCGTTGAAACAGCCGTCAATGGCAGTGTCTAATGTCGTGGTGAAATTGTCTAATAGCGTGGTGGTATCACGGGATGAGAACCGATGGGCGCTTGTTGCTTGTCGCTGGGGCGCAGCAGAAGCAGTTAGAGAATAAACAGACCTTCCAGGCGAGCCAATTCAGCGATGTCGGGCGGCAGATCGGGGGGCAAGTAGCGGGCGTAGGCCTTCATCCAGTTGGCGATGCTCTGGTGATTTACATCCAGACGCCGGCTGATCTCGCGCATGGAGTAGCCTTCCAGGTACAGTTGCAGGGCCTGGAAGCGGACTTCTTCGTCATAACCCTGGTCTTTCGGGAAAGGCGTGTAGCGACACCGGCAAAGACCGCAGCGGTAGCGCTGGCTGCCCGCTGGGGTGCGGCCGTCTCGTAATTGGTGCTTGGCTTGGTAACACCGGGGACAGGCAACGTCAGTGCTCATTGAAATCAGATCAGGGTGGCCAATAGGGCCAGGAGAAAGAGAGCCAGAGCCAAAACAGCCACAAACCAGTTGGCCCGGAGGGCATCGGCCAACGAGACGGCGCGAGCCGGCCGCCCGCCGCGCCCGAAAAGCGCTTGCGCAAACTGCTCGATGGTTTGCGGACGATCATCAGGGTGCATTTCCATGGCCCACAGGATGGCTTCCGAGACGTGGGGCGAAATATCATCGTTGAGTTGGGTCGGCGGGCGCAAGGCGCGCGGATTGAGAAAGCGATTCTTGGCGTCGACTGGTGGGAAGTCCGTCAACAGATGATAGAACGTTGCCCCTAGTGCATAGATGTCGGTGCGCACGTCGGTGTGCCCGCTATCTCCGCCATACTGTTCCAGCGGCGTGTAGAGCGCCGTGCCGCGCCCTTGGACGACGGTGATGGTGCGCGACTCGTCGGACGAAAGCAGCTTGACCAAGCCAAAGTCGACAAGCTTGATACGCTCGTCGGGGGTCAGCTTGATATTTCCGGGCTTGATATCGCGATGGACGACCGGGGGCGATTGGCGATGCAGGTAGCTGAGGGCATCAATAATCTGCGCGGCCCAGGTCAACACGGTGTTTTCGCTTAGTTTGCTGTTTTGCGCGCTGGTATCATCCAGCCACTGCTTCAGGTCTCGACCGGGTACATAATCCATTACCAGATAATCTCGATTATCATCCGAGAAAAAGTCCGACACTTTGGGGAGATTGGGATGATCCAGTTGGGCCAGGATGCTGGCTTCCTGAAGAAACTGCTGATGGGACTGCTCGCGCATCTCTGGTGATGAATGGGGGTCGGGAATAACTTCCTTGATGGCGCATAGACGCCCAGGCAAGCGCAGATCTTCGGCTCGGTAGACGCTGCCCATGCCTCCCTGACCAACGACATCCGTCAGCCGGTACCGATCACGAAGGACGGTGCCTGTTTTGAGTGGCCCGACGCCACTTGTCGAGGCATCTGTAGGCCGGCGCGGATAGACATCAGCCGCGTCTATTACTGGACTATCACTCATAGTATCCATTATAATGCAAACAGTAGAAGGCTGTCATACCCGACAGGTTGTTATAATTTCCCACTTTGGCGAGGAACGACTTATGGATGATAGACCCGTCCTGATGGTTAGCGAGGGAGAGCTGATAGGCCGGCGTTGGACACTCAACGATGACGAGCTGGTGATCGGTCGGGGAACTGATGCCGACATTGTCTTACCGGAGCGGCAGGTTTCCCGCTACCACCTCAAAATTATTTTTCGTGACGGTCGATATTATCTGGAAGACCTCGATAGCAAGAACGGCACATTCCTCAACGGTCAACAGGTGAAGGGAACAGTGTCGCTGCAAGACGGTGACGAAATTCAGATAGCCCTCTGTGTCCGGTTGTTATTTGTCGGCACCGACGCGACCGTGCCCCTTAGTTTTGATCTCCCCAAGACGGATGGTTCGGGCATGATCCTGGAAGAGAACAAGCGTACGGTGTCGATGCGGGGCCAGGAGCTTGATCCCCCTTTGTCACTGGCCCAGTTCCGTTTGCTCCAGATGCTCTATGACGCTGAAGGCGCCGTTTGCGGCCGCGACGACATCATCGAAGCCGTTTGGCCGGGCACAGGTGGGTTGGGCGTGTCCGAACAAGCCATCGATGCCCTTGTGCGACGTTTGCGCGACCGTCTCGCTGAGCTGGATGACCACAACTACATCGTCACCGTCCGCGGTCATGGGTTCCGCCTCGACAATCCATAATTCCAAAAAACCGCCACGAGTCCTCTTGCAAAGAGGTCTCATGGCGATTCAATTACAGTTTGGCGCGTTGGCGCGCCGCAGAGCTTACGCCTGCCCGGTCACCAGAAGTCTGGCGTTCACCTCTGACCTGATCTCGTTGAGCCGATCGGCCAAATCTTCCTGACCGGCTGTCCGAGCCTGATCCTGAAGCATATCCACTACCTCTAGGAATTGGTCCGAGATAAGGTCCGATCTGGCAGCCATAAGCTCGTCGCGGTCGGCTTTGTCCGGCGTATTGACCATTTGTGAAAGCAGCTGAATCTCCGGTGGGGTGTCGCCCTGAATTTGGGCGATGATCACATCCTGAATCTGGCGCAGCTTCTCTGCCTGGTCGTCGTGGCCGCTCTGTTCGGCGTGGGCCAGTCGCGCTTCAAGGACGTGCATAAAGGCATCATCCACCTCACCGAGGTGATCTAACACACCTTCTTCGATGTTGGTGGCGTCCATTATCTCATCGAGCGTTGCCTGAGCTTTCTTTAGCACCTCTTGCGTGGCTTCTTGCAGTTCCCTTTGTGTTACCAGCAGTTGATCGCGCAAGTGGCCGAGTTGTTGCGCGCCCGCCTTGTTGCCCGCTTTCTCTCGTTTTTCGACCTCTTTGGTCAACAGAGAGAAAAACTCATAGTTCATCGCGCCCTGGCCGGTCAGGGCGATGGCGTTGGCCAGAGCGTCATCGTGTTCGTTGGCAATGACATGCTGGGCCAAAAGCTTGGGGCTTAGGCCGCCTTCGCGCTTGGCGTCTCGGCTGAGCGCGTGCAGGGCGATTTGTTGCTTTTCCAGCCGCCGGCCCACTTCGGTTTGGGTCATGAGTTTGGCCTGAAGGTTCAGCAGGTCATTTACCAGATTGCTGTCATTCATCTGGCTGGTCGCTTCGATTTGAGCGCGCAGGATGCCGAAGAATGTCTCATCAATTTCCCGAGCGCGGTCCTTGATCAAGTAGTCCTGCACGTCGCTTGAGGCTGTGGCCAGCGTGCGCAGCAATTCCACCTGTTTTTGTTGGCGAGCGAGCATCTCCGGCGTCACGCCCTCCGTTCCCCACACCTTCTCCAAAAAGCTTTGCATGGTCAGCATCGTCTGTGGCTGGAGCATATAGCCCCGGCGCTTCTCCATGGGTGTCTGATTGACGACCTGTTGCACGAGGCGCCCCACAAGTTCTTCGCGCCGCACCTGATCCAGGTTCATTTCTTGTGGGACGTGGACCATAAACAAATCATGCGCCGGATCGTGATAGAGAAGCGGGGTAGCGATGCGGCCGCCCGCGCCGCAATTGGGACAGACGGCAAAATTGAGTTGGCCCGAAAGCAGCATTTCTTTTAGTTGAGGTTGACGGCCGACGTCAACGATCTGATAAATGTCGGCCATATAAGGGGTGCCGCAATTTGGGCAAGTAATTTGAGTTTGCATGAATTCTCCTTCTAATCTCGCGGCAGCGAGAACGTAAATGTCGTTCCGACGACGCCCGGATCGGTGTCGTTGTTGCTTTGGAACCAGATTCGGCCTTGATGGGCCTCAATGATAGCTCGCGACAGGTAAAGGCCCAGCCCTGTGCCCTCTGTCTTTCGGCTCAGGGCATTGTCCAGCCGGGAAAACTTTTGAAACAAGCGATTTTGGTCGCGCGCCGGTATGCCGATTCCTTCATCACATATGGATACGGTAATGTGCTTGGGATGAACCTGGCCCCGTATAGTGATGCGCCCGCCATCTGGTGAGTACTTGATGGCGTTGCTGACGAGGTTGTTCAATACCTGGGTCAGACGACGCTCGTCACCCATGATTGACGGAAATTTATCTGGAAAGCTGGTCTCGATGGTATGAACTGACGTTTGGGTCCTAAAGCGGCGGGCGACTGACTCGGCCATCGACGCCAAATTGACGTTATCACTGACTTCCAGCACAAATGTGCCCGCCTGCAAACGAGAGGCTTCGAGCAGATTATCGATCAGGACGTTGAGATTATCTGCCTCTTCTTCGATGACGCCCAACGATTCCTGCCATACCTCTGAGGACCAATTGCCGTCCGGCCGGCGCAGCGTGCCCGCGTAACCCTTGATGATCGAGACAGGCGTTTTCAGCTCATGGCTGATGACGGAAATAAATGTTTTTTGTAACGCTTCTTCCTCTCGATAGCGAGTCAGGTCGCGAACGCTGGCGATAATATCGGTCATGCGGCCCTCGCTGTCCATCATCGGCGCATATGTGATACCCAGGCTAATGATTTCGCGATCGCTCTGGCAGGTGCTGTCCACATGACGGCGGGCCTCGCCTTCCACGTAAAGATAGGCCGCATTCGGGAGAGGCCAGTCTTTGTCTAACGCCGATCCCAGGTCCGAATCGGATTTCAGTGAAAGCCACTGGATTACCTCGTCATGATCACGGCCGATAGCTTCGGCCGACGGCCAGCCGGTCATGTGGCTCAGGGCCTGATTAAAGACCGTGATCTTTAGATTACTGTTCAGAATCATCACGCCGTCGGCGCTTTGCTCAAGGATAGCGTCCAGACGCTGCTTTTCCTGATTCACCTCATGATAAAGGCGAGCATTGCGCACGGCAATGGCCGCTTGCTCGGCAAAGCTACGCAGTAGATTAGGGGCGTCGTCGACAAAATAGTAATTGCCGGATTGGAATACGTAGATCATCCCCGTCACAGTGTTGCCCGTACTCAATGGCAACCGGATCACCTGCGTCAGGCCTAGATCCGCCTGCTCGGCGATGTGTTTGAGCTGGTTGGCAAGCTCCGGGAAGGCCTCGCCCTCGCGCCCCTCGCGATAGGGCACGCCGCGCATCAGAGGCGCAAAATGGTCGACCAGGTGGGACGGAATGCCATAGACGGCCGCAACACGCAGTGTGTCCCCGCCGTCGTCACTCAGGGCGATCATGCCGGCCCGGCCTGCCACCAATTCCACAGCTGACTTCAGGATCAGCCGTAGCAAGTCATGGAGGTCCAGTTCAGCCGTCATTGCCCGGCTGATAGCCAGCAAGTACTCTCGCTGCAGGATTCTGATGTCGACTAATGCTCTGGACATTCCACTTTACTCTTGGGCGATTCTTGACTCTAGCACATTATCATGGGGATTGACAGTGACTTCCCCTTGTTGGTGATGGTTCGACGATTGTATTTTACAGTCTAAAAGAATAGACTAAATCAGTTCTCTTGGAATTGCGTAATACTGGTGCTAGAGTTGCCATAGAATTTCCGATAAATCATATGCCAACCGTCACTGTGGGTGATCATTATTTATATTACGAGACTGTGGGAAACCCGGCCTCCCCTCCGCTGCTTATTATCTCTGGTCTGTCCGACTACACAGCTAAGTGCGCCTGGCAAGTAGCGGGTCTGGCGGGCGATTTTTTTATCGTGACGTTCGATAATCGGGGCGCAGGACGTTCTTCGCCTGTGCCGCCTGGATATTCGGTGGCGGACATGATGGACGATGCCGTCGCCGTACTTGACGCCCTGGAAATCTCACAGGCGCACGTATTTGGGTTTAGCCTCGGCGGCATGAGTGCGCTGCACCTGGCGCTAAACCACCCCGAACGGATCAAACGACTGGTGCTGGGATGCACGACTGCCGGCGGGCAACTGGCTGTCTATCCAGACGAACTAGTGATCGCTTCCCTTGTTCAGCCGCAGCTTTCCGGCGACCCGCGGGATGATTTTTATAGTGGCTTGTGGATGTCCGTCAGCGATGGGAGCAGACGAGAGCAGCCCGATCTGGTCGACTCGTTGGAGAAAATCTCGATGAGTAACCCCCAGAGTGCTGAAAGCTATGCGGCGCAAATACAGGCCTTGCTTTCCCATGACGTGGCTGACCACTTGGCAGAGATTAAAACGCCTACGCTGGTCATGCATGGCGAAGAAGACCGGATGATCCCTGCGGATAACGGCCGTTTGCTTGCTGAACACATCCCGGGCGCAACGTTAATCACGTATCCTAAGGCCGGGCACTTGTTCTTTATCGAACAGGCCGAAATTGTGAATCGCGATATACGTCGCTTTTTAGACGCGTAAAAATCCTCACATGCTGTACCAAAAGAAACAAAACGGCATGATCGATTTTGCCGGGGTTCGCATTGGACACAAGACTTACCCGGAATACCATACCGGTTGTACCGTGTTCTTGTGTCCCGAGGGCACACGGGCGTCTGTTGATGCCCGTGGCCCGGCTCCCGGTAGTCGGGAGTTGGCGTTGTTGGCCGCCGACAAGCCGGAAGATAAGGATGTCCATGCCATCGTGCTGACGGGTGGCAGCGCTTTCGGCCTGGCAACGGCCGATGGCGTGATGCGTTACCTGGCAGAGCGAGGGGTTGGTCATCCGACGCCGATTCGGCCCGTGCCCATCGTGCCCGCGGCCGTCGTCTATGATTTTTTCCTCAATCAGGGGGCGTTTACGCCGGATGCCGCCGGCGGATATGAAGCCTGTGGGGCGGCCGAGACATTCGACGGTCATGTTGCGCAGGGCAACGTTGGTGCCGGAACAGGAGTATTGGTAGGCAAGTGGGCGGGATTCGAACACATGATGAAGGGAGGTTTTGGCGTTGCTTCGATTCGCCGGCAGGATACGGTTGTGGCCGCCGCGGCCGTCGTCAATGCCGTGGGTGATATAGTTGAGGCTGATGCTGGTGTTCTGGCCGGGGCGCGAGGTTTGAAGGGTGGCTGGCTCGCCGACCGAAACGAATTGCGCTATATCGAATTTTCTGTGCCGCCTGCGGCGGGCACCAACACAACCCTTGTGGTCGTTGCCACGAACGCTTCCCTTTCGCGTAGCGAACTGGCGCGCCTGACGCATCAAGCCCACAATGGGATTGCTATTGCCGTGAGACCCAGTCATACGCGGCACGACGGCGACATTGCCTTTGCGCTGACAACGAGGCAAACCACCGCCTCCATAGACCTAATCAATGCGATGGCCGTGCAGGTGGTCAGCGAAGCGATTCGCAACGGAGTTCGTCATGCCCGCACGGCCGCAAACGTGTCCGGCCTGGGCGATTCAATTATCTGAAAGGGGAGAAGCGAGTTATGGCTAAGCCCATCATCTCTGTGTTTGGCAGCTCTATGCCGGGTACGGAGAGCGATGCTTATCAGGAAGCGCGTCGATTGGGTGTTCTTCTAGGTGAAGCCGGATTTATCGTAGCTACGGGTGGCTATGGCGGAACAATGGCCGCCGTCAGCCAGGGAGCGTCGGAAGCTGGTACACGCGTGATCGGCGTCACATCCAGTCACATGGAGAAATGGCGACCCATGCCCCCGAATGAGTGGGTGGGGGAAGAAATACGCCTCGACTCCCAGCGCGATCGGCTGCTCCATCTCGTGATGAACAACGACGGGATGATCGCCCTGCCGGGCGGGATCGGCACGCTATCGGAAGTAGCCCTGGCGTGGAGCTTGATGCAGACGAACGAGATGGCCGCCCGGCCGCTCGTCCTTCTGGGACCGACGTGGCGTGATACGATTCGCGCTTATGTGCAAGCCGAATACATTCGTTCGCGCGACATGGACTTGATCTACCTGGCAACCTCGGCCGAAACGGCCGTCGGCTACGTGCGGCAACGCCTGGTAGAGAGACTGGGATAAGTGGCTGGAGACCCCATGGCGACCCAACACATTTTTCTGAAGCTGGGCGGTTCACTCTTGACGGAGAAAACGGGTTATGAGGCTTTGCGGCCGCAGACTCTGGCACGGTTGGCTAGTGAAATCGCCCAGGCCCGCGCCCATGAGCCAGGCTTATCACTGGTGCTTGGTCACGGCAGCGGCTCCTTTGGTCACGTGGCGGGTGCCAAGCATGGCACGCGGGCGGGCGTTGGTGGGCCGGAAGGGTGGTATGGCTTCGCCGAAGTGGCCGACGCGGCCGCCAGGCTCAATCGCCACGTTGTTGCGGCCTTGCTGTCGGCGGACGTTCCCGCGATTGGATTAGCCCCCTCAGCTTCTGCACAGGTCGCTGACGGCATCATCACACATCTCTCGACCACTCCTGTAGAATCCGCTCTGGCGAGCGGCCTCGTGCCTGTGATGTTTGGCGATGTCGCCTTTGATTCCATTCGCGGCGGCACGATCGTTTCAACGGAAGAGGTGATGAGCTACTTGGCCGGCAAGCTGCCCAGGAATTGGTTCCTGTTGGCGGGGGAGACGGATGGGGTCCTGGATTTGAACGGGCAGGTCATACCGCTCATCACTCGCGATACACTACACGATGTTGTGCCGGCTTTGGGTGGCTCGCGCGGCACTGACGTCACAGGTGGAATGGCTTCCAAAGTGATGGCAATGCTTGACTTGATTGATTCCCAACCTGGTCTGAAAATTCGTATCTTCTCCGGCCTTCAACCCGGCCAACTCGGTCGCATCCTGCTCGATCCAAACCAGTCGATCGGCACTCTCCTTCAATAAAATCACAAAAAGCATGACACTCGTCACAAGTATTTGTGACAAATTTCACTAATGAATTTTCCCCTGATAAGTCACAATTAGTTCGATAACAATTTAATCTATCAGGCTAAGGCGCGTGCCCTCTTTCAGGAAGTGCGCCTGCCCATTTTCGTCGGTCATTCCCCGACTGTACTGCCTCGTGCGAAATCGACAGTTACCGTGAGCAGAGAGCCACTTGAGGGGAGAGGAGAGTTATGACACCGCGAACCGAAAAGCTTGAACCGCCGTCGGACGATAAGCGCTGGCGCATTGTTCAGGCAACGATGCAGCGCAACGGATTCGAACGTGACGGTTTGATCGAGACCTTGCACACTGTTCAGGAATCCTTTGGATTTTTGGACGATGACTCGCTCCGCTATGTGGCCGCCTCATTAAACGCGCCTCTAAGCCAGGTATATGGCGTGTCCACATTCTATCACCTGTTCAGCCTCAAACCCGCGGGCAAACATACATGTGTAGTATGTTTGGGCACGGCTTGTTATATCAAGGGCATCCCACTGCTGTTGAAAGAGATCGAAAACGAATTTGGCATCAAGGCCGGTCAGACGACACCCGATGGGCAATTGTCGCTCATGACGGCGCGCTGCCTGGGTTCCTGTGGCCTGGCGCCCGTGGCCGTCTTCGACGGCCAGATCGACGGCAAGGTAAATGTCCACGAGGCAATGGCCCGACTGAAGGCCTTACAGGAGGGGGACAATGCTTGAGAGACTTGAGGAAATCGCTGCCACTGAGCAGTTGTTTGCTGAGGAATTCGCGCACACGGTCAATGTGTGTATGGCTGCCGGATGTATGTCATCCCAAAGCGGGTTGATTAAAGAGGCCTTCGATAAAGAGATAGAGCGTGGTGGCGTTGAGCGGCGGTGTCGAGTGCGCGGCACGGGCTGCATGGGCCTTTGCGCGGCCGGCCCACTCGTAACGGTTGACAGCCAAACACCTGACGAGGTGCTCTATCAGCAGGTAAAGGTCGAGGATGTGCCGGACATCATTAATGCGCTCGAGGGCCAACCCGTCAAGCGCTTGCAATGTTCGATCGACATACCGTTTTTCAAGCGCCAGAAAAAAATCGTGCTGGAGAACAGTGGGATAATCGACCCGGAGCGAATTGAAGAGTACATCGCTCGTGATGGCTACTCAGCTTTATTAAGAGCGATCACCGAGATGTCCCCTTCAGACGTCATTGATGAGATAGTCGCCAGTGGCTTGCGCGGGCGCGGGGGCGGTGGCTACCCGACCGGCCTGAAGTGGACGACTGTAGCCAAGTCCGATGGCGAGGTCAAATACGTCATCTGCAACGCGGACGAGGGCGACCCCGGCGCATTCATGGATCGCAGCGTGCTGGAGAGCGATCCGCATCGCATCCTGGAAGGGATGGCTATCGCCGGTTACGCTATCGGCGCGTCGCAAGGTTACGTCTACGTTCGCGGCGAATATCCCCTGGCCGTGGCCCGGTTGAAAACGGCCATCCGTCAGGCGCGTCGCTCGAACATGCTGGGCAGCGGCATCGGTGGTACGCCATTCAACTTCCACGTCGATATCCGCCTGGGCGCAGGCGCGTTTGTTTGTGGCGAGGAGACGGCGCTGATCGCCTCCATCGAGGGCAAGCGGGGTCAACCGCGGCCGCGGCCGCCCTATCCGGCCGAGTATGGTTTGTGGGGTTGCCCGACGCTGATCAACAACGTCGAAACGCTAGCCAGTGTTGCCCCGATCGTTCGCAATGGCGGCGAGTGGTACGCGCAATATGGCACAGCCACGAGCAAGGGAACCAAGGTATTTGCCTTGGCCGGGGGCATCCGCAACACCGGTCTCATTGAAGTGCCGATGGGCACTTCGTTGCGCGATATCATTTACGATATCGGCGGTGGTATTTCCGCTATGGGCGAGTGCAAGGCCATTCAGACCGGCGGGCCGTCGGGTGGGTGCATTCCGGCGGCTTACCTTGACACGCTTGTCGACTATGAATCCCTGGCGGCGTTGGGTTCAATTATGGGTTCCGGCGGCATGATCGTCATGGATGAATCGACCAGTATGGTCGACGTCGCCCGATATTTTATGGAATTTTGCATGACGGAATCGTGCGGTCGCTGTGTCCCTTGCCGCGTCGGTACCGTTCACATGTACAACATCCTGGACAAGTTCAGCCGTCATGAGGGGACCCAGGATGATCTGGTCTTGCTGGAAAAGTTGTGTGACATGGTGCGCAACACAAGCCTTTGCGGCCTGGGGCAGACAGCGCCCAATCCGGTTCTCAGCACGCTGCGCTACTTCAGGAGCGAATATATGGATTGCATGATCCCGGAACCGGACGGGGCTGAGATCATAAACGAGACACTGGAGGTGGCCCAATGAAGCGGCCATTTAAGACCCGAATCAAGACGCTCAAGATCGACGGCATCGATGTAGGTGCGCGCGAAGATGAGACCTTGCTTGAACTGGCGCAGGAAAACGACATATTTATCCCTACATTGTGTCATTTGGAAGGTGTCCATGATATTGGGGGGTGCCGTCTCTGTCTGGTCGAGGTGAAGGGCACTAACAAACTGTTGCCTGCCTGTATGACGTATGCCGAAGAGGGTATGGAAGTCACCACCAATTCTGAGCGTTTGCAAATGTATCGCCGGCAAGTGCTGGACTTGTTGTTTTCCGAACGCAATCACGTTTGTTCCGTATGCGTGTCCAACGGGCACTGCGAGCTCCAATGGTTGGCCGGGAAGCTGGGAATCAGCCACGTCGGTGTGCCTTATCTCTATCCCCAACTGTCCGTGGATGCGTCGCATCGCTTCTACATTTACGATCCCAATCGTTGCATCCTTTGCACTCGCTGCGTGCGCGTTTGTGACGAGATTGAGGGGGCGCATACGTGGGATGTCATGGGACGTGGGACAGATTGTCTAATTATTAGCGATCTTAATCAGCCCTGGGGAACGTCCGATACGTGTACGCGTTGCGGCAAGTGTGTGCAGGTATGCCCCACGGGTGCCCTGTTTCACAAAACCAAGGCAGTGGCCGAGATGGAAAAACGGCGTGATTTCTTGCCTTATCTACGCACAATGCGGGAGGGACGAAAATGAGTACAAAGCAAACCCTGGCGACGGTGTGGCTGGATGGCTGCTCCGGTTGCCACATGTCCTTTCTCGACATCGACGAGCGACTCCTGGAGTTGGCTGTTCTGGCCGATCTGGTATACAGCCCTCTCGTGGATACAAAGGAATTTCCGGAGATGGTCGATATCACCCTCATCGAGGGGGCTGTCAGCAGCGAGGAAGATTATCACAAGATCAAAAAGGTGCGTGCCCACACGCGCCTGTTGGTATCGCTGGGCGATTGCGCCGTGACGGCCAACGTGCCGGCCATGAGGAATCGTTTCAGCGTCCGATCGGTGCTGGAGCGAGCTTATCTGGAAAACGCCGATCTGAATCAACAGATACCGGTGGAAGTGATACCGTCGCTGCGAGAGCGGTCTGTCCCGGTGCATCAGGTGGTGCCGGTCGATATATTCATTCCCGGCTGCCCGCCTTCTAACGATACGATTTACTATGGCCTGACCGAACTCCTGGCGGGTCGCCGGCCGGATTTCGGCACCATGACCCGCTTCGGCGCTTGAGAGTATGAACGTCATGAGCAGAACAATTACTATCGATCCCGTGACCCGGATTGAAGGGCACAGCAAGATCACCATCCATCTCGATGACGCCGGTCGAGTCAGTTCGGCGCGCTTTCACGTTACTCAGTTTCGCGGGTTCGAGAAGCTGGTGGAAGGCCGGCCATTTCGTGAAATGCCTTCTATCACCGCGCGCGTATGCGGCATTTGTCCGGTCAGTCATCTGATTGCCTCGGCCAAGGCCTGTGATGATTTGCTGGCTGTGGAAATTCCCGAGACAGCCGCCAAGCTGCGCGAAATCCTAAATCTGGCGCAAATATTGCAATCACACGCCCTGAGCTTTTTTCACTTGTCATCGCCCGACCTGGTGCTGGGTATGGATGCCGACCCACTGAAAAGAAACCTGTTCGGCGTGGCTGCGGAAAGTCCTTCCCTGGCCCGAGACGGTATTTGGCTGCGCCAATTCGGGCAGGAAATCATCGCTCACCTGGCGGGCAAGCGCATTCATCCGGCGTGGGTGGTTCCTGGCGGCG
>JACKBY010000002.1 GCA_020634335.1 Promineifilum sp. | reverse complement strand
TGAATGGCCCCTGACCGACGATTGGACCGAATGCCGCCACTGCGCCTATCGTGCCTACTGCGGTCGCCAAGCCGCCGGCGCGGGAAAGCTCGACCCCCAGGAGGAAGAGGAGCCGGAACCCGACGACTTGTGGCTGGAGCCGCAATGGGGGTGACGGTCGACCATGCGCCCTGAGGAACTGGACTTCATCCTAAGTCCGGCGGGCCGGGCCTTGATCGATGACGTGACCGCCGAATCGCTGTCACCGGCTACCCACCTGGCTACGGCTTCTCGCCTGCGCGCCCGCCTGGCTCCCCCTTTGGCCGCGGCCGTCCTGGAAATGGCCCTCCTGCGGCAACGGGCCGCTCAGAAGTTCAGCCGCGCGTCGCAGATGTTCTTTACGCGCGACGGGCTGGAGCAAGCCACAGCCGAGCCGGTCGCTGCCCATCGCGCCCGCCGCTATGCCGGCGCCGGCTTTGGCCGCGTGGCCGATATGGGCTGCGGGATCGGCGGAGATGCGCTGGCGTTGGCCGCTGCCGGAGCCAACGTCATCCTCATCGATCGCGACTGGACGTCTGTCGTGATGGCCCGCGAAAATACGGCCGTGTATGGTGGGGCCGGGCAGGTCTCGCCGGTCGTGGCTGACTTAACAGAGTTACCGCCGCTCAAGGCTGTGGAAGCCTTCTTCTTCGATCCGGCGCGACGGGCGAAGACTGGGCCGCGTCTGGCCCCCGGCCGCCGCCTGCGCTCCGTCGACGACTACCGCCCCCCCCTCAGCCTCATCGATGCCTGGCGTCCCGTCATCCCCCACGGCGCGGTCAAGGTCAGTCCTGGCATCGACTACGACCAGATTCCACCGGATACCGAGGTCGAATTTGTCTCGCTGGCCGGCGAAGTGAAGGAGGCTATCCTGTGGTACGGCGACCTGCGCATGAACGTCACCCGGCGGGCCACACTCCTACCGGGCAAAATGTCACTCACCGACCGAGACGACGAGACGACAGAGGTCGGCCCGCCACGCGCTTATCTCTACGAACCCGACGGGGCCATCATTCGCGCTCATCTCGTCGGCCAGGTGGCCCACCGCATCGAGGCAACGCTCATCGATCCAGCGATCGCCTATTTGACGACGGCCGCGCCGGTGGCAACGCCCTTCGCCCGTGGCTATGTCATTGAGGATCACTTCCCCTTTCAATTAAAGCGGTTACGCACCTACCTGCGCGAGAGGGACGTGGGTACGGTGACGATCAAAAAAAGAGGCTCGCCGCTGGACCCCGACGTCCTGCGGCAAGCCCTTCGCTTGCGGGGTAGCATCCATCGCATCATCTTCCTGACGCAAGTCGCAGGACGGCCGACGGTGCTGGTAGGACAGGCGTTAGCCTAAGCTCGCCGTCCGCGCCGATTGCCGGTTAGGGCCAACCTACCTCCAGCGCGTGGCACGTGCCACGACCCAACCATCCGGAATCGCTGTCGGGTGCCGGGTTCCACATCGCCAACCGCACCGGGGTCGCGCCAGGGCCATGGTAATAGAAGACATCTACGTAGACCGCCGGGAAGGTGATATCTACGTCGTAGAACCAGCCGCTGTCCTTCCAGCCATCGTCTGCTTCCCATCCGGCGAGGTACCGACCGCCTACTTCCTGCACCACGTACAAACCGCGCCGGGCTTCCTGGCCGCTGACGTCGAAGTTAATGCGCAAGCACGACGGCAGGCGCGGCTCGCGGGTCGGCGTCGGGCTGGGCGACGGCGTAGGGGTGGCGAGGTCAGGCTCAGCCGTGGGCGTCAACGGAATCGGGGTAGAAGTGGCGGTGGCGGTCGGCGTCATCACCGGCGTAGCCGTGATTGTCACGGTAACCGTTCCGGTAATTGTCGCCGTCGGCGTGACGGGCATAGTCGGCGTCAGCGTCGGCGTCGGGGTAAATGTGGGTTCCAGTGTGGCCGTGGGTGTCAGCGTCATGGTGGGCGTCGGGGTGATCTTCTTGTCACACACACTAATGAACATGCCGATGCTGTCCACCGCTTCATAGCTCAACACACCGTCGTGGGGAATCACAAAACGACCGCGTGTCGTCAGTCCCTGACCCATTGTGTACAGGATATTGCCGTCCAGCTTGAAATAATTGATACGCTCATCTTCATCGTCGTCGATCGTCGCGAAATCGATAACACAATCCTTCTGAACCTGACCGACGATGCGCGTGACCTGATGATCAGGTGCGGGCGCTTCGGTGTCACCCAAGACCGACCACACGCGCTCTCCGTCGCGCGCGCTGTATTCCGGCCCCGGCATGAACATGAAGCCGAAGGGGTGGCGTGTTTTAACAATAAAATTGTACCCTTCGCCGACGCTGAACGTGCCACTTTCGCCCAGATAGGCCAGCGCCGGAACGTCGCCGTCCGCCTGCACCTGCCAGACCTGAATCAATGTCAGGGTTGCCAGGCCAACCCCCAGACACAGGGTGAATAATGTGATGGCCCTTAATGCGTACTGCTTCATTTTACTACCTCTAAACCCTATACGACCTACTACTTACCCTCAGTGTAGGGGTCTAGAGGCAGTCAATTTAGGTAAAATTATACAGACCAAGTGTAAAGCAGTTTACACTCACGTTAAGACCACATGAATATGCCGATCGGTGTGTAATGTTTGTAACACTTTTTGTAACGGGATTATGATTACATAATGTTTTCGGCCCATCTTGGCCGTGCCTGATGAAAGTATTTCACGCCACCCGTTGTCGCCAATCCACCGCCTATAATACCTTGACAATTTATAGACAAATTCGTAATATCAGCTGAAGTTGCTTAATCATCATCCCGTTTGCTTTTGAGTATGGAATCACCCCCCAAGGAACAAGGCAATGGCCTCCGGCACGCAGGGACATGGGCGAGCAATTGATAGTAAACCGTCACCAGCGTGTGCCTGATAATAAAAAATTAACTCAATCGAGAACCCTTATGACGAATGATGAAACGCCCGCCTACAACCTAAAAGCAGTCGTCCAGGAAACGGGACTAAAGCCCGATACACTGCGGGCCTGGGAGCGGCGCTACAGCCTGCCCGAACCCAACCGCACCAGCGGCGGCCATCGGCTCTACTCACAGCAAGATATTAACACCCTCAAATGGCTCCTGGCCCGCCAGGAAGAGGGCCTGAGTATCAGTCGCGCCGTCAGCCTGTGGCGCAGTCTGAAAAGCGAAGGACGCGATCCGTTACAAGTGACACCGCTGGGGCACGCGGAAGAAGTACCATTAGCCTACCCGACGATAGAGTCGGATAACACAATCGTTGAGTTGCGCCGGGCCTGGATCGAGGCTTGCACGAGCTTCGATGAGCGCAAGGCCGAACTGGTACTCAATCAGGCTTTCTCCTATTATGCGCCTGAAATTGTTTGCTTCGAGCTACTGCAGAGAGCATTGGCCGAAATCGGTTCCGGCTGGTACGAGGGCGTGGTAACCGTGCAGCAGGAACACTTTGCGTCCGCTCTGGCCGTGCGAAGGTTGAATTCGCTCCTCTCCGCTTCGCCCGCCCCCACCCGTTCGGGCCGGCTCATCGTCGGCTGTGCGCCGGGCGACACCCACACATTCAGTCCGTTGCTCGTGACCTACCTGCTGCGGCGGCGGGGCTGGGATGTTATCTATCTGGGGGCCGACGTGCCCATCAACCGTTTTCAGTCGACCATCGAAACAACCCGACCCAACCTGGTGGTCTTCTCGGCCCAACTGCTGGACACGGCAGCCACCCTGCTCGATGTAGCTCATTACGTGCGTGACATTGACGTCCCTTTGGCCTATGGCGGCTATGTCTTCAATGCCGTGCCCGAACTGACCCGCCGTATTCCCGGCTATTTCCTGGGCGAGGCGCTCGACAAAGTACCCTTCGTCATCGAACGATTGATCCAGTCGCCGCCGCCTGCCCCCGACTACGAACCCGTGTCTGAAGTTTACCGCGAGGCCTGGGCCTATTTTCGTGAACGCTCCGGGATCATCGAAATGGAAGTGTGGCAAAACTTCGGCGCGACAAGTAACGGCTTCAGCGGCGGCAACGACGTCACCCACTATTTGACCCGCAACATCTTGTCCGCCCTCAAGCTGGGTGATCTCCATTACATCGGCTCTAACCTCATATGGATCGAGGGCATGCTGCTCAATCATAATCTGTCCTCCCAGGTGCTCTGTCACTTCCTCAAAACCTATCATGAGGCCGCCCTGCGCCATCTGGATCGCCCGCCCGGCCAACTCATCATCCAATGGCTGGCGGATGTCGTCGGGGCCTGCGAAAAAACGTTCAGCCAAGACATCGCCAATCGGCAATAGGAAATTACCATGCGCTACATTATCACCGGCGGATCCGGCACCATCGGTCGCCGCCTGACTGAAAGTCTGGTGGCCGACGGCCACGAAGTCGTCGTCCTGAGCCGCAATCCGGCCCAGCATCAATTCCCGGCCGGCGCCCAGGGCGTCAAGTGGGACGCGGCCACGAGCGCCGGATGGGGCCACCTGGCTGATGGGGCTTTTGCCCTCATCAATCTGGCCGGCGAAATTATCGGCGGTTCCACAGTCATCCCCCTTCCCGGCACCTGGTCGGATGAACGAAAGAAGGTCATCCGGGAGAGTCGTCTTCAGGCTGGTCAAGCCGTCATGGCGGCGGTGGAGTCGGCCGCGGTCAAGCCCCAGGTCGTCTTCCAGATGTCGGGCATCGACTATTATCCGCATGGCGACAAGTCGGTGACTGAAGAGGATGAGCCAGGCTCACAATTTTTGGCCGGCGTGGTGGCCGACTACTGGGAGCCGCCCACAGCCGCCGTCGAAGCGCTGGGGGTGCGACGCGTCGTGGCCCGCACAGCGCCGCTGCTCAGCCTGGAAACCGGCCCCCTGCCCGCTTCGGTGCTGCAATTCAAACTGTTCGCCGGCGGCCGCCTGGGCAGCGGCAAACAGTGGTTTTCCTGGATCCACGCCGAAGATGCGGTCCGAGCCATTCGCTTCCTGACGGACAACGAAGCGGCCCACGGCGTTTATAATGTGGCCTCGCCCAACCCGGTGACCAACGAGGAATTCACCCGCACCCTGGGCCGCGTGATGGGCCGTCCTTCCATTTTACCCGTTCCCGAATTCGCGCTGAAGTTGCTTCTGGGAGAGGTAGCCGCGCTGGTCCTGGAAGGCCGGCCGGTCAGCGTTAAGAAGCTACAGGCCCTCGGCTTCGAATTCCGCTTTCCGGCGTTGGAAGCAGCCCTGATCGACCTGCTAAACGAGTGACCACGGCTATCTGGTGGATTCGTCGCGATTTGCGACTGGCCGATAACGAAGCCCTGTCCGCCGCGATAAGCCAGGCCCGGCGCGTCGTCCCCGTGTTCATTCTCGATCCGGTGCCGTTGAGCGGCCCCATGTCGTCGGACAAACGGAATGCCTTCCTGTTCGCCGGGCTGCGCGCCCTCGATGCCGATTTGCGGGCACTAGGCAGCCGGCTGATCCTGCGTCGCGGCCGGCCAGTTGAGGAATTATTCCGCCTATCGGCCGAAACCGGAGCCTCGATCATCTTTGCCGAAGAGGATTACTCTCCCTATGCCCGGCGGCGTGATGCCCAGGTAGCGGCTGAATTGCCCCTGAGCCTTGTCGGCAGCAGCGCCATTCGGCCCCCAGGCCTGGTAATGAAGCAGGACGGCACGCCCTACACGGTTTTCACTCCGTTTAGCCGCGCGTGGTTGGGTCTGGGGCCGCTGCAACTGGGCGACTTGCGACCGGTACCCGCCCGCCTCCCCGATCCGGGGGACGTCGAAAGTATACCTGTACTGGATGAGAGGACGGCCACCATGGATGTCCTGTCCCGGCCCGGCGAGGCCGCGGCCCGGCGTCGTCTGGAGCAATTTCTGGCCGAACCCGCGGCCGATTATGACGACAAACGCAATCGTCTGGACCTGGACGGCACATCACGTCTGTCGCCCTACTTGCGCTTCGGCATGGTGTCGGCGCGCGCCGCGGCCGTCGCCGCCCAAAATGCTCAGGCGGAAGCGCGCGATGGGGCCCGGGCAAAGGGACTCTCGACCTGGCTGAACGAGCTGATCTGGCGCGATTTCTATATCCACATCTTGTACCACTTTCCCCACGTGCGACACACGAGCTTCCGCGAGACGCTGCGCGACATCCCCTGGCGCAACGATCCGGCCGAATTCGACGCCTGGTGCAACGGCCAAACCGGCTATCCGGTCGTCGACGCAGCCATGAGACAATTAAGGCAAACGGGCTGGATGCCCAATCGGGCGCGCATGATCGTGGCCTCCTTCCTGGTCAAGGACTTGCTGATCGATTGGCGTTGGGGCGAACGATGGTTCATGAATCAACTCATCGACGGCGACCCGGCGGCCAACAACGGCGGTTGGCAGTGGACGGCCGGCACGGGCACCGACGCTGCGCCCTACTTTCGCATCTTCAACCCCGTGACACAAAGCCACAATTTCGATCCGGAAGGCGCATACATACGACGCTGGGTGCCCGAACTGGCCGCTATGCCCTCACCGGCCATCCACGAACCATGGCGCTTGAAACAGCAGGCCCAGCAGGCACTGGGCTGCCTTCTCGGCCGCGACTACCCTCAACCCATCCTTGATCACGCCACGGCCCGCGAGCGAACACTGGCCGCTTATCGCCCCTGATCAGGTTGGTCGACCCGCGCCGCGCAACCGGTTAACAAAGCGACCCCGCAGAGAGCGGCCGATTACTGAAAAACCCCGCGGGCGCTATTGACCAACCGGCAAAGTATGGTTAGCATGTCCCCACTATCAACTAGTTGATCCCAACGGAGGCCAATACATGACACGCCGACCAGACATCGAGCTTTTCGCCGACGGCCGCCAGACTCGCGGCTATCTGGCGGTTCCATCGGGCAGTGGCCCTTGGCCGGGTGTGGTCGTCATCCAGGAGTGGTGGGGGCTGAATGACAACATCCGCGACATCGCCGACCGCTTCGCCAGCGAGGGATTTGCCGCTCTTGCGCCTGACCTCTATTATGGCGAGACAGCGCGCGAACCGGATGACGCTCGCAAGCTGGCGATGGGTTTGCAATACCCCGCGGCGCTTCGCGTCATCCAGGCGGCCGTCGATTACCTGAGCAATATCGCCACTGTCTCACCCAAGAAAATCGGCCTCGTCGGCTTCTGCATGGGCGGAGGGCTGGCCTGGCATGGCGCGGCCAAGCTGGAAGGGATCGGCGCGGCGGTCCCCTGTTACGGCGGCGGGCCGGAGATGACGCCCGAAGAGGCGGCCGGCATTAGGGCCCCTATTCTGGCAATCTACGGTGAGCTGGACCAAGGGGTGTCGCCCCGGGTCGCCCAGCACCGCGCGGCCCTCATGGACGCCGCCGGAGTATCCCAGGAAACAATCATCTACCCCGGCGCGCAACACGCATTCATGAACGACCAGCGACCAGCCTATCACCCGGAGGCGGCCGAAGATGCCTGGCGGCGCATCGTGGCCCACTTCCGGGAAAACCTGACGTAACGGGCGCGCCCCCGCGCCAAACAAAAAGCCCCACCGGCTAACCGGCGGGGCTTTTTCATTGCCAACGATCTAGCGAAACTAAAACAAGTCAGCGCGGCGACAGATTAGGCGCGGCGGCTGATGAAGTTCCAGATGGCCAGGACGATGACCGCACCAATGAGGGCTACGATGAAGCTGGTCAGATTCCACTCAAAGCTGATGCCGTTGCCGAAGAGAGCGCCATAAATCGCCCCACCGACGAACGCGCCGATGATGCCGGCCAGGATATTGCCGATCAAACCCTGTTGCGCATTGCGCCCAGTGATCATACTGGCGATCCAGCCGATAATACCACCACCAATAAGCCAACCGAGTAAACCAATCATTTGTAAACCTCCATACTACAACTATAAATCAAACGGGGTTCGATAATTCGTTGGCAATAAAGCTTACCCCAATAATTCTTCCAATCAAACTCCACAGCAAAATTTAATTGATCCACTCGTAGTAACCCCACTCTAGTCCATTGGTTACGGAATACACCAAAAAAACACCCGTGCATCCTTCTGGCTGCACGGGTGTCTTTGGAATCGCCCTGTTATGGTCGCCGGCGTCGGTAGGCTCAGTCCGCAGCGACCATCAACTCATCCATCGTCTTTTTCTTGCGTTTCCGACCCGGGCGTCGGCGCTCCTGCAGCTGCAGGGCGCGCGTCTCCTCGACCAGGCGACTGCGTTCTTCTTCCAGGCGGGCCAGAATTTCCGCGTTTCGCTTTCTCTGATCTTCCGTCAACACGACCTTCTTCTTAGACATTCTCGGTAATCTCCTTTCGTCAGAAATAATGACAATCGGTCAGGTGGTCATCAGCGCCAAAATCAGGCTGATGGCCTATTCCGGGTAATGGATTCGGGTATGATAAGTGATCGGCCGGAAACCAAAACTTCCACGCAGGCGACAAAATGTGCGGTAAACAGGGAGGGACGTAGAGACGAGGGCGCTTTGCCGTACGGCGTCGGTCTGTCCGACGCAATGCTCGATACGGGGAATTAAACCTTCGCTGCAAGTCATGCACAATGCTAATAGCGATAAAACCGCTCGTCATGGCGCTGATGGAGCGCCCATTAGTTCGTCTGTCGCCACCGCTCATAGGCGAGCCAAGGGAGAGAGCAACATTCGAGTCAATCAAGCTCCCTGAACGAGCAGACACAAATATTCTAACGGGAGTTTAACACATAATGGTGTTCGCTTCCAGTCCAATTTTGGGATTCGCGCCCTGCCGATGGCGGCCGGCCAGGACGCGCCGGACAACGCAGGATGCTATAGAATAATCGCCCATGGCATCTCCACTGTTTATCTGGCTAGGTTCCGGCCGGACGCGCCGGCGTCGCATCGGCCCAAAAGGACTGTTACTCGACCAGGCCGCGCACGCCGGCCTACCCGTGCCTGCGGGCGCGGTCCTGACCGACGAATTGTTGCGCCGGTTTATAGAGAAAGGGCTGGTCGAAAGCTATGACGGCCGCCTGATCGCACCCGATCCGGAACTGCTGCACAACACCCTTTTTCTCAGCGTTCGCCTTCCCCGTTTCGCCCGGCCCGTGGCCTTGAGGGCCGCGTTTACCCCACCGGCCGTGTCTGTCCCTGCCCGGTTAAACGTCGATCTGAACGACGCCATCGCCACCACAATGGCGCTCACCGGCATCTGGACTGGGGCCACCCGGCCCGCGCCCGGCGTTCGCGCCGACGTGCTGGTGATGGATATGGTAGCCGTCGAGCATGCGGGCACCGCCCTCACGGGTCACAGCCCAACCCATGACGCGATTACCCTTCATCGCGGCGCCGAGGCCCTTACCCTTGCGCCGGCGCTCCCTCGCCTCGGCCGCGGCCGGCAACCCGACGCCGAACGGCCGCCGTTCGCGCGCCGGTTGCAGATGTTGCTGCGCGGCGTCCGGCGCACCTTCGGTCCAGGCCTCTGGCAGATCGACTGGATTGACGACGGCCACATCTGTTACCTCATTCAACTTTCCGAGCCAGCCGAGGTTAAGGCCCAGGCTTAATAATTCCCACGATGTGTTGCGCTGCTCGACGGGTGGCGGCACAATCGACCGGTTGATCCGCCCTCTTCCGGGCTCAATCGTTTGAGAATCATTATGAAATATTTTTCCGTCCCTTTCCTTCTCCTCATCGCTCTGTGCACTTGCTTACTGACCGCTTGTGATGGTCGACCGTTAGCCACCGCCACGCTCGCGCCGACGGCCGCCTTGCCCGCCGAGACCTCCGCCACGACGCAGCCGCCCGACGCCCAGGCCGCCGACGCCACGGCAAGTGAAACGGATGCCACGCCCGCGGCCTCCGCCGCCGCGCCGGACACCGTTGCGACTGATGCCGCGGCTACCGAAGTGGCCTATGCCGCGGTCGTCGTCACCGCGCCCGACACGCCCGCGCCGACGCCAACAGAACCGGCCACACCGACACCCACCCCGCCCCCCACCTACACCTACCGGATTATCAACACCTATCCCCACGACCCCGCCGCCTTCACCCAGGGCCTAATCTTCGTCGACGGCGAGCTGTATGAGGGCACGGGGCGCTGGGGCGAATCCACGTTGCGGGAGGTCGCGCTGGCGACGGGCGCGGTGCTGCGCTCGCGGCCTCTCGATGCCCAATACTTCGGCGAAGGTATCACGCTCCTGGGCGACAAGATATACCAACTGACGTGGCAAGATCAGACCGGTTTCGTTTACGACCGTGATACGTTTGAGCCCCTGCAGACGTTTACTTATCCTCATGAAGGGTGGGGCATCACACAGGACGGAACGCGGCTCATCGTCAGCGACGGCACGGCCACGATTCGCTTCTGGGACCCGGAAACCTTGCAGGAAACCGGTCAAATAACCGTGCGTGATAACGAAGGCCCGCTGAACCGGCTGAACGAACTGGAATTCATCAACGGCGAAATCTGGGCCCACATCTGGCTAACCGATCTCATCGCCCGCATCTCCCCGGAGACGGGCGACGTGCTGGGCTACATCGACCTGACCGGTCTGCTGGACACAAGCACCCTCACCCAACCGGTGGACGTGCTAAACGGCCTCGCCTTCGACAGCGAGACCGGCCGCATTTTCGTCACCGGCAAGCTGTGGCCGTCGCTGTTCGAGATCGAGGTCATCCCGGCCCCCTAAATCCCAGGCCTTTTGAGTTGTCAGTCGACTATGTAGCGCCGGACTCTTATCCGGCCGCCAAAACCGAGATGCGTTTACCAAATGTAATGCCGGATTCTCATCCGGCCCCAAAACCGACCCGCACCGCCCCGGGCCGCAGACCCAGCTAGCGAAGCAGCCCTGCGCGAGCGGCCATAACTGACAAATCCTGATAAGTTCCCGGACGGTATTGAAATATCACTCCAGAAATGATAAAATAAGAACTTCCGTTCTATCACGTGAGTACGTACTTGAGGATGGCTAGCGAGGAGAACCATGCCCGATTTCCAACTGGTTTCCGACTTCGTCGCAACGGGCGATCAACCGGCGGCGATTGACACATTAGTAGACGGGATTCAGCGCGGCGATAAGTATCAGACCCTGCTGGGGGCCACGGGCACCGGCAAGACGTTCACCATTGCCAACATCATTCAGCAGACGCAACGGCCGACGATCATCCTGGCCCACAACAAAACCCTGGCCGCCCAACTCTACAGCGAGTTCCGCGAGTTCTTCCCCCACAACGCCGTCTCCTACTTCGTCAGCTACTACGACTATTACCAGCCCGAAGCCTACATCCCCCGCCACGACCTCTACATCGAGAAGGAGACGCAGATCAACGAGGAGATCGACCGTCTGCGATTGCAGGCCATGGCGACCCTTAAGAGCCGCCGCGACGTGATCATCGTCGCCTCCGTGTCGTGCATCTACGGCATCGGCAATCCCGAAGCCTGGGGCAACGTCATTCTGGAGATCGAGCGCGGCCATCAGTACCGGCGCAACACCATCCTGCGCCATCTGGTCGACATCCAGTACGACCGCAACGACATGGACTTGCGGCGCGGCACGTTCCGCGTGCGCGGCGACACGCTGCACATTTACCCCGCCTACGCCGAAACAGCCTACCTGATCGAATTCTGGGGCGACATCGTCGAGCGCATCGCCGAATTCGACCCGCTGACCGGCGAGGTGCTGCTGGAGCACACCCATATCGTCATCTACCCCGCACGCGAATTCATCACCGACGAGGAAAAACTGGCGCGGGCCATCAACGACATCGAATCGGAGCTCACCGAGCGAATCGCTTTCTACAAAAAAGAGCAGCGCTTCCTGGAGGCCCAGCGCATCGAGCAGCGGGTCATGTACGATCTGGAGATGCTGCGCGAGGTGGGTTTCACCCCCGGCATCGAGAACTACAGCCGCCACCTGGATCAGCGCCCGGCCGGCTCGCGCCCCTGGACGCTGCTCGACTACTTCGCCGCCGACTACCTGATGGTCATCGACGAGAGCCACATGACCATCCCTCAGGTGCGCGGCATGTGGGGCGGCGACCAGAGCCGCAAAAGCGTCCTGGTCGATTTCGGCTTCCGCCTGCCCAGCGCCATGGACAACCGTCCCCTCAACTTCGGCGAATTCGAGGGGCTGCTGAATCAAGTCATCTTCACCAGCGCCACGCCCGGCCCGTTTGAGAGCGATCACTCGACCCAGGTGGCCCATCAGGTCATCCGGCCGACGGGCATCGTCGATCCCGAAGTAGAGGTGCGCCCGGTGCGCGGTCAGGTCGACGACCTCATCGGCGAGATCAACCGGCGCATCGCCAACGGCCAACGCGCCCTCGTAACGACGCTGACCAAGCGCATGGCCGAAGACCTGAGCGACTACCTGCTGGAGATGGGCATCAAGGTCCACTATCTCCACTCCGAAGTCGCCACGCTGGAACGCACAGAAATCCTGCGCGACCTGCGGCTGGGGGTCTACGATGTGGTGGTGGGCATCAACCTGTTGCGCGAGGGGCTGGACTTGCCCGAAGTATCCCTCGTCGCCATTCTGGATGCCGATAAAGAGGGGTTCTTGCGCTCCGAAACGGCGCTGACGCAGACGATCGGCCGTGCCGCCCGCCACATCGACGGCAAAGTGATCATGTATGCCGACAAGATTACCGACTCGATGGCCGCCGCTCTGGCGACCACCAACGCCCGCCGCGAGGTGCAGACGGCCTACAACAAGGAACACAACATCGAACCGCGCAGCATCGTCAAGGCCGTCCACGTGCTGACCGACGAGCTGACGGCCCAGCACGAAATGGCCAAAGGCGAATTGGCGATGGCCGAGTCGAAGGGCGGCTACGTGACCGCCGCCGACCTGCCCAAGGCGGAGCTGGCCAAGATCGTCGCCGAGCTGGAGAAGCAAATGAAGCACGCCGCGCAACAACTGGAGTTCGAGCGCGCCGCCGTGCTGCGCGATCAAGTCATGGAGATGCGCCAAATCATGGTGCTGAAGGACGCCGGCGGCAAGGGTGAACTGCCCGAATGGGAGCGAATGCGCCGCCTGGACGAGGCCGGCGTGGCCTACGAGATCGAGTGATACTGATAGCCCTGAGAGGTTTCAAAAGAACGCTCAGGGCTGGGTTATTCACTTCTGTTCCACCAAATGGGCCACCGTCACCCCCGGCCCACCTTCGCCGTCTTTGCCCTCTTCCCAGCTACGCACCTGTTTGCTGGTGCTCAGCGCCTCGCGCACGGCCTGGCGCAGCCGCCCCGTCCCCTTGCCGTGGATGATGCGCACGAACGGCAGGCGCGCCAGAAAAGCCGAGTCAAGATAGCGGTATAACTGCTCCACGCCTTCTTCCACGCGCACGCCGCGAATGTCCAGTTCGATGCCCGGCGAGGGATGCAGCGCCGCCACTCGTTCCACTTCGCGCTCCGCCACGGGACGCTCCTTGAAGTCGAGGTCATCGAAGCCGGCGCGCATTTGCAAGCGACCGACCGCCACCATCACCTCGTTCTTGCCGATAGACACCACTTCCCCCTTCACGTTGAGCGAGCGCACCTGCACCACGTCGCCCACCTGCAACGAGCGACGCTTGTTCCGCGACACGTCCGGCGTCTCGGCCGGCTCGGGGGCCAGCACCGCCTCCTGCTCCACCTGCAAGTCGGTCACCTGCTTGCTCAGCTTTTTGACGGCATTGAGCGACGCCGCATCACGCAGCTTCGACCGCGCCTGACGGATCTCCGCCTGGAGTAATTCGATCTGGCGCTTCATCTCCTGTCGCGTTTCCTCCACAATCCGGCCACGCTCCACCTCGACCGCCTCCAGCCGCTGCTGCAACCGCGCCCGTTCGCCCTCGGCCTCCCGCAAAGCCTGGCGGGTCTGGGCTTCTTCGGCCTCCATCTTCTCGCGCAGGGTATAGATCGAGTCGAGCAGGTCCTCCGCTTGGTGGCTGTCGGCGCTCACCTGGCGCATGGCGTCATCGAGGATCGTCCCCTCGAGGCCGAGACGGCGGGCAATGGCAAAAGCGTTGGAGCGGCCGGGCAGCCCGATGGTCATCTCATACGTCGGCGACAGCGTCTCCATGTCGAAAAGCAGCGAGGCATTGGAGGCTCCCGGCGTCTGGCTGGCGTAGACTTTCAATTCCGGGAAGTGGGTCGCCACAAACGTCGTCGCGCCTTTGTCGCGCAGGAAGTTGACCACGGCCTGGGCCAGCGCCGCACCCTCCGTCGGGTCGGTGCCGGAGCCAAGCTCGTCGAGCAGGACGAGCGAGCGCTCGTCAACCTTTGACAAGATACGCACGATGTTGGTCATGTGGGCCGAAAAAGTAGACAGGCTCTGCTCGATAGACTGCTCGTCCCCGATGTCGGCAAACACGTTCTCGAACACAGTCAGCCGGGCTTCGTTGGCGGGTAAGTGCAGCCCCGATTGGGCCATAGCGATCATCAGCCCCATGGTCTTCAGACTGACCGTCTTGCCCCCGGTGTTGGGGCCGGTGATGAGCACAACGAAGACGTCCTCTTCCAGCGTCAGGTTAGTCGGCACGACCACGCGGGGGTCAATCAACGGGTGACGCGCGGCCTTGATCCAGACCGTCGAGCCGGGATGCATATCGCGTAACGGCACGACCCATTTATCCAGCTCGTTACGATGGCGCGGCGGCGGCGCTTGCCGCGTCTCCCGCCAGGGCACAAATATCGGCTCGACCGCGTTCGTCACCAATGCGTAGTTGGCGCGGGCAAATATCAGGTCCATCTCGGCCATGCGGTCTACGACGCGCTTGATAGCCTCCCCCTGATCGGCCACCAGGTTAGACAATTCGCGCAGAATGCGCTGAATCTCCTCCTGCTCCTCCATCAACAAGCCACGATACTCGTTGTTCAGGTCCACCGTGCCCAACGGCTCCACCCACAGCGTCGCCCCGCTGCCGCTCTGATCGTGGACGATGCCCTTCAGCCGCCCCTTGGCATCAGCCCGCACGGGAATGACGTAGCGGCCGCCGCGCTGGGTGATGATCGACTCCTGCAAAAATTGGGACATGCTGCTGTTGAGGATGCGCTGTAACTTGTCCTGGATGCGGCCGTGGACGGCGCGCTGTTCCTGCCGCACCTTTGCCAGGCGCGGGCTGGCGCTGTCGAGCACCTCGCCCCGTTCGTCGAGCGTGTTGGTGATGGCGCTGACGATGCCCCGGCACTCTTCAATGAGCACGGCAATGGCCGCCAGATGGGGCACGCGATCTTCCACGCGCAATAACTGCCGCCGCAGATTGCGCCCGGCGACGATGGTCGCCTGAATCGCCAGAAAATCTTCGGCCGGCAGAATGAAGCCGCGCAGGGCATTGTCGGCCGCCCGACGCACATCGCGCGCGCCGCCGATGGTCACGCCGCTGTCGGACTGGAACAGCGACACAGCCTCGCGCGTCTCGGCCTGCCATTCACGCGCCTGCTCCAGCTCGGTGGTGGGCTGCAGCGCCAGAGCCAGATCACGGCCGCCGCTGAAGCTCGAATAGCCGGCGACGACTTCGCGGATTTTATTGAACTCAAGCGTGAGTAAAGATTTTTGATCCAACATCGTATGTGTCTGTTTGCCCCCTGGCCGAAAAAGCCGCGTTGGGAAGTCGTAGGGCGACCGTAACGGGTGGGGCGGTTGTCAATTTAGCCAACTTGCTATACTATCCGCGCGCCTATGAGTACGCAAAGCCAACCGGCGATTCGGTTGCGGAATGTCAGCAAACGCTTTGCGTTCACGCCGGATATGCCCCAATCTGTGCTTGAATCGGCAATTGCGGCCGTTACACGCCGTGGACGCCACATCCCTCACGACCTCTGGGCCGTGCGCGACGTTTCCTTCGATCTTTTGCCCGGCCGCAGTCTGGGCATCATCGGTCGCAATGGTAGCGGCAAGAGCACCCTTCTCAAAATTATCGCCCGCATCATCCAGCCGACCGAGGGCGAAATCGTCGTTAACGGCCGCATCAGCGCCCTGCTGGAGCTGGGCGCGGGCTTCCACCCCGATCTCACCGGCCGCGAGAACATCTATCTCAATGCCTCCGTCCTTGGTTTCACCAAGTCCGAGACTGAGAGGCTCTTCGCTGACATCGTTGAATTCTCCGAACTCGATGAATTCATCAATATGCCCGTCAAGCATTACTCCTCCGGCATGTACATGCGGCTGGGCTTCAGCGTCGCCATCCACGTGCGGCCGGATATTCTCATCATCGATGAAATCCTGGCCGTCGGCGACCAATCGTTCCAGACCAAATGCATCGACCGCATCATGGAGATGAAGCGCGCCGGCACGACGATCATCTTTATCAGCCACGACCTGCGCAACGTCGCCCACTTGTGCAGCGACATCGTCTGGATGGAACACGGGGTCATGCGTCTGGCCGGCCCGGCCGAGTCCGTCCTGGCCCAGTACCGGGACCACCTGTTCAACAAGACCGGCCGGCAAATGACGTCCGAAAACGAGTTGGGCGGCTTTCGGCGCTGGGGGACGAAGCAAATCGAGATCACCCGTGTGCGCTTGTTGAACGAACAGGGCGAAGAATCGACGATTTATCGAACGGGCGACTCGCTGTGCGTCGAGATGGCCTACATCGCCCACGAGCCTATCGAGGAGCCCGAATTCGGGCTGGCGCTGCACCGGCACGACGGCGTCCACGTCACCGGGCCAAACACGCAAGCCGCCGGCCTGAACCTGGGCGTGGTACAAGGCCCGGGTATTATCCGCTACGATATTCACCGCCTGGCTCTGCTGCCGGGGCGCTACAATCTCACGACCGCCGTCCACGACAGCGTGGATCCCATCGCTTACGATTATCACGAGGAGGCCTACAGCTTTCGGATCGTCGATAATGGCGCGCGCCAGGCGGAAGGCTTTGTCCTGCTGGATGCCGACTGGCACTGGCTGCCCGGAGCCGCCCAATCTCCTGCCCTGTTTAAGGAATTTGATACGCAAGCCGTCCGGATGGTCGCCGAAAAATAGCCGCCGATTGGTGAGCAAGGCCTTAGACCATCCTGTCGAACGCCGGTCAGCACATGCTGCGGCGCTATACTTGGCAAGTTGCCGGAGGCGGGCAGACGCACAACACGCTTGAGCCGGAAAAACCGGAAGGGATAAAATTATGAAAATACGAATCAACCCCAACCTGAAACGAACCCTTTTTGCCGTGACGATGATCGCCCTGCTGATGGCGACAACTTTGATCATCAACCGCGTCCGGCCCGCGGCGGCTCTGGCCGACGCCGCGCCGTTCGTCACCAGCTACGCCATCCCCACCGCCGGCAGCGAGCCGACCAACATCATCGCCCTGGGGGCGAACCAGGTCTGGTTCACGATGCAAAATGCCCACGCCATCGGCAAGCTGGTCGTCAACGGCAGCGGCCAGGGGACGTTCACCAAGTACAACACACCCACGGCCAACAGCGCGCCCTACGATTTGGCCTACGACGGCCAGTACATCTGGTTCACCGAGCGGGCGGGCAACAAGATCGGCCGGCTCAACCCGGCCAACGGCGCCATCACCGAATATACCATCCCCACAGCCAACAGCGCCCCCATGGGCATTGCCATCGCCCCCAACGGTCAGGTATGGTTCGCCCAGAACAACAGCAACAAAATGGCCCGCTTCAAACCGGCCACGGGCACGTTTGACGAATACCCCTATACCACCGCAGGGGCCAAGCTGGAAGACGTGGCTACAGCCAGCGACGAGAACATCTGGTTCACCGCCCCGGGGCTGAAAGCAGTCATAAGCCTGCTGCCCAACAAACCGGCCAGCCAGCGTTTCGAGTTTTTTCCGGTAGGCAGCTTCAACCAGGCTCCGTGGGCCCCCGGCCGCATCGCCGTCGTCAGCAGCGCGCCGGATGTTCCCTGGCTCACGGCTCCCACCAAGGATTTTATTGGCCGCTACCACACCGGCACATTGGGGTTTTGGCTGTGGTATGATCTGATCAATGATGCAACCGGCGTCAATGGTATCTTCCTCGAACTAAAGAGCGGCAACTTCCGCGTTTGGTACACCGAACCGGCCGGCGGCCGCGCCGGGTTGCTTGTCACCAACCAGAACACCAACAAGTCAATCAATCACTATGAAATACCATTGCCCGGAACCAAGCCGCAACCAGCCGGCATCACCGCCGACGCCAACGGCACGGCATGGATCGCCGCGCCGGGAACCAACGCGATATTGGCCTGGCGTGCGCCCTATTTCAACCAGGGCTTCATGCCGCTGACTGTTCGGTAAATTCGACTCGATAGGATACGTTTATGCTTGAGAAAAGACGCGCAGCTCTTCGCATTGTGCCGGCAATCGCCTTTGCCATTCTTGTCGGTGTTGTGCTGATCACCGGCGGCGCGCAGGCACGCCCGGCCAGCGATGCGACGGATCCCACAGCGGCCAATGGGCCGGCCAAAATCTTCATGCCCATGACCACGGCCAACCGCCCCACCCAGTGGGCGCGGGATTCCGTGTTCGGGATGCAAATGTACAACGACTCGCGGCCGACCTCGCAGTTCCATCACAGCCTGATGGACAGCGGGGCAACGTGGCTGCGCATCGCCGTGCACTGGGACTCCGTCGAACCGAACAACACCTCGCCCAGCACTTATCTGTGGCAACAAGCCGATAAACCCCTGGGCGCAGCCGAAACGCGCGGCGGTAGTGGCGTGCGCGTCATCGGGACCATTGAGTCCGCGCCGGCGTGGGCCCGCTACGATTCGTTCAAACCCGACGGCCCTATCAAAGCGGCCAACATCCCCGACTTCAAGGAGTTCGTCGGCGCCCTGGTGGAACGGTTCGACGGTGACGGCTATTTGGACGCGCCCGGGTCGCCCATTGTTAACTATTGGGAATTCTATAACGAACCCGACCGCCGCCTCGATACGACGGACGGCCGGTGGGGCAATCACCCGGCAGAATACGCCGCGATGCTGGCCGCCGTTTATCCGGTCGTTAAGAACGCCAACCCGAATGCAAAAGTCGTTTTCGGCGGCATCGCCTACGACTTCTTCACTGACCAGGGTGGGCCGTTTATCCGCACCTTCCTCGATGACGTATTGGCCGCCGGGGCCGGAGACCATTTCGACGTCTTTAACTTCCACACCTACCCGCTTTTCGCTTCAAACTGGTTGTCTGCCAACGAAAGTGGTTCCGGCCTCTATCAGAAGTCCCGATATATTCGAGCCAAGCTCCAGGCCGCCGGCCTCCACAAGCCGATGATCATCACCGAAGCCGGCTGGCACAGCAACAACCCTCCCGGCCTGCCCAGCAGCCCGGAAACCCAGGCCCGCTACGTGGCCCAACTGTTTACGCAAAGCCTGGCCGCCGACATCGACGTGATGACCTGGTGGATGCTCTATGATCCCGGCGAAGGCTCGGCCGATTTTGGCCTCGTCACGCGCGACGCGGAGCCATTCCGTAAACCCGCTTTCTCGGCCTACCAGACAATCGTCAATCAGTTAACCGGGATGGATTTCGTCAGGACATTACCCACGTCAGAAACCCAGAACGGATGGATGGAAGCTTATCAATTCCGCGATCCGCGCACCGGGCGCTCCCTGTACGTGGCCTGGCTAAACCCCATCATTACCCAGGCTACGGGCACATTGTCCGTAGCTGCTGAAGAGATTCGCACGATTAACCTGTATGGAGCCGTGGGATCGGTTGTGACAGACGCGGCCGACGGGGCCGACAACGGCCGGATAAGCGTGCCCATCAGTGGTCAGCCTGTATACATCGAGGTGCTTCGATGAGGTACATGCGCGTCCTTATCCTGTGCGTGTTCGCCACGGCAATCGTCGCGGCGACGGGCTTTCTGTCATTGCGGCCCGCGGCGGCCGGCAATGCGTCGCCGGTCATGGCCGCCGCACAAAACAACGCCCCGCTTTGCCGTTACGGGATCAACGTCATCAGCGGACAAACCTTTACCAACCACAACGTCTCGCCCTTGCGCATCGGTTGGTATCTCAACTACCGGAGCACCGCGAACACCGACCACCCGTCAGGCGTGGAGTTCGTGCCGGTCATCCGCCTCAGCCAGACCAGCGAGACCGATTTCTCCTACACGCCCAACGGCACGGCACTGACCAACGCCATCCTCGCCCACCCCGGCGCCCGCTGGCTGATCGGCAACGAGCCGGACCGACGCACATCGATCCAGGACAACGTGGAACCCCACATCTACGCCGCCGCCTACCACGAGCTTTACCACCTGATCAAGCAGACCGATCCGACAGCCCGCGTTGTGGCCGGCACCATCGTCCAGCCCACGCCCCTCCGTCTGCGCTACCTCGATATGGTGCTGGATAGTTATCACCACGCCTTTGGTTCGGAAATGCCCGTCGACGGCTGGAGCATCCACAACTTCATCCTCAACGAGGTCAGTTGCAGCTACGATCCGGCCAACTGCTGGGGGGCCGATGTGCCGCCGGGCATCGATGAACCCTACGGCGAGATCGTCGGCATCGACGACAACGACAATTTCGACATGTTCACCGAGCGGGTAGTGCGCTTCCGGCAATGGATGAAGGCCCGCGGCTACAGCAACAAACCGCTCTATCTGAGCGAGTACGGCATCCTCATGCCGCCCGATTTCGGCTTCGACGCCGCGCGTGTCAACGCCTACATGAACAAGACGTTCGATTACCTGACAACGGCCACCGACCCCGCGCTGGGCTATCCGGCCGACGGCTACCGCCTCGTCCAGAAGTGGTCGTGGTATAGCGCCACCGACCAGAATTACAACGGCTGGCTCTTCGATTCATCGACCCAGCAGTTGACGTCCATGGGCCAAAACTTTGCCGCCCACACGGCCGGAATCGCCTCGCAGAACGACCTGGCCCCGTGGCGTCTGAACACCACGCCCGGCTCGCCCCACTTCCAGGGCAGCCCGCTATCGATCAAACTCACGGCCCACGTCGCCAACAGCGGCAATTTGGCCGCCGCTTCCGGCCCGGCCGTCGTCCGCTTCTACAAGGGCAACCCGGCGCAAGGCGGCCAGAAGATCGGCGGCGATCAGGTGGTTAATCTGTCCGGCTGCGGCAGCAGTGCCCCGGTCAGCGTCACCTGGAATGGGGTAGGCCCCGGCCCACACGTCATCTACGTCGTCGTCGACGCGGGCAATGCTGTCACCGAAACCAACGAAGCCAACAACACTCAGGCGTTCACGGTGTTCGTCGGCACGCAACAGACATTTATGCCCCGGATCACGCGTTAAGATCGTCATCTTGACCAGGCCAACGCTCTCTGTCATCATCCTGAACTGGAACGGCCGTCCGTATCTGGAAGCGTGTCTGGTTTCGCTCGAAGCACAAACCCTGGCCCCCGACCGGATCATACTGGTCGATAACGGCTCGTCCGACGGCTCGGTCGCCTTCGTTCGCGAACGCTTCCCACTGGTAAGCATTCGCGAGAACGGCGGCAATCTGGGCTTTGCCGCGGGCAACAACACTGCCCTGCGCGACGAAGCATCCGGCATCGTCGTCCTGCTCAACCCGGATGTGGTGCTCTCGCCCGACGCCCTGTCCACGATGGTCGCGGCTATGACCGCCGACGCGACCATCGGCGTCATCGGCTGCAAATTGTGGTATCCGGGCGGTGAACTCATCCAGCACGCGGGCGGCCACATCACCCATCCCCAGGCCTTGCCGCGCCATGATGGCATCGGCGAGCGCGACGAAGGGCAATACGAAGTCGCTCGCGATGTAGAATACGTCATCGGCGCGGCCGCTGCCTTGCGCGTCTCCATGCTCGACCAAATCGGGCTGATGGACGAGGGATTTTTTCTCTACTTCGAGGACGTCGATCTGTGCACGCGCGCTCATCAGGCGGGCTACCGCGTCGTCTATCTGCCACAGGCCACCGCCATCCACGTCGAATCGGCCACGGCCGTAAGAGGCAGCTTCGCCTATCTGCAGCGCTTCCACGCCGGGCGCTGGCGATACTTGCTCAAACACTTCCCGGCTGAGGAAATGGCCGGCCCCACCCTGGCCGCCGAAGCCGATTGGCTCGACCGATTGGCGGGCCCGGAGCGGCGCGCCGTTTCGCTGGCCTACCTGACGACCATGCGCCACCTGCCAGCCATCTGGGCCGCGCGCGAGAAAGAGGGCGGCGGGCCGGTGTCGCCGGAAGTGCAAACGGCCGTGGCGTCGGGGCTGGCGTCGTTACATGCGCGGGCCACGCACTTCTCTGCGGAGCAGCCCGCCCTTCTGGCGGCCGCCGCCGAACTGCGCGAGCGGCCGTTCACGTCCAGCGTTCCCGTCCTTGGCCCGCTGCTCGCTCGCTTGCGCGCCGCCTGGAATAATGTTGCCTCGCGCTGGTATCTCAATCATCTGATGATTCAGCAAAGTGAGTTTAACCGGCTGGCCGCGCGGGAAATTGAACGGTATGAGATCGAGCTGCACGAGCAAATGGTGCTGCTGGAAGAGCAAATCGTGCAGACGACCGAATTGCAACGCCAAATCGAGTCACTCGAAGCCGGCCTGGCCCAACTGCAGCACGATGCGGCCGGCTCGTCGATAGCTCATGAGCACAACCCAACGGCCCAGTGATGAACCGATGTTCGTCATCGTGATGGGCGTCTCCGGCAGCGGCAAGACGACGATCGGCCAACTGCTGGCCGGTCGATTGGGCGCGCCGTTCTACGACGGGGATGATTACCATCCACCGGCCAACGTCGCCAAGATGGCCGCTGGTATCCCCCTGGATGATGACGACCGCGCCGGATGGCTGCGCGTCCTGGCAAGCCTTATCACCAACGGCCTGCAGCAAGGCCACAGCGGCGTCGTTGCCTGCTCGGCGCTGAAGAAATCATACCGTGACCGGCTGCGGGGTAATAGTCAACAAGTACGGTTTGTCTACCTGAAAGGAGACCTCGCCGACATTCGGACGCGCATCCAAGAGCGCGAAGACCATTTTATGAAGGCCGTCCTGCTGCAAAGCCAGTTCGACACGCTGGAAGAACCTCGACACGCCCTCACCATCGATAGCACTCTGGAACCGAACGAAATCGTCGACACGATAATGGAGCAACTGATGGATAAGAAATACGATGTGGGGATGATGGGAATGGGCGTCATGGGCCGTAGCCTGTCCCTGAACCTGGAACGCCACGGCTACGCCGTCATCGGTTATGACCCCTACCCCAACCTGCCGGCCGGCTTCCCGGTCAAATTGACCGGCACGGTGGCCTCATTGGCGGCCGCGCTGGCGACACCGCGCATCGTGCTGATGATGGTGCCGGCCGGCGCGCCGGTCGATGCCGCCATCGCCTCATTGAAAGATTGTTTGCAAGCCGGCGATATTATCATCGACGGTGGAAACTCATATTTCACCGACACGGCGCGGCGCGTGCAAGAGTTGGCGGCCCAGGGCATTCACTTCGTGGGCATGGGCGTGTCCGGCGGCGAAAGCGGCGCGCTGTGGGGGCCGAGCCTCATGCCCGGCGGCGAGCGAGCCGCTTGGGAGCGGGTGAGGCCCATGTTACGGGCAATTGCCGCCGTGGCCGACGACGGCGCGCCTTGCGTAACCTGGATAGGCCCCGGCGGGGCCGGACACTACGTTAAAATGGTGCACAACGGCATCGAATATGGCGACATGGAACTTATCGCCGAGATCTACGATCTGCTACACCGCGGCGCGGGTCTGTCGAACAGTGAAATGGCCGGGATTTTCGAACGCTGGAACGAAGGCGAATTGCGCTCCTATCTCATCGAAATCACCGCCAAAGTCCTGCGAAAAACGGATGAGGAAACTGACCGGCCACTGGTCGATATGATTATGGACATCGCCGGGCAGAAAGGAACCGGCCGCTGGACCAGCCAGATCGCCCTGGAGGTGGGCGCGCCCACGCCGGCGATCAACGCCGCCGTCGTGATGCGGCTGCTCTCGGCGCTAAAGGATACGCGCGTGGCCGTGGCCCGGCAACTGGGCGGCGTGACGATGTATCATGGTGATGTGGGCCAACTGGTCATGGCTGCCGAAGACGCGCTCTACGCCGCCAAAATCACGGTCTATGCCCAGGGCATGGACTTGCTGCGCACCGCGTCGGCCCAGTTCGGCTGGGACCTGAACATCGCCTCAATCGTGCGCATCTGGCGGGCGGGGTGTATTATTCGAGCAGAGTTGCTAAACGACATCGCCGCGGCTTTCGAACACCAGCCGGACTTGCCGAACCTGTACCTCAACGAGACATTCGCCGAAGCATTGGGGCATAAACAGACCGGCTGGCGCGAAGTCGTTCAGACGGGTGCCGAACTGGGCATCCCTTTGCTCGCGCTGGCCGCCGCGCTGGGCTATTTTGACGCCCTCCGCTCGGAACGCCTGCCGGCCAATCTCATCCAGGCCCAACGCGACTTCTTCGGCGCACATACTTATCACCGGCTCGACCGCGAAGGCATCTTCCACACCGACTGGGAGGCCTGACCGAATCGACTAGAACGAACGAAATAATTAATTATGGAAGAGACAAAACAACTTCAGGACCAGGCAATCAACACGATTCGCTTCTTGTCGGCCGACGCCGTCCAGCAGGCCGATTCGGGTCACCCCGGCCTGCCGATGGGCGCGGCGGCCATGGCCTATGCCCTTTGGACCCGTCACCTGCGCCACAATCCGGCCAACCCCCATTGGGCCAACCGCGACCGCTTCGTGCTGTCCGGCGGCCACGGCTCCATGTTACTCTACAGCCTGCTGCACCTGACCGGCTACGACTTGTCGCTGGAAGAGCTGAAATCCTTTCGCCAATGGGACAGCCGCACGCCGGGCCATCCCGAATATGGTCTGACGCCCGGCGTGGAGGCAACCACCGGCCCGCTGGGTCAGGGCTTCGCCAACGGCGTGGGCATGGCGATGGCCGAGGCTCATCTGGCAGCCGTGTTCAACCGGCGCGGCCATGACCTCATCGACCATTACACTTACGCCATCGTCACCGACGGCGATCTGATGGAAGGCGTGGCGTCGGAGGCGGCATCGCTGGCCGGCCATTTACAATTGGGCAAGCTGATCTATCTCTACGACGACAACCGCATCTCCATTGAAGGTTCGACCGCGCTGGCCTTCACCGAAGACCGCGGCCGCCGTTTCGAAGCCTACGGCTGGCACGTCCTCCACGTGGCTGACGGCCAGGACGTGGATGGCGTCGACCGGGCCATCAGCGAAGCCAAGCTTGACCCGCGGCCGTCCCTGATCATCGTGCGGACAACCATCGGCTACGGGCTGCCCACCCGCGCCGGCACCGAAAAGGCCCACGGCGAGCCGCCGGGCAACGTCGAGCTGGACGGGGCCAAAGATTTGTTAGGCTGGCCGCTGGAACCGCGCTTCCTCATCCCCGATGAATCCCTGGCCTTCTTCCGGCAGGCGGTCGAGAAAGGGGCGGCGGCCGAGAGCGAATGGCAGCGCCAACTTGATGCCTACTGCGCCGCCTACCCCCGGGACGGCGCGGAATTGATGCGGCGGCTGGGCGGCGAACTGCCCGGCGGCTGGGACATGGATCTGCCCGAGTTTCCGGCCGATGACAAGGGTATGGCGACGCGGGCGTCTTCGGGCAAAGTCCTCAACGCACTGGCGACGAAATTGCCGGAGCTTTTCGGCGGCTCGGCCGACCTGGCCCCATCGACCAAAACCTGGCTAACCGGCGTACCGTCCTTCGACAGCGACCCCGCCGGGCGCAACGTCCACTTCGGCGTGCGCGAACACGCCATGGGCGCCATCGTCAACGGGCTTGCGTACCATGGCGGCTTCATCCCCTATGGAGCGACCTTTCTCGTCTTTTCCGACTACATGCGGCCGCCCATCCGGCTGGCGGCGTTGTCCCATCTGGGATCGATCACTGTCTTCACCCACGACAGCATCGGCGTGGGCGAAGACGGCCCAACCCACCAGCCCATCGAGCATCTGGCCGCGTTGCGGGCCATTCCCAACTTGCTGGTGCTGCGCCCGGCCGATGCCAACGAGGTGCGCGAGGCGTGGAAAGCGACCATCGTCCACCGCCGGCGGCCGACCGCGCTCGTCCTGACCCGGCAAAATCTGCCGACGCTGGACCGGTCGCGCTTTGCGCCGGCCTCCGGGCTGCACAAAGGGGCCTACATCCTGGCCGATCTGGGCGACGGCAAGCCGGAAATCATCCTGATGGCGACCGGCTCCGAGGTGGCGCTCATCGTTGACGCCGGGCAACGGCTGGCCGAAAAAGGCGTTTCCGTGCGCCTGGTATCGTTCCCCAGTTGGGAACTGTTTGCCGAGCAAGACGCCGCCTATCGCGATGAGGTGTTGCCGCCGGACGTAACGCGGCGGCTGGCCGTGGAGGCCGGCGTCGCGCAGGGTTGGTATCAATGGGTGGGCAGCCGGGGCCGCGTGCTGGCGCTCGACCGCTTCGGCGCGTCCGCTCCGGCCACCGACGTCTTCGAGAATCTGGGGATAACGGCCACCCACGTCATGGAGATGGCCGGCAAGTTATTGGACGGCCGGGCCTGAGCGCCGCGGCGCGTCCCTGGGAGTTGAAATGAATACCGTACAAAAACTGGCAAATCTGGGACAGTCGATCTGGTACGACAACATCGAGCGCGGGCTGCTGAAGAACGGCGAGATGGCCGGGATGATCGGGCGCGGCGAAATTCGCGGCGTCACGTCGAATCCCACCATCTTCATGAAGGCTATCACCCAGACAACCGACTACGACGACGAGCTGGGCCCCCTGATCGAGGCCGGGCACAGCGCCGAGGACATCTTCTGGCGACTGGCAATTGAGGATATCCAGACCGCGACCGACCTGTTTCGGCCGCTCTACGACCAGACGGCCGGCGGCGACGGCTACGTCAGTATCGAAGTAAAACCCTCTCTCGCCCAGGACTCGCAGGCCACGCTGGCCGAAGTCAAATCACTGTGGCGGCGAGTGGATCGGCCCAACCTGATGGTCAAGATACCGGCCACGGAGGCCGGCATCCCGGCCATTGCCGCCGCCACCGCCGAAGGCATCAACGTCAACGTCACGCTGATTTTTTCCCGCGAGCGCTACGCGGCGGTAATGGACGCCTACCTGAGGGGCCTGGAACAGCGCGTGGCCGCGGGAAAGCCCATCGACAGCATCGCCTCGGTGGCTTCGTTCTTCGTCTCGCGCGTCGACACCAAGGTCGACCAACGGCTACAGGCCATCATCGACAAGGGCGGGCAGCCAGCCGAAGAAGCAGCGGCGCTGCTGGGCAAGGCGGCCATCGCCAATGCCAAGCTGGCCTATGCCGACTATAAGCGCGTGTTCACGTCCGAGCGATTCAAGCGCTTGCAGGACAAAGGCGCGCGCGTCCAGCGACCGTTGTGGGCCTCCACCAGCACCAAGAACCCCGCCTACCGCGACGTGATCTACGTCGAAGAACTGATTGGGCCGGACACCGTCAATACGGTTCCCCCACAGACGCTGGAAGCCTTGCTCGATCACGCCGTCGTGCGGCCGACTGTGGAAACAGACCTGGACGAAGCCCGGGCGGTCATCGACCGGCTGGAAACACTGGGCATTTCTATGACCACTGTCACCGACGAATTGGAGCGCGAGGGCGTGAAGTCCTTTGGCGATTCATTCAACGAGCTGCTGGCGGCGGTGGATGAACGGCGGGAGGTAGCGGTCTAAGGACAGGCAACCGGCCGGGATGCCGGGTTAGCCATGACGCGGGGTGTCACCCAACAGTGACACCCCGTTTTGGTTTGTTTCCGTGCCTCGCTACTTCGGCTCAAACTGTTTCTCCCCAGCGCGAATGGGAACCGCCAACCAATTATCCCGCGGCGGCAGAGGACAGGAGAAGGAAGGGGAATAGGCACAGTACGGATTATAGGCATAATTGAAGTCGATCTCGAACGCTGACTCCCCCGCTTGTTCCAACCCCGGCCGGTTGTTGTCCAGGTAGCGGCCCGCGCCATAGGTCTCGTCGCCGCTGGTGGCGTCGCGGAAAGGCAAGAAGAACTCCTCGCCGGACGGGTCGCTGTAGAGAGTCAGGCGCGCCGGCTGACCATCAACCACAAAGCCGAACGTGCCCCAGCGGCGAAACGGCCGCGCGTCGCCGGTGCTGGTTTCCATCTCGATCAGCGGCTCGGCGGCGGGTAGGCGCTCGACCGTCACCGTCAACTTGAGCGCCGGATTGTCCTCGTAATAATTTAGGCCGCGGAAAGCGTCGCGCTGGTCGTCATCCAGAGGCGATTGCGGGTGGAACTGCATGAAGTCGTCGATCTGCTCGCGGAAAGCTGCCAGTTGATTGTCCATATTGATTTATCCGTCCTTCGGCTTGCGGGCCAGCACAAACAAGTGCCCGCCCGTCGCTGCCTCCCCGCCCAACGAGTCGCTGATGATTTGTGACCACAGGACATCGAATCGGGCCTGTTGCAATAACTGAAGATTCATCGGCGCATCGTAGTGGCTCCAGTACATGCGCGCGCCATAAAAGTCGTCATCGTAATCGTCGCTGAGGTCATTGGCCCCCAGACACAGGAACGCCAAACCACCCGGCCGCAGCAAGCGGTAGAAGCCGGCCAAAATGCCGGCGTGCCGGTCGCGGGGAATGTGGATGATCGCGTAGTAGGAGACGACGGCGTCGAAAACGCCGCCGGCCAGCCCCAACGCGGCGAGATCCATGCAAGCCAGAGACGCCGCCGGAACGTGGCGGGCGGCCAAAGCCAGTTGGCGCTCCGAAAAGTCGATGCCGACGACGCGATGAGCCCGGCCGAGCCGTTGGGCGATGGGCACGCCCGCGCCGCACCCGGCATCGAGCACCCACGCGCCGGGCGCGAGGCGACTCAGCAGGTGGTCCAGGGCCACGATGTCGGGCGAGGTTTGCGGCCGAGCGGCCAGATACGCGTCTGCCGCCCGCTCATACCCGGCGCGAACGATGACGTCAGGGTTCATCTCACGCCGCGCCCACCCCGCGCAAGAACGCCCGCGCCAGGATCATGTGGCCGGTCAGGCAGGGATGCACACGGTCGAGACTGAGCGCCATCGGCGGTTCGTGCTCCAGGACAGCATCAAACGCGGCCTGCGTATCGATCAGGATCGCCCCGTGGCGCGCCGCAATACCGGCCACCACCTGCCCGTAGTGATCCATCATGGCCCGCATCGGCTCGCCAACGTCCGGCTCGATGAAGAACGGCGTCAGCAAGACAAGGCCCCGCAGCCGCGGGCGCGTGTCGCTCACCAACTGTTCCAGGGTGGCCTCATACTCGTCCGCCGGAACGTGCTGGGCCATTTGCGCCGGGTCGCCAAATCGCCGCCAGACGTCGTTGATGCCGATGAGAATCGAAAGCCAGTCCGGGGCCAAGTCGAGCACGTCGGTTTGCCAGCGCGCCCGCAGGTCGCGCACGGTGTCGCCGCTGACGCCCATATTGACGACGCTCAGCGGCTGCGCGGGATGGGCGGCGCGGAGCCAGGCGTCGACCAGAGCCACGTAGCCATCACCCAGGCCGTTGCCGGCCGTCTTGCCCACCGGCCGGGCGCGACCACAATCGGTGATGGAATCGCCGATCATCAGCAGCTTGCTTCCCTGTTGAATGAGCATCTCGTCACCTTCCCGGAAACCGGGTTTCTCCTCCGCTCAGCGGTGCCGTTCCACGCCCACCTGCCGGCACATATCGAGCACCGGGCACGACGAGCAGCGCGGCAACGTGCCCGTGCAAATGTGTTTGCCGAACGGCACCAACAGGCGATTGATCTCGATCCAGTGCGCCCGCGGCAGCGTCTTCTCAAGTTCGAGCATGGTGCGTTCGGGAGTCGAAGCCTCCACGTAGCCCCAGCGGTTGGTCACGCGGTGGACGTGAATGTCAACGCTGATCCAGGGTTGCCCACAGGCAATTCCCAGAGCGAGATGGGCGCATTTGACGCCGACACCGGAAAAGGACAGCAGCACCTCCTCGTCGCAAGGCAACTCGCCGCCATGCTGGCCCACGATCTGTTGGGCGATGGCCAGAATTTGCGCCGCCTTGCGCTCGTGAAAAGTGCTGGGCGTGATCAGTTGGTCGATCTCATCTGCGGTGAGTTGGGCCATTGCCGCCGGCGTGCGGGCCACATCCAGCAGCCGCCGGGCGATGGGCAGCGATTCTTCGTCGCGCGTGCGGATGGAGATGATGCAGGCGATGAGTTGCTCGAAGGGCGCGCCATAACCCAGATCGGCCAGCTCAAACATGGCCGCCTTCGGGAAAGGGCCGACAGCCTCGCGGATGCGCCTCAGGACCAGGTCGATATCAAAGGGTTGCTTGAACGATGAGACGTTCATGGCCGGAAGATTAACGCAAAGAAGCCAGGAGGCAAAGCGCGAATCATCCCTTTCCCGCCCTCCTGCCAATGATGGTCGGAATCTGTGGGCAGTTGTCAGAGGGGCGTCACAGGGCCTGCCCCTATTTGCCGGCCAGTGTTTGTTGCAGTTGCTTCCAGCCCTCCTTGAGCCTGAAGGAACGGACGCGCAGGGTGCCGACGATGCCATAGGGCAAAAATATGACGATGAGCATGAAGATGATGCCATAGATCAACGTCCACGACGGGCCAAACCAGCGCTCCAGCCAGTAGCCCAGCAACTGGATGATCGTCGCCCCCAGAACAGGGCCGACGAGTGTGCCCAGTCCGCCGATGATGGTCATCGCCAGGGCATCGATGGTGCGGCCGAGCGACAGCATCGACGGGGTGACGCTGACCTTGTAGAGAGCCGACAGCGCGCCGGCCAGCGCGGCAAAGACCCCCGCCGCCACGAACGCCGTCAGCTTGTACCAGAACGTGTTGAAGCCGATCATCGTCGCCCGGTTCTCGTTCTCACGGCTGGCAACCATCACCTTGCCCGTCGGTGAATCGACCAGCCGCTTGATGATCAGGAAAACGGCGACGAAGAACACCAACGTCAGATAATAGAAGCGCGTGCGATGGTCGGTGGCGCTCAGATAGGCGGGCACGGGAAAGCCGTGGAGGCCGTCGTCCGCGCCGGTGTAGACCCGGAAGTCGCCCGCCTCGGCCAAAATATAGAACATCTCGGCGAAGGCCAGCGTCACCATCGCCAGATAGACGCCCTTGACCCGCAACGAAAGCACGCCAAACACAAGACTTTGCACCAGCGCGATCACGATGACCGCCGCCAGCGCCAGGCCGAACGGCCAATCGAAATTGCGGCCGATGAGAATGGCAATGGCATATCCCCCCGTGCCGAAGAACATCGCGTGGCCGAACGACAAAATGCCGCTGTAACCCAACAGTAAATCATAGCTCATGGCGAAAATGGCGAAGATGAGGATCTGGATGATCATCCCCTGCCAGAACTTGGCCGCGCCACTTTCGGCCCGCAGCATGAGATTACCAAGACTCCCTGTTCCCTCCTGCGCCACGGTCGGGTCGCCGATTGTGACCCCGGCCAGAAGCGGAAACAGGACGAGAAAGGCCAGGACCAGCAAATAAGGCCACCAAGCCGATAGCCATCGTCTGGCTGCAGATTGCGCGGAAATCGGCAACGTTTCTTCCATAAAAATCTCCCGGCATACACCCCGGCGACCCGGAGGGTTGGGCTACTCTTTCTTCCCGAAAATCCCGGAGGGCTTCACCAGCAGGACGATAGCCATGATGAGCACCGTGGAAGCGCGGGCGATGGCCGGGCTGCCCTTGATGACGGTATCAAGGAAAGGCAAGTCGATGCCCGCGGCCACGAAGTGATCGCCAAAGGCGCGGGCCATCCCCAGGATCACGGTGCCCACGGCCGCGCCGATGAAGCTGCCCATGCCGCCGATGACCACGGCGATGAATGCCTGCAACTGAAAAATGGAGCCCATGGCCGGGAACACCCCCAGGTAGGGCGCGGCAATGACCCCACCCATGGCCGCCAGCGCGGACCCCAGGGCAAAGACCATCGTGAACACCCGGCGCACGTTGATGCCCAAAGCCTGCACCATCTCGCTATCCTGCACCCCGGCGCGGATGATCATCCCCAGCCGGGTGCGGCGCAGCATCAGGCCCACGCCGATAAAGACCAGAACGCCGACGAGAATGATAAACAGGCGATAGGTCGGGAAGGCGCGGCCCACCACGTCGACGGATTGGCAATGCTCGCTAAACCAGCCGATGATTGAATCCGACCGGCAGCTCTCGTTAAACAGCGAAGGTGTCGGCATCGGTGGGTTGGCCTCTTCGCCCCACATGGCTTCGATGAGGTCGATGCCGGCAATGCTCAAGCCCAGGGTCAACACCAGTTGGGTGACCGGATTGCCGTAGAATGGCCGGATCAATCCCGTCTCGATGGCTACGCCCCCCAGCGCCCCGGCCACCGTGCCCATGATGAGCGCCAGGATGAAGCGAACATCGGGCGACAGGGCCAACATCCAGACCTCGCCCGAATCGCGCCAGACGAGCAGGAGGATGCCAATGAGCGCCGACGTGCCGGCGATGAGCGCCGTCTGCCACACCGGCCGCAGCGACACCTCCTCCGGCCGCTCGGCGGGCGACAACAACAGGCCGAGAGGGACACCGCCCAGGGCCAGCAACAGCAGCCGGCGCAGCATCAGGGCCAGCGGATCCTGGGCGTTGGCCGTGGTCACCAGGCCACCCACGGCGGTGATGTTGAAAGCATTGAGCGCCCGCATCGGGAAACCGCGCAAGGCCAAAAGAACCAACCCGACGGCCGCCGCCAGCAGCACCACCGTCGCGATGCGGCGCGTTCGCGTGTCGGTGATTCGCGACCAAAATGCGCGCCCCAAATGTTGGGACATCATAATCGACGCGATAAGGACAAAGAAAATGGGCAACGTATTGAACAGCAGGCGCGGGTTGAGAAACGTCGACAGGCCGACGTAGGCCCCCAAAACGAACAGCACGCCGTGGGCGAAGTTCAGGACGTCCATCAGCCCGAAGATGAGTGACAGACCGGACGCCACCAGAAAATATAAAGAGGCCAGCGTCGCCCCGGACAGCATGATCGATACCCAGACCTTCGGCTCCATCGTCTGGATGATGCCCCCCAGGATGACGACGGTCAGGGCGACGATGATCAGCGCGGCGCGATTGTTTTTCCAAATCGATGTCATAGTCGCTCCCTCACGCGGCCGCTCCCAGATAACGCTGGATGGTCGCTTCGTCGTGAACCAGATCGGCCATCAGGCCACTGTGGATCGACCGGCCGGTTTCGATGATCGTGTAGCGGTCGGCCAGACGGCTGGCCATAATGAAATTCTGCTCGACCAACAGCACCGTCGTATGGGCCGACAGGCGGCGAATGGCCTCCATCATTTGCTCGATGACGACCGGGGCCAACCCTTCGCTGGGTTCATCGATGAGCAGCAACTCATTCTCCGGCACCAAGGCCCGCGCCACGGCCAGCATCTGCTGCTGGCCGCCGGAGAGATTGCCGCCCGGCAGCCTGATCAGCCGTTTGAGATCGGGAAACAGGCCAAAGATAAATTCCTCGCGCCGCGCCAGATCGCCCGGCTTCCGTTCTGCTATACGAAGGTTCTCGGCCACGGACAAGTCGCGAAAGATCGCCCGGTGCTCCGGCACATAGCCGATGCCCTGGGCCGCCGTCCGGTAGGCCGGCCGGCCCTGGATTTCGCGGCCGTTGAAGACGACCTGCCCCGCGCGCGGCGGCGTCAGGCCCAGGATCGACTTGAGCGTCGTCGTCTTGCCCGCCCCGTTGCGCCCCAGCAAGACGGTGATGCTGCCGTCGGGCACATCGACCGACACGCCGTCCAGAATGTGGAACTGGCCGATAAACGTCTGAATATTCCTGACTTCCAGGATATTGTGGGGCGCCGTGGTCATCTATTTCACTTCCGTCAGGTCGCCGTACAGGTCGCCCAGATAAGCCTTTTGCACGGTCGGATTGGCGGCGATCTCCAGCGGCGCGCCCTCGGCCAGGAGCCGCCCCTGATGCATCACCGAAATCCGGTCGGACACGTTCATGACCAGGTCCATCTTGTGTTCCACCAGGATGATCGTCTTGCGGCCGGTCTCCTTGACGCTGCGGATCACTTCCATGAGCATCGGGATTTCCTCGCGCGCCATTCCCGCCGTGGGCTCGTCCAGCAGCAGCAAAGCCGGGTCGGAGGCCAGCAGGATGCCCAGCTCCAGCTTGCGCTTGCCGCCGTGGGGCAGGGAACGCGCGGGCATGGCGGCCTGGGCGGCCAGGCCCACCTGGCTCAGGATGGCTTGCGCCCGCGCCTCATATTCGCCAAAACGGCGGTAATGTTCCCAGAATTTGAAGTTGTCGTGTCCCACCGCCTGGGCCGCCAGACGCACGTTCTCCAGCACGGTCAGGTTGGGGAAAACGTTGGTGATCTGGAAGGAACGGCCGATGCCGGCGTGGGCGCGGCGATGGGCGGGCATGTGGGTGATATCCTCACCCTTGTAAAGCACCTTGCCCCCGGTCGGCCGAATGTTGCCGCTCAGAAGGTTGAAGAACGTCGTCTTGCCGGCCCCATTTGGCCCGATGATGGTATGGAGGGTGTGGGCCTGAACCTTCATGCTGACGCTGTCGACGGCCACCAGCCCGCCGAAGGTCTTTTGCAACTCCCGGGTCTCCAGAATTGTCGAATCGTTCATGGGACACATCTCCGGCCTGATAGCCGGGCGGGCCGCGGCCGCCGGCGCTTATCTAATAACGAAAAGAGGGAGGCGGGTCGCGCCTCCCTCTTTATACCACGAAACAGTTTACTCGCAGCGGTCGGCGTAGCTATCCACCAACGCGCAAGGCGGCTCCGTATCTTCAGGCTGGAATTCCTGCACCAGCTCCACAAACTTGAATTCGGGGTCGGTGGTGTTGGTCACGCGGACGAAGTACAGGTTCTGCAGGGCCACGTGGTCGGAAGGCCGAATGATGACCGTGCCCTTCGGCCCTTCGAAGCTGAAGTTATCCTCGTAGACGGCGCGCAGGGCATCGGCGCTGGCGTCGCCATGCGTCGCTTCCAGACCTTGCACCGTCATGATGGCGGCCATCATGCCCCCGGCGGCCCACAGGTCGGGCGGCGTGCCATACTCTTCCATGTGGCGCGCCACGAGCCAGTCGTTGATCTCGTTGTCGGGCAGCGTGTAGTGATAAACCTGCACCCCGACCACGCCAATCGCGTCGGCGTATCCGGCGGCCAGCGTCTGGTTGTCGCCCACGCCCGTGCCGACGACCATCTCATCGAACACGCCCAACTGGCTCATCTGCTGGAACATCGGGGCGAAACCCGCACCGGCCCAGGTGACGATCACCACGTCGGCTTCTGAATCCAGCAGTTGATTGATGTAGGACGTGAAGTCGGTCGTCTCCAGGGGCGCATAAACCGTGCCACAGCCGTCGGCCGTATCGTTGGTCGTAAACTGGCCGCCGCCGCCGGTCACGATGGCATAGAACGCGCAGGCCGAGCCGATGCCAAAGGCATTGTCGGGCGCGATCTGCACAAAAGTGTCGCCCATTTCCAGCAAGCCGTTAGCCATGACCAGGGCGTCCTGGACACTGGTGCGGCTGGTACGGAAGGTGTTGGGGCTGAAGTTGTCGGCCGTGATTTGCGGCGCGGCGGCCGGCTCGGCGATGAAGATGACGTCGTTCTCCTCGGCCACCGGGATGGTCGCCAGGGCCACGCTGGAGCTGATATTGCCGACCAGGATGTCGGCGCCCTCGGCCTCGATTAGCTCGCGCGCCTGCTGGACGCCGGTGTCGGGGTCGCTGCCGTTGTCCTTCTCGACGACCACGATGGGCCGCCCGGCGACTTCCATCGTGCCGCCCGTGGCATACTCCAGACCCAGATAGAAACCGTTGGTCTGGCTGGGGCCATAGATCGCCAGCGCGCCGGACTTGTCGGTCATCAGGCCAATCACCAGGTCTTCCCCGGCAAAAGGCATATCGGCCATTTCTTCGGTCGCCTCGGCGGCCGGCTCATCGGTCGGCTCGGCGGCCGGCTCCTCGGTCGGCTCGGCGGCCGGTTCTTCGGTCGGCTCGGCGGCCGGTTCTTCGGTAGGCGGCACTTCTTCGACAACAGCCTCGGTCGGTTCCTCGACCACGGTTTCGGCCGTGGGTTCGACGGTTTCGGGCGTCGCTGCGCCGCCACAGGCGCTCAAGCCGAGAGCCAGGACGATCACCAGAGTCAAGAGCATCCAAACAGTTCGACGATTTTTCATCTCTTCTCCTCCAACATAAATTTGAAAACGGATGACGACAATCTGCAAGCAGCCGGAGATTGCACCTTACTTATAGCAGTTGCCGGTTACCGCCCGGTTACAAGCGCACGGCTCGGGAATGGGCACCGATCGACGCGGCAGCAACAACCACATCCGCAGCATGCCGCCGGCGCCTGAGTTTCATTCCTCCGTCAGAAAACGGATAACGGCCGCGTTGGCCGCCTCCGGCACTTCGAAAGGAAAGAAATGGCCCGCGCCGGGCAATATTTCAATGCGGGCGTGGGGGATCGCGCCGGCCAACAGCTCGGCGTTGGCCGGGGGGACGACCCTGTCCTGCTCGCCGAACAGGATCAGCGTGGGCGCATTGACCTCCGGCAGGCGGCCCTCGAAAGCGGCCGCTTCGGGCAGCAGCGACAGGCCGATAGCCAGTTGCGATTGGTAGCCGGCCGGGTTGATGGGGTTCTGGACGCGATAATCGACCCAATAGGAAACGAATGCCGGGTTGGCCTCGGCGAATCCGGCGGCGCAACTGACGCCAATCCCCCGCCGCAGCCGCGCCACCGGGTCGCCGGCAAGGTCGGTCAGCACGGCCATGGCCTCCGGGGTAATCGGCACGTGGTGCGGCCCGCCGAAGTTGGTGGCCGACAGGATGAGCCGGTCTACCCGTTCCGGATAGTCGATAGCCAGTGCCTGGGCAATGAAACCGCCCATCGAATGACCCATGATATGGGCCTGGGCAAGGTCGAACGCGTCCAGCATCCCGACCACGTCCTTAGCCGCCATCTGCGCCGTGTACGGGCCAGGCGGGGCGTCGCTCTGTCCGCAACCGCGGTTGTCGAGGCTGATGACCTGAAAATGTTCGGCCAGGCCGGGGATCATCTTGTGCCACATCCAGCCGTCGTAGCCCAGACCGGGAATGAGCACCAGCGGCGAGCCGTGGCCGTGCAGTTCATAGTAGAGCGAGATGCCGTTGGTTTGTACGAATGACATGAAAACCTCCTGAACGACGAGTGACGGATGACGAGTGACGAATGAAGAGGCTCTAAATTCGTTACCCGTCATCCGTCACTCGTCATTTTCCCATACTGCTGCCGCAGCTCGGCTTTCATCACCTTGCCGTAGGGCGAGTAGGGCAGGGCGTCGGCGAAGACAACCCGCCTGGGCGCTTTGTAGCGGGCCAGGCGGCGGCGGCAAAAGTCGATCAGTTCCTCGGCCGTGGCCGCTTGCCCCTCCCGTGGCACGACGACCATCAGGCCCACCTCGCCCCACTTGGCATCGGGCAGGCCGATCAGCGCCGCCTCGCGGACAGCGGGGTGCTCCAGGAAGACGGTCTCCACCTCGGCGGCATAGACATTCTCGCCGCCGCTGATGATCATGTCCTTGTAGCGCCCGGCCATATAGAAAAACCCGTCGGCATCCTGGCGAGCCATGTCGCCGGTGTGGAACCAGCCGTCACGCAGGGCCTGGCGGGTCGCCGCGGGGTTGTCCCAATAACCGGCGCACACGTGCGGCCCGCGGATGACCAGCTCGCCGGTCTGGCCCCGGCGCACGTCGCCGCCGTCCTCATCGACGATGCGCATCTGGCTGTGGAAGATCGGCTTGCCGACCGATCCCGTCTTGCGCTCGGATTCTTCGTTGGTCATCGTGAAGCAGTTGACGCCGACCTCGGTCAGGCCATATCCCTGCCGCAGATAGCCGCCCTTGGCCGCCCGCCACGCCTCAATGAGCGAGACCGGACAGGGCGCGCCGCCACTGACGAAAAAGCGCACCCGGCTGAAATCGGCCGCCGCGAACGACGGGCTGTTCAGCCACATCTGGAACAGCGTGGGCACGCCCAGCACCACGGTGCACCCTTCCCGCTGGATGAGCGCCAGAGAATCCTCGTTATCAAAGGAGCGGGCCAGCACGATCTTGCCGCCCACGTAAAAGAGCGGCGTCAGAAAAACGAACAACCCCCCGGCGTGGAACATCGGCGTCATCACCGGCGAGACGTCGTCGGCTCCCAGCCCCCAACTGACGACGGTGTTGATGCAATTCCACAGCACTTGCCGGTGGGGGATCATCGCCCCCTTGGGCCGGCCGGTCGTGCCCGACGTGTAGAGGATGCAGCAGATGTCCTCGCCCGTCAGCGGCGGCCGCTCCGGCTCGGCGTCGGACGCGGCGGCCACGCCCGCCTCGTAAGGCAGCGCGCCGTCAATCAGCGCGTCCTCGATGCCCACGATAAGGGGCAAGTCCAGTTCGGCGCGTATCTCGGCCAACAGGCCCACGCAGTCGGGGCCACAGATGAGAACCTTCGGCGCGCAATCGCCGACGATGTAGCTCAGCTCCCGCGCGGTCAGACGCCAGTTGAGCGGCGTCAGGACAGCCCCGATCTTGGCCAGTCCATAGAAGAGATCGACGTAGTGGACACAGTTGTGGGCCAGGATCGAAACCCGATCGCCCTTCCCCACGCCCAGGCCGCACAGCCAATTGGCCAGCCGGTTGGCGCGCGTGTTCAACGCCTCATAGGTATAGGTGACACCGGCGTGGACGTCGACCAAAGCGGTGCGGTCGGGCGTCAAGGCGGCCCGCCCGGTCAACAGGTCGGCCGCGTTCAGCGGATAGTGGCTTTCTTCGGCCATGCCCAGCCCTGTAAAGACGCTCAGGTGCCGACGACGATGCCGCCGTCCACGCGCAAAACTTCGCCGGTGATGAAGCTCGCCTCGTCCGAGGCCAGGAACAAGTAGGCATTGGCGATGTCGCGCGGCTCGCCCAGGCGGCCCAGCGGCGTGCGCCCTCGCATCCCGTCGAGGATGTTCTCCGGCATGGCGGCGACCATCTCGGTGGCCGTGAAGCCGGGGGCGACGGCGTTGACGCGGATGCCGGAGCGGCCCAACTCGCGCGCCCAGACCTTGGTCATGCCGATGACGGCCGACTTGGTGGCGACGTAGTTGGTCTGGCCGAAGTTGCCGTCCAGCCCGACGATGGACGAGGCATTGAGAATCACCCCGCTCCGCTGCCGGATCATGTGCGGGGCCACGGCCTGGGTGCAGTTGAACACGCCCTTCAGATTGACCGCGATGACCAGGTCGAAATCGGCCTCCGACATCTGCTTGACCAGCACGCCGTCCTTGACCTTGACCAGCGTGCCGTCGCGCAGCACGCCGGCGTTGTTGACCAGAACGTTGATCCGGCCATACTTGGCGACGACGTCGTCGACGAACTCGCCCACGGCCTGGCGGTCGGCGACGTTGACCCTGACGAAAGCCGCCGCGGGGCCGATGGCTTCGGCTGCCGCCTGCCCTTGCTCCTCATTCACGTCGCCGAGGATGACGGTGGCCCCTTCCTCGGCGAACCGCTCGGCCGTAGCCCGGCCGATGCCGGCCGCGCCGCCGGTGACGATGCAAACCTTGTCTTTCAAGCGCATGTGGACTCCTTTTGTGGGCTAATAAAGTGACGGAATCGTCAGCCCCCCGCCAGAAATGCGATCAATGCTTCCATAAACGCCGCCGGCTGCTCCACGTGGGGGCTGTGGCCGGCGTCGGCGATGACCACTTCGCGGTACTCGCCGCCGTTGGCCGCGTACTGGTCGAGCACGGCTCGCGTCTGCGACACCATCGGCTGCGGCGGAAATACGTCATCGCCCGGCCAGCCCGGCACCGCGCCCAGCTTGCCCAGCGTGCCGAAGTCGAACAGCGACGTGTCGGAGACGATCTGGTCGCTGTCGCCGCGAAGCCACAGGATGGGCGGCTTGTGGGCCATCTTGACGATGCCGCTCAGGTTCAAATACTTGGGGCTGGTGGCGTTGATCGGCCCATAGACGCCCGGGGCGACGGCCGGCCAGTTGGCCGATGGGGTCAGATCGCCGGGGTAGCGGTCGGAGCCGGTCTTCTCCAGCAGCAGCGAATCCAGAAAAGCCTCCTCGCGTTCGGCCCGGAAGGGCGGTTTATAATAGAAGGTGTTGATGACGTTGCGCGGGCTGTTGGCGTCCTCGTCGCCGCGGTCGCCAATCTGCATGCGGCGCACGAATTCGGGATTGACGCTGCCGCCGCCGGAGCCGGCGAAGTCGTCGTAGTTGGGACGGCCGTCTACCCCGTGGGTTCCGCCGAAGCCATAGGGACTGACCGGATTGACGAGCGTGATCGAACGAACCAGTCCGGGGTGGTCCATCGCGAATTGCAGCGCCGGAGCGGCCCCCAACGACCAGCCGATGAGGTGCGCGGGCCGGTCGCCCAGCGTGTCCGACAGCGCTTTGATATCGTCGACCCAATCCCTGACGCCGCGCGTGGCGTCGACCACCAAATCTTCGCTGTCTCCATAGCCGCGCAGGTCGGGCGCGATGGCGCGAAAGCGCGGCGGCAGAGCCAGCATCGTCTCTTCCCAGAAGGTCGAGGACGAGGCGTTGCCGTGGATGAAGAGGACAGGATCGCCCCCCTCCGCGCCGCTAAACAACACGTGGGTCTTCAGACGCCGGGTGGCAACCATTTGAGATGTAATGCCGGGCAACGTGGGAATCGAGGCCATCAGTTTCTCCTTTCACTCGTTAAAAAATCGTCTCTCAGTTGGCGCTTCAGGATTTTACCGGCCGATGAGATAGGCAGCTCATCGAAGAACACGACGCTCCCGGGAACTTTGTACTTCGCCAGGCGGCCGGCCAGGAAAGCCAGCAACTCGGCCTCGCCAACCGCCGCGCCCGGTTTCAGCACCACGCAAGCCCGACCGGCCTCCCCCCACCGGGGATCGGGCAGGCCGATGACGGCGCACATCAACACCGCCGGGTGTTCGTAGAGCGCCTTTTCGATCTCCGCCGGATAAACGTTCTCGCCGCCGCTAATATACATGTCCTTCTTGCGATCGACGATGTAGAAATAGCCCTCCGCGTCATAGCGAGCGATGTCGCCTGTGTGGAAATAGCCCCGCTGGTCGACGGCCGCGGCGCCGGCCTCCGGCTCGCCGAAGTAGCCGGAACTGTAGCTCGGCCCCTTCAGCACCAGCTCGCCCTCCTGATCCGGCCCCAGGAAGGCGTTGGCGTCGTCGACGATGCGCGCGTCGACATAGAAGTTCGGCCGGCCGATGCTGCCCGCCTTGCGGATGGCGTCTTCCGGGGCCAGGGCGAAGATGCCCGGCCCGAACTCGGTCATGCCGAAGCCCTGCTTGAAGCGAATGCCCTTCTCGCGGGTGTACTGCTCCACCAAGGGCACGGGCAGCGGCGCGCCGCCGGAGGTGCAAAAGCGCAACGACGACAAATCGGCCGCGGCCCAATTGGGAGCCTGGGCAATCATCTGGTACATCGTGGGCACGGCCCCGAAGATGGTCACCCGCTCCCGCTCGATAAGCTCGAGGACGCGCTGCGGGTCGAACCGGGGCAGCAGGATGGTCGTCCCGCCGAAGATGATCTGCGGCAGCGTGTAGACGAACAAGCCGCCGGTGTGGAACATGGGAAAGACGTTGAGGTAGATGTCGCCGTGCGTCACGTCGTGGATGACCGTATTGAGCGTGTTCCAGGCGATCATGCGGTGCGACACCTGGGCCGCTTTGGGCAAGCCGGTCGTCCCGCCGGTGAAGATCAGCGCGGCGATGTCCTCGGCCTCCAGGTCTTCGGTCGTCACCGGCGCGGCCGAGGCCCCGGCCAGCGCCGGCTCGAAGGCGATGCTCCCTTCCAGGCCCTCGCCATCGACGTGGAGATACCGGCCGATGGCACAGGATTGGTGTCGCACCCGCTGGGCCAGATCGGTAACCCGGGCCCGCACGTCGTCGGAAAATATGAGCGCCTTGGGCGTCGTGCGGGCCACGATGCCGGCCAGCTCGTGGGGGTGCAGCCGCCAGTTGAGCGCGGTGTGGATGGCTCCCAGCTTGCCGCAGGCGAAGAAGGCGTCGAGATGCTCCACGCCGTCGCGGGCCAGCATGGCGACCCTGTCGCCCTTGCCCACGCCGGCCTCGTCACGCAGCCAGTTCGCCAGCCGGTTGGCGCGCTCGTTTAGCTGGCGATAGGTCAGCCGCCATTCGGGCTCCTTGCCGGTGTCGATGATGGCCGGGCGCTCGGGAGAATAAAGCTCGCGCCGGGCAAGGTAATCGCCGATGTACATCTCTGGCTCTCCACCTCCTAAACCGGCTCGGCCTGCGTCCACTGCCAGATGGACGCGGCCATGCTGATGCCGCCGCCGCTGGCGCAAAACAGGATTTTTTCCCCCGGCCGCGGCCCGCGCGCGCGGGCGATGGCGTCGTCGAGGGCCATGACGACGCATGGCGAACCCGTGTAGCCCCATTTGTCCATCACCCAGTGGGTCTTCTCCAGCGGCTGGCCGATGAGTTCCATCATGGCCTCGATGGTGCGCAGGTTGAGCTGGGTGAAGAAAAAATGGTCGATGTCGTCCATCGTCAGGCCAGCTTTGTCCAGCGCGCCCTGCATCAGCCGGGGCCAGTACTGGGTATTGAAGGTGCGCGGGAACTTCCTGACGAACTCGACCCTGGGCGGGCCATAGGCGGCCACGTTTTCGGGCGTGCTGGGGCGAGCCGCGCCGCCGCCGTAGATGCCCAGCGCGTCGTAGTACTCGCCCTTGGCCAGGAAGTTGCCGGCCAGGAAGCCCGGCGCGTCGCCCGCGCCCAACACGGCCGCCCCCGCCCCGTCGGCGAACAGGTTGGCTGTCTTCTTGTCGGTCAGGTCGAGGAAGCGGCTCATGCCGTAGCCGCCGGCCACCAGGACGTAATTCATCGTCGGGTCGGTGGCGATGTAGCGCGCCCCCTGGTCGAGGGCCGCCACCCAGCCCGCGCAAGCACTATTGACGTCGTATGCCCCGGCATTTAGCGCCCCCAGCTTGTGCTGGACGACGACCGACGTGCCCGGCGACAGATAGTCGGGCGTGTCCGTGGAAACGATGATCAGGTTGAGCTGCTCCGGGGCCAGGCCCGCCTTGTCCAGCGCCCGGCGCGACGCGGCCACGATCAGGTCCGACGTCGTCTGGTCGGGCGACATCCAGCGGCGCTCGCGGATGCCGACGTTGGCGACCAGCCAGTCACCGGTCGGCTGGCCCAGCAGGCGGTCGATCTCGTCGTTGGTGACGACGCGCTCCGGCACATAGCTGCCGGTAGCGAGAATTTGGGCGGTTCGGGTCATGGGTTTTCCTGCCTCACTACTGCGTGTTGATTCGACAGACGGCCGGCCACTATCTCCTCCCCCTCACTCTCCTGTCTCTGGTTCGCCGCTCAGGCGGACGAAGCGGCGGATGAACTCGACCGCCTCTTCCCAATGCACAAAGGCCATTTCCTCATTGGTTTGCACGTTGAGGATCGCCCCCCGGTAGGTCGTGTTCTCCGGTGGGCCGGAGTGGATGAAGCGAACGACAAAGGACGTGATCAGGTGCGAATTTTCTTCCAAGGGACTTTTATCCTGACGTTGTTTAGAGTTGCCCCGCGCACGTGTGCCCTGCCGGGTAATGTTACCATAGCAGATGACGGCTACCGGGCAGTTACAAGATTTCGTGGGCCGAAGGGGGCGACACAACGGCGAGACGGGGGGCCGCACGGGGGTTGGTGTCGCCGTTGGGCCGCCCCCGTGTGATCGGTTCCGTTATGCTTTCGTCAGCTTGTCGAATAGAGCCGTCGTCTCCTCGGCCGGGGAAACGTCCAGTTCCTCCTGCAAGGTCTCGACGCACCGGTGGTACGTGCGCGCGATCCGGCCGTGGTTGCCCAGCCCGTGATAGGCGCGCATCAAATGACGATAGGCACGCTCCCAACAGTTATCGGCCGCCAGCAGGCGGTAGGACAGGTCCACGGCCTGCTCGTAGCGCCGGCTGTCCACATAGATCTCGGCCAGACGGTCGGCGGCCGACAAGAACAACACCGCCAGCCGCTCGCGCTCGGCCGCGGCCCATGTCTCGTAGATGGCCTCCGGCAGATAGACTCCCTTGTAGAGGGCAATGGCCTCCTCCAGCAGGGGAACGGCCTGGGCCGGGTGCTGCTTGAGGGCCGCGTTGGCCTGGGCCACCAGGGCGGCGAATTGCTCGGCGTCCAGCCGGATGTCTGCGCCGGGGCGAATGCCATAGGCGCTGCCGTCGCGACAGATGAGCGCCGATTCTGACCCCGGATCGCGGTCAGGTTCGAGGGCGTGATAGAGGGAGTTGAGCGTGACCTTGAAGTTGCGCCCGGCCGCCGCCGGGTCCATTTCGGGCCACAGGTATTCGAGAATCTGGTCGCGGTCGAGGATGGTGTGGCGAAACGTCGCCAGCAGTTGAAACAGTTGGCGGGCCTTGGCGCGCCGCCAGCTGTTGGGGGAAATGGCGGTCTCGCCTCGCCAGGCGGCGAATTCGCCCAGCGTGTAGACGCGGAGCTGGTAGCCGGGGTGATAGGTGATGCGCTGGAGACCCATCGTGGCCAACAGCCGCCCCGCATACTCTCCCCCCCACTGGCGGTCGCGGGCCAGGATGAGCAACGGCGTGAACAGCCGTTCGTCGGGCGGGCCGAGCAGCGTCGGCCGGGTCAGCAGGAAATCATAGCCGTTCTCCTCGGCCGCGGCCAGCGTGGCGGGCAGCAGTTGCGCCAGCAGCTCTGTTTTGTCCTGCCGCCAGTGGACAAAACACAACCACAGACGCGCCGCGCACGCCCCGAAGACGTCACTGCACTCCTGGAAGCCTTGCAGCGCCCGGCTCAGCCACGACAGCGCTTCCTCATAGCGGGCGGCCATCGCCAGCCCGGCGCCCATGGCCACGCGCGTCAGCGAGGCCACCCACTCATCGCCGGCCGCCTGGGCGATCTCGGTGCCCGTCGTCGCCGATTGCAAGGCTTGCGACAGGTTGCCGCCGTAGCCGTAGACCCGGCACAGCCCCCAACTGGCCTCGACCATCAGGCGGGGGACGGCGATTTCGCGGCTAATCGCCACCACCTGCTCATACTGTTGCCGGGCCAGTTCGTAGCGGTTGGGGTCATGCAGGAGGGCGATGGCGTGGCCCAGCCGCAGATGACCGACGGCGATCATGAACGGCGATTGCAGGTCGACGCCGCGCCGCGCGCCAATCTGGGCGAATTCATGGGCCTGCTGGCCGAGGCCCAGCAGGGAGTAGACGAGGGACAGCAAAAGATGGGTTTCGCGGTGGGCGCGCGGCGTCAATACCGGCTCCAGGCGCTCGGCCGCGGCCCGTTCCTCCAGCTTGCGCCGGGCCTCATCAAGGCGACCGGTGCGCAGCAAGACGCGAAACAGCAATTGCGAGTCCGACGGGCTGGCATTGCGCAATTCGTCGGCCTGCCGGCGCAGCGCCTCGGCTTCTTCGATCTGTCCCGCGTTCAGTTTGTTCTCGGAGAGCAATTCGTACATGCGGGCGCGCATCTCCGTGCTCTCCAGCCCCTCGCTCAGGCGGATAGAACGCTCCAGCAGCGCCTCGGCCTGGCTGGGGTTGACGGTATCGAGATAGACGCGGGCCTGGCCGCGCAACGCCCGGCTGACGCCCTCCACGCGACCTTGGTCGCGCCAGGCGACCTCGGCTTGCTGATACCAGCCCAGCGCTTCCTGATAACGACTGCGCAGGCGGGCCAGTTCGCCGAGGTAAAACAGCAGCGGGGGGTGCTGCGGCAAGATCTCCGGCGCCAGGCTGCCCAAATACGACGCCAGCGTATCCAGCCGGCCGGCGGCCAGCAACGGCGCGCCGTAGGTGTCGAGCAACGACGCCGGCCCTTCGTGGTCGCCGGCCTTAAACAGGTGATAGATGGCCTCATCGAGCTCGCCGCGCGCCCGGAAATAGCCGGCGGCCAGTGTGTGGCTTCTCAGGCGCTGGTCGGGCGTCGCCAGTTGCTCCAGAAATTGGTGGAAGATGTGGTGATAGCGCATGCTGCCGTCGCCCAGATCGACGACAAACAGATCGATGCGGCGCAGATAGGCCAGCATGGCCGCGCTGTCGCCGCCGACGCGCAAGGCGTTGCAGGCTTCGGGCGTGAGCACGCGCAGGCCCGACGTGGCGCGCAAGAACTCCCGGACGTCGGCCGGTTGCCCCTCGAAGATTTCGGTCGCCAGCAAATGGAAGAGCGTGTCCAGAGAGACGGTCTGATTGGAAAGCACGTCCTCCACCGAGCCGAACGCCCCACTGCGCAGGCTTTGCCAGACCAACTGCAAGGCAATGGCCCAGCCCTCGGTGGCTTTGAAGACCAGTTCGGCCTCCTCGGCCGTCAGCACGTACCCATAGGTTTCCGAAAACAGGGCCACGATCTCGGCCACGGTAAACGCCAGCGCTCTCCGGTCGATCTGCCTGACCAACCCCTGGGCCTTCCAGCGCGCCAGGTTGGGCAACGACAGCGGTTGGCGGCCGGTCAGGATGATGTGCAGGTCCGGCGGGGCCAGGGCCACCAGCCGGTCGATGAGGTGGGCGATCTCCGCCGCCGCCACCGCCAGGTGCGCGTCATCCAGCACCAGAAACGTCGGCTCAGCGAGGCCCAGGCTGAGGCTGTTGATCAGCTCGTCGAGGATGCGCGCAGACGGCAGCAGGCCGGCGGCCCCGTCCCACGATTCCAGCAAGGTGATGGGCAGCTCGTCCACCGCGGCAACGCCCAGACGGACGGCGTGGCTCAGGTGCAGCAGGAAGACGAGCGGGTCTCGATCTTCCTCCATGATCTGATACCAGATGAGCGGCCGCCCCACCCCCATGAGCGCGGCCAGCCCCGTCGTCTTGCCGAAGCCCGCGCCGGCCTGAACCAGGGTCAGGCGGTAATTGAGGGCGTCGGCCAGGAGCTGCGTCACGCGCGGCCGCTCCAGCGTGCGCACGCCCGGGCGTGGCGGGAGGATTTTGGTGCGAACGACGGTATCCAGCGGGATCATGGTGGATAGGTATTTTACCCCGGGGCCGACCGGCGGGCCACGGACGGAGCGGCGGGAACCAGGCGGTCACAAGGACGGCGGATAGCGGACAAGACCCGACGCGCCGGTTGTCACCCGCCATCCGGCCCAACGGTGCGGTTGCGAATAGCCGTATCCAGCGCGTACATTAGCCTGTCCAACCGGCTTTGGCCGGGTTGGCGGCCGGGCATATGGAGCAATACATCGCGCACGTCAACCGTGACCTGCTCGACGGCCCGGCTCACCACCTCATCACTCATCCTGGTGTCACCGGCGTGGTCAAGCTCCAGAGCCAAAGCCGCGTAGGCGGCCGGGCCAAGGATGTGTTTGGTTTGTTCGACATCGACCAGGGGGTGCGTGTAGGCGCTCGATGCCGCGAGACCCGCCGCGCGAGCGGCCGCGGCGGCCGGGGGACTGCCCGCCTCGCGGGCGGCGGAAAACGCCCCCAAAGCCAGCGTCCGCAATTGAGCCGTGCGCTTGCCCCCGGCGGCGAACACACGGATACCCGCAATGGCGGCGCGGGGGCGGTCATCCAGCGCGACGTGTTTCTCGAAAACCGGGAGCGCCACTTCGGCACAGCCGGCGCACCAGTTGCCCAGCGCCCTAAGCGATTCCATAGTCAGCGGGAAATATTGGGGCTCGCCGGCATTCATTTCATCGGTCACCGAAGAGGGCAGGCTGGGAGCGCCTGACCGAAATAACCTCAGCGTTGATTTCCAATGGGAGTGGGCTTCCGGGAACGGGCTTCATGGGCCGCCCTGTTGGGCCGGCGATTGGGAAAAAGGACACCCACGCGGGTGTCCTCGGCAATCATGACAGCGGAGAGGGTGGGATTCGAACCCACGGTGACCTTACGGCCACAACGCTTTTCGAGAGCGCCCCGATCAACCGCTCCGGCACCTCTCCGAATCAGTGGACAGTGACCAGGGGTCAGTCGGTGTCCAGAAAGGGAGTATAGCAGATGTGAGGGGAATCGTGAAGAGGGAATCGGGAAATTATCAGGGACGGCCGTCGCCCCTTTATTCCCGCAGGCTCCGAAAGAACCGCTGCAAGAGTTCCCCGGCCTCGTGGGCCAGGACGCCGGAGACGACCTCGACGCGATGGTTGAACGCCGGTTGGCCCAACACGTCGATAATCGTGCCATCGGCCCCGAAGCGGGTGTCCCTGGCTCCATAGACCAGCCGCGACAGCCGGCCCTGGATCATCGCCCCGGCGCACATGGGGCACGGCTCCAGCGTGCAGTAGAGTGTCACGCCGATCAGCCGCCAATTGTCGAGCCGCGCCGCCGCCGCCCGCAGGGCGATCATCTCGGCATGGGCGGTCGGGTCCTGGTCGCTTTCCTTGCGATTGAAGCCCGCGCCGATGATTTCCCCATCGAGCACAGCCACCGCCCCGACCGGCACCTCGCCCAAGGCCAGCGCCGTCTCGGCCTGGGCCAGGGCCAGACGCATCCATCGTTCGTATTCATCCATCATGAAGAGCCTGTTGACGAGGGCATTGTACCCAAGCCGCCGGCAATCGGCCACGCCAGGCTCCCGACGACCGGGGTTTGGCGGTAATCGGTCGCTCTGCGTAGCGCCGGTTTCCAAACCGGCTCCGCAGCCCATCGCGTTCCCGGCCGCCGGACAGCCATGCGGCGCTCCCCCCGACCACTGCAAAAGCCTGTCCGGCCGACAAACAGCGCCTCAACCCGCGCCGCGGGCCTGGGGCGAACGCGGTTTTCCCCGGGCGTTCTTGTGGCCGACGACAGCACCCGCGCCGTCGCCGGCAATAGCAAAACGGCCAAATGGCTACCCCCCACCCCGGATTAACTTGTTTAACTTTATTTACTTGTTTAATTCCCTTCCGCGCGATTGGTGCCGTAGCGCCCCGGCTCTATGAGGTACTGTAAATAAATGTTATATAGATATATTTCTATATAACCGGGAAAGGCGATCTTCGGCCGCCGGGTGATTTAGTAAAGTTAAACAAGTTAAGAAAGTTAATCCCAGGGTGGGGGGGGTGTTTTGGCCCTTTTGATAGCGTATAGGCCTGCATATCAGATGGCATGTGCCGGACAATGAACGCAGCCGGGAAGAGGCCACCTGGACAGGTTGGGCGACAGGGTGGGCGTCGTTGATAACGAAGAGCCTACTTTATGCTATAATGTGATCGGCCGCCCGACAGGGTGTCACCTGTTTGCCACCCAAACGGCCGGCCTGCAGGGAGTAGACTTGCCAATCCCTTTACTTCGCGGAACTGTCGCCCGAAGTTTATCGTCTTCTCTAGTAACAGCTCTCGCGGCCGAGCCGATGGCCGCGCCGGTCAAGCCCGGCGGCCTTCTGCGGCCGCCCAACCGCCCGTAATCACGAGAGGCACAACCCATGTTTTCACGCAAATTCACCCCACTTTTGTTTATCCTTTTGACTGCCCTGTTGCTCCTGGCCGCCTGCCGGCGCGGGCAGCCGGAAGCCCTGCCGACGACGGCCGCCACGGCCGCCATCGAGACGACCGAACCGGGCGAGACCGCCGCGCCGCCCACAGCCGAACCGGCCCCGACGGACGCCGCGGTGGCGGGCCACCCCGTGCCCGCCGAGGCCATCGACTGGCCGCCGCAAGTCATCGCCAGCGACCCGCTGCCCGGCCAGGAAGTGGCCCTGGACACCCCCATCACCATCCGCTTCGACCAACCCATGGACCAGACATCGGTCGCGGCCGCCTTCACGCTCGACCCGCCGGTTGAAGGCGAGCTGAGCTGGCCGGAACCGGACACGGCCGTCTTTACGCCGGCCGGCTCGCTGGAACTGGGTCAGGCCTACAACGTGCGCATTGCCGGCACGGCCAGCGCCGCCAACGGTCAGACCCTCCAGGAGCCGGTCGAGTTCGCCGTGCAGGCCACCGGCCCGCTCCACGTGACCCAGACCATCCCCGCCAACAATGCCAACGCCGTCCAGACCGACGGCATCGTCACCGTCGTCTTCGACAAGCCGGTTGTGCCGCTGGTCAGTTCCGGCGAGCAGGCCGGGCTGCCCCAGCCACTGGCTTTCGACCCGCCTGTTGAAGGCACGGGGGAATGGACATCGACGAGCATCTACCGCTTCATCCCCGATCCGGCGTTTGCCGGCGCGACGACCTACACGGTCAGCGTTGACCCCGGTCTGACCGACGTCACCGGCAGCCCGCTGGAAGACGCGCCGGCGTGGCGATTCACGACCGTTCGGCCCGAAGTGGTCACGGTGGAGCCGGAGAATGAGCAGGTGCGCGTGACCCCGTCGACGACGATCAGCGTCACCTTCAACATGCCCATGGACACCGCTTCCGTGGAGGCCGCCACCAGCCTGACGGCCGGCGGCGCTGCGGCTGTCGGCCTCAGTTTTGACTGGCAGGATGAGGATCGTCTGGCCGTCCTGACGCCGGCGGACGGGTTGTCGCTGGAAACGCCCTACACGCTGACCATTGCCGCCTCGGCCGCCTCGGCCAACGGCGCGGCCACCATGTCGGACGACCACACCAGCACCTTCACCACCGTGCCCTTCCCCGCGGTCACCGGCACGACTCCCTCAGACGGATCGACAGCCGAAATCTACCAAAACGGCGTCAGCATCGACTTCGCCTCGCCCATGAACGACGAGACCATCGAAGACCGGATCGCAGTTTCGCCCGATCCCGACGACATCGATTACTTCATCAACGAGTGGGATGAGGGCTACTCCGTCTTTTTGCAGTTCACGCTGGAGCCGGATACCGAATATACGATCACCGTGCCCGGCACGGCCGCCGATCCCTATGGCAACACGCTGGGCGAGGATTACACCTTCAGTTTTAGCAGCGCGCCTGTCCCGCCGCTGGCGGCGTTCAATCTGCCCAGCCAGAACGCACAGGTAAGCACCAGTTTCCCCAGCAATGTGCAGGTCATGCACCGCCACGTCAGCGAGTTGAACGTGGCGGTATATGAAGTCGGCGTCAATTCCGACGCCGTTTTCAACACCTACCGGTTGAACGAGCAGTCGCCCGGCGGCGCTCTCGTCTTCGAAACGACCGTCCCGGTCGATCCGGCCGGCGACGAACTGGGCGTCGAGACGGTTGAACTGGCCGGAGGCGGCGTGTTGCCGACGGGCGTCTATGAGTTGCGGGTGACCGCGCCCGAGCTGGACGCCGACACGGCCTGGTGGCAAAATCGCAATGTCCTGCTGCTCATCGCCGATACCAACCTGGTCGTGAAGGAGATGTTCGGCGAGGTGCATGTCTGGGCCACCGACCTGGCTTCGGGCGAGCCGGTGAGCGGCCTCAACCTGACCCTCTATCGCCGCGACGGCGTGCAGGACGGCACGGCCGTGACCGACGCCGACGGCTTCGCGCAGTTCGACTACGAACCCGCCAATAATTATCTCGACGGCGTGATCGTCGTCAGCAACGAACCGGGGGCCGCCGGCTTCGGCATGGCCTCCACCTTCTGGACGGGCAACGTCAATCCGTGGCAGTTGGGCATCAACAACGACACTGGCCCCGAGCAAGACATCTACGCCTACATCTATACCGACCGGCCCATCTACCGGCCCGGCGACACATTGTACTTCAAGGGCATCGTCCGCGACACCCACTTTGGGCGCTATGCGCTGCCCGACGTCGAATCGCTGGAGATTTCGGTCAGTCCCAACTTCTTCTTCGGCGAGGACTCCTTCAGCGAGACCTTCGACGTCACGCTGGACGAGGACGGCGTCTTCAGCGGCGAGTTCGTCACCAACGACGACATGCCGCCGGGCACGTATTCCTTCAACATCACCGGCGACTACTGGCTGTCCAGCCGCTCCTTCACCGTGGCCGATTACCGCGCGCCGGAGTTCCTGGTATCCGTGACGCCGGCCGATGGAGAACTGCTGCGGGGGCAGGCGACCACCGTCACCGTCAACGCCACCTATCTGTTCGGCGGCTCGGCCGGCGGCCTGCCGGTCAACTGGAACATCAATCGCGTCGAGTTCGCGCCGGTCTTCGAGGCATACCCGACCTATGCCTTCGGCGACCAGGGTGGTTTCAACTACACACCCTCCGACCCGTTCGGCGGCTTTAGCGGTTCGACCTTCATCTCTTCGGACAACGCCGAGACCGACGCGTCGGGCAACGTCACCATCCCGCTGCCGGCCGACATGCTGGCCGAGGCCCCGGCGGGCAGCCAGACAGTCACCGTGGAGGCGACCGTGGGCGGGCTGGGCGAGTTCCCGGTCAGCGGCCGGGCCGAAGTGACCTTCCACGCGGCCGAGGTCTACGCCGGCCTGCACGCGCAGGGCTACGTGGTCGATGCCGGCCGCGAGACGGCCATCGACGTGCTGACGGTGGACTGGGCCGGCGAGCCGGTCGCCAATCAGACGGTCGATGTCGTCTTCTATCGGCGCGATTGGGAGAGCAAGCGTATCAACGAGTTCGGCGTGCGCGCCACCGTCTGGACGCCGGTCGATACCGAAGTCGGCCGCCAGACCGTGACGACCGGCAACGACGGCGAGGCCACGGCGGCCTTCACGCCCGACGCCGGCGGCGCGTTCCTGGCTGTGGCGACCGTCACCGACGGCGGCGGCCGCCGGCAGATGAGCAGCCTGCCCATCTGGTCGGCCGACGAAACTTTCGCCGGCTGGCGCAGCGACCCCAACCTGCGGTCGATGGAATTGACGGCCGACCAAAGCGAATACCACATCGGCGACACGGCCCAGGTTCTGGTGCAGTCGCCCTTTGCCCAGCCGGTCAACGCCTGGCTGACCATCGAGCGCGGCAACCTCATCGACCAGCAGGTCGTGACGGTCAACGGCAGCCAGATTCTGGAGATACCGATCACCGGCGAATTCGCGCCCAACGTCCACGTGACCGTGGCCGCGGTCAAGCCGGTGAATCCTGCTGACCCCGATTTCCCCTACGCCGACATCCGCATCGGCTTCATCGAGCTGGTGGTGCCGCCCGATCAGTTTGATCTCAACGTGGCTATCACGCCGGGCGCGGCGGAGTATGCGCCGGGCGACACGGCCACGTTCGACGTGGCCGTGACCGACCAGGCGGGCAACCCGGTGCAGGCCGAGGTATCGCTGGCCCTGGTCGATCTGGCCGTGCTGACGCTGAAGGAAGACAACGCGCCGCCTATTCTGGAAGCCTTCTATGCCCGCCAGCCCATGCGCAGCAACGTCGGCTCCGGCCTGCTGATCACCGGCGAAGGGCTGGCGATCGAGGAGCCGCTGCCCGGCGGCGGCGGCTTGGGCGGTGGGGGCGGCGATGTGGCCCTGGAATCGGTTCGCCTGGAAGGCGAAGAGGACGACGTCCGCCGCGACTTCAAGGACACCGCCTACTGGGAAGCCAAGCTGCTGACGGACGCGGACGGCCGCGCCTCGGTCGAGGTGCCGCTGCCCGACAACGTGACGACCTGGCGGATGCACAGCAAGGCAGCCACGACCGACACGCGCGTCGGGCAAGGCGACGCCGACATCCTGGCCCGCCTGCCGCTCATCATCCGCCCGATTACGCCGCGCTTCTTCACCGTCGGCGACAGCCTGTCGCTGGGGGCCAACGTCAACAACAACACCGACGCCGCCATCGAGGCCACGGTCAGTTTGGAAGCGACCGGCCTGACGATTGACGGCGACGCCGAGCAAACGGTGACTGTGCCGGCCAACGGCCGGGTACGGGTGACCTGGCCCGTGACCGTGCAAGACCTGCCCACGGCCGACGTGACCTTCCGCGTCACCGGCGGCGACCTGAGCGACGCCAGCAAGCCGACGATGGGCGTGGGGCCAGAGGCGCTGCTGCCCATCTATCGCTATGACGGCCGCGACTTCGTGGCCACCGCCGGCGAACTGGACGCGGCGGGGCGGCGCGTCGAGGCGCTGGTCCTGCCGCAGGGCGTGGACACGCAGCACGGCGAGGCCCTGGTCAGGCTCCAGCCGTCGCTGGCCGCGGCCATCATCGAATCGTTCGACATCGTCAACGACCCGATCATGCCGTTCATCGAGTGCGCCGGCTCGCTGGCCGACCGGCTGCTGCACAACACGGCCGTCGAGGCGGCCATTCGCGAGCTGGAACTCGACAACGACACGCTGGCGACGCAACTGGCCGCGCAAAACGAGAGCGACGCCGCCAAGCTGGCCGCCTTGCAGAAAGGCGACGGCGGCTGGGGCTGGTGCTTCAGCGGCAGCAGCGATCCGTGGCTCAGCGCCCAGTCGTTGTTGAGCCTGACGCGGGCGGCCGAACTCGGCTACGAGGTGGACGCGGCCGTGCCGGAAAGCGGCGCGGAATACGTCCGCGGGCAACTGGAGCCGGTCAACCGCCTGGGCGACGCCTCGGAGGCCAACCGGCAGGCGTTCTTCCTCTACGTGATGGCCGTTGCCGGCGATGATGTCGCTGATGACGCCGATGAACTGGTGGCCGAACATCGCGCGCTGCTGGACCCCTATGCCAAGGCGCTGCTGGCGATGGCCTATGACGCCGCCGGCGCGGCGGGCGAGAACAGCGACGCGCTGCTGGCCGATCTGAATGACGAAGTGATCATGAGCGCCACGGGCGCTCATTGGGAAGACGCCGAGCAGGACTTCTTCAACCTGAGCAGCGACATTCGCGGCACGGCGATGATCATCCAGGCCCTGGCGCAGTTGCAACCGGACAGCCCGTTGCTGCCGCCCGCCGTGCGCTGGCTGATGGTCGCCCGCACGGCCGAAACCTGGTCGACGCTGCACACGACCGCCTGGAGCGTGTCGGCGCTGAGCAACTGGATGGTCGCTTCCGGCGAGCTGGAACCCGACTACGCCTATGAGCTGCTGGTCAATCTGGCCTCGCGGGCATCGGGGGCTTTTGCGCCCGACGACGCCACGGCGTCCGAAGCTATTTCCATCCCGGTCAGTGAGTTGCTGGCCGGCGACACGAACTTCTTCGACTTCCAGCGCGGCGCGGGCGACGGCCGCCTCTATTACACCCTGCGGCTCAACAGCGCCATCGCCGTCGAATCGCTTGACCCGATCAGCCGCGGCTTCACCGTGGAGCGCCGCTACTACGACGCGGCCTGCGACGCCGAAACGGAGACGTGCGCGCCTATCGACAGCATCGCCGCCAACGAACGCGTGCGCGTCGAGCTGACAGTCATCGTGCCCAACGACCGCGTCTATGTCGTCGTCGAGGACCCCATCCCGGCGGGCACGGACGCCATCGATCCGAATTTGCTGACCAGTGAATCGGCTCTCGGCGGCGGCATTGTCCCCGCCGAAGGCGACTTCGGCCGCGGCTTCTGGGGGTGGTGGTACTTCGATGATATCCAGTATCGCGACGAGAAGGTCGTCTTCCTGAGCCAGTTCCTGCCGGCCGGAACCTATCAGTACGCCTACTTCCTGCAGCCCAATATCGCCGGGACCTATCAGGTGATGCCGGCGACGGCCCGCGAGGATTACTTCCCGGAGGTCTTTGGCCGCTCGGAGGGAGCCACCTTCACGATTACAGAGTAAACGGGACAAACCGTTCCCTGACGTGGGCCGCGGCGAAGAATCTGCTTCGCCGCGGCCTTTTTGATTGAACTCATTTTCAAAGTTTTGGTAAACTAGGGGACAGATATGAGCCTCTATCGCCTCACGCTGGCCGTCTTGATTCCGATAATCCTTGTGGTTTGTCTGCTGTCGGCCTGTGGCGGGGCGGAAACGACCGAGTACGCCGTCAGCGAGGAAGTACAGATTAGCTGTACCGACGAGTGCGCCGCCCATGGTCAATGTGGCGCGCTGGACGACGACACACGCGTCGTGCTGGGCAATGACGTCGGCCCGGCCGTCAGCCTGCACAACCGGCTTTTCCTGGATGGTCATCGCGTCACGGTGCTCGAGATGAGCCGGCGCGAACTCATTGCCGCGCGCAACGGCGCGCCGCTCATCGGTGAAGCCACGGCCTTCCCCCACATCTTCTATCGCGTCGATGAGGCGGGCAAGACGGCCTGGGTATCGGAGTGGTGTCTGGCGCGGCCGTAGTTCAAGAGAGAGCAGAGGGGAGAGAGCCCAGAGGGTTGCTCGCCCCTCTGAGGTCAGGCAAATCAGACGTATGAACGGCGAAGATCGACAAATTTTGGAAGAGCTTTTGGCGGCGCAAACCCGGCGCGAGCCGGTCGTCCTGGCTGTCGTCATTCGCGATCAGGGGTCCGTGCCGCGCCACGCCGGGTCGAAGATGCTTTTCTATGGCGACGGCCGCACGCTCGGCTCGGTCGGCGGCGGCGAGATGGAAGCGCGCGTGGCCGCTGTGGCGCGCGAGGCCCTGGGCGACGGCCGGCCGCGGGTCATCCCCTATTCTCTCGTCGATCCGCAACGCGGCGACCCCGGGGTCTGCGGCGGCAATGTCGATATCTACGTCGAACCCTACCCCGCGCCGAATACCCTGCTCATTCTGGGTTGCGGCCACGTCGGCCGCGCTCTGGCCGGCCTCGGCAAGTGGCTTGGCTTTCGGGTCGTGGCCTGGGACGACCGGGCGGAACTGGCAACCCGCGAGAACGTGGTTGATGCCGACGTGGTGCTCAGCGGGACGCCGGCCGAGCTGTTGGCGCAACAGGCGATAGACGAGCGCACCTATGTGGCCGTGGTCACCCGCAACGTGACGCTGGACCGCCAGCTGCTGCCGCTGGTCGTGGAGGCCCCGGCCGCCTACGTCGGCGTCATGGGCAGCCGCCGCCGCTGGGAAGAGACCAAACGCCTGCTGGCGGCCGACGGCCTTGCGGCCGGGAAGCTGGATCGCATCACGTCGCCCATCGGACTGGAACTCAACGCCGAATCGCCCCAGGAGATCGCCGTCAGCATCATGGCGCAGATCATCATGCTTCAGCGCGGCGGCGACGGCCGGGCCATGTCCATTTCCCCGGCAGCGGAAAAAGCAGCTTCCTAACCCGCGCCGGCAACCGGCCGGCGCTAGCAGTCAGTAACACTATGTTTAGTCACCAAATACCCCCTACCCTAGAACGATACGAAATACCGGCCGATCTGCAGACGGCCCTGGCGCTGCTGGCCCGGCACGGCCGGGCGGCCCGGCTGATCGCCGGCGGCACCGACCTGCTGCTGGAGATGGAGCGCGGCCAGCGGCCCGACCTGACCACGCTCATCGACGTCACGCGCATCCCCGGCCTGAACGAGATCAGCCGCGACGCCGACGGCCTCATCCACCTGGGCGCGCTGGTGACGCACAATCAGGTCGTCGCCTCGCCCCTGATCATCAACCACGCCCTGCCGCTGGCCCAGGCCTGCGTGGAGATCGCCTCGCCGCAACTGCGTAACCGGGGCACCGTCGCCGGCAACCTGGTAACGGGCAGTCCGGCCAATGACACCATTTCGGCTCTGCGGGCGCTCGACGCGCAGGTCATCCTGGCCTCGACGCGCGGCTGGCGCATGGTGGCGCTGCGAGATTTTTATACCGGCGTCCGCAAGACGCTCATGGAACCGGATGAGATGCTGGTTGATATCGTCATCGCGCCGATGCCCCCCCCCGCGCGCGGCATTTTCGTCAAGCTGGGCTTGCGCCGGGCGCAGGCCATCTCCGTCGTCCATCTGGCGGCCGTCGTGACGTTCGGCGAGGACCAGACCGTCAGCCGCGCGCGCATCGCCTTGGGCAGCGTCGCGCCCACCATCATCGACGCGGAGGCGGCCGAATCTTATCTTCTGGGCAAGCGCCTGACCGACGACACGATCACCGTCGCCGCCGGGCTGGTGGCCGCCGCGGCCAAACCCATCGACGACGTGCGCGGCCCGGCCTCGTATCGCGCCGAAATGGTCGAGGTGATGGCCCGTCGCGCTTTGCTGGCCCTGCGCGACGGCCGCGAGCGGGAGACGTGGCCGGCCGACCCGGTGATGCTGTGGGGCAACACGGGCGGGGCGTTTCCCACCGGCCCGCGATACGCCGCCAGCTTCGGCCCCGACACCCCCATCGAGAGCACGGTCAACGGCCGGCCGATTAGCGCGCCCGGCATGGAGAAGACGCTTTTGCGCTGGCTGCGCGAAGAAGGACTCTTGACGGGCACGAAAGAGGGCTGCGCCGAGGGCGAATGCGGCGCGTGCACCGTCTACCTCGACGGCATGGCGGTGATGGCCTGCCTCGTCCCGGCGGCGCGGGCCCACGGCGCGGAGATCGTCACGGTCGAGGGGCTGGCGCAGGACGGCGACCTTCATCCCATCCAGCAGGCCTTCATCAAAACCGGGGCCGTGCAGTGCGGCTACTGCATTCCCGGCTTCCTCATGTCGGGGGCCAAGCTGCTGGACGAGCAGCCCGCGCCCGACCAGGCCCACATCGAGCAAGCCTTCTCCGGCAACCTGTGCCGCTGCACGGGGTATTACAAGATTATCGAGGCCGTCCATGAGGCGGCCGGCAAAATGAATTGACCCAATAAAGGACTGACTATGACCGACCAGATTTTACGCGCGCGCGTTACCGAGCGCGTTGACGCTCGCGGCAAGGTCACCGGCGACGCGCACTATCCCGGCGACCTGACGCCGCCCAACCTGCTGCACGGCCGCGTCCTCTTCAGCGGCCAACCCCACGCGCGGATGCTGTCGATGGACACCCGCGCGGCCGAGGCCCTGCCCGGCGTCGTCGCCGTGCTGACCGCCGCGGACGTGCCCTCGAACGGCTACGGCCTGGGCGTGCCCGACCAGCCGGTGTTTGTCGGCCTGGGCAGCAATAATCCCTATGGCGACATTAGCCTGTGGGAAGGCGACCACGTGGCCGTCGTCGTGGCCGAGACGGAGGCCATCGCCGCCCGCGCCGGCCGCCTGATCCGGATCGAGTGGGAGCAGCGCCCGGTCGTGACGGATGTCCACGAGGCGATGAAGGACGATCTCGTCCTCCATCCGTGGCACGGCAGCAATATCCTGAAGCAATACAAAATTCGCAAGGGCGACATGGACGCGGGTTGGGCCGCGGCCGAGGTCGTCATCGAGGGCGAGTACTACGTGCCCTATCAGGAGCACGCCTTTCTGCAGCCCGAAGCCGGCGTCGGCCGCATCGACCGCGAAGGCCGCGTAACCATCGAGATCGGCGGGCAGTGGGCGCACGAAGATCAGGAACAGGTGGCCCACTCTCTGGGGCTGCCGCTCGATCAGGTGCGCATCATCTACCCGGCCATCGGGGGGGCGTTCGGCGGCCGCGAGGATATGTCGTTGCAGATCGTCCTGGGCCTGGCCGCCATGCGCTTGCGGGAGCGCGGCATCGACCGGCCGGTGCGCATCATCTGGTCGCGCGAGGAAAGTATCGTCGGCCATCACAAGCGCCACCCGGCCTGGATCAGGACGAAGTGGGGCGCGACGCGCGACGGCCGGATCACTGCCGTCGCCGCCGAACTCATCCTCGACAGCGGGGCCTATACCTACACCAGCCCCAAGGTGCTGGGCAACGCCAACCTGATGGTCACCGGCCCCTACGTGATTCCCAACGCCCACGTCGACAGCTATGCCGTGACGACCAACAACGTGCCCGGCGGCGCGTTCCGGGGCTTTGGCGGGCCGCAGGGAGCCTTTGCCGCCGAGTGCCAGATGAACAAGCTGGCCGAGGCCCTGGGCATGGATCCGGTCGAGCTGCGCCTCAGAAACGTCCTGCGCGAGGGCAGCCTGCTGACCACGCAAACGCCCATCCCGCCGGGGGTCAGTATGGCGGAGGTCATTGAGGCTTGCGCCGTGGCCGCGGACTGGGCGACAAACGGAACGACGAGGGACGAATTAGGAGCGACGGATGAAGAATCGCTCGCCGGACGACAGGAGCCGTCATACGTCACTCCTCTCTCGTCCCTCTTCCAGAGCTTGCCCGCCAGCCCCGGCAGCCTGCGGCGCGGCCGGGGGTTCGCCTGCGCCTTCAAGAACGTCGGCTTTTCCTTCGGCGCGCCGGAGAAGTGCGAGGCGATCATCGAGCTGCACGGCGGCAAGGAGATCGAGCGGGTCGTGTTGCGCCATGCCGGGGCCGAAGTCGGCCAGGGGTCGCACACCGCCTTCAAGCAAATGGCCGCCGCGGCCGTGGGCGTGCCTGTCGAGCGCGTCGAACTCGACCTGTCGGACACGGCCAGCAGCGGCAACTCCGGCTCGGTGTCGGCCTCGCGCATGACGTTTATGGCCGGCAACTCCATTCGTATGGCCGCTGAAGAAGCGCTGGCGAAGTGGACAGACGAAGACCGGCCGTCTATCGCCCACGTGGTCTACAAACCGCCGCCGACACAACCCTATGACCCGGAGACGGGTGTCACCATGCCCAACTTCAGCTACGGCTACGTGGCCGAGGTCGTCGAGTTGACCGTCGATATCGAGACCGGGCACATCCACGTCGACCGCGTCGTGTGCGCCGACGACGTGGGCAAGGTCATCAACCGCACCAACGTCGAGGGACAGGTGGAGGGGGCCGTGGTGCAGGCCGCCGGCTACGCGCTGATGGAAAACCTGCAAGTGCGCGATGGCCGCATTATCACGCCCTACCTCAGCCAATACCTCATCCCCGGCATCCGCGACATCCCGGCGCGGGTCGATGCGGTGCTGGTGGAAATTCCCGATCCCATCGGCCCCTGGGGCGCGCGCGGCATGGCCGAAATGCCGTTTATGCCGCTGGCCCCGGCCGTCGTCGCCGCGCTGCACGACGCGACGGGGATGTGGTTCGATGAGATACCGTTGTTGCCGTGGAAAGTAGTGGAGGGGTTAAAAGCGCAATCAGCCGAATAGTAACTCATAGAGTATAATATTAGTCATGGATAGAGACAGGCAAGAACAGCTCACAGAGGCCCTCGATCATATACTTCCGATCCTTATCGAAAGCTATGAGCCGGAGAAAGTCATTCTTTTTGGCTCAATGGCCCATGAAAATGTGGGGGAGTGGAGCGACCTTGATCTGTTGATCGTCAAAGAGACGGCCGATGGCTTTCTCGAACGCTTGAAAGAAGTCGCTTTGTTATGTCGCGCACCGGTGGCAGTTGATTATTTAGTATACACGCCGAATGAATTAGATGAAATGATCACGCGCGGTAATCTGTTCATTCTTGAAGCTTTGCATGAGGGCCGCGTCTTATATGACCGACGAACTGATCCGGCCCTGGCTTGAGCGAGCCGCCGACGATCTGGCCGTCGGCCATCTCGTGTTGAACGAAGGGTTTACAGCACATACCTGCTTTCTGGCTCACCAAGCGTTCGAGAAGGTGTTGAAAGCATACCTCATCAAAAGTCGGCATGCGTACCCACGTAGCCACAAGCTTGTCGATCTTGTTCGCGAATGTTCGACATATGACCAAGCTTTAGGCGACCTCTTGGACAACGCCATCGTCCTTGACCAGTATTACATTCCTACTCGATATCCCGATGCCACGCCCGGTACACTTCCCCATAACTTGCCGAGTTTAGAACAGGCCAAAGAAGCTCTCAGTGCGGCTCAAAGTGCATTCGACTTGGTTAATGCCCTCTTGGCGGGCTAATCATGCTCTTCCCCCACTCCCTCATCCTCCTGCGCGGCGGCGGCGATCTGGCGACCGGCGTGGCTTATCGCCTGCACCACGCCGGCTTTCCGGTGATCGTCACCGAGCTGCCCCACCCGCTGGTCGTCCGGCGGCGGGTGGCGCTGGCGACGGCCGTGCCGGAGGGCAAGATCACCGTCGAAGACCTGCGCGCCGTCCGCGTCGGTGGCCTTGCCCAGGCAATTCACCTGGCAGAGTCCGGCATCATCCCCGTCCTCGTCGCGCCCACATTGCCCGACGAGCTTCTGAACTCGTCAGCCGTCATTCGTCACGCGTCCCTCACTATCGTCGACGCGCGCATGGCCAAGCGCAACATCGACACGACCCTTTCCCAAGCGCCTTTGGTCATTGGCCTGGGGCCGGGTTTCGTCGCCGGAGTCGATTGTCACGCCGTCATCGAGACCAACCGCGGCCACCGCCTGGGGCGCGTCATCTGGCGGGGCGCGGCCGAACCCGACACGGGCACGCCGGGCGTCGTCGGCGGCAAGGGCCGGGAACGGGTGCTGCGCGCGCCCGTGGCCGGTGTTGTGGCCTGGCAAAAGGAAATCGGCGACCGGGTGGGCGAGGGAGAGATCATGGGCAGCGTGGCCGGCCACCAGATCGCCGCGCCTTTTGCGGGCGTCGTGCGCGGCCTGATCGCGCCGGGATCAACCATCCGCGCCGGATTGAAAATCGGCGACGTCGATCCGCGCGATGATGTCGACGCCTGTTTCACCGTTTCGGATAAAGCGCTGGCCGTTGGCGGCGGGGTTCTGGAAGCCATCCTGACAGATATGGCAAAGCACCAGGGGAGCAAAGAAGCAACGTAAAAGCGCGTGGATCATGGCGTTCACAAGCGAACGCCGTCTGATGTTTCGGCCTGGTTTCGCGGTTTATAGATTGAACACACGGCGGCGTGCGTATACGGATCACTATGAAACATCGAGGCTTGCGGATCGCGCTCATCATCATTGTTCTGCTCATCGCGGCCTACGCGGCTGCGGGCTGGTTTTTTTCCAGCCAGATCATCGACGCGCCGACGCAGAGTCTGGCCGACGCGGCGGCCGAGGGCGACACCCCGGCCGATTTCGGCTTGCCGGAGCCGGAAAACATCACCATTGATACCGGCGAGGTGACACTGGCCGGCTGGCTTTTCCAGAACCCGCGCCACGGCGATTGCGGGGTCATGTTTCTCCACGGCTTCCGCGGCACTCGTTACCACGTCCTGAACTGGGCGCCGCTGTTTTGGAAACGGGGCTGTGATATCCTGGCCTATGACCACCGCGGCCACGGCGACAGCACCCCCGCCTTCCATACCTACGGCTTCTACGAGAAGGAGGATGCCCTGGCCGCGCTGGATTGGTTCGCCGGCCGCACCGGTCTGGAGCGGCCGCAAATCGGCGTCTTCGGCGTCTCCTATGGCGCGGCCACGGCTTTGCAAATGGCCCCCCTGACGCCCGACATCGCTTTCGTCGGCGCGGATTCGGCCTACAGCGAACTGGACGAGATTCTCGGCTTCCAGGCTCGCCAGATGTTCCCGACGCTGACGCCGCTGTTGTTGCCGGCGGCGCTGCGAATCGCCGAGTTTCGCGCCCACTTCGAGGTCCGGGCGGTCGCGCCGGAGCGGTCGATCACCGAGGTGCGGGTTCCCGTCCTGCTCATTCATTCCCTCACCGACGAGTATACCGCTCCCAGCCATTCGGAAGACATCTACGCCAACAGCGACCACAGTCGCACGGAGCTGCATCTGACCGACTGGGGCGCGCCCCACGGCCGCAGCATCATCACCGACCCGGTGGCCTATGCGGAGATTTTCGACCGGTTTCTGGCCCGGTTCGCGCCCGACTTCGGCCTGCCCCCTGCCCCATGACGGCCGCCCGCTGGACCTTACGCGATGCCCTGGGCATTGGCGAACAACCGGAACTGGTGGCCTTCGTGGGCGGTGGGGGCAAGACGAGCCTGATGTTCGCCCTGGCGGACGAGCTGCCCGGCCGCACGATTCTCACCACAACCACACGCATCTTCGCCGCGCAGGTGGAACGCGCGCCGGCCGTGGCCTATGCCGGCGATCTGTCTCCATTGGCCGGCTTGCTGGCGGCTCATGGCCGCTGTCTCGTCGTCGGCCGCGTCGAGGGCGACAAGGCGTTGGGCGTTCTCCCCGATTTGCCGGCCCGCCTGCTGGCCCGGCTCGATGTCGATCACGTTCTGGTTGAGGCCGACGGCTCGCGCATGCGGCCGGTGAAAGCCCCGGCCGCCCACGAGCCGGTCATCCCGCCGCAAGCGACGCTGGTGGTCCCCGTGGCCGGGATTGAGGCGCTGGCCGGGCCGATTGACGCGATGGCTCACCGGCCGGAACTGATAAGGAAAATTACGGATGACGAATTACGAATCGGGAAGGCGGAGCGGCTGCCAGGCAGCGGGGATCGCCTCTTGTCGGATGAAGGGCGGCTGACGCCGGCCGGGTTGGCGCGGCTGTTGACGCATCCGTTGGGCGGCCTGAAGAATGCTCCGGGCGCGGCGCGTATCATCCCGTTTATCAACAAGGTGGAGACGGCCGAGCAGTTGGCGGCGGGGCGAGAGGCGGCGGCGCTGATGTTGCGAGAACCGCGCGTCTCACGAGTCGTTCTGGGCGCACTGCACGCGGCCGAGCCGGTGCGCGAGGTGTGGCGGCGCGTGACGGCCGTTGTTTTGGCCGCCGGGGAATCGCGCCGGATGGGACGCAACAAGCTGCTGCTGCCCTGGGGCGATACGACTGTCCTGGGCCGGACGCTCGCCCATGTGGCGGCTTCGAGTGTAGCGGATGGGGTCGTGGTGACCGGCCACGACCGGCACGAGGTTGAGAAGGTGGCAAGCCAACGCGACCTGACCACTCTTTTCAATGAAGATTACAGGACAGGGATGCTCTCGTCTGTTCAGGCAGCCATTCGCTCCCTGCCCCCTGCGACAGAGGGCGCTCTGGTCATGCTTGGCGACCAGCCGCTTGTTCCGGCGCGGCTTATCGATGCGTTGCTCCGGGCCAATGCCGCAAGTCCCAGTGGGCTCGTCGCCCCCGCCTTTAACGGCCGGCGTGGAAATCCGGTCATCATCGACCGCCGCTACTTCGTCGAATTACTGGCTCTGCCACCGGAGGCCGCGCCCCGCGCCCTGCTCCAGAGCCACCCTGATGACCTACTGCTGGTTGAGGTTGAGGATGACGCCATTCTCCACGATCTCGACCGGCCGGAGGATTACGAGCGGTTACGGCCGCGCGGGGTCGACGGCCTGAATTATAGGGGTTAGAGGCAAGCTGACAGCATGCGCTACCGGTGTTGTAATCCCTGACGAGGGCGCTACAATCGGCCTACATGAAGGATTCCAAGCCCCCACCGGACTGGCCGGTTCAGATCATCCGCAGCGCCCGGCGACGCAAGTCCGTCAGCGCGCGTCTGGAGGACGGCGTGCTGATCATTCGCGCCCCGGCCACCATCCACGACGACGAACTGGCACCGATCATCGAGGGGCTTAGGAAACGGATGCTCAAGCGCGGCCGGATCGCGCCGCAGACGGATGAAACGCTGGAGAAGCGGGCGCGCGAGCTGAACAGGAAGTATTTCGACGGCCGTCTGTCGTGGCGATCCGTGCGCTACGTGACCAACCAGAACAGTCGCTTTGGCAGCTGCACGCCCGAAGACGGCACGATCCGCCTGAGCCATCGCCTGGCTTCCATGCCGGCCTGGGTGCGCGACTACGTGCTCGTCCACGAACTGGCCCATCTCCTTGAGGCCAATCATGGCGCCAATTTTTGGAAGTTGGTCAGTCGCTACCCACTGACGGAACGCGCCCGCGGCTATTTGATGGCCGTGGGCCTGGAAGACATGGAAGAAGAGCCGGCTCCGGCAAAGGCCCGCTAGACCAGCTTGCGATAGCCGCGATTCCAGTAAAGCAGCGGTTTGACGTCGGGGCGTGGCACGCTGCTGGCCTGCACCTCGCCGATGTAGATCGTGTGGCTGCCGGCCGGGAAACGCGAATAGACGGTGCAATCCAGCCAGGCCAAGGCGTTTTCGAGAATGGGCGCACCGGTGACGGCCGTGGCCCACTTCCCCTCGGCAAAGCGATCTTCGTCCTTTAACCAGGCAAAGCGGTTGGAAAGCTCCATCTGGTCGTGGCCCAGAATGTTGACGGCGAAGCCGGTTCCGGCCTTTTCCAGCAGCTCGTGGGCGCTGGCCCGGTGGTCAATCGAGATCAAAATGAGCGGCGGATCGGGGGAAACGGAGGCGAAGGCCGAGACGGTCAGCCCATGGACAGCCTCCACTTCAGGGGATTTAATGGTGACAATCGTCACTCCGGAGGGAAAGTGACGCAGCGCATCGCGAAAATGTTCAGACGAAATAGGCATAAGAGCACAAATCCTTTATATCAAATAATTGGCCGGCCATTGTCACCGGGCGCATCAGGGTCGGTCAAGGCCAGGCAGTCGCGAACGACCCCGGCAATGTCGGTCAGATCGTGAATATTGGCCGCGTAGCGAGCGTGGTCGCGCCCCACCAGAATGGTCGGCACCGGGTTTCGGGTGTGCTGCCGGTGGCTTTTCTCTTCCAGGTTGCCGTGGTCGCTGGTGATGATCAGCAGGCCCCGCGAATCGTCCCAAGCCTCCAGCAGCCCCCCCACCGCGCCATCAATTGCCTCGAGGTGGGCCGTCGCCTCGGCCAGCGTGCCGCGATGCCCGATCTGATCCGTCGGCCAGTGTTCAAAGAATGAAAAGTCATAACTCGCGGCGATGGCAGCGATTTGCCGCCCCGCCTCCGGCAGCGAGAGTAACGGCACATCGTCATATCCCAGATGATGGCGCCAGCCCGCCCCGGTGAAGTCGGGGCTGACGGCGCGCCCGGCGCGCAGATCATCGGCCCCCATCAAGGTGACACCAGCACCGACGGCCGATAGCGGGACCGACGACAGCAACCGGCGTCCACTGGCCACTGCCTCGAAGTAGCGATCGGGATAGGGCGTGATCAGGGCCGCTGACCCACCCGCAGCAACCACCTCGTGAAACAGCGTGCCGCCGCCGATGACGCCGGCGACGGCCGGATTGGGCTTGGGGCCATAGTGTTCACCGACCAGATGGGGCACGTTGCGGCCAGTCAGGATGGCCGCCTGGCCGGTGGCGCTCTGGGGGCGGCCGTCCATGCCCAGATTGGCATCCGTCGGCACGAGCGACGCGCGCGCCGCCGTGACGGGGCCACGGCCGGCCGTGTACCAGGCCTCACCCAGCAACTGGGTCAAATGGGGCAGGGCCGCCGAGACAAACGGGTTCTCTTCCGGATCGGCCCCGCCCAGGCCAACGCCGTCCAGAAAGAAGATGAGCACGAATGTATTTTTTGCCAACTTTGTCATATGCCTGTGTCTTCCCGTTAATCCTAGCATATCAGCGAGCCGTATCGAAGTAATTCACAGCCGGGCGGGGGCGCAGCGCCGCGGTTGAAAATTCGTCCGCAACTGTGGCACTCGTTACAATTCGCGGCAGGTCAACATGCCATGATGGATTCGGATGTCATCGTCATCAACGAAACCCTGTCGCTGCCGGAAACGGAGCTACAGTTTCGCTTCTCAACCGGCGGCGGGCCGGGCGGCCAGCACGTCAACAAGACGGCCACCCGTGTGACCCTGCTGTTCGACGTGGCCAATTCGCCCAGCCTGGACGAAGAAACACGCGTCCGCCTGCTCGATCGCCTCGCGTCGCGCATCGACGGACGGGGCTTGTTCCACATCGACGTCCACGAATCCCGCAGCCAATGGCAGAACCGCGCCGCGGCCGTTGAGCGCTTTCGCAGCCTGCTTGCCGACGCCCTCGTCGAACAACCCGAACGCCGGCCGACCCGCCCCTCGCGCCGCGCGCGCCAGGCGCGCCTGGAGGACAAGCGGCGGCGCAGCACCATCAAGCAAGAACGCCGCCGCCGTTGGGAGCACTGATCTACTCGCGCCCGCACCTTGACCGGCAGCAAAAGAAAAGGGCAGGGTTACCCTGCCCTTGTTCCTGATGATTTACAAGCGTGTGGCTATGATTCGAGCGCCTCGGCCACACTCTCGACGGCGGCGGCGTCCGACTCCGCGGGGAGTGGCCCGCTTTCCAACAATGTAAAGGTCAGGGCATCGTCTTCGACGTCGATGCGAACGCGGTCACCGAACTTGAACTCACCCTTCAACAAGCGCATGGACAGGGCGCTTTCGACGTAGCGCTGAATGGCTCGCTTGAGCGGCCGCGCGCCGAAATCCTTGTCGAGACCCTGCTGGGCCAGCCACCGCTCGGCAGGCTCGGTCAGTTCGATGCTCAGATTGCCGTGTTCGGCCAATCGGAGCTGCACGTCCTTCACCTGGAGCTTCACGATCTCGACCACGTCTTCCTCGGTCAACGGCTCGAAGATGATGATCTCATCGATGCGATTGATGAACTCCGGGCGGAAGGTCTGCTTTAGCGCTTCTTCGATGCGTTTGTGATCTTCCCGCTCGGCCGCGGCCATGCCGGCAAAGCCCAGCGCGCCGGATTTCTTGACGAACGAGGTGCCCACGTTGCTGGTCATAACGATGACGGCATTGCGGAAGTTGACCACGCGCCCTTGACCATCGGTCAGGCGGCCATCGTCGAGCAACTGGAGCAAGGAGTTCCACACGTCGGGGTGGGCTTTTTCGATCTCGTCGAACAGCACCACGGAGTAGGGCCGGCGGCGGATCTGCTCTGTGAGCTGGCCGCCCTGCTCGTAGCCGACGTAACCGGGCGGCGCGCCGAACAAGCGGCTGACGGTGTGCTGCTCGCGGTATTCGCTCATATCGACCCGGATCAGGGCGTCCTCGTCATCGAACAGGAACTCGGCCAGCGCCTTGGCCAGCTCGGTTTTGCCCACGCCGGAGCTGCCCAGGAAGATGAACGAGCCGATGGGGCGGCGCGGATCGCTCATGCCCGAACGGCTGCGGCGAATGGCATCGGACAAGGCGCTGATGGCGCGCTCCTGGCCGACGATGCGCTCGTGCAGGCGCTCTTCCATGTGCAGCAGCTTGATAGCTTCGGTCTCCATCATCTGCGAGATGGGAATGCCGGTCCAGGAAGAGATCACTTCAGCCACGTCATGCTCATCGACGACCTCATCCAACTCTTGCTCGCTTTGCCAGGCAGCGCGGGCCTCGTTGAACTCGGTTTCGAGGCGCAGGCGGTCGGCCTTGCTGATCTGCGCTTTTTCATAGTCGCGGGCGGCGCTGGCCTCCTCTTCGTCGATCAGGAGCTGATCGATCTCGGTCTTGAGCTTTTTCAGATCGGGCGGCAGCATGTGGAGCGCGACACGCAGTTTGGCGGCCGCCTCATCCATCAGATCGATGGCCTTATCGGGCAAGCGCCGATCGGTCACATAGCGGGCCGACAGCTTGACCGCGGCCACGATGGCGTCTTCGGAAAACTCGACGTTGTGATGGATTTCGTAGCGCTCCCGCAGGCCCTGGAGCATCTGGATGGTTTCCTCAGGGGTCGGCTCGTCGACGAACACCGGCGCAAAGCGGCGCTCCAGCGCGGAATCGCGCTCGATGTACTGGCGATATTCGTCCAGTGTGGTTGCGCCGACGCACTGCAGCTCGCCACGCGCCAGAGCAGGCTTGAGCATGTTGCTGGCGTCCATGGCCCCCTGGGCCGAACCCGCCCCCACGACGGTATGCAGCTCATCAATAAAAAGGATGATTTCGCCCTGGGCGCGCTGGATCTCTTCCATGGCCGCCTTCAGGCGCTCCTCGAATTCGCCACGAAAGCGGCTGCCGGCGATCATGGCCCCCAGATCGAGGGCCACGACGCGCTTGTTGAGCAGGTTCTCCGGCACGTCGCTGACGATGATCTTCTGTGCCAGCCCTTCGACGATGGCCGTCTTGCCCACGCCCGCCTCACCGATGAGGACCGGGTTGTTCTTCGTGCGCCGGCTCAGCACCTGAATGACCCGCAGAATCTCGGCGTCGCGGCCGATTACCGGATCGAGACGGCCGTCGCGGGCCATTTGCGTCAAGTCGCGGCTATATTTCTCCAGCGTGCGGTAGCGGCTCTCGGCCTGCCGGTTAGTCACCCGTTGGCCGCCGCGAAGCTCCTTGATGGCATCCAGCACCCGCTCGCGGGTAATGCCGTATTCCTGCACGATGCGCGCCGATGACGTATTGCGCTCACTCAGGATAGCCAGAAAGATGTGCTCTGTGGAGATATACTCGTCCTTGAGGCGATTGGCTTCGCCCTGGGACAGCTCCAGGACGGTGCGGATGCGCGGGGTATAGAAGACCTGCCCCACCCCACCGCCATATACCGATACCTTGGGGCTGGAGCGCAATTCAGCGTCCAGCCGGTCGATCATCGCCGCGCCGTCGACGTTCAATGCCGTCAGAATTTGTGGAACGGCCCCGTCCTGTTGTTCCAGCAGAGCCAGAAAAACGTGTTCGGTATCCACCTGGGTGTGGCCATAGCGGCGCACGATCTCATAGGCGCGGGTGGCCGCATCTTGGGCGCGTTCCGTAAAACGATCAAATCGCATGTAGCTATTGTCCTTCGTTTAACAATCTCATTATTCCAATAATTCCACGTGACGGACCGGCGATCATGACCGGTTCGCCAACTTGTTATTATAGCGGCCAATGATTGGATTCACGTTAGACTTTAGCCGCGCCGTTGCGCCACCATGGGACCGTACCTTGCTGTGGTTTCCGGTCATTGGCTCCCTTTATAATACGCGAATTCCTTCCTGTGAGTCGTAGCCGTCGCCCCAGGCCATGATTTTATAGGGCGTGATCTCGATCAGCCGCCAATCGGCCGTTTCGTCGTAGCGGAAATCCCATTCATACTTGTGATAGAAGTGTTCGGCCAGCGTATCGACGACGGCTTGCCCGGCCGTGTGGGCTTCGCCCTCGACAACGACAACGTTGGCGCTATCGGTCAGGGCCAGAGCCACATTCTGGTTGTTGACCAAATTGGTGAATTTCTGCGTTTCGCGGCCGGTGCAAACGTAGAGCTTGTTATCGATCCAAACGTACCACAAGGGGACGAGATGGGGACGACCATCACCGCGCACCGTCGCCAGCCAGATGGTGTTCTCCCGACTCAATCGGGCTTCGATAGCTCGCCAGCGAGCGGGATTCCGTCGTCTATTCATGGGCCGCGGCCGGCAGGGCGCGGTCAGGGAGCGCCATTCAGCCGATTATTTTGCCACTGTACGTGTTCGGCCGGACAGACATCATCCAGCATGAGCGCCGCCATCGATTCCAGTTGTTGCGGGCTACCGCTGGTGAAGCAGCGCCGGTCGCCTTGCGGCCCACCCGGCGCGACGGCCAACTGGTGTTGTTGTAGCACAAACTGCGTGTGGCGGGCAACAGCCGGAGCCGGGTCGATGATGGCCACACCGTCGCCGACGATCTCTTGCAGCAAGGGGCGAATGAACGGGTAGTGGGTGCAGCCCAGCACCAACGTATCGACCCCGGCGGCCAGCATGGGATCGACCACGCGGTGGAGCAACGCGCGCGATTGCGGCGCGTCAACTGCTCCGGCCTCGATCAGTTGCACCAATCCGCTGCAAGGGTCCTCGTATACCTGTATGCCCGCGGCATAACGAGACATGAGACCGGCATAGCGATGGCTGTTCAAGGTGCTGGGCGTGGCCAACACGCCAACCTTGCCGCTGCGAGTTGTCTGGGCTGCCGGCTTGACGGCCGGCTCCATGCCGATAAACGGGATCGCCGGAAAGCGCTGCCGCAAATAGTCCAGGGCCGCGGCCGTGGCCGTGTTGCAAGCCACAACAATCGCCTTGGCTCCGCCGCGCAGCAGGAAACGGGTGATCTCGGCCGAGAACTCGCGGATCTGCTCCGGCGGCCGCGGCCCATAGGGAATGTGGGCCTGGTCGGCAAAATAAAGCATGTTTTCCGCCGGCAACTGACGGAATAAATGGACCAGGACGGAGAGGCCGCCGACACCCGAATCGAGGACGCCCAGCGGACCCTGGGGATCTGGTCGAATCTCAACCGGCGTGTCCGGCAGTGCTTTGGGCGTTGAAGGAGGAGGGAGGGCGTCGCTCACGGAGAAAGCATCCACAGGTTCATCGGATGGCACGGGTATCTCACGAACGCGCTCGCCGGCGGTCGAGACGCTTGCGCACCAACAACAGGCTCAGGGCCATCACAACTACGGCCACGGCTCGCCGGCGCATGACCAGCCGCTCCACAGCGGGCATCGACAGGCTCGTGCTGGGCGCGGGTTGCCGGTCGGTGGTGGTGGTATAGACGCGCGTGCGAATGTCCACCTGTTTTTGCAGCGCTTCCAGGCTCCGGCGAGCGAAAGATTGCGCGATTGTCTGGTGCATACGCGATGACACCTGTGCCGGGCGGCCATCGGTTTCGAATTCGGCCTCATAGGTCAGCGTCGTGGCGTCAGGGCCTTCGGCCTGCAGGGCGATGCGGCCGCGACAACGCAACGCGCCGTCCGGGTTTCGCCCTTCGGCATGGAAGCTGAAACTCCGGGGCGGCGCCCCTGGCTCCAGCAGCAGATCGCCTTCCAGCGTCTCCATGACTTGTCCGATGCGAATGGTGATGGCTCCGTGATATTGATCCGTTGATGTGGCGACAAGCGATTGACAGCCGGGCAAGAGATGCGGGAGGACGACCGGATCGTGCAGCAGCGCCCACAATACTTCCCGACCGGCGGCATAAGTTTGCTGTCCCGCGATGTTCATTTCAAACTCACCTTGTCGCGACAGGCCGACGCGGGCTAGTTGGCCGGCTCGCTTTCACGCGCGGCCAGCCATTGGGCCACCAGATCGTGCGGCTGGGCGGCGTGCCACGCAGCAAATGCCTCGATAGCGTTTTCCATGAAGCCCTCGGCGATCTCTTCGACGCGCCCCAGGGAGATGCTCTGCACGATACGGTCGACGACCCGCTTGGGCATCATGCGCAGGCCGCGCGGCCGCAGCAATTCCGACGTGAACTGGAACCGATAGTCGATTGCCGTGCCCCCGTCTTCCGGGAACAATTTGGCCGAACTGGTGTAGTAACCGTAGCCCGTTGTGGCGTTCAACGTCGCTTCGCGGGCCACATCGGTGCTGCCGGCCAGCGGCCCGATGAGAATCTCCATGCTCTCGACATTCACACATCCATCCAGATCGCAAATGATATTGATGGTATAGGCTCCCAATTCGACTGTCTGGTAGCGGATGCGCACCTTGTCGGCAGAGTAGGTTTCGACAACGGTGATATGGGGCAACAAATAAGTGACCCGGCTCAGGTCACTAAAATAAATCAGGGTCATTAGGGGATCGGCCGGAAAGTAGAACCTGCGCTCGATAGTGCCGTTGAGGGTAATCATCTGGCAAATAAGTGGCTAAGAGGGAAACAGGTCGCCGCCACGGGCCTGTTACGCTTGTGGTTCCCCACCGTCAACCTGTGTCAACACCATTTCCAGCTTGGCCGATAGAACTTCTATCTGGCTGTTGAGTCGCTCTAGTTCTCCCCGGGTCGGCACGCCGTGATCGTTCAGGATACGCTCCAGCTGCTCCTCGTCCGGCTGGGTCGCCTCTGGGGCGGCAAACATGGGCGACAGTAATTTTTCCCGCAAGCGCAGCCCCTCTTCCTTGGCGAGATCACCCTTGTTAATGAGGGCTTGCACGCGGCGGTCGATCTCTTCATCTACGTGACGCCACAGGTCCAGCGGCAGCGACAGGCCCCGGCGCAGCGTGCCCAGCGTATCGCCCCCCGCCCGCACCAGATTCGTTAGAACGGACTTGGGCAGGAAGCCTTTCTGGAGCTTTTCCTGCTCGAAGATAATCTGCGTCAGGACGACGGCCGTCAGGTCTTCGTCCGTCGCATGATCCATCACGATCACTTCTTCACCCCCCCGAATGAGCGATGCTATTTCGTTCAGGGTGATATAGCGCTTGGCATCGGTATCGTAGAGTTTGCGATTCGGGTATCTTTTAATAACTGGCATGGAACTGGTCCGGATTTTATCTTATGGAGAAAGGCTCCACAGATTCCTCAGAGGCACTGTGGGAAGGTTGTCACACGTCCAAATACTTTTCCTGTTAGATGAGACCCTCTCGATTATATGCCGAGAAGGCAGGGATGCCAACGCGCGAAGGCTTCGAGAAGGGTGGCGAGACGGGATGAGAGCCAAGAGACCGTTCGGCCGCGGGATTCAAGTTCCTGATGGGGCCGTCACCTAGTCACTGGCGCTTGCGATTCAACTCATCAACCTTTTCACCCAAATCGGCAATCTTCTCGCTCAGGGACTCGATCTCACCCTTTGTAGGAATATTCATTCGCGACAGGAGGCCTTCCACGCGCTTGTCGTACTCTTCCTCGGCCTTTTTGGTGCTGCCTTGCAAAATCTTCTTGCGGCGGTCGAGCACGTCACCTAGGAGCTTGCGGGCGTCGCTGTCGGCGATCTCGCCTCGCTCCACCAATTTGTCGAGGAAATCTTCGATCTGTTCCTGGGTCAGGGCAACCGCCCCGATCCCGGCCATCAGTACCCTGCGCAGTCCATATAGAAATGTGTTGGCTGATTCTGTGACTTCTTCCGTAATTTCAATTTGGTCCGTCATTGAATTTGCTCCTGCTTACCCGGCCACGGAAATGTAACAATGCCCGGTCGGCGGATGGGTTGTTGTCGGGATGCCGGCTCCATCATGACGCATTGCATCATTATCGTGAATACTATCATAGACGAGGATTGACTGTCAAACAGGCGCGCGCGGCGGGCGCGGGCCGGCGCCGGCACAAGCAGGCCGGCCGGTTGAGGGCAATGATCCGACGATTTCTACACGGAAAGGGTATGTTTTTGGGTGATAGCTCAATGAAAGGTGACGTATCGGGAGCAGTTTCGATATAATGACGGGAATCTGTTATTTACGGAAAGCACGAGGGAGGCATCATGACCGTCAATCAATCGTTCCTTTCGGCCGGCGAGAAGTCGGTTCTGGAACAAATAGCAGCCACACGGCAGGACATCGAGGGGCAGCGAGCCGGCGCACTGTTGGCCATTGATGCGGGGGAGAGCCAGGCCAACGCGGCCGTCGCCCAAGGGATGACCGAAGGTCAGGTCGCTTATATCATCCGCAAATTTCGTGAGCAGGGGCTGGATGCATTCCCGGCAAGCGGGACGGCCAGCGCAAGCGCAACGATGGAGCCCGATGCCGAAGCGTTGCAAGCCGTCATCGATGACCTGAACGCACGCATCAGCGAATTGCAGGCGATGGTCGAGACCCGGCAGGGAAATGATGCTTCGCCCTATTCCCCCGCTCGCCTCCTGGGCATGGTGAAAGAAAATGCGCAGAAGCTGACGCCGGAGATGCAACTGGACGTGTTGCGCAATTTCCAGGGCATGTCGGCCGAGGACCTGCTCGATTTGGAAACATGGAAGGGTCTGGCCTACATGATGACCTATTCCGCTCGCTTCCAGGCCGACCAGATGCGCGGCAAAGTGAGCGAGACAATCAACCACGTCGTGCCCGAACCCATTCAGCCCGGCCGGCTGTGGCGGATTGGCAAGTCGGGCCTGGATCGTCTTACGCCCGACTTCGCCAAGCAAATCCTGGGAACGTTCCAGGGCGCCACGCGCGAAGACCTTCTGGACCCTGACACGTGGAAGGGCGTCTGGTACATGATCACCTATTCATTACAATTTCAGGCCGAGCAGTTGAAGCAGCGCCTGAGCGAGGCGGGCGAGGACAAGGCTGCGGAATAAGGGCGGCCGCCGGCCAACCACCCCCAAGGATAAGGCAATGCCCATCTACACCAGTGAGGCCCAGCTCTATCGGTGCTTCCAGACCCTGTTTGGAATCATCGAAGCCCATGATTCCAAGGCAGCCGACGCTTTGCTCAAGGCATCGCTGGCAATCACCTTTCAATGTACTCAACCCACGGCATCGATCACCATCGACGCCCGGCGCGCGCCGGTGCAACTGGCCTATGGGCAGGCGAGTCTGAAGCCGACCATCGAGGTCGGGCTGACGGCCGACACGCTTCACTGCCTGTTGCTGGGGGAGATGCGGCTGACCAAGGCCATCGGCAGTGACCTGGTCAATTTGAAGGGGCCGGTGTGGAAGACGCTGTCATTAGCTGATATATTTCATTATGCGCAGCAGTTTTATCCGGGGGTGTTGGAAAACAATGGCTTGCCGGTCACCTGTCCCGGCGCTTAGCGCGCCGACTCGCCAGACCGGCGCTCGTCCTGCTGCGGTAATCATTTAATCGGTGTGGGAGCGACCAAGTCGCCGCTAGCGGCAACAGTTTACATCAATCAGGCAAGTCTACAGAGGGGCAGACCCCTTCTCATGCCGTGGGAGTATGAATCTTGGAAGAGGAAATCGATCTCCGCCCATACGTCAACGCCCTGTTACGCTACTGGTGGGCGATCATTCTGACGGGCCTCATCATTGGCGTTGGGGCAGTCCTATATGCGTCGTTAAAAGAAGCGAGCTACCGCGCAACCACGATTGTAGCCTTTCTGGAACCCACTCAATCCGTTCAGTTCGATACACGATTTGAGACCGTCCCCAGCAAGACTACCATCCTCAGGTCACTCCCGTCCCTGAGTATGAGCGACGACGTGATGACCCAGTTGCTAGCCAACCTTGGCGACACCCATATCGAGACGGTCACGCAACTGGAACGACATCTATCAGCCGAGTCGGGCAGCGATCTCAATCTGTTATACCTGCGAGCCAACAGCAGTGATCCCGAACTATCTGCCCGGCTGGTCAATCAATGGGCTGAAGTCTTTGTGGCCACAGCCAACGAGATTTACGCCAGCCGGGGCGCGAGCCAGATCGAGTTTTACGTACAACAGGTGGAAGAGGCCGGCGTGCGTCTGACGGACACGGAACAGGCGTTGATTGATTTTCAAGGGGGGAGCCGGCTCACGATGGTAACGAATGAACTTACCTCATTGACCAATCTTCAGGCCAACTACGTCGATTATTCAACCTCGCTGACACGGTTGCGGGACGACATTCGCGCGGCACGCGCCCAACTGGGTGCTTTGCCCGGCGGCGCGCCGGGTGTGGCCGAAGACTATACGCTCCTGGCACTGCAATCCCGCTTGATCCAGTTGCAACAATTGGCGCCGATTACCCTCCAAATCGCCGCAGCGTCGGGGACGACAGCAGCAACCACGGATCAGTCCCAATTTCTAGACTCGCTGGAGGCGGCCATTGCCGAAATTCAGCCCGCGATCTCCGAGCAATTAGCCGTGATGGAACCCCGAATTTTGGCGTTGCAACGTGAGCGCGAGGCGCTGAATAACCGGGCCAATCGGCTGGCATCCGATCGCGAGTTAGCCATGGAAACCTATAAAACCCTCAGTCGAAAGCTTGACGAAGAGCGATTGACGACCAATGATTACAGCGTGGGCTTCCGCCAGGTCAGTCGCGCCGCCGTTCCGGAAGCGCCGGTGGGCACCAATCAAATCTTGCTGGCCTTGGCCGGAGCGGCCTTCGGGGCTATTCTGGCCTCGTTGATCATCATTCTCTACGCGTGGTGGAAAAAATAGCGTTGTCGTTGTTGGGTAGAGCGATTATCGGGACACAGGCGCAGGGATCATTTGCCCATGTATAGCGATAATCCTCAGCAAAGGCGCTCAGTCGCGTTGTGGATTGGAGCGCTCCTCCTCGCCGGGGCTGTTTTCGTCGTGCAAGCGCGACCCTTTTATCAACAGGCCCACGACAACGTGGCCTACACGCGGCTAAACAAGGCGCTGGCGCGGGGGAGCGAAGCCCAACTCGACGAGGCCGCGGAAGGGTTAGCCGCAATCGCCGCCGCTCGACCCGATTCCCCCTCAGCGTGGCGCGGCATGGCCGTGGTGCATATGACCCAGAGGCGATTGGCCGAGGTCGCCGATGCGTATTCCCACTTCGACGATCCGATGGCAGAAGCAAGAGCGTGGAGCGAGCGGGCGGAAAGAGCCGGACAATGGGAGGTGGCGCAGGCTTGGCATCAGGTCGGCGTGTTGCTGGAACCCGACAACGGCGATAATTGGTACAGACTGGCTCGCGCGTTGGCCGAACAGGGCCGCCCGGAAGCAGCGGACAACTACCTGAAAGCGCTGGACGCTCCCCAACGAACCTATTTCGGCCGCAGCAATATCATGACCCGGCTGGGTGAAATCGAAAAGCGCCGCGATCCCGTGCAGTGGCAAACCGTGTTGGCCCGGTTTCAGGAGGCCATCGATCAGGACGATTTCATCGACGAGAGCGACCTGATCGCGGCGCGCATGGGTGTTGCTGAGGCGCTCGACCGGCTGGGGCGATATCGAGAAGCCCTGGCGGCGTATGAGTGGGTGGCGCGCTACACGCCGGGCAACTACTGGGCCAACGTCCATAGCGGCCGTCTGTCCTGGCTGGTGGAGGGCAAGGCCGACAAGGCCGAAAGCTACTTGCAGAAAGCCATCGCCCTCGACGACTCACGCAAATGGCCTTATCTCAGCCTGGCCCACGTGTATGCTCAATCGGGCAACCACGATGAAGCAATAAGACTTTTCAAGAAAGTACTGACCCTGGACCCGGACGACAATAACGCGCGAACTCAGCTCGAGGAATTATTGAGCAGCGATGGATCTTGATACCGGCCTAAAGCCGCCCCCCGAGGGGCCGGTTGTGCCTGAAAAAGTTGATTCGAGCGTCAACCGCATGGCGGCCGGAGCGGGTATCTCCCTGTTCGGCGTCGGCTTAGGCCGCGGGCTGGATTTTGTCAAGCAGATCCTGCTCGCTCGCCTGCTGGGGCCGGAGGCGTTCGGCCTCTATGCGATTGGCTGGAATATCCTGCGCATCATTGGGGTGCTGGTGCCGTTTGGCCTGCACAATGGGGTAGTACACTTCGGCACGCCTTTCTGGAAAAAAGATGATGGCGCGCTGCGCAGCATCCTCACTCGCTCGGTCGTCATCAGCTTCGCCATCGGCTGGCTACTGGCGGCCATTCTGTTCGTTCTGGCCCCCTGGATCACGACCGATCTCTTCAAGCAACCGGAATTCCTGCCTCTGTTTCGCATCTTCACCCTTATGCTCCCATTCGCGGGGGCGTTGCGGGTATCGGCCAGCGCTACCCGCATGACTCAGCGCATGATCTTCTCGGTCGTCTCGGAGGAAATCGTCCAGGGTGCGCTTAACCTCGTTCTGTTCATTGCCTTCTACCTGGTGGGGTGGGAGTTGTTCGGCGCTATTGTCGCCACGATTCTTTCTTTCGCCATTGCTTTCGCGCTATCGCTCTATTTTTTGTGGCGCTTGTTCAGGCCGGCGTTCCAGTCTCCTTCGAGAGAGGCGATTCGTACCCAGGCCTTGCTGGCCTATTCGATGCCCACGGCATTGGCGGGTATGTTCGGATTCATTATCAGCCGGGTCGACCGTCTCTTCCTGGGCTATTTTCGCTCGCCAGCGGAGGTCGGCGTGTATCAGGCGGCCGCGCAGCTATCCATCGTCATGGCCCTGGTTCTTAATGCGTTCAACATGATCCTGATGCCGATGGTCGCCGAGCAGTACCACAAGCAAGACATGAAACAACTGGAGGAACTGTACCGGATCAACTCCAAGTGGGGAATCTACTGTATCATCCCGCTGGTGCTGGTGGTCTTCTTTGCCGCCGGCGACGTCATGACTGTTTTATTCGGGAGTGAGTACGCGATTGGGGCAACCGCCCTGCTCATCTTGACCGTGGGACAGTTCATCAATATTGTCACCGGCGCAACCGGGATGATCCTGATTATGACCGGCCAACAAAAGGCCTGGTTCCGGCTCAGCATGGTGATTGTGGTGGCTAATCTCATCCTCAATCTGACATTGATACCTCGCTGGGGGATGAATGGCGCGGCGGTCGCCACGGCCACAACAGTCGGCGGTCTGTTCGCCATTGCTTTGCTCATTGTCTACCGTATCCACAACATCTGGCCCTATGACAGACGATATGTGAAGGGTATCCTGGCCGCCGTCGTAACGGCCGGCCTTCTGCTTGTCATCCGTCTTCTCCATCTGCCCTCCACCGCGAATCTGCTCCTGACCACTGCGGTGGCGGCGGCGGGCTTTTTTGGTATTTTGCTCGGCTTAGGTCTCGATCCGGAAGATCGCGCCTTCATGACCTACGTCGTCGACCGATTCAGAAACAAATGATAAACATCCTGTACATTGCCGGCGCCGGCCGCAGCGGCAGCACCCTGTTGGAAAGGATACTGGGCCAGATCGAGGGCTGCGTGGCCGTGGGTGAGTTCCGGCATCTGTGGCGATTAGCACCATCCAGACAACAATGTGGCTGCGGCGAATTACTGGACCGGTGTAGCTTCTGGCGCTCTGTATTGGGGCGTGTCCATGTGGAACCGGACAACCAGACTTTCGAGGCCATGCACGACGCCCAAAGGCAGGTCGATCGGGTACGGTATATTCCCCAAATGATTTCCCCGGGGCCGGCGGGGCGAGCCTTTGGGCAACGGCAAGCGGACTATAGCGACGTGTTAAGGCAGATGTATCTTGCCATCCATGAGATAACCGGTGCTTCGGTTATTGTGGACTCCAGCAAGGACGTGTCGACCCTGTATCTTCTCTCCGAAATGAATGATGTTTGCATCCGTGTGCTGCACATGGTGCGCGATAGCCGAGCGGTCGCCTACTCATGGACACGAGAAAAGGTCCGGCTCCACGTAGTGGAAAAGGGCAGCTATATGCCCCGTTATTCGCCTCAGCACTCGGCGGGCGACTGGATGAGTCGAAATATACTGACGGAAATGGCCCGAAGTCGCGCTGGTGGGTACAAACGATTACGGTATGAAGATCTGTTGGCCCACCCTCGTGAGGCAATCGAGTCAATCGCCCGCTTCATTCAGCTTCCCTCTGCCGACCTTGGTTTCATAGCGGGGAACGAGCTAAAATTTAGTCGAGTTAATCACACCATTGCCGGCAATCCCAGCCTTCTGGAGAAACGCCCCGTGCGGCTGCGCATTGATAACGACTGGCAGCAAGAGATGAAGCCAGCTCATAAAGCGATCGTGACAGCTCTAACCTGGCCCTTGCTGAAACGGTATGGCTACATTTAAACACGACGGTTTACTGTCATAGACCTTACCTATGAAATTCAATGATCAATCAACCGCGAGAGGGACAATCGTCCTGATCGCCATGGTCCATTGGCATTATACCTGGCAAAGCCAGCACAATATGGCCAGTGGCCTGGCGGACCAGGGCTACCGGGTGCTATTCGTCGAACCTATACCCAAGCGCTGGCCGCGACTCAGTGAATTCGGCCGCGTTTGGGGGCGACTGACAGGCAATAGTCGAGCGGCCGGGTTTTTTACCCAGCCCCTTGTCCCCGGGGTCGATATCAAATCGCCACGGATGCTGCCCGATGCGGGCCCGTTGACCCGAAGATTGAATCGTCGTCTTTTTGTGCCGGGTGTCGCCGCCCAATTGAAGAGCGAATCCACGTCACCCCTGATCGTGATCAATTACCTGCCAACCGCGGCGTCGCTGGCCTTGATGGAAGCACTGGAACCAGACGTCAAGATCTACCATTGCGTCAATGATTGGGAGCACGATCCGTATGCGCCGGCGCGAGAAACCGAAGCCGATTTGATCGCGGCGGTGGATATGGTTTGGGCCGACTCGCCGGTCAACTTTGCCAGGACTTCCCGAATGGGCGACAACGTCGTTCGGCTGCCGCATGGGGTAGACATCGATCTATTCACCCACGCCGGGAAGGCCCCCGACGTGCCGCCCGATCGGCCGCTGTGCGCTTACTTCGGCACGATTGGCATCAGCACCGACATCGACCTGTTGCGCGCCGTCAGCCATCGCTTTCCCTTGCGCCTGATCGGCCCCGTCCGCACCAGCCTGGAGGAGTTTGCCGAATCAACCGAGATGATCGGCCCGGTTCCCCATCAGCAAATTCCGGAACTGTTACGCGACGTCGACGTCTTGCTCTTGCCCTATCTACATTCACCCCACAATGACAGCGTGATGCCGGCCAAGCTATTCGAGTGCCTGGCCACCGGCAAGCCCACCATCGCGTGTGGGTTGAAGACCTTGTATCAGTATGCCGATCTCTTCTACATTCGGGAAACGCCTGATGAGTACTTGTCGGCTATTGCGGAATCAGTCCGCGAGCCGGTTGAGCGTCGGGAACCACGCATCGCCTGCGCCGAGAAACACAGCTATGCGCGCCGGATATTAAAGATCGAAAGCTACATTGAACAATTACTGGCAAACAAGCAAGCGGGCGTCGTGCCGTCTGAGTTGATTCATTAGCCACCGTAAGGGTCGATAGGCCGCGATGCCGGCGGTGTTTCGGGCCTTGCTTGCTCGCATCATGTCACTTACTCAACAACCTTCAGCCCACAAAGCCCTCCCGGCGGCACGAATCATCCTGCCGTTTGTCGATACGGGCCCACTGCAGGACGTCATGCTGGCCTTACTGTTGACACCCGTTTGGTGGTGGCTGGGGGTCGAGCAGTTTATCTGGCCGGTTTTGTTCGGCATAGCCGCCGTTAAGGTTCTTTATCTTCAGCACTGGCGACTGCGAATAACTCAACCCGTTCGCTGGTTTGCCTTGTTTTTGGTGGCGGTGCTGATATCCGGGTTGTTCGTTGAAGATACAGCCCGGCAACTGACCTTTGTGCGCAATCTGGGCGCATTTGCCGCCGGCTTTCTGGCGCTACTTGTCATTACCAATCGCGCTCGCTCATGGGAATGGATTGACAAGCTGCTGAACGTCGTTTTGTTCGTCATGTTGCTGGCCGGCATCGCGGGGCTTCTGGCCGCGGCGGGCGCTTGGCGGCCGGCTATCCATTCCCTCATCGGACAATTATTGCCCGGTTCGGTGGCCGCCACAAGCTATGGTCAAGTCATCTCCGTGCGCGTGTTAGGGCAACTGAGCTGGTTTTCAGGCTTGGGAATTTATTATCGGCTGAACAGTTTCTTTTTATTCAGCAATCACTTTTCCAGCGCTCTGATATACGTGATTCCCTTTTTCTTTCTGAGATTGAGTCAGGCGCGGGGCGTTAAAAAGCTGTTGCCGGGGCTGAGCATCCTGCTGCTGCTATTCAATCTTATCCTGACAACGGGTCGTGTGGCCACGCTAAGCCTGCTGGTCGGCGCATTGTACTTTTCCCTTTTCCATAGTTTGTATCGCCGCACCATTCGGGGTCTGGTGGCTTTCATCCTGACATTGGCCGTGTTACTTCTGCTGTTTACGACCGTGCTCGAAATGACATCCGTGAGCGGCAGCGGAGGGGTTTTGGGGCAGACCAGCGAGGTGATTGAGCAGTTCACCTTTGCCCGGGGAGAGGGGAGTTTCACCAATCGCTCGGGCGTCTACGAGGCCACGCTGGCCGGCTTCCGGCAACGGCCGCTGTTCGGCTGGGGAACCGAACGTGACGTGGAAGGGCTGAATATCCCCGCCGGCTCACACAGTGAATACCTGGCCGCGCTCTACCGGCAGGGTTTGCTGGGGTTTGTGGCGATTATTGGTCTGATGATCTCCGTTTGGCTGGCGACGCGGCCACCGGGCGGCACGCCGGCGCGGTCACCCGCCGGAGCTTTTTTGCGCTACGGCCGCTGGTTTTTCGTCGCTTCGCTCATCAACAGCATCATGACAGATCCATCCGTAGACAGCACGACCTACGTCTTGCTATGGGTACTTCTGGCCTTGCTCATTTCAACCGCTCAACTAATCAGACGTCCAGGTGAGTATGCGTTCCCCGACAGTTGAGATATTAGGCGTTCGCGTCAACCCGTTGACGGTTGGCGAATTGCACGACAGATTAGCCTGCCTAATCGACGGGCATGCCCACGCGCAGGTCCTGCACGTCAACGTCCACGGCCTCAATTTGGCCGCCGACAATCCTTGGCTGCGGGACTTTTTCAATCAGGCCGAGATTGTCTTTTGCGACGGTGCGGGGGTTATGCTGGGGGCACGCCTTCTGGGCCAGCACATCCCGGAGCGCATCACGTATGCGGACTGGATGTGGCAATTGGGCGAATTCGCCGCGCAGCGCGGCTTTACTTTTTACTTTTTGGGGGCCAGTCCCGGTGTCGCCCAGGCAGCAGCCGAACGAATGCGGGCGCGTTTTCCGCAATTAAACATCGTGGGCGTACGCGACGGCTACTTCCACAAGCAAGCCGGGCATCCCGATAACGAAGCCGTGCTGGCCGATATCAACGGCGCACGACCCAATATCTTGATCCTGGGCCTGGGGATGCCGCTCCAGGAACAGTGGTTGCGCGATAATTGGGAACGCATCGATGCCGACGTGGCCTTAACGGGTGGGGCCGTTTTTGACTATCTCTCCGGTAACCTGCAACGTGCCCCAACCTGGATGACCGCCAACGGCCTGGAATGGCTGGGGCGGCTCGCCATCGAGCCCGGCCGCCTGTGGCGTCGCTACGTCGTCGGCAATCCCGTCTTTTTAGCCCGCGTCCTCAAACAACGCCTTATCTCGTCTTCTAGGTAATTCGACCGATTGGGGGATTCCGGGGAGATTTCGCCCTGGTTACGGTTGTCTGTCAGTCGGTAGCCGTTATAATTGATCGGATTGCACTTAATTTCACAACCTGCCCGGCAAGTGCCGGATCATGCAGAGAAAGGAGTGTTGAAGTTTTGTGCCGCCGAGGAAGAACGGCAGCCGAGTTCGTCCGATTGCCGATAAGGGAGAAGGAAGAGTTTATATGTTGAGGCGGTTTGGAGTTAACTATGCCATCTTCTCGATGGCTCTTGACATCCTCTTGACGTGCATGGCCCTGGTATTGGCCACACAGGTTGTCCCTTACATCCCCCAAAACCTCACGAATCTGCGCGGCCAGGCCGTCATTTCTCCTTACATCTTCCTGCTCGTCCCCGTTTTGTGGGGCATCTCCTTCCTGGTTCTGTCTGTCTACGACCCCAAACGTATCTACAAGGCGATGGACGAGTTCCAGATTGTCGCCCTGGCGACAGTGGCTTCGGCCTTGCTCTTTGCCGGTTTGCTTTTTCTGACCAATCGCGATTTCTCGCGCTGGGTTTTTATCCTGTTTGTCACGTTCGACATGATCTTGCTGTTGGGCTGGCGCATCCTGGCGCGGATTATTTTTCGCATCGGCCGGATGCCCGCCGCCGAACGTCACGTGCTCATCGTTGGCGCCGGCGAAGTGGGCCAGCGCGTCGGCCAGATGATCCAGGATTACCGCTCGATGGGTCTTAACCTGACCGGCTTCCTGGACGAAATCGTAGACAATCAATCCGAATCGGACGAGTACGTCGTCCACGTTCTCGGCCGGGTGGAGGATGTCCGCGAGGTCGTTCAGGCCAGCCACATTAACGACGTCGTCATCGCCTTGCCACAACGGGATTATGCGCAGATAAATGAATTGGTCCTGGCTCTCCATGATTTGCCGGTTCAGGTGCGGGTTGTGCCCGATTATTTCAGCCTGGCCCTCTATCGGGCGACGGTCGAGGACTTTGGAGGTCTGCCCATGATCAATCTACGCGATCCCGCGCTCAACGACGTTCAGCGTCTGGTAAAGCGCATCTTCGATCTGGCTCTATCCGGTATCCTGACCGCCATCGCCTTTATACCGATGGCGATCATCACCCTGCTGATCAAGCTGGACTCCGACGGCCCCGTCTTGTTTCGCCAGCAACGTGTGGGCGAGAACGGCCGCTTGTTCTCCATGTACAAGTTCCGCTCCATGGTCGAAGGCGCGGACAAAATGCTCCACGACTTGACGGAAGTATCTGAGGACGGCAGCGTCCTCTTCAAGAAGGCCGATGATCCCCGCGTGACCAATATTGGCCGCTTCCTGCGCCACACCAGTCTCGATGAACTGCCGCAACTCTTCAACGTGCTCAAGGGCGACATGAGTCTCGTTGGGCCGCGGCCGGAGTTGCCGTGGCTGGTCGGCCAATATGAGCCGTGGCAGCACAAGCGACTGGCCGTGCCGCAGGGCATGACCGGCTGGTGGCAGATCAACGGTCGCGCCGACAAGCCTCTCCATCTCCACACAGAAGAAGACCTGTATTACGTCCAGAACTATTCTCTCTGGATGGATATCTATATTCTCCTCAAAACGCCATGGGTCGTGGTTCGCGGTAAAGGGGCCTACTAAGTTTACAGGTGCCCCGGCGGCGGGAAGGGCTGTTCGTGAATCAACCGTCGGGCCGGCCACAGTACGGTCATCAGCGTCGACCACTTTCATACTGGTATGTGCGGCTGGAAGGGATCGTCCTTTTGCTGGTCGCTCCACTCCTTCTTATCCCCGGCTATGCGCCCGTCGTCACCGCCTTGGGCCTGGTGCTGCTGGGAACAGTCTGGCTCTTTTCGGTCTACGTTCTGCCCCTGCCGGCGACGCCATTTAATCTCGTTCTTTGTCTGTGGGCCATAACCGTCATCGTCGGAATAGTCGTCTCGGCCGATCCTGGGGAAACGCTGCCCAAGGCCACCGGCCTCATCCTGGGTCTGGGTGCCTGGCGTCTGGTAGTCATGACGGCGCGAACGCGGCGTGCGGCGCTGGCTGTGGCCGTCCTGTTGCTCCTGTTGAGCCTGGCCTTCAGCGTTGTGGGCATTTTCGGCTTGCAGGAGTTCCCAAAAATTCCGGCCCTGGCGCAACTGAACCCGTTCCAACCGGGCGAGCTGCCGGGATTTAACGGACTGGTCGTGCACCCCAATCAATTAGCCGGCCTCATCTGTCTCTTTTTGCCGCTGCTGGCGTCACTCTTGATCGCGCCGCCGGTCGAGTTTTCTTCCCGTTTAGGGCGCGCCGTCATTTTCCTGGCCACTCTGTGGACGGTCTGGATCCTGTTGCTCACCCAGTCAAGAGGGGGGTGGATAGGGGCCGGCGCCGGTCTGATCGTGCTGCTTTTCCTGTGGATAATGGTGCTGCCGCGCTCGAGGACGCGGCTTGCTCTGGCGGCAGTGTTCACGACCATTGCCGTGCTTGGCTTCGCGCTCGTGTTATGGATCGGACCGGGGACGCTCAGGGATGTGTGGCTGAATCCACCCCAGGAAACGGCCGTGGGTACATTGACGACCCTTAACTTTCGCAAAGACTTGTGGCCTTGGGCTGTTACGGCCGTCGCTGATTTCCCGCTGAGCGGTGTGGGGCTGGGCGCGTTCCGGGAGGTCGCCTTTCGCCTCTACCCCCTTTCCATGTCGCCCAGCTTTGATATTGCCCACGCACACAACATCTTTCTGCAGACCGCCCTCGATGTCGGCCTGCCGGGGCTGGTGGCCTACCTGGCGCTCCTTTTTGTAGCGGCGGCCGTGGGGTGGCGGGTCGCCCGTCGCGGCGCGGGTTACCGCTCCATCAGTCTGGGGTTGTTGGCGGGGCTGGCGGCCCTCCACGTCTATGGACTGGCCGACGCACTGGCTCTTGGCTCAAAGCCGGGAGTGGTGTTCTGGTTGGGGCTTGGTTTGCTGGCGGCCATGAATGGGCAGACTGCCGTCAACGACTAGTCGCCTGTGTCATCCGGGCTGATGCCCCAGCGACGGCGAAAATCGGCCGCCTCCCCCTCGCGTTCCAGCCCCATCGCGCGCCGCATTTGCAACAGCTTGCGCAGCTCATTCCCCTGTAGTGGGCCCCCCGCCCCCAATTGAGCCAACATGAAATGGATGCGCGCGTTTTGCTCTACCGTCTCCAGGCGCATGAAAGCCTGCGTCAGGGAGGTGCCGACGGTCAGGGTTCCGTGGCGTTGCAGGATTATGGCGTCATGACCGCCGATCAGATCGCGGATGGCGACCGCACCCTCGGAGCTGGAAGACAGTGCATAGGGGGCCATCGGGATCATGCCCAGCAGGACGATCACCTCCGGCAGCAAAGGCGTATCCATCGGGATGCCGGCGATGGACAAGGCGACGGTGATCGGCGGATGGGCGTGGACGACGGCCCTCACGTCAGGCCGTTGGCGGTAAGCCTCCAGATGCATGGGCAACTCGCTCGTCGGCCGCAGGCCGCGCCGGGGTTCGGTCGGATAGCCAAGCACTTGCCCCGCCGGATCGACGAGCAGCAACTGTTCCGGCCGCAACAAGCCTTTGTGCAAGCCCGACGGTGTGACGAGGATGCGGTCGTCGCCCAGCCGAACCGACAGGTTGCCTTCGTAGCCGCACAAAAACCCGCCCTCATACATCATTCGTCCGATCTGTACGATCTCTTGCCGCAACGCCCCCTCACGGGGATTTCCGGCATAAGCTGCACTCATATAATTTCCTTACCTTGCTCGTATTCGCGGACAACGGCCAACAGTCTGTCTGGGCGACCGTCGAACCAGGCTCGCCGCGATTTGTCATGGCACAGACTCTGTAGCGTGCCGTTGAGGGCCGCGTTCACCGGCGCAGGCACGCCAGCTTCCCTGCCCGCCGCGGCGATGGCTCCATTATGAAAGGCGACCTCGCTCTGTCCCTTGCCGGCCGCCAGATCGATGTGAAAAGAGGGCATCTTATCGCCCCGACCGCGGACGATGACCTGCGTGAAAACCATGCGCAGCAATATGCGCGGCGCGTAAGACAGGGTGTGCGCCAGCGGTCGGGCAGTCGCGCCGGGCAGATTAATGACCTCGATGCCCAGGCGCTTCATCACCGACAACGTCTCGCGCAACATGCGCATCTCCAGGTCAAAGATGGGGGGCCAACGATACAATTCGGCCGGTGGGCGGTTGAGGATGGCTGATGTGGCATTGCCCATAATGTTCAAGAATGCTTTCGACCACTTCATGGCCCGATAATCAGCGCAAGCGCCGGCGTTGATATCGGCCGCGCGAAACAGACTCACCCATTCATCTGTGGCCTGGCCGGGCCGCAGCGGCGCAATTCCCAGCCCACGTCCCGCCCGCTCCACCACCAGGTGGCCGGGGTCGCCGCGGCTGATGGGAATGGTAACGCTGCCGGCCAGCGTCCGCTCGCCCCCGAAGCGCCCGGCGACAAGCTCCTCGACGCCGATGCCGTTTTGGGTGGTCATCAGGCGCGCCGGCTCCGGGCACAAGGGGGCCAGTTGCGCCAGCGCGTTTGACAGGTCATAAGCTTTCATGCCTAGAATGATGAGATCGTAGGGGGCAGCGGCGACCGCCGCCAGCCCGCCCACGGCTTTGACCGGCGCGCGGCATGTCCGGTTGTCCTCGGTGATGTGCAAACCGTCGCGGTTGATGGCCTCGGCCGTGTCGGGGCGAGCGACAAGCGTGACGCGACGGCCGGCCAACGCCAGCTTGCCGCCCAGATAGCCGCCGACGGCTCCTGCTCCGTAGACCAGAATCTCCATTGCCGGGCCTATCCGTTAGCCGGTCGTTGCGTCCGGCGTAGTAGCGTCACCCAATATCGCACCGATGAAATCCGGCCGGCCACGAACGAAATCGCCGGCGGCCATGGCTCGCTTGCCGGCAAGCTGGACGGTCTCCAGCAACAAAGTCCCCTCGCCCGTCATCACGGCTGGGCCATCGGCTGCCCACATGACGGTCCCCGGCCGCCGGCCGAGCGGCCGGGCGGCCAGCGCACGCGCGGCAACTACCTTGAGCGTGTCCCCCGCCCACGTCGTGAATGCGCCCGGCCAGGGCGTCATCGCCCGCACGTGGCGGTCAAGCGTCGCTACGTCCTGTTGCCAATCGATCTCGCCGTCTTCCTTGTGGATCATCGGCGCGTAGGTGGAACCGGCTTCAGTTTGGGGGATGGGCGTCAGGCGGCCGTCGAGAATCGCATCGAGCCGGCGGCGCAACATCTCCGCCCCCAGCACGGCCAGCCGGTCGTGCAATGTGGCCGCCGTTTCGCGCGGGTCGATGGTCAGGCTTTCCTGCGTGTACATATCGCCTGTGTCCAATCCCTCATCCATTCGCATGAGGGTGACGCCGGTCGCGGCGTCACCGGCCAGTAGGGCGTGCTGGATGGGCGACGCGCCCCGCCAGCGCGGCAGCAATGAGGCGTGGACGTTGAGGCAGCCTCTGGGCGGCAGATAGAGCACGTGTGGCCGCAAAATCTGTCCGAACGCGGCCACAACAATCAGGTCGGGCCGCCACCGGCGCAACGGCTCGGCTGCCTCTTCCCGGCGCAATGAGGCGGGCTGGTAGAGGGGGATGCCGGCGGCCTCGGCCACAGCTTTGACCGGCGACGGCCGCAACTGGTGGCCGCGCCCGGCGGGCTTGTCGGGCTGCGTCACCACGCCGACGACGGTCTGAGTTTCGATGAGGGCCTGGAGGCACGGAACGGCGAACTCCGGCGTGCCCATAAAGATAATTCTCGCCACGCGGGCCATTCTAGCATGGGCCGAGGCAATTGCATATAGTGGTCGAATGCCGTCCGGCTTTTGATCCGGGGTTTTTCAGTGGTCGAGGTGGAGCGCCGGAATCTTATCCGGCGGCCGGGAGCGAGCCGGGCTGCGGAGCCGGTTAAGAAACCGGCGCTACGGAGAGCGGCCGATTACTGAAGCCCCCTGGCTTGTAATCTGACAAGATTGACGAATAACCCCACAGCCCCTATCATGTAGTTTATCGCGCAACTTTTATCTTGTAGATGACGTAATACTCATTAGGTTTTAATCAAGGAGAATTTATTATGGATGTAAATAAAGCAGTTCGTTTTGTCATGGATGACAAGCAATGGATCAGCAAATTGCTGATCGGTGCAGTAATGTCGGTGCTGGGTTTCTTGATCCTTCCGGCCCTGATCTTGCAAGGTTATCTGGTGAAGATTATCCGTCACGTGATGAACGGCAATTGGGACAGCCTGCCGGAATGGGATAATTGGGGCGACTTGCTGAAGGACGGCTTCTTCGTAACGGTCGCCCAGGTGGTCTACACGCTGCCGTTTATCCTGCTGATAATCATCGGCGGGGCGGCGACCGGTGGCATAGCCAATCTGATGGGCAGCGACGACCTGGCGGCTATCATGGCCACGGGGGGCGGATTACTTCTGTTATGCCTGGTCGTTCTCTTTGCTGTGGCTTTGCTCTTCCTGACCCCGGCGATCCTGATACAGTACGCCATCAAGGATGATTTGAGCGCCTGCTTCCGCTTCGGCGAGGTATTCGACATCATCCGCAATCATATGAGCGACATCCTGGTCGCTTTCGTCGTCACGCTGGTGGCCGCGTTCGTCATCTCGATATTGATCGGCATTCTGAGCCTCATCCCTTGTCTGGGGTGGATCGCCGCTTTTCTCATCGGCCTGGCAGTTGGGCCTTACATTTCGTTCGTCAGCGGCCATCTCTACGGCCAGATCGCGGCCAAGGTGTTGGGCAACAAGGTCGGCGGTTCGATGCCCGATATGAACCTGTAACGAAAAGTTTGGTAGCGGTTTTTTGAATGAGCGCCCGCCACCGGCTGATCGGTGGCGGGCTTTTTGTATTAGGACCAGCCGTTAGAAAAGTCGTCCTTGCTCAGGCGGGCCGGGGACAACGTCCAGACCCAGCAATGCCTTGAAGCGGTTGGCCGTGGTGGGAGCATGACCGGCGTAGTCATCGTTGAAGAAGGCATAGGCGACCGGCGCGGCGGCGGCGTGGGCGGCAGCCTGCTCGCGCCATCGTTGCAAATCGGCCGTCTTGTCGAGCACCTCGTGGGTCTTCTCGGCAAACTGTCCGTGGCGGCCCAAAAAGCGCAGGTAGAGGAAATCCGTCGTGCGCCTGATTTCCTTGGGCAGGTAAATGTAGTCGGCGGCGATCCAGCATACGTCGTGGGCGCGGAGTATGGCCTCCGTCTCATCGTTCCACCAGGAGCGGTGGCGAAACTCAACGGCGAAGCGCAGGTCTCGCGGCAGACGGGCCAGAAACGCATCCAGGTTTTCGCGCTCGCCAACCGCGAAATCAGGCGGAAACTGGAACGCGATGGGGCCAAGCCGGTCACCGAGAAGCCGCATCGTATCGAGAAAGTTGTCCAGGATGGCGGCCGTGGCCGCCGCCAATCGCAGATCATGGGTGATCTCGCGCGGCGCCTTGGGACAAAATTTGAAATCTTCCGGCGCGACCGCGCGCCAACGCTCTACAGTCGCTGCCCGCGGCGTGCCGTAGAATGTAGAGTCCATTTCCAGCGCGTTGAACTGCGACACGTAATAGGCCAATTGCTGAGCCTTGGGCAGCTTGTCGGGGTAGAACGTGCCTTGCCACGGCTTGTAGCCAAAGCCCATCGTGCCGATATACCAATCATTCATAAATCACCTCTTTGCCTCCGGCTCAGTCGCCGGCCGGAACCACGAGCGCGGCTGACTGAGGCATCTCAACGGGTTGGGACAGGGTCGTTGCGCCGAGCAGCACCACGGCAATCCACATGAGATCGGCCAGCAACAGATGAACCAGTTGCATCCAGATCGGCACGTTGAGCAAGATATTGAGCATCCCGGCGGCCAATTGCACGACGACCAGCACGCGAATGGCCCGCGAGAACACGAGAGCCCCCATCCCCGGACGGGCAGCGGCAATGATCGTGCTCGCCCACCATAGATAGATCCCCGTCACGACGGCGATGATCGGATGGTAGACGCGCAGCCGCACGAGAAAGTGGGCCGTCGCCTCGAAGTCCTGGGCAATGCCCTCTCGCAGTGTGCCGGAGGGGAAAAGCGTGTCACCCAAGGCGGTGATGGCGCCACTGACGCCCAGGACAAGCAGCAAAACGACCGCCCCGGCAAGCAGCCGCCCGGCGCGTCCCTGCCCGCGCCATTGCAATTTGTAATCGCCTTGTGCTCCTGCCCACCAGGCCGTCAGCGACACGGCCGCCAGCAACAGAAACGTGTTGATGAGGTGCACAGCCATCGAAATGGCCCGCGCCACGGATTCGTTATCGGCCACCCACTCAAACAGCACCAGCCCCGCGCCGACCAGCCCCTCGGTGATGACGAAGAGGGCGGAGAAAGCGGCCGCCCGGCGCACGATGTGGCCTCGCGGATAAAGTCGCCAGGCCCAGAACAGCATGAACAGCACGAATACCCCCGACAAGGCGCTGGTGAGCCGGTGGGTTAATTCGATAAGGGTCTCGATGCGCGGCGCGCGCGGGACGACGACTCCGTTGCACAGCGGCCAGTGGCTGCCGCACCCCGCCCCGGAACCGGTGGCGCGGACAAACGCGCCCCACAGGACGACCAGAATCAGGAAACCCAGGACGAACCAGGCGTAACGGGTGAAGTTGTTTCTTTGGTTGAAGAACGTCGGCATGATTGTGAATTATAGAACAGATTCGATGACCATCCCACACACCCGACGCCTTGCGGCCAAACGTTAGGGGTCGGCTAAGTAATCGCCGATGGGATCGTCGTCGTCTTCACTGACGAAGGAGCGGCGCGTCTTGCCGCCGGCCTGCGGGTCGTCGACCAACCCCATCTCGTGCAGATGTTCCATAAGCCGGGCGGCGCGCGGATAGCCGAGGCGCAGCCGGCGCTGCAGAAAGGAAACGGAGAGATTATCGTGTTTTCTGGCTAACTCGACGGCCGATTCCAGCAGGCTGTCGGTCTCGTCCAGCAGAGCATAGCGAGCGATGAGCGGCTCCCACGGCGGAGTGGCGGCCACGTGGTCGGGAAATGCCATCCGCCAATGGGCCACCACGCGCTCGATCTCCGTGTCGGTGACGTAGGCTCCTTGCACCCGGTCGGGCGCGGCGGCATCGGGAGCCTGGAACAGCATGTCGCCCTTGCCCATCAGGTGTTCGGCCCCTACGGAGTCGAGGATGACCCGCGAATCGGTGCCGGAGGCCACGGCAAAGGAAAGGCGGGCCGGGAAGTTGGCCTTGATCAGGCCGGTGATGACGTCGGTTGACGGCCGCTGCGTGGCGACAACCAGATGAATGCCGGTGGCCCGCGCCATCTGCGCCAGCCGGCACAACGTCCGTTCCACGTCGCCGGGATAGGTATGCATCAGGTCGGCCAGCTCATCGATGAAGACGGCGATATAGGGCAATCGCAGGTGCGCCTTGCTGGCGGCGGCAAACTTGCGGTTGTAGAGGCTGATATTCCGTGCGCCCACCCCCTCGAACAGCTCGTAGCGCCGGTCCATCTCCGACGTGAGCCAGCGCAACACGCCCACCGCCCGGTCGGCTTCTACCTCAACATTGCCGATCAGGTGCGGCAGGCCGTTAAAGCGGATTAGCTCGACCTTCTTGGGATCGATCATTACCAGTTTCAATTGCTCCGGCGTGTTGTTGAAAGCCAGACAAGTGATGAACGCATTGATGCACACTGATTTACCGGAGCCTGTCGTCCCGGCTATGAGCAGGTGCGGCAACTTGGCCAGGTCCGTCGCCACCGGCTCGCCGGCCACATTGCGCCCCAGCCCGACGCCCAGTGTGGATTTGAGTCGGGCGAAGGCCGGTGATTCCAGCAAGCCACGCAGACGAACGACGCTCGTCTGGCCGTTGGGCACCTCGATGCCGACCACACTGCGGCCGGGAACAGGGGCTTCGATACGCAAGCGGGACACGGCCAGCGCCAGCGTCAAGTCGCGCTGCAATGCGGCGATCTGCCCCACGCGCACCTTCTGCTGCTTCATCTCGCCATCCGGGCCGGGCCGTTCGACGTAGCCCGGCTCGACGCCGAACTGCGTCACGGCCGGGCCGCGCCGCACCTCGACCACCTTGGCCGGCAGGCCGAAATCAAACAGCGTGTCCTCGATACGCTTGCTTTTCCAGGCGATCTCGTCGCGAGCCTGGGTTAGCGTCTCGCTGTGCTCCAGCAGGTCGATGGCGGGCAAAAGCGGATCGCGGCGGGTGGCGTCGCGGAAGCTGTCGCCCTCATCAACGAGGCTCGGCGGAACCCGGGAAGGAGGGGACGTGGCGGCCACGGGCGGGGGCGTGGCGGCTGCCGGATCGACCGCAGCGCGGCCGACGACATCAACACGATCCGGGTCGACCTGGTCGGCCCAGGCCGACAGCCGCTTTGACAGCGCGACGAGGCCAGTGTACACATCGTCCCACGTGCGCCCGGCCAGCAACATGAAGGCCCACGTGATGAGCATCACGTAGATCAGTATCGCCAGAAAAGGGCCGAAGAAATCGAACAACGGTTCGGAGAGCGCCCAGCCCACCAGGCCGCCGCCGCGGCCCACCGAAGCATCGACCAGACTATAGCCCCCGGCCAAATGACCCAGGCCCATCGCCGTGACGACGAGCAGGCTGATGCCCACGAGCCTGGACGGGGCGATGTGGAGCGAGCGGCCCAGCCCGCCCAGCAGGAGTTGCACCCCGACGGCGGCCAACCCCAGAGAGACGAAGAAGGCCCCCCAGCCGAATATTTGGCGCAGGAGTCTGGTCCACCAGTGCAGGATACCGGCCTGGGACAACCCGGCCAGGGCCAACAGCGAGACGGCAGCAAACAACAAGAGGAAAAGGCCGCCTACTTCTCGCCGCCGGCTCAGGATCTCGTCGACCAGATGCTCATCCCAGGATTGGGGGGACGGCGCTTGCGGTTCAGGAGTCCCCTTTGCAGGTGGCTTGTCGGCCGAGCGCGGCATGGTGGGCTTAGGGCCTGGCTGCGGGGTCGTTGCCGACTCCGCGTAACGAGAGGGCGATCCGCTTGTTGCGCGGATCGACGGTGAGCACGCGGGCCGTCACCCGCTCGCCGGTATGCACCACGTCGCGCGGGTGCATGAAAACGCCCTCGGCCAACTCGGAGATGTGGACCAAGCCTTCCAGCTCTTCTTCCAGAATAATAAACGCACCGTAAGTGGTAATGTTGCCGACCTTGCCGGGCACGAGTTGGCCGGGAGTGTACCTGGCTTCGGCCGTCGCCCAGGGATCGGGGCGCAGGCGCTTGATGCTGAGGGCCAGGCGGGCCGCTTCCTGATCGACGCTCAGGACGAGGACTTCAACCGGCTGGCCCTGGCGAAGCAGGGCGCTGGGATGCACGACGCGGCTCCAGGAGATCTCCGAAATATGCACCAGTCCTTCCACGCCACCCAGATCGATGAACGCGCCGAAGTCGGTCAGATTGGTGACGCTGCCCGTGCGCCGGTCGCCAGGCCGCACGCCGTTCAGCAGGTCGGCGCGTTCGTCGGCGGCTACCAGGGTGGCGCGTTCGGAGAAGATCAGCCGGCTGTTAGACGGCGTCACTTCGATGATCTTGAGACGCAAGACACGGTCGTGCCACTCGCTCAGCATCTGGTAGCGCTCGCGGGCGATGTGAAACTGGGGAAAGTCGATCAGTTGCGAGGCAGGCACGAAACCCTGGATGTCGTTCCACTGGACGAGCAGGCCCCCTTTGTTGTGGCCGATAACCCTCAGTTCGATGATTTGATCCTCAGCCAGGCATTGTTTCGCATACTCCCACGGATCGACGACGGGCGGGGTCTCGATCTCGATGGGCGTTGCTGCAAGCTGTGGGCTAACGTATTGACCGTTATCGGATGATGTCGAAGGGGGCTCTTCGCCCATCTCGAACGAGATGGGACCGTCGAGCGACTCCGGCATCTCTTCCTTCGCGAAGACGTCCTCCATTTGAAACAAAGCGTTCCAATAGCCGTCATCCCTCGTCTGTTCCGTGGGGAACCCTCTCCCTTTCTCTTCGCTCATTATTATCAACCATTACGTCACGGGCACAGTGCGGACTTCCCTCCCACATCGTGCCCACATTACCGCCCCGGCGGCGGCCAATTACCAATTCAGACGCCCGTTCAATTGTGGAAATAATACGAAAGGGCCTTGAATCAAATTATAAGGGCTGGATTAGGGCTGTCAACCAAGGGCGAAAATTACGCAGGGTTATTCGGTAATCGATCGCTCTCCGTAGCGCCGGTTTCCTATCCGGCTCTGCACCTTGGCAACTGAAAAGCCCTGGAAAATTACGATGACGGCGCACGAATGGCGAATCGAGAATATAGAGAGTAGGGGCCGGACTGGTATAATCGGTGGTCTATGAAGCATTCAAACTATTTGCCGTATGGGGTATTGGCTCTGGGTGTCGATGCCGCCACATTTTTCGTTGCATGGTTGGTTTTGCCGGAGCTCGTATCGCGCTTGCAGCAGCCGGACGGGTGGAACGCCTTACTAGTGAGCGGGGTGTTCGTCTTTTTTGTCGCCGGCGTTTTCCTTCTCCGCCGCCTGAAGGCGACGCCACAAGGCAGGCCGGAATGGCTGTCGCGTGGGGCGCGCGCGGCTTTGGCTCTGTTTTTTGCGTTCGTCCTCAGCCTGATGCTGGCCTGGCAACTGGGCTTTTTTGCCTCGGCTTTCGAGGCGGACACCACACAAATGGGCGAAGGCGGCGCGGCTTCCTACTTCGTGTTTGGGCCGGGGGCGTGGCTGGCTTTCTCGCTCATCTACGTGCTGGTTTTCGCCTTTCGGGTGGAGCCGGCGCTGGATGAAGGGAAGACAGGCTATTGGATCGCGGCATTACTGGGGCTGGCGACCGCGGGGGGGATGACGCTGGTTATGGCGGCCCAAGCCCACGTCATTGGGCTGGCGCTGGGGGGCGGCTGGTGGTGGTCGGTCTTCGCGTTTGTGGTGCTGGCGTTACTTTTTCTGCCGGTTCGCCTGCTCTATCTATCGCGCACGACGGGGCTGCGGTCGCCGGTAGCCGGCGCGGCCGTCGTCGGGTTAGGGGTGGTGCTCCTCGTGCTGGTGGCCAGGCAGATGAGTTAGCCGGGCGGCGCGACCATCTTCAGCAGCCTGTTCTCGACCTCGTGGACTTCCAGCCCGGCGTGGCGGCCTGTTCCCTGGTACAGGACGCGACCGTCGCCCCGGCGGGTCAGCCGCACGTCAACTGTGGCCGACAGGGTTTCAGCCACCCGTTTGCCCATCTCTACGGCGGTCGGCCCTTTTAATAAGCCGAATTGGCTGCCCGGCCCCTGCGTCACGAACATCTCCAGGCGGTGGTCTTTGTCGCCCACGACCCAATCGATGGTCTGCTCCCTTACCAGCAGGTGCTCGCCCCTGGCCCCGGTATAGGTGGCGAAGCGATAGAGCCGGTTCTCGTGCCACAGGCCAATGATGAAGCCGGGGAAGGTGGTGCGCAGCCAGGGGATGATGGCAATGGAGCCGGTCAGGCTTGTGCCCAAATGGTCGAAATGATTGGTCTGGAACCAGATCCATGCTTCCGGGAACGACCGGCCCCAATCCTTCTCGGTGTAACCGCGGCCGCCGCTGAAATCGATCTCGCGGCCGTCGATATGGAGCGAGCCGTGCAGGGCGTGATCGAGGCTGACAACGCCGTGGTAGCATTCCATGAACGGCACCCAGGCATACCAGCCCATGATGCCCGGCGAGGCGAACGTGACCGGCCAGCCAACCGGCCCCTCGAATTGCAATTGGCCGGCGACCCGTTGCGCCGCGTTATCAACCGCCAGCGTCAAACCGTCCTGATGGAAACGGTTGTCGCCGACGGCCACCTCGAAGCGATCTTCGGCCGCCCAAAAGGCATCAACCGGGTATTCGTGATAATGAACCAGCGTCCTGGCGCCGTCGAGCACCTGCACAAAGGCGTGCGGCCGCTCGCCCCAGAAGACACCGGGAATGAAGGCAAAACGATGTTGCTCTGTCTTGTCTACGCACTTGAAGTACCACCCTTCGAAAAAGGGCGGCTTCTGCCCGCGCAAACGGCCGTGGTAGCGGTCGGGATGTAGCAGGTTACGCAGAAAGCGACGCATTTAGCCACTGGTTCTCCCCTCGAAAAGCGCCGACATGTCCAGCGATGGGGCTTTTGTTTTGCCGGCCAGCGATACGTAGGCCCGCGCCAGCGAATCCTTGGCCGCGCCGAGGACCGTACTGACCAGTCCTAAAGCCTCCGCCAACTCGTCCGGCGGGGTGCGGCGGACGATGTGGCTCCACATGGCCTCCTCCAGCACGTTAATGGCGATTTGGACTTCGCGAATGGCATAGCCGGCGTGGAAGCGCTCGTCGGCTACCTGGGTCATGTACTCGACGACAGCCACCAGATTGCGGTCGCGAATTCCGGCCACAGCCAGCCGGAAAAGGTCGGCCAATCGCTCATGGCCGACGGCCTGCCCTGCTTCCCGATAGTGGGTCAGGTCAGAGCGGGAAAGGGACAAGGCGGCTTCGGCCAGGATTTGGTCGCCTTCTTCTTCAAGCAAATCGATCAGGGTCATGGACATGCTCCTGGAATGGCAACGAAGGACGCAAACCGATGAACAGCAAGCAGCAATGAATCTTCCAGTCGAACTCCGTCATTCGTTGATGATAGTATAGCGCGTGCGGATGTGGGCCGCTTTCTCCAGCATGGCGTGGGCCGAGCAGTAGTTTTCGGTCGACAGTTGGATGGCGCGCTCGACGGCCGCCGGGTCGATGTTGACGCCGTGCACGATGTACTCCAACTCGAAGTCAGTGAAGACCTTGGGGTGATCGGTGGCTCGATCCCCGTGAACACGAATCTCGAAGCCGGTCAGGTTTTGGCGCTTCTTGCGCAAGATGGAAACGACATCCATAGCCGTGCAGCCGGCCAGGCTAATCAGCAGCAGCTCCATGGGGCTGGCCCCGGCGCTTGCGCCCCCTTCCTGTGCTTTCGTATCGAGGTGAACAACGTAACCACTGTCCGGCACTGCTGTAAAGTGCAGGTTGTCTTGTAAGGTTAATGTGGCATCCATTGGATATCAGTAGGCTCCTTGTAATTGGGTTGTCTGCCCCCCAGACGAGACGTAACAGGTGAAATTTACCCATATTCATTCATAGACGTCAAGTTAGAGATATCTGGCGGAAGATCGCGAGCAGAAGAGGCACTCAATCCACAGTGGTTTGGGGGTTGTCGGGCGCTGTTCCGGTCCGGTATACGCGCGGCACGCGTGTGTTGACATTGGTGAGGATCTCCCACGGGATCGTTCCGGCCCACTCGGCCAGTTCCTCGACGGTTATGCTCGCGCCGTTTTGCGCTTCGCCAATCAGGATGACCTCATCGCCGTTATAGGCTGTCTCCCACTCGATGTTGACCATGAGCTGATCCATGCACACGCGGCCGACCACCGGGTAACGCTTGCCGCGGATGCTAACCTCGGCCCGGCCGCTCATGGCGCGGAAGTAACCGTCGCCGTAGCCGACGGGCACCGTGACGACGCGCACCGGGTGGTCGCTCTGCCACATCGAGCCGTAGCTGACCGGGTGGCGCGGCTGGACGACCTTGAAATAGACGACGCGCGACTTCCAACTGAGCGCCGGTCGCACCTCGACGGTACGCGGCACATCGGCCGACGGGTAGACGCCGTAGAGCAGGATGCCCGCGCGCACCATGTCGAGGTGACTGGGCGGAAAGCCGGCGATGGCCGCCGAATTCGCCATGTGGCGCAGCGGCGGCCGGGGCAGCCCGCGCGACTCGTAGAAGTCGAGGACGGCGCTGAAGCGGCCGAGTTGCAGTTGGGAATAGGACAGGTCGGCGGCGTCGGCGTTGGCAAAGTGGGAGAAGATGCCCTCGACCTCGAAGTGGTCGCAGGCCAGCGACGCCTCCAGCAGGCCGGCGGCGCTGTAGTAGTGGACGCCGATGCGCTCCATGCCGGTGTCGATCTTCAGGTGGACTTTGGCCCGCACGCCCATCGCCCGCGCCGCCTCCTCGATCTGGCCCAGCTTCTCAATAGATGAGGCGGTGAGGGTCAGGTCATATTTCAGGAAGAGGGGAATCTGGTTGCCGATGATGCCGCCGAGGACAAGGATGGGCGTCGTCACGCCTGCTTCGCGGAGCAGGATGCCCTCCTCCAGAAAGGCCACGCCCAGATAGGGCGCGCTGAGCGACTGCATGTGTTGGGCGACCTCGACCAGGCCGTGACCGTAGGCGTTGGCCTTCAGGATGGGCATGACGGCTGCGGGGGCGACGTGGGCCTGGATGGCGCGGAAGTTGGCCGTCAGGCGGGCGAGATCGACTTCGACCTGGGTGGGGCGGAGGGTGGGGGTGGTGGAGGAGATGAGCGGATAGTTGATCATTGGTTTATATTGTGGATGGTAACTGACGGAGTAGGGACAGCTACTGTCGTTTCTCCAGGCTTAAAGCTGGACGCTGGACGATGGGCTGGTGCAAGCAACCACGAGAAGAAACCCGGCACCGAAAAGAACCACCAAAAATCGCCGAGATATCGCATCCTAACCACGCGAGATATGGCGACCAGCCTAACTGCGGATCATGTGTGGTTATCCACTAACAACGTCATCAAGTGTCACATCCAACACTGCGGCGATAGCCGACAAGACTTCCGTCGTCCCATCCCGCTTACCTGACTCCAGTTGTGACAGGTACGACCCGCTAATGCCCGCTTTTGCCGCCACTTCTGCCTGGCTCAATCCGCGATATTCACGCCAGACACGAATGGGCTGGCCGCCATCGAGCAGCGCATAAACCACCTCGGCGGGAATCAACTCCTCACCATCAGCAATAGCCTGTATTGCCCCATCATAGTCCTGTATGTCGGCCAGCATTTCCGCATCCTCAATCAAGCGCAGATATGTGTCATAAGGGAGTACGGCGTATTCAGGTGCGCCTTCTTTCATGATGATTTGTACGCTCATCGATATACTTCTCCACGGGACGCGATTTTGAGAACCAAGATAATTAATTTACCGTTGTCAACATCATAGATTACACGCCAATCGCCCACTCGCAACCGGTAGCCCGGTCGATTCTGGAGTTTTGTAACGTTATGATGACGGCTATATGGTTCCTGGGCGATAGTCGTTAACTTTTCGCGGATATTTTGCGCTACCGAATGGGGCAGCTTCAGGAGTGCTCTTTTGGCCTGTTTAGTGTAGAGCACCTGATACATAAAGTTAATCTTAGCAATATGCAATTAATTTGTCAATGAACCTATAGCATATTGCAACTCAACTAGTCTTTGCCTCTTCTATCATAACGTCTTGACGCATTCCCCCCACGGACTACAATATACTCATCAGTTGTTGCCAACCGAATAGGATGCAGCGGCCGCCCGGGAGAGCACCCCACGCGGGGTCGCCGAAGGGGCAAGCGAACGAGAAAACTCGTTTCAGGAATCTCTCAGGCACAAGGGACCGAGCGGCCGGGTTGCTTCTGGAAAGCGTGGACCCGTCGCGCGTCGTAGCGCCGCGATGGCTGCCACCACCGAAGGGGCAAGCGGACACGGGCATTAGCCCAATCGCTCCGTGAATCTCTCAGGTCCATGACAGAGGACACCGGCAAGATCGACCGCACACGCAGTCCGTCTGGCCGGGTGTCCTCGTTTGTTTCCACTGTCTTTTCAACTATAAGCCTAATTTTTAAGTAAAGGAGATTTCTCATGAGCCTCAAGATTCAGCCCGATCTGCATTACGCCAAGTCCGATGAGTGGGTGCGTGTCGAGGGCAACGAAGCCGTCATCGGCATCAGTGACTATGCCCAGGATGCCCTGTCCGACATCGTTTACGTCGAGTTGCCCAGCGCCGGCGATACATTCGAGGCCGGCAAGCCGTTCGGCGTCGTCGAGTCGGTCAAGGCAGCTTCGGACATTCTCATGCCCGTTGACGGCGAAGTCGTAGCTGTCAACGATTCGGCCATCGATGCCCCGGAATCGCTCAACAGCGCTCCCTATGAATCGTGGCTCGTTCGCATCGCCATGAGCAACCCGTCCCAGGTCGACAAACTGATGGACGCCGCCGCCTACGAAGCCTATTGCGAGACGCGCGAACACTAAAGACGAGAGACGAGCTACGAACGGCAAGTTGCGAATGAGGAGTTTCTGAATTCGTCGCTCGTCATTCGTCGCACCCTGGAGGATCATCCCATGACAACACCTACTTCCCGCGCCAACTGGCAGGATATTATCGAAGCCCACGATGACGGGCAGGGCAACGGCGCGATGATTCTGAACAATCGCGATCTGCTCATGCCCGCCGACCGTTTCGTGAAGCGGCATATCGGGCCGCGCAGCCACGACGTCACCAAAATGTTGAATGCCCTTGGCCTCAACTCGCTCGACGCGCTGGTCGACCAGGCTATCCCCGCCTCCATTCGCATGGACGGCTACCTGGCAATGGATGCGCCGCGCAGCGAATCGGCCGTCCTCGATGAGCTGCGTGACATCGCCGCCAAGAACAAAGTCTATCGCTCGTTCATCGGCATGGGCTACTACGGCACGATCACCCCGCCCGTCGTCCAGCGCAACGTGCTGGAGAACCCGGGCTGGTACACCGCCTACACGCCCTACCAGCCCGAAATCTCGCAGGGCCGGCTGGAAGCGCTCATCAATTTTCAAACGATGGTCACCGACCTGACTGGATTGGAGATCGCCAACTCATCGCTGCTGGACGAAGCCACGGCCGCCGCCGAAGCGATGACCCTCTGCCATCGCGCTCTGCCGCGCAACGCCACGGCCAACGTCTTTTTTGTCTCCGACCAGGTTCATCCACAGACCATTGCCGTCGTGCGCACCCGCGCCGAACCCTTCGGCTTCAAGGTCGTCGTCGGCGACTACGCCGATTACGATTTCGCCGAGCCAACCTTCGGCGTCCTGCTGCAATATCCGGCGACTAACGGCGACATCCATGACTACCGCGCTTTTGCCGAAAAGGCCCACGCGGCCGGGGCGCTCGTCGTCGCCGCCACTGACCTGCTGTCTCTGGTAATGCTGACGCCGCCGGGCGAATGGGGTGCCGACGTGGCCCTGGGTAACAGCCAGCGCTTCGGCGTGCCGATGGGCTATGGCGGGCCGCATGCCGCTTTCTTCGCCACCAAGGACGAGTACAAGCGCATCATGCCCGGCCGTCTGGTCGGCGTGTCGGTCGACGCCACCGGCAAGAAGGGCTACCGGCTGACGCTGACTACGCGCGAACAACACATCCGCCGCGAGAAGGCGACCAGCAATATTTGCACGGCGCAGGTACTGCTGGCCGTCATGGCCTCGATGTATGCCGTCTATCACGGCCCTGTCGGGCTGAAGCGTATCGCCACCCGCGTCCGTTTGATGACCGCGGTGATGGCCGCCGGCTTGAAGCAACTAGGCTACACCGTCAACGACGGGCCGGTCTTCGACACGCTGACCATCCGCGGCGGCCGCCGGCAGGACATCGAGCTGCGCGGCGCGGCGCTGGCCCACGAGATCAACCTGCGCTACTACGACGACGGCGCGGTGGGGCTGGCGCTGGACGAAACGGTCACCCTGGCCGACCTGGAAGCGCTTTTCGCCGTCTTCGGCGCAAAAGAGGGCGAGATAGACATCAATACGCTGGCCGACAGCGTGAACCTGGCGTACGAGGAACCCTTCCGGCGCAGCAGCGACTTCATGACCCACCCGGTCTTCAACAGCTATCTGTCGGAGACGGAGATGATGCGCTACATCAAGCGGCTGGAGAATCGGGACATCTCGCTGGTACACTCCATGATACCGCTGGGGTCGTGCACGATGAAGCTCAACGCCGCGGCCGAGATGCTCTCTATCACCCTGCCCGGCTTCGCCTCGTTGCACCCGTTCGTTCCGCTTGATCAGGCCCAGGGCTATCAGGAGTTGTTCCACAATCTGGAGTCGTGGCTGAAGGAGATCACCGGCTTTGCCGGCTGCTCGCTGCAACCCAACTCCGGGGCGCAGGGCGAATACACCGGCATGTTGACCATTCGCGCCCACCAGATCGCCCGCGGTGAGGGCAATCGCAACGTGTGCCTCATCCCCGCCAGCGCCCACGGCACGAACCCCGCCAGCGCGGCCATGGCCGGCATGGAAGTGGTGGTGGTGGCGACGGACGATAATGGCAACATCAACGTCGAGGATCTGCGTGCCAAAGCGGAACAGCACCGCGACCGGCTGTCGGCGCTGATGGTCACCTACCCGTCGACCCACGGCGTGTACGAAGAGTCCATCGGCCAAATTTGCAAGATTATTCACGACAACGGCGGGCAGGTCTACATGGACGGCGCGAATATGAACGCGCTGGTTGCCGTCTGCCGCCCGGGCGACTTCGGGCCGGACGTACTGCACCTGAACCTGCACAAGACGTTCAGCATCCCCCACGGCGGCGGCGGGCCGGGCATGGGGCCGATCTGCGTTGCCGAACACCTGACGCCTTACCTGCCCAATCACCCGGTCGTTCCTGGCGTGGGCGGCGCGGAAGCGCTGGGCACGGTCTCGGCTGCCCCGTGGGGCAGCGCGTCGATTTTACCCATCCCCTATGCCTACATCGCCATGATGGGCGAGTGGGGCCTGCGCGTGGCGACGGAGATCGCCATCCTCAACGCCAACTACATCGCCGAGAAGCTGGAGCCGCACTACCCCGTGCTCTATCGCGGACTGAACGGCCGGATTGCTCACGAGTGCATCGTTGACCCGCGCCACCTGAAGGACACGGCCGGCGTCACGGCCGAGGACATCACCAAGCGGCTGATGGACTTCGGCTTCCACGCGCCGACGCTGTCGTTCCCCGTGCCGGGCACGCTGATGATCGAGCCGACGGAGAGCGAGTCGCTGGAAGAACTGGATCGCTTTATCGACGCCATGATCAAGATTCGCGAGGAGATTCGCGAGATCGAAGAGGGGCGGATGGATCGCGAGAACAACCCTCTGAAACACGCGCCGCACACGGCCGAAGTCGTGCTGGCCGAGGAATGGGATCACCCCTACACGCGCGAACAGGCGGCCTACCCGGCCGACTGGGTGCGTCGGGGTAAAGTGTGGCCGTTCGTCAGCCGGATCGATAATGTGTATGGGGATCGGAATTTGTTTTGTGTTTGTATTCCGATTGAGGAGTATGCCTAGCCGAAGGCTGTGAAAGAGCAAGGGCGGGCACGACCCGCCCTTTTCATTTTCGCGAACTACCTATTGGAAAGCTTGATGATAATCTCTGACGGTTAAATTCTCTGAAAAATGGAAATGGACGAAATCACTGAAGTACTTGCTCAAGCAAAAACTTTGGCAAAAACATATAGAAGGCTCACTGGCAAACCTCTAGGCATTACTGGTGAAGTTGCTGAGTTTGAGGCTGCGAGAATACTTGGCTTGGAGTTGGCGGGAGCGCGCCAATCCGGCTACGACGCCACACGAACTGAGAATGGGAAAGTAACAAAAATCCAAATAAAAGGTCGATGTATTCCCGCCAAATCAAGATCGGGTCAGCGCCTTGGAAGGCTTCAATTCGATAAGGAGTGGGATGCCGTGCTCTTAGTGTTAATGGATGAAGATTATGAGGTTCTAAGCATCTTTGAGGCAGAAAGGCGACAAATTGAGAATGTTCTATTTGTACCCGGTTCCCAAGCAACAAACTTACAGCGTGGCTTTCCCGTAAGAAAGTTCAAAGAAATAGGCCACCAAGTTTGGGAACGCTCCTGAGGATAGTGCCAAGCCATTCCTTTCAACAATTAGACGCCCGTTTCGATAACTTGTGCCTATCGCCGAACCGACCAAAGCGAACATGAGCCTCCATCGCGGGTCTTATGGAGCGTCCGCCACAACTGGATAGCCGAACTCAACAATTGCAAACTTAGCGTACTCACACTATTGTCATCCACCTAAACTGACTAACTACGGCTCCAGCGGCGGCGAACTGCTCTTCCTGGCCTTGGCGACTTATCCCAATGAAACCGTTTTGACGTTCGTCTGGGATTCAATTATCATCGCCTGATGAGTCGAACGCTCCAGAGAGTCCTGATTCTCATTGAACAAGGAGAAGTTCGTATCTCCGTTCACGGCTATGATGAGTTGGCGGCCGATTCGATTTCAACCCACGACGTAATTGCCGGGGTTGGCGACGCGGTTGTTGTCGAGGATTACCCGGAGTACGGCAAAGGCCCGGCGGTATTGGTTCTGCAGCATGATACGGATGACTTGCCAATCCACGTTCTATGGGGCATACCGAAAGGGAAATCCACGCCGGCTGTATTGGTGACTGCTTATCGACCCGATCCGCAACGATGGTCGGACGACTTCTTGAGGAGAGGATCATGATTGAAAAAATCACGACGAAACTGGTACACGAAGGCGAGTTCGCGGCCGAGGTAGATGTGGCGCTGATCATCACCGAGGATGAGTGGTCGCCCTTCCTGTCTTTGCAGGACGCCTATAAGCTTGACGATATGCGTGATGCATTACGTCGCGGGGATATTGATGCCGCGTCGAGATTGGGACGCGTATTTCGTCTGATTCCGGTGGCAACATAAACATTGGAGACCCAATGAAAATTACCGCCCACGTCCAAAACAGCCACAACCACCACCACATCACCCTCTCCACCAACGACACCGCTCACACCATCCCCATCCCGCCCAAATCGTCCGGCTACGGCTCCAGCGCCAACGGCGGCGAACTGCTCTTCCTGGCCCTGGCGACATGCTACTGCAACGACATCTACCGCGAGGCGGCCAAGCGCGGCATTGAGGTTACGGCCGTGGCCGTGACGGTTGACGGCGACTTCGGGGCCGCGGGCGAACCGGCGCGCAACGTCACCTACAGCGCTAAAGTCACGGGCAGAGGGAGCGCGGCCGAACTGGAAGCGCTGATGCAGCACACTGACACCGTGGCCGAGATTCAGAACACTTTGCGCGCCGGCGCATCCGTCATATTGGAAAATATCGAAGTCGAATCACTATCCACCCAATGACCCACACCGGCACTTGCCTGACTTGTGAATTGGTGCGCCGCCGCGACGAGGGCCATGCGCCCTTATGGGACAACATCCACCGCACTGATCATTGGGATGTGGTTCACAGCTACAACACCTCCCTCCCCGGTTGGCTAGTGCTGATCGCGAGACGCCATATCGAGGCCATTGACGAACTGACTGACAAAGAAGCAGCCGAGTTAGGCGTGTTGCTACAACGCACGTCGGCCGCGCTGCGAGAAGTCGTCGGCTGCGCCAAAACCTACGTCATCCAGTTCGCCGAGGCCGCCGAGCACCCCCACGTCCACTTCCACGTCATTCCCCGCATGGCCGACCAGCCGGAGGAGCGGCGCAGCCTGAGCATCTTCGGCTATCTCGGCGTCCCGGAAGCGGAGCGCGTCAGCGAAGAAAAGATGAACCAGATCGCCGTAGGAGTGCGGCGCTTGATCGCCAACGAGGATTGATTCTGTGGTATCCTCATACGAACAGGTGTAAAGGATGAGGATGAACGACAAGAAAGCCATCGACGTCGGCAATGTCTGGTACTTCTGGTTCTCGACCAACGCTTTTCACGTCGACAAGCGTCTGCGCCGGTTGAACCGGATGCTGCCCAGCGATCCGCGTTGCAAATTCTGCAACGCACCATTCAAAGGCATCGGTGGAACCTTGGAGCGGATTATATTCGGCAAAGGGCAGTCCGACCTCAATCCCCGTTTCTGCAACATGTGCGACGCGGCCATGCGCCAGTTTCCCGGCGGGGCCGAGGTCGAGATGTCGATGCTCTTCGCCGACATTCGCGGCTCGACGGCCCTATCCGAAACGATGAGTCCCACCCAATTCAGCCGGCTGATCAACCGCTTTTACGTGCGGGCAACGAAGCTCATCAACGAGGAAGATGGTTTGATGGAAAAGCTGGCCGGCGATTCCGTGGCTGCTTTCTGGGGTGCGGGGTTTGCTGGGGAGAATTATGTAAAGCGAACAGTCGATGTCGCCCGCGAAATGTCGAAAACCATGACCCATGAGAACATTCCGGTTGGCATCGGTGTCCATTCAGGAGTCGCCTTCTTCGGGGCAGTCGGGACGGAAGAGGGGCTGACGGATTTCGCGGCCATCGGCGAGGAAGTGAACCTGGCGGCGCGCATTGCCTCACAGGCCGCCGCGGGTGAAGTCCTGGTCAGTCGCCAAGCGCTGGAGGCCGCCGGAACGGACAGCAACGGACTGGAGTGGCGCACGTTGGAGTTAAAGGGGATCAGTCAGCCGGTTCCTGCGGCCGTTCTACGCGGCTCCTGATTCGAATATCTCCAAAATCTGCCCGGCGGCAGTCGCCCACGCAAAGCGTCTTCGGTTGATCTGCCCACGGTCAATCAATTCCCTCCTAATCTTCTCTTCGTCGATTATCTGCCGCATCGCCCCCGCCAACGCCTCCGTATCCAGCGGATCGACCAGCAGCGCCCCCGCCCCCGCCACTTCCGGCAGCGAACTGGTGTCGCTGCACACGACCGGCGTCCCGCAAGCCTGGGCCTCCAGCACGGGAAAGCCGAAGCCCTCGTAGAGCGACGGAAAGACCAGCGCCGTCGCCCCGGAGAGCAGCGCGGCCTTGTCGGCTTCGGCGACGTAGCCCGGCAGGAGGACTTGACCGCCGACCAAGGACGACAGACTACGGATGGCGGTCAGCAGCGGGTCGGCCAGCCAGCCCGGTTTGCCGGCCAGAACGAGGGAATAGCCCTCAGCGTGCAACCCACTCTGCGCGAAAGCCTCGACCAGCCGGACGAGATTCTTGCGCGGCTGGAGCGTGCCCAGGTAGAGGAGATAGGGCGATTGGATGCCGCAACGGGCGGCCGTTTCCGCGATTGTCGCCGGATCTTCAACACGGCGCAGATGGGGATCGATGCCCGGATAGACAACGTCGATCTTGGCCGGATCGGTGCCGTAAAATTTGACCAGATCGTTGCCCGTGGCCCGCGAGTCGACGATGACGCGCCGACCCACGCGGGCGTTGTGGCGCGTGCTCCAGCGCAGGTAAGCCAGTTGCCGGCGGGGGTGCGCCTCCGGGAAATACTCGTAGCCCAGGTCGTGGACGGTGGCGACAGCCGCGCCGCGATAGCCGAGGGGGATAACGTGGGCTGGAGTGAAAAATACGTCGGGCGGGCGGCGGCGCAGCTCGCGGCCGAGGCGCAGGTGCGTCCACAGGCGGCGTTGAGGGATGACGACTCGTTCAATGTCGCCCCAATCCACAAATAAATTATCAGACGGCAGTTGATTGAAGTAAAGACACAGCCGGTGGCCCCGCGCGGTAGCCAGGGGGATCAGGGCGCAAATGAGGTGATAGGCGTAAGCCTCCGTCCCCGTGCGCCGGCCGGTGATGGTGCGGCTGGCATCAATTCCAATGATCATGACGAGACACGAAATACGAGAGGCAAGATACGAGTGAGGCAGACGACAGACCACAGGCCACAGCGGTCCGTGGTCTATCGTCTGTCGTCCGCTCATTCATTTCCACACGGCGCGCGAATCGTCAGGAAATCGTCGGCTGCCCAGCCCTCTTCGCCGCCGACGGCCCGCACCTTGCGCCAGACAAAATCACCGGCCTCGATCGGGGCGTCCTCCAGGACGGTCAGCAATGTCCCTTCCGGCAGGATGACCAGTTCGGCCCCTTGTGGCGCGTCTCGCAGATAGATGCCGTTGCCGCCCGACCCTTCCACGACTGCCCGACAGACCGTCGGCGTCACGGTCGCCGTGGGCTGCGGCGTCAACGACGTCGGCTCCGGCGATGGCGGAAACACCTCCAGCATCACCGTCGGTGTGGTGACGACCGGGGAGTTGACCCCCTCGGCCGCATCCCCCTCCTCCGCCGGCAATAATTCGGCAATCAACTGCTGCCGCTGGAAATAGAGTACCCCCAGCGTCGCCGTATAGAGAACGCCCGCCGCCACCAGCGTGACCATGGCCCGGCGCAAAACGATTTCCCGCTCCAGGGTATAGAACCGCGCCCCGCCGCGCCGAATATTGCGGTAGGTCATAAAAGTGGCCGCCAGCGCACCGACGAATAACAGGATGGGCAAAAGTAGGCCAGTCATAGAAGGTCAGCCGGCAGGCTCCTCACCGATCCCGAGATCGGCGGCCGAGAGAGGGCCCACGCGCACGACTACCGGCATGTCGCTCGTGCAATCGACGATGGTCGACGGCTGCTCGCCCGGCGATGGGCCGTCATCGAGGACGACCGCCACCCGACCGTCAAGCGCCGCCCGCGCTGCCGCGCCTGTCGTCGCCGGCCGTTGCCCGCTCAGATTGGCGCTGCTGGCAGCGACCGCACCGCCCGCGGCGCGAATGAGGGCCCGTGCCACGCGATGGTCAGGTATGCGCACGGCGATATTGGCGTTGGGCGAGATGAGGTCGGGCAAGCCCGGCGCGCGAGGCACGATGAGCGTCAACGGTCCGGGCCAAAAAAGCTCGATGAGCCGTCGGGCATGGGGCGAAATGGACCCGGCCACTCGATCCAGATCGGCCGGGTCGGCCAACAGGATGGGGATACCCTTGCTGAGATCCCGCTCTTTGACCTGATAGAGGCACTCGATGGCCGCTTCATCGAACGGCATGACGCCTACTCCATAAACGGTGTCAGTCGGAAAGGCGACGGGTAGGCCGCGGCGCAGCCAGGTCGCGGCCTGGTCGATGGCCGTCGCGTCGCCCGCCCGTAAATAGCTCGTTTTCAAATGTCCGATGTCGTCGATCCCCGTTATCACTTATTCGGTCTTCCCTGAATCATTCCGGCCTGAATCATCACGATCCTGTCGTGGCCCGCAAAGTCGGACAGGACAGTCACCTCGGCCTCCGGAAACGACTCCCGCGCCAAGGAAGCGGCTGCCTTACCCTGCCGCCAGCCAATCTCCAGCAACACCAGCCCACCGGGCCGCAATCGCTCGGCCGCCTGGGGCAGCAATGCCCGGACCAGACTCAACCCATCCAAGCCACCCCACAAAGCCACTCTCGGCTCGTAAGATTTTACTCCAATGGGCAAAGTCGGCCACTCATGCCCGGCGATGTAGGGCAGATTCGCGGCGATCAGGTCGAAGCCGGGGGCCAGCGCGGTGAGCAAGTCGGCCTGGACAAGACCGACGCGGCTTGGCGCGTGGCGCGCTGCATTGGTTGCGGCCACGGCCAGCGCGCCGGCCGACACGTCAACGGCGATCACTTCGGCGGCCGGCAGTCTGCGAGCCAGGCTGACGGCGATACAGCCGCTGCCCGTGCCCACGTCGACGATTCGCACCGTCTCCCGGTCTTCCCCCCAGGCCACGGCCGTCTCCACCAGCTGCTCCGTCTCGGGTCGGGGGATGAGCACTGACGGCGAGACAGCGAAATCCAGCCCCATGAACGGCGCGTGACCCACGAGATAGGGTATGGGTTCGCCGGCCGCCGCCCGGGCCAGCAATTGCTCATAGCCGGCCGCGGTCTGCGGGTCGAGCGGCTCATCGTCGTGGGCAACCAGATAGGCATGGTCGCGACGCAGCACGTGGGCCAGCAGCAGGCGAGCATCGAGCACCGGCGAGGGGGAGCTAGAAAGTTGAGCGCGGCCGAGCCGCAGGGCATCGCCTATCGTCGTCATCTGGGAAGATTTTTAACGCAAAGACGCCAGGACGCAAGAACGGGGAGAGTGATCAAGTGCTCCCGGCGTCCTTGCGCCCTGGCGTTAATTCGCCGGTTCCGCCGGCGCGGCAGTCGACGTTACCTTATGCCGGTTGCAGAATCGATTCGCCAACGGGGATGAAGTTCTGCTTTTCCAGGTAGGTCAGGATGCGCTGGGCGCTCTCGGCCGGGGTTTCCCGGTCCGTGTGAATGTGGATTTCCGGCTGAGCCGGGGCCTCGAACGGGTCGGAAATGCCCGTGAAGTTCGGGATTTCGCCGGCAATGGCCTTCTTGTACATGCCCTTGACGTCGCGGTCGATGACCACGTTCAGCGGGGCGTCGATAAAGACCTCGATGAAGTTGGTGGTATTGGCGCGCACCATGTCGCGCACGGCCTGGTAAGGGGAGATGAAGGAGCAGACGCAGCCGACGCCGTTGCGCGACAGCAGCTTGGCGACGAAGGAGACGCGCTCGATGTTCTTGTCGCGGTCTTCCTTGCTGAAGCCCAGGTCACGGGTCAGGCTCTCGCGCACGACGTCACCGTCAAGGCGCTCGAAGTTGCAGCCGCGGGCCTTCAGTTCTTGCTCCAGCAACAGGGCGATGGTGGTTTTGCCCGCGCCGGAAAGGCCGGTCATCCACAGGACGTAGCCAGGATATTCATTGTGTTGGGTCATTACAGTTTCCTCTCTTGTGTTGGGGTTACTTGTTGTTTTTACTTCATCCGCTCGCGGCCATCGCCTCCTCGTTCACCGATTGGTGAACGAGGAGGCGGTTTTCAGGGCCGGCGACCGGTCAAATCAGCTTAATTGTCGCGCAATCCCGGCTCGTCGGTGCGCACGAACCCGCGTTCGATTAGCATGTCCAGGATCATCCGCGCGTTCTGTTCCGGTGTGTGCTGCAGGGTCTCGATGGTCAGCTCGGGGTGCTGCGGCGCCTCATAGGGGTCGTCGATGCCGGTGAAGCCGACAATCTCGCCGCGTCGCGCCCGCGCATACAGACCCTTCGTGTCGCGCTGTTCGCAGACCTCCAGCGGTGTGTCCACAAAGATTTCGATGTAGTTGTCGCCGCCGATATCGTTGCGCACTTCGTTGCGCGTGGCCCGATAGGGGCTAACCGCCGCGCAGACGACGATGCCGCCGTGCCGCGTGATCTCCGAAGCGACAAAGCCAATGCGACGAATGTGGTCGTTACGATCTTCCTTGCTAAAGCCCAGTCCCTCGGAGAAGTGGGTGCGCACTACGTCGCCGTCGAGCAGGGTGATGTTGCGGCCGTACTCTTGCAATAACGTCGTCAGCACGTTGGCCGTGGTGGACTTGCCGGCGTTGTGCAGTCCGGTGAACCAGACGCACACTCCCTGGCGATAGCGCGGCGGGTACGTTTCGGCCAGAATCTGCGCCACTTCGGGGCGCGTGAACCACTCCGGCAACTGCCGGCCACTTTGCAGGTACTGCTCGCGCACCTGGGTGCCGCTGATAGAGGCCGTCTTGGTCTCCTTGTTGACCTTAGTGATCTCTTCGTAGCGATCCTCTTCGGGCAGATAGACCAACATCTGGAACGGCACGGCGGTCACGCCCAGTTCGTCGCTGTATTTCTCGACCAGTTCCTGCGCGTCATAAGGCCCGTAGATGGGCTTGCCGGCCGAGTCGTTGCCGGGGCCGGCGTGGTCGCGGCCGACGATCAGATGGTTCGCGCCGTGGTTGCGGCGGATGATCGCGTGCCAGACTGCCTCGCGCGGGCCACCCATGCGCATCGCCAGCGGCAGGAGGGCCAGCAGGATGCGGTCCTGGTCGTAGTAGCGCTGGGCCAAGGCCTTGTAGGTGCGAACGCGAGTGAAGTGGTCGACGTCGCCGGGCTTGGTCATGCCGACACTGGGGTGCAGCAGCAAAACGCCGTCCTTCTCAATGGTGGCTCGCTTGGTCAGTTCCTCGTGGACGCGGTGGAGGGGATTGCGGGTCTGGAAGGCGATGACATTGGTATGACCAAATTGCTCCAGACGAGCGCGGGTTTCGGCCGGGGTCAGTCGCAGGGATTTGAAGTCATAGCGGGCGGGCAGTTGCAGCACGCGCAGCTCGCCGGAAATGTTGAACTTGCCCCAGCCGTGCATCTCGGACACGATGGGATGACGCAGGTCGAGCGTGCCGAAGGCCTTCTGGGCCACTTCCTCGACACTCCAGGCGTAGATTTCCTCGACATTCATGATCGCCAACAGCTCGTTGCTCGGGCTGCGCAAAGCCACGTCCTGGCCGATCTTCAGCGTGGCGGCGATCTCTTCTTCGACCGGCAGAGGAATCGGCATCGGGAACAGGATACCATTGGTCAGGCGCATCGTGTCGAGCACGCTCTGATGGTCGGCCTCGCCCATGAAGCGGTCCAGCGGCGAAAAGCCACCTGTCGCCAGCAATTCGAGATCACACGCGGCGCGATCGGAAATGCGCACCGACGGCAGGGTGCTGGCGTAGGCGCGCGTCTCGGCCAACTCGGCCGCTGGCACCATGAGGTCGATCAGCTTCCCGCCATAGGGCGTGATAAGGGTCGAATGTTCAGCCACGGTCGGCTCTGCGGTCATCGTTAACAATTCACACTTCTCCTTGTTGCGCCGCGGGATTGTGTGTATTCGAAATGGTGTTCGAACGGCGGCGCACTATGTAGATTTTACAATTTATTCTATAGATTTCGCGACACAACCCTTGTGTTTATCCACCGTTCCCACGACGCAATATCCCGCTTCGGCCTCACAGGCCACGTATCGGTGTGACATTCTTTCAACGCCTTAATTCTGGTCGAAGGGGGAAAGTCGCACAGGCATTAACAATGCCGGTAATCAGTCGTAAACGTTCGGTTGTGTAATCTCTAGGGGTTAATCTAGCGAAGTAATCTTACAATCAAGATTAATATTAGCAGATTCGCCCCGTTGCGCCGGTTTCCTAACCCGCCACTTCCGATGCGGGCCACACCGATGAATGCTATCCGGCAATTTATTTCGGAAACACCCTGTAGCGCAAGCTGTCAGCTTGCGGCGGGGAAGAGGCAACCTGGACAGGTTGCGCCACAGGCCCACGGCGCTATAGGGGCATAATCGTGGCCTCGTTCGTCTCCACGACAACGGCTTCAACCGAACCGTGCGAGAGTTCTCGGAGTGCGACGGCAAATTCGGGGAAACGTTCGCTGCGGAACCGGGCCGTCAGCGTGATCGCCGCGGCGAACTGTTCATCGATAATTATTCCGTCGTGACTTTCCACCAGTTGCCGGACGCGTTCCAGGAGTGAGTAGGGAAACTCAACCATGACCGTCGTTGTGGCCACTTTTTCGGCGCGGGGCAGCGCGACCAGGGCCGCGCGAACGGCATCGCCGTAGGCCCGCACCAGGCCGCCCGTCCCTAACTTCGTGCCGCCGAAGTAGCGCGTGACGACGGCCACAACATCGCCCAGGCCGCTGCCTTGCAAAACAGCCAGCATCGGCCGCCCGGCCGTGCCCGCCGGCTCGCCGTCGTCGTGGCAGTGGGCCAGCGTTGAACGTCCATGCCCGATGATATAAGCGGGCACATGGTGCGTCGCATCACTAAACTCGGCCTTCACCCGTTGGATGAAGGCCTTGGCCTCATTAACGGTAAGAGCCGTGCCAATCGTGGTGATGAATCGCGAGTTGCCCGCTTGTGTCTCCACCCGCGTTTCGGCCGCGGGAACCAGAAGGGGCGCTTCCATGAAGCTATTCTACGCCGAATCATCCGATTGTCATGATTACGGGGTGACATTTGTCACTATCTTCCATCGCCGGCAATTGCTATGATGGTGTCATCACCACCGCTCCCGGTAGAGCGTCGCGAGTCAAACTATCTAGATAGTATACGGTTAACTTGGATTCGGTAACCCCGTGGGGCTATCCCAGTAACCGAAAAAAAGTGGGGATTAGCTGCACTCCACACCTCTACCGGACGGTGGTATTATATTGCCTGTGACCTACTTCCTTTTGTTTCTCAACTTTGCTCTGATGCTCGTTATCCCGATTGGGGTGGCGATGTTCATCCATCGTCGCACGGGTGCCACCTGGCGGCTGTTTTTCATCGGCGCGGTTACCTTTGTCCTGTCCCAGGTATTCCACATTCCCTTCAACTGGCTTGTCCAGCGCACCGGTCTGTTGCCGGGTGACCTGGAATCGTGGGGCAATCTGTTGATCACGGCTACCTTTCTGGGTCTGTCGGCCGGGGTATTCGAAGAAACAGCCCGCTACCTGACCTACCGTTACTGGGCCAAGGATGCCCGCTCGTGGTCGCGCGGGTTGATGCTGGGCGCGGGGCACGGCGGCATCGAGGCCATCTTGCTGGGCTTGTTGGGAGCCGTCAATATCGTCGGGCTGCTCGTGACGCTTAATAACGAGGCACTCCTGAGCGCCATTCCAGCCGAGCAGCAGGCTGTGATCAATGCTTCGCTGGCCAACCTTGTCGCCACCCCCTGGTACGGGCTGTTGCTGGGGGCGGCCGAGCGTGTGTTCGCCATCACCGCCCATCTGGCGCTGTCGGTCATGGTGTTACAGGTCTTTCGGCGCGGCTCGCTGCGCTGGCTGTTCGTGGCAATCGGCTACCATGCCGTATTCAACATGATCGCCGTCATCGCCGTGACGCGCGTCGGCCCCTATGCGACTGAGGGATTATTGGCCGTATTCAGCCTACTGAGCCTGTTCATCATCTTCAGGCTGCGCTCTCCCGATCCCACGCCTGTCGAACCGGAGCCACTGCCCCAGCCGTCGGTAGTCGATACGGCCGATCTGGAACCGACTGAAGACGTCATCGACCGCAGCCGCTATCAGTGAGAGTCGCCTGTTGACCAGGCACGAATGGCGTGGATGAGGTCAAAGAAGAAAAGGAAACCTCCCTGCACCATAATACCCAGGCCGCGACCGCGCCAACGCTTATCCGTCGCCCCGCGCGTCCGGGCCGCCAATGCTCCGCCCACGACGTAGAACACGTCCAGTCCGGTGTTCACGTATAGTAGGCGGGCGATCTTGCGCCGCTCGGCCGTCTGGACTGCGGCCGTGGTCGCGTTCGGCAATTGCTGCCGCCTGGTGGCGCTCATACGACCCGCCAGGGCGATTGCCGCGTTGACCAACCCCCAGCCCACGAACTGCTCAGCAACCCCCTGCCGCAAAGGATCGCGCTTGCCTGTCAGGGCCAATCCGGACAAGATGCCGGCCGCCGCCCAACCAAGTAACATGGCAGTCAGATGCTTCTGAAATTTCCAGATATCCATGAAACCTTCCTGATTTCGTCAACAAGTTAGCTTGATTATAGGACATTTTTGTTCTGTTCAATTTAGCGGGATCGATGACCCCCGGACAGGACACGCGCACCAGCAGGGTTTTTGAGTAATCGCTCGCTCCCCGTGGCGCCGGTTTCTTAACCGGCTCCGCAGCCCAACTCGTTCTCGGCCGCCGGATAAGAATCCAGCGCTACACCTCGACAATTGAAAGCCCTGCGCGTAACAGCAGATCGTTTGCCGTTTGCTACCCGGTGGAGTACCATGCGCCTGCTCAACAAGGTGACTCATGGATTTCATTGCCCCCAACTTGTCACTCCCACAAGCCCAACTGTTGGCCCGGCTGGCGGCCGAGCGCGCCCATCTCCTGCTGCAATTCGAGGGCGAGGACGAAACCGCGCTTACCCACGAGCCGATCCTGGATCAGTGGACGGCGGCGACGCTACTGGCCCATCTCGCCCTTGAGGATGCGCGTGCGGCCGATGAACTCTTCCGGTCGGCCGACGGGCGTGGCCCGGACATCCGGTCGGACGCGGCCGAGGCCGCGCCGGAGGCCCACCACGCCGTGCAGCACACGCAATTCGCCCACCTGACCTTTGCCGAGGCGGTCGCCTTGCTCCAGAAAGAGCGGCGCGGCTTTCTGATGGCGCTCGGCGGCTGCTCCGACACGATTCTTGACCAACCACCGCCGCACGACTGGGCGACCCGACCTTACCGCCACGACGCGGGGCACGCCGCCGAGATCGTCCGGTGGCGGGCAGCCCGGCCGCCGACCGACCCCTCGCTTCGCGTTATCCACCGCGCGCTGCTGCGACCGGTCCTGGCCCTGGCGCAACAGGAGTTTGTGGCGTTGGCGGCGCTTGTGCCCGCGGACGAACGCGAGAGCCGGCCGCTGGAGGGCGAGTGGTCGCTCAAACAGATCATCGGTCACATGGTTGACTACGAGCGACTAGGAGTGATCGCCCTGAAGGCCGTCGCTGTGGGCCGCGAGCCGGTCTACGAAATGCCCATTCCCGATTTTGATGCCTTCAACAATAGTCATGCCACGGCGTGGGTCAAGATGACCGGCAATGAGGTCGGGGTCAATTACCGGGCCACGCGACGCGCCTTACTGTTGCTTGCGGAGGTATTATCGGACGAGGCGCTGGCACGCCCGTTTGCCGCCCCCTGGTTGGAGACGACGACGGCGTGCGGCTTTCTACTGGATATGGCCCAGCACCAGCGAGAACACGCCGACACCCTGCGACGAGCCTTCAACTTGCCGCCGCTGCCCCGCCATCTGGGACGAGAAGCTTAAGCCTTGCCGGGCATGCGCGCGGAAGTGGAAAGTCAAATCGGGGTGCTGCGCTCGCTGGCTATTTATTATGCGCCCGGCCGGGTGCGGCGTCTACAGCGCTTCTACGCTCAATTAATCCAACCCGGCGACCTGTGCTTCGACGTTGGCGCTCACGTCGGCAACCGCGTGGCTGCCTGGCAACGGTTGGGGGCACGAGTGGTCGCCGTTGAGCCGCAAGCGCAACTGATGGGCTGGCTGCGCCGCTTCTATGGCCGCTCGCCGGACGTGACGCTGGTTCAGGCAGCCGTCGGCGCCATGCCGGGCACGGGCACCCTGCGCCACGACCCCCGCAATCCCACCGTCTCGACGCTGTCCGAGGACTGGGTGGCCGCTGTGGGCGGCGACCCGTCTTTTGGTGGCGTGCGCTGGCGGACGGTTGAGGCGGTGCGGCTGACAACACTCGATGATCTGATCGCTCACCACGGCCGCCCGGCATTCTGCAAGATCGACGTGGAAGGATATGAGGCCGAAGTCTTGCGCGGACTGTCCGAAGGCCTGGCGCTCATCTCCTTCGAATATATCCCCGCCGCCATGGACGTGGCCCGCGCCTGCCTGACGCGTCTGGACACGCTGGGTGCTTACGAGTTCAACTGGTTCCCCGGCGAAAGCCACCGCTGGGCTTCGTCCGAATGGCTATCGCCGGCCGGCATGGCGGCGCAACTGGAGAAGCTGGCGGCCGGACGGGCGTCGGGCGACATTTTCGCTCGCCTTGTCTCAGTCGCCTGATATCGGCGCGGGCGAGAACGGCCGCGATTGACGCGACCAGTTGAAGACCCACAACCCGGCGGCCGACAGCAACCCCACCCCGGCAAAGATAAACCACGGCAATCCCGGCGTGTGGCGCTGGGCGGCCAGATCGACCAGCGTTCCGCCGAGGATGTGGCCCAGCCCGCCGCCGACGGCCATTGCCAGCGAACCGACGCCAAAGTATGCCCCACGCGCGCGCGGATCGGCCATTTCGGCCGTCACGGTCTGGGTGCTGGGCGTCGCCAGAACGGTGCCCAGCGAAAAGAAAAGGAGCGCCGCGTAAAAGGCCGGGACGCTTTGGGTCAGCGCGATCAGCCCCATCCCCAGCGCCATGGCGATCATGCCGGCGATGATCGTCGGCGTCGGCCGCAGATAGCGTTCCGCCAGCCTCAAGGCCGGCACCTGCAGGGCGATAGCCAGAACCGCGCTGACGGTGAACATGATGCCGACGCTGCTATCCAGACCCGTTAGATGCCTAATCTGCAAGGGCATGGCGATGGAGAGTTGGACCCACATAAACCAGAAGCCCATCATCAGGGTGGTGAAGACGACGAACGGTACGTCGTGCGAGGCCAGTTTCAGACCGGCGCGGACGGATTGACTGGTCGAGGAAACGCAGACCGCCGGCAAAAATAGCAGGGTCACGAAAAATGATCCCAGGAAAAAAGCCGCCGATCCCAGTCCCACGATCTGAAATTCATAGCGGATGAGAAATGCGCCGATGAGGGGGCCGACTGTTCGGGCCACGTTTTGCAGGATGCCCAGGCGGCCGTAGAACTCGTTCAGCTTATCGGCCGGGGCCAACGTCGCCAGCGTCGCCCGTTGGGGGGCATCGAAGAGCGCCCCCCCGACGGCCGCCAGGAAGCCGGACAACAGCAAGACCCACGGCTGCGCGGCGTAGCCCATCACCACGAAGCTGACGGTGCGAATCATAATCCCGGTCAGGATAAGGCGTCGAGGGCCGAAGCGGTCGGCTAATGCGCCTCCGAAGACGGTCAAGCCCTGCTGCGTGAACTGCCGCACGGCCAACACCAGCCCGATGAAGGCCGCAGCCCAGCCCAATCGATCGACGTAGTGAACCGAGACGAGAGGAATAATGAGGAAGAAACCCGCGTTCATCAGGAAGGTGACGGCCATCACCGTGTACAGGCCTCGCCTGCGGGCGGTCTCGTCCAGAACGGTAGCGGATAATTGCATAACCGCTTAGTCTAGCACATCCAAAGGCCTCTGGCCGCAAGGAAGCCACCAGAGGCCAGAAAACAAGCCAAATCACCTATGTTAAGGCGTGCAAATGGCGTTGCCGATATCTTGCCAGGTATTGGCTTGTGTCCCTGAAGCGGTTGACGGGTAAGCAGAGGTATCGCCGGTGTAGAACACCTCGGCCATCAGACCAAAGGGGTTGGCGAGCGCGCCCAATTCGGCCACTGCGTCAATCGACATTTCCACCACCCACTGGCCGTTGCCCGGCTCGCCCACGGCGGAAGCCCAATTGGACGAGGAATACGTCGAATTCCACCCCTGGCCGTCGATGTTGCTGCCGATGCCGGGCCAGATCAGGCGGTCGCCGTTGCGGTTTACCTGAAAGAACCGGTCGGCCGTATCGGGATCGTTGCCGTTGTTCGTGGTATCCAGATAAAGTCTCGCCGCATCTGAACCCTCATTAACGGCATCGTTGATGAGAAAAGCGAAATAGAGGTGCGTCGCGTCGCGCACGCCATAGACGCGCACAATACGCTCCGGTCCCGTCACTGCCGGCTGGAAGGTAAACAACGGCGTGCCCGGCCACTCAACGCCAACGTTGAGCGTGCCGTCGATGACCGGCGGAACAAGCGTGCAGGTCAGCGCGGCCACGGGGGCGGGGGTGGTCGCTGTGGCTGTGGCCGTGGCCGGGGTTGTGGCCGTGGCCGTTGGGGGCAGCGTGGCTGTGCCGGTTGGAATAGGCGTCCAGGTCGGCGGGACGACTGTCCACGTGCTGGTAGCCAATGCCGGGGTCAATGTAGGCGGCGGGGGCGTGGTCGTGGGCACGGCGGGCACCAGGGGGTCGGTGCCCTGAGCCACCTCCAGGCCATCGGACACGCCGTCGGCGTCGGTGTCGGCCAGCGCCGGGTTTGTCTTGTAGGTGTTCACCTCGTCGAAATCACTCAAGATGTCGCCATCCGTGTCGCGATTGCGCGGGTCGGTGGAGTAAATGAGCACCTCGTCGCCGTCTCGCAAGCCGTCGCCGTCCGTATCGGGGTTGTTAATGTCCGTTCCCAGCACAGTCTCCTGGGTATCGACTAACCCGTCGCCGTCGGTGTCGCCCTCAACGGCCTGGGTCAGCGCCACCTGGGTAGCCGCGCCGATCTGGGTGGCGACGACGACCGTCTGGGCCATTGCCACGGCCGATTGGGTGGCGGCCATCTGGTCGAAGGATAGCGTAGGGGTGGGCGTGGGGGTCGCGCCGATGCCCAGAATGCGCCCCCAATTGGAGACGAGCGCCCAGCCGCCCATCACGCAGGCAAACGTCAGCAAGAATAATAGCCCATAGAGCAGCGTGTTCGGGACCAGCGCGCGGGTAATGGCGCCACCCGGCAACGTTTTTCGGCCTCCGCGCGCGCCAGACACCTCGATCTCGAAGGGATATACGTCGCCCTCGCCGAACCAGGTCGTCTCGCGCGGCTCCAAAGCAAGTTCGACATTGGCCGACCGTTGCGGCGGTAACACAATGCCGTCGCGCTCGCCACGGAAGCGGACGATCTGTTGCAGATCGCGCCCGGCCACGCGGAATTCGTCCGGCAAATTACCCGTATTGTGGATGGTCACCACCAACCGGCCCGGCAAGCGCAATTCCATCGGCTCAATTTCGGCCTCAAAGGCGGCGAAACCCTTGACTGTCAGAGCCGCGCTGACGCCGATCTTGGCCTGGGGGTAGCGTTGGGAGACGAGTTCGATGCGCAAGCGCTGGCGTCCGGACGGCGCGCCACGGCCGCGCGGCGGTTGAATTGCGAACGGCACCGACACCGTCTGATGGGGCGGGACGATCACGAACTCATCGGGAACATCGACCCACGCCGGATCAAGCCCCTGCACGCGCAGGGTAACGCGGTCTTCCTGTTCGCCGCGGTTTTCGATATCGACCTTCACCTCGGCCCGTTGGCCCGCATCGACGACAATCGCGTTGCGCGCCATGTAGATGGCGAGGGGGGCTTCGGGTTGCGTTGGCGGCAGCGTCGGCTGCTCCGCCACCTGTGAGGCGGTTGGGGGCGCTTGCCCTGCGGCGGCCGACCCGACGACAGGAGCCGACACCGAACCTGTCCCGGCGAGTCCCGGTGTGATGGGGGCGGAGATCGGTTCGTTTTTGCCGGCCTCTCGTTCGCCGCGCGGCATTTCGGGCCCTTGCAAGATCATCTCGTAGGGCCCGACCCGCAACAGGGAACCGACCATGAGTGGCGTGGGCTCCTCTGGTCGAAGGCGGTAATCGTTGAGCCAGGTGCCATTGACGCCGCCCAGGTCTACGGCTTCCCAACCGAGCGATGTTGCCTGCAATCGGGTGTGGTGGCGGGACACGCCGTCGGCCGGCAGCACGATGTCATTGTCGAGGTTGCGGCCGAGCGTGATGACCGAGCGCGTTAGCGGCACAATACTGTCCGGGTGACCAGGGGTCTGAATTTGCAGCTCGAACCCGGCCGGCGGCTCTGCCACCTGGTCGAGGATATCCAGCTCCTGATGGAGCATGACGCGCGTGGGCAACCCCTCCAGAGCCACGAAGGCGCTCCGCAGGGCGTCGGCCATCTGCGCGCCCGTCTCGAAACGTTCGGCGGGCGCTTTGGCCATGGCCCGCTCGAGCAGGGAATCGATGATCGGCGGCACTTCGGGCCGGACCGAGCTGACCGGCGGCGGTGTCAGGCCATTGTGATGGGCGGCGATGGCTTCGGTCAGGGTCTGGAAGGTGAACGGCAGCCGGTTGGCGACCAGCTCGTAAAGGACGACGCCCAGCGAATAGAGATCGGAGCGGCCGTCCAGCTCGCGCCCTTCACACTGCTCGGGCGACATGTACGTCGGCGTGCCCACCGTGGCTCCGCTCTGCGTCAGGCTGCTGCCTTCCTGCAACTTGACCAGGCCAAAATCAGTCAACAGCGCGCGAAAAGGCTGCGCCCCGGCTTCGTCCGGCCGGCTGAGGCGCTTCAGGATGATGTTGCCCGGCTTTACATCGCGGTGGACGATGCGGCGCTGGTGGGCATAGTCCAGCGCCTCGGCGATTTGGATGCCGATCTGCAAGCACTGGATGAGGGGCAAATACTTCTGGAGGCGCTGCAGGCGGCGCAGATGGTCGCGCAGGCTGCCGCCCTCGACGTACTCCATGGCGATGAACAGCCCCGATTCCGACTCTCCGAAGTCATAGACGCGCACGATGGACGGATGATCGAGCTGGGCTGCGGTGCGTGCTTCCTGAACCAGGCGGGCGCGGAACTCGTCCTGCCGCGCGAAGTGGCTGTGCATGAGCTTGATCGCCACCTGCCGCTCCAGATTGAGGTCGGCGGCGCGATAGACCGTGCCCATGCCTCCGTCGCCCAGCAAAGCGTCGAGGCGATAGCGTTTATTCAGGGTTTGACCGATAAGGCTGGTCATTCATCCCTCCTAACCATTTATGCGTTATGCGGGCAGAGGGCCGGCCGCGGCCCGCGCCAGGACACGTTGCAGCGAACTCAGGAAGATGTCCACATCATCATCGCCGATCCAGTAGTGGGTGACGGCCCGAAAGCCGCGCGGGCCGTTGGTGCCCACCCAGACGCCGGCCGCCTCGCGCATTTGGCCGGCCACGTAGTCGGCCGACACAGGCACGTCAGCGGCTAAATCGAAGAACACCATATTGGTGCGGACCCGCTCTACGTTGACGGTTACGCCCGAAATCTGGGCCAATCCCTCGGCCAGCGTTCGGGCGCGGGCGTGGTCGTCGGCCAGTCGCTCGACCATCTCGCGCAAGGCGACGAGACCGGCCGCGGCCAATATGCCCGCCTGGCGCATGCCCCCGCCCACGCTCTTGCGCACTCGCCGCGCCCTGTGGATAAACTCGGTCGAGCCGCACAGAACCGATCCGACCGGGGCGCAAAGCCCCTTGCTCAGACAAAAGGTCACCGAATCGACGTGGCGCGTCAGCTCGGCGGCAGCGATGTTCTGGGCCACGGCGGCGTTGAACAGCCGCGCGCCGTCCATGTGAACCACCAGGCCGTGCCGTCGCGCGACGGCGGCGATGTCGGCAAAGTAAGCCGGCGGCAGGGGATAGCCATACTTGGCACCATAGCTGTTTTCCACCAGCACCAGCCGGCTGCGCGGCAAATGGGGATCGTCGTCGCGCACGGCGGCCTCGACCGCGGCGGGGGCCATGCGGCCGATGTCGTCGGTAGGCAATGGATGGGGAACCACCCCGCCCAAGGCCGACAGCCCACCCGCTTCCCAGGAAAACACGTGGCAGTCGGAGCCGAGGATGGCTTCATCGCCGCGCCCGGCGTGGGCCAGCACGGCGCAGAGGTTGCCCATGGTGCCGCTGGCGACGAACAATCCGGCTTCCTTGCCCGTTCGCGCCGCTGCCAGCGCCTCCAGTTCGTTCACTGTGGGATCCTCGCCGTAAACGTCGTCGCCGACCACGGCCGCAGCCATGGCTTGGCGCATGGCGGGCGTCGGCCAACTGACGGTGTCGGAGCGAAAATCAATTCGATTCATGCCCGCTAGTTTACGTCAAGTTGATGACATTGCAAGCGTGGTCAAGGCCCATGGGTGACGGAATCAGAACCGCCCGCTCCCGGCTCGGCCGCCGCTTGCCGGTTCAGCCGAACAACTCGGCCAGCAATGCGCCCTCGTGGTTGAACAAGGTCGAGGGGGCCGACGGCGGCACGAGTAAACGCAAGGCGTGGGGCTTGATCTCGCAGGAGAGTGGCGTGTAGCCGGCATACTCGCCGTCCGTCTGGCAGGGCATCTTCGGTCGTGTCTCGATCAACACCCGTTTGCCCGTCAGCGAGATGACACCGGGATCCCATTCCTGGAGATTGAGCTGGACCTCCGTTAGGTAGCGCGCCATCAAGCCCACACGCGGCACGCCGATCCGCGACGAGACCTCGCCGGCGCGGAACAGCCACACCTCAAACGCGCCATCATCGAACAGCCCCCCGCTGCCCAGCGCGATCAACCCACCGGCATAGAGCCGGGTGGTGCTGATGAGGATGAGCAGCAGATCGTCCTCGATGGTCTGATCATCGACCTGGACGACCGCGTTCATGGCCGGCAGCCGGTGGAGCACGGCCAGGGCCTGAATGCTATAGCCGATGGGGCCGAGCCGCTTCGACCACACGGGCCTTGGCTCGATCTGTTGCACGATGAAGCCGTCCGCGCCGATGCCCGTCCAGAGCAAGGCATAGCCCGAACCGGACCGATTTCGGGTGAAATTCAAATCGACGTGGTGTACCCGGCCGCCCAGCAGCGCCTCCGAGGCCATGAGGGGCGCATTCGGATCGAGCAACTGCGGCCGGGGCAGCTTCAGTTCGCGGGCCAGTGCATTGGACGTGCCAACGGGCAAAGGGGCCAGGATCGTCTCGCTGTCGGCCAAGCCGTTGGCCACCTGGCCCATGGTGCCGTCGCCGCCCGCCGCCAAAACCAGATGTTCTCCGGCGTCGGCCGCGCGCCGGGCCAGCTCGGTGGCGTGGCCGGGGGCCTCCGTCGGCCGCAGATGGACCCGCCACCCCCTCTCACGCCAGAATTCGGCCACCGGCTCGATCTTGTCGGTCATGTTCAGTTGACCAGCTCGCGGATTGAAAATAATCGTCGCTTTTTTCATGAGCAGCGTCGCGCCACAGTCAGCCATGGGCAAATGATGATCCGGATTGTCAACCATACCGCCGCTGCTTGTCAAATCGACACTACCGGCAACCGGATTTTTAAGTTAAAACTCGATGGGCGGCACGGTCATACACCGGCACAAAAGAACCATGCGCCGCAGATTTCACAGATTTTACGGATACATCTGCGGAATCCGCGGATATTCCCTGTACCAAGCACAGGAAAGAGGAGATATGATGAACGCAGAACAGGAAATTTGGGATTTTCTCCATCGCCACCTGCAAAGCATCTTCACGCGCGACGTGGAGACCTATCGGACGACGACCGGCAGCGATCTGTCGCTCTACGAATGGTTTGTGGCTCCCCACCGGCAAGACGGCCTGGACTTTCACTATTTCATGATCGAACATGGCTGGGCGGGCACGGCCGACAACCTGCGCTTCGATCTGCTGGAGCCACGGCTGCAGCAGTATGGGGACACCGCTGTCGCCAGCTACACCTTCATGCTCACGATGGCCGGAGATGACGGCATCCGCCACACGCTCCACAACGAGAGCCGCGTGCTGGTGCGGCGCGAAGGCGCGTGGCAGGTCGTCCATGTCCACAAGTCGCCGGCGTGGAAAGCGCCGCGCGAGCAGCCCTGACAACCAGAAGGCCGGGCAGCGGGGTAATCTTTCCCGCCGCCCGGCCTTCCCGATGGGTAATCAAATTACCGGTTCTATCGCTTCGGAATAATGATCCACAGCAGCAGGTAGGGCAGCAATCCCGGAACCCCGCCCGGCAGCAGCAGAATCAGGAACAGCAGCCGGAACCAGAAGGCGCTGATGCCCGTGAACTCCGCCAACCCGCCGCACACGCCGCCGATCATGCCGTTTTGGCGGCGCAATAATTTTGCATCACTCGTTTCTTTCATCGTTTAATTCTCCCGACCGCACCGGCCGCGCCCTTGCGCCACTGGCCGGCGTCGATCCTGTGTGCTGATGAATTCTTTTCACAAGACATTACGCAGGATGGGGGCCGGGGTTGCGCCCTGGTTCCCGCAAGTGCTCCATCAGCATCGTCATAAAGCGCAGGTTGTGCATCGTCGCCAGCCGGAAGTAAAGTGTATCGTTGATCTTGAAGAGATGGTGCAGGTAGGCCAGAGAGTAGCGCGAGCAGGCCGGGCAATCGCAAAAGGCCGACACGGGCGCAGCCGCCTTGACGTGCTTGTCGTCGCCGGGGTAAACATAGGCAAACCAGTCGCCGCCGGGCGCAAGCGGCGCGGCGGCGGGATCGCGGGTGAAGACGAGCAGGCGGCCGTGGCGCGCGTCGCGGGTCGGCATGGTGCTGTCGAACAACTCATACCCCATCCCTACACAGGCGGCGACGCTCGCGGGATGGCCGATGCCCAGGGCATGAACGGGGAATTCGACGGGCACCAGTTCGCGCACCAGGCCGACCATCTCCGTTAACAGGTTGCCGCCCGCATCCAGCGGCCAACCGCCGTAGCCATAGGCGTCGAAGCCGATTGCCAGCAGCGCCTCGGCGCACTCCCGCCGCAGGTCGGGCGACAGGCCGCCCTGGATGACAGCCATCAGGCGCGGCCGCTCATCCTCCGTTAACCGCTTTTGCTCCACCAGACGGGTATAGGTTTTCTTGCACTCGGCCGCCCAGCGGATGGTGCGCCGCACCGAATCGACCTGGGCTGCAACCGGGTCGTCGGGGCTGGTGCAGTCGTCGAGGCAAATAAGCATGTCGCTGCCGTAGGTGAACTGGAGCTGGATGCTCTTCTCCGGCGTCAGGATGTATTTGCGGTCGCCGCCCGGCCGGAAGGTCGCGCCGCGATCCGTGATCGACCCCGCCTTGGGGTTCTGCCGGATGAGCGAGTATACTTGGAAGCCGCCGGAGTCGGTGAAGATCGGCCGCGACCAGCCCGCCAGCCGGTGCAACCCACCCAACGCCTGAATCGTCGAAGTGCCCGGCCGCTGCATGAGGTGATAGACGTTCATTTGCACCGCCGGCACACGGCATGCTTCCAGGTCCTGGGCCGAGACGGACCGCACTACCCCTTGCGTTCCGTCGGGCAGGAACGCGGGCAAGTCGAGATCACCGTGAGGCAAATGAAGGATGCGCTGGTTGATCATGGTTGGCAAGTGATGAAAAAAAGTGACAAGCCTGTCGAACCGCCGGCCGAATTTCTGGCTCGTATGCGCGATCTGCTGGGGACCGAGGAATACGCCGCGTTCCGCCAGGCCTTCGAGCAACCGCCGCGCGCCGGGCTGCGGGTGAATACGCTCAAAATTTCCATACCGGATTTTATCAGTATCGCCCCGTTCTCGCTTGCGCCTGTCGGCCGCTGGGAACCGGCGGGCTTTATCGTGACCGACGAGAGCCGGCCGGGTCGCCACCCCTATCACGATGCCGGACTGTATTATCTGCAGGAGCCGTCGGCCATGGCCGCGGCGGCGCTGTTGTCAGCCACGCCGGGCGAACGGGTGCTCGATCTGGCCGCCGCGCCAGGCGGCAAAGCCACGCAGTTAGCCGCTCTTATGGCCGGCTCCGCGCCCACCGCGCCGGCTTCCGCGCTGCGCCGCGCGTTGGATGAAGAGGGCCTGCTGGTCGCCAACGACGTTCATGCCGGCCGAGCGCATTTGCTGGCCGACAATCTGGCCCGCTGGGGGGCGGTCAACGTGTTGGTGACGCAAGACGAGCCGCAACATCTGGGGTCGGCCTTCGGCCCCGTCTTCGACCGCGTGCTCATCGACGCGCCTTGCTCCGGAGAGGGGATGATTCGCCGCCGCGAGAGTCTGGAATGGAGCGAGGCCATCGTGGCCGCCTGCGCCCGGCGGCAGCGCGGCATCCTGGCCGTCGCGCCCGATCTGCTGCGCCCCGGTGGGCGGTTGCTCTATTCCACCTGCACCTTTGCCCCGGAGGAGAACGAGCAAGTCGTGGCCGATTTTCTGGCCGAACGGCCTGACTTTCAACTCATGGACGCGCTGCGCTCCGATGAATTTGGGCGGGGACGTCCGGAGTGGGCCGTCGCCCCGCCCGACATCGCCGGCCAATTGTCGCGCGCCGTTCGTCTCTGGCCTCATCGCTTTGCCGGCGAAGGACACTTCGTGGCATTGATGGAGCGCCAGCCGATAGAGAGTAACGCAGCCGAAGATGCCGGGCGTGCCCGTCTCCGCCCGCCGTCGGCCGAGGAGATGGGATTGTGGCGCGAATTCGCGGATGCATCGCTGGTCGTTGGCATTCCCGACGACCGGTTGCACGCCCACAACGGCCGCCTCTACCTGCGGCCGAAAACCGATCCGCCTGCCGGCCGGGTTCGACTCGTGCGCTATGGCCTGCTGTTGGGCGAGGTGCGTCCCGGTCGCTTCCATCCGGCTCATGATCTGGCACTGGCGCTTACTGTGGCCGACGCCGCGCAATCGGTCGACCGCCCGCCGGCCCATCCACAATTGGCCGCCTATCTGTCTGGGGCCGGCCTGCCGGAGACCGGGCCGGACGGCTGGGTCTTGATGGCGGTCGATGGGTTCGGCCTGGGCTGGGGCAAGCGAGTGGGCGGGCGCATTAAGAACCACTACCCACATTATTTGCGACGGCGCTGAGCTGCCACCAACATCGCATCTTTGTACACAAGGAGACGTCATATGCGAACCATTCGAGAGATTCACGAGGATGAACTGGATGAACTCATCCGCATAACTGTGGAGGCCTTTCCCGGCATGAAAGTCGAGAGCCGGGCGGATCGCGATCGGATGCGGGAACGGTTGGCCAAGGTGATGAACGAGCCAATCGTCCACTTTTTCGGCGTCTTCGAAGGGGCAGCCATGATCGGCGTGATGCGCTGCTATGACTTCACCATGAAGCTGCGCGAGACGCGCGCACTGGTCGGTGGATTGGGCGGGGTGGCCGTCGATCTGCGCCACAAGAAGGAACACGTAGCGGCCGACATGGTTCGTTTTTACCTGGACTATTACCGACAAAAGGGGGCGGCGCTGACGGCTCTCTATCCCTTTCGTCCTGATTTTTATCATCGCATGGGCTTCGGCTATGGGGTGAAGATGAATCGCTACAGCTTCCGGCCCGACGCCCTGCCGGCGGCCGGGGTGGGCGCGGTCGTGGACTATCTGACTGCCGACGACCGCGACGACCTGGCCGCCTGCTACGATCGCTTTCTGGCGCGCACCAACGGCCTGATCGAGCTGTCGCCCCATATGCTCGATGCTCTGTTCGACGATACGTCCGCCCGCATCGTCGGCTACCGGCAGAATGGCGCGCTGCGCGGTTATCTCGTCTTTCGCTTCGAGGCCGCGCCGGGCGAAAACTGGTTGACGAACAACATCCAGCTGCGCACCCTGATCTACGATGATGCGGCGGCGCTGCTGGCGTTGCTGGGGTTTTTGCGCAAACAGGCCGATCAGGCCGGCCGTATCATCTATGAGACACAGGATGAAACCTTCCATTACCTGCTCGACGACCCACGCGACGGTTCCGGCAACCTGCTGGCCGGGTTATGGCATCAGGCGAACACGCAGGGGCTGGGTATCATGTACCGGGTCATCGACGCGGCGCGGCTGTGGGCGGTATTGGGCGACCATGACTTCGGCGGGGTGACATTGAGAATGCGACTCGATCTGACCGATACCTTCTTTCCGGAAAACGCGGGCAGTTATCTCATAAACGTCTCGGAGGGGCGGGCGACGCTGGGCAGCGGCACGGCTGATGTCGAATTGGGCATGGACATTGCTGACTTCTCGTCTCTTGTCGTTGGGGCCGTGGATTTCGAGCGACTGCAGGCCTACGGCCGGGTCAATCTCTCCGACGCCGGGATGGCAAATGTCGTCAACCGCTTTTTTGCCGCCGGCCGCAGACCGTGGTGTTTAACCCATTTTTAGAATCCCATGTGGGCAAGCGGGCCAGGCGGCCTCACGACCCGCTCCCGTTTGACCACGTGGTCGCTTAGTACTTGTCTACCCCTCCGGCCTTTCTTCCGACAAGAGTATTGGGGCTGGCTGATTGGAGACCTTTTGTTGTGCTTGCTGTGGGTCATTTGACTTGTATTGGAACAACGATCCAAAATTGACCTTTTGCCTTATTGACAGTGAAATTAGGTTATGCTACTCTGAAACAGAGAACAACGACACCTCAGTTATCGAGAAATATACTCCCAAGACATCAGGGTAGATAAGCATAATCCCTTATCCAATTTGGGTTTCTCGGTATCCATCGACAATACCTATTCCGCAAATAATACAATCTGCGATCCCCTACGGATCAATCGATAGCGACACTTTCGCTACGTTTGGTTGACTTCGACTCGCGTGCACGAGAGCGATGAACAAGCGCTGAGATGTTTGCCGGCGCGGCTTTAACTACGCCTATTTTTAGGTTCAGTGGACTTGGAGGCATACAGTCATGAAATCGCGTTTGCTTGTGTTCGTGTTGTTGGTGTTTGGTCTATTGATAGCGGGCGTGCAGACGACGGCCGCCGCCCAGCAGACCACCTACAGTGGTCGCGGGATTGTGGTCGGGGCTACCGTTCTGGGTATCCCGGTGACGCTGGTTGACACCGGCCCCCTGCCCGCAAGTGGCGGCGCAATTGAGGCGTCGCTCGCCGATCTCTCTCTGCCCGGTGTTCTGACGGCCGGGATCGCCCAGGCCACCAGTGTGGGACAGAACAATTATACGCGAACGGATTCCGGTTTGGCCGACGTGGGTTTGACCGTCGCCGGATTAGACATAGGAGCCGACCTGCTGCTGGCCCAAGCCGAAGCGCTGTGCCCCAAAGCTACCAAGGCGTCGCTTAAGGGCAGCTCCGTTGTTGTCAATCTGACGCTCAATGGACAACCGATCGCTGTGACCGGCAAGCCCAATCAAACTGTCCAGTTGCCCCTGGGGCTGGGGCATATCATTATTAATGAGCAAACTGAGACGAAAAACGGCAACGATGCGTCAATTACGGTCAATGCCCTGCACGTGGTCGTTACGGGGATCGCCGACGTCGTGATAGGCCATGCTGAGGCCGGCATCACCTGCGCACGACAAAATCAGTGCTCGACGAAGAGCTTCGCCAGCGGTATGGGCAAAATCAAGTCGCCCAGCGGCACCACGGCCACCTTCGCTTTTACCGGTGGGACGCGCAACGGTAACGAGCTTTACGGCAATTTGAAGTACGATGACAAGAACGGCACGAAGGTTGTGGGCACAGCGGTGACCGATTATCAGGTGACGGGGGCAAAATCACGGCGAATCGAGGGCACAGCCAAGATCAACGGCAGCGGCAGTTACACCTACACGATCGATGTCACGGACGGCGGTGCGGCCAAGAAGGACACCTTCCGCCTGCGATTGTCCAACGGCTATGATACCGGCGTTCAGCATCTGACCGGCAGCGGGCGAATGACCTGCGGCAACATCCGGGTCAATAAACCCTGTAAATAATCGACTTCGTTAGTTTTAGATATAGTGACCCGGACGGCCTGGACCGTCCGGGTCATTTTCGTTTAAACGCAGAGGGCGGATGCCACATCGTTGAGGCAAACACGCAGGATTGCACTCACTTATTCGCCTAATTGTTCGGCCAGCGCCGCCGGCTCATTGACCGGCAACCGGCAGACAAAACGGCGGCATACGTAGGCCGTGGCCCGGCCGTCGAGTCTCGCGCGGTCGGCCAGGAGCGGCACGACATCGCCGCTCTCGCCCGCGGCCACAACCGTGTAGGGCCGGTAGCGGGCCCTGACCGTTGCCAGGAGTTCCTGCGCGTCGACCGCCTGTGGGTCGCCGACCACGGCGATCTCCAGCGGTTCGCCCAGTATGAACCCGGTTGCGCTGAGCCAATGGGCAAATGCGCCGGGATAGCGGGCCATGGGTTCGGCCAGCGCGGCCACCATCGGCTCGGCCACGTCCCAGTAATTGCCCTCCCCGGTGTACAGGCCAAGCGCCAGCAGGACATGAGCGGCCATACTGTTGCCGCTGGGCGTGGCGTTATCCTGGACGTCCTTGGGCCGATGGAGCAGCGTCTCGTGGTCGTCGGACGTGTCGTAGAAACCGCCGGCCTCATCGCGAAAGTGCGTCAGCATCCAGTCGGCCAGTCCCCGCGCCCACAGAAACCAGCGCGGCTCGAACGTGGTCTGGTAAAGCGCCAGCAAGCCGCCGGCCAAAAAGGCGTAGTCCTCCAGATAGCCGTTGTAGCGCGCGCCTCCCGCGCTATTCCAGGAGCGCCGCAGGCGGCCGTCCACGTCGCGCAGTTGGGTGTAGAGAAAGTTGGCGTTTTCGGTGGCGACGGCGGTGTAATCGGGCCGACCGAGAATGCGCCCGGCTTCGGCGAAGGCGGCCAGCATCAGACCATTCCAGGCCGTCAGCACCTTGTCGTCCAACCCCGGCCAGACGCGGCCGGCGCGAACGTCGTAGAGCGTCTGACGGGCCGCTGCCAGCCGCTGCTCCATGCCGGCGACCTCCAGGCCAAAGGAGGCAGCCACGTCGGCCGGAGCGCGGGGCACGTTGAGGATGTTGTGCCCCTCCCAGTTGCCGCCGTCGCTGACATCATAATAGCTCATGAACAGCTCGGCCTCCGGGCCAAGGGCGGCGCGGATTTCCCCGGCCGACCAGACATAGAACTTACCCTCTTCGCCCTCGCTGTCGGCGTCGTAGCTGCTGTAGAAGCCGCCCGCCTCGTGGCGCATCTCGTGCGCGACGAAATCGAGCGTCTCCTCGACGACGCGCCGGTAGAGCGGCTCGCCCGTCACCTGCCAGGCGTGAAGATAGACGCGGGCCAGCAAGGCGTTATCGTAGAGCATCTTTTCAAAGTGGGGCACGAGCCAGCGGTCATCGGTCGAGTAACGGGCAAAGCCGCCACCCAAGTGATCGTACAGACCGCCGCGGGCCATCATCGTCAGGGTGTGCTCGACCATATGCAGGGCCATGGCGTCGCCACGCCGGGTATGCATTCGCAGCAGGAACTCCAGCGTCATGGACGGGGGAAACTTGGGGGCGCGGCCGAAGCCGCCGAGTTTGGCATCGAACGTGCGTAGCAAGCCGTTGAGCGCTTGATCAAACAGATCGTGGGTCAGCGCGCCAAGGCGGCCGGCGAATTCGAGCAGTGACGCCTGGCGCAAATGGTCGGCCATCTGCCCGGCGCTGCGCTCGATCTCGTCGCGCTGCTCCGTCCAGGCCTGGGCCAAGGCCGCCAGCAGTTGGCCGAAAGCGGGCATGCCATGGCGCGGCACGGGCGGGTAGTAGGTACCGCCGTAAAAGGGACGGCCGTCGGGCGTCAGAAAGACGGTCATGGGCCAGCCGCCGTGGCCGGTCATGGCCGTGACCGCGCTCATGTAGATGCTGTCGAGGTCGGGGCGCTCCTCGCGATCCACCTTGATATTGATGAAATAGCGGTTCATCAATTCGGCTGTGGCCGGGTTCTCGAATGATTCGTGCGCCATCACGTGACACCAGTGGCAGGCGGCATAACCGATGCTGAGCAGGATCGGCTTGTCTTCGATTCGGGCGCGCTCCAATGCCTCCTCGCTCCACGGATACCAATCGACCGGATTGTCGGCGTGCTGGCGCAAATAGGGACTGTTCTCGTGGATCAGCCGGTTACTCATCGATTTCATTCACCTCCAGTGCCGTGCGCAGGGCGCGCACGAAGGCTGCCGCCGCGGCCGGTTTATGGACCTGGGCTTCGTCTACGGCGTTGATGAGCGCGCTGCCGACGATGACGCCGTCGGCCAGGCGGCCGATGGCGGCCGCCTGCTCCGGCGTGCTGATGCCGAAGCCGACGGCCAGGGGGACATCCGTCCGCTCTCGTACGCGGCCAACAAACTCGTCCAGATTCGATTGCAGACGTTGACGCGCCCCCGTCACGCCGGTGACACTGACCAGATAGATGAAGCCGCGAGCGCGTTCGGTCACGGTGATGATGCGATGGGGGCTGCTGGTGGGAGCCAGAAGGTGGACATAAGCCAGCCCTGCCTGCGCTGCGGCGGCTTCCATCTCGGCCGCTTCCTCCGGCGGCAGATCGGGCACGATGAAGCCCTGCGCCCCGGCCGCGGCCGCGTCGCGCGCCAGCGCCTCCAGACCATAGGCCAGAAAGGGGTTGTAATAGCCGAACAGCAGGATAGGCACGGCAACGCCGCGGCCGCGCAACTCGCGCACCATGTCCAGACAGTCGCGCAACGTCGTTCCCTGCTCCAGCGAGATCTGTGTGCTGTGCTGGATGGTCGGCCCATCGGCCAGCGGGTCGCTGAACGGCACGCCCAACTCCAGCAAATCGCTATCGGGGGCGATGGCGGTGATGACGTCGAGTGAGGCGGCGCGGTCGGGGTAGCCCAAGGTGTAGTAGGGCATCAGCGCGGCGGCGCGGCCGTTCCGGGCGGCGTGGGCAAATGCAGCGGCAATGTGTTCGCGGCCGTTGGGTATCAGGGTGTTTTGGACTTCGTTCAACGTTGTCTCCCGGAATGCCCCATGTAAAGCACTCCATGAAGCATTATAGTACACGGTCTTTTAGAAACCGAGTTTTCGGAAGTGGGCATGCCGGCGACCGGCAACGTATACCCGGTTCCAGCGTATAGCGTTATGATATGTGTCTCGTGAATCACACTCTGGACGAGGCACAAAGAGGAAACATGAGCGTTCTTGGTAACATAATCTGGTTGATTTTCGGCGGGCTGATCACGGGGCTGGGTTACTTGCTCGGCGGCTTGCTGCTCTGCCTCACCATCGTCGGCATCCCGTTCGGACTGAAGGCGATGCGTCTGGGCGCGGCCACCCTGACGCCGTTCGGCAAAGCGGTCATCGCCGACGAGCGCGGCGAAGGTTTTCTGCCGCTACTGCTCAACGTCATCTGGATCTTGTTGTTCGGTTGGGAGATAGCTCTGGCCCACCTGGTCAGCGCGGCCATTCTGACGATCACCATCATCGGCATCCCGTTTGCCAAGCAACACGTCAAGCTGATCCCTGTAGCCTTCGCGCCCTTCAGCTTCCGGCTGGACTAGCGGCGGCCGATCGCAGGGTTTTTCAGTAACAGATCGCTCTCCGTAGCGCCGTTTTCTTAACCGGCTCCGCAACCAAGCTGGTTCTCGGCCGGCGGATAAGAATCCGGCGCTCCACCTCGACGACTGAAAAATCCTGCGGTTGATCGGCACGCACTACACAGATTTCACCGATTAGCGTAGACTTCGGCTACGTCACTGGTGAAATCTGTGTTTTTGCTATGGGAGGCAGCCATGAGTGATCTTATCCTCACCCGCCGGCGCGACGCACTCTTCGAGATCATCCTCAACCGGCCGGACAAGCGCAACGCCATCAATATGGAGATGTTCCGGGCGTTCGACGCGGCCGTGTCGCAGGCGAACCGCACGCCCGGCTTGCGGGCCGTTCTGATCCACGGTGAGGGCGAAAGTTTTTCGGCGGGCATCGACGTCAGCGCCTTGCTGGGCCTGGCGCAATCGTTCGGCCCGCATTGGCCACAGCGTATGCGCTCCATCACCGACGAGTTCCAGGGTATTTTGACCCGGCTGGAACGGCTGGAACTGCCCACCCTCGCGCTGCTCCACGGCCACTGCCTGGGGCTGGCCCTTGAGTTGGCGCTGGCTTGCGATCTGCGCCTGGCCGCGGAGGGCACCGCGCTGGGCCTGCCGGAGACTCGCCTGGGCATTATTCCCGACGTGGGCGGCACCACCCGCCTAACGCGACTGGTCGGGCCGGCGCGGGCCAAAGAACTGATCTTTACCGGCCGGCTGATCGACGCGGCATCGGCCGAACGGTGGGGCATCATCAACTCCGTGGTCCCCCGCGAAGCTCTTTTGGAACGCGCCGGGGAGCTGGCGGGCGAGATCGCTCAGTCCGCGCCGCTGGCCGTCGGCATGGCCAAGCGCGTGATCGACGGGCTGGCCGACATCGACCGCGGCCTGCTGCTGGAAGGGTGGGCGCAAAGCCAGCTATTTGCCACCGAGGATTTTATGGAAGGAGCGCAAGCCTTTATGACGCGCCGGCCGCCGCAATTCAAAGGGCGCTGACAGCCTTATGCAAATTGGCCGACCCCATCAGGTTGTGCTATCTTACGAATTCATCCACAGGTGTTATAAATAAACAACGGAGGCGACGATATGGGGATCAAGTTTGCGACCGACGAATGGGGAAAGGCGCTGATGGCGGCCGTGAACAGCAGCGAGGCCTATGCCAAGGCCGCGTCGAACTGGGAAGGGGATTTCTACTTCATCACGAGCGCGGGGCCGCACATGCCCAAAGATACCTATTTGTATCTCGATCTGTGGCATGGCAAGGCACGCGATGCTTATATGGTCGATGATCCGGCCTCCAAACCCGTGGCCTTTGAATTGCGCGCGCCGCTCGACGTGTGGCGCAAGGTGATGGAAAAGAAGGTCGATCCCATTCGCGGCATCATGTCCGGCCAGCTCAAGCTGAAGGGCAACATGATGACGGTGCTCAAATCGCCCAAGGCGGCGACTGAACTCGTCGCTTGCGCTATGAAGGTCGATACGGAGTGGCCTGAATGATCGGAGCGCGGGCCAAAACGGGGCTACGCTTCACACGCGAATAGATAGCGGAGCGGAAGATGAGCAGTGATAACGGCCGCATCAAGGTAGGTTTGGCATTAGGGGGCGGGGTGGCTCGGGGGCTGGCCCACATCGGGGTCTTGTCCGTCCTGGAGAAGGCCAACATTCCCATCGACTGCATCGCCGGAACCAGCATGGGGGCCATCATCGGCGCGGCTTACTGCGCCGGGCTGACCATTGAAGACCTGCGAGGTATCGCCGCCCGCACCGGCTGGTGGCAGGTGTCGCGCCCGCTCTTTTCGGCCGGAGGCTTTGTCACCTTCAAACACCTGGAAGCCTGGATGGAGGACAACATCGGCCAATTCGACGTGCGCGATCTGGCGATTCCCTTCGCGGCGGTTGCCAGTGACCTGATCTCCGGCGAACGGGTCGTTCTGTCGGAAGGGCGGTTGTGCACGGCCGTGCGAGCCAGTTGCTCGGTACCGGGGTTTGTGCCGCCGGTGGAGCAAAATGACCATATCCTGGTCGACGGCGGTATCACCGACAACATCCCCGCCGATGTCGCCCGGCTGCTGGGGGCCGACTACGTAATCGGCGTCGACATCTTCATGCCCGCCCTGCGGCCGCGCCTGGGGCCATTTAGCCAGGGTCTCGCGGCAATCGAGACCCTTGTCCGCCACGCCGGTCGGGGAGCCAACGAGTGTGACTGCCTGATCGTGCCTCACATGGAGGGGCGTTCCTATTTCAAATTTTCCGACTACGAGCGTCTGATTGTCCTTGGCGAAGAGGCGGCGCTGCAACAATTGCCGGCGATCCGCCAGTCGCTGGAGCGGGCCGAAGCCGCTCGCCAACGACCAGCGGCCGCGCTTTCCATCGCCTCGCCGGAAGTCGGCTCTCTTCACGGAGCGAACTGACCTGCCAGCGTTTTCGACGCGACCCCATTCCCGAAAGATTACTCCTTTCTGAAGCGCTTTTGCTTGTTGCGCGCTTGAAGTCTAGAATCGACCGTTGATGTCTTTTGCACCCTATGCCGCGCTCTGGATTTTGATGGTAGCCGCGGCGGGCATTTGCCTGCCGGCCGGGCGGCGCCCCAGGCTCCCGATTGTCATCTCCATCGCGGCCACGCTCGTTGCTTTCGGCCTGTGGGCTCTGTTTCGCCCGGCCGTGGACACGCCGGCGTTGGCCTTCGCCGGGCGGCAGTGGGCCATCGGCGAAGTGGGCTGGTCGCTGACGGGCATCGTACTGCTGGTCCTCCTGTCCGCCTCTGTCCACGCCTTGATAAGCCCCGAACTGCTCGACTCCACGCGCCACGCGGCCTTGTCCCTGGGCGCAACGGCCGCGGCCTTGCCCGCCATTTGGGCCGCCGACGAACGCACGCGAATCATGGGCGTCACGGTGTTCGCGGTGGCCGGCGCGTTGGCATGGGGGTTCGGGGCCGTCTCAGCCGGCGCGAATTGGCGCGCCCGGCTTGGCGACTCGTCCGGCCCGTTGATGGCCGTGTTTCCCTTGTGGGCGGCCGCAGTGCTGCCCGACGGCCGACTAAGCCTGCTGCTGAGCATGGCCGGGGCGGCTGTGCTGATGGGCGTGTGGCCGTTCGGCGGATGGCCCAGGGGTGATGAATCGGGTCCGCTTGCCATACTGTTGAATGGCCTGCCGGTGGCAGTCGGCGCGGCCGTGCTGGCGGCGACGCTCAGTGGGACTTTACCCACAGCCATCGAACTGGCGGCAGCGACGGCCATTGGCTTATTAAGCCTATTGTTCGGCCTGGGCCGAGCCTGGAGACAGCCGGCGGCGATGCCGCGCGCCCTTGGCCTGGGATTGGCCGGTTTAGCGTTCGCGACCGCTCTCTGGGTGGGGCCGCAGGCGCTGCCCGTTGCGGCGCGGCTGGCCGTCTTCGCGCCGCTTTTACTGGCAATGGTATTCTCCACCCGGGACACACCTTCCCCGGAACCGGGTCATGTTGACGCGCCAAGGCGTCGTCAGGTGTCGCCCGGGCTGATCGCTATCATTGCTGTCCTGGCCGCCGTGGTCGGGTTGCCATTGACGGCGGGCTGGGAGACGCTGGCCTCGCTTTACGAGGCGTGGCGCGCGGCCGGCGGGTGGATTCTGTTACTCGTCTCGTTGGTATTGATGACCCTGTGGGCGGCCACCCTTTATCAGCTCAGTCGATCACTTACTCGCGCCGGAACTTCCCCACGCGCCCTATGGTTCCGCGCCCTGGCCTTCGCGCCGCCGATCATCGGGCTACTCAGTCTCGATTTTGCCGCCGCGAATACCGGGTTGATAACGTGGGCAGCGCTTTTCGTTCCGGCCGTGGCGGGCTTGCTTCTGGGCCATTTTGCGCCGCCGGTGGAAACCGTGGGCGACCTGTTTGGCGAGGCAGTGCGCCTACCGCAATCGGCGGCCACTCTTGCGCCCCGCCTGCGTCGCGCCGGGCGGGCCGCGACCGATGCGCTGGCCGACGCGCTGGCCATTCTCGAAGGTGACAACGGCTTGCTTTGGCTGCTGGGTCTGTTGCTCTTGCTAATTTGGATCGCCTGAACCTATGGACGCGCCTACCATCTTTGACTTGCTGGATCGACTGGCTTTCCTGCGCGGCGCGCCTTCGGTCGTGCTGCTGCTGGCGGCGGCTTTCGTCGCCGTTGTCGCCTGGGACCTGCGCCTGGTTATTGCGGCTGTGTTTGTTCACTATTTGCTGGCCGGGTTCCTGTTTGTGGACGTGCTCGATCCGCGCCTGGCCTTTGTTTACACGCTGGCCGGGCTGTTCGTCACGGCCATCCTGCTGGTCACGGCGTGGCAGGTCAATTGGGGTCGCCGTCCGTCCGGGTTGGCAGCGGATGAGGCGTCCCGTTTGGGCCTGGCCGATACTCGCCCACTGGGGCCATTCTCGGTGACCCAGCCTGGGTTGCTGCGCCTGGGGTTTGCCACAGCGGTTTTCGGGGCAGTGCTATGGCTCACCAGAGCGCCCGGCTTGTTTGCATCTACCGTGCCCATTGAACCGGCCTATCTGGAACCGGCCATCGCCGGGCTGCTGGCCTTGGGACTGGTGGGGCTGGTCACCTCGGCCGAACCGTTGCCGTCCGGCGTCGGCCTGCTGCTGTTTCTCAGCGGCTTCGGGCTGTTCTACGGGTTCCTCGATCAGTCGCTGGCGATGACTGTGGCGCTGGTAGCGGCACAATTAATTGTAGCCTTGGTCGTGGCCTATCTGGCCCAGGCTCGCTACCTCCCGGTGGACGTACTGGACTGATATGGAAACTGGTTTTCCTTTCGTTATTCTTATCGGGCCGGTCATCGCGGCTATAGCGACGCTATTCACTCGCCGGTGGCGACGGGTCACGATTGTCGTCGGCCTGGCGTTCGTCGGCCTGCTGGCGCTACTGCTGGCGTTGGCCGCGCCGGGCACTGGCCTGTTCCCCGACAACATCGCCGCTGTCCTCGGCCGCGAGATCGTGATGACCGCCTTCGTCCGGTCGCTGCTTTTGCTGGTGTATGCGGCATTGGGCGTCTGGTTTCTGGTGGTCTGGGTGCGCCCCGCCGGGCGCGTCCTGGCTCCCACGGCGCTGGCCGTTCTCGCCCCGTTAGCGGCGGCGCTCATGGCTTCGCCCGCCGGGCTGGGGAGCGTTTTTCTCGTGACCGCCGCGGCCGTCGTCGTCCCCGCGCTACACGGTGGAAAGTTCGACGCGGTCGTCCCGGCGTGGCGTTATTTCTTGCTGATCGGGTTGGCATCGGCCCCCATCCTGCTAACGACGTCGGGGGCCTTGGCTACGCCGGCCGTTATCTGGCTCTTTCCGCTGTTGGCCACGTTATTGCTCCTGGGGAGCTTCCCCTTTCACATCTGGGTCAATGGGCTGAATCGCTACCTGTCCCCGGTCGTGGCAGCGCTGGTGCTGGGGGTTGTGCAATTCGCCGTCGTCGCCTTTTTGCTGGGGCTGCTCGATTCCGTGCCCGCGGCGCGGGCAACCGTCGAGTTCCAGACGGCCGCGCGCTGGAGCGCGGCGTTGACGGCGCTGGTGGGCGCCTTCCAGATGGCACGGGCAACGGAGCAACGTGGTTTGGTGGCCGGGGCCGTGCTGCTGGACATGGGATTCCTACCGCTGGTCACCCTGTCTCCGGGAACCGACGGCCTGCTAATCGCCCTGCCCGCGCTAATCGGTCGCTTTCTGAGCCTGTTGCTCATTGCTCTGGGAACAGGCGGCGCGGGCGTGGAACCCAACCCGACGCGCGCCGGGCGGATGGCAACTCGATTGCGGCCGGCGTTGCTTGTCTATGGCTGTCTTTCGCTGCTCGGCCTGCCCCTGACACCTGGTTTTGCTGCCCGTTGGGCGCAGTTGAGCGCGGCGGGACAAGGCGGCAGTGTGTGGCCGCCGCTGCTGCTCGTCATCGCTCTGGCAATTGGGACGGCGGCTGTGGCATCGAAGATCGTCGGCGGGCGCGCGGCGCGTCTCGCGGTCGAGCCGGCGGGCTCAGGCATCGCCGGCTTCGAGACGGGCATGATGATTTTTCTGGCCGTGCTCGCCGGATTGTTGGGGTTGTTTCCCGACCTGTTGACCGGGATGGTCGCACGAATGCTGGGCCTCGGTTAAGGCAAGCTTTCGGCTGGAATTGGGGCTGACACGGTTGAACCCAGTCAAAAAGTCGTGAAATCAGAACGATTTGAAGGGCGAAACCGCCCGGTCTGGGTATCATTACGGGAGATGAGGTAACGAGTCCGTCAAACGGCGCCGGCCGATGACTGGTTTCCTCCACATCTGATTCGAAACAAGCAAGGAAATCAATATGGATCGCAAACAGCAACTACTCGATAAAATCGCCGGTCGTCAGGCCTTGATCGGCATCGTTGGCTTGGGGTATGTGGGCTTGCCGCTGGCCGTAGCCTTCGCCAAGGAAGGCTTCAGCGTCGTCGGCGTCGACGTGGACGCCGGAAAGGTGGCCTCGCTGAGTCGTGGTGAAAGTTACGTCGAGGACATCCCCTCGGCGGAGTTGGGGCCGCTTGTCAAGGATGGGTCAATACGCGTCTCGACGGATTACGCCCAACTGGCGGCGGCCGACGCCATCTCCATTTGCGTCCCCACGCCGTTGCGCAAGACCAAAGACCCCGATATTTCCTATATCGTCAATGCCGCTGATTGTCTGGCGACCTACATGCCGCCCGCACAAGGCCAGCTCATCGTGCTGGAGAGCACCACCTACCCCGGCACCACGGACGAGATCGTCCTGCCGCGCTTCAGGCGAGGCGGCGCAGAGGTCGGCCGCGATTTCTTCATGGCCTTTTCCCCGGAGCGCATCGATCCGGGCCGGACGGACTTCACTGTGCGCACGACGCCCAAGGTCATCGGCGGCGTCACGCCCGACTGTCTGGAGGTCGCCGTCGCCCTCTACGGGACAATCGTTGACGAGCCGGTGCCGGTGTCGAGTACGGCCACGGCCGAAATGGTCAAGCTGCTGGAGAATACGTTCCGCGCGGTCAACATCGGGTTGGTCAACGAAGTGGCCCTGATGTGCGACAAGCTGGGCCTCAACGTCTGGGAAGTTGTTGGGGCGGCGGCCAGCAAGCCGTATGGTTTCATGCCTTTCTATCCGGGGCCGGGTCTGGGGGGACATTGTATCCCCATCGACCCCCACTACCTGAGCTGGAAGCTGCGCACGCTGAACTACACGGCGCGCTTTATCGAGCTAGCCTCCGAGATCAACAGCCATATGCCCGATTACGTCGTCGGCAAAGTGGCCGACGCGCTTAACGATGAGCGCAAGGCGATCAACGGCAGCCGCATCCTCGTCCTTGGAGTGGCCTATAAGCGGGACGTGGGTGACGTGCGCGAAAGCCCGGCGCTGGATGTGATCCATCTGCTGCGCGAGCGTGGCGCAGATGTCGTGTACAACGACCCCCACATCCCCGCGGTACAGTTTGACGGCTACGGCTTGACATCGGAGGATCTCACGGTCGAGGCGCTGGCCGCCGCCGATTGCGTGGTGGTCGTCACCGATCATAGCGACTATGATTGGTCGTGGCTCGCCGCCCATACGCGGCTGCTCGTCGATACGCGCAACGCAGTCAAGTCATCCGGCCCGGCGCGAATCGTCCGGCTATAGGCGACAGCCGGGTTTTTCAGTGGTCGAGGTGTAGCGCCGGATTATTATCCGGCGGCCGAGAACGCTGAGCTGCGGAGCCGGTTAAGAAACCGGCGCTAGGGAGAGCGATTACCAAAAAACCCTGTAGACGACTGGCGTGCACCCTCTTGTTGCTGGCGTTTTAGGGTAGAATAGCGACTTATGAAGGGCTTTTTTCAAAAACTAACCGGCTCCAATAAGGATGAATTCATCACAGTCGTGTCGGGGCTGCCGCGCTCCGGCACGTCGATGATGATGAAGATGCTCGAGGCGGGCGGCATTCCGCCGGTCACTGACGAACTTCGCACGGCCGATGAGGACAACCCCAAGGGCTACTACGAGTTTGAGCGCGTCAAACAAATGGATCAGGGCGACACGGACTGGGTGGTCGAGGGGCGGGGCAAGGTCATCAAGGTCATCTCCGCTCTATTAAAGCACCTACCGCCCGGCGAACAGTATCGCGTCATTTTCGTCCGTCGCAATATGCCGGAAATCCTGGCCTCGCAACGGAAGATGCTTATCCGGCGCGGCGAAGACCCGGACAAGATGGACGATGCCCAGATGGCAATGCTATTTGAGAAACACCTGAAGCAGATCGACGATTGGCTGCAGGCACAATCAAACTTCCGCGTGCTCTATGTCCACTATAGCGAGGTGCTGGCCGATCCGCGCCCGCAAATCGCCAGGATCAACGACTTTCTGGGCGGCCATCTCAATTCATCGGCCATGGCCGAAACGGTGGATCCGGAACTTTACCGGAATCGGCAAAACACGCGCTGAGGCGAACCTTAGCCCACATTCAATCCGGCGGCCATCTGCCCACCGTCGACGACGAACGTCGCCCCGGTGGTGAAGCTGGATGCGGCCGAGGCCAGGTAGACGGCGATCCCGGCGATCTCCTCCGGCTCGGCCATACGCCGCTGCGGCACGGCCTTCACCAACCGTTCGCTGATCTCCGGCGTGCTCCACAAGACCTGGCTAAACTTCGTCTTGACAAACCCGGGGGCGATGGCGTTGACCTGGATATTGTCGGCCGCCAATTCACTAGCCAGCACCTCGGTCATCATCAGTACGGCGGCCTTGCTGACGCAGTAGACGCCCATCATCGGCTGCGGCCCCAGGCCGGCGACCGAAGCCACGTTGATGATCTTGCCGCCGCCGCGGGCGCGCATGGACGGGACACAGGCTTGGGTCATGCGAAAGTAACCCTTCACGTTGACGTCGAGGATTTTGTCCCAGTGGCTGTCCTCGGCCGACAGAAACGGGCCGAAGTGAGGGTTGGTGGCGGCATTATTGACCAAAATGTCGATGCCGCCGAAGTGAGCAACCACGCGCTCGACGAGCGCCGTCACGGCCACGCCGTCGCCGGTGTGGGCGGCCACGGCCAGCGCCTCGCCGCCGCCGCGTCTAATGGCGTCGGCCGCTTCATCGACGGCATCCTGTTTGCGGCTCGCCAGGGCCACCTTGGCGCCCGCCGCCGCATAGGCCTCGGCGACGGCCAGCCCGATGCCGCGCGACCCGCCGGTAATCAGGGCCACCTTGCCCGTCAGATCAAAGTTTGCTCCCGTCGTCATACCTGCCTCCTTGTAAAAGCGACCGCCTGATGACCGCCGCTGGATGAAACATTACACTTATATACTTGCGGAACCGTTTGGGCAATGACGTATGTAATAAAAAGCGCCGGTCTTCCGACCGGCGCAAACCATATCATTATCCACTGCCCACAGCGCACTCTCGGCTGATAACGGCTTACTGAATTGGGCTGTTTACCCCTGATTCGTCTTGAAGTAGTTTTGCGGGTCGGACGTATGCACCCACACCCATAAGTCGTTAGGCGCGTTCTCGGACCAGAAATATACCCACTCCGCATCCCGCAGCGGCATGTTGACGCAGCCGTGACTATGCTTGTAGCCAAAGCGGTCGTGCCAGTAAGCGCCATGGAGGGCGATATCAAAATCGAAGTACATCGTGTGGGGGACGTCTTCGACCAGGTAGTAGTCGACTTTGCCCTCCGCGCCTACCATATCGTTCATCAAGTGCCTATCCCAGACCTGGAAAAGGCCTTCGTAGGTCGGCCAACGGTTGAGGCCGCTGGAGACCAGCCCGGCATAGACCATGCGGTCGCCCTCATAGGCGACGAAGTTCTGTTCGTACAGGTCTACCTCGACCCAATAGTCATCGTCGCCGATCTCTTCCGGTCGCGGGTTGAACTCGATGATGCTCAAATAGGTCTGTTTCATCCAGCGGCCGAAGCCGATGTCGTACCAGACCCAGCCTTCATCATCGATCTCGGCGTCGTAGACCTGGACAAACGTGTAGCGTGGCAGCTTGATGGCTGTGGGGCTTGGCTCCGCGCCCGGCGCTTCGCTGTACCAGTAGTCGACCAGCATCCAGCCGAACGGCCGCTCGGGATTAGCGAGGACCTCGACGCCTGTGAAATCGGAAGAGGGTTTGATCGCGATGTCCTCTCCGCGCACCCACTCACCGTAGTTGATCATGTACCATAACCGCCCCTCTGCGTTGTTATTGGCGGTGTCCTCGATGCTCGAAAACAAGTAGCCGTCGCCGGCGTTGCGCACGATGGGGCTATTGATATTCGGCTCGGCATAGATGTTGATGTTGTCGGCCAACCGGCCGTACTTCATTTTCGGGAGGATGCTGTCGGGCCGCAGCGGGGGCGGCACAAACACCGACGGTGGCGGGTTCGTATCGCAAACGTAGCCAATGTCACTCGACAGGACGTAGCAGCCGGCGGCGGCGGCAGCGGTACGGTTAACCAGAAATAGACCAAGGCCGACCATGAACAGGACGGAAACAAAGCGAATTCGACTCATAAGTAAACAACCAGTATCCCGGATAAATTGCTATCCTGTTAGTATACTACCGATTCTAGCACGTTCAGGCCGGATGATTCAAGGTTGCGGCGCAATTTGTAATGGTTCCACAACGGCCGCCTGCCGGCCGCGCACCGAATTTATGAGCCGCAGACGTGTGGCGCGGGAAAGATCATCTGCTGTTAGTACGCGTTCTTCGATCTCACCAGCTTCAAGCAACTGCGCCCGGCACGTCCCTGCCAGCAACCCGGCCGCCACTGGCGGCGTGTACCATTGCCCGCCGATCTCCAGCACCAGGTTGGCAGCGCTGGACTCGGTCAATTCGCCGCGCTCGTTCCACAGAATTACGTCGTCGCAATCGGGTCGTGAGGCGCGGGCGGCGTCATATGGCTCGCGTCGGGTCGTCTTGTGGTAGAGGCGGGCGTCGTCGGAGGAAACAGGTATCCGCGCCAGACCCACGCGGATAGGCTCCGGCCGCGCGCCTGTACTCAGGGGAAGTGAACTGATTTCAGCTTGGCCCGCGCGATCGAGCAGCAGGCGTACCTTACTTGGCGCGGTCATTGTCTCCGCATAATCAACCAGAAGCCGTTCGATTTGCGGGCGATCCAGCAATATATTGAAATACTCGGCCGAGTCCGCCAACCGTTGCAGGTGGCGCGCCAGCAGGAAATAGCCCTCTGCCGGCGTCCAGCGCAATGACTCCAGCAAGCGGAAGTCGGCCGTCGCCTCACGCGGGAAGTCGAGCACGCGCGCCTTGAGCAAGCATTCATCGTATTCGGCCGCCGCATCCGAGTCCCACACGACCCCGCTGCCGACGCCGTAGATGGCTTCGTCGCGCTGCCGGTCGACGACGACAGTGCGAATGGCGACGTTGAACTGGGCGCGACGATTGGGCGCGACGAACCCGATGGCCCCCGTGTAGACGCCTCGCGGCTCCGGTTCCAGATCGGTGAGGATGCGCATTGTTTGGACTTTTGGCGCGCCGGTGATCGAAGCGCAGGGGAACGTGGCGGCCAGGATGTCGCTCAGCGGCGCGTCCGTCTCGGCCGTCACAGTGGAAGTCAGTTGCAACAGGGTCGGATAGCGCTCCACGGTGAACAGCGCGGGCACATCGACGCTGCCGACGCGGGCCACCCGGCCGAAGTCGTTGCGGATCATGTCGACGATCATCACGTTTTCGGCGCGGTTTTTCTCGGAGTGGCGCAGCCAGTCGATCTGGTGGCGGTCATCGGCTGTGGTCAGCCCGCGCGGTGCGGTGCCCTTCATCGGCCGCGACGTGAGGGTTTGCCCATCGAGGCGGAAGAAAAGCTCCGGCGAGGCCGAGCAGACGACGAAACGGCCCAGATGGACATAGGCGCAATAATCAGCCTGCTGGGCGGCGGCCAGATCGGCAAACAGCGCCCAGGGGTCGCCCTCGAAGGTCGTTTGCAGGTGAAAGGTGTAGTTGGCCTGATAGGTATCGCCGGCGGCGATGGCGTCCTTGATGCGGGCGATGGCCCGGGCATAGGTGTCAAAGGCGAGCGAAGGCTGCCACTCGCCAAAACGATAAGCGCCACCGCAAACCGGCGCGTCCGTCGTTTGATAAGCGGAATACAAGCCAAACCACAACAACGGCGGCGCGTCCGCTGGGGAAGCGTGAGTGCTCAGACCATAAGCCGCCCCCGCCTCATAGGCCAGATACCCGGCGGCGTAGAGGCTTTCTTCTTCGACCGCCCGCTCTATCTCCCGCAGCGCGGGAACCACGTCCGCCACAGCCTCAGCGACCACCACGCGCACCGGATCGACAAAGTGCCGCCACTCGCCGCCGGCCTGCAAAACCACCTCCAGTGGGCCAACTCCCAACTGTTCACTGTCCACTGCTTACGGTTTCACTGTCCACTATCAACGCCTCCCCCTGCCCTCATGCCGGCCCCTTAACCTTTTCCCCCTGACCCAATTCAACCGAGCGCTGATAGGCGGCCCATATGGCGCGCGAGATGACGGTCCGCAGGCCACCCTTCTCCATGTGATAGAGAGCCGCGGCCGTCGTGCCGCCGGGCGAGGTCACTTGGTTGCGCAATTCGGCCACATGCTTGCCCGACTGGGCCGCGTACTCCAGTGAGCCGCGCATGGTCTGGAAGACGAGTTGCTCGGCTACGCGGCGCGAGAAGCCCAGATGCACGCCCGCGTCGATGAGCGACTCCATGAACATGAAAATGTAGGCCGGGCCGGTGCCACTGAGCGCGGTCGCCATGTCCAGATAGGACTCATCGTTGACGAAAAGTTCCTGGCCCAACGCGCCGAGGATGGCCTGCGCCTGGCCGCGCTGCTCCTCAGTTACCTCGGCCGTGGCCGTCCACACAGTCATCCCCTGGCCGATCTGGGCCGGCGTATTGGGCATGGCGCGCACAACCGAAGCATGGGCCACGCCGTCGGACAATTTGCGGATGGGCGTGCCGGCAAGGATGGACAACAATAAATCTTGTCGCCGCATGTGGCCGCGAATGCCGGGCATGACTTCGCCCAGGTTCTGCGGCTTGGTAGAGAGGACGACCACTTGTCCCTTTTCGGTCGCCTCAGCGTTGTTGGTCGTTACGTGGATGCCGTAGCGCTCCTGCAAATCATCGAGTCGTGACTGGAGCGGGTCGGCGGCATAGATTTGCTTGGGGTCGACCAGGTTTTGGGTTAGCAGGCCGCGAATCATGGCCTCGCCCATTATGCCACTGCCGATGAAGGCCACATTCTTGTCGGTAAACATCTTTTTCTCCTAGTGGGCGGCGAAGGATTGGCGGCGCACGGTGACGGTATCCAGATAGTCGTGGTCGATCACCACCCCAAGGCCAACGCCTGAGGGCACGCTGATGGTGCTGTCTTCGCGGTTAAGATAAAACGGGGCAGTAATATCCCGTTCGTAATAGCGCTCGGTGGCGGAGATGTCGCCGGGCAGCGTAAAGCCGGGCAGCGAGGCCAAGGCCAGTTGTGCGGCGCGGCCGACGCCCGTCTCCAGCATGCCGCCGACCCACAAGGGCATCCCCGCTGCCCGGCAGCGGTCGTGGATGCGTCGCGCCTCTGTCCAGCCGGCCACGCGCGACGGCTTGACGTTGATGATGTCGCAGGCGTCAATCGCCAGGGCATAGCGGGCATGGTCGTCGGAGTGGATGCTCTCGTCCAGACAGAGCGGCGTCTTGATGAGCGGTCGCAAACGGCTGTGGTCGTAGATGTCCTCATAGCCGAGCGGCTGCTCCAGCATCAGCAGATCGAGGTTGTCCATCGCCTGGAAGACGGCCGCGTCCTCCAGGCGGAAGGCGGAGTTGGCATCGAGCATGATCGGCAGGTCGGGGTAGGCCGCCCGCGCGGCTCGCGCCACGGCCAAATCGTGCCCCGGCTTGATCTTCAGCTTGATACGCCGGTAGCCCTGGTCATAATACTCACCGATGACCTCGACGGTTCGCTCCAGTGAGGGCTGGATGCCGATGCTGACGCCGACCGGCACACGGGCCTTGGGGCCTTCGGCGTAGGGTTCGGCCAGCTTGGCGCTCATGGAAATACCGTCGGACTGGGCAGCCAGATCCCACATGGCCTGGTCCAGCGCCGCCTTGGCCAACGGGTGGCCGCGGACGAAAGACAAAGCCGGGCCAAGCGCCTCCGGGCCGGCCATGTCCCGGCCGATGAGGGCTGGAATGAGGAAGTCGCTCAGGATGTGCCAGGCCGTGCCGGTGGTCTCGTAGGAGTAGCCGGGGTCGTTGGTCGCCACACTCTCGCCCCAGCCGGTCAGCCCTTCGGCGTGGACGGCCGTCAGCAAGCAGTCGCGTTGCTGTTGCGGCCCAAAGCTGGTGACAAACGGGCTGACCAGCCGCATACTAACGTGATAGAGGTCGATGCGTTCGATTTTCATTGTTTTATGAGTCCTGGTGGATCAGGAGATAGTAACTATGGGAATGACCTTGCTCGTCCACGTGGGGCACGAAGTCGGTGACAACAAATCCGGAGTCGAACATGTTTTCGAAAATGTCGCGTGTGTGCAGTCGCCACCGATGGGCCAGCTCAAAGTCGGCGTGCTTGATGGCCTGGAAGTTGGCCGGAATCTCGACGAGCATCAGGTTGCTCGGCTGACTAACGTAGTTCAAGGGCGGCACGGGCAGGCCGGCCTCATTGATCGTTGACTCGTTGACGAGTAGCGCTCCCCCGGCCATCAGCGCCTCGAGGCGAAGCGGCCGCCATTTTCTTTCGGCGCGCGCCGCCACGCGGTTCTGGGTAACCCACCATTCCACCTCAAAACGGTCGGTCGACAGGCCGTTGTTGATGCCGCTCATATTGCCGTGGAAATGGCGCAGATACCGCCGGCAAACCGCGCCCAGTTTGCCGATATTGAAGCGGCCGTTGCGGCTTTCCAGCGGGTCATACGTCCAGGTGATGAGGCGGATGCCGATGCGCAAGGCGAAGTCGCGCTGGGCCATTTTGAGCCGGTAGCCGACGTCCTGGTGTTGGTATTCGGGCAGCACGCCGGCGATGACGGAGTACATCTTCAGCCGCGCCGCCGCTACCTGATCGAGGCGATCCGGGTTCTCTTCGGTGCCCAGAATGGCGAAGGTAAAGGCCACCAGCCGGTTGCCGTCGAACGCGCCCAGCAGGGCCGCCCCGCTATGTTGCATGGCATGCATAGCATGGGCCGGGATGATCTCCAGATCGGCCATGTTCCAGGTAGCGCGCTGAACCTCTTCAGCCGCGACGACTTCCTCCATCGTTTCCAAAGAACGGATAATCACTTCGCCCATCTTATCGATTCTACCTCATCTGTAAGATACTGACCGTGGGGAGGACAAATGACGAATATTCTCCATTTCCTCTTTCACAGTCTCCAAATCGCCGCCGGCAACACAAACACGGCCGCCAAGGCCATAAAATGCCCGAACGGCAGCGTGTCACCGCGCTGCGCCCGGCCGGTTGCGAGCAGCCCGGCCGCGGCGGCCCCGGCCAGCAGGACGCCCAACCCTAGGGCGTAGACCACGTGCTCCACGCCGAACACCGCTCCAATCAATGCCGCCAGCTTGACGTCGCCCATGCCCAGCGCCCCCGGCCCAAAGAGCCGGCGACCCAGCGCGTGGAGAGCCAGAAAAAACGCGAAGGCCAGTGCTGCTGCGGCCGCAGACGACAAGAGAGCGCCGCCGGCCCAGGCCAGCGCCAGGGCCACGGCCGTGGCCGGCAACACGATGATGTTGGGCACGCGCCGCTGCTCCCAATCGATGACCGCCAGCAAGACCATGACCGCGCTCATCAGGCATGCCGCCGGCAGGTTATGCGAAAGCGGATCGGGCCACGACAGGAGTATGAAAATCGCCGGGACGCCCAACACCACCAGCTGGGTGCGGCGTGGGTGCCGCGTCACGCCGCATGACAGCCTCGCGGGGTTGAGCCAACAATCGGCCGCGCGATTGATCAGCATGGCGGCGAACAATCCCGCCAGACCCCACAAGCCAATAGACATAGCGGCGAATTATAGCCGGTTCCGGCCGGGCGTCGTATTTTGCAGTTGGCCCACTTCGGATATGATTCTGTCCCAAGGCTGTACCCCCAGAACAAAATCGAGGGAGCCGACAATCTAGGCCGATAAGAGGAATTAATCCCATGAATCGTGTTGCCCGTATCGTGTTGTTCATTCTGGGCATCCTGGTGAGCCTCACCTTGCTCCTGGTCATCGTCTTCGTATTCGTCAGTCGCAGCCCGTTTCCCGAAACGGACGGCGAAAAGACGCTGGAGCTGCCGGCCGAGTGCCAAACGCCGGCTGAAGGCAGCGAGGCGCTTTGTGTGGCGCTGAGCGGCCACGGGCTGAAGGATACCGTCCACATCTTTCGCGACGAGCACGGCATCGCCAACATCTATGCCCAGAACCCCGACGATCTGTTCTTTGCCCAAGGCTATGTCCACGCCCAGGACCGTATGTGGCAGATGGAATTCTGGCGGCATATCGCTCTGGGGCGCGTCTCGGAAATCGTCGGCCAACCGGGTATTGAGAACGACAAGTTCATTCGCTCCAGCGGCTGGAACCGTATCGCCGCCGCCAACACGACTTACTATGAGCAAGAATTGCCGGAGGCTTTTAATGCGCTGACAAACTACAGCGCCGGGGTCAATGCCTATCTTCTGGACCACAAGGATGACATCGCCATCAGCCAGCGTGTTCTGGGGCTGGTCGGCGAGCCATGGGAGATCGAGGCATGGGAGCCCCTCCACTCCATCGGCTGGGGCGTTGTAATGGGCTGGGACCTGGGCGGCAACTGGGATGATGAACTGACTCGCGCCCGGCTCTATGCACGCATCGGGCAGGAGGCGACCGACGAGCTGGTTCCGGGCTATCCCTATGACACCCGGCCGGTCATCGCCCCGACGACAGATTTCATGACGGCCGCGTTTGATGGTCGCGGGGGCGCAACCGCCGCCGACTGGACGCGCGTGTCGACCAGCCTGATCGGCAAGCCGCCGGTCACGGCCTTCGGCACCGGCCCTTTTCTGGGCAGCAACAACTGGGTCGTCGGGGGCCAACACACCGCGTCGGGTCTGCCGATGCTGGCGAATGACCCGCACCTGGGGATTCAAATGCCGTCCATCTGGTATCAGATTGGTCTGCACGCGCCGGGCTGGGACGTGACCGGTTTCAGCTTCGCCGGCATCCCCGGGGTCATCGTGGGCCACAACAACCGCATCGCCTGGGGTGTCACCAACGTCGGCCCCGACGTCCAGGACCTCTACATCGAAAAGTTGAACCCCGACAATCCCAACCAGTATGAGTACATGGGTGAGTGGCGGGATATGAACCTGATCGAGGAAGTTATCAAGGTTAACGGCGGCGAAGACGTGAAACTGACGGTGCGCGAGACGTTACACGGGCCGATCATCAGCGACGTGCTGGAAGATCAGCCGGACGTGCTGGCGATGCGCTGGACGGCCAACAGCGGCCCGTCGCGTATCCTCCAGTCCGTTCTGAGCCTCAATCAGGCTCAAAACTTCGACGAGTTCCGCGAAGCGCTGCGCTTCTGGGAAATTCCGTCGCAAAATTTCGTCTATGCCGACGTCGACGGCAACATCGGTTACCAGACGCCCAGCCTCATTCCCATCCGCAAAAACGGCCAGGGCATGGTTCCGGTCCCCGGCTGGACAGACGAGTATGAATGGGAGGGCTATATTCCTTTTGAAGAGTTGCCCGTCCTTCTGAACCCCGAAAGCGGCTTCATCGTCACCGCCAATCAGGCCGTGGTGGACGAAGCGTACCCCTATTTCATCGCCCGCGACTGGGCCAGCGGCGATCGCGCGCAGCGGATCACCGACATGATCGAAGAAGCCATCGCCCAAGGCCCGGTTACGGCTGATGATTTCGCCCGCATCCACATGGACAGCAAGTCCCTGCGCGCCGAAAGTTACGTCCCCCTCCTGGCCGGCCTGTCAAGCGACGATGCCGACGTGCAGCGTGCCCTCGACCTGTTGCGCGCCTGGGATTATCAGGAGCGGGCAGATAGCGTGGCCGCGTCGATATTCGAGATTTTCTATATGCGACTGGCGAACAACGTGCTGGCCGATGACGTGGGCGAGGAAAACGTGGGCGATGCCCACAGCACCATCTATTTTCACCAACTGGCTACGGACCCGGCCGCGCGTTGGTGGGATGACATCACCACCCCGGAGGTGGAAACCCGCGAGGATATCTTGCTGCGCTCGATAAATGAGGCGGTGGTGTGGCTCAATGAGCGCCTGGGTAGTGATATGAACGGCTGGCAGTGGGGCAATCTGCACACGGCAACGTTTGGCAGCACTCCCCTGGGCGAAAGCGGCATCGGACCAATCGAAAGCATCGTCAATCGCGGCCCTTTCCCGGTCGACGGCGGCAGCGATCTGGTCAATGCCACTAACTGGAGTTGGGACGAGCCGGCCGCCGTCCGCTCCCATCCCTCCATGCGCATGATTGTCGATCTGAGTGACTGGGACGCCTCGCGCTGGATCATTCCCACCGGACAAAGCGGACATCCCTATCACCCCAATTACGACGACCAGATCGAGCTATGGCTCAACGGCGAGTACCTGCCGATGCTGTCCAGTCGTGAAGCGATAGAGGCGGCGGCCAACGATCATCTCATCCTTCAACCGGGACAATAGACCATGTACCATTTGCCGATTCACCACGAGACAAACGATCCTGATTTCGCCGACCTCAGCGCCTTCGTCGCGGCCGAGATGCGCCGGCTCCATGTGCCGGGCGTCGCCATTGGTCTGATCCACGACGGCCAAGAGTACCTGGGCGGGTTCGGCGTGACCAGCGTCGAGAATCCCCTTCCGGTGACGGCCGACACCCTCTTCCAGATTGGCTCGACCACCAAGACTCTAACCGGCACGATTATCATGCAACTGGTGGAGCAGGGAGCTATCGATCTGGACGAACCGGTGCGCACCTATTTGCCGGAGCTGCGCCTGATTGACAAGGAGGCCGAGGGCAGTGTGACCACGCGCCACCTCCTGACCCACCTGGGCGGCTGGGTGGGCGACTTTTTTCGCGACACCGGCAACGGCGACGATGCGCTGGCGCGCTACGTGGCCGAAATGGCCGATCTGCCGCAAGTCGTTCCCGTCGGTTCGCTATGGGCCTATAACAATGCCGGCTTCGGGGTGGCGGGGCGTCTCATCGAGGTGATCACCGGCCAGACGTATGAGGCCGCGGCCCAGGAGATGATGCTCGATCCGCTGGGCATGACCAACTCCTTTTTCTTTCCCGCGGACGTCATCTCACGAGGCTTCGTGGTCGGCCATCGGGATGACGCGGAATTAGGCGTGGTCGTCGAGCGGCCGTGGGCGTTGGCGCGTTCGGCTCATGCCGTCGGCGGGCTGTGTTCCAGCGCGCGCGACCAGTTGCGCTATGCGCGCTTCCATCTGGGCGACGGGAGGGCGGGCGACCAGCGTCTGCTGCCAGCCGAGACGATGGCCGCCATGCAAACGCCGCAATGCGCGGCCAATATGGGCCGGCAAATGGGACTGAGCTGGTTATTGAAGACGTATGGGGAGACGCAGGCCGTCCTCCATGGAGGAGCCACCAACGGCCAGCTCTCTGCGTTTCTCATGGTTCCCGCGCACGGGTTCGCCATCACCGTGCTGACCAACGCCGACGAGGGAGAAATCCTCAACGATAAGGTTGTGGCCTGGGCGCTGGAACGGTATCTGGGTCTGAAGGAACCGGCATTGACCTACCTGGATTTGGGTATCGAAAAGTTGGGTGAGTACGTGGGAACGTATGAGGCTCAGTTGGGGCGGCTGAATCTGTACCTGAGCGATGGGCAGTTAAGGGTGCAACTGACGCCTAAGGGCGGGTTTCCCGACGTGGATTCGCCGCCGTCCCCGCCGCCGCCGCCCAGTCGCCTGGCCTTCTTCGCGCCCGACCGGGGCATCACCCTCGACGAGCCACTGATCAATATGAAGGCCGAATTCATTCGCGACCCGGGTGGCCAAATCATCTGGCTGCGTACAAGCCGGCTACACCGGCGGATCTAGTCGTCGTGGAGAGCAAACAGCGCGCGGAAACCGTCTTACTGGTTAGGGCCACTATCTACGGATAGCCCGCCGGCTGCCAGCCCCGCTGATACTCCTCGACGTAGGCACGCAGGCTGTCGGGAATCGAGAAGGCGCTGCGGGTGATGTAATCGTACATCACCTGCACGGTGCGACCATAGGCGATGAGGCGATTGTCCTCTCCCTGAATTCGATAGAGCATATCGAAGCTCTTTGTGCCAAAGCGTGATATGCCCGTGCCCACGTGGAGCACCTCGGTCAGAAGCGCCGGGGACTTGTAGGTACAGCTGGCTTCCACGAGGATGAGCGGCAAGTCGAGCAATTCGGTGCCCAGCAGGCCGCTTTTTTCCATGAGTTCGCCCAGATACTTGATGCGTACCGTTTCGAAGTAGGCGAAGAATACGGCGTTGTTGACGTGGCCCATCGCGTCAATATCGCGAAAGGCTACTTCCAGATTGATTTCGTAGGGATAGGTGGTGTTGGTCATGCGTGGGTCCAATGGCGGCGCATTGCGGTTCAGAATTAAGTACGGATAGGACATGGATAAATCGGATTGAGCATTGACTCAGTCCGATTAGCCTGTGTTTACCTTGTATATATACGAGATGCGCCCTGTTTGGTTCGGATTCTAACAGGTTTTGCCGGCCCTGCACGAAACCAGGCCACACCGGCCGGGGAAGCGGAGGAGCGCCTAGAGCAATCGTTCGGCAAAAGCGGGCAAGGCGGCTGTGCCCCCCGTGTGCCAAAACAGCACTCGCTGGCCGCGCGTGAAGGCTCCCCAGCGAATGAGGTCGATCAGCCCGCCGAAGGCTCGCCCGGTGTAGACCGGATCGAGCAGGATGCCCTCCACTTGAGCCATCAACTTGATCGCCTCGCGCTCCGTTTCCCCCACGTGGGCATACCCGTCGCCGATGTAGTCGTCGTTGATGTTCACCATGTCGGCCACGGAGAGCGCGTCCAGGCCGATGTGGGTGGCTGTGGCCGTGGTCAGGGCGGCCACCTGCGTTTTGAGAGAATCGGCCGGGTGGTCGACGCTGATGCCGAGCACTGTGCCCCGGAAACCAAAGGCGCAGGCCCCCAGCACCAACCCCGCCTGCGTGCCGCCGCTGCTGCTGGCAAACACAGTGAAGTCAAAGTTCAGATGAGCCGCCTCCGTTTGCTCCATCAGCTCGCGCATCGCCAGCACGTAGCCGGTTGCGCCGATGACGTTGGAACCGCCCAAAGGGATGAAATAGGGCCGGCGGCCGATGGCCCGCAATTCACCCATGACCCGACTGGCGGTATCGTTGCAATCACGTGGGGCGCACCAGTACACGTGCGCGCCGAGCAACTGATCGAGCAAGAAGTTACCGGTGGGCGTGGCCGGCTCCTGCCCGCGCAGGATCAGGCTGCAACCGAGACCAAAGCGGGCAGCGGCGGCGGCCGTCTGGCGGGCGTGGTTGCTCTGCGGCGCGCCGGTGGTCACCAAGTGATCGGCCCCCTGGGCCAGCGCATCGGCCACAAGGAACTCCAGCTTGCGCGCCTTGTTGCCGCCCGTAGCCAATCCGGTCTGGTCGTCGCGCTTGACCCAGATCTCCGGCCCACCGAGATGCCGGCTCAGGCGTTCCAATGGCTCGATCGGCGTCGGTAAAAAGGCCAGCGATACTTTATCGGGGAATTTTGGGTCCATAGATCATTCCGGAACGGGCGGCGCTGTTGCCGCCAGCCCCATCTGTGCCGTATTGTAACCGAATTGCCTGACCTGTCGATTGCCCGACAGCGCCCTGTTCCACCCCTGGCGGAAGGCATCTACCGCCTGCGGGAAACAGCCCGCCTCACGACAATGACGACCACACCTCCAGCTTGCTCCTGACGCGGCGGATGACCTCATTGGTGAACTGATCCGTTTTCGTATCGCCACCCAGATCGGCCGTGCGAATGCCCTCATAGACTGCCTCCAGCGTCGCCTCGTAGATGGCGCGGCTGGCCGTTTTCAATTCCCGCTCCTTCATGTAACCCAGCAATCCGGCCGCGGCCAGGATCATCGCCATCGGGTTGGCCACGTTCTTGCCCTGCAAGCCGGGGGCTGTGCCGTGGGGCGCTTCAGCCATTACGGAGTCGATATTTCCCTCTTGATTGATGGAAATGACCATTGACTCCGACCCGGCAATCGAGCCGAACATCTGCAAGACCATATCGGACAGCAAATCGCCGTCGCGATTGAGAGAGGGGATGACCAGCGCATCGCCCGTCGTTGCCAGCAACAGGGCAAAGGTGGCGTCGATCAGCTGCGGCTCGTAGCGGACGTCGGGGTGACGGCCCGCGGCGGCATCCATCTCTTCCTTGAACATGCCTTCATAGACGGGGCTGACGGTGTATTTGGGCCCGCCAAAGACCTTGGCTCGATTATCCTTGGCGTGCTGGAAGGCGAACTCGGCCACGGCTCGACACACCCAGCGAGAAATCTTCTCGGTGCGAAAAGCGAACTCGTCCAGGCTGCCGGCCTCTCCCTCGCGCCATTCGCGCGCGCCATAGGCATCGTCGCGGGCCATGCGCACGATGCTGATCGGCGCATAGATGCCGCCGACGGCCCGCACACCGGGGATGCGCCGGCCGGTGCGCAGGATGATCTCCGCGTCCATGACCTCGCGCAAGATGGCATTGGGGCTGCCGACGTCGCCGCGCGTTTCCGGAGTGATGGTCGCCGCCTTGAGGCCGACGTGATAGTCGCGGATGGCCTGACCGGCTTCGTAGACGACTTTGTTCTCCGTCGTCCGGCGGTTCTGCAGGCTCAAATCAAAGCGTAACAGGTCCAACGGATAGCGAATGACATCTTCTTGCAGGACGCGCAAGGCCTCTTCCAGCAACTCCTGTCCCGTCTGATCGCCATCGAGAATGACAATGGTTCTACTCATCTTTCAAATTTCTCCAATCGAATTTCAACGGATGGGCCGGCGCAGACCGGCGCGGCTCAGCCGGGCTTTGATTCCGCGCCGGACTGCGCCCGTCGCGCCCGCAATAAATTCAGATAGCGCGGAATCACCTGGGTGTAGAGGCGATACAAGAGCGGTCGCGCCGGGTAATCCCACGCGCCGATGAAGCGCACCACCTCACCATTGAATCCGGCCTTGAATCGCCACACACCCCACATACGATCCGATTCGTTAAAGTCGTCGGGCGCGCCCCAAAAATCGTACACCTTGCCACCCTGTGCTCGCGCCCAGCGGATGGCCTCCCATTGCAACAAGTGGTTGGGCATCCGCTCGCGGGCCTCGCCGCTCGACGCGCCATACATGTAGATGACGCGCTCGCCGAAGCGTACGAGGATGACCGCCGCCACCGCCTGCCCCTCGACTTCGGCCACCAGCGGCTGGGCCATGCCGGCGTCGTAGAGCGATGTCCAACCATCCAGATAGTAGGCCGCGGGCCGCGCGGTGAAGCCGTCGCGCGCGGCCGTTTCCTGGTACATGGCGACGAGCGTGGGAAAATCAGCCGGCGTGCCCGGCCGCACGCTCACGCCCTTGCGTTCGGCCAGGCGAATATTGTAACGGGTCTTCTGTTTCATCGCCGCCAGCAGTTGCTCTTCCGTCGACTCCAGCGGCAGTTCAACGGTGTTGCGAAATTGAATCTGCTCGTCGGACGGCAGCCAGCCCCGGTCATGCAGATCACGCATGATGGCCGAACCCAGCGGCGACGGCCGCTCCTCCTCCAGCCCCCAACTACGAACGATTTCAGGATCGATCTTGATGAAGATAGCCCGCTCGCGTTTAGCCAACTGCTCCAGCTTGCCCAACACTTGCCGCCGCAGGGCCACGTCGTGGTACTCGAGCGCCGGGCCGCGGGGTACATACAGGACACAAAACGGCGTTCGGGGAATGCGCCGCTTCAGCACCATCGCCGCGGCGATAGGCTCCCAGCTGCTTTCAGCCACGGTCAGCGTCATCGGCCGCGCTTCCCAGCCCCAACGCGACTTGAACTGGCCCCAGGCCCAACTCTGAAGAGCGTGGGCATGGGGCAGGCGTGCCAAAGCGGCCTGCCAGGCAGCCGGCGAGCTTTCGACCTTTAAGGCCGACGCGCGGTAAACGGGTTGGTTAGTCGCCATCGGTACAAAAAATGCGGCACCGGGCCGCGATTCACCCAATCATACCGCGATCAGCCATGAGGTGCATCATCCCTTTTTTCGTTGGTACTTCCGACGGTTCTGATACAATCCGACACCATTCTGGACAGGCTTTCGGAGGGAACAATTCAATGCAGGGATTTCTAGGCAAAATCGAACACTGGATCGGGCTAAACTCTATTCTCCTCATCCTAACCCTGTTTATCCCCGTTGCCATCATTCTGGAACTCACTCACGCCAACCCGGTGATGGTGTTGCTGGCCTCGGCAGCGGCCATCGTACCCCTGGCAGCGATGATCGGCGAGGGCACCGAAGCCCTGGCCGAAAAGATCGGCGAGCGCGCCGGCGGGCTGCTGAACGCGACGTTGGGCAACGCCGCCGAGCTGATCATCGCTATCGTCGCCCTGCGCAAAGGATTAATCGACCTGGTACTGGCCTCGATCACCGGCTCTATTCTGGGCAACCTTTTACTGATCATGGGCCTCTCCATACTCATCGGCGGCCTCCGGCACGGCTACCAGAAGTTTAACCGCGAGAACGCCGGCCTCGATGCCACATTGCTGGTGCTGGCCGTGTTCACACTGGCGATTCCCTCGTTTTTCAATCAGGCGCTGGAACCCGACTTCACGCGCGTGGAGTATCTCAGTATCGGCGCGGCGGTGGCCATCCTCATCATGTACGGCTTGGTGATCCTGCATTCGTTCACGTCGCAAGTGACCGAAGGCGACCCCCAGGCGCGCGAGGCCCACGCCCCCACCGGCTGGAGCACGACCCATGCCCTCATCGTCCTCGTGGTGGCCGTGGGCTTTATCGCCCTGCTTTCGGAATTCCTGGTGGGGGCCGTTGAGCCGGTGACGGAATCGCTGGGTCTCAGCGAGTTCTTCCTGGGTATCATCCTGATCCCGCTGGTGGGCAACGCCGCCGAGCACTTCGTTGCCGTCCAGGTGGCGGCCAAGAACAAGATGGATTTGGCCCTGAGTATCGCCATCGGCTCCAGCTTGCAGATCGCCCTGTTTGTGGCTCCGCTTCTGGTCTTCATCAGCCTGGCACTGGGCAATCCCATGCCGCTGGAATTCACGACCTACGAGATTCTGGCTGTGTCGGCGGCATCGCTCATCGCCGCGCTGGTGTCGCTCGACGGTCGCAGCAACTGGCTGGAAGGTTCCATGTTACTGGTGCTTTACGCGATTCTGGCGGTAGCGTTCTTCTTCCTCTAACGAAAGTGAAGCGTTCCAGAAACCGGGTTTGGGGGAAGAACCCGGTTTCTATGGTTGACCGCGCCGCCGAGTGTAGAGGCGGTGGAGCAGATTGTTGTAGACGCGGTCGGCCGCGCCGACCGTCCGCACCACCTCGCCGCCAAAGCCGCGCTTGAAGCGGTAGACCGGCCACAAGCCGTCACGGCGGTCGGCAAAAGACGTCTCCAGTTCGTCTTCTTCGGCATCGGGTACGCCCCACATGTCATACGTGATACAGCCGCGTGCTTTGGCCCAGCGCATGGCCGCCCACTGCGCGGCATAGGCCGGCATGCGCTGCCGCTCTTCGTCGCTCGACGCGCCGTAAAGATAGGCGGCCGAGTGACCCGACGCAAATACCATGACCCCGGCCAGGGGCTGCCCCTGGTATTCGGCCAGCCACAGCGCCGCGTTCTGTGGGGCAAACAGTTCATAGGCCGCACGATAGTAGTTGGAATCGTGGATACCGAAATTATCGCGCCGCCCGGTGATGAGCATCAATCGGTTGAAGGCAGGCAAGTCGGCGGCCGTGCCTTCGCGAACCGTGACGCCTTTCTTCTCGGCCAGCCGGATGTTGTAGCGCGTCTTCTGCTTCATGCGCGCCAGGATGTCGTCTTCCGAGGGGCGGAGATCGATCACCACTGTGCGCGGCGGCTGGATGGTATCCGGCGACGGGACGCAACCATGCCGCCGGTAGAGCGCTTCCCATTCCTCCGGCCCCATCTCCCGCTGCCAGATGCGCGGCTCGATCTTGACCATCCCGGCTCCCCGACTGTAGGCGGCCTGGTCGATGTGGTTGAACAAGACATCGACCTGCTCGGCGTCATTCCAATCAACCAGGGGGCCGTGGGGCACGTAACCCAGCTTGATGATACCCAGAGCCACGGAACGAAAGAGGACCTGCGCCCCGCCCACCAGACGTCCGTCGCGGCGCATCCATACGCGCTGCGACGACCAACCAAAACGGCTCTTCAGACGCGCCCAGTTGGTAGTTTGCAACAGACTGCCGCGCGGGTGCGCGGCCACAAACGAATCCCACTCGGCATCGGTCTCCGAATAGGGCTGCTCGCCCAGCTCAAACATATTTGCAACCATAGGGAGTAGATTATACCCCGGGTTCGCCAATCGGGGTCGATGTGCTACAATGCCTGTCACCAGAGGCGAAACACCGATGAGCCAGGCACAAGTCCTTTACGACCTACAACAAATCGACAACGAGATTCGGGCCGAGAAACAACGTCTGGGCGAGGTACTGCGGTTGCAGAAGGAGCCGGCCGCCCTGCTTGCCGCCCGCGAGCGCGCCGCGGCGGCCCGGGCCGACCTGCAACAATGGCAGGCCCAACACAAAGACCTGACGCTGGAGATCGCCTCCGTGGCCGAGAAGGCCCGGCGATCTGAGGAACGCCTCTACTCGGGGTCGGTCAAAAATCCCAAAGAGCTGACCGACTTGCAGAACGAGTTGGAAGCACTTGGCCGGCGGCGCGCCGCGCTTGAGGATGACGCCCTGCTCATGATGATGGAGATTGACGAGCGTAAAGGCATTCTGGCCGTGGCCGACGACGAGGTGGCGAGCCGGGCCGGCGAGTTTACTGACGCTTCGGCCGCATTGCGCCAAGAGCAGCAAACCCTGGCGCTGCATCTCAACTCGCTACTCGAAAAACGGGGGCGGCACGTGACATTGGCCGAACCGGCATTGTTGAAATCCTATGACGCCATCAGCCGTCAGAAGAACGGCCTGGCCGTCGCTGGCTTGCAGGCCAATAAATGCCTCGGTTGCCGGCTGACGCTCTCCAGCGCGGTCATTCGAGCCGCAGATCAAGGCAAGCTGGTCTATTGCGAAAACTGCGGTCGTATTCTCTGCCCCATTTAGGCAATTCGGGCTTACTCCCAGGCCTGCTCACAGTCCTCCATCAACTCACGGAGAAATATAGATGCGTATTTTGGTTACCGGCGGGGCCGGCTACATCGGCAGTCACACCGCGCTCGAGTTGCTTCGCGCCGGACATGACGTTGTCGTCGTGGACAATCTCATCAACAGCCAGGAGGAAGCTCTGCGCCGGGTAGAAGTGCTGGCCGGCAAGTCGTTGACCTTTTATCGGACCGATCTGCTGGATGAGGAAGGACTCGAAACCGTTTTCCGCGCCTCTCCCATCGAGGCCGTCATCCACTTCGCGGCGCTCAAGTCTGTGGGCGAGTCAGTGGCCCAGCCGTTGCGCTACTATCATAATAACGTCACCGGCACGATCAACCTACTGGAATGCATGTCTCGCCATGAGGTGCGCCGGTTCGTCTTCAGCTCGTCGGCCACCGTCTACGGCGATCCCCCGACGATGCCTATCACCGAGGATACGCCCCTGGCCCCAGTTAACCCTTACGGCCAAACCAAGGTCATTGTAGAGGATATTCTGCGTGACTTGCGCCAAGCCGATAACCGCTGGGCTATCGCCATCCTGCGCTACTTCAACCCCATCGGCGCCGATCCCAGCGGCCGCATCGGCGAAGACCCCAACGGTATCCCCAACAATCTGGTGCCCTACATCGCGCGCGTGGCGGCCGGGCGGCTGCCGTTTCTGCCGGTCTACGGCGACGTCTATCCTACCCCCGACGGAACGGGCATACGCGACTACATCCACGTCGTCGATCTGGCGCTGGGACATTTGTTGGCGCTGGAAAAGCTAAACGGCGACAGCGGCTTGTTTACCTACAACCTGGGCACGGGGCGGGGGTACAGTGTGCTGGAAGTGGTTGGGGCGTTTGGGCGGGCTTGCGGCCGCGAACTCCCCTTGCAAATCATGGCCCCGCGTCCGGGCGACGCCGCCATTTCCTATGCCGATCCGTCTCGCGCGGCGCAAGAATTAGGCTGGCGCGCGGCTCGCGATCTGGACACCATGGTGGCTGATACCTGGCGCTGGCAATCGCAGAATCCCGATGGCTATGGGATTAAAGCAGGGGTCAGGGCCGAGAGGTAGTTTGGTTTGACCCGGCGCGGAGTTGCCCGGCCTGCCGGTAGGCCGCCACAACTTCGGCCATGATCGCCAGGGCGATCTCTTCGGGGTTGTCGGCTCCGATATCCAGCCCCACCGGCGCGTGGATGCGTCCCAGTTGCGTGTTGTCAAAGCCCAGCGCCGACAGACGCTCTCGACGTCTCGCGTGGGTCGAGCGGCTGCCCAGCGCCCCAATATAGAAGACGTCGCTCGCCAGTGCGGCCTGTAGCGCCGGGTCGTCGATCTTGGGATCATGGCTGAGGGTCACAACGGCCATGTCCGACCGGAGAGGCGTGTCCTCGAAAGCCTTATCCGGCCACAAAGACACCAGCTTGTCGACGCCAGCAAAGCGCGCCTGGCTGCCGAAGGCCCGGCGCGGGTCGATGACAACCGTTCGATACCCCAGGATTGTGGCGAGTTTTGCCAGGGCGACGGCGATATGCGCCCCACCGACGATGACCAGGGCCGGCGACGGCCGCACGACATCGACGAAAAGCTCGACCTCGTCCAGCAACGCCATGCGCGTCGATTGCCGCGTTCGGCGGGTGAGCTCGATGACCCGTTCATCCCACGCCGCGCCAAGCGTGCCGGAAACAGCCTCATCGGTAACGATCAGGTGGCGACCGATCTGCTCATCGTCCCCGCGAATGACCGTGACAATCGTCACCGGCTGATTGGCCACGACCTGCTCCCGCGCCGACGCGTAGGCGAGAACGTCCAGGCGCTCCACAAAAACGTCGATTTCTCCACCGCAAGCCAGGCCAACGCTCCAGGCCGTCTCGTCGGCCACGCCGAAGTGTAGGAGCTGCGGCCGGTTGGTCGCCAACACCTCGCCGCCGGCTTCGATGACAGCACCCTCGACGCAACCGCCGCTGACTGATCCGGCAATGGCCCGCCCTTCGGCGGTAAAGGCCATTTTGGCCCCCACCTTGCGCGGCGCGGACCCCCAAGTCGTGATGACCGTCGCCAAGGCAATCCCCACTTCCCCGGCCGCCAGCCATTCGTCAATCGCGTCGATGACTTCTTTCATAAAGGATGATTCTAATGGATGAACGGCGGGCGTCAACTTGGCTCGGAGTCAGCAAAGTCCAGCCCGGCCCTGAAGCGGCAATCCTTTGCCCTCGACCCGTAATCTCTGTGTAATATGGCCCGCGTAAGGGGGAATTGCGACGGCCCATCTAGGGGATATGCGGATAGCAAATGAGCGGCCGCAAAATATCGCGCCGGTACAGACTGAGTCTTGTTATCATATTGAGTGGCGGCCTGCTGCGAGATCGATTTTTACGAGTTACCAATCCTTGGAAGGAGATTTTTTTATTATGTCAACCCATCAACTTGAAGTGGCAACGCTGGGCGGGGGATGTTTCTGGTGTCTGGACGCCATCTACCGCGACGTGGCGGGGGTCGAGCGCGTCGTCTCCGGATACTCCGGCGGCCACATTGCCAATCCGACCTATGAACAGGTTTGCGGCAAGCGCACCGGCCACGCGGAGGTCGTGCAGGTGTGGTTCGATCCCGCCGTCATCACCTATGACGAGATTTTGTACATCTTCTGGCGCATCCATGACCCGACGACGCTCAACCGCCAGGGCAATGATTCCGGCCCACAATACCGTTCGGTGATCTTCTATCATGACGAGGCGCAGAAGGCGGCCGCCGAGCGCACTCGCGCCGAAACAGAAGCCGCGCGCGTCTGGCCCGACCCCATCGTCACGGAGATCGTCCCGTTCGACACATTCTATGAAGCCGAAGGCTACCACCAGGACTATTTTAGCAATAACCCCAACCAGCCCTATTGCGTCTACGTGGTCGATCCGAAGGTGCGCAAGTTCCGCAAGTCGTTTCAGGACAAGCTGAAGCAAACGGCCTAAGTTGGGTGAGCGGCCCCGACCGAGGCACGGTGCCAGCTCCCTTCTTTGGGCACTATGGACATCACGGCTGTGTCGGGAAGTGCCCGACACAGCCGTGATTTTTGTCTCGTGTTGTCAATTAAACAAAGTATGGCGGGCCGGTTATGAGATAACGGTCCATCAGGTCTGCGCGTCCGTCGCTCATGAAAAACATAAAGGACGGGTCAAGCCGATAGCCGCGGCCGACCAGGTAGGCAACGGCCGAGCGATTGATCAGCGGCACCTGCAGGGCTAATTCCGCCTGATCCGAGCGCGCCGCCATCGTTTCTGCGTGGGCCAGCACGGCCGGGTAATCGGCTGGTTCGAGCAGGGCGAATGGGCCACTGCCGAAGCCACGACTGACGTATCCATACCCTACCGCCGTACGGTTGCGATACACAAGGAATCCATCGCGATTACCCCAAAACCATTGATGATCGATGGAGCGCGGATACCCCAATACAGTCGTATCCACCTCGTCCAGGAGAGCGAGCGTCTCCGATGAATGATCCATCGGCTCGAAATGAAGGTCACTATCGATTGTCGTTGGTTCCGCCGGGCGGCTAAAGTGCCCAATCGGAAACAAGGGATAGACGCCGGACTTGAGGTATAAAGATTGTGCCCGCACGTCGGTTGAGGCCAGGACCGTTCGTAGGCGCGCTTGCGTATCGGCAAACGCCAGCCGCAGCAGCTCGCGGCCAATCCCGCCCGACTGCGCCGCGGGCGACACGAAAAATTCCGTCAACTCCAGCATGTCGTGTCTGAGGATGGAGCGCGCGTAGCCCAACAGGGTTCCATCCCGGTCTGCAACCCAAAAGTGCCGGGCGGTGCGCGTCAGGTGCTCGAACATGGATTGACGCTGTTTCCAGGTAGCAGCGATGACTTCGGGATCGTCCCCATCATTCACGGCCCGTGCTCCCTGACGATAGGCCAAATCGCGCACGGAGAAAAGAAAGAGGCGGAAGATGGCGGCAGTGTCCTCAAGGGTAGCCTTGCGGAAGGATATGTTGCTGCTCATACGCTGATATGCTCCCTTTGAACGATTTGCCTCTATGGGCTATTCGTCTTTATCCCGCAGGTGGGGAAACAACAACACCTCGCGCAGCGTGCGGCTGTCGGTCAGGAGCATCGCCAGCCGATCAACCCCCATACCGAAGCCGCCGTTGGGCGGCATGCCATAGCGCATGGCCCGTAAATAGTCTTCGTCGATGGGATTGCGCTCCTCGTCTTCCTGCCCGAACAAGTCTTGCAACGCTTCGAATCGCCGGCGTTGCTCGATGGGATCGTTTAACTCGGTGAAGGCGTTGCCCATCTCCATGCCGCCAATGAAAAACTCAAACCGTTCGACGTGGCGCGGATCGCCGGGCACACTCTTGGCCAAAGGGGAAATATCTCGCGGATAATCCAGGATGAATGTCGGTTGGATGAGGCGCGGCTCGACGAAATCTCCCAGCAAGCCGTCGATGAGCTTGCCCCAAGGGGCATCGGGCGGGGCGTCGCCACCCAGCTTTTTGACGGCCGCGGCCAGCGATGGCCCATCAGGGTAGTCCATGTAATCGATCTCGGCAAACTGCTTGATCGCGTCGCGCATGGTCAGGCGCTGCCACGGCTCGCCCAGCCGGATGGTGTGGCCCTGATAGACGATCTCGGTCGTCCCCAGCACGGCTTCGGCCACGTAGGCGATCATGCGCTCGGTAAAGTCCATGACGTCGTGATAGTCCCAGTAGGCGGCGTAGAATTCCAATTGGGTGAACTCGGGGTTGTGCTTGAAACTGACGCCCTCATTGCGAAAATCGCGGCCGATCTCATAGACCCGCTCGAAGCCGCCGACCAGCAGCCGCTTCAGATACAGTTCAAAGGAAATGCGCAAAAACAGTTCCTGCTTAAGTTGATTGTGATAGGTCGTGAATGGCCGCGCGGCCGCCCCCCCATAGAGTGGTTGCAAGATCGGCGTCTCCGCCTCCAAAAAGCCGTTATCATCCATGAAGCGGCGCAAGGCGCTGACCAGGCGAGCGCGCTTGCGAAAGATGTCACGCACTTCGGGGTTGACGGCCAGATCGGCATAGCGCTGGCGGTATCGTTCTTCCACATCGGCGAACGCACTGTAACGCACGGTTTGGCCGTCCACTTCCTGTTCCTTGGCCACCGGCAGCGGGCTGACGGCCTTGCTCAACACGGCCCACTCCCGGACGTGAAGACTGACCTCACCCAGCCGGGTGCGGAACATCTCACCGCCGGCCTGCACAAAGTCGCCCAGATCGATGAGCTTCTTGAAGATGCCGTGCGATTCCTCGCCAACGTCTTCGCGCCTCACAAACAACTGGAGGCGGCCCTGCTCGTCCGCGATGTGGGCGAAGATAGTCTTACCCATGTCGCGCACGCTAACCAGACGGCCGGCGACGGTCACCGTTACCGCATCGCCGTCGGCCGCGCGCTCGAAGGCGGCCACGGCCTCGGCCGTGGTATGCGAGCGCTTCGCCCGCAGCGGATAGGGATCGATGCCCTGGGCCTGCAAACGGGACAGTTTGTCCAGTCGTTGTTCTTCCAGCGGGTTCGGCTGCCAACTCATCTTGCTACTCCGAAAAAAAAGCCCGTGGGCGCAATAAGGGGCGCAACACGGGCGTGTTGATCATAATTTAAGGGGGCGTTGTCTACTCTACCTGAACCACCCGGAATTCGGTGATGCCCCGTGGGGCATTGACGCGCACCACTTCGCCCACCTTGACGCCGACCAGCACCTTGCCCAAGGGGCTTTCATTGGAGATGCGGCCGGCCACCGGATCAGCCTCCAATGGGCCGACCAACTGGTAGCGCTCGTTTTCATCCGAACCGACTTCGGAGACCGTCACCCAATCGCCCAGCTTGACGCGGTCGTGGGGGGCCATATCCTCGTCGATGATCTGGTAATTATTGAGGATTTCGTCCAGTTCCTGGATGCGGCCTTCCAGGAACGCCTGGGCATTGCGCGCGGCTTCCAGCTCGGCGTTATCGACGAAGTCATCATCCTGGCCGTCTTCAAAGGCTTGATGCAAACGCTCGGCCACTTCCTCGCGGCCGACGGTCCGCAGATGTTCCAACTCTTTGCTTAAACGCGCCAGGCCTTCATGGGTCAACAGCGTGGGTTTTTTCGACAACATACTTCCCTTTCCGGCAACTGAAAACCGCTGACGAGAGCGGCACAGTTTTTCCTGTAAGATTAAGGTTATAGTATACTCAAAACATTCAGACTGTAAAGTCTATCCCCGCTCCCATCATACGGACTTCTTCCGATAAGGTTTCAGGATGATGGCGCGCCGGATTTCAGGCCAGGGCCGGCTGCATGATCGCATCCTGGGCCGACTGAGCGTCGTGGCGACTGCCGTCCGGGTTGCGCTCGCCGCGCATGAGTAGTCCGCCCACGGGCAGGTAATCGTAGCCGGCCGCCACCAGCATCTCGTAGTCGGGCAACATGCGGCGGCCGTCCATCACCAGATAGGGCGGCTTGACGGTCTTCTCGATAGTGCGCGCCAAGCCGCGGAATTCTTCCCAGTCGGTGGAAATATAGAGGGCATCACTGCCCTGCATCGCCTCGACGGCTGATTCATGGTAGGTGATGCGCTCGAACAGATGATTCTTGTCGGGGTTAAACCAGTTACGACGCGCTTCGTCCATAGCCAGCGGGTCATAGGCGCGAACAACGCCCACCCCCCGGGACAGAAGCGATTCGGCTACACGCAAGGCGGCCGAGTCGCGCATGTCATTCGTCCGCTTCTTGAACGACAAACCCAGCAAGGCCACGGATTTATGGTTGAAATTGAATTGTGCTTCGTGGATCGCCCGATCGATCAGGTAAACTTTCTGATACTCGTTGATGCCGTAAACCGCGCGGAGCAAGTCGGTGGACCGGCCGGCGCGATTGAGCTGGTAGATGAGCGACTGGATGTCCTTGCCGAAGCAGCTACCGCCCGCGCCGTTGCTGACGTAGGAACCCCACGTGCTGATGCGCGCGTCGGCCGTGACGCCGATCTTCAGGTCTTCCATGCGAATGTTGGGCATCGCCTCGGCCAGCCGCGCCCCGACGCCGTTCCAGAAGGAGATATAGGTCAACAGCAGGGTATTGCTGACGTACTTGATGGCCTCGGCCGTCTCCGGGGTTGTCTCCAGATAGCGGATGCGCACGTGATTGACGAATTGAGAATAGACGCGGCGCAGGATCTGCATATCCTCGGCTGTGTCTGCGCCGATGACGATGCGGTCTGGCCGGCGCGACCCTTCGACGGCGCTGCCCTGGGCCAGGAATTCGGGATTCGACGCCACGCCAAAGTTCTCGACGCCATGGTCGATCATGACCGATTCCAGCATTCGCGCCGTGCCGATGGGGACGGTGCTCTTGTTAACCAGAACGACGCGCCGTTTGCTGGCCCGCTGGGCCAGCAGCTCCCCCAGATGGTGAATGGCGGCCAGATAGTATGACATGTCGGTCGAGCCGTCCCGGTTCGGCGGCGTATTGATACACAGGAATAACACGTCCGTATCTTCGACCACCGACGAGATGTCGGTGGTGAAATGTAGATACCTGTTTACGTTTTCGGCCACAATGTCGGCCAGCCCTGGCTCATTGACATAACGCTCTATATTATCGGCATCGCCCGACTGATAGGCGGCGATGCGTGTCTCGTCAATATCATAGGCATGAACTTCATGCCCGTACTCAGAAAGAACGGCCGCGTGGGGCAAGCCCACGTACCCGGTGCCGATCACAACGATTTTCATTTTCTGCGCTCCTTACGCCGGCTTATCCCAGGGATGAATTGAAACCCCTCCCGCGGCCACGCATTCGATGTGGATAGGGATGGTGTGAATCTCATGCTAAAAAGCCTCCTGGGCACCGTCAACAATTCATATTCTAACGCTCTCCGACACGCGCTCCAAGTCCTTCAACCTGATGAGCAGGCTTCGTTTATTGCGCGACATCACTACGGGACGCCAACCTGCCGGCGACCATATCATCCAGCGCCAGGCGGGCCACACGCCGCCCTATCTCGACGGCGAAGTTGGTCCCGCGATCCCATGGATAGACCTGGCTCATGCTGGCGAAATAGAGGCCCGCCAGCGGCGTGCGCAGGTCGGGGACCGCTCGCGAGTGATTGAGTTTGGGCACAGGCTGGGCATAGCGCGCCCGGAAGAGCCAACTTTTGCGGACCCATTCAGGCCGGAAATCCGGGTTGAAGCGATGGAGCACGCCGACGAACAGCTTTTCCAGGTCCTCCTGGCTCATGGTCAGATAAGGGTGATCGGGCGTTACGTAATCGCCACAGTAAATAATGTGGTCGCCGCCGTAATGAGAACGGTCAATGTAATTGGTGTGTTCGACCAAAGCCAGGAACGGCACGCCCCCCGCCTTGTCGGGCGATGTGGCGGGAATGTTGAGCCAGTACGTGCCGCTCTCGCCCAGGAGGGAATGGTTCAGCGCCAACGTCAACACCACCGCGCCCATGCTGTCCAGTTGGAGAAGCTGCCCCAAATAGTCACCGGGCAGATCAGGCGTCAGGCGGGCCAGCAAGCCGGGCGACGTGGTAACGATGCCGGCATCAAACGTCTCGGCTGCACCCCCGGCCGTTAGCACAATGCCCCCGTTTTCAGCTTGCCGGATGTTCTCGACCGGGCAATTCAAACGGATGTCACCACCCAAATCGCGAACCACGCCGGTCAGACGGTCGATGAAGGCCTGAAAGCCACCCTCGAAATAACCGAGGCGCGGGCTGCGCACGTGGAGGCGCGCCCACATCCAGGCCATGTTGACGTCGCGATAATAAGGCCCGAACTTACCGATGAGCATGGGCCGCCAGATCAGTTCATAGACCTTATCTCCATAGTAGCGCCGCAGCCAGTCGTCGGCCAGATGCTGCTCCAGTTGTCGCCACGGCTTGGTGAACCGCAAATAGGCGCTGACCATGCCAAAGCGAGCCACGTCCAGCAGGTTGAAGCCGGGGAAGGTGATCCATCGTTGGGGCGAGTCGAAGGGGACGATGCGGTCCTGGTAGATGACCGAGGTGATGGGCCGAGGAAAGAATAACTTGTCCTTTAGTCCGATCTCTTCCACCAGGCCGATGATCTCGCTGTCGGACGTAAACAGGTGGTGATAGAACTTCTCCAGCGGCCACTCCCAGCGTTCATCCCGAAAGCCGGCCGCCAGGCCACCGGTGCGGCTATCACCCTCCAGCAGGGACACGGTATGGCCGGCTTTCAGGAGATCATACGCGGCCGACAATCCGGCGATACCCGCCCCAATGACGGCAAATTTCACGCGCGCACCTCATTTTCCGGGTTGGTGGTGGTCTCGGCCGCCGGATCAGGGACGGCGGCTTGCTCCGCGGCCCCTCGCCCGGCATCGACCGCGCGGCCGATGTCGGCCCAACCCATTTCGGTGCGGAGCATATAATAGATGCCCAGCAGCGTGATGGGCAACCAGAGCGCCGCGTGGAGGGTCAGGGTGTAGGCCGTGGCGGTGGCCGGATCGACGCCGTAGAGCGACAGCACGGCGATGCCCGGCCCGTCGAACGTGCCGATGTAGCCGGGGGCCGACGGCAATGTCGTCGCCAGGTTGACCACGCCGTTCATCAACATCAAGGCGAAGAACGATACGGTGAAATCAAAGGCGTGCATCACAAACCAGTACTTCACCGTTTCCAGCAACCAGATGACGACCGAGGTCAGGAAGATCATGACCAGGCCGCGCCCACTGCGCAGCGCGGACAGCCCGACGACGAAGCGGTGGGCGAAATCCATAACCGGGTCACGAAATCGTTGCGGCAGCAGGCGATTGGCGAGCCATTCGGTCAATTGGAGGAAACGGGCGGGAACGGCGGCCACGGCAAAGAACACCAGCAACGCGCCCAGAAATACGCCGCTGCCGATGATGACCACAAAGCGGATGGCGTCGCTGGGCAGCGGCGCGAACGGCAGGGCGACAAAGACGAACATCAGCATTACCAGCCCATCGAAGACGCGCTCGACGACGATGGTCGCCAGGCTGCTGCTCATGGCGACGTCCTCTTGCTGGCGCAGGACAAACGACCGCAGAAGCTCGCCCGCCCGGAAGGGATAGACGTTGTTGCCCATGTAGCCGATGACGACCACGGGAAACAGACGGCGCAAGGGGATTTGCTTCATCGGCCGCAACAAATAGTCCCAGCGCCACGTCCTGGCCCAGACAGCGAGGAAGTAAACGGCGACGCTGGGAATCAACCACCAGTAATCGGCCGTGCGCAAACTGGCCCAGACGTCGGGCAGGTGCAATCCACGCAAGGCCAGCCAAATGAAAACGGCGCTAATGATAACGCCGATGAGTAATCGCAAATTTCTCGATTTCAACCGCGTTGTCCTTGATTACCGATACATACACGACCGATGGCCGCAAGGCTCAATTGTACCACGCCTGTCGGGTAATAACCCGCCGGGAAAGCCGGGCCGACAAGCCGTCATCAGCTACTTGTCACCTGCCCGAACCGCGCGTATAATCAGCCGTGTTCGGGGTGTGGCGCAGCCTGGTAGCGCGCTTCGTTCGGGTCGAAGAGGTCGCCGGTTCGAGTCCGGCCACCCCGACAGAGAAAAACCGCATGGTAATGCACCATGCGGTTTTTCGTAACGCCGGTTTCTTGACCGGCAATCCACGCCTTATAACAACCCGCGTCGGCGGCCAAGTCCTTACTCCGCCATCGAAGCCAGAATCTCTTCCAGGTCCTCGCGCTCAAACACGTACTCCTCCTGGCAAAACTGGCAATTGACGACTGCCTGGCCTTCGGTCTCCAGGATGGATTCGATTTCCTCGCGGCCGAGCGAAACCAGCATCGCCTGCGTCTGCTCGCGAGTGCAGTTGCATTCAAAGCGCACCGGGTACTTGGACAGAAGCGTGTGCGGAATGCCCTCAAAGACTTCGTCCAGAATCGTCTCCGGCTTCTGCCCCGCGGCCAGCAGCGACGCAATGGGCGGCATTTCCTGTAACCGCTCCTTCAATCGCTCCACAATGGCCGGATCATAGGGTGGCAACGGCTGGATAAGAATCCCGCCCGCTTCGGCCACGCTGCCATCGGCGTTGAGCGTCACCCCTATCTCCACGGCCGACGGCACTTGGTCCGACTGCTCCAGGAAATAAGCCAGATCATCGGTGACATTGCTATCGACCAGATGAACGACGCCGGTCGCCAACTCCGGCAAGCGCAAATCGCGCACCACCGTCAACAAACCTGCCGCGCCAATAGCCGTTGCCACGTCGGCCTCATCTCCTTTAAACGGCAGATCGACCTCAGGGTCGCCAACGTAACCGCGCACCCGCCCCTTGGCATCAGCTTCGACGACGATTTTGCGCAGCGGGCCGGTGCCCTCCCACTTGAGGGCTACCCGCTGACCGACCTTCAGCAAGCCGCTCATCAGCGCCGCGGCCGTCAGCGCGCGGCCGAGGGCCACCGTCGCCGTCGGGCTCAAGTTTTGGCGCAAACGCGCATCTTCCACCAATTCGGTCGTTGCCGCCGCGTAGCCGCGAACGCCTTCCTTACTAGCCATCGCCAGGTGCATGTAATCTTTCACTTCACTATCTCCCGCTAAAAATGTAGAAACCGGGTCTTACCTTAGAACCCGGTTCTTTAGTTTAGATGTTACCGCGGCTCTGATTCTTACTTTACCAGGGGCGAGTTTAGCAAATTAAAGGCCCGGCGAGTAAAATCGACCGGCTACTGATGACTACCTACCGCACCTTGTCGAGCCTCATCGCCATGATCCACCGCGTTCACAGCGCCCGCGGCCGTCGTCGCGCGGGGCTCTTCTCTATCGAGGGCACGCGATTGGTGGAAAGGGCCTTGCGGGCCGGCGCGCCGCTGGAAGCCGTACTCGTGGCCGAACGTCTGGCTCATAACGCCGATCCGCGCCGGCGCGACCTGATCGCGGCGCTGTCGGACGCCGGCTGCCCGGTGACCGTCGCGCCCGACAGCGTACTGGCCGAATTGACCGAAGGACGCGATCTGGGACCGATTTTGGGGTTGGTACGATTGCTACCGCCCCGGCCATTGACCGATATCCTCTCATCTACGCCGGGCAAACACACAGGCCCACCTCTGCTGTTGGCGGCCGTCGACATCGTCGACCCCGGTAATGTCGGCGCGCTGACGCGCACGGCCCACGCCGCCGGCGCGGCCGCGCTTCTGGCTGTGGGTGTTAGCGATCCCTATCATCCGCGAGCGACGCGCATAAGCCGGGGCAGTATCTTCAAGCTGCCGGTGGTAGGGTATGATTCGGTCGACTCATTTCTGCAGGCCCTGTGGGCTCTCGACGTTAAGCTCGTCGGCACAACGGCCGGCGGAGGGATCGCGCTCGCGAAGATGAACTGGCCCGATACCGTCACGGCCATTCTCATGGGCAACGAGGCCGAAGGGTTGCCGGCCGAAGTTCAGGGGGCAATTGACTTTAATTTGACCATCCCCATGCCCGCAGGAGTAGATTCTTTTTCAGTCAATGCCGCGGCGGCGATCATCCTCTATACGGCCGTCCAGGCGCAGCATACGGGAGATTAGATCATGAACCACAAACCCTTTCGCGTCATCCAGATCGACCACGTTGAGTTCTTCGTGCCCGATCAATATGAGGCGGCCGCCTGGTATCAACGCACGCTCGGCCTGGAGATCGTGCCTGACTATGAACAGTAGGCGACTGATGGCCCGTTGATGATCGGCGGCCAATCGGGCCATACGATGCTGGCTTTGTTTCGGGGTGAGCCGCGCGGCGAGCGGCCAACGGCCGGCTTTCACCGGGTCGCCTTTCGCGTCGATGGGCGGGGATTCCTGGACTTTCTGACGCGCCTCGACCATGTCCAAATTGATAGCCGCGAGGGCCGACGATTGACGCCCGAACAAGTCGTCGACCATGAGTTGTCCTGGTCGATCTATTTTAAAGATCCTTACGGCCATTTATTGGAAGTGACAACTTACGATTATGATCAAGTAGCCGTAAATTTGAAGTAGCGAGGAACGATTGAATCTCTACCATCGGCCTTATCAATCCGAAGACGACTACAACCACATGCGCCGCTTGCTGGTCGACACGCTGGCCCGCGCCGGATTGCCCGTTTATGCCACCATCGGCGACATCGACTGGTGGCGCAGTTCCGAGGACGATACACAAGCGGTTTACATGGTCCACCTGTGGTTCGACGGCGAGCGACCGGTCGCGTGGGCCTGGCCGGTGGATGACCAGGTCGATATCGTCGTCCACCCCGATTATCCCCAACTCCATGACGAGACGCTGGTCTGGGCTGAGGCCGAGTATCGGCAGCGGCAGGGTGAATTTCCGGAAAAACCGATGCGCGCCTGGGGCTTTATCGGCGATGCGGTTCGCAACGAGGCCCTGGCCGCCAGGGGCTACCGCCGGACGGAAAAGGGCCTGGTGCTGTACACTCTGTCTCTCGACGCGCCGGCCGGCGCGCCTTCGCTGCCCGCGGGCTACACGTTCGATCACGTGCGTGGAGAAGCGGACGTCCAGCGCCGCACGGCCGTCCAGCGCGCTGCCTTCGAATCCACCTTCATGACCGAGGCCAAGACGCGCGCCGTACAGGCCTCACCCACCTATCGACCGGGACTGGACCTGGTCATCGTCGCTCCGGACCACAGCTACGCAGCCTTTGCGCAAATCTGGCTGGATGAGGCCAACCGCGTCGGTGTCTTCGAGCCGTTGGGCGTCTCGGCCGAGCATCGACGGCGCGGTCTCGGCCGGGCTTTGATGGCCGAAGGCGCGCGCCGGCTGGCGGCCCACGGGGCGCGAATCGCCTGCGTTCAGACCGGGATTGACAATACGCCGGCCAAAACCCTATACGAAGCAGCGGGATTTACCCAACTGGACCGCGATATGGCCTGGACAAGACCCGTCCGAAACGAGCAAGATAGCGAATAGACAACTTGAATTCGCTCGTCGTTGACCACAGTCCACTCCCTAGGTACTATATAGACCACTCCGAAATCAGTTCAACCACAGCAACGGGAGGCGGTTAACATGGAAATCAACAGTTGGCACGAAACGGGACACGTCCCCGTCACCATTCTGCAATTGAAAGGCGATTTGACTTCGGAAGATGAGCTGGTGCAAAAGGCACAGGCTGCTTTCCAAGACGGTGCGCGCAACATCGTGCTTGACCTTAGCCACGTTCCCTATATCAGCAGCGCCGGATTGCGGGCCATTCACATGGTCTATATGCTGCTACGCAGCGCCGATCCCGTTGACGAGGAACAAGCGGCAAGAGGCATCGCTCGCGATACCTACAAGTCTCCCCACCTCAAGCTGGTGAAACCGACAAAGAACGGGTTGAAGGCGCTGAGCACCGCCGGGTATGACATTTTTCTTGACATCTTCGATACCAACCCCCAGGCAGTCGCCTCTTTCAAATGAAGTCCCTGACCCTCCGCTATTCCGGCGCTACCGTTCGCGATCTGAACGACATTCGCGAGTTTCTGGAAAGCGCCATCCTGAATCTGGGCGGCGACGAGAACATCGCCGGTGACCTGGTGCTGGCCGCCAATGAGGCGGTCACCAATAGTCTGTTACATGGCTATGGCGATCAACCGGGCGCAGTGAGCCTCTGTGTGGAGACGGAAGGCGAGGATCTGCTGGTGCGGCTGCTCGACAGTGCTCCGCCATTTGATCCTACAACCGTTCCGCCACCCGACATTAACCGGCCCCTGGAAGAGCGCCCTCTCGGCGGCCTGGGGGTCCACATGATGCGCCAATTGACGGACGAACTTGTCTATCGCGCCACCGACGACAACCGGAATGAGCTCACCTTCATCAAGCGGGGCGTATTGTCGCCGGTTCAATAGTTCGGGGCACAAAAGCGTATGACGAATTCCACCTTTCTTCCATCTACGCCGGCCTTGCAGCTGACGGCCAGCGAAAGGGCCCTGTTCTTTTCGGAGGAGGGGCGCGTCTACCTGCCGGCCGGAACCGTCATCATGCGCGAGGGCGAACCCGGCGATGAAATGTTTGTGATCCTGGAGGGCGAATTGGCCATCAGTCGCCGGGGCAAGCGCATCGACTACCTGGGGCCGGGGATGGTCCTGGGTGAAATGGCGATGATCGACGACAAACCGCGCAGCGCCACGGCCACAACCGCCACCGACTGTAGCCTGATACGCCTGGATCGAGCCGGTTTTCGGGAGCTTGTCAGCCGCTCACCGGAATTTGCGCTGCGCGTCATGAATATCATGTCCGTGCGCACGCGGCGGCTCATCGAAGAAGAAGCCCGACGACAACGCATGGAAGAAGAATTAGCCATCGGGCGTCGCATCCAGCTCAGCCTGTTGCCGTCCGGCTGTCCCTACGTGGCCGGCTATGAATTTGCCGCCTGCTACCGCGCCGCGCGCGAGGTCGGCGGCGATCTGTATGATTTCATCGTCCAGCCCGACAATCCGGCCCTCGTCCACATCGTTGTGGCCGACGTGACCGGCAAGGGCGTTCCGGCGGCGCTCTACATGGCCGTCTCGCGCACGCTCATGCACACCTACGCGCTGGACGGAAACAGCCCCTCGGAAGCCCTCCAGCGCGTCAATCATTTCATTCGCCAGGACAAAACCAGCCCCCTGTTCCTCAGCGCCTTCTACGCCGTTCTGGACACCGACATCCACTGCCTCACGTATGCCAGCGCCGGGCACAATCCGCCCATCTGGCTGCAACACAGCACGGGCGACCTGGAATTGCTGAAGGCGCGCGGCATCGTGTTGGGCGCTTTCGACGCCTTCGTACCTGAAGAACGCCTCTGCTTCCTCCAGCCGGGTGATTACGTCATCTTCTTCACTGACGGCATCACCGAAGCGCGCAATCTCGCGGGCGACTTCCTGGATGATGAGGGCCTGGAAGCGCTCGTTTCCTCCCGCTCCTGGAACAGTGCCGATGAATTGCTGACAGCTATCATCGCCGCGGTCGATGAGTACTCCGCCGGCACGCCTCAGGCCGATGATTACACCGTGATCGTCATGCGTCGAAAACCGCTGGATTGACCGCCTGGCGTCACTTTCCCAGTTGGTGACATTGGTAAGCCCAACGTGTGACAAACGTCACTCATCGTTTGGCGCGTCCCGGCGTATATTAACAGGTGAAACGGCTATCTTGATGCCGTCTCTCCGACTGGTGAACGACCAACGACATGCACGAATTATCCGTCACCGAGAGTATATTAGAGATCGCCCTGCGCCACGGCCGCAAGGCCGGCGCCGCGGCCATCACCGATGTGTTCCTGGTCATCGGCGAACTCTCCACTATCGTGGACGAATCCGTGCAGTTTTATTGGGACATGATCACGGAGGATACGCCGGCCGCCGGGTCCCGCCTCCATTTTCAACGCATCCCCGGCCGGCTGAGCTGTCGCACCTGTGGTTATAGCTACAGCCCACGCGAGGACTTGCCGTGCCCGGCCTGCGGCAGTATCGACATCGACATCCTGGCCGGTGAAGAGTTCTATCTGGAGGCGATTGAGATCGCCGAGACCCGCGAAACGGAAAAACAAACGACATGATCACCGAACGCGTACCTGTTGTGGAAAAAATTTTTGGCGCGAATGATCGACTGGCGGCCGACAACCACGCTCGCCTGGAGGCCGCCGGCGTCTTCAGCCTCAACTTCATGGCCTCCCCCGGCGCGGGCAAGACCAGCCTTATCGAGCAAACCGTGCGGCACTTGTCCGGCCAGCTGCGTCTGGCGGTCGTCGACGGCGACATCGCCACGAGTCTGGACGCCGACCGGGCAGCGGCCGCCGGGGCGGTGGCCGTGCAGATCAACACCGGCGGCGATTGCCACCTGGACGCTGCCATGCTGCAAAGCGCGCTGGACGAACTGGATTTGTCGGTCATCGATCTGCTTATCGTCGAGAACGTCGGCAATCTGGTCTGCCCGGCCAATTTCTCCCTGGGCACGCACAAGAGCGTGCTTGTCGCTTCTGTGCCGGAGGGCGACGACAAGCCTTACAAATATCCCGGAGCCTATCGCGGCGTCCAGGCGCTGGTCATCAACAAGATCGATCTGCTTCCTTATGTCAACTTTGATATGGAGTATTTCCAGCGCGGCGCGTCGGCGCTCAATCCGGGTCTGGCGACGATCCCTGTCTCCTGCCGCACGGGTGACGGTCTGGACGCCTGGCTGGAATGGGTCGTGGAGCAGGTGAGCACGAACGGCAGAGGGCACGAAATTAGGCGGATTTGATTGATGGACAAGACAGGCGAAGCGCATGGATTGCATATTCACCTGACCGGTGTGGTACAGGGCGTTGGCTTTCGGCCGTTCGTCTATGGGCTGGCACAGCGCTACGGTCTCGTCGGCTGGGTGCGCAATTCCTCGTCGGGTGTAGACATCGAAATCGACGGCCCGGCCGGGGAGCTGGACGCCTTCGCCGGGGCGCTGATAACCGAGCTGCCGCCGCTGGCCCACATCGACCGGCTGGAAACGGCAGAATGCCGGCCGAACGGCTTCACGCGGTTCGATATCCTGGACTCGAAGTCGGAACCGGGCGCGTTCCAGCCCATCTCGCCTGACATGGCCATCTGTCCCGATTGTCTGCGCGAGTTATTCGATCCCGCCGACCGGCGCTATCGCTACCCATTCATCAACTGCACCAATTGCGGCCCGCGCTACACCATTATTCGCGACATCCCCTACGATCGGCCATTGACTACTATGGCCGGGTTTCCCCTGTGCCACGACTGCGCCGCCGAATACCACGATCCGCTTGACCGCCGCTTCCATGCCCAGCCCGTGGCCTGCCCGGCATGTGGCCCCCGTCTCCAATTAGAATGGACCGGCAACCGTGCCCATCAGACTGTTTTGCATGGAGGCGACGCGCTGGAGGCGACGCGCAGGCTGTTGAAAGAAGGCGATATTGTCGCTGTGAAGGGCCTGGGCGGCTTCCATTTGGCCTGCGACGCAACCGATGCGGCGGTCGTCGGCAAACTGCGCCGCCGCAAGCTGCGCGTCGACAAGCCGTTTGCCGTCATGATGGCCGACATCGATACCGTTCAGCTTCACTGTTATGTCAATGAGGCTGAGGCAGAGCTGTTGCTCTCGCGCGCGCGGCCGATCGTCATCCTGACGCGTCGCCCCGACTCGTCTTTGGCCCGCGAGATTGGCCCCGAACGGGCCAACGTCGGCGTCATGCTGCCTTATACACCGCTCCACTATCTCCTGCTGGAGCGCGCCGGAGGCTTTCCCGACGCGCTGGTGATGACCAGCGGCAACCTGAGCGAAGAACCCATCGCTTATACCAACGATGAGGCGCGCAAGCGTCTGGCCGGTCTGGCCGACGCCCTTCTGCTCCACGACCGCGATATCCATGCCCGCTGCGACGACTCGGTGATGCGCGTGTGGAGCGCCGCAAACAAGCCGGCCATCGCCACCTCCCTGCGACGCTCGCGCGGCTATGCGCCTTTGCCCGTGAAGTTGCCCTGGGTCGCGTCGTCGCTGCTGGCGACGGGCGGCGAACTCAAGAATACATTTTGTCTCGTCCGCGACGACTACGCCTTCCTCAGCCCCCACATCGGGGACATGGAAAATTACGAGACGCTCTGCTCGTTCGAGGCAGGTGTGAGCCACATGGAGCATCTCTTTCGCATGCGGCCAGAGGTGCTGGTCTGTGACTCACACCCCGACTACATGGCCTCGCGCTATGCGCGCGAGCGCGCCGCGCGCGAAGGGCTGCCGCTTGTCGAGGTTCAGCATCACCACGCTCACGTGGCTGCCGGCATGGCCGAACATGGCCTAAGCGGCGAGCGTCCGGTCATCGGTATCGCTTTCGACGGTACCGGCTACGGCGACGACGGAGCCATCTGGGGCGGCGAATTCCTCATCACCGACTACGCGGGTTACGAACGGGCCGCGCATCTGCGCTACGTTCCTCTGCCAGGCGGCGACCTGGCCGTTCGCGAACCGTGGCGGATGGCCCTGGCCCATCTGCGCGCCGCCGGCTTGCCGTGGGACGGCGATCTCGCTCCTGTGTCCTTCGGCCGCGAGCGAGGCGACCATTACCTGGAGGCGCTAGACCACCAAATCGAGCGCGGCCTCAATGCCCCGGCCACATCGAGCATGGGTCGCCTTTTCGACGCCGCGGCCGCGTTGGCCGGCGTGCGGATGACGGTCAATTATGAAGCGCAGGCGGCCATCGAATTCGAAGCGCGCATCGACAAAGCCGAACTTTGCGCTTATCCGCTAGACTATGCGAATGGATTAATCGATCCCTCGCCGGCCTGGGCCGCATTCCTGGAGGATCTTCGTGCAGGAGTCGAGATCGGGCGCATCGCCGCGCGGTTCCACAATGGTGTCGCCCGCCTGGTGGGCGTCGTGTGCGGGCATTTGCGCGACGAACACGGCCTCAACGAGGTTGTCCTCAGCGGCGGCGTGTGGCAAAACGTCACCCTGATCCGCCAGACAATGGCCCTGTTGGAGCAAGAACAATTTACGGTCTACCCCCATCGTCTCGTCCCCACCAACGACGGCGGGCTGGCGCTGGGACAGGCAATGATTGGAGCAAAGCGGGCGGCGAACGGTCAGTGGCAAGGGCCGATTGGCAACCCGCCGCGCGCGACCAGACGAAACGACAAGGATACCGGTCAGTGACCACTGGTCACGAACCACTGGATACTAAACATTATGTGCCTGGGCGTACCCGGAAAAATTACTGATATCTATGAAGCAGAAGGGCTGAAAATGGGCCGAGTCGACTTTGGCGGCACGCAACGCGAGGCATGTCTGGCCTACGTGCCCGAAGCCATTGTGGGCGATTACACCGTCATCCACGTCGGCTTCGCCATCAGTTTGCTCAGCGAGGAAGAGGCCAACGCCACACTGGATACCCTGCGCGAGATGGTCAATATCGAAGAGGAGATCGGCCCGGAGAAATGAGTGGCTACAGATTGATATGCAGGGGATGGATGAAAATCGCTGAAATAATGGCAATCCGTCCCTTTCATTCCGCATCTGTAGCCCATTCTTCCAATCGATGAGAACAACGATGAAATATGTCACCGAATACCGCGACGCCGAACTGGTGCAGTCGACCCTGCGCGAGATCGGCCGCGTCGTCACCCGCCCCTGGGTCATCATGGAAATCTGTGGCGGCCAGACCCATTCTATCGTTCGTCACGGCCTTGATCAGCTCCTGCCGCCGGAGATCGAGCTGGTCCACGGCCCCGGCTGCCCCGTCTGCGTCACGCCACTGGAACTGATCGACAAAGCGCTCAACATCGCCGCGCGGCCCAATGTCATCTTTGCATCCTATGGCGACATGCTGCGCGTGCCCGGCAGCGGCCGCGACCTGTTCGCCGTGCGCGCCGACGGGGGCGACGTACGCGTCGTCTACTCGCCGCTCGACGCCGTGAAGATCGCCCAGGCCAACCCCGACAAAGAGGTCGTTTTCTTCGCCATCGGCTTCGAAACGACTGCCCCGGCCAACGCCATGAGCGTGCTGCAAGCGCGGTCGCTGGGCCTGACGAACTATAGCGTTCTCGTCTCCCACGTCTGTGTGCCGCCGGCCATGCACGCCATCCTCAGCTCGCCTCACAATCGCGTGCAGGGTTTTCTGGCCGCGGGCCACGTCAACGCTGTGATGGGCTATTGGCAATACCCGGCCATCGCCGCGCGCTACCACGTTCCTATCGTCGTCACGGGCTTCGAGCCGCTCGACGTCGCCACGGGCATCCTGGCCGTCGTTCGCCAGCTCGAAGAAGGGCGGGCGGCGGCCGAAAACGCCTATGGTCGCGCCGTCACCTACGAGGGCAATCGCCCGGCCCAGCAAGTCATTGAGCAAGTCTTCGAGGTGCGCGACCGGCAATGGCGCGGCGTTGGGCCTATCCCGGCCAGCGGCTGGGGACTGCGGCCGGCGTTTGCCGCCTTCGACGCCGAAACGCGCTTCGACGTAGGCGAGATCCATACCCAGGAATCACCTGTCTGCATCGCCGGGCAGATCTTGCAGGGCCTGAAAAAGCCCCACGACTGTCCCGCCTTTGGCACGGAATGCACGCCGGAGTCGCCGCTCGGGGCGACAATGGTCTCGTCCGAGGGCGCATGCGCCGCCTACTATCGCTATGGACGGCATCTGGAGAATTATGAATTGGGAGTTATGAATTAGGCGACAGGTCTCTTTGTTCCCTGATTCATAATAATGGTTGACCATGAGCAATGAAGCAATCTCTGATCTAGAAGCGCCCGCGTGCCCCATGCCGCTACGGCATGACGAAAAGATCGTCCTTGGTCACGGCAGCGGCGGCCGGATGAGCCACGATCTGATCGGTCGCCTCTTCCAGCGACCGTTCGATAATCCCGCCCTGCGCGCCGCCAATGATGCGGGGGTGGTGGCCGTTCCGCCTGGCCGTTTGGCCGTCAGCACCGATTCCCATGTCGTGACCCCCTTGTTCTTTCCCGGCGGCGACATCGGCCGGCTGGCGATCTGCGGTACGGTGAACGATCTGGCGATGATGGGGGCGACGCCCCTCTATCTGACCGCCGGATTCATTCTGGAGGAAGGGCTCGACGTGGCCGTGCTGGCGCGGGTGGTGGAATCGATGCAGGTCGCGGCGGCCGAGGCGGGGGTGCAGATCATCGCCGGGGACACGAAAGTCGTCCAGCGCGGCAAAGCCGACGGCCTCTACATCAACACCGCCGGTGTGGGCGTCATCAGCCACGACCGCGAAATCGGCGGGGCGCTGGCCCAACCGGGCGACGTGATCATTCTCTCCGGGCCGATGGGCGACCACGGCATTGCCGTGCTGGCCGCGCGGGGCGAGTTGGGCTTTGCCGCCGACGTCATCAGCGACGTTGCTCCCCTCAATCATCTGGTGGCGGAGCTTATCGCCGCCGATGACTCACCGGCGAGCGACGGTATCCGTGTTCTGCGCGACCCGACCCGGGGCGGTGTGGCGACGACGCTGAACGAGATCGCCCGGCAGTCGAACGTCGCCCTCATTCTCGATGAACGGGTTTTACCGGTGCGACCCCCCGTGGCCGCCGCCTGCGAGATGCTGGGCTTCGACCCGCTCTACATCGCCAACGAAGGCAAGCTGTTGGCCATCGTCGCCGAGGAAGAGGCGCAGAAGGTATTGGCAACCATGCGCGCGACCCGTTATGGCGAAGAGGCGACGATCATCGGCCGTGTCCAGGCCGCGCCGGAGGGACGGGTGCTGCTGCGCACGAGCATCGGCAGCACGCGGGTAGTAGACATGTTGGCCGGCGAGATACTGCCGCGCATTTGCTAGACTTGTTTCCCTATCCCGTCACCGCCTGGCGGCCACGGCCAGCAAACCCACACCTAGCCCGACCAGGCCGCCGGCTGCGGCCCAAAGCAGCAACTGGTTCCAGAGCCAGACAAGCTCATAGCTCGTATACTCCGGGCCATGAGCGTGCAACCCGGTTTTCACAGTCATCAGAAAAAGGGTGAGCAGCACCAGACCACTGCCGTAGGCAAGCCCGCCAACCGCGGCCAAAGCAACGGTCTTGCGCGGCGGCAACGAACGCATCCATGACCATCGCCTCATGAGGGCCATTAGCCCCACCAGCAATAGCAAGCCGGCCAACACGACGTCCCGGAGCATATCGCCTTCGAGCACCATCCAGACCGCGGCGAAGAGGCCGACAATCACGAGAGCAGGCTTGTACCAGCGATTCGATGGGTGCATTTGGATGACAACTCTCCAATAGCCTGTAACAAACGCGGCAATTTGCTAGAATCGAATGAAAGTCACGCGGCGCTTATCGAACGGGCAATGGCCCGGCGACCGCAACCGGAGGAACAAATGACAGCAGACCCGATAAAACAAGCGCTCCAGCGCCTGCCCTATGGATTCTATGCTATCACTTCACGCAATGGTGAAGAAGTCAACGCGATGGTCGGCAACTGGCTGACTCAGGTCTCATTTGAGCCGCGCATGGTCCTGTTTGCGCTGGCCCAGAATGCCTACACTCACGAAGTTGTGAGCCTGGGCCACGTCTTCGCGATCAATATCTTCAACAAGGAAGACAGCGATCACATCAAGCCTTACACCAAAGCCCGCGCCAAGAACCCGACCAAGATGGAGGTCGCGCCGTGGATGCCCGCGCCGGTGACCGGCTGCCCGATCCTGGAAGGAGCCGCGGCCGTCATCGAGTGTCGCATGAGCGATCTGATTGACGTGGGCGGCGGCCACGACCTGCTCATCGGCGAGGTCGTAAATGCGGTCATCCTGAAGCCCGGCGACGAACACACGTCGCTGACTCTGCCCCATATGGGTTGGAACTACGCCGGTTAACGTACGAATGAGAAATTAAACACGGATGCGTCACGGGTGATAGGTAGGAAAGAACGGATAGAGATTATTCAGTCCGTTTTATCCGTTTAATCTGCGTGCTGTCCGTGTTTAATATCTAATCTGCTCAAAAATAACCAATCGGCTAAGGCGCAACGGGCGTCGCCGTCGGCAGGAGATAGTACCCCTTGGGAACTTCCTGCTGATAGGGAGTAACCGGGGCCGGAGTATCGGGCGTAAAGATGATCTCCGTAAACCCTAACCCGGCCAGGAAATTTTGCATGTAGGTCTGCGCGTTGGTGTTGGCGCGGGCCAGAATGTCGCTGCTCTGGGCGGCTTCGCGGATGGCACCTTCGGCCGCCTGCCGCACCTGCGTCTCCAACTCGGGGTCGGCTCGTGTCAACAGACCGGTGTCGCGATCGGCGACAAACGAACGGTCGTTGTCGAGCACGGGAATGTCCTCGAAGATTTTGGCCGGCGGGAGGTGAACCATCACCGTATCCGGATCGACCACCACGAGATCGGCCGTCTGCATCTCGGCAAAATCCACCCCGGCATAGACCTTGCCATAGCCGATGAAGACCATGGATTCGCCCAGCAGCATCCCCAGCAAACCGTCCTGCTCCGAGTCGGCGGTGACGACCTTTTCCATCTCGTAGGAAGCCGTCTCGAGCCGGGACAGATCATTAATCTGCTTCACGACGGTGGCCGGGTTGGGCAATATGACCGGCGTGGCCGGAACGAACAAGGAGCGAACGCGGTCGCCAATCGGCTCAATTGCCGAAGTAGCCCCATCGTTGACGGTATTCACAAGCCTGGCTACCGAAAAGGCCAGGAAGGCCATCGCCACAAAAAAGAGCAACAAAAGCCCCAGCAAAATGACCTTGGCCCGCGACCGCGGACGAGTCTCAACCATATCTTCCTTTGACATCATATTGAATGTATTCTCACAAAGATAAAAATAAATAAATAGCCCTCACGAAAACACTATACCCGATCAGTATATGCGATACCTTAATGCTATACGTGATTTACCTTAAGGTAGACTTTAAGCCGTTTCACAGCTCACCCGCTCCTCATTTGCACCAATGCGGGCTTCGCGGACAATTGCAGCCATGTTCGTGGCTACGTGCGTTATCACTCTGGAGTTGGAGGGCGTACACTCTCTGAAAGAAAAACGAAGTATTGTCAAGTCGCTGGTTGTGCGCTTGCAACGCGAGTTCAACGTGTCCGTGGCCGAGGTCGACGGCCAAGACGCCTGGGGTACGGCCATCATCGGGCTGGCGGCCGTCGGCAACGACAAGGGCTACCTGCACCGTCTGCTGGAAAAGTCTGTGGCCTGGGTCGAGACCCACCGCCCCGACGTACCCATCGCTGCCTACAGCATCGAGTTTTGGTAGCCGATGACTATATCCCTGTTGCTCGTCCGGGCGCTCTTCCTCCTTCTCTGGCCCTTGGCGCAGGAAGGCGCACTAACCCTGACCGCGCAGGCCGGCTTTGACGGCCTTTACGAGCCGATGAGAGCCGTGCCTGTTGTCGTCTCGGCGCGCAACGACGGCGCGCCGTTCGAGGGCGAGATTCGCGTGTTCGCGTCGGGCACCCCCGCTTCCGGCGGATTGGTCTACAGCGCCCCGATCACGCTATCCACCGGGGCTGACAAACGGATCCCCCTGACCGTCTACGTCGAGCCGTTCGGCGGGGGCAATCTCGTTGTGCAACTGGTGAGCGACGGGAACACAGTTATCGAAACGCGCACCAACCGGCTCAGTACTGTCAACCGCGACGAGTTGTTCTATGGCGTCATCAGTCCTGATCCGGGCCGGCTGGCTTTTCTGGAGACTGTGCCGGGCGACCGTACGGATGCAGCCGTCGCCTTTTTGAATTTGGCCGACTTGCCGGAGGTGTCATCGGCCTGGGATGCCCTGGATGTGTTGCTCATCGACGACTCGGATACCAGCCACCTGACGGCCGCCCAACGCGCCGCCCTTCAGGCCTGGATCGAGAGCGGCGGGCAGTTGGTCATCACCGGCGGAGCGGGCGGGCTAAAGACGGCCGCAGGTGTGGTCGATTTACTGCCGGTCTCCGTGAGCAGCGTAACGTCGCTTGACGATCTGCCGGCATTGAGCGAGGCGACCGGAGAACCCTTTGGGGCTGCTGGGCCTTACGTCGTGACCACCAGCGTGTTGGGTAATGGAGAGCTATGGTTGGCGCAGGACGGATTGCCGCTGGCGGCCTCGCGCAGGCTGGGCCGGGGTACAGTCACGTTTCTGGCGCTTGATCCCAAGACGGCCCCACTGGCGGGCTGGCCGGGGGCTGAAACGATCTGGAACCGGATAGCCGCCAACACACCGGTTCAGCCGCCCTGGGGTCAGCCTATCAGCGATGGATATGCCGCCGCTCAATCAGTGGGTTACATCGCCAGCCGCAGCCTGCCGTCCTTCTGGCAGCTGTTTTTCTTCCTGGCCTTCTACATCCTCATCATTGGACCGATCCATTTACTCGTCTTGCGCCGCTTCAATCGCCGCGAGTTGGCCTGGATCACCACCCCTGCCCTGGTCCTGCTGTTTAGCGCCCTCACGTTCTTCACTGGTTTTCGCACGCGGGGCAGTGGCCCGACGGTAAACGTGATGTCGGTGGCCTTCGGCGCGGCTGATGCCGAGCGGTTGCAAACCCAATCGGTCATTGGCCTCTATTCGCCGCGACGCGCCCGCTACGACGTGACGCTGCCCTATGACTCAAGCGCTTTTCCCTTCCAGCAAGGTTTCGGCGCCCTGGTCGGCAGCAGCAACCTCGATGCCATCGCGCGCGCCGGAGACCTAACCCTGCGGCAGGTGCAGACGGACACAAGCGAAGTCGCCACGTTTATCGTGAACGCCCACCTGCCCCGCCCGCTCCTGACAGCCACAGCCACCCTGTCGGCCGAGGGCGATGCGGTTGACGTGACCGTCCGCAACAATTCAGCCCAAACGCTGGAAAACGCCGTCATCATTCATGGACAAGAGCAGATGGTCCTGGGAAACACGGCTCCCGGCGAGGAACGGACGATCACGATCCCCCTTAAAACCAGCGCGGCCGGCGCGGCCCCAACGCCGATCCTCTCGTTGTTAATTTCGCCTTTCACCTACCCCAATCCATTGATGAGTGATCCGGCTCCCATCCTTGGCACCTTCGATTATTACAACGACCCCCAAGCCTATCCACGCTGGCAACTCATCCAGAGCCAGTATGGGGGCGACTTAGTGGAGGGAACAAGTGTGCCCCCGACGGAAAGCGTAACGCTGGGTGGATGGTTCTCGAGCAGCCTGCAACCAGTCGGCATGTCCACCGATGACCTGACCTTGATGGGAGCGACCCTCCTGCTCCTGGAAATACCGGTACAATAAGCGCCATGGCAGCGATAATTGAGCTGAGAGATCTGACGAAGCAATACGGCGAGCTGACGGCCGTCGATGCGCTCAACCTTCGCATCGAGGAAGGGGCTGTCTTCGGCTTCATCGGTCCTAACGGCGCGGGCAAGACTACGACCATGCGCATGCTGACGACCTTGCTGCGGCCGACGTCCGGTGAAGCCTATATTGCCGGCCACTCCGTCATCGACGACCCCCACGCCGTGCGCCGCATGATCGGTTACATGCCCGACTTTTTCGGCGTTTACGAGGATATGAAGGTCTGGGAGTATCTCGACTTTTTCGCCGCCTGCTACGACATCCTGCCCGCCGCCCGCAGCGGCATCGTCGACGATCTCCTGGCGCTGGTCGATCTGAGTCATAAACGAGAAGCCTACGTCGAGACGCTGAGCCGGGGCATGAAGCAACGCCTGTGCCTGGCACGCACGCTGACCCACGATCCGCAGGTTCTCATTCTCGACGAGCCGGCCGGCGGACTCGACCCGCGGGCGCGCATCGAGCTGCGCGAGTTGCTGCGCGAGTTGCAGAAGATGGGCAAGACCATCTTCTTTTCGTCCCACATCCTGTCGGAGGTAGCGGACATTTGCACCAGCATCGGTGTCCTCGAAAATGGACGTTTGGTCGCCGCAGGCAACGTGTCGGAGATGATGGCCCGGTTGCGCGCCCACCGGCTCATCACGATGCGCTTTGTGCCCGGCGCAGCCGTCGACGTGGAGGAAGCCATGCTCTCGTTGCGCGGTGAGCCGGGCGTCCAATCCGTCACCGCGGAAACCGGCGAGGGGCTGCTGCCAAAGCTGCAGATCGATTTCAGCGGCGATGATGTCGCGTTGAGCGAATTGTTGGCGCGAGCCATCGGCCGCGGGTGGCCCGTTTTGGCCTTCAACGAAGAGTCGGGTGACCTGGAAGACGTCTTTTTGCAGGTTACAAAGGGAACGCTCGATTAACAATGCCGGCCCCACGCCGCCCACAGGTATAATGAGTCGCACCGATGGCCGATACGACCGCTAGCCCGCCCACAGAGATACAAAAACCCTCGACCCGGTTGTTCAGCAACCCGGTCACGATGAAGGAATTGCGCAGCCGGATGCGCGGCCGTCGGGCGTTTGCCGTGCTGACGCTTTACCTGGTCATCCTGGCAGCGGCGCTTCTTTTCGTCTACCTCATCTACCTGTCAAGCGCCGGCTTGCCCAGCAGCAGCATGGCCCGGTCGGCCGGCAAAGGCATCTTCGCCGCCATCCTGGGTGTGCAGGTGATTCTGGTGGCCTTCATCGGCCCGGCCTTCACCGCGGCGGCCATCAGCGGCGAGCGCGAGCGACAAACCTTTGATCTGTTGCGCACGACCTTGCTGTCGGCCGAATCGTTCGTATTGGGCAAGCTCTTTTCGTCATTGAGCTACATCCTCCTGTTGGTGGCCGTATCCATTCCCCTGCAAAGCCTGGCCTTTCTGCTGGGCGGGCTTTCTGCGGTGGAACTGGTGCTGTCACAAGTGCTGGTGCTGATCGCCGCCGTCACCTATGCGCTCTACGGATTGTGGTGTTCGGCGGCCATGCGTTCGACGCTGACGGCCACAGTCGCCACCTTTGCCGGTACGTTGTTCCTCACCTTCGGGATCCCATTGCTGGCCTTCATCGGGCTGTTCTTCTTTAGCACCCTTAATGTTCCCAGCACCATACTGACGTCTCCTGATCCGACGTTCGAGATCATCCTAACCTACCTCGGCCTCGTTCTGGCGGCCATGAACCTGCCGGCCGCGCTGATTGTCAGCGAGGCTTTTTTGCTCAGCGAGGACACGCTGCTCGGCTACACTCATTTTGTCGGCACGCAGCCGATCTGGATCTTCTCCCCGTGGATGTTGTTCATTATTCTCCATCTGACGGCGGCCGTTCTGTTGTACGTGGCTGCCGTGCGACGGGTGGGGCGGGTCAGCGAGGTATGATCGTCACGGAGATGGAAGCGCTGCGTGGCAAGTTGGCCGAGTGGGACGGGCGTCGGCGGCAGCAGGAGTTGCTATGGCAACTGCCGTTGGGTTTGGCGGCCGGTCTGGCGGTGGCTCTGGCCACGGCGCTGCTCAGCCGGGCGCGGCCGCTGTGGACGCGCAGCGAATTAGCCTGGCTGGCCGTGGTAGCCGCCCTGGCCGGCCTGATCATCGCTGGAGCGGTGATTCTGTTGCGACGCCGTTCACTTCAGGCACAGGCGCGCTTTGCCGACCGCCACTTCGGCCTGCGCGAACGAATGACGGCCGCCGTCGAGATTCAATCCGGCCTGCTGCCGGTCGATGAGGCGATGGCGGCCCGGCAGCTCAGCGATGCGCTCGCGACCACCGCGACCGTTGATGTGGCTCGACTGCTTCCCTTGCGTCTTCGGCCGGCTGATTGGCTGCCGGCTCTGGCAGCCGGCCTCTTGCTGGCCCTGGCGCTGGTGGTGCCCAACCCGCAAGAGGCCATTTTGCGGGAGCAACGTGCCTTGGCCGCAGTCATTGAGCAGCAGCTTGAGGCACTGGACAACTTGGCGACCGATCTCGCCGACGATGCAAGCTTGAATGAGGAACAACGTGGAACACTGCTGCAACCGTTGGAGGAGGCGCTGGCGGCGCTCAACGAGCCGGGCATCAGCCGCGAAGAAGCGGTCGCCGCTATCTCGCAGGCTGAGGCCGAACTACGCGCTCTGAGTCGCGAGCTCGACCCGACGTCGCTCAACGAGGCATTAGCCGAGGCTGCGGCCCCTCTTGGCGATCAGGGCCTCGCCGGCGAGTTCGCCGCGGCCCTGCAAGCGGGACAACCGGGGCAGGCGGGCGATGCAGCGTCCGATCTGGCCGATTCGTTGAGCGATCTGGATGCCGAAACGGCGGCGACGCTGGCCGACCAGTTGGCAGAGGCGGCAACTGCCCTTGAAGCGGCCGATGCGGTGCTGGCTGAGGCACTCGACCGCGCGGCCGAGGCTCTGGCCGAAGGCGATACCGCCGCCGCTCAGGCGGCGCTGGATGAGGCAGCGGCCCTGTTAGACGAGCGCGCACAGGCCGCGGCCACGGCCTCCCAGGCATCCGCGGCGGCTGACCAGCTCGAATCAGCGCGCGGTGAAGTCGCCCAGAATGGGGCAAGTGGGCCGGCTGCTTCCGGTGAGGGCGACGCCGGCGCACCCTCTGACGGCGAGGGTGCGCCGGGAGATGCCACCGGTGATGCCCAGTCGGGTGACGTCACCGGTGGCCCGAATGCGGGCGGCGGACACGTCGAAAGCGTCTTTATCCCTCGTCCGGCCAATCTGGACGGGCCGGGCGAAGCAATGGAACTGGATGTGCAGTGCCTGTCCGACCCGGCTTCCTGCGGGCCCCTCGGAGGGCAGGCACCGGCGACCTTGCCCGATCAGGCCGGTAGCCTCGTGCCCTACGATCAGGTATTTGGCGAGTATCGCGACACGGCCTTCGAAGCGTTGGGTAGAGGCAACATCCCCGCCGGCTTGCAGGGAATCATCCGCGACTATTTCTCGGCGCTGGAGCCGTAGGCCGCCCGGCCGCCCATAAGGGCGATAATGGCGTCCAGCTCGCGTCGAAAAGCCGGCTGGCCGCCGTGGGCCGGGTGACGAACCCGCAGCGCCGGCAAGCCCCAGCGAGCCAAAGCCGCCGCCGACCTGTTGCCCACGGCAATGATTTGTTCAATCGCGAAGCTATCCAGCAAATACGTCAAAGGCTCCCGACCCAAATTTATCTCGCGAGTGGTGGGCGTCCGGTTTGTGGCCGGATGCTCCGGCTGGTGCGGATGATAGGGAAACGCATTCCAGAGAAGGGGCAGCACGTTGAGTTCATTCAGGGTTTGCCAGACTGTCGTGGCCGTCGCCTCGCGCTGCCACGTGACCTCACCCACGTCCAGAAACCCGGCTGACCGGCCGAAAAAACCAGGAACCGAGGTATCATCCAGCAAAATCGACTGGCTGGTGAAAGGGACGCCCGTCACCCGGCAACCGCGGTAGCCGGGCGCTTCGCCGAGGAGCAAAAGTCGCGGCCGTCGCTCCCTCATTCGTTGCAGGTAAAGCAGAAAATTGTGACAGCGGATCTTGCTGCACTGATCCTGACCGGCGTAAGGGTTAAAAACGGTAGCTGAATCGGCGGCGGTCAGATAGCTGAGGAAAGAGCGATAAGATGTCACAAGTAGCGAACGGCAAATCAGAAATTAGGCCGGCCGTCTTGGGCAAGACGGCCGGCCCTGCTATCAGATTGAAACCGGGTGATGTGGACCAAGTTCCTTAACTTGTGCGCCTATGCAATCATGCAGCCGGCAAGCCAGGGTACAGTCAAGATACTTGTGCCGCTTAATAGCGCAGGATCGCCCCAATCCGGCCTACGTCTTCCAGATCGGAACTATCGCTGATGACCTCGACGTGGCCGCCCAGCGCAACAGTCTGGGAGACGGCCGTCTCGACGATATCGGCTACTTCAACCAGTTCCGCCTCGGCTAAGGGGCTGCGAGCCAAATTAGCCACCAGGAAACCGGATGCATCATGACGATAGCCGGGGGCGCGGTAGCCGTCGCTGATGATCAGTGTCTCCACGCGTTGGTCGGATATGGCTTGCAGCACGTCGTCGAGGCCGGTGACGGCATTTGCGCCCTGGGCAGTGAGGGTGATCATGCGTTCGACCAGCTTGGCCTCGCGCTCGGCGTTGACATCCTGCAGCAAACTGAGAGCGCGCTGGCGCACCTCCGGCTCCCCGGCGTCGATGTCCATGGGGAACGAGCCGACCAGACAACTCTGCAACTGTTTGGGCAGCATATCTCTGAACTGGGCCACGTTCTCGCTCGTGCCTCCCAGAAACAACCGACGAATGGGGCGCGTGGCAAAAAACTGGTTGGCCGCGGCGGCGCAATCGCGCATGTTACGGGCAGCCACTTCGTCCTCGTGCCGGCCGCCGCTCGGGCCGCTGGTGCCGCCGCCGCGCCGGCCCACGGCCGACGAGCCGCCGCCGTCCTTTATGCGGCGAACGACCTCCCCATTGAAGCTGTCATTGGCCTGTAGCTCGCCCAGGTGGTATTCATAGAATTTGCCGCCTACGCGGTCGACCATAATGACGCCAAAGTGGGCGTAATGATCGAGCAAGTGGGTGAGCGGCTTGATATAGGGTTGAGAACTGAGTCGAATGCGGTTGCGAAAGGCGACGGGCGAACCATAGGCCCGGAAGAAATCGCCGCCCTTGGCGCAAAACAGCGCCAGTCCCGGCTTGGTCCAATCATAGCTCAGGTCCAGGTAACGTTCGATAGTCTGCGCCTCCTTATCGTTCTGCGGCTGCACCTCCTTTAACAGGCCTCTGGCGGTTAACTTAATCGCCTCCACGGACTGGCGGGTGCTGTCGGTATCCAAATAGATACTGACGACCCCACTGCCGTTGCCCTGATAGGTAACCAGCTCTTGCATGTGATCCTGGCTAAACATGAATACCTCCTACCTGCCATGGTCGCCGAAGCTGCCGGCCAAGCGGCAACCGGCGCTGCTGAATAATGAGCCTCACCGTGCTCCCTGTCGGCCAACTATTGGCGTTCAGCGAGCGTCAGAGGCACGTCAATTTCTGCTCCATCCCGAATGATCCTCAGGGTGATCGTCTGGTCGACTTCGGCGTCGAAAACGAGAAAACTGATCAGATCATCCGGACTCTTGACCGGCTGGCCGTCGACGGCGATGATCAAGTCACCGCCGGGGAGAATACCAATCGTATCGTTAAACCCACTGGCGATCAGGCCCGCTTTGTCGGCCGGGCTGCCGGGAGTGATGTCGGTCACGTAGGCCCCGCTTGCCTGGGATAGCCCTAATTCTTCCTGCGCCGCCAGATCGAGTGGGGTCATGCGAATGCCGATAAAGGGATAGTGATAGACGCCCTCGGCGATCAGCGAGGGGATCACCCGGCTGACGGCATTAACCGGGATGGAGAACCCGACGCCGGAATTCGTGCCCGTGCTGGTGCGAATGGCGCTATTGACGCCGATCACCTCGCCGGCCAGATTCAGGAGCGGCCCGCCGGAGTTGCCGGGATTGATGGCGGCGTCGGTTTGAATGACTTTGGGCAGTGAGTAGCGGCCGCCGCCTTCGGCAATGCGGTCGGATGTCAGCGTGCGGCCCAGCCCGCTGATGATCCCCAGCGAAAGGGACCCGGCTTCCCCAAACGGGTTGCCGATTGCCACCGCAAACTGGCCCACCTGAATGTCATTGGAGTCACCCAGAGGAATGGGCAACACGCCGTCGGGCAAGTTCTCGATCTTGATGACGGCCAGATCACTGTCCACGTCTGCGCCGATGACCTCAGCCGCGCGGCGCTCGCCGTCCGGGAACACGACTTCCAGGCCGCTCGCCCCCGTCACGACGTGATTGTTGGTGATGATGTGACCTTCGTTATCGTAGACAAACCCGCTGCCTGTGCCCAATACAAAGGATTGTTCGTCCAGGATGAAGATATTGACCACGGCCGGGTTCACGCGTTGATACAGGGCGATAAGCCCGCTCTCGATATCGGTGGTGAGGGGGGCGATCTGGGTGGTCGAGGTGGCCGAAGAGTTGACGGCCGTCTGTGCCGGTAGCTGGGCCACGACCGTGGCAACAACCTCATCGACCACTGCCTGCCGGTCGCCGCTATTTGAATTACTCTCCGGTATACTGGTGGACAAGGCCTGGCAGGCCAACGCGGAGAAAACGAGGAGAAGAACCAGGAATAGTAAAGGCGAATTTTTAAGACGGTACATTGATAAAGATTATGTGAAGCTGACAATTCCCCGGAACGGACTTGCGGTGGGGAAGTGTATCTGTATTCTAATGAGCCGACGGTCGAATCGTCAAGTGACAATGATCCCGATTTAGCGGTCTATCAGCCAATCCACACCCATCGCTCACCTCACCTGCAACTCTGAACAAAAAAAGCGCGACACACTGCCCCACATGTGCCGCGCCCTGATGAACAGAGAACAAACTCAAAAATCAATAGAGGAACATGGGCTTGCCCAGTACGTGGCGAACCTTTGGCCGGTAGTGCTGGGCGTCATACAACTCGTCGACATCGACGCGCTTCACGCCGCTGGTGACCACGCTCATCGCCACGTGGGTATAAGCTCCGTCGCGCAGGGCCACCATGCGGCCGCTGGAACCGCTGACGATGAGATCGACGGCCAGGTGCGCGTAGTTCGTGCCTACCATCAGGTCGAGCGCGTCGGGCGCGCCGGAGCGCATCAGATAGGCCAGACGCTGAGTGATGATATTTTCGCCAGTCAATTTCTTCAGCGCCTCGCCGGTGATCTCGCCGATGCCGCCCAGCTTGCGATGCCCATAGGCGTCCGTCTCGCCATATTCAACCACTTTGCCGCCGAGCATGTGCGCGCCCTCGCTGACTGTTACCATCGCGTAGTTGCTGGGGTTGGTCTTCTTGTCCCGGGCCACCAGGTCGGCCAGCCGTTCGGGATCAAATGGCACTTCGGAGATGAGCGCCCGGTCGACGCCCGCCAGATAGGAGCTGATCAGGCTGGTCTCGCCGGAATTACGCCCGAATAACTCGATGACGGCGATGCGCTCATGCGATCCTGCGCTGGTGCGCAACTGATGGATAAACTGCACGCTGCGAGTGACGGCCGTGCTGAAGCCAATGCAATAATCCGTGCCGTAGACGTCGTTATCCATTGTCTTGGGGATAGCCACCACCGGGAACCCCTCGCGGTGGAGGCGCTCGCCATAGCTCAGCGTGTCGTCGCCGCCGATAGGGATCAGGCGGTCGATCTGCAGATACTCCAGATTCTTGAGTACATGGGGGGTGAAGTCGCGCGTCGAGCTGTCGGCCGCCTCGGCTTCCGGATGCTCGGGGTCTTTCAGAAAATCCGGGACCGCGTCCGGCTTCACCTTGCCGGGGTTGGTGCGACTGGTGTGGAGCATCGTCCCGCCCGTGCGGTCGATGGTACGAACAGCATTTTTGTCCAGCGGCAGGATGTACTTGTCCATGGTCGAAGGATCATCCTGATTGACCAGGAGCAAACCGCCCCAACCGCGGCGAATGCCGACAACCTCGTGGCCGGCGTCCACCGCGCGATTGACCACCGACTTGATGCAAGGATTCAGGCCGGGCACGTCGCCGCCGCCTGTCAAGATACCAATTTTCATACCAAACAATCTCCTTAAATTGATGAATGCTTTGCCGTAAGAGTCACGAACTAACCGTTTGGCCGGCGCCAGGCACCGTCGCGTTCTGGTGAGCCAAAATGCGAGCAATCGGCCGCAAGTCCATCCACCACTGCCGCAGAGGACGACTATGTTCGTAATCCATGAGGCGCGCGATGTCGTCCAGGTCGGTATATTCGATCTCTCCTCGAATCTGACCGATGCACGCGCCGGCGATGATGTGGCGCGTGATGTGGTCTTCCAGAAAATCAATGCAATTCACGCCCAGGCGCGTGGCGAAAATACGGTCGAAAGGCGACGGCGAGCCGCCTTGCTGCATATGCCCCAAAATGGCCTGGCGCACGTCGAACAGGTCGCCGCCCTCTTCCTCGAATAGCAGGCGCATGAAATTCGTTGTATAGACCTCGTTAGCCATTTCGTTGCGAATGATCAGGCCCAGGCGTTTGCCGCGCTCGAAGGCGCTGCGAAACTCTTCCACGTCGGCCACGAGATCGTTCATGGAAACGCCTTCCTCATGAAGATACACGCGCTCCGCCCCGGTCGCCAACGCCCCCATCAGCGCCAGATAGCCGCAATAATAACCCATCACTTCCACGATAAACGCTCGTTGGGAGGCTACGGCCGATTGTTTAATCTTGTCGACGGCCGAGATAATGCTGTTGAGCGCCGTATCCGCCCCAACGCTCAGCTCCGTGCCGGGCAGATTATTATTGATCGTGGCCGGGAGGCAAATCATGGGGATATCAAAGGCGGGGTAATTTTTGCGCTGGCCGTACAGTTGCAGAACGCCCTGATAGCCCGACCAGCCGCCGATCATCAGGATGCCGTCGATCTGCTTTTCTTCCAGCGTTCGGGCGATAGCATAGAGATCACGTCCCACAGGGATCGACCGATTAGTACCCAGTTCCGAACCGCCGCGGGTGGCCCAGCCGTTCACACTCATCCAGGAAAGCTCTTCTATTTCATTGTTGATCAGCCCCCGGAAGGCATTGTGAACGCCGAGCATGATATGGCCGCGGTCAATGCCGATGCGCACGGCCGCCCGCGCCGCCGTGTTCATGCCCGGCGCCGGCCCGCCACCATGGACGATGGCGATACGCAAGCGGCGTTGGTCGGGTGCCGGCGGGTGGGGCGAAGCACGCACAAGGGTACGCACCACGTTGAACGAGCGACTGAACGTGCGCCCTCGCAGCGCCAGCGCTTCATCAAAACGCTTGGCGGCCACGGCGTCGGCCACGGCCTTGGTCTTTTCCAGGGCGATCAGTAAAGGAGTGCGCGTGATCTCGTTGCCTTGCATGCCGACCACCAGCGGCGCATCGTCCACGCTCATGGTCGCAATAGCCTCGATGGCCTCGACGCCCAGCAGCGTGCTCAAATTGCGGTCAAAGGCGCTGGGCGAACCACCCCGCTGCACGTGACCCAGCACCGTGATGCGGACATCCTCATTAAGACGCTCTTCCAGAACCTCTTTGATGTGCCGGGTGGTGATCGGCTTGCCGTTGCGATCGCGCGCGCCCTCGGCGACGATGACCATACTGTCACGACGCCCCATCCGGCGGCCCTTCTGCAACATCTCGCACATCTTCGCTTCCCAGTCGTCCACGTCCGGCGGGGCTTCGGGGATGAGCACCCAATCGGCCCCGGAGGCCATAGCGCCCATCAAGGCCAGATAGCCGCAGTTGCGGCCCATAACTTCGACGACAAAGCTCCGCTGATGGCTGGCGGCCGTGCTGGATATGGCGTCGGTCGCGTCTACAATACGATGCAGGGCGGTGTCTGCGCCGGTCGTGATGTCGGAACCGAACATATCGTTATCAATAGAGCCGATGATGCCGACCACCGGCAAACCTCTGGCGCGCGAGGCCGCCTTTTTGGTGATCTGGCCGGAATCAAACAGTTCCTGGACTAAGCCATTCCATTCATGATGAAGCAAGGCCGCGCCGGTCAGGCTGCCGTCACCGCCGATGACGATCAGGCCTTCGATCTCGTGCAACAGCAAGTTTCGCACAGCCCGCAGGCGGCCGGGCCGCTCACGAAATTCGCTGCACCGGGCCGAACCGATGATCGTGCCGCCAAGGTGCAAAATGCCGCCCACGTCCCCCCATGACAGGGGGCGAATGCGCTCGCCACCTTCCACCATCCCTGAATATCCTTCATAGATCGCAAAAACTTCCAGGCCGCTATTAAGTCCGGTGCGCACCACGGCGCGCAGCGCGGCGTTCATGCCCGGCGCATCTCCGCCGCTTGTTAAGACCCCTATTCTTTTCATGTGATGATTACCATTGATTTCAGCATGATATCCTCAACGAGAATCCTGGTGATGATCTCCTCCGCTCCACCGTTTGGTTATCTGGGCCGACTAGAGGTGCGCGTGTTCCTTCGGAGTGCGGTCGAGGATTCTTTTTACAGTGTGAGCGTGCCATACAGTGGGAGTATTCACTTAATACTACAGGGAACCGGCGGCGAGGCAACCATTTTACAAGGCGTTAACAACTTGCTGCCGGTAGCGCTTCCAGTCTACGACGATAGGCTCCAGCCCAGCCACTACCGCTTCGCGGCCCAAGTAGACCCAGGCGACAAGCGATGAGCCGCCGGTTAACCGCACGATACGACGCGCCCGCCGATACCCCAGATTGCCCCACGGCCAGGTGACCCCTTCCAGCTGATCGAGCAGCGAAAGGGCAACCGCATACGAAGATGGCCTGACCCACGCGACCATCCCGCGCACTTCGCCCTGCAGGTGATCGAGCGCCATCGGGAAATGGCCCAGGTCGTACAAGCGCGCCCTGCCCAGAACGGCCGGCCGCATGTCGGCGATGGCTTCGCGCCACAGACCAAAATTCCTTTCGCCCGGCAACAACGTGCCGTAAACGAAAAAGGGCAGGTATAGGGTGGGTTCGGTCAAGTAGTCACGCGGCCCTGTTTTGGATAAAATTCATCTTCTCGTCCTCGTAGCTCAATGGATAGAGCAATCGCCTCCTAAGCGATAGATCATGGTTCGAGTCCGTGCGGGGACATAGATGGCAGCGTGAGAAGTGCTATACAGCCGGCTCGCCGTCTCTATAGCGTACTTTCCGGGTCGATGTCGACGATCCAGGGCTTGGGGATGGACACGCCCTGCAACAGGCGGTAGGGGTCAGGGGTGTGAACGACGATGTGCCAGCGATAGCGGCCGTCGAGGCGGGTGAAGAACGCCGGCGTCGGGCCTAATACATCAGTCGCCGCCAGCGACCGCTCGTGGGCGGTCAGCTTCAGGAGCTGTCCCATCTCACGAGCCATCCTCTCGGCCCGCTCGTTCACGGGGTCACTGACCAGCAACCGAACCATGCGCCGGAAAGGGGGCAGCGATTGCCGGGTGCGAAAGCGGATTTCCTCGACGTAGAAGCCGGCGTAGTCGTGGTCGGCCGCCGCCCGCACGGCATAGTGTTCCGGATTGTAGGTCTGAACAACCACGCGACCACCCAGCAAGCCCCGGCCCGCCCGGCCCGCTACCTGGGCCAACACCTGGAACGCCCGCTCGCCCGTGTTATAGTCCGGCAGCCCCAGGGTGATGTCGGCCGATATGACACCGACCAGCGTGACGAACGGCAGATCAAGCCCTTTGGCGATCATCTGCGTGCCCACCAGAATGTCGGACTCCCGATTGATGAACCCGCCCAGGAGCGCCTCGTGCGAGCCTTCCTCGCTCGTGGTATCGCGATCCCAGCGAACCAGGCGTGCTTCCGGCCACCGCTCGCGCACCATTTCGGCCAGTCGCTCGGTGCCCAACCCGAAATAGCGGATTCTGTCTGACCCGCAGTTCGGACAGACGTGGGGCTGCGCTTCGCGGCGGCCGCACTGGTGGCAGACAAGTAACATGTTGGGTTGGTGGTAGGTCAGGGGAATGCCGCAACGCGGGCAGTTCATGACGTGGCCACAATCGCGGCAGTTCACAAACGTGGCCGACCCGCGTCGGTTCAGGAAGAGGATGCTCTGCTCCTCACGGGCCAACGTCTCGCTAATCGCCGCGTCTAACGCGCGACTGAAAACCGAGCGGTTTCCGAAGCGCAATTCCTGGCGCATGTCAACGATCTGGATGGGCGGCAAGGGGATAGTCAGCGCCTCATCCATGGTCAGAATGTCCTGCCCTTCGCCACCGGCGGACAACGGCCGATAGCGGCTGGCGATCTGCAACCGCTCGGCCTGGCTCTCGATTCGCCGGCGATGACCCATGATGCGCTTGGGCAACTCAAGTAGCTGGTAGCGCCCCGATTGTGCCCGATGATAGGTGACGACGTCCGGCGTGGCGCTGCCCAGAATCACGATGGCCCCGATAAAACCAGCCAGAGCGATGGCCGCCTCGCGAGCGTGATAGTACGGCGGCGGCACGGGCGGCGTCTGCTTATAGCTGCCGTCGTGCTCCTCGTCCACAACGATCACCCCCAGGTTGGGCAGCGGCGTGAACAGCGCGCTGCGCGGGCCGATGACGATGTCGAACAAACCCTGACGCGCCCGCCGCCACGTATCATAGCGCTCGCCATCGGACAGGGCGCTGTGTAATACCGCCACCCGGCCAGGGAAGCGCGCGGCAAATCGACGCACCGTCTGGGGCGTCAGGGCGATCTCCGGCACCATAACGATGGCCTGTTGGCCGCGCGCCAGCGCAAACTCGATGGCGCGCATGTAGATCTCCGTTTTGCCGCTGCCGGTGACCCCGTGGAGCAGGAACGGCGTGGCGGCGTCCATGGGGTCAATCGAGCCGTCGCCTTCCTCTCGCGCTTCGCTCGTGACCACCTCAGGTTCATCATCCGCGCTGTCGTCCCAATCGCCGGCCTCCGAGGCCTCGATCATGGCGACCTTGATGCGGCCCCAGACACGGGCCTGGTCGAGGGTCAGCTCCGGCGGGGCGGCGGGGGCAAAGTCGCGGTCGGCCAGCGAGTCGCGCCAGACGTGCTCATCCCCCAGCCGTACAAGGTCCAATTCCGCCAACTTTCGCAGATGGCTAATCTTTGCCCCGGTCGCCTCGTAGACCTCGCCGATGGGCACGGCAAGCGCTTCGCGGGCCAGCAACGTCAGAATTCGTCCATAGACCTCGGCCCCTCGCATGCGCAACACGTGGCCCAACACTTGTCGCCGGGGAATTGCCAAACTGACCAGGGCGGGTTGAGCTTCGACGCGCGCCCAGCCGGCATCGAGCCAGCGCGGCAGGTATTCAGGCTGCGACAATTCGTCCGGCGGCAACGGCAACTGGGCAATAAGCTCTGCCTGGTCGGCCGGCACGTCGGCGGCAGACAGCGGGGCCACGATTTCGGCCGCGGGCAATCGGGTCACGAGTCCCTCATCAACCAGTGTATCGAGGTACTTGACCGGGGTCTGGGTTTTCTCCAGGACTTTGGCTTCCTCCGGCAAGGGATCGGCTAGCTCGGCCAAATAATGAAGGATGTCAGCGGCCTTGCTCGGCCGCCCCAGATGAGCCGCGGCGGCAAAGACGCGCTTGGGCCCGGCGATCAGTTCGACGGTGCGCACGTGTTTCGGCCGCGCGCGCGGTGGATCGAGCACAGAGGCACGGCGCAAGATGCCGCGATTGACCAGTTGGGTGGCGGCCGCTGACCACTTTTTGTCTTTGATGACCCGGCCGATCTGCCGGCTGCGCAGATCGCCGCGCCGGCGCAAGAGATCCACCAGTTGCTGCTGGAGATCGGTCAATCGGCCGTCGCCCGACCAATAGGGATTGACGTCATACACACTGTCAGCCCAGCGCGTCAGTCCCGGCGGCAGCAACAGCCGCAAACAAGCGTTGAGTGGAGCCATATAGTGGTGACTTAACCACCGCGCCAGATCGATCTGCGATGCCCAGAGCACCGGCTCAGGCGTGATCAGGCTAATGATGGGCTTGGTTTCCTCCACCGGGGCCGAATCGACCAGGGCCACAACGATACCCTGAGCCAGCCGACGGCCGAACTCGACCTCGACGAGATGACCCACCCGTATCGCGGGCCGCATGTCGGCGGGGATGTGATAATGATAGGCGTCGGAGATCGCTGTCTCGATGTTGACGACGACCTCGGCGTAGTAGCCGGTAGACATGTCTACTATTGTATCTCAATGGTCAAATTAGAACATATGTTCCTTATTAAGCCTCGGCAATGGTGCCGCACGCTGTCGTGGTTGCAGTGTTCTATGACCGCAAGCTGGACAGCTTGCTTCCTTTAGTCAGTATCTCTCGACCGTTCAATTTATGGAACAGGCATTTCACTATTCCACGGAACACCGGGAGCGCGGTACAATTTCCCGCAAGCTTGCACTCGCAATCGCCTTGGGCGATGTGACACCTTTCGACAACAGGAGAATGGCGTGAAATTAGTAACTTTTGAACAGGCCGGACGGATCGGTATTGGCCTGCTGCGTGACGACCAAATTATCGACCTGACGGCCCTGGCACCGGACATGGTTGGATTGATCGAGTTGGGCGAGCAGGGAGCGGCGCGGGCGCGGGCCATGGCCGGCGCGGCCGTGACCTTCATCCCCTTGACCGACGTCAAACTACTGGCCCCCATTCATGAGCCGCGCCGCAACGTCATGTGCGTGGGCAAAAATTACGCCGAACACACCCGCGAATCGTATGAGGCGCGTGGCGAAAACGTGGAAGCGATTGACTATCCGGTCATCTTCACCAAAACGACGACCTGCATCAATGGCCCCTATGACGACATTCCCTACGATGCCACCGTGTCGGAGAAGATCGACTACGAGGCCGAACTGGCGGTCATCATCGGCCGGCGCGTCAAGAACGCGACCCGTGAAGAGGCGCAGGCCGCCGTATTCGGCTACACGGTGCTAAACGACGTGACGGCCCGCGATTTGCAAACGTTGCACAAACAATTTTTCAAGGGCAAAAGCCTGGACGGCAGCTGCCCTATCGGGCCGTGGATCGTCACCGCCGACGAGATCGCCGATCCCTACGCGCTGCGTATTACCTGTCGGGTCAACGGCGAACTGCGCCAGGACAGTACAGCCGAGACGATGACATTCGACATTCCTACCATCATCGGTCACCTCTCGCGCGGCATGACCCTGTTGCCCGGCGACATCATCGCCACCGGCACGCCCAGCGGCGTCGGGTTTGCCATGAAGCCGCCGGTGTTTCTTCGGCCGGGGGACGTGGTGGAGTGCGCCATCGAGGGCATCGGCGCGATCCGCAACCGGATAGCGCTCGCCGCCTGAAATTGGCCCGCGTGCCGGTGCAGTAACCCATGGCCCCGGATCAGGGTTTTTCAGTAATCGATCGCTCCCCGTAGCGCCGGCTTCTTAACCGGCTCGGCAGCCCAGCTTGTTCTCGGCCGCCGGATAAGAATCCGGCGCTACATCTCGACAACTGAAAAGCCCTGGTCCGCGGATTGACACAACAGCCCTTCCTGCTATAATTGGGAGTTGGCTGAGTGGGTTAGGGTTGGACGGCTTGGAAGTGATTGTCGAAACCACAAAATACGACTCGTGCGTGAATGGGGGTTTCCCAATAATGACTCCAATGGTCTCTCGGAATTGGGCATAGTCGACCGCCCTGTGTTATTCGCGATCACCCTCTTGTGAGTGGTGTCGCCGTTGTGACTCGGCCATCTGTTGCGACCAAGCGCATCATATGGACCGAGTTTTTTATTTTTGAACGGAATTGCAAACCCGCAAATCTAGTAGCCGTTAGGACGAAAGTATGTCAGAAGAATCGATGCACTCCCTGGAAGATCTGCTGGACCAGCACGACTATGATATGCCCCAGGCTGGGGACATACGCACAGGCGTGATCGTGGCGAATACCCCACAAGGTCTTATCATCGATCTGGGTTTAAAGCGTGACGGGATTGTGCCCCAGTCCGATCTGTCCAAGCTGGAGCCGGAAGAGCGAGATTCGCTCAAGGTAAACGATGAGGTTCCGGTCTATGTGGTTCAAACCGAAGACCCGGAAGCACTAGTCGTCTCCATCCATCTGGCGCGGCTGAATCAGGACTGGATCGAGGCCGAAGCCCTGCTCGCCAGCGGAGAGATATTCGAAGGCGAAGTGATTGGCTACAACAAGGGCGGCGTCATCGTACCCTACGGCCGCATTCGCGGGTTTGTGCCCATCTCCCACCTGAGTGACGTCACGCCCGGCATGGGCGAGCGCCGCCGCCAGCAACGACTGGCCCGGGTTCGCGGGGAAATGATTGGCGTCAAGATCATCGAAGTCGACCGCCATCGCCACCGTCTGGTCATGTCGCAGCGCGAGGCGCAGAGAGAGTGGGAAGACAAGAAACGCGGCGAGTTGATGGAAACGCTGCAACCCGGCGAGACGCGCATTGGCCGCGTCAGTGGGATGCGCGATTTCGGGGCGTTCGTCGATCTCGGCGGAGCCGATGGTCTCGTCCACATTTCAGAATTGTCGTGGCATCGCATTGATCATCCGCGCGAAGTTGTCAAGCTGGGCGACGAGATCGAAGTCTACGTGCTCGGCGTCGACAAGGAATCAGGGCGCATCAGCCTTAGCCGCAAGAAGTTGTTGCCGAATCCGTGGGATACCGTGGCGCAACGCTATGTACAAAACCAATTAGTCGAGGGCAAGATCACGCGTATCCTCGATTATGGCGCTTTCGCCGAGATCGAGCCGGGCGTGGAGGGATTGCTACACATTTCCCAGCTTTCGCGCAACCCGGTTGAGGACCCGCGGGCCATCGTCAAGGAAGGTGATGTTCATCTCCTGCGCGTGGTCAGCATCGATCAGAAACGCCAGCGCATCGGTTTGAGCCTGAAGGCGGTGACGGCGACGGAACAGATCGAGTGGATGGCCCAAAAAGAGATCGCCGAAGCCCTGCGACTTGAGGAAGAAGAGGCCGCCGCGGCCGCACGTGGCCCGGTTCATCAGGCCGAACCTGAACAATTAGCCCCAGCCGCTAATGAGGACGTTGAAGAGGCCGGGACGACCAGTGATGAAGCCGAGGAAGTCATTTATAACGCCGCCGAACTCGCTGATGAGGCGGTCGATAGCGCGGCTGATATGGCCGACGACGCGGCTGACGCCGTGGAAGAAACGGTCGACTCGGCCGGCGATGCGGCCGATGAGATGATGGATGCCGCTTCCGATGCGGCCGATTCCGCCGTCGACACGGTCGAGGATATGGCCGACGACGCGGCCGATGCCGTGGAAGAAACGGTCGACTCGGCCGGCGATGCGGCCGATGAGATGATGGATGCCGCTTCCGATGCGGCCGATTCCGCCGTCGATACGGCCGAGGATATGGCCGACGACGCGGCCGATGCCGTGGAAGAAACGGTCGACTCGGCCGGCCATGCGCCCGATGAGATGATGGATGCCGCTTCCGATGCGGCTGATTCCGCCGTCGATACGGCCGAGGATATGGCCGACGACGCGGCCGATGCCGTGGAAGAAACGGTCGACTCGGCCGGCGATGCGGCCGAAACCCTCGTCGACAAAGTACAGGAAACTGCCGCCGACGTGGTGGACGCCGCTAAAGATGCCGTTGGATCGGTCGTCGACACGGTCGAGACGGTGATTGAAAAAGTAACAGACTCTTCCGAGACAACCGAGGGAGAGGCCGGCTAGCCGGTTGCAGAACGTTTAGTTCAAGTAGTCAGGAGTTTATGGCAAATAAGGAAGATAAATTAGAGGTTGAGGGCACGGTCATCGAGCTGTTGCCGAATACACAGTTCATGGTCGAACTCGACAACGGCCACCGGGTGTTGTCCTATCTGTCCGGTCGCATGCGCAAGCATTACATCCGCATTTTGCTGGGCGACCGCGTGCGGGTGGAGATGACGCCGTATGACCTGGGACGTGGGCGCATCACTTACCGCTATCGTCGCAACGCCCAGCCAACGACCTCAGCCTAAATTGAATTTTGGCCCATGTAGCGAATTCGCCACGGGCACGAGATGAGCATCAGCCGGTCGAGCGCGTCAGCGCCGGCCGGCTATGTAAGTCACCCAGTCGCCTGCAGTGATCGTTCTTTCCACTCGTCCACCGGCCTCGTCAATCGCGGCTTCAACGGCCGCACCCTGCTCCAGGATGATCCCGCTCAGAATGAGCCGGCCGTCATCGGTCACATAGTCCAACAGTCCTTTTTCTTCCAACAACTGAATAATGACCGGCGCGAGGATGTTAGCCACGACGACGTCCCATGCGTCGCGGGGGGCCTCAGCGCGCACGCTCTCCAGTTCACCGCGCCAGCAGTGGATGAAACCCCCGACCCCGTTTTGAGCGGCATTATCGGCCGTGGCGCGCACCGCCAGCGCGTCAGTGTCGAAGGCCGCCACCTCCGCCGCCCCCAGTTTCGCCGCGGCAACGGCCAGGATGCCGGAACCGGTTCCGGCGTCCAGCACGCTCATACCGGGTCGCACGATGTCCTCCAGGGCTCTCAGACAACCCTGAGTCGTCGGGTGAAGTCCCGTGCCGAAAGCCATGCCGGGGTCAAGGACCAACACCACATCGTCGGGCCGCACATCGTTGTCGGACTCGCGCGGTAACCAGGTCGGCCAGATTTTCAGGCGACGGCCGAGACGAAAGGGATGGTAATGTTCCTTCCAGGCATTCGCCCAATCCTCATCGGCCAATTCGCGAAATACCGGCTCTGGAATGGGATAGAGACGCCCCATGTGATAGAGAATTTCCTCGACGCGCCGGCGCAAGGCGGGCGAGTCGTCCGCTTCGGCCACATAAATTTTCACCGTGACCACGGCTTCAAGCGCGTCCGGATCGGCCGTAGCATCGTCGCCGAGTTGTTCCAGGACAACACTCGCCTGATAAGCGAAAGGCCGCAGCACTTCCGCCACGGCCTCAGCTCCTTCGCCGTCAGTTCGCACGCTAATTTCGAGCCAGTACATACGCCTCCCACCACTTCCCTTCGCCTGATGTAAAAAGGGGAGTTATTAACCAAACAGATCGCCAAGCGCGTCTTTCAATTGACCCAAAATGCCCTTATCCTTTTGCGGGATGACTTCCTTGCCCAACGTGCGCGACAGTTGTTTGAACAGGTCTTGCTGTTCGGCCGACAGGGTTTTGGGAATTGCCACGTTGATGATCACCAGTTGATCGCCGCGGCCGACGTTCTGACCACGGCCGCTGCGATCCAGTTTCGGCACGCCCAACCCGCGCATACGAAACACACGGCCGGATTGCGTGCCGGGCGGCACGTGCAAACCCGAATCTCCATCCACTGTGGGCACAGTCACCTCGTCGCCCAACGCGGCCTGGGCAACGTTGATCTGCAAGTCGAGGACGATATCGTCGCCGCGGCGCTGGAAGTATTCGTGCGGGGCCACGTTCAGGACCACGAAGAGGTTGCCGGCCGGGCCGCCGTCGATGCCCGCCCCGCCCTCACCCGTCAGGCGTATCTGTGTATCGCTGTCTACGCCGGCGGGAATCTTGACTTTTTTAGTGACGGTGCGGTCGACCTGCTTGCGGCCGTTGCACTCGTGGCAAAGATGGGGGATCAATTCGCCCGTGCCGTTACAGGTGCTGCAAGCGGTCACATTGACAAATTGACCCAGAATCGACTGCTGCACGCGGCGCACCTCGCCGGAGCCGTTGCAAGTCGTACAGGTGATGGGGTGAGTGCCCGGCTCGGCTCCGCTGCCGTCACAGACGTTGCAGGTCTCCGAGCGGCGGTATTCGATGTCTCTCTCCCCACCGAAGACGGCCTCTTCAAAGGAAATGGTCAAATCGTAGCGCAGATCAGGGCCGCGTCGCGGTCCTCGTCGTCGGCGGCGACCACCGGTCGCCCCGCCAAATGAACCAAAAAACTCCTCGAAGATGTCGGCGAAACCGCCGAACCCCTGGTCGAAGCCGCCGGAGAAGCCGCCGCCGTTGACGCCCGCGTGCCCGAAGCGATCGTAGGCAGCTCGCTTGTTGTCGTCGGACAACACCTCGTAGGCCTCGCTGATCTCCTTGAAACGCTCGCCGGCGTCGGGTTCGGCGCTGACATCGGGATGATACTGGCGCGCCAAACTGCGGTACTGTTTCTTCAGTTCCTCTTTGGTGGCCGCTCGGGATATGCCCAGGATTTCGTAGTAATCGCGCTTTGCAGACATAAGCTCGTTCAGACCGGACAGACGGATTTCGCCGCCTGTCCGGTTTCTCTATCAAAAATTAATTCGCGTCGCTGAATTCGCCGTCGATGACGTCCTCGTCGGCCCGCCCGTTCCCCGACGGGCCGGTTTCGGGGCCGGCCTCGGCCGTCGGCCCATCGGTGCCGCCCTGATACATGGCCGCACCGGCCTGCTGCAGGGCTTGCTGCAATCGCTCGGCCGATTGTTGCATCCCGGCCACGTCGCCGCCGGAGAGGGCTGCTCTAACGGCCTCAATCTGAGCCTGAACCGCCGCGCGGTTCGACTCGGGAATTTTGTCGCCATTATCCTGCAAGAATTTCTCGGCCCCATAGGCGGCCGAATCGGCGACGTTGCGCGCCTCCACCTCTTCCTTGCGGCGGGTGTCTTCGGCGGCGTGGCTCTCGGCGTCCCGCACCATGCGGTCGATCTCATCCTTGGCCAGGCCGCTGGAGGGGATGATCTGCATGGCCTGCTGGCGGTTGGTGGCCTTGTCGCGGGCGCTGACGTTCAAGATGCCGTTGGCGTCAATATCGAACGATACTTCGATCTGTGGGACGCCGCGCGGCGCGGGCGGCAGTCCATCAAGGATGAACCGCCCCAGACTTTTGTTGTCGTTGGCCATCGGCCGCTCGCCTTGCACCACGTGGATTTCCACCTGTGTCTGGCTGTCGGCGGCGGTCGAGAACACCTGGCTTTTCTTGGTGGGAATGGTCGTGTTGCGCTCGATCAACGGCGTCGCCACGCCGCCCAGCGTCTCGATGCCCAGCGTCAGCGGCGTCACGTCGAGCAGAACCACTTCCTTGACATCACCGCCCAGGACACCGGCCTGAATCGCTGCGCCCAGGGCCACCACCTCGTCGGGGTTCACGCCCTTGTGGGGCTCTTTGCCGAAGAATTTGCGGACGGCGTCCTGAATGGCGGGCATACGTGTCATGCCGCCCACCAGGATGACCTCGGTGATGTCTTTCTCGGTCAGCCCGGCATCTTTCAAAGCTTTGCGCACCGGCTCAATGGAACGCTGCACGAGGTTTTCGGTCAGCTGCTCCAGCTTGGCCCGCGTCAGGGTCAGGTTCATGTGCTTCGGCCCGGTGGCGTCGGCGGTGATGAACGGCAGGTTCAGTTCGCTCTGCATGGTCGTCGACAGTTCGACCTTGACCTTCTCGGCCGCCTCGCGCAGCCGTTGCAGCGCTTGCTTGTCATTGCGCAGGTCAATGCCCTCTTCCATTTTGAACTGTTCGGCCGCCCAATCGATGATCCGCTGGTCAAAGTCGTCGCCGCCCAGGAACGTATCGCCGTTGGTTGACTTTACCTCGAAGACCCCGTCGCCCACTTCCAGGATAGAGATATCAAACGTGCCGCCGCCCAGGTCATAGACGGCGATCATCTCGTCCTTTTTGTTGCCCAGTCCATAGGCCAGCGACGAAGCCGTCGGCTCGTTGACGATGCGCAGCACTTCCAGACCGGCGATCTTGCCCGCGTCCTTGGTCGCCTGGCGCTGGCTGTCGTTGAAATAGGCCGGCACCGTGATGACCGCTTGCGTTACTGTCTGGCCCAGATAAGCTTCGGCGTCGGTCTTGATCTTTTGCAGGATCATGGCCGAAATTTCCGGCGGCGAATACTCGCGGCCGTTCATGACCACGCGCAAATCGCCGTTGGGCGCTTCCTTCACCTCATAGGGCACGTAGGACAAAGCCTTTTGCACTTCAGGATCGTTGAACTTGCGACCCATAAACCGCTTCACCGAATAGATGGTGTTTTGCGAATTCATCACCGCCTGCCGCTTGGCGACCTGGCCCACAAGGCGCTCGCCTGTCTTGGGGTTGACGGCTACCACCGAAGGAAACAGCCGGCTTCCTTCCGAGCTGGGGATGACCACAGGCTCCCCGCCTTCCATCACGGCCACAACGGAGTTCGTTGTGCCCAAATCAATACCGATTATCGTTGCCATTTAAACTGTCCTTTTATGATGTGGAATTAGGGGGCGACGGATACAAGCGCGGGCCGAATAATCCGATCACCCAGTCGATAGCCGCGCCGTACTTCGCGAACGACAATGCCGCTTTCATATTCGTCGGAGGGTTCCTGCGTCAATGCCTCATGGTAATTGGGATCGAAAGGCTCGCCGACGCTGGGGATGGTCTGGATGTCCATGTCATCGAGCAGGGTCAGCAGCTTGCGATAGACCAGGGCCACACCGGACACCCACGGATCGCCTTGTTCATCCTCAGGAACGGATTCAAGGGCCCGCTCAAAATCATCAATGAGCGGCAGCAGCTTGCCGACCAAATCGATATTGGCATTCGTAAACGCCTCGGCCCGTTGCCGATCGAAACGTTTGCGCGCGTTAGCAAATTCGGCTTGCGTGCGTTGCCAGCCGTCCAGATTGCGCGCGGCCTCGGCCTGTGCCGCCGCCAGTTGTTGTTCCAGGGGCAAAGCTGTGGCCGTCGCATCGGGCGTGTCCGCGCCGTCGTCGGCAACAGTCTCTTCCCACTCTTGTTGTTCTTGTGGTATTGTCACTCTTGTCTACCTCTATCTATTTGATCCAGAGTACTGCCGCCCGCGTCGGCCGACTCCTGGACAAAGTAATCGTATACAAAACCGCTCATCAGGTCGGCCACGTAGCGCACGGCGGCCACATTGCGGTCGTAGGGCATGCGCGTGGGGCCAACAACGGCCAGTGTGCCGGAAAAGCTTTCAGTCACGCCGTAACGGGATAGGATCATGGTGCAATCCTTCAGTTCTTCCCATCGGCCGTCACCACCGATAACTACCTGCACCCCTTCACCGCCCTGCGCTTCCTGCACCGATAAGACTGATGCCAGCAGCGTCCGCTCTTCGAGCAGCGGGATGGCCTGGCGCGTGCCCTCGTCGTTCAGAATATTGACCAACCCGTCGCGGTAAATATCGCTAATCGACCGGTGATCGTTTCGCCGCAAAATATCCACCACCAGGCCGACAATCTCGCTCTCCAACGTATCCAGATGCGCCGCCGCGATGCGCCCGCCGATCTCATCGGCATCCATATCCGCAAAGTAGCCGTTAAGCTTGTCGGCCGCGGCGCTCAGGCGATTTTGGGGCAAGGGTTCGGCCAGCGTCAGCATTTGCTGCTTCACTTCGCCGCCATACAACACGAGCACCATCAGTACCAACCGCCCTTGTGTGGCGATCAACTGGATGTGCTTGAAGCGGTTGGCGCGGGCCTGGGGGGCGGTGACGAAGCTGGCGCTACCGGAGGTCCGGGCCAGGATTGCCGCCGAAAGGCGCATCCATTGGTCCAGTTCCAGACGTGCCTGGTGGAACTGATGGCGGATCATCTGCCGCTCGTGCAGCGGCAAATGGAACTCGCCCAATAGCTTTTGCACGAAATAGCGGTAACCCCGTTCGGTTGGGATTCGACCCGCGGACGTGTGCAACTGGGCTACATAGCCCAGCTCGCCCAGGGCGGCGAAGTCGTTGCGCACCGTAGCCGAACTGAAATCCAGCCCGTAATCCTCAACGAGCGTCCGGGAACCTACCGGCTTGCCCGTCTCGATATAGCTTCGGACGACCATGGCCAGGATTCGTTCCTGTCGCTCGGTCAGTTGCTGAAATTCATCCATGGTCACAATGCAATCATCGACCGGGTGACTAACTCGCCAAGAGCTATACCCGGTCGTGTCCATCTTCTCGGTTACGATTGGCGATTAGCAGTCAGCTTGCGCGAGTGCTAAACCGGCCCTTTTTTGATCATAACATGCCGCCGGATCAGCGTCAATAAGAAGGGTATTAGATTAAACACCCCTTCAACCGTAGATTAATAACGGACTTCGGTTTCCTTGGGCGTGATGATTTGCCAGAGGGTACGCAGGAGGATTTTGGTGTCAAGCAGAATAGACCAGTTTTCGGAATACCACAGATCGTATTTGGTTCGTTCGCTAATGGAACTGTCGCCCCGCAGGCCGTTCACCTGCGCCCAGCCGGTCATGCCGCCCTTCTCCCGGTGACGATCCATATAACGCGGCACGTAGCGGCGGAACTGTTCGACGTAGTAAGCTTGCTCCGGCCGCGGCCCAACGAGGCTCATCTCTCCCAGCAGCACGTTGATCAGATTGGGCAGTTCATCGACCTCAAGCCGCCGCAACCACGCGCCAAGCCGCGTCTGGCGCGGATCATCCCGCACCGTCCAGCCGGGGCCGTCCTTCTCGGCGTCGGTGCGCATCGAGCGAAACTTGATCATCATGAATTCACGGCCGTCGAGCCCCATGCGAGGCTGCACAAAAAACACAGGACCGGGCGACTCCAGCTTGATCGCCAGTGCGGTCATAAACATCAGGGGCGACAGAACGATCAGCCCCAGGGCCGATCCCAAAAAGTCGATCAACCGCTTGAGCGTCAACAAGTAACCGCGCAGGGCGTAATCGCGCACCGATAGCAGGGGCAAGCCACCCAGGTCCTCGATGCCGGCCGTCGTGGTGATATACTGGAACAAGTCAGGGAAAACCTTGATGGTAACCCGGCCGCGCTCGCAGTAAGAAATGACGTGGAGTGTCTCGCGGTGTCCCTTCTCCGGAATGGCGACGATGACCTCGTCGATCCTGTACTCATCAATGAGGTCCGGCAGATCTTCGGGGTTACCGAGAACGGGCACACCGAGAATCTCGGACTCCTTCCCATCCCCATCAATGATGCCTACCAGGTCATAGCCCAGGTCAGGCGACCAGACGATGCGCTGCAAGATCATGCGGGCTGTATCACCCGTTCCCACCAGCAGCACTTTGTCCTTGCCAATCCCGCGTTCCTGCAACCGCTTGCGCAGCCAGTTGGTCAGGAAGCGGCCGAGCATCAACAAGACGATAGTCAGTACCCAGTTATAGATGAGCATCGTCCGCGGATAATCGAGGATGGCGCGATCATTGCGGAAGAAGATAGTCGCAAGGGCGATGGCGATCAGGATGCCGACTGACACGCTGATGAAGACGTAGTAGACCTGGTCAATGCGTGAGGCCGCGCGGGGTATGTAATACTGCCGGTTCAGAAAAAGAACGGCGATGATCCCGAACGCCTGGGCCAGGAACAAGGAGAAATAGTCGGCCAGGGGTACCTGATTCAGCAACGGCTCCGGCCAATCGACGGATACGCGCAATTGGTAGGCCAGCGCAAAGGCCAGGCCGATGAGCAGAAAGTCTAACGCCACCAACCAGATGGTGAACAAAGTGCGGACGCGCTGGGTGGTCATGATAAGTGGTTATTTATTCGACGATCGGCAAGCCGTCCTTGGCCTCAGCGACGTGATGGAGGATCGACTCCGCGCCGCGCACGGCCGTGTCCCCTTGTGTACCCAGCATGGCTGCCAATTCGCGTACTCGCCCGGCCCGATCCAGCCCGGCCACGTGGGTGATCGTGCGACCGTCGTCCACCACCTTGCTGACGTGGAAGTGGGCATCGCCGTAGCCGGCCAATTGCGGCAGATGGGTGACAACGACAACCTGATGGTTGGCCTCCGCCGCCAGACCCCATAACTTGCGGCCGACCACGTCGCCCACCCGGCCGCCGATGCCTTGGTCGATCTCGTCGAAAATTAGCGTCGGCGTCTGGTCTACCTGCGCCAGGGCGGTTTTCAAGGCCAGCATCAGCCGCGCTGTCTCACCGCCGCTGGCAACCCGAGCCAACGGTTTCAATGGTTCGCCGGGATTGGCCGAGATGAGAAACTCCACCTGATCGATGCCCGTCTGGTCGAACGAAAGGCGCTGCTCGTCGCCAGACGCGGATACGTAGCAACCAACCGCCGACGGCTGCGTGCGGAAATCGACGCCGAAATGCGCTCCTTCCATCTTCAATTGCGCCAGATGGCTTTCGACGGCGGCCGACAATCGTTCGGCGGCCGCGTGGCGCTTGTCCGAGAGCGCCACGGCCATGCGGCCAATGCGTCGCAGATAGGTTTCCTGCTCGGCCTCCAGTTCGGTCGTGCGCACGCCGCTATTTTCCAGCGTTTGCAGCTCGATCAGCGCTCGCTCGCTCGCCGCCAGCAGGCCGCTCACGTCCGGTTCGTTATACTTGCGCTTCAGATCGCTGATCAACTCCAGTCGCCCCTCAACCGCATTCAACCGGCGCGGGTCATATTCCAGGGCGTCCAGATAATCCTGAAGCTCAGCGGCCAACTCGTTGAGCTGGAAGCCGATGCCTTGCAGGGTCGCCAGCGAATCCTGTCGCGTATCGTCCAGTTTGGCCAGTTGCGTCATGGCGTGTTCGACGCGCCCCAGCATGTCGGTGATCGCCGGGCGGTCTTCGTCCACGGTCGAGAGCAGGGCAATCGCTTCGCCGGCATGGCGACCCAACTGCTCGGCATTGGCCAGCCGCAAGCGCTCGACACGCAAGGTCTCCTCGTCGTCGGGCTGCAGGGCGGCCGTGCCGATCTCCTCGACCTTGAACTTGAGCATCTCCGTGCGTTGGGCCAGGTCGCGGCCGCTCCGCCGCAGGTCCTCAAGCTCACGCTGGACGGCATGCAGGCGATGGACTTCGCCGGCCAGCACCCGGCGTTCGGCCTCCAGCCCACCGAAGGCATCGAGCAGAGCCAGATGGGCGCGCGGGCGCAACAGGGACAGATGTTCCCCCTGGCCGTGGATATCAATAAGGGGATCAGCTACCTGGCGCAAGATAGACAGGCTAACGGTGCGGCCATTGATGCGACAGATGTTGCGGCCGCTGGCGCGCATCTCCCGCGCCAGCACGAGAAACTCGGTCCCCTCTTCGTCCAATCCTTCGGCTTCGAGCATGGGGCGCAGTTCGGCCTGCAAGGCTTCATCCAGGCGGAAGGTCGCTTCGACGTAGGCCTCGTCCGTCCCCGCGCGGATCACCGTGGTGTCTGCCCGGCCGCCCAGCACCAGCGTCACGGCGTCGAGGATGATGGACTTGCCGGCGCCCGTCTCGCCGGTCAACACGTTGAAGCCGGGATTGAGCCGCAGACGCAGTTCGTCAATAATCGCGAAGTTGCGAATGAACAATTCCGAAAGCATGGCTCTTGAATATTAGCGCATTTGCCAGTAAGCGGCACTGGCGCCGACAAACAAATAGATGCCCGGCCCCAACAGGGCCAGCAAGCCGCCCACGCTGCCGGTCAGAACGGCCAGAAGGATGGGCAGCGCGGGAATGACCACACCCAGGATCATCATGGCGACCACCAGAGCGGGCAAATAGCGCCCTCGCCGCCCGCCGATGGCCCGCTTGGTGATGCGGCCGATGAAACTGCCGATGGCGCCGCTGACGAAGAAGATAATGATGAAGAACAGGAAGCCGCCGCTAAAAAACCTGACTATCAGAAATCCGGTCAGCAGGCTGATCGGCAGCGATACGAGTGCGGCGAGCAGATAGTCGAGCGGCTTGCTGTTGAAGAATGCATCCTCGGCCTCGCGCTGGCATTCGGGGCAAATGTAGCCGACGGGCGTCTTGTTGGCACAACTGATGCAGATCGGCCGATCGCAATTGTAGCAGCGCAAAGACGTGGCGCGCTCCGGGTGGCGATAACAGTAAAGTTCATAATCAGCTTCGACATCGATCGCGGTGGCATGATCTTCGTCGCCATCAAGCGGCTCGACCTTAGCCGGGGCAAGCTCCTCAGGCTCCGCGGCTGCTTCCAACGCCGCGGCTATCTCCGGCGGAACGGGACGGCCGTCGAGTCGGGCCAGTCCGGCGATCGCCGCCGGGGTCTCCGGAGCCAGGCGCAGCGCTCGCTCGTAGGCAGCGCGCTTCTCTTCCGGGTCGGATACAACTTCGGCCAGCCCTAACCAGGCTTCTTCGGCCTCCGGGGCCGCGTCCAATATCTGTCGATATATACCTTCCGCGGCCGCGTTCTTGCCATAGGCCGCGTTGCGGTCGGCCTGAGTGAGTAGGGATCGAAGTCTTGGTTCTTTGATAGCCATATTATTGATTCAGGCATCCGGTCATGGGGCAAACCCACAGGGGAGCCTTTTTGGGAGATTTTCGCCGGTTAGATAAATTTTCCCATAGTGTTGAATGAAGGGCAGTTAAGCTTTTTCCTCGCGGTTGGGGCCGACAATACTCAGGTGCGGCCAACTGAAACCCAGGCGTCCCATCAGGCGGCGATAGAAGTAGCCGGGGCTTTCGATGCGGGCAAAGCTGCACGCATTGTCGTTTTTCGTAATAATGATCTCGTCGCCGTCCTCGACGGGCGTGCTCTTTTGCCCGTCGGCCGTCAGAAACGCCTCATGACCCATTTCCACCTGAATGGAAATACGCGCGTTTTCGTGCAACACCAGCGAACGATTCAGGCTCAAATGGGCGGCTACGGGCACAACAACCAGGTTTTGCAATTGTGGCGGCATCAGTGGGCCGCCGGCGGCCATGGCGTAAGCGGTCGAGCCGGTGGGCGTGGCGACGATGAGGGCATCGGCGATATAGGTCGTCACCAGGTCATCATCCACGCGCAAATGCAAGTGGATGACCCGCGCCTGCGCCCCGCGGCCGATGACCACTTCATTGAGCGCCGAAAAGGACGCCTCCTTGCCGCCGTCTCGCCATAGCTCCGCATGAAGCAGCAGCCGTCGCTCGATCCAGTAATCGCCGTCCAGTAGTCGCGACAGCTTCTCCGGCCAATTCTCCGGCGTGGCTTCGCTGAGAAAGCCGACGCGGCCGACGTTGATGCCAAAGATGGGCACGCCATAGGGCACCGTCCAGCGCGCCGCGCGCAGCGTCGAACCATCGCCGCCAAGGACGATGAGCAAAGACGTGCCCTCCAGCGGGGCATCGAGGTCTTCGTCATCGACGGGCGCGGCCGACCACGACGGCACGCCGCGCGCCGACAGCCACTCGCGCACCTGCTGGGCCAACGGCGACGAATCGGGCAGCCGGGGTTGTTCGAGAATACCAACGAGTTTCATAAGCAAGGAAGGTCTAAAGGCCGGCAGTCGCCGTCACGCCAGGCGTTCCCGCACCCAGTCCACGATTTCATCCAGGGGCACGACAGCCTGGGCCTCATCGCCGGCCAACGGCTTGGCGGCCACGACGCCCTGCGCCAGCTCGTTCTCGCCCACGATGAGCGCGAAACGAGCAGCAAGACGATCGGCCTCGCGCATCTGGCTTTTCATGCTGCGGCCGCGGCGAGAGAAGGCCAGACGCGCACCAATACCCGCCTCGCGCAGGCGGTAGACCAGGCGCACGGCGGCCGGCTTGGTCGCCCCGCCCATGTAAGCCACCAAAATCGGCACGGGCGGCGGCGCAGGCGGTTCCACGCTCTGCTCCTTCATGCCCAGAACAACCCGCTCGATGCCGCTGCCGAAGCCGACGCCGGGGGTCGGCGGGCCGCCGATCTCTTCGGCCAGGCCATCGTAGCGACCCCCGCCACACAGGGCGGCTTGCGCGCCGATGCCCGTTTGCCACACCTCAAACACAGTCTTGACATAATAATCGATGCCGCGCACCAGGCGAAAGTTGAGTGAGTACGGTTGGCCGAGAGCGTCGAGCAGCCCGCACACGTCGGCGAAGTGCTCGCGACAATCGTCACACAGGTGATCGGCGATGTGGGGCGCGCCGGCCAACAGCTCATCCATGCCTGGCGCTTTGCTGTCGAGCACGCGCAGCGGGTTCTTGGCCAGCCGCTCTTTGTCGATGTCGGCCAGCTTGTCCATATGTTGGCCCAGATAGGCGACCAGCTTTTCGACGTACGCCGGCTTGCAAACCGGACAACCGGTGCTATTGAGTTGGAAGCCCAGTCCCTGGAAGCCGAGGTCTCGAAAGAGGGTCATCGCCAGCATCATCACTTCCACGTCGGCCGCCGGATCTTCCTCGCCCAATATCTCGCAGTTAAACTGGCTGTGCTGGCGCAGGCGGCCGGCCTGCGGACGTTCGCGGCGAAAGCTGGGGCCGATGGTGAAGAGCTTCACCGGCTGGGGCCAATTGTGCATCCCATTGTTGATATAGGCTCGCACCAGTCCGGCGGTAAACTCCGGCCGCAAGGTGATGCTGCTGCCGTCCGCCTCCGCGATAGTGTACATCTCTTTCTGCACGAAGAAATCGGACCCCTCGCCCACGCCGCGGGCGAACAATTCCGTCGCCTCGAGGATCGGCGTATCGATGCGCTGAAAGCCGAAGCGCCAGGCGGCTGCTTCGGCCGTGGCGATGATCGCATCCCAATAACGGCGATCGTCGGGCAATACGTCGTGCATACCCGTCAGCCGCTGAATCTGTGTCGACAAAGTAATAGCCTCCGCCATCGACAGGCGTACCACTATCGCCTGCCGGCATGATTAGCCGCTTATTATACCGGGAAAAAGGGATTAGGAAACGCGCCGCGAGGCAGATATTGTGCTTTTCAGTAATCGGCCGCTCTTTGTAGCGCCGTTTTTCTAACCGGCTCCGCAGGCCTGATCAACCCATTACGCCCTTGCCAGGATAAGAATCCAGCGTTACTTGGGCAACTAAAAGGTCCTGGCGGCAGTCTGAGGGGCGAATGGTCAGACGACGCTTACGCCAAACGACGGTCGCAAGCATCCCGAACGCCACAGGCGGCACAACGGCGGCGCTCAGCATGATCCGGCTCGGGGTCAAACTCCTGGCGGGTGGCACGCATCTCGTCCAGTAGATCGAGAAGGTCGGCTTCCAAATCGTCCGTATAGTCCACGGCAAAGGCGCGATCCTTATACTGAAGGATGCCATAGGGCGGCCGCACGCCGTAATTGAATTCGACCAACAGGCAGTAGGCGGCCAATTGCAACACCTGCCCGTCCCACGGCGTTTCGGGCGCGAGGCTGGACTTTACCTCGACGGGGATGATGGTGCCGTCGTTCTGCTCCACCAGATAGTCGGGCTTGCCAACCAGCCGAAACTCGGAAGCGTGCAAAACGTCGCTGTTGGGCCGCCACGTGCCCGTGTCGGTGTAGATAACGTTGCCGGGCGGCAGGCCGCTTGCCTCGCGCATGTCACGGCCGCGATACCACAGCGCGGCCGCCAAAAACAGGAGACCCAGGACAATTATCAGCGGCAAGCCACTCATCGCCATGTTCTCACCCGTTCAGGTTGTCTCCATCGATCGCCACGCGGCCTACCCGGACAGCAGTTGAAAAACCAGCACTGCGACGGCGCAGAACAAGATCACGTAGGCCAGGCGGCGCAACCAGGTAGACATCTCAAGGGCGCGGCCGTGCTGCTGGTGGTAGCGGGTTCCGGCTTGCATCTGCGCGACGTTGATCGACGCCACAGCCCGCACCCGCCGCAACCACCACGAACGCCGGCAATAGACGTATTCACCGATCTCGCTGGCGCGAATCCATGGATAGCTCATATGTTCTATTGTATGAACTTGCCGGCGGCTGTCAAGAGCGGATCAGCAGGGTTTTTCAGTAATCGGCGGCTCTCTGCAGGGTCGCTTTCTTAACCGGCTCCGCGGTGCGGGGGTATCTCGGTTTTGGCGGCCGGGTTAGAATCCGGCCCTACGTGACTGATCGACTGGCACTTAAAAGGGCTGTGCGGATCAGGCAACTAGGCTCCTGGATGGGCGTCGGCGGCCAGCAACCGGCGATGCGTCGCGGCATAGCGGTTGAGATAGGCCCCCAGAAGCAGGATGAGGCTACTGAAGTAAGTCCAGGTCAGAAAGGCGATGATCGTCCCGACTGACCCATAGATGAGATTGGAGCGCGATAAATAGGTGGCGACGAAATACAAAAACAATCGTTTGGCAAAGTGCCACAACAGGCCGGACACGATGGCCCCGGGCAACACCTCGCGCCAACCGACTTTGATATGGGGCATAAAGGAGTAGAGCAGTGCGAATAGCAGGACGTTGAGAAAGATGGCCCAGAAACGGGTCGTGAAAGGGCCGATGCCGGACAAAGCCGAGGGCAGCAGGCTGTTGATGATGGTTAAAATTGTCCCTTCAACCGAGGAGGCCACCAGCAGCAGCATCGTGATAGCCAGCACCATGACCACCGCCAGCGTGCGATGTCGCCACACTGAGCGGCGATGATTGATGTCTGCGCCCCAAATCCGGTCCATGGCGCGCGTGATCACGTTGAACACGTTGGAAGCCGACCAGACCAACATGAGCGCCGCCAGGCCGGTGATAGGCCCGCGAGCGCTGACCAGGTGTTGCAGGTTCTCGCCCAGCAACGACTCCAGCCCGGGGATGATGAATTCCATCTCGGCTACGATCCGCGTTTCGGCCATCAGGGGATCGATCCAGTTGCTGGCGATAGCCACCACCAGCAACGACAACGGAAAAACGGAGAAAAGGGTGTAGTAGCCGATGGAGGAAGCGATCAGTTGCGACTCGGGTGCCATGGCATCCTGGAAGGAGCGCAACATCAACCCGCCCCACCGCCTGACGGCGGGAAGGAGATCGACTTTTACCCATTGCCGGCGATCAAACCGTGCTTCTTGCGGCCCAGGAGTTAATTTGCCCATTGCCTCGTCAGCTTCAAAGCCGAAAAGAGTATAGTTCCATCCCATCCAATGTTCCAAAAAGTCGGCGGCCCGTGTCGCGGGGATGGCTCACGCCCCGTTTGAGGATTAGCGCCGCCCGTGTTACCATTCGAGTATATGAAACGGCCCGAATCATTGCGCGAATATAGCTGGCTGGTCGCTCCCGAACTCGCCCAGGACTCGTCTCTCTACACCGCCGGCGAGGCCGTCCACCCCGTGCTTAGGCAAATCCTGCACAATCGTGGCTTGACCCAGGCGGGACAAATCCAGTCGTTTCTGGACAATCATTACCTTCAATCGCGTGACCCCTTTGAGCTGGCCGACATGGAAGTGGCTGTCGACCGCATCGCCCGCGCCGTGCGTGACGGCGAAATGATCGTTGTTTACGGCGACTTTGATGCCGACGGCGTCACATCAACCGTCCTGCTGACGGAAGCGTTGCGCGCGCTGGTCGATGATCGTCGCCTCATCGTGCCCTACATTCCCGATCGGGTCGATGAGGGCTATGGCCTGAACCTGGAAGCCTTGACCGCCCTGCGCGCCAAGGGCGCTGGTCTGATCATCAGCGTCGACTGCGGGATTCGCTCTCCAATAGAAGCTGCTCATGCCCAGGCCATCGGGCTGGACATGATCATCACCGACCACCACAGTTTGGGCCGCACGCTCCCGCCGGCCGTGGCGGTGATCAACCCCAAGCGAACCGACTCAACCTATCCGGAGCGCATGCTGGCCGGAGTCGGCATCGCCTATAAGCTGGCCCAGGCATTGGGTCGCGCCGCGCCGGGCGGGGCGGCCATCGACGAATCGGCCTTGCTCGACCTGGTAGCCATCGGCACCGTGGCCGACCTGGCCCCGCTCGTCGGCGAGAACCGCAAGCTGGTGGCCGAAGGGCTGGCCGTGTTGAACGAAGTACGCCGGCCAGGGATCGCCGCGCTGATGAATGTCAGCGGCTTAGCGCCGGGACAAATGACGGCCGAGAGCATCGGCTTCGCTCTGGGCCCGCGCATCAATGCCGCCGGCCGCCTGGCCCACGCCTATGATGCTGCCCGGCTACTCATCGCCACCAATTCGGTCAGCGCCCAGGAGCAAGCCAAGGTGCTGGATGAGTTGAACCGCAAGCGCCAGGCCCTGACACGCCGCCTCACTGCTCTGGGCGAGCAAATGGTCGACCCCAACGCGCCGATCATCATTGCCGGCAGCCCGGAGTTCACGTCCGGCATCGTCGGGCTGGTGGCCGGCCGGCTGGCCGAGAAGGCATATCGCCCCGCCATCGTTATGGAACAGGGCGAGGAGGAAAGCCGGGGGTCCTGTCGCTCGATCCCGGAATTCCACATCACCCAGGCGCTGGATCAGGTGGCTGATCTGCTGGTGCGCCACGGCGGTCACGCCCAGGCCGCCGGCTTCACCATCCGCAACGAGCATTTGCCGGAGTTCGTCGCCCGCATGACCGACATCGCCGTGGAACAATTGGGCGATCAGGCCTTGCGGCCGAGTCTGCGCATCGATGCCACGCTGCCCCTGAGCGAGGTGGACTGGGCGCTCCACGGCACGCTGGAGAAACTGGAGCCGACCGGCTTCCAGAATCCACAGCCGCTCCTGCTCAGTCGCGCCGTCGAGGTCATCAGCCATCGGCCGGTCGGCGCGGATGGGGGCCACCTGCAAATGTTCGTTGTCGACGCCCATCGCAACGGGTCTGCGCGCTACGGCGGCGCATCGGGGCGGCCGACGCAGGCCTTCCCGGCCATCGCTTTCCGGCAGGGAGAGTGGGCCGGCCAGCTGCCGCAGCACGTCGATATCGCCTATCGGGTCAGCGTCAATCGCTGGCAAGGCAACACCAACCTCCAACTCGTCATCGAGGACATTCGCCCCGCTGAGGAAGAGAGCATCACCCTATGACCATACTCGTCACCGGTGCGGCCGGTTTTATCGGCAGTCATCTGGCCGAGCGCTTGTGCTGTCGCGGAGATGACATCGTCGGGCTTGATAATTTCAACGACTATTACGACCCGGCGCGCAAACGTGCCAACGAAAAGCGCCTAAACGAATACCCAAACTTTCGCATGATTGAAGCGGACGTTCGCGACCGCGAGCGAATAGCGGCCATCCTGGCCGATCACGCCATTACCCGCGTAGCCCACCTCGCGGCCATGGCCGGCGTCCGCAACGCGGTCACCCATCCCGACCTCTACGTCAACGTCAATCTGAACGGCACGCAAAATCTGCTCGATGCGGCAAGGGCGACGGGCAAGGTCGAGAATTTTGTGTTCGCCTCCACGTCGTCGGTCTACGGCAACACCACGCAAATCCCGTTCGTGGAGACTGACCCGTGCGATCGGCCGCTGCAGCCCTACGCCGCCGCCAAGCGCGCCGCCGAAATCCTCGGTTACAGCTATCATCACCTTTTCGGGCAGAACTTCACCGTGTTGCGCTTTTTCACCGTCTACGGCCCCAACGGCCGCCCGGACATGATGGCCTACCTCCTGGCCGACAGCCTGATGAAAGGCCGGGACATTCCCCTCTATGACAACGGGCAGATGTACCGTGACTGGACGTTCGTCGACGACACCGTCAGCGGCATCGTCGCCGCCCTCGACCGGCCGTTGGGCTACGAGATCATCAATCTGGGTCGCGGCGAGCCGGTCTTGCTGGCGAATTTCGTGGCCCTGATGGAAGAGATCAGCGGGCGACCGGCCAACGTGATCCCGACGCCGCGCCTGGCGGCCGACTTCGTGCGCAACGAAGCCGACATCAGCAAGGCCCGCCGCCTGCTCGATTATCAGCCGTCCGTCTCCGTGGCCGAAGGCGTGCGCCGGTTCTGGGAATGGTATCTACAGTATGACGCCGGATAATCCCGATCGTTCGGGGGCGCTGCCCCCATTTCAATACGTCGATACGCCGGCCGGATGGGCCGACTGTTCGCGCGCGTTGCAAGAGGCTCCGCGGCTGGCGATTGACCTGGAAGCCAACAGCATGTTCGCCTACCAGGAACGCGCCTGCCTGATGCAGATCTCCACCGCCGACGCCGATTACATCGTCGATCCAGTGAGCGGCATCCAACTCGACGCCTTGGGCAAGATCATTGCCGACCCGGCTGTTGAGAAGGTTTTCCACGCCGCCGAGTATGACTTGATCCTTATGCGACGCGACTTCGGCTGGCACCTGAACAATCTGTTCGATACGATGTGGGCCGTGCGCATCCTGGGCTATTCACAGATGGGACTGGCCAACCTGCTGGAGAAGTTTTATGGCGTTAGCACCAGTAAACGCTTCCAAAAGGCGAACTGGTGCAAGCGACCCCTTTCCACCGCCGAGTTGGCCTACGCCCAAAAAGATACCCACTATTTGCTGCCGCTGCGCGATCAGTTGGCGGCGCAGCTGGAAGCGGGCGGCCACACCGACGAAGCCCACGAAATCTTCAGGGAACAGGCCCAGGTGCGGCTGCCGGATACCGCCTTTGATCCTGACGGCTTTTGGCACATCAATGGCGCCTTTGATCTGTCGTCGGAGCAGCAGGCGGTCCTACGGGGTCTCTACCTTTTCCGGGATCGCGAGGCCGAACGTCGTGACGTCCCCCCTTTCAAAGTGGTCGGGGAGCGCACGCTGCTGGAGTTGGCGACCAGACTGCCGGCCCGCATGAGCGAGCTGGACGATGTTCATGGCATGTCGGCCGGCCAACAGCGCCGCTATGGGCATCGCTTCCTGCAGGTGATCGGCGAGTCCCGCCGCTTGCCCGCCCCACAGCCGCCCAAACGCACAAAACGGCCGCCCGACGATGTCCTTAATCGCTATGACCGCCTCCATCACTGGCGCAAAGCGCGCGCCAAAGCGCGCGGCGTCGAATCCGACGTCATCGTTAGCCGCGATGCGCTCTGGGCAGTCGCCCAGGCCGCCCCGCGCTCGCTCGACGAACTGAAGGCGCTGGAGGTGCTTGGCCCCTGGCGATTCGCTACCTATGGGGCCGAGATGTTGCGCCTGGTTTAACGCTTTTTGACAGGGCTGCTGATCGAGCCTGAAGGCACTGTCCGGGAGGAATTTCATGGAAATCACTTTTTTTGGCGCCGCGCGAACCGTCACCGGTTCGCAACATCTGATCGATGTCAACGGTTACCGCATCCTGCTCGATTGTGGCCTGTATCAGGGGCCACGCCAAGAGAGCAAAGACCGCAATCGCCACCTGCCTTTCGACGCCGCTTCGGTCGACGTTCTCATCCTTTCCCACGCCCATATCGACCACAGCGGCAACATCCCCAATCTGGTGAAGAGCGGCTTCACCGGCGACATCATCTCCACCTTTGCCACGCGCGACTTGTGCAACATCATGCTGCGCGACAGCGCCAAGATTCAGGAGATGGACGTCGAGTATTTAAACAAAAAACGCCGCCGCAGCGATCTGCCACCGCTTGAACCCATCTACACCATGGCCGACGCGCTGGACAGCCTGAAGCTGTTTATCGGCATTGGCTATGAGCGGCCCTATAACGTTGCCCCGGGCATCACTCTGACGTTCTACGACGCGGGCCACATTCTGGGGTCGGCGCTGGTGGCGCTGGACATAGAAGACAAGGCCGGCGCGACGCAACGGCTGGTATTCAGCGGCGATCTCGGCCGCGTCAATCGACCCATTCTGAACGATCCCACGTTTCTCGACAAAGCCGACATCCTGCTGCTGGAGAGTACCTACGGTAACCGCGAACATCCTGAAGACGAAGATACCGACCATATGCTCGAAGACATCATCCGCGACACGGTGAAGCAAGGCGGCAAGGTGATCGTGCCGGCTTTCGCTGTCGGCCGCACGCAAGAGTTGGTCTACCGCTTGAACAACATGGTGGAGAGAGGCGACTTGCCGCGTGATCTAGCCGTGTACGTAGACAGCCCGCTAGCCATCGACGCGACGAGCATCTTTCGCGCCCATCCGGAAGTTTATGACGAAGAAACGGCCGAAGTCCTGATGACCGACCGGGATCACGATCCGTTCGGCTTCCGGCTGATGCATTACACTCGTTCCGTCGAGGAGTCCAAAGCCCTCAACTTCGTTAAGTCCCCGGCCGTCATCATCAGTGCCAGCGGCATGGCCGAGGCAGGGCGCATCCTGCATCATCTAAAGAACAACGTCGAGGATGGGCGCAACACCGTGCTAATCACCGGCTTCCAGGCCCCCAATACGCTCGGCCGCCGCATCGTGGAGGGGCGCAAGCGCATCAAGATATTCGGCGAAGACTACGACGTTCGCGCGCGCGTCACCAGTCTGACCGGCATGAGCGGCCACGCCGATCGCTCGGAGTTGGTCGCCTGGGCCGGCCACTTTGAGCCGCCGCCGCGCCGCACCTTTCTGGTCCACGGCGAGCCGGATGCAGCATTCGCGCTGGCCGAACGGTTGCGCACCCAACTCGGTTTTCCGCAGGTGGACGTGCCCGAGCTGGGGCAGCGCTTTACGCTATAACGCCCAGCTCGCGGCCGACGCGGCTGAACGTCTCCAGAGCGATCTCGATGTCGCTGTGGTTGTGGGCGGCCGAATTCATGACCCGGATGCGGGCCTTGCCCTTGGCTACGGTCGGGTAGGCGATGGACATGGCAAAGACGCCCTCATCGAGCAGGCGGCGGCTGAACTGCTGCGCCAGCGCCGCCTCGCCCAGCATCACCGGGACGATGGGCGTTTGGCTGAAGCCGGTATCGAAGCCCATCGCCTGCATCTCTTTGCGGAACAGTTCGGCATTGGCCCACAGGCGGTCGATCAACTCGGTCGACTCGCTCAGTATCTTCACCGCTTCGATGCAGGCCGCCGCGTCCGGCGCGGTCATGGCGCTGCTGAACAGGAACGGCCGCCCGCGCTGCCGCAGCCACTCGACGATGATCGACTTGCCCGCCACCAGCCCGCCGACCACCCCGAAAGCCTTGCTCAACGTTCCTACTTCGACGTCGACCCGGCCGTGCAAGCCGAAGTGGTCGACGATACCACGGCCGCCATGCCCCAAAACGCCCTCGCCGTGGGCATCGTCGACCATCAGCATGATGTCGAACTCATCGGCCACGTCGGCGATCTTGTCCAGCGGCGCGATGTCGCCGTCCATGCTGAACACGCCGTCAGTGATGATCAGGCGGCGGTTATAGTCCTGGCGCGCGGCGATATTGGCCCGCAGATCGTCGACGTTGTTGTGGGCGTAGCGCACCACCTCCGCTCGGCTCAGGCGGCAGCCGTCGATGATGCTGGCGTGGTTCAATTCATCGGAGAAAATGAGATCGCCGGGGCCAACAAGGGCGGGGATGGTCGCCAGATTGGCCGTGAAACCGCTCTGGAAGGTCACGCAAGCTTCGGCGCGTTTGAACGCGGCCAGCTCATTTTCCAGTTCCACGTGGAGCGCGGTCGTGCCGGCAATGGAACGAACCGCCCCCGGCCCCACGCCATAGGCCGCAATGCCCTGAATGGCCGCCTGGCGGATGCGGGGGTGGTTGGCCAACCCCAAATAATTATTGGCGCAAAAATTGAGCAGGCGGCGGCCGTCAATCGTAACCCAGGCATCCATCGGCGACTCTATCGTGCGAATATGGTTATATAGACCGGCATCCCGCAGGTTCTTGAGTTCATCCTGCAGCCACACGGTGCGTCCATCTTCTTGCATGTTTTCCTCTCCTACAAGTTAACAAATTCTTTACAGAAGGCGATTGACGTTTGACCCCGGCATCGGTATACTTCCGAACGTATGAGCAGTAATGGCCTGTTACAAGAGCCGGTGCTCATCCTGAACGTGACATTCGAACCGATGCACGTTTGCAGCACCAAGCGAGCGCTGGCTCTGGTATACTCCGGAAAAGCCGAGATTATTATCAATGGTCGTGGGACTATTCGTAGCGCCACATCTGAATTCGAAATCCCTTCCGTCATCAAACTGAGCCATATGGTGAGAAGGCCTCGCCCGCGCATCGCCCTGTCGAAGCGCGAGATTTTGCGGCGCGACGATTACACCTGCCAATATTGCGGCCGCAAGATGCGAACGCTGACCCTCGATCACGTCGTGCCCCGGCGACAGGGCGGCGCGCATACCTGGGAGAACCTGGTGGCGGCCTGTTCGCCTTGCAACCGTCGCAAAGGCGGCAAGCTGGCCGCTGAGGTCGACATGGCGCTCAGTCGCCCGCCCTTCGAGCCAAGCCCGTCGGCCGCCTATCGCTTCGGAACCCTCCTCGAACAACGTCAGGAGTGGGCTCAGTTCATCGAAGGTTGGTAAGGAACAGATCGATCAGGTGGCGCGTTAGCCGCGGCCGTTGGCGTTCTCTTTGGCCAGGACGATGATGCGCTCCAGGCCGTCTTCGATCACCTCGGTCAGGCCATCCACCATGCGTTCGTACTCTTCCAACGGGCCGCCGTAGGGATCAGCGATGCTGTAGGTCTGGCCGACCATCTCGGCCAGCAAATGAACCTTGTGCGCCAGGTGGGGAAATTCCGCCCGCAGCGCTTCCGCATGGCCGATCTCCATGACCAGCACCAAATCCGCGCCATTCAACAGTCTTTCATCGACCATCATGGAACGGTGCTGGGTGATGTCGAGACCAGCCCGCCGGGCAACCTCGATACTGTTGCGCGAAGCGCCCCGAGCCACCATGGCCCAGGTCCCCGCCGACAACACCTGCCAGTTGGTGAGGCCGCGCCGCGCCAGGCGGTCGCGCAACAAGGCGGCGGCGACGGGCGAGCGGCAGATATTTGCCGTGCACACAATCAGAATATTCGCCATAGGTGGGCATCCATCCTATCCCATCTCGGGTTGCAAAAGGCCAAAAGTACCGTCGCGACGGCGATAGATCACGTTGACCGCATCATCCTCGGCGTTGAAGAATACGTAGAAGTCGTGGCCGAGAAGCTCCATCTGATCAATGGCTTCATCCGGCGACATGGGATGGAGAGCAAACCGCTTTTGGCGCACGATCGCCTGATCTTCCTCGACCAATTCCTCAGCAATTGGCAATGGCTCGCCCAGATCCATTTCCTCGCCCTTGCCGCGCGTCTTCCGCTTTTGCTTGCCCCGATAGCGCTCGATCTGACGGTATAGCTTGTCGACGACCGCGTCGATGGCCGCGAACATATCGCTATTTCGCTCTTCGGCGCGCAGAATGGTGCCGCGTTCGTCGCGAATCGTGATCTCGGCCACATGGCGCTGGACAGCACTGCGGGTATTTTCCATGGCTAACTCGACCTGAATCGTGGTCAGATTGGGCAGATAGCGGTCGAGGCGCGCGGTTTTCTTCTCCACGTAGTTGCGCAATCGTGGAGTCACATCCATATTGTTCGAGAAGATTTGCAGTTCCATTGGGGTACTCCTGCTCCTTGGTGAAATGTGGTGCGTACTCGGAAGGCCCGCCGGCCGAACTATTGGTACGTTGGTGAACTTGCTTGGCGCTTGTATTATCCCATGACTAGCTAACGCGCGCCAAACAATAGGCGGCAACGCTCGCTGCGCCGGCGGCCATCAGCGTCTCGGCCGCCGCCGACATGGTGGCCCCCGTCGTCAGCACGTCGTCGATCAAGAGAATGTGGTGCTCGCGCACAGCGTTTGGCTCGACCGCGAAAGCGCCGTGCACGTTGTGGCGTCGCTCCTCCGGCCCCAGACCCACCTGGGGCACGGTGTGGCGCGTGCGCCGCAGGGCCGAGGTGTTCATGGGAACGTTCATCGCCTCGGCCAGGGGGCGGGCCAACAATTCGGCCTGATTATAGCCGCGCTGCCGCCGCCTTTGGGGGTGGAGGGGAATGGGCATGATGAGATCGGGCGAATTATCCCAGGCGGGCCAGCCGTCGATCAGAAAGCGGGCCAACGGTCGCCCCAAGGCGGAGTAGCCTTCATATTTGAACTGGTGGATGAGCGTGCTGGTCGGCTCCTCATAGCGCAAGGGGGCGCGCATTTGGCTCGCCACCGGGGGGTGGGTGCGGCATTGCCGGCAGAGCACGCTGGTTCCCGCGGAAAGGGGCTGGTCATCCATCCGACCACAGTGGGGGCAAATGGCGTGCGGCACAGGGTTCATCTGGGCTCGGCACGACGGACAAATCAACCATCCCACGCGGCCACAATGGGCGCAGATCGGTGGAAATACAACGTCGAGCCAGAACGCCCCCAATGCGCGCAGCGCCGAGTCTGTCTTTCCGGCTCCGGTCCTGAATACGTTCACGATCGTGAATGAATCAGATCAGCTACGATTGCTTCTAACAGTTGGCGTTTTTCGCTCCGGTTCAACACGATGCCGTGCGTTTCCAGCAAGCCATCGAGCCGATCATGCACGTACGGCCGAACCTGCGATCGTTGCGATAGATCGAGGCCAGGCTCAATTTGCAAGAGGATCTGTTCGCACAATCTGTTTTTCAATTCCAGGAAGGCGTCGCGCGCGCCCGGCAGCGGCGAATCGCGACGGACCCGCAGCTCGCGCAGGTCGTCGGGTTTCGTTTCGCGCTCGTTGTCTTTCTTTTCGTTCGCCACCGTGCCGGGCCCCTTAATCAGCAAACCACTGCTGGCAGCAGAAACCCGCTCAGGCGCCTGTGCCGAGCACCTGACGGAACCAGTCAGCCAGACTATTCAACCAATCGCCGATATAAGGCCCCAGGAGAGCCAAAACGGCGATGGCGACAACCGCCACCAGGACAAGTATCAGGGCATATTCGACCAGTCCCTGACCGTCTTCGCCTCTGAAGAAGCGCATATTTCCATTCCTCCGCCAAGCCAATCGGGCAACCCCGAAAATTATGCTAGTTCGATGTGGGCGCGTCCAGCCTTACCCACCCATGCCGCAGCGCGTAGACGGCCGCCTGTGTGCGATCATCTACGTGGAGCTTGCGCAAGATGGCCGTCATGTGATTCTTAACCGTCTGCTGGCTAATAGTCAGCCGCAGCGCGATCTCTTTGTTGCTGGCTCCTCTCGTCACCATTTCCAGGATTTCCATCTCGCGTGGCGAAAGGGGCGTGTAGTTGTCGGCCGCCTGCTCATCCGACGGATAATTGTAGCGTCCGACTCGCTGTTGTACCCAGTTGAGCACTTCGTCGTAGCTCATAACCTGTTCGTGAACGACGTAGCTGCCCTTGTGGACGGCATAGATCGTGCTCAGCAGACCTTCGGGGGGGATGTCTTTCGAACAATAGGCGGCCGCGCCGATGCGTAGCGCATGAAAGACTTGCTCTGCGTCGTCATAGCCGGTCAGAATGATCACCTTGGTCTTGGGCAGCTCGTTCAGGATGCGGCGGGTTACCCGCAAGCCATTGGCGTTGGGCAGGTTGACGTCCATCAGCACGATGTCGGGATGGTGCTCGACTGCATGATGGACGGCTACCTCGCCGTCGGCCGCCTGGGCCACGACCAACAACCCGGGATCACTCTCCAGGACATCGACAAGCCCCTGCCGAAACAGCGGGTGATCGTCAACGATTAATAACTTGATCGGAGCCATGTTAAGCGTTTCCAATGTGCATACATCTAGCGCCTCAGTATAACACGAACTCATCAATCATCCCATGTCGCAGTCGTCAATCGGCACGGCGGCTAATGAACGTCCTAAGGTCGCCGAAATTGATGGGCACGGCCGCGTGACTCAACGACAGGCCGTTAACCGCCGCCGTAGCCAGGCGGCCCAGCGTGGGGCTGATGCCCGCCACGCGCGACGCCAGGTAGCCCAGGCTCAGATAGCGCCCCTGCGCGCCATCCCAGGCCACGTCAAACCCATGTTCAGTCAACATGCGCCGTAACGTCTGCTTGCTGAAATAGTAGAGATGCATGTCCATCAACCAGGGCCAGCGGCGGCCCATAAGCCTGGCGATGGGCGCGTCGATATCCATCGTGTGAACGACCAGCCAGCCGCCGGGCCGCAGCAGCCGCCGGGCGCGGTCCAGTTCCGCCGCCGGATCAGCCAGGTGCTCGATCACGTCCCACAGGGTCACCACGTCAAACGACCGGGCCGGCAGATCGAGCGTTTCCAGTGTACCGACCTGCACGTCGAGACCGTGCCGTTGGGCTTCGGCCGCGGCCCATTGCGACGGCTCCACGCCTTGGGCGCGCCAACCGGCCGCGGCTGCCGCTTCGACGAAGACGCCGATATAAGCGCCGACGTCGAGCAAGGCGCGACCCTCGGCCGGGCCGACGATCCGCTCCATACTGTGTAAATGGCGGCGAAAGGTCAGCTCACGACCCAGCCGCTCCTCGATATAGGTCTTGTCCTGGACAGCCGTGTAGGCGCTCAACACGTCATCGGGCGACCAGCGCGGGCTGGCATAGACCAACCCGCAATGACGGCATTCGACGATCTGGGGATGGTGGCCATAACCGGAGTGGGTGCAGCGAAAGGCATCTACCCGCAGGGTATTGCCGTCTGCCGTGGCCGGGAAACGGACTTCATAGTCGTTCCGGCCACACAGATTACAGTTAACGATTATCATTACTTATTGCGGATGAAACGGCGATGGCAGGACGGCGCGGCTCGCCGCCCCGGAGACGGCGCCAGAATAATCGCAGCACCGTGTATTGCGCCTTGAAAATTTCCTGGCGCGAAATTTTGGTCTGTCCCTTGCGCCGGTCCTCGAAGATGATGGGGATTTCCCCGATCTGCCAGCCGCGGCGCTGGCACAGGAACAACATCTCCACCAGAAACGAGTAGCCGCTGGAGAATATTTCATCCAGCGGGATAGAGAGCAATACCTCGCGCCGATAGAGCCGGAAGCCGGCCGTGGCGTCGCGCGCTTTCAGGCCCAACAAGGCGCGGGCGACAAAGTTGGCGCCCCGGCTCAGGATGATGCGCTTGCGCGTGCAGTTCCGCGTGCCGCCGCCGGGCACGTAGCGCGAACCGATGACGACGTGCTTGCTGCGGCTCAGCTCGATCATGGCCGGGATGTAGCGCGGGTTGTGGGAGAAATCGGCGTCCATCGTCAGGATTCGTTCCGCGCCGACCTCGTAGATGGCCTTGTTAAAGCCCGTGATGTAGGCTGTTCCCAAACCCATTTTCGCCGGGCGATGAACGGCATAGACGCGGCCGGGGTAAGCCGCTGCCCAACGCTCGGCCATGTCGCCCGTGCCGTCTGGCGAATTGTCGTCGACCACGATGGCTCCAACGGGCGAGGGCAGGGCCAACAACTGTTGCAGAAGATCGTCCAGATTATCAGCTTCGTTGTAGGTGGGCACGATGACGAATGTATCAATAGCCATGGGGGCGCTCCGAATCAGAGCGAATTGTAACGACAAGCCGGATGCGGGTCAAAAGTCGACGGCCGAAAGGTGGCCCCAGAACGCGGTCAGGCGGACAATTGGCGTCGCCATGCGCATCGGCATACTCTCCCGCAATCCACAATTGTTCAGCACGCGACGGCTGGCGGCCGCGGCGCGCGAGCGCGGTCACGCGGTGGCGATCATCGACACGACGTCGGTAGCCGTCCACATCGGCGGCGATGAGCGGCAGGCTCGCGCGCCACAACTTCTCGTTGCGGACGTTCCCGGTCTGGCCGGGGCGGCCGAACTGCCCGCGCTCGACGCCATCATCCCGCGTATTGGAACTTCAGTGACCTTCTACGGCCTGGCCGTGGTGCGTCAATTCGAGACAGCCGGCGTGCTGACGACCGCTTCATCCGGCGCCATCGCCTGCTCGCGTGACAAGCTGCAAAGTTTGCAGGTGATGTCTCAGGCGGCGCTGCCCATCCCGCGAACAGCGGTCGTCGCCCGGCCCGAGGCGCTCTTTGCGGCCGTGGAAGCGGTGGGGGGCTTGCCGACCGTCGTCAAGCTCATCCACGGCACACAGGGGCGCGGTGTGTTTCTGGCCCACCATTTCGCCACGATCTCGGCCATCTTGCAAAAAGCTGCCGAATCGAACCGCCAGGCCATCGTGCAGGAGTTCGTGGCCGAGGCCGGCGGCCGCGACTGGCGGCTCATCGTTATCGGTAATCGCTGCGTGGCGGCCATGGTTCGCCAGGCTGCTCCCGGCGAATTTCGCGCGAATCTGCACCGTGGGGGAGCGGCCGCGCCATTCACGCCCGACGCGGCCACGGCCCGGCTGGCGGTGGCCGCCGCGCAAGCCCACGGACTGGCCGTGGCGGGCGTCGATCTGCTTCCCTCGGGCCGCGGCAACCTGCTACTGGAAGTCAACTCGTCGCCCGGGCTGGAAGGGATCGAACGGGCCACCGGCATGGACATTGCCGGAGAAATCGTGCGATACGTGGAGAACGCCCACAGGCAACGCGCGGCCACAATGCCCGGCCCGCGACGATAGACCACCCCGCATCGCCCGACCCTAAACTAAAAAAACCGCCGGCTTGCGGCCGGCGGTTGCGATTTAGTGGATAACCTTCTGGGCTACGTCTCGGCCCTTTTTGGCGGCGATGTTTTCAGTCGTCAGCTTACTTGCGCCACGATCGCCCACTTCCAGCCAATGACAGGCGGCGTAGTGACCACCGCCATAGTCCTTAAAGGGCGGCTCCTCTTGCGAGCACAGATCGAAGGCGATGGGGCAGCGTGTGTGGAAGCGGCAGCCGGATGGCGGATTGAGCGGGCTGGGCACGTCGCCCTCCAGGATGATGCGATGGCGCTTGTAGGTCGGGTCGGGGACGGGGATGGCCGACATCAAAGCCTGGGTGTAGGGATGGAGCGGATCGGCATAGAGCAGATCGCGCGGGGCCATCTCGACCATCTTGCCCAGATACATGACGCCGACGCGCTCGCTAAAGTGCTCGACGACGCTCAGGTTATGGGCGATGAACAGATAGGTCAGCCCGAAATCGCGCTGCAGCTCGCGCAAAATGTTGAGCACCTGGGCTTGAATGGATACATCGAGGGCCGAAACCGGCTCATCGCAGACGATAAACTTCGGCCGCAGGGCCAGCGCGCGGGCGATGCCGATGCGTTGCCGCTGCCCGCCCGAAAATTCATGCGGGTAGCGCCGGGCATGTTCGGCGCGCATGCCCACGCGCGTCAGCATCTCGGCCACGATGTCGTAGCGCTCCTGGCCGCTCTTGCTGGTGTGAACGCGCAGTCCTTCGGCGATGCTCTCGCCGATGGGCATGCGCGGGTCCAACGACGAGTAGGGGTCCTGGAAGATGATCTGCATGTCGGCGCGCATTTTCTTCAACTCGTCCGAGCTGAGCTCGAAGACATTTTTGCCGCCCATGACCACTTCACCGGAGGTGGCCGGGATGAGGCGCAGGATGGTGCGGCCGACGGTCGTCTTGCCGCAACCCGATTCCCCCACCAGTCCAAACGTCTCGCCCTCGTTGATGAAGAAGGACACATCATCCACCGCCTTGACCCAGGCCTGGACGCGCTGCATCAACCCGGCACGCACCGGGAAATACTTCACAAGGTTGTTGACCTCGATAAATTTTTTCCGCGGGGACGCGGTCACTGTCGTTTCTTGTTGGCTAATCTGATCCAGCATCCGATTCTCCTCAGCTTGTCGCTTCCAGCCGAATTGCACGCCACAGGGCAGGTGGAGCGTCTTTCATTTCAGGTATGTCTTCGTACAACCAGCAGCGCACCGTGTGTCCGGCAGATAGGAGCTTAAGCTCCGGTTCTTCGTGGAGGCAAATCTCCAGACCGTATTGCAAACGGGCCACACAGCGCGGCGAAAACTTGCAGCCGCTGGGCAGATCGATCAGGTTGGGGACGGAGCCGGGGATGGTCGTCAGCGGCTTATCGGCGTGGCCCAGCACCGGCGTCGAGCCGATCAGCGCATCGGTATACGGGTGTTTGGGTGTTTTGAACAGTTCGGTGACCGGCGCTTGTTCAACGATGCGGCCGGCGTACATGACGTTGACCCGGTCGCACATCTCGGCCACAACGCCCAGGTCATGGGTGATCAGGATGATGGCCGTGTCCATTTTCGTCCGCAGGTTGCGCATCAGGTCCAGAATTTGGGCCTGGATGGTCACGTCGAGCGCTGTCGTCGGTTCGTCGGCGATCAGCAGCTCGGGCACGCAGGCCAACGCCATGGCAATCATCACGCGCTGGGCCATACCGCCGGACAACTCGTGGGGAAAAGCTTTGATGCGCGATTCGGGGTCGGGCACACCCACCATAGCCAGCAGTTCAATGGCTCGTTTCTCACCCAGTTCCTTGCCCACATCCTGGTGAATCTGGAGCACTTCCGACAACTGATCGCCCACTCGAAAGACGGGGTTGAGGCTACTCTGCGGTTGCTGGAAGATCATCGACACGCGATTGCCACGAATCTCGACCATGCGCGACTCGGGCAGCTTCACTAAATCCTGGTTGTCGAAGATGATTTGGCCCTCGACGATTTTGCCCGGCTGGCTGATCAGGCGCATGATGGAGAGCGAAGTCACGCTCTTGCCGCAGCCCGACTCCCCCACAATGCCGACCACCTCACCGCGCTTGACGCTGAAGTCGATGCCGTCTACGGCGCGCACCACCCCCGCCTCGGTGAAAAACTGGGTGTGCAGATTCTTGATATCGAGTATGACGTTGTTATCGTTTTCCACGATGGTTTATTTCACTCCCCTGCTGGTCCGGCCTACAGTTTGAGGCGCGGGTCGATCGCGTCGCGCAAGCCGTCGCCCAAATAGTTGAAGGCCAGCGTGGTGACGAAGATCATTAGACCGGGATAGAGCGCCTTCCACGGCGCGGTGAACATGTCTTTCTGCACGCCCTGGAGCATATTGCCCCAGGTGGCGACGGGCGGCTGGATGCCGAAGCCCAAAAAGCTGAGGGCCGACTCGAGCACGATGACGCCGCCCAGAGCCAGCGAAGCATTGACGATGATCGGCGGCAGGGCATTGGGCATCATGTGCCGGGAGATGATCTGGAAATTCGACATCCCCAGCGCGCGGGAGGCTTCGGTGAACTCCTGGTTGCGCAGGCTGAGCACCATGCCGCGCGACAAGCGACACGACCCCGTCCAACCAAAGATGGTCAGGATGGCGATGATGACCACCGCCTGGCCCCATTCGGCCGGCAGAAACGGGATCTGCAAATCGCGCAAGATTGATGACAGTGTCAATAGCAGCGGCAAGGTGGGCAGGATAATGACGAATTCCGTCAGGCGCTGGATCAGGCTATCGGTCCGGCCGCCATAGTAACCCGAAACCGCTCCCAGAAACATGCCGAACGACTCGGACAGGATGACGACGGTGAAGGCGATGAACAGCGACAGCCGGCCGGCCATCAGGATGCGGAAGAGCACGTCGCGCCCCAGTTCGTCGGTGCCCATGGGATGCTCCAGCGACGGCGCGGCATTGATGTTGCGCAAGTCCTGGGTATCGCGCGAGTAGTTTATCTCTTCGTTTCGGGCAACGTTGAAATAGGTCATGCGCGACATGATGATCGGCCCCAGGACGACCGACAGGATGATCAGGATCAGGGCGATAAGGCTGGCCGTCGCCAGCCGGTGGCGACGCAACCGCCTCCAGTAAGTCAGGATAAGCGGCTCCGGCTTGCCGGTCAGAAGCGCTTCGGCCTGAAGGCTACTAATGTCAATTTCAGCTACGGACATGTAATTTCCCCCTCCTCCGATCAGTCAAATCGGATGCGTGGGTCGACTATGGTATAGAGGATATCGCCGATCAGGGTGGCGACGACGACCAGGATGGCGGTGATGAACAGGATCGCCATGACGATGGGCCAGTCGTCGCGGCCGAGCGCATCGATAAACAGCCGCCCCATGCCGGGATAGTTGAAGATGGTCTCGGTCAGGATAGCGCCGCTAAAGATGCCCGGTATCTGGAACACGACAATCGTGATAAGCGGGATGAGCGCATTACGGGCGGCATGCTTGGCGATGACGGCGCGCTCATGGAGACCCTTGGCGCGCGCCGTGCGCACGTAGTCCTGGCGCAGCACTTCGAGCATTGAAGAGCGCATGAACCGGCTCCAGCCGGCCAGGTAGAGCAGCGTCAACACGGTCACCGGCAAGAACAGGTGGACAATCCGGTCGGCCATTGTATAGGGAGTAATGCCCAACACGTCCTGGATGCTGCCCGGCGTGACGCGCGTCGTGAACACGTCGCCGGATGGGAAGTAGGGCAAACCCCATTCTCGAAACTTGAGCGTAAACAGGATAATCATCAACAGCCCAAACCAGAAGACGGGCATGGCGATGCCGAAGAAGCTGAAGGTGGTGACGGCATAGTCCATCTTGGAATATTGACGGACGGCCGAAATAATGCCGATGGGGATGGCGATGACCAGCGAGATAAGCGTCACTGTCGACATGAGGATCAGCGTGTTTTTGATACGACTGCCGATGACGCTGGTGACTGTTTGTCCGCGGGCCAATTTCCACGATTCGCCCCAATCCCATCTCATGACCCCCCGGCCACAGGGCGGTCGTTTGCCTTCCGGCGTGCCCTGATTGGTGCCGCCCGCCGCGGCACACTGCGGCGACTGCAAATCGGCCCACGTGCCGGTGGTGAACATTTTCTCCGCCGGCCCCGGGTTGCCGATCATGTTGCCGACTTCGTCGAGCCAATCTTCACCCAGCAACCAGGTCAGATAGGAAAGATAGAAAGGCTTGTTCAGACCCAAAGTCTGCTCGATGCGGGCGATCTCCTGGGGGCTCAGACGGTTTTTAGCGCCGACAGCCATGTTCAGACCGGACAAAGGGCCACCCGGCACAGCATTCAAGAGAGCAAAAATTGCGATAGTCGCCAGGATGACGACCATGATCATTTGTAGACCACGGCGGATGAGATAGGCGGTCATCAATCACCTCCAGAGTGTCGCGATGCACCGACGTAAATTTGAACGGCGATGGAGCAACAGCAGCATGCTACCTGTACAGGGTCACAACGATTCAATTGGCAGACACACAAAGCAGCACCCGGATACGATGAAAAAATTATAGCAATTGCCGGATACCAACGCCACAGTCGCGCTTGGACATACAGGGTTTTCCAGTAATCGACCGCTCTCGGCCGCGCCGCTTGCCTAACCGGCTCCGCGGCCTGGCCCGGCGCATCCCGCTTTTGGCCGCCGGATAGGAATCCGGGGCCACATTGCGAATCGACTGGTAACTGAAAAGCCCTGCCTGGCCAGCGTGATCTATGCCAGGCGAGCGAAACGCCACGGATAGACATGGCGGCGGCGCTGTCGCGCCGCCGCCATGTCTACTTTACAGGCGATCGATCCCTTATTGCTGGATGTCGATCTCGGCGATGTTATACAGGTGGGAGTTCTGGGTCGGGTCGATACCGTAGTTCAGAACTTCGGGCCGGGTGACGCCGGTCTTCACGCTCAGGAATACCGGGATAACCGGCACCTGCTCGGAGAAGATCTGCTGGGCGCGGATGTGGGCTTCGGTGTACTCCGGCGTGCCGGGCAGCGAGCCGAGCGCCTGGGCGCAAGCCGCGTCATAATCCGGGTCATTCCAGCCAGTGTTGTTCTGGCCGCCCCAACCGCTACCGTACGGCTGGCCGGTGCGCGGGTTAACCTCGTCGGCCGGGCCGGGGATCTGCGAACCCATGTACAGCTCGCAAGCGGGCTGCACGCCGGTCAGCCAGGCGAACAGACCGAGGTCATACTGGCGGCCGAACAGCGGGCCTTCCGGACCGTCAGCGAACCACTCGCTGGCCGGCAGGGTGTAGAGACCTACGTCGATACCGCAGGCAGCCTGGTTCTCCTTGAAGATCTGGGTCATGCCGGCGCGCAGTACGTTGCCGGCCGTCGTGCCCAACTGCGGATTGAAGGGCGAGCCGTCGGGGCTTTCGCGGAAGCCGTCGCCATCGGTGTCGAGGAAACCGGCCTCATCCAGCAACGCGTTGGCCGCCTCGGGGTCAAAGGGCCACTCGGTCAGACCCTCGGTCGGGTACAGCGGGTGGACGCTGGGGATGTAGGTATGGATGATCTCCGAACGGCCGAAGAGCAGGTTATCGACCATGCTCTGGCGGTCGGTGCACATCGTCATGGCCTGGCGGACGCGCACGTCCTCGAACCAGTCGTAACGGGTGTCGGTGTAATCGCCGTAGGTATCGACGGCGAAGTCGATATGCTGGAAGGTCGTGCCGGTCTGGAAGTAGGGCACCAGCAGGCCAGAGGCTTCGGCCTCGGTCAGGAACGGCGCGTCGGCGACTTCGAGACCCGGCTCGGGCACGATGTCGCACTGGCCGGAAAGCACTTGGGCCAGCAACTGATTGGTGTCGGGGATGAACTTGAAGGTGACGCTATCCAGATAGGGTAGACCCTCGTCGGCGCGCCAGTAGTTCTCGTTGCGGGACATGCGGATGCTGTCGCCGGCGATCCATTCATCGATCACGAACGGGCCGTCGCCCATCGGCAGGCGGCTGGATTCTTCGGCCTCAAGCAGCTCGGCGGCGCTGAAAGCGCCCCAGACGTGCTCGGGGTAAGGCTGCCAGAAATTGATGAAATAGGTCGCGTCGCGGAAGCCCGGCAGGCCCGTCCAGCGGGTGCTCAGGTCGCCCGTCGCCTCATAGCTGGCGGTGCGCTCGGCGGTGTACTTGGTGCTCGGGGTATCCGGGTCCAGAAGCAGGTTGAAGCTGTAGACGGAGTCGCTGGCGTTGACCGGCGTGCCGTCGGACCACACGGTGGGCTTCATGGTGAAATCGACCACCAACTGGTCCATCATGACCGGCGTGCCGTCGAAGGTCACTTCTTCGCCGTCGGAATTCTTGATCACGTCGCCTTCAGCCAACTCACCAACGGTGTCGTCAGCCTTCAGAACGACATCACCGGCACCGACCTCCACAGAGTTCAGCACGGCGTCGCCGTCTTCCAGGCTTGGCAATTTTTCCAGCGCGGCGGCCTGGAAATCATAGGAGAGTGTGGTGATGTAGTTCTCGAAAATCGCGTGTTGGACGTTGGTGGAGGCGAGCATCGAGCCGCCATAGGGGTAGAGGGTCTCCGGCTCCTGGGACTGGCAGATCACCAGATCCTTCGGCTGGGCCGGGGCCTCGGTCGGGGCGGCGGTCACTTCGACGACCTGCTCCACAATGCGGGTCACCTCGACCGGTTGGCCTTCTTCGGTGATGGTCTCGGTCACCACGCGGGTCACCTCAACCGTTTGGGCCGCGGGTTGGCAAGCCACCAATACTACGGCACCAACTAATACAAACAGGGCAACAAGCGCCCATACTTTCTTCGACATGTTAGGTTGTCCTCCTCTAACAGTTAACTTGATTCACAGACTATTCCCGGACAATTTTCAGCAGCACACCCGGGGTTCGCCTCTCGGCGTCTTCGCTTTGATACTGAGGTGATCCTTGCAACGTCAGCGGCCGCAAGCAATCAGGTTTTCAGGCAGATGCATCACCCCCTTTGAAATGGTCTGGTCTGCCACAGATCAAAAAAAGCACAGTCAAGCACCTCAGGATCGGCTCCCAAGGGTGCGGCTGTGCCCAACTGCACGGACGATAACATGCATGTCAATGGAATTCAATCAGATTCACTTTAATAAGCGCCAGATTAGAATGACAAGGGGATTATAGTGTTGGTTTTCACGACTGTCAAATGAGGGGCATTCAAGTGACTAACGAGGAATGGCCGGGGGACGAGAAAGGGATTTGCCGGTTGAATGCGGGTTACTGCGCTAACAGCCACAAAGGCCGCTTGCGCGGCCTTTGTGGCAAAACGATTGGTGGAGATGGCGGGAATCGAACCCGCGTCCGAAAAATTCGACCTCCAGATGTCTACAAGCTTAGTCGATCTATTTAGTTTCGCGACCGGGCGCCCCAATCGACTGGGTCAGCCGGTCCTAGCCGATCACCCCCGAGAGGGCATCTCTAGCCGCAGCTATCGGCATCGCCGCAGAGCACGTCGGCATTAGTGTCGCCCGCGATTGCCCAGCCGACGAGAGGACAAAAGCGAACGGGTTCCTTGTTTAGGGGAACATCTGGCTTTCCCTTAGACTGCTTTAGGCAGCCATCGGGAGAGCGCTGTAGGCATTGGTGCGATTGGCACTTATGCGTGTGCTTCCAGTTTTACGAGGTGTGAAGCGTGCTCGGCTTGCAATCCAGGGCCAGCCTTCCCCGTCGAAGCCAGTCATCCCCGAATGTGATGACAGTATAGCATACCTGCCGGGCAGTGTCTATCGGAAACTAATAAGAAACGCGCCCGGTAACGCCGGTTTCATACCCAACTGAACCGCATCGATAATCCACTTCCTCAATCAAACCAAGAAAGCGGTTAAGAAACCGGTTTTACTTCCATCTCGTCAGGATCGTCTCCCTCTGGAACAAGCGTATGGCCAGATAGACGAGGATGATGTCGAGCACCAGCACGATCAGCCCCAACACGATCATCAGTTGCCGGTCGATAAGAACGAGGCCAACCGACTGGCCGACAATCAGGAGGATGAGCGGCAGGATGACCACGGCCGACAATTGCTCGGCCACGCGCGGATCAGACACGCGTGAGGAGACGATGACCGCCACACACGTCGCCAGGACGGTCAGTAGCGGGGCAACGACCAGGATAGCCAACAGCCAAAGCGCATCGAAAAACACGGCAAACACGGCCGGGGGCGCCAGCAGCCACGCGCCGGCCAGAAAAATGCCGAAGGCCAGCCACGTGGCAATGATGGCCGGCACGACGGCGGCGATGATTTTGGCGACCAGCAGCTCAACGGTCGTGATGGGCGTCGCCAGCAGCGGCTCCAGGCTTCGCGTCGTCTTTTCGCCCACGATGCTGTAGGCGGCAATTGTCACCGGAATGGCGACGGGCAGGATCATGAACATGAGTACGAACAAGTTCAGTGTGTAGACCAGCGTGCAGTCTGTCGGGCTCAGGCCGACGCACATCTGACCGACCAACCGCATCATGTCCGGGTCGTTCATCTCGGTCTCAAAGCCCTCGATCCGGTCGAAAGCGATGAGCATGCCCAACGGAATGATCGCCAGAATAATCGGCAAGAACAAGACCGAGAACAGCACGAGCTTGTTCTTGAACACCTCGGCCCATTCCTTGCTGACGATGGTTGTAATCTTATCCATGTGTCTCTCTCCGCCGGGCGATCAACCGGCCGCCGGTGCATCTTCCTTCATGAGTTGCAGGTAGACGTCCTCGAGCGAATAGCGCAGCTCGCCCACGAACTGGATGTCGGCTCCGGCCCCGACGAGGGCGCGCACGATGTCGGGGTTGCGACTTTCGGGATCGTCCAGCGTGACGATCAGCTTGGCGTCCTTGGCCTCGGCCTGGTCGACGAAGGGTAATGACTTCACCTGAGACAGAAACAGTTCAGCCGGCCCGCCCAGATGAAAGGCCACCTGCCGCCCATAAACCTGCTGCCGCAACCGGCCGGGCGTATCGAGCACGCGCAAGTGGGTCTTGAACACCGCCACGCGGTCGCAGAGCCGGTCGGCCTCGTCCAGATTGTGGGTGCACAGGAAGATTGTGCGGCCGCGCCCTTTCAACTCGGCGACAAAATCGTGGACCAGCCGCGACGCTTCGGGGTCGAGGGCGGCCGTCGGCTCATCGAGAAAGAGGACCTGCGGCTCGTGGAGCAACGCGCGGCCGATGGCCAACTTCTGTCGCATGCCCTTGCTGAACTCGCCCACCGCGTCATCGCGTCGCTCCCAAAGGCCCAGCAGCTTCAGGTACTTCTCAACCTGATAGTCCACTTGCTCGACTTCGTAAAGCCGGGCGAAGATGGACAGGTTGCGATAGGCCGAAAGCCGGTCGTACATGCCGGGCGTCTCGGTCAGGATGCCGACGTTGCGGCGGATCTGCTCATCGTCGCGGCCGACTTCGTAGTTGAGGACGCGCGCCCGGCCCGACGTGGGGGCGATGAGGCAAGTCAACATGCGGATAGTCGTCGTCTTGCCCGCGCCGTTCGGCCCCAAAAAGCCGAACACTTCGCCTTCGGCAATGTCCAGGTTCAGTCGATCAACGGCGACCTGGTCGCCAAACGATTTAGTGAGATTTTCGGTGTGGATCATGGACAAACTCCAGGGATAAACTGCACTGTATCGCCGCCGGCGCACCCTGTCAAGTAGAGAGGGGGCGAATCAGAGGGGGGCGAGACAGGGCGGCCACCACGGGGTTCTGCAAGGCGAAAGCCGTTCGTCCGCCCTGTCTCGCCCCTACCCCTATCGCCCTTCTGCTCGTCCTCGGCCGAGTGTGCTATCATTCACATAGAGAGACGAAATCGGAATCCAACGTATGGATGGCAAACTGACTCCCACCGGCGAAAACTGGCGCGAGCGCGCCAAAGAACTCCAGGCGCTGCTAGATGAGTTGCGGCCCCAACTCATCGACGCCGAAGCGCAACTGGCCGAGCGGCTGGCGTCCATCAGTGCTTTCGAATATCGCGTGCGCGCCCGCCTGGAGAAGCTGAGCCAACGCCTGGACGCGCTCCAGTCGGAGATCGACAACTTGCGGCGAGAACTGCGCCGCTATCAGACCGGCGAACTCCTTTGGGGCGAGGCACCCCCCGCGGCCGGACCGGCTGAAGGATCATGGCGGTTCGAGGAGAGCGCCGCTTCGTCCGGCTCCTACCGCTATCGATCCCGGTCGGAAACGCCCCGCCCCGCGCTGGAAGGCAAGCGCCTGGCCGCCGTCAAGCAGCTCTACCGCCGTCTGGCCCGCCGCTTTCATCCCGATCTGGTGCTCGACGAAGCCGACAGAGCTTACCGGACGGACATGATGATGGCTATCAATGCCGCCTATGCGGCGGGCGACCTAGAGGCGCTGGAAAGACTGGCTAACGAGCCGGATACCGTATCCTATACGCCCCAAACCCCGGAGGAGCTAGCCGCGGCGCTGCAACGCGAAGTGAACCATTGCCGCCGCCGGCTGGATGAAATCGCCTCCGAGATGAGCACACTGGAAAAGCACGACAGCGCGCGACTCATGAGACGGGCCGAGAAGGCCGCGGCCGCCGGGCGCGACCTGCTGTCCGATCTGGCGACCGATTTGCGCCGGCGCATCTCCGAGAAGATGGTCGAGCGCGACGTGCTGGAGACGCAATTGGACGAAGTTGAGCGGGAAGGGGTCGAGGTCAGTGTCGATGACCTGGCCGACATCGTCTACAACCTGGGTCTGGAGCAGGCCGACGAGGGCAACCTATTCGGGGCCGAAGGGAGCTGGCAGCCGCGCCGGCCGCGCCCGTGGGAATCGAACGACGGTCAGGATGAAGAGGACGGTGTGGATGATACGTATTAGTCGGGAGCGGCGCGTCTACGGCCCGAAGAGGTCGAGCACCGGCTCATAGACGGCATTACAGCCGCCTGGCCGCGAGCAGCCTTCCAAAGGAAGTTCGGGCACTCCGTCGAACTCATAGGCCCCCTCTCGCGCCCGGCAAACGGGGCAGGCATCAGGCGCGACGAGAATGCGAACCCGCGTTGCCAAGCCGTTGCGAATGCGCTCCAGAGCGGCCTTCTGTTGGGCCCGTTGTTCCTCGTCCGTCTTTTCCCTTGCTGTAGCCACTATACACTCCTGTCGTCGGCGGCCGTTGCCGCAGCCGATCTAGACGAGATTATACGGTCGCCCCGCGTCGCGAGCAAACACGGCGGGCCATAACGTGATAAAATCCGTGGTCATGACCCACACGACGATCACCCCCGAACTCCCCATCAGTGAAGCAGGTCGTCTCCTGATGATCGACGAACTGGAAACGATTCAGGGCTTTTGGGAGGCTTGTCGTGAATCGGCCGACATAACGGCCGTCCATGAGACGCGCAAGGCCATCCGCCGGACGTTCACCCTCTTTAAGCTATTCGCGCCCTACTTCGCGCCCGAAGACTTGCGGCGCTCCCGCAGCGGACTGCGGCGCATCATGCGTCGCCTGGCCCCTTGCCGTGACATAGCCGTCTTTCGCTCGAAGCTGGCCGCTTGCAACGAAGCCGCCGAACGACCGTTGAACAAACTGGCGATCTACTGGGCCCGGCGTCAGGAAAAGGCCGATGACCGACTTCGGCACTTCTTCGCTCGCAAGTCGGCCACCCGGATCATCAGCCGTTACGCCGCCCTGCTCGCCGCGCCGGGCGATAGCGCCGCCCTCGCGCTGGTGGGGCAGCAACAGGTAGCCCACGCCTTGCCCGGTTTGGTCTTCGAGCGCATCGGCCGCGTGCGGGCCTGGGGCGAAATCAGGCTCACGGCCACCCCCAGGCAGTTCCACCAGTTGCGTATTCAATTCAAGGAATTGCGCTACACATTGACCTTCTTCGAAGAAGTTTTGCGGCCGGATGCCGCCGAATTCATCGACCTGAGCCGGCGCATACAGGATCATCTCGGCGACCTCAATGATGCCAGCGTAGCTGTAGATTTGCTGAGGGACATGAAGAAGCATCGCGGGGAGGCCGGCATCTACCGCGCCCACCAACAAACAGAGCTGGCGCGTCTGACGACCGAATTCCAGCCGCTTTATGCTGAATTTGACCAGCCGGCCATGCGCCGTAGTCTGGCCGTGGCCTTAGCCAACCTGTAGCGAGGACAGAAGATTATGGGATTCCTGAAGAAGCTGTTTGGCGGAAGCGCGCGCGACGGCCGGCTGCCGAAAGCCGAGGCCGACACCCAGGGCGTCTACTTCTACGTGCAATGTGATCGTTGCGGCACGCCCGTTCGCCTGCGCGCCGACAAGCAATATGACCTGATCAATGAGGGTACGGGGTATGTGTGGCACAAGACCATCGTCGATAGTCGCTGTTTCCAGCGCATGCCCACGGTCGTCTATCTCAATAACGCCTACGAGATGGTTAGTCAGGAGATTACAGGCGGCCACTATATTACCCAAGATGAATACGAGGCCTTGCTGGTGGCGCAGCGGCCGGTCGCCGATCAGAAAACAGACGAGGCCGCTGCCGGCGCGTGAGTGTCTATCGCTTTGGGGTCGGCGCTAGCGGCCGCGCTTGTCGCGCCGGTGTTCCAGATAAACGAGCGTGGCCGAGAGAATACCCGCGGCCGAGACGATGCTCCAGCCCAGTTGGCCGACGCGCTTTTCCAGACGTTCTTGCTGGCGCAAAACGTCGCGATCCGTCTTCAACTGCACCCGCAACCGCCCCTTCTCTGCTTCCTCCAGCAGACGCTGGATACGTAGCGGCGTCTCCAGGTAGGGGCGCAGGGTTTCGACGATCCCCGCCAGTCCCCGCTCGCGCAGGTGAGTCAGGCTCTGAGTGCGCAGGAGTTGTTGGCCATAGCGCTCGATCTGCCGCCAGGGGTTGATGTGCGGGTCAAGCTGGGAAACCAGACCCGATATCATGCCCAGGGCCCGACCCAGGTAGATGAAATCTTGGGGGATCTGGAACGGCAAATCGTAGAGCAAATCGCGAAACTCGCGGCCGATGGCCTCAATCTCGCGCGGATCGGGTTGCGCCAGATCGAGGAGATTACGCCCCCAAATCTGATTGAGGATCACTTCCTGCGCCTCGGTGATGCGCTCCAAATCGGCGCCGGGCAAGAAAAAGCCCAGATCGCGATAGGCCTCGGTGAGGCGGTGAGCATCGCGTTGGGTCACACCGATGAGCACCTTGCGCAGATTCTCGCCCATCGACTTGGGAACGCGGACGGCCATGCCGAAATCGACAAAGATGAGCTGAAAAGTTCGCGCTTGTGAAGCCGCTTCATTTTGATCGGTGAAAGCGGGTGACGCCCATGGCTCCGGATCAGGCCGAACGAACAGGTTGCCCGGATGAGGGTCGGCATGGAAGAACTCGGCCACAAAGACCTGCCTGAAATAGGCCTCCAGCAACAGCTCGGCCACTTCCTGGGGGTCGATGCCGGCCTCGGTCAGCGCCGCCGTGTCCCCAATTTTGAGCGCTTCTACGTCCTCCAGAACCACGACCCGCTCGGTGGAATGTTCGCGATAGACCTTGGGGATGTAAATCCGCGGATTATCGGCGTGAATGCGGGCGAACTCTTCGGCATTATCCGCCTCGGCCCGATAGTTCAACTCTTCCCACAGCGTGCGGGCGAACTCCTCCATCAGGGCCGGCACGTTGGCGCGCTTGCGGATCGGTTTGTAGCGCATGAGCCAGCGAGCCACGACGCGCAAAGCGGCCAGATCGGTGCGCACCATGTCCTCGATGTGCGGACGCTGCACCTTGATGACAACGCGCTCGCCGGGGCCAGACTCGCCTTGGCCCGGCAGCAGGCGCGCGCGGTAGACCTGGCCCAGAGAGGCGGCCGCCAGCGGCTCCGGGTCAATGGACTCGAACCGCCGCTCGATGTCGCCCAATTGTTCGTAGAGCAGCCCCATGACTTGCCGCGTATCGGCCGGGGGCACTTCGTCCTGTAACCCGCGCAGCTCTTCGGTCACCTCAATCGGCAGCACGTCAACGCGCGAGCTGAGGAATTGCCCCAGCTTGATCATCACCCCACCCATTTCGATGGCCAGGCCACGAAACTCGCGTGCGATCTCCCGGTAGCGCTGCGGCCGCGTGGCTAAAGAGCGCTGCCGCACCACCGGCACGCGCCGCATCATGAGGTCCCACCATATCACGTGGGCGATCATCCCGGAAAAAAATTGCAGGATGCGCCGGTAGCGATTCTGGTCGATGGTTGTCTGGCTGTCCATGGTTTCGTTCGTGATCCGCCGTCTCCCCCGCGCCGCAGCAAGGCTACCCTTGCATTACCTCTAATTGTACCAAAGTAAAGCCGAACGATCCCCACTTAATTGCAGACACTCAGGGAATGGTTTAGCTGCCTTTGTAGAATGAAGGAGCCGCGTGATGCTCTGGCCCGGAAAGAAAAATCCGCATGTATCTCTACATGCGGATGATGCCCCATAGGGGACTCGAACCCCTGTTTCGGCCTTGAGAGGGCCGCGTCCTGGGCCGCTAGACGAATGGGGCCAGCGACGCCAGATTCTAGCAAATACGGATTAGCGTGTCAAACCTCCTGGCTCGATCAACACTTTGTCTACCCGGTTGCCGTCCATATCGACAATCTCGAATCGAAAGCTGCCCCATTCCAACCAGTCGCCGACGCGCGGCAAGCGACCGAGCATCATGACGACGAATCCGCCCAGGGTCTGGTAGCTGGCTTCGCTGGGCAACTCGTCTACCTCCAGAAGCTCTTTCAACTCTTCGGTGTCCAGGTAGCCTTCCACCAGCCAGGAACCATCCTCGCGGCGCACGACGGGCGGCTCGGCGATCTCTTCCGGCGTGGGGATGTCGCCGACGATCGCTTCCATCATGTCGATGAGGGTCACCATGCCCTCGATGCCGCCGAACTCATCGACCAGCAGCGCCGCCTGGATGCCCGTCTGTTTGAAGCGTTCCAGCGCCCGCAGCGCGAGCATCGTTTCGGGCAAAAACAAAGGGGCGCGCAGGGCGTGGCGCAACTCGAACATCTTGTCGGACCAGCACTTGGACAGCAAATCCTTGGCCTCGGCGACGCCGATCACGTGGTCGAGCTCCCCGTCGCACACCGGGAAGCGCGAGTGGTGGCTCCGGCTGATCGTCTGGCGGATGACCTCTTCGGAATCATTGATGTCGAGCCAGACGATCTCCGTTCGAGGCGTCATGATCGAACGCAACTGGCGGTCGCCAAAGCGAAAGATGCTCTCGACCATATCACGCTCGGCTGCTTCGAAAACCCCGGCCAAGGCTCCCTGCTCCACCAGCACCTTGATCTCCTCTTCGGATACGGTCGATTCACCGTCCGTATCGCGAACCCCCAGCAGGCGCAGAAAGAAGGCCGTAGCCAGTGTGAGCAGGCGCACGAGCGGCCGGGCAATTCGCGACAGGGCGTTCATGGGCCGTGCCACCGAGGCCGCAACGCGCTCCGGGTCGCGCAAGGCCAATCGCTTGGGCACCAGCTCGCCCAGCACGACGCTGAAAAAGGTGATGGTGCCCACGACGAGCGCCAGACTAATCGTCCGGGCATAGGGGCCAATCAGGGGAATGGGAGCGATCAATCGGGCCAGTTCATCGGACAACAACGCGCCGCCAAACGCGCCGGCCAGAATGCCGATGAGGGTGATGCCGACCTGAACCGTGGACAGCAAGGGCGTCGGCTCCAGGGACATTGCCAGAGCGATCACAGCACCCTTGTTGCCGCTGTCGACCAACATTTGCAGCCGTTCGCGCCGGGAGGAGACAATAGATAGCTCCGCCAGGGCGAACAGGCCGTTGAGCAAAATCAGGATGATCAGAATGCTGATTTCCAAGAATAGTCGGGATTCCATAAAACGTCCGGTTTCTAGTCGTTGCCTGACAAGGCAGCTATCCTGCACGGCTCGAGGCGACGCGCGCCGGCCGTTTCCAGGCAGTCAATCGGGTATCTGTCTCCGGAGTATAAACGATCCGGCGGAAAGGGGGCGAAAACCCGCCGGTGTCGCCGGCATGAGGCGTCGAGATATTGAAACTAAAGCTGACCCAAACGGCGCGATGTAATAAAATGGCGTCATGGATTTATTAGCTACCCTGAACCCGGCCCAGCGCGATGCCGTCAGCACGCCCCCCGGCGCGGTTCTCGTCGTCGCCGGCCCCGGCAGCGGCAAGACGCGCGTCCTGACCTACCGAATCGCTTACCTCATCAGGGAGATGGGCGTCTCCCCCTGGCACATTATGGCCGTCACCTTTACCAACAAGGCGGCCCGGGAGATGGAGCACCGCATCGAGCAACTGCTGGACGGACGGCCGCGAGGGCTTAACATGGGCACTTTCCACGCTATTTGTGCCCGGCTGCTGCGCCGTGAAACGGATAACCTGACCCACTACCAGCGTGATTTCGTCATCTTCGACACGGCCGACCAGCTGCAGGTGGTCAAGCAAGCCCTGTCGGAGCTAAACATCGACGACAAGAAATTCCCGCCGGGCAAGCTGCTCCACGGCATCAGCAGCGCCAAGAACGACCTCATCATGCCGCACGAGTATCAGGCGACCAACTATGCCGGCGAAGTGACCCGCCGCATCTACGAACGCTACCAGATGACGCTACAGGTCAATAACGCCATGGACTTCGACGACCTGCTGATGAACGTGGTCCTCCTCTTCGACGAGCAGCCGGACATATTGGCCAAGTATCAGGAACGCTACCGCCACATCCTGGTCGACGAATTTCAGGACACCAATGCCACCCAATATCGTCTGCTGCAACAGTTGGCCGGCGACAGGAACAGCCTCTTCGCCGTGGGCGATTCCGACCAGTCTATCTACCGCTGGCGCGGCGCGGACTACCGCAACATCCAGAATTTTTACCGCGACTATCCCGAATCCCGCACCGTGGTGCTGGAACAAAACTACCGCTCGACCCAGATCATTCTCGACGCGGCTGTCGAAGTCGTTCGCCGCAATCGCGATCACATCCCTAAAAAGCTGTTTACCGAGCGGCCGAGCGGAGCCAAAATCGTGCTGCGCGAAGCCTATAACGAATCCGACGAGGCGGCGACGGTCGTCAACACCATCGAAAGCCTGATGCTGGAAGGCTACAACGGCAATGCCTTCGCCGTGATGTATCGCACCAATGCCCAGTCTCGTGCCCTGGAAGAAGCATTTGTTCAGGCCGGAATGCCTTACCGCCTGGTGGGGGCGACCCAGTTCTACCAGCGGCGCGAGGTCAAAGACATCATCGCCTATCTGCGCGTCGTCCACAATCCGCTGGACGCGGTTAGTTTTAATCGTGTGCTGAATGTGCCGACGCGGGGAATCGGCCAGCAAACGCAGGCCCAGTTCATGGCGTGGGCTGCTGACTTGGGCCTGCAACCGGCCGAAGCGCTGCTGTGGCTGGTGAGCGACGCCGACGCGCAGCATCCGTTCAATGGTCGCGCCTACGGCGCGCTGTCGATGTTCGGCAATATGCTCTCCAGCTGGATCACGCTTCGCGACCGGGTCAGCGTCGGCGAGCTGCTGGACGCTATACTGGAGCAGATCAACTATCGTGTCTATCTCGACGACGGCACAGAAGAAGGCGAAGAGCGCTGGGCCAATGTCATGGAGCTTAGGGGCGTGGCCGCTATCGCCGGGGGCGGCAGCGACGGCGAGATGAATCTGGGCGATTTTCTGCAACAAGTCGCCCTCGTGGCCGAGACCGACAACCTGGACGCCGAAGCGCAGGCCACCACCTTGCTGACGCTCCACGCCGCCAAGGGTCTGGAGTTCCCCATCGTTTTTATCACCGGTCTGGAGGAAGGACTTCTGCCCCACAGCCGGTCGATGGACAGCGAGGATGAGCTGGCCGAAGAGCGCCGGTTGTTCTACGTCGGGCTCACCCGCGCCCGCGACGCGCTCTATCTATCGCACGCCTTCCGGCGGACCGCGTGGGGCGACAGCTCAGTCGCCGTGCCGTCCCGCTTTCTGGCCGATATCCCCGAGGCGTTGGTCGACGGGCGCCGCCCCGGCAACCGCCGCCGCGAGAGCATTGACCGGGCCAGCATGTGGAATCCGGGCCAGGTCAGCTGGAACGATTCGGCGCGCACCCGGCCGTCTGGGGCGGGCCGCAGCGGTAACGAGTGGCCCCCCTCTTCCGCGCCGGCCGTCAAATCGCCGGGGTCAAAACGATTGCCCGTTCCCAACGACTATGCTGACGACCCGCGCGCCCTGCGCCCCACAGCCGCGCAATTCAAGACCGGCCAGAAGGTGCGCCACAGCAAATTCGGGGAGGGCACGGTCATCGAGAGCAAGGTGACAGGCGGCGACGAGGAAGTGACGGTCGCCTTTCCCGGCACGGGCATCAAGCGGTTGGCGGCCAGCATCGCCGGTCTCGAACGAATTGGGTGAGCCATGAACTATCTGATTGACGGGCACAACCTGATTGCCCGAACACCCGGCCTCTCCCTGGCCGATCCTGACGACGAGGCCAAACTGGTGCGTCTGTTGCGCCGCTGGACGGCGGCCGACGCCCGGCGCAAGGTGACGGTCATTTTCGACGGCGGTTTGCCCGCCGGGGAAGCCAGGCATCTTTCCGGCGGCGGGGTGAAAGCCGTCTTCGCCCCGAATAACTCCACCGCCGACGCCGTCCTGATCCGGCGCATCGAGGCCATCGGCAACCCGCCCGAGTTCGTGGTGATCAGCAGTGACAGAGAAGTGGCAACCGCCGCCACACGGCGGCGCATCGCCGTCCAGCCCTCCGAGACGTTTGCCGCCAATATGATGAACGACCGGCATTTCGGGGATGGTGATCAGACGAAGGCCCAACGGCCGGATGTCCCCCCAATGGGCGCCGACGAGATGCAGGAGTGGCTGTCGCTCTTTGGGCCCGAACCGGAGATGCCGCGGCCGCCCCGGCCGCCTCGCAAACCCGCCCCACCCCCGCCGGCCCGCTCGAAGAAGAAAACAAAAGAGGAATCGGAAGCAGAGGACATCGACGAGTGGCTGCGCCTTTTCGGCTATAAAAAATAAACGACCTCAGCGCTTTCGCTCTTTATAATGCTCATCGGGCTGAGCGCGGAGTTGGCTTGCTGCCTGTTCGGCCGTCAGATCGCGTTGCGCCTCGGCCAGGAGTTCATACCCCACCATGAATTTCCGGATGGCCGCCGAACGCAGGAGCGGCGGCAGAAAGTGAGCGTGGAGCTGCCAATGCTCTTGCGGCTCCGGCACATTCGGCGCGCCGTGCCAGCCCATCGAATACGGAAACGAGGTGTCAAAAAGGTTATCGTAACGGGCGAGCAAGCGCTTGAGTATCTCCGCCAGCGAGCGGCGCTCGCTGGCACGCAGATCCGGCAAACGCAATACGTGGCGGCGTGGCAGCAGCAGAACCTCGTATGGCCAGACGGCCCAGAATGGCACCACCGCCAGCCATTCCTCGTTGGCGATGACGATTCTGTCCCCGCGCTCGGCCTCCAGTCCGGCATAATCGAGTAACATCGGCCGTCCCTCTGTCTCGAAATAGAGCCGCTGACGCCGATCTTCCTTGGCCGGTTCGTTTGGCAGTGTATCGATCCCCCAGACCTGCCCATGCGGGTGCGGGTTTGAACAACCCATCATTTCGCCTTTGTTTTCGAATATTTGCACCCAACGGTAGCGCTGCCCCAGATCGGCCGCCTGCTCGATCCACGTTTCGACGACGCGGCGGATCGCCGCAATTTCCATTTCCGGCAATGTCAGATCGTGTCGAGGCGAAAAACAAATGACCCGCGCGGTGCCGGGCACGGTCTGGACCCGTAAGAGTTGTTCAGGGCCTGAGGCATGCGTCTCTTCGGACGGCAGCACCTCCGGCAAGACAGCGGCGAAGTCATTGGTGAAGACCAAGGTATCGGTATAGGGCGGGTTGCGCAACCCGCCCGCCCGCTCATTACCCGGACAGAGGTAACAGCGCGGGTCATAAGCCGGGCGCTGCTCCGAGAGGGGGGCTTCCACCTGACCCAGCCACGGCCGCTGCAAGCGATGCGGAGATACCTGTACCCATTCGCCGCTAAGGGGGTTGTAGCGGCGATGGGGATGGCGCGTCGGATCGAATGCCATAGGCTAGAAAGGATATCCTTTGGCCCCTTGCAATCCCTTCAACACGGATATTTCTCCGGCCATATTATTTAGATGAGCGATTAGCAAGGCCTGGATTGCCCACGCAACCGTCTGCCGGCCCAGCCCGTTGCTTGTCAGATCGAGGATACGTTCCAGATCATCTTCGGATAATGAGGCGATATAATCATCGGTCGCCGCGGCAACGGCGGCCGCATACTGGCGCAAGCCGGGCAGCTCAATGGTGACACTTCGCGCCCAGTCGTACGTTGCCGACCACTGCGGATCGCTGACGCCTGTCCTGCCTGCCCACGTAGTGGCATACAATGGAGCGCTGCCTTTTAGCAGGAGCTGCACGACCGCATCTTCGGCACAAATCGCGTGCGCGAATTGGGCGTTGATTGGGTTGGCGATACCCGGTGGCGTCCAGGCGGCCTGCTCCGGTGTCAAATCAGCCGTCACCATATTCAACAGGTCATGGGCCCAACGCGCGCCCACCAGCAAAGCATCCTGGCTGTTCATTTTACCTCCTTGAGATTCGATAATTGCTCAGTCCGTTCGGTGGTCCACCGACGGAATGATGCGCTCATTTCGACCGAAGTCAATGTGCCGGCCATCGCGTTGACGATCTGCGCGGCCTCGACACGTCGGGCATCGGCGACCGTCCGGTCGCCTTTCTCCTCCGAGAGGCGCGCGCTCAGCACCAGGATTTCCCACAAGGCGCGCCGGGAGCCGATGGCTCGCGCGCGCTGCTCGGCCGCCTCCAGCAGGGCGAATGCCTCGTCGCCGCGTTCCAACCGGATCAGAGCCTTGGCCCCCGCCAGCATAACGTCGGCCAGCAGATAGCGCACGCCATCTGACTCCATCAACGAGCGCAGCGCATCAGCCGTCGCCAGTGCCTGGCGCGGCCGGCCGTCCAGCAGGGCCAGCTCGATCTCGGCCAACCCGGTTTGAATCCAAATGGAGACGACGAATCCGGTCTTCCTGTATTGCTCGCTGAATGAACCAAGTTTTACCAGTGAAAGGCGCGCCCGTTCGCGGTCATCGGCAAGCAGGTAAAGCCGGGCAAGCGGAGCATGGGCGAATCCGGCAACTTGCGCCATATGCTGTTCGAGCCACATGGCTGCGTTTTCGGCCAGCGCGATCCCTTCGGCCACTGGCTTGCCCAGCCGGGCATAGACCAGACCCAGCTCGGCCTGCGTGCCGCCTAACGATGTGATCACGTCCGCTTCATGTCCGAGGCGCACTGCTTCTTCCATCACATCCAGCCCGCGCTGCAAATCGCCGCGATCTATGTGGATTAGCCCCTCACCGGACAGGCTAATCGATTGCGCCTCGATATTATTGCTGAGTTTGGCGATACGATACCCTTCAGCGGCAAAAGCGATGGCCCGATCATATTCGCCCAGGAACCAGTTGACGTATTTCAGGCGAGCGTATGTCTCTGCCAGAAGGGGCTTGTTGTCCAGCTCGCGAAATAAATCGATGGCCTGTAACAGGTGCTCTTCAGCCCTTCGCCATTCCCCAATCAAGCCGTATTCATACCAGGAATCGAACAAGATCAAAGCCTCTTGCTCTGGGAGGCCTGCCAGGCGCGCCGCTGCTAACGCCTGTTCCACGTAGGAAAGTCGCTCCGGAAAAGCGTCCGCGTTCAGAGAAGTCAGGAGCATCAGATTCCACAGGATGCGCGCCTCGACCGCCAGATCGCCTGACTCGGCCGATAGGCCCTTGGCTCGCTCCAGCAATTCCATCGCCGCGACCGGGTCGTTATAGGCATTGGCCGTCGTTAGAATCGTGGCGCGACTTAGCAACGAGGTCAAGGTGAAAGCCGGTTCATTATTCTCAGTGCTCCAGCTCGCCATCTTTTCATAGAGCGCCAGTGCTTCACCATAGCGAGCCATCAGTTCTAACGTGCGGCCAAGTCTCGTGAACAAGTGGTTGACCGAATCCGTATCGGCCTTTTCCAATTGCAGGGTAATTTCCAGCGCGCGCCGGTAATGATCTTCGGCCTCCATTTTCGCGTAAAGGGCAAAGGCCATGTCCCCTGCCCTGGAAAAATAGCGGGCTGCGCGCGGCCAGTCTTGGGCCTGCTCGAAGTGCTGGGCCAAAACAGGTGACAACTCATCCAGCCGTTGGGGAAAAAGCCGCTCGATTACTTCACCGGCGCGCTGGTGAAAATCCCGCCGCCGCTTGAGAAGGATAGAGCTGTAGGCTGCCTGTTGGGTCAGCGCGTGAGTAAACATGTACTCCAGTTCCGGAGCGCGTGCAGCCTCGCGAATAAGGTCAGCAGCCAGCAGATCGATGAGGTGACTTTCCAGATTAGAGGTGACTTCGGCCAGGGCAAACAGGACCTGATAATAGAAGGAGCGACCGATGACCGATGCCAGCTGGAGGGTGCGGCGCGTCCCTTCTTCCAGCCGATCGATACGCGCCAAGAGCAGGCCTTGAAGCGTATCGGGCAGATCGACATCAGCCGCAATCCGGTCAACTACCCAGCGACCATAGTCGTCTTGCGTGATGACGGCGCTCTCAAGCAAAGCGCGCACAAGTTCCTCCACGAAGAACGGGTTGCCACCAGCTTTTTCCAGTACCCGGCGTTGCAACAGTGGCGGCCAGTCGATTTCCCGGAAGAGGCCGCGCGCCAGTTCGCCGCTTTCGATAACACTGAGTGGATTGAGTTCGATCTCGACAAGTCGCTCCCCGAACTCGGCGCTGCTCCGTTCATACATGGTCCAGGCAGGCGTCTGCCGGTCGGGCCGCAGGGCGAACAGAAAAAGGATCGGATACTCGTACACCAGAGAAGTGAGCGTGCCCAACAACTCGATTGAGGCAACATCAGACCAGTGGAGATCGTCGAATACGAGGACAATCGGACCTTTCTCCGCGCGATGCCCCCAATAGTCGCGCATCGCCTGTTGTAAACGGGTCTGGAATGATTCGCCCTCCAGTTGTGCGGCATCCTGACCGGATTCGCCTGTCAGCATACGGGCCAGAACCTCAAGGGTCACTCTGGCCGCTTCTCCTGGGACATCGTCCTCTTCATCGAATGTGGCCGCAATGTCGATGGTCAGCAGATGTCTTAGTACTGTCGGGGCTTCAGCCGACGTGATTCGATAGAGACGGCGGAACAAGCGCTGGATTAACCCGTATGGTTGGCTTGTTTCATATGAAAGGCTGGCTGTCTCGAACCATTCAAGGCCAGGGAGCAGACCGTCTACAGAGCGACGGCTTTCGGCGATCAACCGGCTTTTGCCCAGGCCTGCCTCACCAATAATGAATAGTAGACTCCCCGTTCCCCGGCCCAGGGCTTGCAGGCTATCGCGCAACGCCCGGACTTCGCGGTCGCGACCGGTGAGTGGTGATTCAAGGCCGGCGATACCGCGCAGGCGGCCGGGCTGCGCCTTGCGGCCGAGTACGCGATAGGCATGAACAGGTTCATCCTTACCTTTGACCTGAATCCCGCCCAAATCTTCAAACTCAAACAGCGGCGCAACGAGGCGATAGGTGTCCTGCGCCAGTTGCACAGACCCGGGTTCGGCTGTTTGCTCCATACGTGCTGCCAGATTGATGGCGTCGCCAATGGCCGTGTATTCCAGTCGCAAATCCGAGCCTACCGCGCCAACCACGACCATGCCGGTATTGATCCCGACGCGCACATCGATGTCGACGCCCCATTGGCGCTCTACCTCGACTCGATAGGCGCGAATGCCGTCCAGGATTCCCAACCCGGCGAGGACGGCTCGTTGCGGGTCGTCCTCATGAGCCACCGGCGCGCCGAAGAAGGCCAGTATGCCGTCGCCCATCAGCCGGGCGACGACTCCTTCAAATTCATAGACCGGGCGAATCATGCCTTCAAACGCGCCGTTGATGATCTCCATCCACTCCTCGGGGTCGAGTTTTCCCGCCGCCGCGGTTGACCCTTTAACGTCGCAGAACAGCATCGTGACGATCCGCCGCTCGCTCTCGTTTCGGGCAGCCGACACCTTTCGAATCAGTTCCGGGGGAATAAAACGCTGCAGGAGGGATTGCGGTTGTTGGCCGGTGCTGACGGCCGCTTGAGGCTGATCGTTATTCTTTTGCGGCAGACCGCAATTGAAACAGAACCGGGCCGAAAGGGGCAAGATTGTGTCGCAGTTGGCGCACGATTGGCTGAGCGCTTGCCCGCAAGACATACAGAATCGAGCATCGCTCGGATTCTCGTTACCGCAATTCAGGCAGTTCATCGTGTGCTGAGGGTTACAGAATCGTTCATACCTTTCCGGCCCCATTCATTTTCAAGCTGGACGCCTGCGTGGATCAATTGAACAGAAAGTGAACATCGTTTGGATTGGTTTTTGGCCCACTGTCGGGTCTATCATGCGCCCATACTAGCCGGAGATGGGCAGGCTGGAACATCACCGGTCGACTTTGACTTCATTCCAGCAGATGAAAGAGGTATATCGTGAGTGAATCTTCTGTTCGATGGGTCATGCGCGCCGATGCCGTTTTCAATATGTTCGCCGGCATTATGTTGCAATTCTATCTGAGCGGCCTGCTGAAATTGCTGGGCTGGCCCACGGCCGAGACGCGCGTCTATGCGTTGGTGCTCGGTTCAGCGCTTATCGGCCTGTCGTTGATGGTCTGGGCCGGCTCGCGTAGGCCGCCGCGCGCCCGTGAAATCCTCATTATCAGCATTATCACTCACTTGTTGGCCGGATTATCAATTTTGTACGAGGTCTTTATCGTCGGCATCGATCTGCCGTCGCCGTGGTTGCTGCCTGCGGCCGTCGGCGTGCAGGTACTGTTCGTCCTCGGCCAGGCCTACTACCTGCTGATGGCCCACCCGGCCAACGCTTATGGCGACTAAGCGACACGAGTCTCCAGGTTGCCAATCTCTCGCGCCCAGAGCCGCATTGTCACCTCCTCAATGCCCGCCCGCAAATGACGGCGATAGGTGCTGAACGGCAAGTCAAGCACTTCGGCCGCTTGCTCCTGGGTGACGGCCGGCTGCATATAGGTATGGTAGACGGCGCGATAGAATTTCGACAGACGCGGCGACGCCTGTAGCGACTCGGCCGTCTCCCGCAGAATGGTGCGCAGCGCCGCCGCGCGGGCCGCCGGCGGCGCATCACCGCTGACGGCCAGCACCAACCGGGAGCGGATAAGCGGGTTGGTCGAGAGCGCGGTGGTGTCAGTAAAGTCTCGCAGGGCATCGCGTACGGCCGTGGCGAAATCGGCCTCGCTCAGCACAATGATCGATTCACTGCCGGCGCGGGAACGCGGGGAGGACGGGGTGATGTTCATTTCCCGTTCGGCCAGAAGCTCGAACCACGCCAGCGGCGGCGTCTCCCGCCAATCATGGCCGTAGACGCCATAACGACGGCCATCAACGGTGAAGTCGGCCTGCACCAGACGCTCCATGTCGGCGTATTCAAAAGCCATCCGCCAAAATTCGGGATCGGCCAGAGGCACGAAGGAGAAAGCCAGCCCGGGTGTGATCAAATAATCCTGGATCATATTGAGGACCAGGCGGGTTTGTTCGGGCGATACGGATTGATAGGACTCCAGCGCCATCCAGAAGCGAAACAGCGTCGCCGTCTCACCGCTGCGCAGCGGCTTTTGCTGCAATACGCTCCAGGCCGCGTCAACGGCCGGGTCGAGTTGGCGGTCGGCGGCCGAGGTGGCCTCCAGGCTGACACGGGCCAAGAAACCGAGCGGTGTCCCGCTTGCCCCACGCAACACGGAAACGTTGTGCGGCTGTCGAGAGAGCCAGTGGACGGCCAAGGCGGCCGAAGCCTGACCCTCATGACGCTCGACCATCTCCGCCAGCGCCTCAAGATCATCCGGGCGAAATGCATCGGTAAAAATCGTCCCCGTCTCCTGCCACAGGAAAAATGGGCGCACAGAGGGATTGTCACGGTGAAGGTACACCAGGTCAGACAGTAACTGCCGCTGTTCCTGTCCGCTCGCGACTTTAATGCGTGACATGTAATAGGCGCGAGCACGGGTGTGGAGTTGGGCAAACCAATCGGGATTGCGCCAGCGAACGTCGGCTGCCAGGGCCTCACGAGTCAGATCGTGGGGAAACAGCCCGCGTCGGTCGGCTTCCATAAATGACAGACCACGCAGCCACTCAAACACATCATGCACGGAATCTTGCTTCAGCAGGGTCGCCAGGAGTGATTCGGTCGTCAACCGAACCAGCGCGGAGGCTTCCAGCGCCTCGCGGTGGAGCGCGCTGGGAACCTGTCGCACCAGTTGCTCCAGCAGCATCTGGATAACGTCGGGGGCAACCTCGGGCCGAAACTTCACGTCCGTACTCTGGTCAAAGGTATCGGCGACGAGTGACAGGGCCAGGGCGTGGCCGTGGGTGAAGTCGAGCACGGCATCGATTTGCCCGGCCGGCACCCCGCGAAGTTCCAAATAGGCGCGGCTCGCGGTCGGGTCGAGGTTGCGCAACGGTAAAATACGCATCATCGCCTGCCAGCCGGGGTCGGTGCGCCAGGGCAACGCCGGGGGTTGCCGGCCGGCCAGGACGATGAAGATGTCGCCCCGCAAGCCCGGCAGAAATTGTTCTCTCACCCAGCCGTCGATGGGGGTCAGCAACTCGTAGGTGTCGATCAGGATCATGAGGCGGCCGGGATTGGACGCCAAATAGTCCACCGGATCGGTGTTCGGCGGCAAGTTCAGGGCCATGCATACGGCGCGCAGGAATGAGTCGGGCGAGGGATCGAATTGACGGCCGTCCACCTGGGCCACCGGCAGCCCGGCATCGCGGCCGATGTGGGCAAACTCGTGCAGCAAGCTGGTTTTGCCCACGCCGCCGGGGCCGAAGACGTAGAGCACAAAAAACGGCAGGTCGGGTGTCGTCAGGGCGGCGCGCGCCAATTCGCGTTCGGTTTCGCGGCCGACGAAACGACGACGGCGGGCCTGCTCGAGTCGTTGCTGGAGAGAAAGACCCTCACTCATGACACCTAACATTGTGGGCTTTGTCAATTGAATTGTCAATCCTACACAAAAGCAATTTTCCCTCTGTTTTGGCCGGAAAATGAACAGTAAATGGCCTGTCATTCATGCACCCTGATGCTGTAAGATGCCATCGTCAATACCCGCCGGCAAAACAAGCATGGGATTATCCATATCATCGCTTATCACGTTTTTGACTCGACCTTGAAGACTGGGAAATGACCGCTACAACGCCCGTATCGTCCACGCTTTCAACGACCGTCCAACCGCCCCGCCGCATGCGTCTGGGCGGCATTACCGCTCTGGCCCAAAGCGCCTGGATGGGCTTTCCGCTGGCAACGGCGATACTGGAACCGGTGCGTCTGGCGCCGGGCGCGCTGAGGCGCTGGACGCAAGTGATTCGCCCGCGGCGGCCGGCGGGTGGGCTGAGCCTGCGCGGCCTGTCTCGACGCCAGTTCGGCATCGCTGAGGCCAGCTTTCTCCTGATGGGTTCGTTTTTCGCCTCGGCCGCGCTCGGCTCCGTGCGCCAGGTGCTTTTCAACGCCCAGTTCGGCGTCAGCATGGAGGCCAACGCCTATTACGCCGCCTTCCGCCTGCCCGACACGCTGTTCAGCCTGGTGGCGGGCGGCGCGCTCTCCAGCGCCATGATCCCGGTATTGCTGACCACGCGGCAAGACAAAGGTGAGTCGGCCGCCTGGCAACTGGTTAGCCTGGTGATGACGGCATTGCTGGCCTTCATGGCGATTATCATCCTTATCGTTGGCCTGTTCACGCCTTTCTTCGTGCAAAACCTGCTGGCTCCCGGCTTCGACGCCGAGACAAGCCGCCTGACCGTCAGCCTCACGCGCATCATGCTGGTCCAGCCGCTCATTCTGGCGGTGGGCAGCGTGGCGACGGCCGTGCTGAACAGTCGCAACCAGTTCTTTCCCACCGCGCTCTCGGTTGTCAGTCACAACGTCGCTCTCATCATCGGCATCATCGCCTCGACGCGCATCGACGGGCTGGGCATCCTGGGGCCGACGCTGGGCGTCATCGGCGGGGCCGTCTTGCAGATGCTCATCCTGTTGCCGGGGCTGTTCGACAGCGAGGGCCATGCTGCCATGGCCTTCAATTTTGCCGACCAACGCCTGCGCGAAGTCATCCGGCTGCTCATTCCAAATGGCCTCTCCGTCGGCGTCAACTACTCCGGCTTTATCGTCGACACCTCCTTTGCCACCCGCGCGCCGGAGACCGCCGGCCTGGCCGCGCTCTACAACGCCTTTTTGCTCGTCGGGCTGCCCATCGCTCTGCTGGGCCAGGCCGTGGGGCAGGCCGCCTTTCCACGGCTGACGGCCCACGCCGAAGCCGGCGAATGGCGGCTGATGCGGCGCACGCAACTCCGTTCGCTCGGCGCGGCCGTCGGGCTGGCTTTGGGCGCGACGGCCGGCTTGCTCTTGCTTGGCCGTCCGACCATCCGCTTTCTGTTCGAGCGCGGCGCGTTCGACGCGGCGGCCGGCGATCTGACGTACCGCGTGCTGGTGATCTACGCGATTGCCCTGCCCGCCTACGTCGCTACCGAGGTGATCACGCGTGGCCTGATCGCCCTGCGCGACACGCGCACGCCGTTGATCACCAACACCGGCCAGCTCATCGGCCGCATCGTTCTCGTGGCTGCCCTGATCCGGCCGCTCGGCGTCGTCGCTATCCCCGCCGCGTTCGCCTTCACCAGCACGCTGGAGACGTTGGCGTTGGGCGTGGCGCTATGGCGAAAAGTAAGCCGCCGCCTGGCCGCCGCTCCTGCACCCTCGGAGACATCATGATGAAACCGCTTGCCGACGGCCGCGCCGACCGGATCGCCCGCATCGAGACCAAATTGTGGGAAGCTTATTACAATCGCGAATGGCTGCGTGAATTTCGACTGCTGGTCAACCTGCACCGCGAGTTCTTTCGCATGAAGCTGCCGGCGGCCATCCTGGCGAGTTATGACGCCGCCCGCGCCGCGATGGTCTTCGCCCCGCTAGACACCAGTGACCGGCCCGCCGCGCGGCGGCATCTGGTTCGCTATTACACAAAGGTCCGCCGGTCACTGGGGTGCGAGGCTGAAGCGACCGATCTGGCCGAGCGCGAACTCCATTACTGGGTCGTCCATCGTCAAGTTGCCGGCCGGCGATTGGCCCAAGTCAACGACGGCCGCCCAATCGACGACCCCGACTTAACTGAGCTTGAGCCTGTCAGCGACGCCTTCGCCCGGCTCCACGCCGGACTGTTCAACTCGACGCCGGAGATCATGCGCGAGTCGGGCGTCTATCGCGCCCAGGCCGCGGCCGTAGTCGACCGTATCTCCGGCCGCTATTCACCCGACGTGGCCGCCGATTGGGGGCGGGTGGAGGCCTATTTGCGGCTTGCCTACCGTGCCATTGAGGCGGCGACACAAGGAGCTGAGTCCTATGAACCATCAAATCGTCAACCCTGAATTCGATGCCCGCCACATGAGTGACGTCTCGGTGGAAGCGGCCGAGACGTATGTCCGCGCCGCCCAGCGCCGGATGAAGGACAACCGCGCGGCGGGGATGGCCTCGCTCGACGATATGTTCCGCTCCGGCCGGCCGCCGCAGTCGTTGGACGGCCGCTATCGAGGTGAACTCCTGGCCGTTGACATCGCGCCGGGAATCACCCACTATGTCGAGTACGTCCAGAACAAATTCCATCCCTGGATAGGCAAGACTTTTGATCGAAGCGCCTCGCGTGGCGACAATATCTTCAACAATCAGGCCGGCCCCTGGTTCAGGGTTTTGCTGCCCTCCTATCACGGGCGGCGCACCGACACGGCGACCACGTTTCGGGCGTTTACCTTTTGCACTTACGTGGCCCCGGCCTTGTCGGCCGATGACGTGCCGGCGCTCAAAATCGATTACGAGTTACCCGACAATCCCGCCCTGTCGATCCGGCGCGTACTGGATGAACTGGTCGAGCTGGCCGACGGCTATTATCTCGGCCGAGCCTGGGTGCGTTGGCGCGGCTCATGGCGGCGCGTGGCCTATTTCAGCCTGCGCCTGAACAACAAATAACTACATTTCACATCAGGAGATCAAAATGAACCGTTCTTTCGCTCGCTTTGGTGGACTAAGCGCAATCATTGTCGGCGCGCTCTCTATTCTCTATGCAGTGTTTTTCCTCGTGATCACCCGTCAAAATGAAGAGGTCGGCACACTGGGCAGTTGGGTCATTCTGGCCGTCAGCGGCTTATTCTCCAGCGCGACCTTCATCGCGTTGTACCAGCGACTGCGGCCAACGTCGGAGGGCTTCGCGTTATGGGCCTTGGTGCTGGGCCTTCTCTCCAGCTTCGCCACGCTGACACACGGCGCGTACCAGGCTCTTATGCTGTTAACCTTGCCGGGGGCCGAACCAGAGCAACGCGCGGCCATCGAATTGGTGCGCATGGTTCCGTCTCAGTTTGATCCGGCCGGCCTGGGTACGTTCGGCATCATCGGGTTGGCTTCGCTGGTCACGGGCCTGCTCATTGTCGTCGGAGGACGCCTGCCCCGACTTCTGGGTTATCTGGCCGTCGCCAACGGCATTTTGCTCATTGCGCTCTTTTTTGCCAGTGCAGCCGGAGCGCAAACACTCATCCTGTTGACCGGTGGGCTGACCTCGGTGATTGTGGGGCCGATCTGGTGGATTTGGCTGGGCCGTGAATTGTGGCGCGAGAGGGCGGCAGACCGGGCGTCCGCGCCAACACCTTCTCTGGTATAACCACGGGCCTCAACTTGCCGTAGTGGGCCTCAGGGGTCTGTCAGGTCCAATTGGTCACTCCTACCCTATAGGAACAGTACAGGAGTACCCAAGGCTTGCTCAACATTGAGGCTCAGTTGCGTGGCCCGACGCTCACGGCTCTAATTGGGGAGCATGAACACCATCCGCGCTTTCATTGCCGTTCCTTTGTCTGATGAGGTCAAGCGCGGTCTTGGCGACGTCGCCCGCGCGCTGGCCGGCCCACTCCCGCGCGGGGCTGTGCGCTGGGTGCGGCCGGAGCAGATCCACCTGACGCTGGTGTTTCTGGGCGACACGCCCACCGACCAACTGCCGGCCATACAGAGAGGCATGGAGGCGGCGGCCGAGAACAACCAGCCTTTCACCCTCCATCTGGGCGACCTCGGCTTTTTTCCCACTGCCCGACGGCCGCGCGTTATCTGGATCGGCCTGGCGGGCGAAGTAAACCGGCTGGCGTCGCTCAAGGCGGCGCTGGACGCGCCGTTGGCGGCCCTCGGCCGCTCGCCGGAGGACAAGCCCTTTCGCGCCCACCTGACGCTGGGTCGTGTCAGGAATGAGCGCGATGTTCAGGGCCTGGAATGGGCGGCTGACGTGCCCCGTCTGGCCGTAGCGATCACGACCATTCATCTCATCGAAAGCCAACTGCGACCGGACGGCCCGGTCTATACCGTCCGGCACATGAGCCTGTTGGCGGGACAGAAAGCAGTAGGTCAGTAGAACAGTAAGCAGTAGACAGTTACCGACCACTATCCACTGCCCACTTTCTTCTACCGTACTTTCACCAGATGATACTTGCGCCGGCCCTTGCGAAGGATGAGAAAACGGCCGTCGATGGCCTGGGATAATTCTATGGCCCGCGCGCCGTCGGCCACGCGCTCATCATTGAGATAAATACCGCCGCCCTGAATGGCGCGACGGGCTTCAGCTTTGGAGCTGACCAGACCAGTATCGACCAGCAGATCGACGACCGTCACCCCGTCACTCAGCATGTCCTTCGCCAGCTCGCTCGACGGCGCCTCGGCGAAGATTTCCTCGATCTCGGCCGCGTCCAACCCGGCCACGTCGCCGCCGAAAAGCGCCCGGGATGCCTGCTCGGCCTTCGCCAGCGCCGTCTCGCCGTGAACCATGCGCGTCACCTCGCGCGCCAGAACGCGCTGTGCCTCGCGCCGTTCGGGTTGCTCGAGCAACTGGTGTTCCAGTTCCGCGATCTGCGCCTGGGACAACCAGGTGAAATACTTCAGATAGTTCACGGCATCGGCATCACCGGTGTTAAACCAGAACTGGTAGAAGCGATAAGGAGAGGTGTAGCGTGGGCTAAGCCACACGCTTGTTCCCTCGGCCGACTTACCGAACTTGGCCCCGTCGGCGCGCGTGATCAGCGGGTAGACCAGGGCGTGGGCGCGTTCGCCGCGCACGCGGCGAATCAGCTCGACACCGGTCAGGATATTGCCCCACTGGTCGCTGCCGCCCGTCTGCACGACACAGTTCTGGGTATTGAACAGGTGGAGATAGTCGTAGGCCTGGAGCAGCATGTAGCTGAACTCGGTGAAGGAGATACCGCCGTCTTCCCGTTCCAGCCGCGATTTGACCGAATCCTTGGCGACCATGTAGTTTACAGTGAAGTGCTTGCCCGTGTCGCGCAGGAAATCGACCAGCGAGAGCTGCCTCAGCCAATCTGCATTGTTCACCAACTGTGCCGGGTTGCTCTTCACCTCAAAGTCGAGAATGCTCTCCAGCTGGGCCTTGATGTGGACAACGTTGGCGTCGATCTCCTCCAGTGCCAAGAGATTACGCTCGGTGCTGCGGCCGCCGGGGTCGCCGATCATGCCCGTGCCGCCGCCGGCCAGGGCAATGGGCGTGTGCCCAAAGCGCTGCCAGCGCGCCAGTTGCATCATCGGCACCAGATTGCCCACGTGGAGCGTGTCCTTGGTCGGATCGAAGCCATTATAAAGCGTCAGCTTGTCGTCAGCCTTCAGGTCATTGAGGCCTTCGGTCATATCGTAAATCAGGCCGCGCCAACGCAGTTCGTCAATGATCGTCGTCGCCATCTGCATTCTCCTGGAGACTCATCTGAATGTAGCGCCGGAATCTTAGCCGGCGAATAACATGCCGGTTTAAGAAACCGGCGCTACAACAAAAAAGACGCGGGATTGCCGCGTCTCTTGCTCTCTTGCCGGCGATCGCCCGTCAACAGGCGGCAGCCGTCGAGCGCTGAAACAGCGCGGCCGGGGAGGGCTGCCGGTAATAGTACAAGTTGCAAACACGGGTCATCGGCTTCATTCTGCAGGCATCATAACATGGCGACAAACGTCCGTCAAGCGCCGGCGATCAACTTGTCGACAGCGGACGAAAGTTGGGCCAGGTTTCGCACCATATAGACCTGATCGCACAGCGGCGCGTAGAGCGGCATATCGCTGTCGCCCTCGCCCCACTGCCGCGGCGCTTCCGGGTTGAACCAGATCAGCCGCCGAGCGCGCTTTTGCATATCCTTGATCAGGTCCAGCCGGGGATCGTTAAAATTATTGCGCCCGTCGCCCAGGATCACCACCGTGGTGCGATTGTTGATGCTGTCCAGCCAGTTGTCGTATAACGTCGCCAGACTGTGTCCCAGATCAGTGGCATAGTGTTGGGGCGCGCGGCCGTAGAACGACTCCATGACCCCATCGACCGCCTCGACCGCCCGGTTGCCCGACAGCACCAGGCTTATCTCTTCCATATCACTGTAGAAGCCGAAGCTGCGCGTCTTGGCGACCTGGTCTTGCAACTCGTAAGTCAGCCGCAGCATAAACTCGGCCACCGACAGCATGGAGCGTGAAATGTCACAGATGAGTACCAGACTGGGCTTCAGCTTTTTGCGCTTGAACTTCAGCTCCATCGGCACGCCGCCGTAGCGCTGGTTGGCCCGGATGGTGCCCTTGGAATCGAACCGGCCTTCCTTGCCGCGTTTGCGGCGCAAGGCGGCCCGACTGCGCAACTGCGTCACCAGTCGCTGCACTTCCTTGCGCAGCAGATTGGCCTCTTCCTGGGACAAAGCCTCAAACGGCTTATGCATCAGGTCGGAGCCGAACAAGTCGTCCGGCCGGTGGGCGCGCTGCTCGGCGATCTGCCGGCCCACGCTCTCGGCCACCTGCTCGGCCAGCGCTTCGCGATTGGCCTCCACGATGCCCATCAGTTTCTCGATGGCTTCCCGGCTCATGCCCATCTCGGCCAGGCGCTCCATCAACTCGCGCAGTTGGTCTTCCAGATGCGTCATGCCCATCTGCTGTAACATCCGGCGGGTGACCCAGGCTCCTTCCTGCTGGTTGTGGGCCCACTGGACGCCGGCGCGCTCGGCCAGTTGCTCCAGCTCTTCCCTGGTGGGGCCGTCGCCGCTGGTCAGCCAGTCCATGAGCGCTTGCAAGCGACCGCTGAGGGCCTGGAGCGCCGCTTGCAGCATCTCCTGCTCGTCTTCGCTCAGATCCTCCAGTGCGTTTTGCATCGGTGGGCCGCCGGCGCTGAAGTAAAGCGGAAAAAGTTCCTCGAAAACGGCGAAATCGTCCGACTCTTTCACCAGCGTCGTTCGCAACGACTGGCGGAACAAATCCTTGTCGTGGACACCCAGCACCTCGACGGCGCGCATGGCATCGGCCGATTCGGCCATCGACACGCGCACGCCTGCCGCCCTCATGCCGCGCACAAATTCGATAATCCGATCATCCATCTCGCCACCTCTTCATGTCGGCGTGGGCCTTTCGGGCGATCTGCCCTAGCGGTTCCCCGGCCCGCGCCGGCCGCCGTTGCCCATCATGCGTTTGGCCTTTTGCACGTCGGCTTCGTATTTAAGTAATACCGTCAGTGTACTACTCATCGTCTCTTCGTCGATGGCGCGGGCATTGAGCGCCACCAGCGCCCGCGCCCAGTCGAGCGTCTCGCTGATGCTGGGCACCTTGCGCAAATCCATATTGCGCAGTTGTTGGACGGTGGCAACCGCCTGGCGGGCCAGCTCGGGCCGCAGATCGGGAACCTTCAGGTGTACAATATCCAGTTCTGCTTCCAGGGTGGGATAACCGACATAGAGGTAGAGGCAGCGGCGCTTGAGCGCCTCGCTCAACTCACGGGTGTTGTTGGAGGTCAGGAGAACCATGGGTTGATGCTTGGCTCGAATAGTGCCCAGTTCGGGCACGCTGACCTGGAAGTCGCTGAGTACCTCCAACAGGAAGGCTTCGAATTCGACGTCGGCGCGGTCGATCTCGTCGATGAGCAGGACGACCGGCTCGTCGGAGGTCAGGGCCTTCAGGAGCGGACGCGGAAGCAGGAAGTTCTCGGAAAAGAAGACGTCTTCTTCCTGGGCCAGCCGGCTTGCTGCCTCGGCCAGGCTTGCGACGTCGCCCAGGACGTTGCGCAGTGTATCGCGCAGGAGCTGGGTATAGAGCATCTGCTTGGCATATTCCCACTCGTAGAGCGCTTTGCTCTCGTCTAGGCCCTCGTAACATTGCAGGCGCACCAGCGGCGCGCCCAAGGCGGCTGCCCAGGCCTTGGCCAGCTCGGTCTTGCCCACTCCGGCCGGGCCTTCGGCGAGAATTGGTTTGCAAAGCGATTGGGCCAGATAGATCACGGTGGCGATCTCATTGGAGGCGATGTACTGCTGGTTCCCTAATCGTTGCCCTACGTCGGCTCTGTCTTTGAACATCATTCGCATGATCTCCGTTTTTAACATGCAGTCCGGCCGCAGCCGGTCCCAATAAACAATACAAGGTGTGGGTGGATTGTAAGAACAATCGACTAAAGCGCAAAGGGTTGGAAACGCTTCTTATTCAGCCTTCAGCCCTTCGGGATCACAAGCCAAATAATACCAGTTAGCGACTTCCAAAAAACCTAGACTTTTATACAGGTTCATGGCGGGCGTGTTTTGTCGCCACAAGCCAATCTCCACCGCGCGCGCGCCGCGCCGGCGCAGATCATGGAGCGCCGCCAGCATGAGGCCGCGCCCCAGTCCCCGACCCTGATGCCGGCGGGCGATGCCGATCGGCTCGATGCGGCCGCGGCCATCCGGCAACAGCTCATGCCACACCACGCCTACCGCGATGCCCTCGACGACGGCGAAGAGCAAATCCTCCGGGCGAGCCAGCGCGGCGGCCACCTCCGCTGCCGCATACGGTTGAGACCAGGGCATCGCGGAGAAGCTTTCTTCGTATACCCGGACAAATTCGCCCACCGCCTGTGTCAAAGGAAACATCTTTATTTCACCCGGCAATCCGGCCGGCAGCGGCGGCAACCCGTCAAGGTCGAATAGCTGGAGCAAACACTCCTCATGTTCCACGTAAAAATCCCGCCTCAGCAGGAATTGGGCCGCCGCATCTTGCAGCCCGACCACGCGGCACGAGAGCTGGCGAACATCCGCCATAGCGGCCTCGCGCTGAAGGTGACGCAGCAGCATCGTGCCCAACCCCCGCCGCCGGCGAGCGGGCACGATGCCGCCCTCCAGATCATAGACGCCGGGCAGGCCCGGTACGGGATCGAGGGTCGCATACCCGGCCAGGCGCCGGCCGCGCCCCACGGTCCAGGCCCGGCCGCCCAATTCCAGGCGCTCCTCAAGCTCTTGCGTCCAGGCCAGCAATTGCCCCGCGTCGGTGGGGCTGATAGCGGCGCGGACGACGAAGAGCGCCGCCCCCTCTGCCGGCCCTGCGGCTTGTATCTCATCGTGGGAAAACGACATCATGCGGGCTTCATCTCCGATCACGAATCTGTTGGCCTCAATTCTAGCCGAGAGGTTGACCCACCGCCGCTGGAATGCTAGAATTACGCCTTGTTGCCCTCATCGTCTAGGGGACCAGGACGTAGCCCTTTCAAGGCTAAGACCGGGGTTCGAATCCCCGTGAGGGCACTATTTCTTTCTCGTAGCATAGATTGGGGTGTTTCTACCCGCTACAGTCTCTCAGCTACGCTCAATTTATCGCTGGTCATGTCACTACAATTAAATACCGTCATCGCTCCATTATTCGTTTATCTTGGTGGGAGATTCGGATGTTCTCATCGAACACCTGCGCGGACGAGAACAGAGCACGGCCTTCATCGCCGAGTTAGCATCAAACGGGGAATTATTTGTATCGACCATAACAATCGCCGAATTGTTCACTGAAGTCTACGATGACCGGGATGAGGAGGCCGTTGATGCTCTCATCCGCTTGAGCCGGGTTGTTGCGGTCAATGAGGCAATTGCCAGAAGGGGGGGCGTCATTCGCGCCCACTATCGTCAAAGTCATGGGACCAGATTACCCGATGCACTGATTGCCGCGACGGCCGAAGTGATTGATGCAACGTTGGTCTCTTTCAACCGGCGGCACTTTCCAATGATTTCCAATCTCCTGGTTCCCTACGAGAGGTAGTTATGCGCCTGGGTCTCATGCTCGGCTACGCGGCCGGGAAACTTGAACTACCGATTGAACTGGTGCGCGAAGCCGATCGGCTGGGCATTCACGCGGTGTGGACGGCCGAAGCCTATGGCTCCGATGCCGTAACGCCGCTGGCCTGGCTGGGCGCGCTAACGGAGCGCATCAAGCTGGGTACGGCCATCATGCAGATGCCCGGCCGCACCCCGGCCAACGCGGCCATGACGGCCATGACCTTCAACCAGCTTTCCGGCGGCCGGTTTCTGATGGGCCTGGGCCTCTCGGGGCCGCAGGTCGTCGAGGGCTGGCACGGCGTCAGTTATGCCCAACCATTGGCCCGCACGCGCGAATACGTGGAGATCGTCCGGCGTATCTTCCGCCGCGAGGCACCTCTGACCTTCGAGGGTAAGCACTATCAGATTCCCTACCACGGCGAAGACGCCACCGGACTGGGCAAACCGCTGAAGAGCACGCTGGTGGCCGACGCGAATATTCCCATCTATTTGGCGGCCATCGGCCCCAAAAACGTGGAGCTGGCGGCCGAGATCGCCGATGGCTGGCTGCCCATCTTCTTCGCGCCGGAGCGCTATGAGGCCGTCTTCCGTCCCCACGTTGAGGCCGGCCTGGCCAAAGCAGGCAAGTCGATGGACAGCTTCGACATCGCCCCCACCGTTTCCGTGGTCATCAACGATAACCTCGACATCGCCTATAATATGCTGCGGCCGATGCTAGCTCTCTACATCGGCGGCATGGGCGCGCGAGGCAAGAATTTCTACAATGATCTGGCCGGCCGCTACGGCTTCGAAGACGCGGCGGCCGAGATTCAGAATCTCTATCTCTCCGGCGACAAGGGCGCGGCGATGGCCCGTGTCCCGGCCGAGCTTATCGACGCCGTGGCCCTCGTCGGGCCGCGCGAGCGCGTGCGCGAACGGTTAGCCATCTGGCGCGGCAGTCCGGTGACGACACTCAACATGACGGTGTTCGACAGCGAGACGCTGCGCACTGTAGTCGAATTAGTCGAGGAATCGGCATAGCAGCCATGAATGCCAACCGCGAGGCGCTTTGGCAATCCCGCAATGAGCCAATCGACATCACCGGCCATGAGGCGATGCTGGTGGAGTTGCTCGACACTTTGGCTGACCTGCGGCCGCTGACCGGCAAACGCTACAACCGCGCCATGCAAGGCTTCGCCCGGCGCGGCCTGCCGTGGCTCTCCAAGGCCCAGCTGCTGGCGGCCTACGAGCAACTGTGCGCGGCGGGCCACCTGACCTACGATTCCGACCTGCGGGCGCACTTGCAGATGAAACCCATGCGCACGCAATCAGGCGTTTCCGTGGTCACCGTCCTGACAAAGCCCTACCCCTGCCCCGGCAAGTGTATCTTCTGCCCCACCGACGTGCGCATGCCCAAGAGCTATCTCCACGATGAGCCGGGCGCGCAGCGGGCCGAACGCCACGGCTTCGACCCCTATGACCAGACAGCTTCCCGGCTCCGCGCCTTGGAAAAGATCGGCCATCCAACGGAGAAGATCGAGCTGCTCATTCTGGGCGGCACATGGTCGAGCTACCGGCGCGATTATCAGGCGTGGTTTGTCAAACGCTGCTTCGACGCGCTGAACGGCTTCGAGTCGGCGACGTTGGCCGAGGCCCAGGCGGCCAACGCCACCGGTCGCCGTCGCAACGTCGGCCTCGTGGTCGAGACGCGGCAAGACCACGTGGACATCGATGAGCTGCGCTGGTTCCGCACGCTTGGCGTGACCAAGGTACAGGTCGGCATCCAGACGCTGGACGACGAGGTTCTGTCGTTGAACCGGCGCGGCCACGACGTGCAGAGCACGCGGGACGCCTTTCGGCTGTTGCGGCTGGCGGGGTTCAAAATCCACGGCCACTGGATGGCTAACTTGCTTGGGGCAACCGTGGCCGGCGATATCGAGGATTTCGGCCGTCTGTGGAGCGACCCGGCCATTCGCCCCGATGAACTGAAGATTTACCCCTGCATGTTGGTGCCCAACGCCGAACTCTACGACTATTGGCTGCGCGACGAATACACGCCCTACACCGAAGAAGAGGTGGTGGAGGTGCTGGCCGCCTGCAAGGCGCAAGTGCCGCGCTACGTTCGTCTGACGCGCGTCGTGCGCGATTTCCCGACGACTAATATCGTGGCCGGGAACAAAAAGGCCAACCTGCGACAAGTGGCCCAGGAGCGATTGCGCGAAAGGGGAACCCCCTGCCGCTGCATCCGCTGTCGCGAAATCCGGCGCGATGCGGTCCGGTTTGAAGACCTGGAACGGCGCGAACTGGTCTACCAGACCGACGCGACCACCGAGTATTTTCTCAGCTACGAGACGGCCGGCGGCTATCCGACCACGGATCGATTGGCCGGTTTTCTGCGCCTGTCGCTGCCCGATCCGGCGTTCCCCCATCCTCTGCCCGAGCTGACCGGCCACGCCATGATTCGCGAAGTCCATGTCTACGGCCCGGCGCTGAATCTGGGCGACGAAAGCCGGGGCGAGGCGCAGCACATCGGCTTGGGGACGCGATTGATCGACCACGCGCGCGCTATCTCGCGCGCCGCGGGCTATCGGCGGCTGGCCGTCATCAGCGCCATCGGCACGCAGGCGTACTACGCGCGGCTCGGCTTTGAATTGGATGGGCTTTACATGACCACGGCCCTCGATTGACGTAAATTTCGTCTAATGCGCTAACCCTTTCCAAATGAGCCGGTTTCCGGCATGATTGGCGGGATAAACAGGAGCTTTATGAGCAGACGACGAACAACCGAACGAAACCGCCGGTCTACAGAACCCGAAATTAACAATGCGCGCCCCGGTTTGAGCTTGCTGAGCGAGGAGCAAAAGGCTCAAGTCCATCACTACGCCCTGTCAATTCTCGGCCGCACCGGCATTCGCGTCGATTCGCCCGGCGTCCTTGCATTTCTGGAAAGAAAGCTGGGCGTAAGGGCTGAGGACGCCATGTTGCGCTTGCCGGCCGAAGTGGTCGAGGAAGCCATCCGCACCGCGCCGAAGACGATTGACGTTCACGATCGTTTGGGCAATCACGTCTTCAAGCTTGGGGACGACAGCCTGCGCTTCGGCATCGGGGTCACCGCCCTGTTCTACCAGGACCCGCTCACCGATAACCTGACCCCCTTCACCTGCCGCAACATGCAGGACATGGTACGTCTCGGCAGCCGGTTGCCCCACTACGACGTCATCTCGACTGTGGGCATTGTCCAGGATGTGCCCGTCGAGCAAACTGATCTCTATGCCAGTCTGGAGATGATCGCCAACACGACCAAGGCGCTGGTGCTGCTGGTATCGGACGAATACAAGTTCCCGGCCGTGCTGGATATGTTTGAACGACTGCACGGAGACCTGGCCGTCAAACCTTTCGTGCTGCCCTACTTCAATCCCGTCTCGCCATTGGTGGTCAACGAAGGCACGGCCGACAAGCTGAAGGTCGCCGTCGAGCGCGGGCTGCCGGTCATCTACTCCAACTACAGCATGGCCGGGGCCTCGACGCCCCTAACGCCGGCCGGCACGCTGGCTCTGTTGCTGGCCGAACTGCTGGCCGGGTTAACCATCAGCCAGCTTATTCGTCCCGGCGCGCCGATCAGCTTGGGCATGCTGCCGGTCTACTTCGACATGAAGACAATGATGAACTTCTACGACCCACAGAGCATCCTCATCAATCTGGCCTGCGCCGAGATGATGGCCTATTATGGATTGCCCCACACGGGTACGTCGGGCAGCGGCACGGGCTGGGGTATGGATTTGATCGCCGCTGATACTTACTGGCTCAACACGCTCACGTTTAGCATGACCAAAGGCGGTCTGGCCCCGTTCATCGGCGACACGCTCGGCTCCAAGGCCATTTCCCCCCTGACGCTCGTCCACGTGCACGAGATCATCGATCAGGCGCGCCGCTTTGCCGCCGGATTTCAGTTAGACGACGAGCATTCCGTCCTGGCCGAGATCGATGAGGTCAAGCCGGGCGGCCATTTCCTGACCGTTTCGTCGACGCTGGAGCGTTACAAGGACGGCTATTATACCAGCCCGCTTTACCCACACTGGAGCATGGAAACCTGGCAACTGGAGGGACAACCGGCGGCCGACAGCACCCTGCGCGAACGAACCGTCGAATTGATGCGCGACGCTCCAGCCCCGGTCGATCACGAGGAGTTGATGGCCGCCGGTCGCGCCTTTATCGCGACGCTGTGAAACACTCCATGGACGGGCAATACACGATGGACCGCAAAACCTTGCCCCACGTCACGAGCGCCGGCGACCCGATACCTATCCTGATCCGCGAGGCGCGTCCCGAAGATGCTCCAGCCCTGATCAGCTACTTTCGACGCCTGTTCGGCGAACCGGGGATCAATCTCATCACCGAAGTCGATGAATTTTCGCCGACGGTGGAGGCGGAATCACGCTTCATCCGCGAGATGGCGCGCGCGAGCAACAGTATTTTTCTGGTGGCGGAACTCGACAACCACATCATTGGTCAGTTGACGTTGGAAGGCGGCAAGCGTCGCAACGTGAAACACGCCGCCGTGCTGGGCATTACTGTGGCCCGGGAGTGGCGCGGCAGCGGCATCGGTCACCGGCTCTTGGCGGAGTCTATCCGCTGGGCGCGCGGCAGCGGCGTCATCAGCCGTATTGAGCTGCACGTATTCGTGCGTAATGAGCGAGCCGTCCGGCTTTATCAGGAATTCGGTTTCGTCATTGAAGGACGCCGCCGCAAGGCCGTGATTCGCGATGGAGAGCACCTGGATGATTGGGTAATGGGGTTGCTGCTCTGAGGCGACCCAATCGTGACACCTGGGAGGGTACAAATGAAGAAGCTGTCTCGTGCCGAATGCCTGTCCTTTATGATGGCCCGTCCGCGAACCGGCAAAATCGCCACCGTCAAGCCCGACGGCCGCCCCCACGTCGCGCCGATCTGGTTTGCCCTCGATGGCGATGAACTGCTGTTCACGACCTGGCACACCACCGCCAAAGCCGTCAATTTGCGCCATAACCCGCAAATCTCGCTATGCGTAGATGATGAGGCCCCGCCTTTCGGCTTTGTAAAATATGACGGCGCGGCCCGATTCTCGGACGATCCAGAGGCATTGCGCCATTGGGCCACCGTCATTGCCGCGCGCTACATGGGCGAAGAACAAGCCGAAGCCTTCGGCAACCGCAACGCCGTGCCGGGCGAGTTGCTGATTCGCGTAACACCAGCGTCGATTCACGGGCAAACCAACATCGCCGGATGGTAAATCATTTCGCTGTTTTCCGGACGCCAACCAGCTGCTGACTCAGTTCTTTCTAGAGAGAGATGAAGCAACGATCATTTGTCCACATATTGTACAATTTAATTATTGACAATATGTGGACAATACGTTATGCTATGTTTATAGGGCGGCTAGGCGATCTGAGTCCAAATCGGTGGTTATTTAAGTGTTGCGGACAAGCGGGAGAAAGAAAATGAGCGCATTAGTTGAGACTTGGGAAAAACAACTGTTGGCGCAGGCTCATGCGCCATGGGAAACCTTTCTGCGTCAGGAGGCGGAGCTGCTGATGGATAAGGCTCAGCAACAGCGTGCCTACCTCCGCTGCGAAGCGATCACGCGCGAGCACAGCCGGACCTTTTCCATCGCCTCCTCCCTGTTGCCGCCAGAACAGCGACAAGCCATGCACGCGCTCTACGCCTTTTGCCGGGTGAGCGATGATCTGGTTGACCGCAACCCCGACAACAAGGCAGAAATGCTGGCTGATTGGCGCAACCGCAGTATGACGGGGACGCCGCCGGAAGATGATTTGGTCGCCTGGGCCTGGGTCGACACCCGCTCTCGTCACCGCATTCCGCGTCAATATGCCGAACAATTGCTGGATGGCATCGCCACCGATTTAACGAAGACGCGCTATGATAACTTTGACGATCTGGCTCACTACTGCTACGCGGTGGCTTCAACCGTGGGATTGATGGTGATGCACATCGTCGGCTATGAGGGCAAGGACGCCATCTCCTATGCCGTCAAGCTGGGCGTGGCTCTACAGATGACCAACATTTTGCGCGACGTGGGCGAAGATTGGCGCAACGGCCGCCTCTACCTGCCCCAGGATGAACTGGCCCGCTTTGGTCTGAGCGAGGCCGACATTGCCCAAGGCACGGTGGATAATCGTTGGCGCGACTTTATGCGCTTCCAGATCAACCGCACCCGCCGTCTCTATGCCGAGGCCTTGCCCGGCGTGGGGCTGCTCGGCCGGCGCGGGCGCTTTGCCGTCGGGGCCGCGTCCGAACTGTATCAGGCCATTCTGAAGGACATCGAGGCCCACGACTACGATGTCTTTACGCGACGCGCCCACACGCGCGACCTCCAGAAGTTGGCCTTGATGCCCGGCATCTGGTGGCGCTCGCGCTCCGGCAAATATCCGGCCCATCGAGTGGCGCACGTATAGAGAGCCAAAAATCAAATACGGATGGGACTAGGATGAGACGGATAGCGATCCTGATCACACCAATCGATTTATCCAGAAACAGGCCGTCGTCCATATCCGGGATTCAAGTTCAATAAATTGAGGGAGCTTCGACGAGAATGAAAGAGAAAGTAATTATCATCGGCAGCGGTTTCGGGGCGTTGGGCGCGGCCGCGCGTCTGGCAGCCAGAGGCTACCAGGTTGAGATCTTCGAGAAGCGGGACAAACCCGGCGGCCGGGCCTACGTCTATGAGCAAGACGGCTTCAAGTTCGACGGCGGACCGACGGTCATCACCGCGCCGTTCATGTTCGACGACATCTTCGCCGCGGCCGGGCGTAAACGTGAAGAGTATGTGGAGTTTGCTCCGCTCGACCCGTTCTATCGCATCTTCGACCACACCGGTCGTTCGTTTGACTACAACGACGACGAAGCATTCATCGACGGACAGATTCGCGAATGGAACCCGGCCGACGCCGACGGTTACAGCCGCTTCATGGAATCAACGCGAGCTATTTTCCAAAAGGGTTTTGTTGAGCTGGCCGACCAGCCATTCCTGAGCGTCGGCGACATGCTGAAGGTGGCCCCCGATCTCATCCGCCTGCAATCGCACAAATCCGTATACAACTATGTCGCCCAGTTTATCGACAACGAGTTCCTGCGGCGTTGTTTCACCTTCCACCCCTTGCTCATCGGCGGCAATCCGTTCGACTCGTCGTCGATCTACGCCATGATCCACTATCTGGAGCGAGAGTGGGGGATCCACTACGTGATGGGCGGCACGGGGGCGCTGGTCCACGCGCTGGTGCGTCTTATCGAGGAACTGGGTGGCCGGATCCACTACAACACCGAAGTAGCAGAGATTATCGTCGACAACAGGCGCGCCAAGGGCATTCGGTTGGGCGACGGCACCATCTACGCCGCCGACCACGTTATCTCCAATGCCGACGTGGCCTGGACCTATCTGAACCTGATTCCCGGCCGGGCGCGCGGCCTTCGCAACAGCGATTTCCGCTATAACAACCTCACCCGTTACAGCATGTCGCTGGTGGTAATCTACTTTGGCACAAAAAAGCTCTATCGCCACGAGGGCAAGCTGGCCCATCACAACATCATCCTGAGCGAGCGTTATCGAGGTTTGTTGGCCGACATCTTCGACAAGAAAGTGCTGCCGCGCGATTTCTCACTCTATCTCCACATGCCAACGCTGACCGATCCGTCCATTGCTCCAGACGGGCACGAGGGCTTCTACGTCCTGTCGCCCGTGCCCCATCTGGGGGCCGAAGTAGATTGGGCCACCGCGGCCAAACCATATCGAGATGCCATCATGCAATTCCTGGAGGACAACTACCTCCCCGACCTGCAAGCCAATATCGTCTCGGAGCACATGATCGATCCCGTCCACTTTCGCGACACCTTGAACAGTCATATGGGGGCGGCTTTTTCCATCGAACCCGTGCTGACCCAGTCGGCCTGGTTCCGCCCGCACAACCGCTCGGAAGACATCGACAACCTGTACTTCGTGGGTGCGGGCACCCACCCCGGCGCGGGGCTACCCGGCGTTCTGTCGTCGTCCAAAATCGCCGAGGATTTAATCGTGGCGGCGAGCGGTCTGCAAACCGTGGTCGACAACGAACACCTGGCACTGAGTTATTAGTCATGGACCAAAAATGTCCCCTGCCCGTGGCCGGGCCGGAAACGGGTTTAACCGTTCTCAAAGGGCTGGCACGGGAACGGTCGTTGCTCACGGCGCTGGAGATCATGCGCGATGAGGTTGGTCCGGCCTTCCAGATCACGCTGCCGGGCTTCCAGCCGGCCGTGCTGGTGGGGCCAGAGAGCAACCGGCAGATCATGGTCAGCCGGCGCGATCATTTCTGCTGGCGCGGGCCATCCGATCCGGTGACCAGACTCCTGCGTCACGGGGTGCTGGTCGAGGACGGCGCGCAACATGATTATCTGCGGGCACAGATGGAGCCGGTGCTGCAAAGGACGCAAGTGGTCGGCCACATCGCGGCCATGCAAACTTACACCGACCGCGTCATGGATGGTTGGGGTGACGGAACGGTGATGGATATGCTGGTTGAGATGCGGCGGCTGGCGCTGCTCATCTTCATGGGCACGCTGGTCGATGTGGAATTCGGCCCGGACTTGGAGCGGCTGTGGCGGCCGATCCTGCGGGCCATCAAATACATCTCGCCCGGCTTGTGGATTATCTGGCCCGACATGCCCCGATTCGGTTATACGAAACCATTGGCCCAACTCGACGAATACCTCTTCGGGCTTGTCCGCCAGCGCCGGCAGCACGTCACCGAAGATCAGCGGGGATCGGGCGGCTTGTCCAAAGCACCGGTTGCCGGCGATCTCTTGACCCAGTTGGTGCGCGCGCCGGGGATGAGCGACGATCTTATCCGCGACCAAATCCTGACGATGCTCATCGCCGGTCACGACACCAGCACCGCCCTGCTGGCCTGGACGTTGCATTTGCTGGCCGAGCACCCGAGTGTCATGACCCAGGCTCAATCGGAAGTGGATCGCGTCGTGGGCCGGGCCGATCTCACCCTGGCCCACGTCGATCACCTCGACTATCTGGACGCCGTGATCAAAGAGACGATGCGCCTGTACCCTCCCATCCACATCGGCAATCGGTTTGTGGCCGAAGACACCACCATCAGCGGCTACGACCTGCAAGCGGGCACGCGCGTCATGGCCTCGATCTATCTCTCGCACCGGGACGAGCGCTATTGGGATGCGCCCGAGGTTTTCCACCCGGCGCGCTTTGGCGCGGAAGGCGAGCGCGTACCGCCCTTCACTTATATCCCCTTTGGCGGCGGCCCGCGGGTATGCATCGGCGCGACCTTCGCCCAGATAGAGGCCAAGGTCGTGCTGGCACGCCTACTGCAACAATTCACATTGACAAGCGATGGCCGCAAGGTGCGGCCGTACATGGGCGCAACGCTGGAGCCGCATCCCGGCGTGTTTTTGCGCGTCCGGCGGAGACAACACTCATGACGTATTTCGGTTTTTTGCTACGCTTTCTGGTCGTCCCTATCCTCATTTTGATTGGCATTACGTTGTGGAACAAGCGACGGGGGCGAGAACGCGCCGCCGCGCTCAGCGCGACATCAATCGGGTTGGCCATCGGCCTTCACGTGCTGATCGCCCTGCTCTACACCACGCCGTGGGACAATTATCTCGTCGCCACCGGCGTCTGGTGGTACGACCCGTCACTCGTCACGGGTGTGGTGCTGGGCTGGGTGCCCATCGAAGAGTACACCTTCTTTATCTTGCAACCGATATTGGTCGGCGTATGGCTGGTGTTACTATCCCAAACCTTGTCTTTCAGGGATGAACCATGGCGCGCGGCTCTTCGCTGGTGGCTGCCGGCGCTGGCGGCCATCCTCTGGCTCGGCTCCATCGTCGTGTTGTTGACCGGCAAACAGGCGGGAACATATATGGCCTTGCTGCTGGCCTGGGCACTGCCGCCGGTGATAGTGCAACTGGCTTTTGGAGCCGACATCCTCTGGCGCTATCGACGGATCGTCTTCCTGTCAATCGTTCCAGTCACGCTCTACCTGGTCGTCTCCGACGCGCTGGCTATCCATGCGGGAACGTGGACAATTGATCCGGCCCAATCGTTTAATATATTTCTGGGCGGCGTTTTGCCCATCGAGGAATTTGCTTTCTTCCTGATGACCAACGTGCTCCTGACATTCGGCATCGTGTTGCTCTGGGCAGAGGAAAGCCACGAGCGATTGGCAACCTATCGGGAACGGCTGCAAAGCCGGCTGGCGAAGGGGGAGCAAGTCATTCAGGAGGGTTAGGGCAGGTTCGTCTCGCCCATCAGCCAGTGGTCTACCTCACGGGCAGCGGCGCGGCCTTCGTGGATCGCCCACACTACCAGACTTTGGCCGCGCCGCGCGTCACCGGCGGCGAAGACGCGGGGCGCGCCGGTCTGGAAACGTCCTCCGAGCGTGGCGACGTTACTTCGCCCATCCCGCGTCACCCCCAGACCCGATAAGAGCTCTTCCTCTGGCCCCAGAAAGCCCAGCGCCAAAATGACCATCTGCGCCGGCCATTCGCGCGTTGTGCCCGGCATGGGTTGCGGCGATGACCGGCCATCGCCATTTGCCCGCCAGGCTACGTCCACCGTGCGCAGGCCGCGCACCCGCCCAGCCTCGTCGCCCAGCAATTCAGTCGTCTGCACGCTGTAGGCACGCGGATCGTCGCCGAAGACAGCCGCGGCCTCTGCCTGCCCATAGTCCATCTTGTAGATGCGCGGCCACTGCGGCCAGGGATTGTCGGGGGCGCGATGCTCCGGCGGCCGAGGCATGATCTCGAACTGGACCAGGCTGCGGCAGCCGTGGCGCAGCGCTGTGGCGACGCAATCGGTACCCGTATCGCCGCCGCCGATGACAACCACGTCCTGGCCGGCGGCCGACAGATAACGGCCGTCGGTATGGGTGGAATCGAGCAAACTTTTAGTGTTGCCGTGCAAAAAGTCCATGGCGAAGCAAACCCCATCGAGGTGCCGGCCGGGCACGGTCAGATCGCGCGGCCGGGCGGCCCCAATGCACAGCACGATGGCGTCGAAATCGCGGTTCAGTTCTTCCACGGCAATGTCCACGCCGACCTCGACGCCGGTCAGGAAATGCACGCCGGCCGCGATCATTACATCGATACGCCGCTGCACCAGCGTCTTGCCGAGCTTCATGTTGGGGATACCGAACATCAACAGCCCGCCGGGTCGGTCGGCCCGTTCGAAAACCGTCACTTCGTGACCGACCGAGTTCAGTTGCTCGGCGCAGGCCAGCCCCGCCGGGCCGGAGCCAATGACGGCCACCCGTTTGCCCGTGCGTCGGGTGGAGACGGCCGGCTCGACCCAACCTTCTTCGTAGGCTCGTTCGATAATGGCGAACTCAATGGATTTGATCGTCACCGCCGGATCGCTGATGCCCAGCGTGCAGGCCGCCTCACACGGTGCGGGGCACACCAGGCCGGTGAATTCGGGAAAATTGTTGGTCTTGCGTAAGCGGTCATACGCTTGACGCCACAAGCCGCGATAGATCAGATCGTTCCATTCGGGGATGAGATTGTTGATCGGACAGCCGGACGTCATGCCGTTGAGGATGTGACCCTTGTGACAGAAGGGAATGCCGCAATCCATGCAGCGCGCGGCCTGGGTTTGCAGGCGCTCCGCGGGCAGGTGCAATTGAATCGGCTGCCAGTCGCCCACGCGCTCCGCGACCGGTCGCTCGCCCGGCGTTTCCCGCTCAAAGGTCATAAATCCGGTTATTTTACTCATGATAAACTATCCACAGATGACACGGATTTCACAGCTTGGAGAGATTTACTTGAAACCCGTGTCATCCTGAGACCTGTGAGGTTTCTCCCTAATCTCCTCCGATGCGGGCCAGAGCGCGGCGATTGGCCTCGAAAGCGGCCATGACGGCCTCGTCGCCGATCAGGCCCTGATGTTGGGCTTCGGCTAACGCCTGCATCACTCGGCCGTAATCCCTGGGCAGCACTTTCACGAAACGCGGCCACGTTTCTTCCCAGTCCCCGAGCATGTGCCAGGCCAGCGTGCTGCCGGTATGCAGGGCGTGTTGCCACACCATATTGTTGAGTTCGGCCGCGCCGGCCGCGTCAAGGGACAACAAGTCGACCATGTCATGATTGCAACGCCCCGCGAACGTCCCATCCGGATCATAGACGTAGGCGATGCCGCCCGACATCCCCGCGGCGAAATTGCGCCCGACCGGCCCCAGCACGGCCACGCGGCCGCCGGTCATGTACTCGCAGCCGTGGTCGCCCACGGCCTCGACGACCAGCGTCGCCCCGCTGTTGCGCACGGCGAAGCGCTCGCCCGCCGCGCCGCGAACGTATGCTTCGCCGGCCGTCGCCCCATAGAAAGCCACGTTGCCGATGATGACGTTCTCTTCAGGCGCGAAGGTTGATGCATCGGGCGGTTTGACGGCGATCACGCCGCCACACAGCCCCTTGCCGACGTAGTCGTTGGCATCGCCCTCCAGCGTAAACGTGAGTCCCGGGGCCAGGAACGCGCCAAAACTCTGCCCGGCCGATCCTCGGAAGGTCAATTGCACCGTATTGTCCGGCAGTCCGGCCGCCCCATAGCGCCGGGTCACGGTGCTGCTGAGGATCGTGCCCACGGTGCGGTGGATGTTGCGGATGGGCAGCGCTGCCGCCACCGGCTCGCCGTTTTCTATGGCGGGGGCGGCCAATGCCGCCAATACAGTCTGGTCAAGGCTGGATTCCAGGCCGTGATTTTGCAACCCGGTGCAGCGCGTCCCCACCTCCGGCCCCACCTGCGGCCGGTATAGCAGCGGCGACAAGTCCAGACGGCCGGCCTTGTCGCCTTCGCCGACCGGGCGAGTCGATAACAGATCGGTGCGGCCGACCAGTTCATCCAGCGTGCGCACACCCAGGGCGGCCATGTGTTCGCGCACATCCTGGGCCACAAATCGCATGAAGTTTTCGACGTGCTCTGGCCGGCCGGCGAAGCGCCGGCGCAATTCCGGGTTTTGGGTCGCCACGCCGACCGGGCAGGTGTCCAGATGGCAGACGCGCATCATGATGCAGCCCATGGCCACCAGCGGCCCCGTGGCAAAGCCGAATTCCTCGCCCCCCAGCATCGCGGCGATGACTACGTCGCGGCCGGTCTTGAGTTGCCCATCCGTCTCCAGCCGCACCCGGCTGCGCAGATTGTTGAGCACCAGCGTCTGATGCGTCTCTGCCAGCCCCAGTTCCCACGGCAGTCCGGCGTGCTTGATACTGGATACGGGCGAAGCACCCGTGCCGCCGTCGTGGCCGCTGATGAGGATGACGTCGGCATGACCCTTGGCGACGCCGGCGGCGATTGTGCCCACACCAACCTCCGACACGAGCTTGACGTTGATGCGCGCCTCCGGGTTAGCGTTCTTCAGATCGTAGATGAGTTGGGCCAGGTCCTCGATGGAATAGATGTCGTGGTGTGGCGGCGGCGAAATGAGGCCGACGCCGGGCGTCGAGTGGCGCGTCCTGGCGATCCAGGGATAGACCTTGTGGCCCGGTAACTGGCCGCCCTCGCCGGGTTTGGCCCCCTGGGCCATCTTAATCTGTATCTCCTGGGCCTGATTCAGATATTCAATGGTGACGCCGAAGCGGCCGCTGGCGACCTGTTTGATGGCGCTGTTGCGGTTGAAGCGGCTATTGGAGGGCGATGTGTAGCGGTCGGGATCTTCGCCACCCTCGCCGGTATTGCTCTTGCCGCCCACCCGATTCATGGCAATCGCCAGCGTTTCGTGGGCCTCCCGGCTGATCGAGCCGTAGGACATGGCCCCGGTCTTGAAGCGGGCCATGATCGCCTCCACCGGCTCGACCTCCCCCAACGGCAGCGGCGCATCCATGACGTTCAATTCCAGCATGGCGCGCAGCGTGGCCAATTGATTCTCCCGGTCGTGAACCTCGGCCACGTACCGTTGATAGGCGGCATAATCGCCCGTTCGCACGGCGTGTTGCAATGTGTGAATCGTGGAGGGATTGAACAGATGAAATTCGCCGCCCTCGCGATATTGGTAGCGCCCACCCGCCTCCAGCGTGTGGCCGTTGGCCGGGCGCGCCGGGAAGGCCAAATCATGGCGCTGCTGCGCCTCGGCGGCGATGACATCTAGGTCGGCCCCCTCGATTCGGGTCGGCGTGCCGGTGAAGTAACGGTCGACGACGCTGCGGCCCAGACCCAGCGCTTCGAAGATTTGCGCGCCGTGGTAGCTCTGTACGGTGGAGATGCCCATCTTGGAGATGGCCTTGATGACCCCCTTGACGATAGCCTTCAGGTATTTGCCCACCGCGGCCTGGTAGGTGATGCCGGTCAACAGCCGGCGACTGATCAGATCGTGGATAGTCTCGAAGGCCAGATAGGGGTTGACGGCGTCCGCGCCGTAGCCGATCAGGCAGGCGAAATGGTGCACCTCGCGCGGTTCGCCCGACTCCACAAGCAGACTGACGCGGGAACGCGTGCCCCCACGAATCAGATGCTGGTGCAGCCCGGCGACGGCCAGCAGCGCCGGCATGGCCGCCTGCTCCCGGCTGATGCCCCGGTCGCTGAGGATGATCAGGTTTGCGCCGCCGCTGATGCCCCGGTCAGTGGCGGCAAACAGTTCGTCCAGGGCAGCCGCCAGCCCCGCGCCTCCGCCACCGGATGGAAACAGGATCGGCAGGGTGATGGCGCTAAATCCGGGAACAGCGGCGCGATGTCCCCCAACACCGCGCAAGCGAGCCAGCTCGGCATTGGTCAGGACAGGCGTTTGCAGGTGAATGCGGCGGCAATCTTCCGGCCGCGGGTTCAACAGATCGCCCTCGGTGCCGAGCAGCACCATGCTGCTGGTGACCAGTTCTTCGCGGATGGCGTCGATGGGCGGGTTGGTCACCTGGGCAAACAACTGGCGGAAATAGTTATAGAGTAATTGCGGCCGCCGCGACAGGACGGCGATGGGGGTGTCGTCGCCCATCGAGGCCAGAGGCTCGGCCCCGTCGCGGGCCATCGGAGCCAGGATGAGGCGCAGATCTTCGAAGGCATAGCCAAAGGCGTGCTGGCGCAGGACAACGGTGTTGTGGGCCGCCGCGCGTTCGCGGCCCCCGTCCGGTAAATCGTCAATCGAGAGCAGGTTACTCGCCAGCCATTCGCCGTAGGGATGCTCGCCGGCGACGCGATGCTTGAGTTCAGTGTCGTCAACGATGCGACCCGCAGCCGTATCGACCAGCAACATACGGCCCGGCTGCAAGCGGCCCTTGCGCCTAACCTGTTCCGGCGGCACGTCGAGCACACCGACCTCCGACGCCATGATGACCCGGTCATCAGTGGTCACGTAATAGCGGGACGGCCGCAGGCCATTGCGGTCGAGCACTGCGCCGATCATTGCGCCGTCGCTGAAGACGATGGACGCCGGGCCGTCCCACGGCTCCATCAAGGCACTGTGGTAGGCGTAAAAGGCGCGCATCTCGTCACTCATGGCCGCATCCTTCTCCCACGGTTCGGGGATCATCATCATCACCGCGTGGGGCAACGACCGGCCGGCCAGCGACAAAAACTCCAGTGCATTGTCAAACATAGCCGAGTCGCTACCGTCCTCGTCGATGATGGGCAGCACTTTGGGCAAGTCATCGCCGAATGCCTCCGACCGGAACAGAGCCTGCCGCGCCCGCATGGCGTTGACGTTGCCTTTGATGGTATTGATCTCCCCATTGTGGGCCAGATAGCGGCTGGGATGGGCGCGCCGCCAGGCGGGGAAGGTGTTGGTGGAAAAACGGGAATGGACGAGGGCGATGGCCGAATGGAACAGGGGATCGGATAGGTCGGGGAAATAGCCGCGCAATTGCTCGGCGAGGAGCATTCCTTTGTAAACGATGGTGCGACTCGACAAGGAGGCAATGTAGAAAGCGGCGTCCTCACCCGTCAGATCGCAGTTGATTTGTTTTTCGGCCAACCGGCGGATGACGAACAGTTTGCGTTCGAAGGCTAATGGATCATGGGGCAGATTATCGCCGCGGCCGATGAATACCTGGCGCATGAACGGTTCAGCGTGGACTGCTGTGGCCCCCAGGGCGCGGTTGTCCGTGGGCACATCCCGCCAGCCAATCACTTCCTGACCCTCGATGGCAACGAGAGCGGCAAACGACGATTCGCACGCTGCGCGCCGCCCGGGGTCACGGGGCAGAAAAAGCATCCCCACGCCGTAATCGCCGGGTGGCGGCAACCAGTCTCCAGACCGGCGTGCCTGTGCGGCCAAAAAAGCGTGCGGTATCTGAACCAGCAGGCCCGCGCCGTCGCCGGTGTTCGGCTCGGCCCCGCGCGCGCCGCGATGGGCCATGTTCTCGAGGACAGTCAGCGCGTCGGCCACAATTGCGTGAGAACGCCGCCCCTTGATGTGGGCCACAAACCCCACCCCGCAGGCGTCGTGCTCAGTGCGCGGATCGTACAGGCCTTGCTGGGGAGGCTCCGTGTCGGCAGTGGGAAGCTCCAGGCTGGTCCTGACTTGTTGTTGTCGGCTGGAACGCTCCATATTCTTCTCCTGCTGTGACCAATCCCGGTTTGCCACGAACGGACCTACCGGGCATTCGCCGCCAAAACGAAGGGCGAAAACGGCTATTAACGTGCAGACAGTGCATTAGCGAATGCGCAAGCACCGTAGTCTACCGGGTTAGGCCCGGTCCGGATTCATGCAGTTTTAACGAAATTCGGTCGGCCCTGTTCATTTATATTCGTGGATTGACACAGAGGGCCATCCGGGTATCATATATGCTTGTATCCATGAAGCGCCTAGCCATCTTAACGGCAGGCGAGTGAAGACAGTAGAATATTTCTTTTGGCCGCGACGCCTCCTGCACAATCATTCAGATTGCGCGCGAGGCGTTTTTGTTTTGGCGCAAGTGGTACTTTTACATTTGGTTCATTCGGAGGAGAATCATGAAAGAGATCAAACCGGGAACGATTCGCTCGATACGCCGAGTGGTCAATTTCGTCGTCGTGCTGGGCCTGATGCTGGCCTTCTCGAAATCGGCCCTGGCCCAGGAGGCCGAAGCCGTCGCCAATCCGGTCGACACCGTGTGGGTATTGTTGAGCGCCGCTCTGGTCTTTTTCATGCAGGCAGGCTTCGGCTTTCTGGAGGCCGGCCTGGTCCGCTCCAAAAACGTGGTCAACATCATGGCCGAAAACTTCATGGACACGACGATGAGCACTATCGCTTTCGTCATCGCCGGTTTCGCCATCATGTTCGGATCGGGCAACAATCTCTTTGGTACGGAATGGTTTTTCCTGCGCGGGCTGCCGGAGGTCTATCCGGGCCTGACGATTCCCGGTCTGGCCTTTTTCTTCTTTCAATTCGCGTTCTGCGCGGCGGCGGGCACTATCGCTTCGGGGCTGATGGCCGAGCGAACCGATTTCAAGGCCGACTTAGTGTATAGCTTCTTCGTGGCCCTCATCATCTATCCGATCTTCGGCAAATGGGTGTGGGGCGGCGGCTGGTTGGCGCAGATGGGGTATCTGGACTTCGCCGGCTCATCGGTCGTCCATCTGGTGGGCGCTTACGTGGGATTGGCGGGAACCATCATTCTCGGCAAACGGCGAGACAAGGTCTTCGGCCAAAACATCCGCGGCCATAACATTCCTCTGGCGGCGCTGGGAACGTTTGTGTTGTGGCTGGGCTGGTTCGGCTTCAACGGCGGCAGCCAGCTCGCGGCCGACCCCACGCCCATCTCGCTCATCATCGTGACGACCGACTTCGCCGCTACTACCGGGGCCATGGTCGCCATGTTCCTGGGCTATTTTTACTCCCGAAAGTGGGACGTCAGCATGGCCTTCAACGGCGCGCTGGGTGGTCTGGTCGCTATCACCGCCGGCACAGCCTTTGTCACGCCGATGTCGGCCCTGGTCATCGGGGCCATCGCCGGGGCCATCGCCTACTACGGCATCCTGCTCATGGAGAAGTTGAAGATCGACGATCCGGTGGGCGCGTTTCCGGTGCATGGCCTGAACGGCATGTTCGGCATTCTAGCGGTGGGCATCTGGGCCACGGACGGTCGCGGCCTGCTCTCCGGCGGCGGGTTCACGCAACTGGGCATCCAGGCCGTGGGCCTGCTGGCTTGCACCTTGTGGGTCCTGCCCGTCGCGTTCGTCATGTTCAAGTTGATCGATAAAACTATCGGGCTGCGCGTCAGCCCCACAGTGGAGGATGAAGGCATCGATTTGGCTTACCATGGCGTCGGTTCCTATCCCGAATTTGCCGGCAACGGCACGGATTTCGGGTTGGCCGCCGACGTCGTGATGCAGCCCTATTCGGCCGGTACTGACTGAGTGATCCAAATAACGTAAATTCTCTTATTCGCAAGCCTGATCAGTAATTGCCGACCCGGCTCTCATGGAAAGAGCCGGGTCATCACTGTTGTCAATCACAATCTAGTTGGAGTTGAAACCATGAAACCTGCGGATGTAATCAAATTAATCGAGGATAAAGGCATTGAAGTCGTCGATGTGAAGTTCACCGACCTGTTCGGCCAGTGGCAGCATTTCTCTCTGCCGGTTGAGCATTTTAGCGCCGAAGATGCTTTTGAGGAAGGTCTGGGCTTCGACGGCTCCTCGATTCGCGGCTTCCAGAGCATCGAGTCGAGCGACATGATCCTCATCTGTGATCCGGCGACGGCTATCGTCGACCCGATCTGCGCTGCGCCAACGCTCAGCCTGGTGGGCGACGTGTACGATCCCATCAGCCGCGCCCCCTACTCGCGCGATCCGCGCTACGTGGCCCGCAAGGCGCTGGACTATCTCAAGGACACGGGTATCGCCGACACCGCCTATTTCGGGCCGGAAGCCGAGTTTTTCGTGTTCGACAAGGTGATGTACTCGGCCGGCGAATACTCCTCGGCCTATCAGGTGGACAGCATCGAAGGGCCGTGGAACACGGGCATATTTGGCTATGGGCACTCGGTGCCGCACAAGCGCGGCTACTTCCCAGTGGCGCCCGTTGACACGTTGCAGGACCTGCGCTCGGAAATGGTGCGCACGCTGATCGAATCCGGCGTTGACGTGGAATTGCACCACCACGAAGTGGGCACGGCCGGGCAATGCGAGATCGACATGCGCTTCGACTCCATGCTCAAGATGGCCGACAATGTGCAGATGTACAAGTACGTCGTCAAGAACGTGGCCCAGAAGCACGGCAAGACTGTGACCTTCATGCCCAAGCCGATCTACGCCGACAACGGCTCCGGCATGCACACCCACCAGAGCCTGTGGAAAGACGGCCAGCCGCTGTTTGCCGGGGACGAATACGCCGGCATCAGCCAGATGGCGAAGTATTACATTGGCGGCATCCTGAAGCACATCAACGCGCTGCTGGCCATCGTCGCGCCGACGACCAACTCCTACCGCCGGCTGGTGCCGGGCTACGAGGCGCCCGTCGTCGTCGCCTACTCGGCGCGCAACCGTTCGGCGGCCGTGCGCATCCCGATGTACTCCCACTCGCCGAAGGCAAAGCGCATCGAGTTCCGCTGCCCGGACCCGGCGGCCAACCCGTATTTGGCGTTCGCGGCGATGCTGATGGCCGGCCTGGACGGCATCCGGAACCAGA